>JBGPGH010000007.1:0-149920 GCA_041483735.1 Gemmatimonadaceae bacterium | reverse complement strand
TAAAAACCCCCTATGAAAGTCTGTTTTTGGGGGTGGGGGTTCAGCGGACAAACACGGTGCGCTTTTGCCCGCTCACCGCCGACCGCTGACCGCTCAATTGAATGACGCAGTGCGCTTCTCGAGAAATGCATTGAGTCCTTCCACCGCATCGCCGCTCTCGAAGCAGCGGAGCTGCGCCTCCAGCTCGAAATCCAGCATCTCCGGCAGCGTGCGGTCCAGCGACTGGTACACCGCCCGCTTGGTGAGCGCCACGGACAGCGCCGGCTTGGCGGCCAGCATCCGCGCAAACTCGAGCGTCGCGACCGGCAGCCGCTCGTGCGGCACCACCCGGTTGAACAGTCCCAGCCGCTCGCACTCGGCGGCCTCGATCAGGTCGGCGCTCCAGAACAGCTCGAGCGCCCTCGCCGGACCCACCACCCGGGGAAGGAAGTAGGTTCCGCCCCAGTCCGGATGGAGCCCGATGCGGTTGAACGACTGCGACAGCTTCGCGCGGTCGCTGGCAATACGCACGTCGCAGGCCAGTGCCAGGTTCGCGCCGCCGCCGGCCGCGACCCCGTTGATGCTCCCGATCACCGGCTTCGAGGAGCGGCGCATCGTCATCACCACCCGGCGTCCCGCCTCGACCAGCGCCGCCATCGCCACCGTATCACGCCGCGCGATCAGGTCCGCCATGTACTCGATGTCACCGCCGGCGCAGAAGCCGCGGCCCGCCCCGGTAATCACGATGACCCGGACGCCATCGTCCCGCTCCAGCTCCTCCAGCGCCTCGGCCATCTCCTGCCGCATCGACCCGCCGAACGCGTTCAGTTTATCGGGGCGGTTCAGGGTGAGCGTCCCGATCCGTTCCTCGCGGGAGAGCAGGATGTTCTGGTAGCTCATGCCGCGCGCTCCACGATCATCGCGATCCCCTGGCCGACGCCGATGCACATCGACGCCAGCCCGTACCGCGCGCTCCGTCGCTTCATCTCGTGGACCAGCGTCGTAAGGATCCGCGCGCCCGACGCGCCCAACGGATGGCCCAGGGCGATCGCGCCGCCGTTCACGTTCACCCGCGCCGGGTCGGCGCCGATCTCGCGGACGCAGGCCACCGCCTGGGCGGCGAACGCCTCGTTGAGCTCGATCAGGTCCATGTCGCCGATCGTGAGGCGGGCCCGGGCCAGCGCCGAGCGGATCGCCGGCACCGGGCCCACACCCATGACCTCCGGCGACACTCCCGCCACCGCACTCGCCACCACCCGCGCCAGCGGCCGCTTGCCGGCGGCCGCGGCCGCCTCGGCGCTCATCAGCAGCAGCGCGCTCGCGCCATCGTTGATCCCACTCGAAGAGCCCGCCGTGACCGTGCCACCCTCCGGGACGAACGCCGGCTTCATCGCCCGCAGCGCCTCGAGGGTCACGTCCGGCCGGGGATGCTCGTCGCGGTCGACGACCCGTTCGGCGCGCTTCTCCATCACCGTCACCGGGACGATCTCGTCCGAGAAGCGACAGTCGGCCATCGCCGCCGCCGCCCGCCGCTGGCTCTCCAGCGCGAACGCGTCCTGGTCCTCGCGCGACACGCCGTGGCGCCGGGCGACTTCCTCGGCCGTCTCGCCCAGCGAGATCGTCCACGCCCTGGGCATCTTCGGATTGGTGAACCGCCAGCCGAGCGTGGTGTCGGCCACGGGCGGGGCGGAGCGGGGGAAGGGCTCGTCAGGCTTGAGCATCACCCACGGCGAGCGCGTCATGCTCTCCACGCCGCCGGCCACGAAGCAGTCACCCTCGCCGGCCCGGATCGCCTGGGCCGCGCTGGCCACGGCCTGCAGGCCGGATCCGCACAGGCGGTTCACGGTCTGGGCGGCCACCGTCACCGGCAGCCCCGCCAGCAACGCCGCCATCCGGGCCACGTTCCGGTTGTCCTCGCCCGCCTGGTTGGCGCAGCCGAGAATCACGTCCTCGATGGAGGCCGGATCGACGCCGGTACGGCTCACCAGGGCACGGATGACGGCCGCCGCCAGGTCGTCAGGCCGCACGCGCGCCAGCGCGCCCCCGTGCCGCCCGATCGGCGTGCGCACCGCATCGATGATCACCGCGTCCCGTACCGTAGCGTTCACACTCTCACCCGTGATTGCCGACCCCTGACCGCTGACCCCTGACCGCTGTCAGTTCAGATCCACCCACACCGACTTCACCTGCATGTACCCCTCCAACCCGTGCATCCCCAACTCGCGCCCGAATCCCGACTGCTTGAAGCCGCCGAACGGTGAGGCGGCGTCGTACATGTTGTAGGTGTTCACCCAGACCGTGCCCGCCTGGACCCCGCGCGCCGCGCGCAGCGCCTTCTTGATGTCCCTGCTCCAGATGCCGGCGGCCAGCCCGTAGATCGAGTTGTTCGCCGCCTTCACCGCGCCCTCCACGCCTCCCTCGAACGTCAGCACCGCCAGCACCGGCCCGAAGATCTCCTCCTTCGCGATCGTCATCTCGGGCGTCACCCCGTCGAAGATGGTCGGCGCGACGAAGTAGCCCTTGCCGTTGACGGTGGTGCGCTCACCACCGGTCCTGAGCGTCGCGCCTTCCTTGCGCGCCCCCGCGACGTACTCGAGCACCCGCTCCATTTGGACCTTCGACACCAGCGCGCCCAGGCGCGTCCTGGGATCGAGCGGGTCGCCGGCGACCATCTTGCCCGCCCGCGCCAGGACTTTCTCCATGAGCTGGTCCCGCACCGACGCCTCGACCAGCAGGCGCGAGCCGGCCGCGCACACCTCGCCCTTGCCGTAGAAGATCCCGGTCAGCGCGCCGCGGGCCGCGGCGTCGAGGTCGGCGTCGGCGAACACGATGTTCGGCGACTTGCCCCCCAACTCGAGCGAGATCTTCTTGAGCGTCTCGCTGGCCAGCGCCATGATCCGGCGCCCGACCTCCGTCGAACCCGTGAACGCGATCTTGTCCACGCCCGGATGCCTCACGAGCGCCTCGCCCGCCACCCGCCCGGGGCCGGGCACGCAGTTGAACGCGCCGGCCGGGAACCCCGCCTCGAGCGCCAGCTCCGCCACCCGCAGCGCCGTGTAGGGCGTCTCTTCCGACGGCTTGAGGACGATCGTGTTCCCGCACGCCAGCGCCGGCCCGATCTTCCACGAGGCCAGCGACAAGGGGAAATTCCACGGCACGATCGCCCCGATCACGCCCAGCGGCTCGCGCAACGTGTAGTTCAGGTACGCGCCGTCCACGGGAATCGTCTCCCCGTGGATCTTGTCGGCCCACCCCGCGTAGTAGCGGAACGTCTCGGCCGTGAGCTTGATGTCGATGTGCGACTCGAACAGCGGCTTGCCGTTGTTCAGCGTCTCGAGCCGCGCCAGCTCGTCCTTGTGCTGGGTGACCAGCTCGCCCAGCCGGTAGAGACAGGCCCCGCGCTGTCGCGCGCTCATCCCGCGCCACCCATCGGACTCGAACGTCGCCCGCGCGCTGCGCACCGCGCGGTCCACGTCCTCGGCCCCCGCCTCGGCCACCGGCGCGAGCGTCTCCTCGGTGGCCGGGTTCACCACCTGGAAGCGGCGCCCGGATGCGGCGGCGACCTTTTCGCCGCCAATGACAAGTTCGCTGGGAAAATACTCTGTCGCGACAGGCATCAGTCCACCAGTTGAGTCAGGAACGAGGAATGAGGAACGAGGAGAAAAGACCCGGCCGCGAGTTCTTCTCCTGGTTCCTCGTTCCTCATTCGGCTTACTTGCCCTTGAAGCTCGGCTGCCGCTTCTCCACGTAGGCCGCGATCCCTTCCTTCGCGTCGCTGCTCTTGAAGAGGATGTTCTGCAGCTCGCGCTCCAGCGTCAGGCCGGACTCGAACGACATCTCCGATCCCGAGACCACCGAGCGCTTGATGTTGCCCACCGCCAGCGACGCCTTGTTGGGGAGGGTGAACTGGCGCGCATACAGCATCACGCTTTCCCACCAGTCGTCCTTGGGCAGGACCGAGTTCACCAGCCCCATCTTCTCCCCTTCCTCGAAGGAGAAGGTCCGGCCGGTGACCATTAGCTCGATCGCCTGCGCCTTGCCGATCAGCCGGCAGATCCGCTGCGTGCCGCCGGTGCCGGGCAGCACCCCCAGGTTCACCTCGGGCAGTCCGATCTTGCCGGCTTCCTGCTTCGCGATGCGGATGTCGCACGCCATCGCGATCTCCAGCCCGCCTCCCACGCAGTGCCCGTTCAGCGCCGCGATCACCAGCTTCGGCGTCTGCTCCAGCCGGCTGAGCGTCTCGTTGGCGTGCAGGCAGAAGTAGTACTTCCAGGTGGGATCGGCGTCGTTGAGCATGCGGATGTTCGCGCCGGCCGAGAAGAACTTGTCGCCCTTGCCGCGCAGCACGATCACCTGCACCTCGGAGTCGAACCGCGCCCGCAGGATGCACTCATCCAGCTGGCGCATCATCTCGTGCGTGTAGGTGTTCGCCGGCGGGTCGTTCAGCTCGAAGATCGCGATGTTGCCGTCCTTGTGGTACTCGACGAGCGTCTTGGTCGCCGGTTCGGTCATCGTGGCGGTGGCCATGGGATCAGTCCTGTCGGAAGGGAAGGGGAGGCGAAAAGCGACGACGGATGCCGCTCAACCGGCGGTCGCGTGAGGCAAAGACGATGCGGAGACCGACGCCCCGACGTAGCCGCCGAGGAAGAGCCGGGTGAGGTTCTGCGCCAGCAGCGACACGTCGATGTCGCCCATCGGATCGTACCAGTTGTAGATCCAGTTCATCATCCCGAAGAGCGCGTACGTCGCCACCCGCCGGTTGGCGTGCGCCGGACCATGCGACTTCTCCAAGTCCGCCAGAATGTCCATCAGGCGGCGCGCATAGTCGTGCTTGGTCGCGTTGACTTTGTGCAGGTATTCGCCGGTGAGCGACCCCGACTCGTGGGAGAGCACCTTCATCTCGGCCATGTGCGTGGCGAAATAGCCGAGGTGGTTCTCGACGAACCGCGACAGGCGGTCGAGCGGATCGCGGACCCCCTGCAGGGCCTCCGTGAGGCCGGCTACCACCGCGGTGAAGTTGCGGTCCTGGATGAGGAAGAGCAGTTCCTGCTTGCTCTTCACATAGTAGTAGAGGCCGGAGAGCGAGACCCCGGAATGCTGCGCCAGGTCCCGCATGCTCGTCTGGTGGTAGCCTCGCTCGGCGAACACCTTCGCCGCACTGGTGAGCAGGGCGTCGAGCTTCTCGTCATACCCGGCTTGGCCCATGCGCACCCCCCACGTCGCGGTGACGATTCGAACGATTGTGCGATCGCGGTTCGAACACTTGTTCGGAATGAACGTATGGTCGGGGTTTCCCCGGGTCAAGACTGAGCGCGGGCTGCCCTCGTCCGACGTGGCCCCTTAACGTCCTCCCCGTGACATCCGTCACATGCACGAGACCGAATGACTGATCTCTCCCGCGAGGCGGACGAAGCGATCGACCAGGCGCTGATCGCCCGTTGGCTGGGGGGCGATGAGCGGGCGGCGTCCGCGCTCGTCGAGCGGCACGCGCAGGCGCTGGCGAGGTTTATCGCCAGCCTGAGCAGCCGCCTCGAGGTGGAGGAACTGGTGCAGGACACGTTCGTGCGGGCTTTCGGCTCGCTGGAGACGTTTCGGGGGGAGAGTGCGCTGCGGACGTGGCTGTTCACCATCGCGCGGCGGCTGGTGGTGGATGTGAAGCGGGCGGAGCGGCGGCGGCGTGAGGACCAGCCCGTGAACGAGGGCGACGCGGCCACCGAGTTCGACGCGCTGGACGGGGTGGTGGCGGAGGAGACGCAGCAACGGGTGCGCTCAGCGCTGGACCGGTTGACGCCGATGCAGCGCGAGGTGTTCACCTTGCGGGTGGGTCAGGGGTTGTCGTACAAGGATATCGCCGCGATCACCGGCTCCACCGAGGGAGCGGCGCGGGTGCACTACCACCACGCGATGCGCGCGGTGAAGGAGTGGATCGATGACTGACTGTCCGAACGCGGAAATCCGGGATCTGCTTCCCGACTTGGCGCACGGCTCGCTGGATGCGGCGACCCGGGCGCGCGTCGAGGCACACGTGGCCGGGTGTCGCGAATGCCGGTCGGAGCTCGATCTGCTGCGCACCGCGCGGAGCGTGCTGGCCGGCCGGAGCGTGCCGGAAGTCGACGTGGCCACGATCGTGCGCGCCCTCCCGCGCCCTCGGTCGCGGGCGCGTCGCGACGTCTGGCGCTGGGCCGCGGCCGCGGTCGTACTGGTCGCGGTGGGCGGCGCGTGGATCGCCTTGTCTCGTCAGGTTGCCTCGCGCCCCGCGCCGCCGGTTGCCGCGGCTGGCCCCACTTCGCCGCGCGTTGGCCCCGAGTCGACGCCGGTTGTCTCTCCGCCCGCGCCCATCCTGACGGTCGCGGAAGGCCCCCGGCCCACGGCCTCCGGGCCCGTGCGCCTCTCCCTGGCCGGCGGCGTCGCCGACCTGTCGGAAGAGGAGATGCAGGCACTGCTCATCGAGCTGGAACACTTCGAATCGACTCCGGGCGCCGAGCCCGAGTCCGCGCCGGTCTGGGTGACCGGCCAGGGACGGATACAATGATCAGGAAATCGTTGTCCATCGCTCTCGTGGCGAGCCTGGCGTCGGCGTTGCCGGCTCAGCAACCGCCGCCGGGGGGACAGCCTCAACCGATGGCGCCCGGGAACCGCGAGCTGCTCCAGCAGCGGATCGGCGAACGCATTGGCCAGATGGTGCGCCAGCGGCTGGGTCTCACGGAAGCGCAGATGCAGAAGCTGCAGGCCGCGAACCAGAAGTACGAAGGCCGGCGCCGTCTCCTCGTCGACCAGGAGCGCGACATCCGCATGGGCGTGCGCGATGAGATGCTGCGCGGTGACAGCGCCAACCAGCAGCGGGTGGGTGACTACCTCGACCGGATGCTCAAGCTGCAGCACCAGCGGATCGATCTCATGGAGGCCGAGCAGAAGGAGCTCTCGGCGTTCATGACGCCGACGCAGCGCGCCCAGTACTTCGCCATGCAGGATCAGATGCGGAAGCGCGTTGAGGACTTCCGGCGCCAGGCGGCCGAGCGAGGCGGCCGGCGTCAGATGGGGCCGGACGGCCCGGGTCCTGAAGGCCAGAATCGGCCGATCCGCTTCCGGCAGCGGCCGGCCCGCCCATTCTGATTCCCCTTTGGCCCGGGCGCGGCGCAGCGTACTATTCTCGCGCGCCCGGGTGGCGGAACTGGTAGACGCAGGGGACTCAAAATCCCCCACCACGAGAGTGGTATACGAGTTCGAGTCTCGTCCCGGGTACTCGGGGAAAGAGTGAGCGCCGCCGGTGGCTTCCAGGCCCCCGGCGGCGTTTGCGTTGTCGCCAGCTCCTGGCCTGAGCCCGCCGGATGCGGAGCCGTGTGGTTTCCCTCTTGACACGCCGGTCGTCCTGTTATACTGTATCACTACACCGATACACTTCGGCAGAGGACCCGCATGTTCGATCGGATCGACGCCCGCAGCCCTACACCTCTGTATGCGCAGATCGCCGGTCGCCTCAGGATCGCGATCGCGGCGGGGGAGCTGCGCCCCGGAGAGGGGCTTCCGTCTGTGCGGGAACTGGCAGCCAAGCTCCGCATCAACCCCGCGACAGTGGTGCAGGCCTACAGAGACCTGGAAACGGAGGGTTTCGTGGAGACTCGGCATGGAGCCGGATCCTTCGTCCGCGAGGTGGCGCCCGATCGTCGCGCACGCGAGAAGTCCGCAGAGGCACGCCGGGTGGTTCGCGCTGCACTGGCCGACGCCGCTCGTCTGGGACTGACGCCGAAGGACCTGATCGAAGCAATCGAGGAAGAGGCCGAGGTCAAAACCAGATGACTCATGCGATTCAGACGCGCGACCTCACGTATCGCGCGAGCAAGACGTTCGAGATCCGCGATCTCGCCCTGAACGTCCCGCACGGGTCGCTCTACGGCTTCCTGGGACCCAACGGCTCCGGAAAGACGACGACCATCCGGCTGATCCTTGGTCTGCTCCGGCCGGTGGCCGGATCGATCTCGGTCCTCAGTCATTCCATTCCGCGCGAGTCGCCGCGCATGCTCGGCCGCACGGGATACGTGCCGGAGCGGCCGCACCTCTACCCGATGCTCACGGTGGAAGAGGCGATGCGTTATCACGCGGCCTTCTATCCCTCCTGGGACTGGAAGTGGGCCGACGAGCTGGCCGCGACCTTCCTGCTACCGCGGCAGAACAAGATCGGTGGGCTGTCAAAGGGCGAGACCGGGAAGCTCATGATGCTGCTGGCGCTGGCGCAGCGTCCCGAGCTGCTGGTGCTCGACGAGCCGACCGACGGGCTGGATCCGGTGGTGAGGCGCGATGTGCTCATGGCGCTGCTCGACTACGTGTCGCAGACCAGCGCGACGGTGTTCATCTCGAGCCACCTGGTGCACGAGCTGGAGCGGATCTGCGACTGGGTTGGCGTGATGGACCGCGGGTGGCTGATCGCGGAGCTGCCGATGCAGAGCTTCAAGAACGGCATCAAGCGGCTGCGCGTCTCCAACGCGCCGGCGATGCTCGGCGACGCGCCCTTCGTGGTGCTGTCGCGCGAGCCGGGTGAGGGGGCGCACGAGCTCTGGCTGGTGCGCGGGTGGCAGCCGCCGATGACCCAGTTCTTCGACGGGATCGGCGCCAACCTGCGGGAAGTGGTGGACCTCGATCTCGAGGAGGGGTTCGTGGAGCTTCTCCGCACCTTCCGTCAGCCACAGTCGTAAGGGGGCGCCGGCATGTTCAAGGCCATTCTGTTCACGCAGTGGCGATGGGGTCGCGTCCTGGTGGCGACCTGCGTCGTGGCGGGCTTCGCGATCCCGGTGTTCTCGGTGCGGAACGCCGGCGGCGGTTCCTGGAACGGTCCCATGTGGAACGCGCTGGACCTGCTGGCATCGATGCAGAGCTACGGGCCGATCTACGTGCTGCTCGCCGGCTTCGCGGGGATCGCGCTCAGTACCTCGGCATGGGCGCCCGACCACGCCGGCCGGCACGTGTACGCGCTCTCGCTGCCGCTGGCGCGTTGGCACTATGTGCTGTTGCGCTACGGCTCCGGGGTGGTGCTCCTCGTTCCGGTGTCGCTCGCGCTCTGGATCGGTGCGCTGGTGGCCTCCGTGTCGACGCCGCTCCCCACCGGGCTGCACGCGTACCCCGGCGCGCTGGCGCTCCGCTTCGCGCTCGCTTCGGTGCTGTCCTTCTCGGTGATTTTCGCGGTCGCCTCGGGCACGAAGAGGAGCGCCGGGTATGCGCTCGCCGTGCTGCTGGGGCTGGTGCTCGCCGACCTGCTGATCAGCCTGTTCGGCGGCACGCCGGTGGTGATCGAGTCGACGCTCGGCTGGCTGTTCTCATCGTCAGGCGTCTTCGGGATCTTCACCGGCCGCTGGATGCTGATCGATGTCTGACGTCGCGCTCGCCCGGCGACGCACGCGTCGGCGCGTGGCGGCGCTGGGGCTGACGGTCATCGCCGGTGGGTGCTGGACGGCGGCCTGGGCGCAGAGCGCGGCCGCGCGCGCCGATTCGCTGCGCCTGGGCCGCGCCAGCCTCCAGGCACTCGCGGTCGCCTTTACCGCGGCGCGTCAGGAGGCCGATCGCTCCGACAGCCTGGCGCGGTACCGGCTGCCGCGCGACACGGTCCGCGTGGGCGGCCTGGTCTTCCGGGTCATGCCCGCGTACGCGCCGCTGGCGCGCAACACCGGGACAATCTCATGGGAGCAGCTCGACGGCATGTTCGGCGACGCGGCGCTCTCGCTGTCCAGTCACGTGTTCGTGCTGCGCGACGGCATGACCGAGATCAACCGGAGCCAGGGTACGCGCACGCCCACGGTGGAGCTGGCGGAGGTGGTCGATGGGGTCATTTCGCCGAAGCATCGCGAGTCGGTGAACATCGCGCCAGCCGACCTGGCCAATCGCGTGACCCGGCTGGCGACCGCCGAGCTGCGCGCGCGCCAGGATGTCGCGCTGCGCGAATGGCTGAATCCGATGCTGAATCCGTCGAGCCCCGCCTGGGCCGACCGCGAGCGCACCTACATCGAGCTGGTGACCGCCGACGCCCGGGTCTCGGAACGGTGCTTCGTCGGGGACCTGCTCCGGTGTCGTCAGGCGCTGCTGATCACGCCGGTGGCGGACACGCTGAGCGAGCTGTACGACGCCGCCGGTTGGCGGCGCCTCGTGCAGCAGCGGGAGGGCTCGCTCCGGAGCGGGCGGACGGTGCCCGATTTCGACCGCTGCGTGAACGACAGTGATTTCCAGGAATGCCTGGCGCTGCTTCGCCACTCCGGCGTGCCGGTGGCTCCGCTCGGGGGCGCCGCCCGGCACTCGCTGGTGCGCACCGCCCTGGCCGCCGGCGGACGCGGCGCCTACGCTCGCCTGACGTCATCGTCGGGCAAGCCGATCGCGGAACGCCTCGCGCTCACGGCCGGCGTCCCGGTGGACAGCCTGGTGTCGATGTGGCGGTCGGCGGTGCTGGCGGCGCGCCCGGTGCGGACCGGCGTCCTTCCGGGTGAAGCGTGGCTGGCGGTGTTCTGGGCCACGGTGCTGGGACTCGTTTCCTTCGGGAGCACACGATGGCGCTGAGAGACCGGCATCTCGCGATCGCGGTGGCGGTCGCCTGCCTGACGATTGCCGCCTCCTTCCTGCCCCCCGCCGACAGGAATTCGGCCTTCCGGTGGGGCGAGTACTTCTCGCTCGAGCGCGGCCGCTCCACCCGCGGCTATGCCGGCAAGCTCGAACAGCTGGCACGCGTGCGCGCCGAGCACCTGCTTGCCCTGCAGCTGGCGGACTCGGTCCTGAGGTCGGTGCCCGCCGGTGCCGCCGGCGAGGGTCCACTGCTGCTCTACGACCGCCGGATCCCGCCGCCGATGCGGGACGCTTTCCAGCGCGCGCTGGATGCCCAGGCCCGGATCGTGCACGGGCCGTCGCGCCGTTACCGGACGGTCACCGCCGTGCTGGTGGACACGATCACGACCCTGGCCGGCGTCTCCCGCGTCGCCCTGCGCGGCGCGAGCGCCCGGTACCTGCTGCCCGAGCTCACCGACGGACGGACGTGCTTCACGTTGGTGACCATCACCCGCGTGAACCAACGACTGGATGGCGAGGAGTGGCGCGCCATGGAACCGGCGCTGCTGGGACCGTGCGCCTACTACGCGGCGTTCGGCGCGCCCGGCGCCCGGGTGGACCGGTGGCTCCACCAGCGACAGTTCGACCTGGCGATGTCGGCGCAGTGGGATCGCCGCGCCGAGCCGATCGGCGGCGGCCCGTCGTGGTACATGGGCGTGCCCCCGGGACTGGCCGGCAGGCTGTACCTGCTTTTCTTCCAGCCCAACTACTACGCGCCGATCTACCAGGTCTCATTCGCGGGGTTTTCGTGCGCCGGCGGCGATCTCAATTCCTGCCGGGCGCTCATGATGACCCCTCCCGACGAGAGCTTCCAGATGAGCTCGCGGGGGAACCTGCTGGTGCGGCCCAACCGCTGGTACCTGCAGACGCGGCGTCGGTATGGCCTGCTCTCCGACCTGGTCGCCGAGCGCGGGCGGGACAAGTTCGCGCAGTTCTGGACGTCGCCGCAGCCGGTGGACAGCGCCTTCGCCACGGCGTACGGCCTGCCTATCGAGAACTGGACGCACGACTGGACCCGCGCCACCTATCCCGGACTCAACGAGGGCCGCGACCCTCTGCTGGTGAAGTCGCTGGTCGGGCTGCTCCTCTGCGCGGCCGCCTTCGGCGCCAGCACGGCGTTCGCGATACGACGGCAGGTCGCCTACTGACCTCCCGTATGGTGGGCGCATTCCGACGCTCGCTCGATCGCCAGCCGGATGCCCACCAGCGCGTCCTGGACGCCGGTCGCGTGGGCATGCTCGACCTCGAAGCGCACGTTCTGCATCGCATTCAGGCAGGCCTCGAGTCGGCGCGACGCCTGCTCGCGACGGGTCTGGAGATCCTCGAGCGTGGCGCGCTGGCGCTCGATCATCGTGAGGGTGCGGTCGCGCATCGGTGACGGCGCCTGCGCGCGCAGGCCGGAGGACCGGCTCTGCAGCGTGGCCGGATCGGATGCCGCCGAGCGGGCCTCCAGCGCGTGCAGTCGTCGCGCGGTTTCGGCCGTCTCGGCGAGCAGCTCGTCGAGGACGCCGGCCACCGGCGGCAGCAGCGCGCGTTCGGCGCGGGGGAGCTGCTCGATCAGCGACAGCGTGGTCGTCCGATCGTAGCGGGCCGAGCGGAGCGCTTCGGCGTAGGTACCCAGCGCGGCGTCGGCCGGCGTGTTCTCGCCGACCACGGTGGTAACTCGGCCGGACGGATGTCCGGTATCGCGGCGGGCGTCGAGCAGGTCGCGCCACCCGTACCCTTCGGACCACAGGCGTCCGTAGCTGGCGGCGACGATGAAGGCGCTCACCAGGAAGGCGATCGGGGCGAACTGGATGCGGCCGTCGAGGGCGTCGATCGCGAGGAGGAGCACGCTGACGGCGAACAGTCCCACCGCGAGGGCGCGGAAGCGCCGGCCCGGGCTGGCCGGAACGGTCGCGGCGGCCGCGGCCAGGACCCCGGTGGGCGTCGAAGAGGTCGTCGCCCCTTCCAGGGCGCGCACCAGCTCTTCGGCACTGGCCCAGCGCTCGTCAGGCAACTTGGCGAGACACTTCTCGATCGCGGCGGCGAGCGGGGCGGGGCAGTCGCGGCGCCGCCGCTCCACTGAGGGCACGGGCTCGGTCATCTGCTTGACGAGCAGCGCCGGCAGGGAGGTGGCCCGGTAGGGGAGCTCCCCGGTGAGCAGCTGGAAGCCGACGACGCCCAGCGCGTAGAGGTCGGCGCGGTGATCCACGGCCCCTTCGCCGCCGGCCTGCTCCGGGCTCATGTACTCCGGCGTGCCGATGATCATGCCGGTGGCGGTCAGGCCGGCGCCGTCGCCGCCCAGCGCCTTGGCGATGCCGAAATCCATGACGATGACCCGCTCGTCGTCGCCATCGAGCGCGATGTTGTCTGGCTTGATGTCGCGGTGGACGAGACCGGCGCGGTGGGCGGCGGCCAGGGCGCCGGCCGCTTCGAGCATCACCCGCCGGGCGAGGGCGATGGTCAGCTCGCCGTCGCGCCGCAGCCGCTGGCGCAGCGTGTCGCCCCGGATGAGCGGCATGATGAACCAGGCCAGTCCCTCGGCCTCGCCCACGGCATAGATCGGGATGATGTGGGGATGGCGCAGGCCGGCGACCGCCTCTGCCTCACGACGGAACCGTTCCCGGAAGACCGGGGCGTCGAGGTCCTCGCGCAGGACCTTGATGGCGACGTCGCGCCGGAGCCGGCGGTCGGTGGCGGCGTACACGGCCGCGAAGCCGCCGCGCCCCAGCAGGTCGCGAACCTGGTAGTCGTCGCCGAGCGCGCGCTGCAGCCGCTCGCCCAGCGCATCGGGGGGCAGCGGGGAGGAAGTCATTGGCGGAGGAGACGAAGCTGCTTGCCGCCGTTCCGGCGCGCCAGTAGTTTCCCGGGCGCGACTCGGAGGAGTGCCGCGCGCGGCCTGACGGGCGACCGGCTCATGCTCGGCACGTTCACGGAAGGCGGGCGCGCTGCGGCGGCGCCCGCATTTCCGTCTTCGGGGGTCCTGTTCGATGCCAAGCTACAAGTTCGCGACCGTCCCCAGGTCCGGCGAGAAAATCACGCTGGGCGCCGACGGCCGCCTGCAGGTCCCGCCCAATCCGATCATCCCGTTCGTCGAGGGAGACGGCACCGGCCCCGACATCTGGCGCGCCTCGGTGCGCGTGTTCGATGCCGCGGTGGAGCGCGCCTACGGCGGCGAGCGCCGGATCCACTGGATGGAGGTGTTCGCCGGCGAAAAGGCGTTCAATCGCTTCCAGGACTGGCTGCCGCAGGAAAGCGTCGACGCGATGCAGGAGTTCCGGGTGTCGATCAAGGGGCCCCTCACCACGCCGGTGGGCGGCGGGATCCGCTCGCTCAACGTCACGCTGCGCCAGGTGCTCGACCTCTACGCCTGCATCCGGCCGGTGCGCTGGTTCGAGGGCGTCGGCGCGCCGGTGAAGGAACCGTCCAAGGTCGACGTGATCATCTTCCGCGAAAACACCGAGGACGTCTACGCCGGCATCGAGTGGAAGGCGGGGAGCGCCGAAGCGGACAAGCTGCGCGAATTCATCAAGACCAACTTCAACAAGGACATTCGCGAGCACTCGGCGATCGGGATCAAGCCGATGTCCGAGTTCGGTTCCAAGCGCCTGATCGAGATGGCGATCGCCTACGCGGTGCGCACCGGCAAGAGCTCGGTGACGCTCGTCCACAAGGGCAACATCATGAAGTTCACCGAGGGCGCGTTCCGCGACTGGGGCTACGAGGTGGCGAAGGCGAAGTTCGGGGCGCGGACGGTGACCGAGGCGGACCTGGCAGGTGGAACGGCGGCGGCCGGGCAGGTGGTGATCAAGGACCGGATCGCCGACTCCATGTTCCAGCAGATGCTGCTGCGCCCGTCGGAGTACTCGGTGCTGGCGACCCCCAACCTGAACGGCGACTACCTCTCCGACGCCTGCGCGGCGCAGGTGGGCGGGCTGGGGATCGCGCCGGGTGGGAACGTCGGCGACGCCGCGGCGGTATTCGAGGCGACCCATGGCACGGCACCCAAGTACGCGGGCAAGGACAAGATCAACCCGGGCAGCGTGATCCTCTCCGGCGTCATGATGTTCGACCACCTGGGCTGGAACGAGGCGGGGGCGCTGATCGTGCGCGGCGTGGAGCAGGCCATCCGGGCGCGCCGGGTGACCTACGACCTCGCCCGCCAGATGCCGGGCGCCACCGAAGTGTCCACCTCCGGATTTGGCGATGCGATCATCGCCGGCATGAAAGGTTAGGCGCCGCCGGTTCCCGTTCCTCACTCGCCGATCAACGACATGGCACTCACGCTCTCGCTCACCGCGGCGGACCTCGCCACACTCGACACCCCGCTCCTGGCCGTGGCCCTGCCGCCGGCTCCCACGCTCCCGCCGGCGCTGGCCGGCCTCGACCGCGTCCTCGGGGGCGCGCTGGGCCGGGCGCTCGAGCGCCGCGACTTCCGCGGCGCTCGCGACGAGACGCTGCATCTCTCCGGGGGTGCCACCGGCCCGCGGCGGGTCCTGCTCGTTGGTCTGGGGCCATCGGCCGCGACCGACCGGCCGGGCGCGCTCAAGCGGGCGGCCGCGCTGGCGTCGCGGCGGACCCAGGCGATGGGGACCGGGGCCATGCACTGGTGGTCCGGGGACACCGATGCCGGCGCCACCGAGCAGGTGGCGGTCGGCGCGGTGGCGGGCGCCTGGGAGTACGCCGACCTGAAGACGCCGCCACCGCCTGACGAGCGCCGGGCGCCGCTGGCCACCTTCACCGTGGTCGCCGCCGACGTCACCGCCGCCGGCACGGGCCTCAAGGCCGGTGAGGCGATCGGCATCGGCCAGTCGCTGGCCCGCACGCTGGCGATGATGCCGGGCAACCTCTGCACCCCGGATTTCCTCGCCGACACGGCCCGCGAGATCGCGAAGCGCCACGGCATGGCGGTGACCGTGCTGGGACGGCAGGGACTCGAGGAGCAGAAGATGGGGTCGTTCCTCGCCGTGGCCCAGGGCACCCCGCAGGACCCGAAGCTCATCACGCTCGAGTACCGCAAGGGCGCCGCCGCCGACAAGCCCGTCGTGCTGGTGGGGAAGGGACTCTGCTTCGATTCCGGCGGCATTTCCATCAAGCCCGCCGAGAAGATGGAGATGATGAAGTTCGACATGTGCGGCGCCGCCGGCGTGCTCGGCGCCATGGAGGCGATCGCCCGGTTAGGACTGAAGGTCAACGTGGTGGGACTCATCGGCGCGACGACCAACATGCCGTCAGGCACCGCCATCAATCCCGGCGACGTCGTCCGCAGCAGACTCGGCAAGACGATCGAGATCATCAACACCGACGCCGAAGGGCGGCTGGTGCTCGCCGACCTCCTCGCGTACGCGGCGACCTTCAATCCCGCGGCGGTGCTCGACGCCGCGACCCTCACCGGCGCCTGCGTCGTGGCGCTGGGACACACCACCTACGCCGTGCTGGGCAACGATGACGCGCTGGTGCAGGAAGTGATCGCCGCCGGACGGCGGGGCTCGGAGCGCGGCTGGCAACTGCCGCTCTGGGATGACTACAAGGACCTGATGAAGTCCGACGTCGCCGACCTCAAGAATTCCGGCGGCCGGCCGGCGGGAACGATCACCGCGGCGATCTTCCTGAAGGAGTTCGCGGAAGGTTATCCGTGGGCCCACCTCGACATCGCCGGCACGGCCTACTCCGAGACCGATCTCGTCTCGCTCCCCAAGGGACCGACCGGGGTCCCGGTGTGCACCTTCGTGGAGTTCGCGCGCGGAAGGGCCCGCTGACCACACCGGCGCGAGCCGGTGGACGGGGAGGGCGCGGCACCGGCCTCGGCCTCCTGGCCGGGGCCGCTTTGTTCGCCTGCCTGACGAGCATCACGGGCGCCCAGGTTCCCGCGAAACCGCCGCCGCCGCGCGACACCGGCCGCGTCGCTGCGCCGCGCGACACGCTGCCCAGGCCGCGCGCCGACAGCGGAGCCGGCCCTGTCGTGCCGCTCCCGGTCAAGGACACGCTGAAGCCGCGCACCGACACGATCCGCGCCGGGTTCTCGCGCGCCGAGCTCCCGCCGTCCACCGAGATCGGCCCGTCCTGGCACTGGAACCGCGCCGAGCTCTTCGCGAGCGGCGCGGTGTCGCTCTCCGACCTGCTCGAGAGAGTGCCGGGAGTCACCGGCCTGCACGCCGGCTGGTTCCCGCTGCCGGCCACCGCGGTGTACGGCGGCGATCCCGACCGGGTTCGCGTCTTCCTCGACGGCATCGAGCTCGACCCGCTGGATGCGAGAACCGGCGCCGTCCCCGATCTCTCGGTGATCGAGCTCTGGTCGCTGGAGGACGTGCTCATCGAGCGCCACGCCGGGGAGATCCGCGTCCACCTGCGGACCTGGCGCGTCGACCGCACCACACCCTACACGCGCACCGACATCCTCACCGGCGACCTCGAGACCAACCTGTACCGCGGCTTCTACGGACGGCGCTTCTTCAACGGCCTGGGGCTGCAGGTTGGCGCCCAGCAGTACAGCATCTCGGACCAGCGGCTGGGCGGCGGTGGAGGCGGGCTCGGCTTGTTCACCCGGTTCGGGTGGGCCCGCGGCAAATGGAGCGCGGACGGCCTGCTCGATCGCGGCCGGCGGGGCTACGACGAGATCCTGCGCTCGCAGCCGGTCAACACCCGTATGCCGCCGGAGGAAGTGACCGGCTCCACCACGTACCTGCGACTGGGCTACGGCGATCCCGGCGGCGATCACGGACTCTGGGCGCAAGCGGTGGCGGCCTCGCGCCGCTTCAGCGAAACAAGCCCGCACCGCGGTGCCGCGGTCGCGGGACCGCTTGGCTTTCCCGCCGATACCGTCGACACGCTGACGTCGCGGGCGCAGTACGTGGCGTCGGCGGGGTACATGCGGGGGCCGTGGCGGACGAGCGTCGGCACCCGGATGCGCGCGTTCGCCGGATCCTCCAGCCAGGCTCCCGAGGCGCGCCTGTCGTTCGACACCCGGAGGCTGACGTTGCTGCTGTCGGGCGATCGCGCGCCGATCGCCTCCTCGGTCGCGCGCCCAGGCACCGGCCGCGCGACGACGCTGGACGCCTCGGCGCGTGTTCTCCCCCTGTCGTGGATCGCGCTCGGCGGCGGCGTGACCCGGCGCCAGCCCGCGGACAGCGCCGACGGGCCAGCATCGCTGTCGGTGCGTGGTGAGGCGGGGATCCGCATCCTGCGCCGGGGACTCTGGGTGACCGGCAGCGTCCTGACGCGGGACACGGCGCTTCTGCGCCCACCAGTGATCTTCGACAGCGCCTACCGGGCGGCATCGGTCGGCCGGGCCACGGCCACCGTCGCCGCCATCAGGGGCACGCTGTATCACGCGCTTCAGGTCGACGCCTGGGGTGTGCGGTGGAGCGACACCGCCGGCTTCTACCGGCCGCGCTGGCAGACGCGCAGCGCGCTGTCGATGAACACGAACTGGCTGGGCCGCTTTCCCAGCGGCCACTTCACCCTGATCGCGGCAGCGGTCCACGAGTACCGGAGCAACCTGTACATCCCGACGGCCGGCACGCCGCTGCGGGCGGGGCAGAGCCGGGTGTTGTCGACGCTCCTCGAGATCCGGATCCTGGGGGGGTCCGTCTCCTGGCAGTACCGAAACCTGATCGGCGAGGACTACCAGCTGGTGCCGGGGCTCGGGATGCCTCGTCAGACCAACATCTATGGTATCCGGTGGGACTTCTGGAATTGAAAACGCCCTCGCTCCGGGGTAGCTTTCGCGATTCCAGATGATCCAGAGCATGACGGGGTTCGGCGCCGCCGCAGGGCGGGTGGGAAGCGCGCGCGTGAGCGTGGAGATCCGAACCGTCAACCACCGGTTCTTCAGTCCCAACATCAAGCTGCCGGTGGTGCTGGCGCGCTGGGAAGGGGAGGTGCGCGAGGCGCTGCGCAAGCGGATTTCCCGTGGCCACGTGTCGCTGTCGGCGTGGATCGAGCGCGAGCAGGCCGGGGGAGCGAGCATCGACGAGGTCCGGTTCGCGGCCTACGTCGCGCAGCTCCGGGAGCTGCAGGCGAAGTACGGATTGAACGGGGAGCTCGACGTCGCGACCATCCTGCGGATGCCCGACGTGATCAGCTCAGGCGACCGGGAAGAGGACGCGGGGAGCGCCGAGGCGCTGGTGGCGGTGGTGGACGAAGCGTTGGCGGCGCTCTCGACGATGCGGGGGCAGGAGGGCGTCCGGCTGGCCGCCTATCTGGGCGAGCGGCTGGACACGGTGGAGCGGGCGCTGGCGCAGATCGCCGCGCGCGCGCCGGCGCGGCTGGTCGAGGCGCGGGACCGGTTGCGGGTGGCGGCGCGGGAGCTGACCGAGGGACTGGGGGTGGACGAGCAGCGCCTCTCACAGGAGATCGCGTTGCTCGCCGACCGGCTGGACGTGAGCGAGGAGATGGACCGGTTCCGCTCGCACCTGCAGGCGTTCCGGAGCACGCTGGGGCGCGTGGACGGTGAGCCGGTTGGCAAGCGGCTGGGTTTTCTGCTGCAGGAGATCCTGCGGGAAGCGAACACGACAGGCAGCAAGGCCAACGACGCCGCGATGCAGCGGGAGGTCGTGGCGATCAAGGAAGAGCTGGAGCGGATCCGCGAACAGGTGGAGAACCTGGAATGAGTCGGTTCCCGATCATCCTGTCGGCGCCGTCGGGGGCGGGAAAGACGACGATCGCGCGGCAGCTGATGCAGCGTCGGAGTGATATCGGCTACTCGGTATCGTGCACCACCCGCCTGCCGCGTTCCGGCGAGGTGGATGGCCGCGACTACCACTTTGTCGCGGTGGGCGAGTTCAACGCCAGGCGCGACCGGGGTGAATTCGCCGAGTGGGCGGAAGTGCACGGCAAGCTGTATGGGACACTCCGCCGCGAAGTGGAGCGCGTCCTGGGGGCCGACCGATACGTGGTGATGGACATCGATGTGCAGGGTGCGACCCAGTTCAAGCAGTCCTTTCCCGAGTCGGTGCTGATCTTCCTGCTGCCTCCGTCGGCCGATGTGCTGCTCACCCGGCTCACCGAGCGGCGGTCGGAGGATCGCGAGGCGGTGGTCCGGCGCCTCCAGGGCGCGCGGGAGGAGCTGAAGGCGATCGGGACGTATCATTATGTTGTGGTCAACGACGATCTCGAACGGGCCGTCGAGGCCGTGTCGTCGATCGTCGATGCGGAGAGTGTCCGGCACGCACGCATTGAACAGCTGGACACCCAGGTGGGCCGGATCATCGAAGGGCTGCAGAAGAAGATCGACGGGCTGGGCGGGCACTGAGCCCGACGCACACACCGACGGGAGCACCATGCGAGTCTTCACACCGAATGAGATCGCCAAGCACGCGGCCAACAAGTACCTGGGCGTGCTGGTGGCGGCGAAGTATGCGCGGGTCATCAACGAGGCGACGCTCGGTCGCGCGTCCACCCGCGCGAAGAAGCTGACGACCCAGGCGCTCGAGGAGCTGTCGGGCGGCAACATCGAGTACCGGGTCGTCGCGCGCCGCCGCGCCGGCGAGTAGCCTGACGGCGGAGGCCGCGGCGGTGCGTCCGTTCGCGGGCCGGCGGATCCTGCTCGGCGTCACCGGCGGGATCGCCAGCTACAAGACCGTATGGCTGGCGCGCCTGCTCGCGCAGGGCGGCGCCGACGTCGACGTGGTCATGACGCGGGCCGCCACTGAATTCGTCGGCGCGATCACCTTCGAGGCGGTCACCGGCCGGCCGGTGTTCACCGAGATCCTCGCCCCGGGACACGCGCTCGACCACATCCGGATCGCGCGGGCCGCCGAGCTGGTGGTGGTGGCACCGGCCACCGCGGACTTCCTGGCGCGGGCCGCGCACGGGCACGCCGACGACCTGCTCAGCGCCTGCCTCCTGGCGACCTCGGCCCCGGTGCTGCTGGTGCCGGCGATGAACGACCGGATGTGGGCGCACCGGCAGACCCAGTCGAACGTCGACCACCTGCGCGACCTGGGCTGCCACATCCTTCCGCCTGACGAGGGCCCGCTGGCGGTGGGGGAGGGGAGCGGGCCCGGCCGGATGCCCGAGCCGGAGACGATCCTCGCCCACGCCGGCCGCCTGCTCGAGGGTGGCAACGGGGCGCTGCGCGGCCGGCGCGTGCTGGTCACCGCCGGCCCGACTCGTGAGGCCGTGGATCCGGTCCGCTTCCTGTCCAACCGCAGCACCGGAAAGATGGGGGTCGCGATCGCGGCCGCCGCCTGGCGCCGCGGCGCCGAGGTCACCCTGGTGGCCGGACCGCTGGGCGTCGCGCTCCCCGCCGGCGTCCGCGCGGTGTCCGTGGAGACCGCCGACGAGATGGCCGCGGCCGTGCGGGAAGCGCTGCCCGCGGCCGATGTCCTGGTGATGGCCGCCGCCCCCGCCGACTTCAAGCCGGCCGCCCCGGCCAGGCGGAAGATCAAGAAAAGCGCCGCCCCGGCGGCGATCGCCCTCGCACCCACGCCCGACATCCTGGTGGCCACGCAAGGCAACCGGCGGCCGGGAGCGGTGGTGGTCGGGTTCGCGCTCGAGACCAACGATGCGCTGGAGGCGGGGCGCGCCAAGCTGGCCGCGAAGGCGCTCGACCTGATCGTGGTGAACGATGCCACCGAGGACGGGGCCGGCTTCGCCGTCGACACCAACCGCGTCACCCTGCTCGAACGGGGCGGCGAGCCGGCGGCGCTGCCGCTGATGCCCAAGACCGAGGTCGCCGACGCGATCCTCGACCGGGTGGAGGCGCTGCTGCGTGGACGCTAGGGCGCTGCTGCGGCGCTACCTCGAGCAGCGTCGCGAGCTCGGCGAGACCGAGCTGGTGCTCGACTCGCTCACCGTCGAGGACGTGATGCGCCTGATCGGCGCCGGCGCCCTCCCGCCTGACGAGGCACAGGGGCCGGCCGCGGCCGCCGACTGGCGCGCGGTGCTCCGCGCCGCCGGCGGCGATCCGCCGGCCACTGGCCCCGGATCGGGTTCCGCGGCCCGCGCGGCCGCCCCGCCACCGCCGGTGCCCGATGCGCCGGTGGCGTCGGTCGCACCAGCGCCCGCGCGCGCGACGGCCGGCGCCATTGCCGGCCTGGACATCCCCGCCGGCCTCTCGGTGGGCACCGCCTCGTCGGAGCTGTTCGCGGGACCGCTCGGCGCTTTGGCGAGTATCGACGACCTGGCCGCCGAGGTCGCGCGCTGTACCCGGTGCCCGCTGCACAAGGGCGCGAAGAATCCGGTGCCGGGGGAGGGGAGTCCCCGCGCGCAACTCGTCTGCGTGGGCGAGGCGCCCGGCGCCACAGAGGACGAGACCGGACGGCCTTTCGTCGGACAGGCCGGACAGCTATTAACCAAGATTCTCGAGGCGATCCAGCTGAAGCGGGAGGACGTGTTCATCTGCAACGTGCTCAAGCACCGGCCGCCCGGAAACCGCAATCCGCTGCCCGACGAGGTCCAGGCATGCAGTCCGTTCCTGGTGCGACAGCTCGAGCTCATCCGTCCCCGGGTGATCATCGCCTTCGGCACGTTCGCCGCCCAGACCCTGCTCGATACCCGCGAGTCGCTCGGCAAATTGCGCGGCGCGGTGCACCGCTATTACGGCACGCCGGTCATCGTGACTTATCACCCCGCGGCGCTGCTGCGTAACCCGAACTGGAAGCGTCCCACCTGGGAAGATGTCAAGCTCGCCCGTCGAATACTCGATCTCGCCGTCGGGACCTGACCCGTACCGCGAGCGCCGTCCGCCGTACGCGGAGGACGCCGAGCAGGCGGTGCTCGCCGCCATGCTCATGGACCAGGACGCGATCATGCGCGCCGCCGAACACGTCGACGAGACGATGTTCTATCGTGAGGCGCATCGCCGGATGTTCCGGGGCGTGGTCGCGATCACCGAGCGCGGCGATGTCGTCGATCCGCTGACCCTCGCCGACGAGCTCGCCCGGCGGGGCGAGCTCGAGGCGGCCGGCGGCAAGGACTACATCGCCTTCCTGGCCGACGCGATCCCGACCGCCGCCAACGTCGAGTACCATGCCCGGATCGTCCGCGAGAAGGCGCTCCTCCGTCGGCTCATCGAGGCGGCGACCACGATCGTCTCCGAGGCCTTCGAGGGGCGCGCCACCGCCGGCGAGCTGATCGACGCCGCCGAACACCGGATCTTCGAGGTCTCACAGGAACGCGGGCAGGAAGGCTTCACCCGCATCAAGGAGCTCCTCTGGCCGACCATGGAGCGGATCGAAGCGCTCCAGCGGGGCGGCAAGACGATCACCGGCGTCCCCAGCGGGTTCGCCGACCTCGACGAGATCACGTCCGGGTTCCAGAAGTCGGACCTGGTCATCGTCGCCGCCCGCCCGTCGATGGGAAAGACGGCCCTGGTCCTGAACATCGCGCAACACGCCGCTATCGAATGCAATGTTCCGATTGCGTTCTTCTCCCTCGAAATGAGTAAAGAGTCCCTCGTACAGAGGCTCCTCACTTCGGAGGGACGCGTGGACGCGCAACGGCTGCGCAAGGGGATGCTCACCAACGACGACTTCCCGCGCCTGGCGCGGGCGGCCGGCATTCTGAGCGCCGCCCCGATCTGGATCGACGACACGCCCGGCATCACCCTGCTCGAAATCCGCTCCAAGGCGCGCCGGCTGAAGGCCGACCACGACGTGGGGCTGGTGGTGCTCGACTATCTCCAGCTGGTGCAGGGACCGCCCGACAGCGAAAGCCGTCAGCAGGAGATCAGCATGATCTCCCGGTCGCTCAAGGCGCTCGCCAAGGAGCTCCACGTCCCGGTGATCGCCCTCTCGCAGCTGTCGCGCGCGCCGGACCAGCGGACCGGCGACCACCGGCCGCAGCTCTCCGACCTCCGCGAGTCGGGCGCGATCGAGCAGGACGCCGACCTGGTGATGTTCATCTACCGGCAGGAGATGTACGACGGCCCCACCGACAAGGACGGCAACTCGATCGAAGGGCGCTCCGAAGTGATCGTCGGCAAGCAGCGCAACGGCCCCACCGGCATCGTCAACCTCTACTTCCACAAGCACTACACGCGCTTCGAGAACTACACCGCGCGTCAGGCGCCCCCCGCTCCCTCGTCTCCGTCGGCCTCGTCCGCGTCGTGAGCCCGAAGGCCAGGACGGTGTATCGCTGCACCGAGTGCGGCGCGTCGCATCCCAAGTGGGCCGGCCGCTGCGAGGGATGCGGCGACTGGAATACCCTCGTGGAGGAGGTCGCCGCGCCGGCCAGGGTGGCGCGCGCCGGCGCCACCCGCCGGCTGGGCGGCCACGCCGCCCTCGGAGCCGGCGGCGACGTCGCGAAGGCGGTGGCGCTTCGCGACGTCCTGGGCGCCGAAGACCACCGCTGGCGCACCGGGCTCGACGAGTTCGACTTCGTGCTGGGCGGGGGCGTGGTGCCGGGCTCGATGGTGCTGATCGGCGGCGAGCCGGGGATCGGCAAGTCGACGCTCCTCCTCCAGGTCGCGGCGCGGCTCCAGGCCGCCGGTCGCCGGACGCTGTACGTCTCCGGCGAGGAATCGCCGCTCCAGGTCAAGCTCCGCGCCGACCGGCTGGCCGGCGCCGGCGCCGGGGATGGGAACGACTCGGCGGGCGACGTGGCGCTGCTGAGCGAGACGCTGCTCGAGACGATCCTGGCCACCGCCGCCGCCCTTGGGCCGACGGTCCTCATGGTCGACTCGATTCAGACCGTGTTCACCGGCGACCTGGAAGGTGCGCCCGGCAACGTGGGGCAGGTCCGCGAATGCGCGGCGCGGCTGATGCGGTTCGCCAAGTCGTCAGGCACGGCGGTGTTCGTGGTGGGGCACGTGACCAAGGGCGGCGGGATCGCCGGTCCGCGCACCCTCGAGCACATCGTCGACACGGTGCTCTACTTCGAGGGCGACGGCGGCCTCGACCACCGCGTCCTGCGCGCCACCAAGAACCGGTTCGGCAGCGTCGACGAGATCGGCGTCTTCCGGATGTCGCAGGCCGGACTGGTCCCGGTTGAGAACCCCTCGGAGCTCTTCCTCGGCGATCGCTCGCGCGTGTCGTCAGGCAGCGCGGTATCGGCGCTGCTCGAGGGCACCCGCCCGATCCTGATCGAGGTCCAGGGGCTGGCCGCCCGCGCCGGCTTCGGCACGCCGCAGCGCGTCGCCACGGGGTTCGACGCCCGCCGCCTCGCCCTCTTGCTGGCGGTGCTCGACAAGCGCGCCGGACTCTCCTTCGGGCAACTCGACGTCTTTCTCAACGTCGTGGGCGGCGTACGGCTCACCGAACCGGCCGGCGACCTGGCGGTGGCCGCGGCGCTGGCGTCGAGCGTCCACGACCGCGCGCTGCCGGCGGCGGCGGTGTTCATCGGCGAGGTCGGGCTGGGCGGCGAGATCCGTCCGGTGTCGCAGACCGAGCGCCGGCTCGCGGAGGCGGCGAAGATGGGCCTGACGACGGCCTACGTCGCCGAGCGGGGCCTCCCGCGGCGGCTGCCATCGGGGATGCGGGCGATCGGCGTCCGCGGGATCGACGACCTGTTCGGGCGGCTGTTCGCGTGAGCGGAGCGGGACCGGCGGTCCGCGATGTCGGCGTGGTGATCGTCGCGGCCGGAGCGGGAACCCGCGCCGGCGGCACCGAGCTCAAGCAGTTCCGCTGGGTGGCGGGCAAGCCGATGCTCCTCCACTCGCTCCAGGCGTTCCATGCCCGCCCCGATGTGGCGATGGTGGTCTGTGTCCTGCCGCGGTCGCACGTCGGCGACCCGCCGCCGTGGATCTTCCAGTGCGATACCGACCGGCTGCTGCTTGCCGTCGGCGGCAGGGAGCGCGGCGACTCGGTGTTCAACGGACTCGAGGACCTGCCTGACGAGGTCCGCGTGGTGCTCATCCACGATGCGGCGCGTCCACTGGTACCGGACGCCGTGATCGGCCGCGTGGTCCGCGCCGCCCGTGAGGGCACCGGCGCGGTGGCCGCGCTCCCGGTGCGCGACACGCTCAAGCGCGTCGGCGACGGCGGCCGGATAGAGGACACCGTCGACCGCGCCGGTCTCTGGCGGGCCCAGACGCCACAGGGATTCCCGCGGGAGATGATCGAGCGCGCCTACCTCGAGGCGCGCCACGCGCGCGTCGCCGCCACCGACGACGCCGCCCTCTGCGAGCGACTCGGCCTGCCGGTGGTCGTGGTGCAGGGCAGCGAACGGGCGATGAAGATCACCGACGAGGCGGACTTCGCGCGGGCCGAGGCGCTGAGCGCGCAGCCGGAATGAGCTCGGTCCCGGTGGTGGTGCCGTTCTGGTCGCCGGAGGAGATCGCCGCCTCGATCAGCGCCACCGTGCAGCACCTGCACGACGGGAAGGTGCTCGCGTATCCCACCGAGACGGTCTACGGCTTTGGCGGCGCGGTGGACCAGCGCTCCGTCGACGCGCTCATCAAGCTGAAGGGGCGCCCCGAGGGCAAGCCGTTCCTGCTCCTGATCGCGGGGAGCGAGATGCTGGCGCGGCTGGATCTGCACCTCTCGAGCAGCGCGTCGATGCTCGCCGCCCGCCACTGGCCTGGCCCGCTCACCCTCGTTCTCTCGGGCGGAGAGCGCCGCGTCCCGCCGCGCCTGCGCGGACCCGAGGGCGGCATCGCCGTGCGCTGGACGTCGCACCCGGGGCTCCAGCGACTGCTCGGGGCGTACGGCGATCCGATCACCTCCACCAGCGCCAACCGGCCGGGGGTACCGCCGGCCGTGAGCACCTCCGAAATTGTGGAGCAGTGGAGCGATGCGATGGGGAGGGGGATCCTCCGCGTGCTGGATGGCGGGCGGCTCGTTCCATCGCAGCCCTCGACGGTGGTCGACTGCACCGGCCGGCGGCCGCGGGTCATCCGGCCGGGCGCCGTGCCGGCGTCGATCCTGCGCGAGAGCGTGCCCGACCTGATTGGAGACGCGTGAGGCATGAAGATCCTCTTCGTCTGCACCGGGAACACCTGCCGCAGCGCCATGGCCGAGGGCGTGGCCCGCCGCATCGCCGTTGAGCGCGGCCTGTCCGAGGTCGTGATCGGCAGCGCCGGCACCAGCGCCTGGGAGGGATCCCCCGCGTCCGACGGCGCGCTGCTCGTCGCAATGGAGCGGCAACTCGACCTCAGCCAGCACCGGTCGCGCCAGCTGACGCCTGACCTGATCGCCGCCCACGAGCTGATCCTCGCCATGGGACCGCATCATCTGGAACGGATCGAGGCGCTGGGAGGAACCGGGAAGGCGCACCTCCTCACCGCCTTTGCGTCGTATAACGCCGAGCTCCGCTCGATCAACGATCCGTTCGGCGGCGACCTGGAGCACTATCGCGCCACGCTCACCGAACTGGAGCGCGAGATCCGCCTGGTGGTGGACCGCCTGGTCGCCGAGCGCGCCCCCGACCTGCCGCCATGACGGCGGCCCGCGTGACCGCGCCGGCCCGGCTGGTCCTGCTCGGCCACCCGGTTGGGCACTCCTTGTCGCCGGCCATCCAGCGCGCCGCGCTGCGGAGCGCCGCGATCCAGGCCAGCTACGAAGCGGTTGACGTGGAGGCGGCGGCGCTGGCCGCAGCGCTGCGCCAGCTGGCGGCGTCCGGGGCGGCGGGCAACATCACGATTCCGCACAAGGAAGCCGCGGCCGCGCTGATGGCGCGCCTGACCCCGCTCGCGGCACGGGTGGGAGCGGTCAACACCTTCTGGACGGAGGACGGCGCGCTCGTTGGCGACAATACCGATGTCGGTGGGTTCGAAACCGTCGCGACCTCGCTCATCGGGCGCTCGCCGGAATCGTTGCGCGTGGCGGTGATCGGCGCGGGCGGCGCGGCCGCCGCGGTACTGGCGGCGGTGGAGCACTGGCCGGCTGCGCGGGCCGCGATCTGGAGCCGGACCCGGGCGCGCACCGAGTCGCTGGCCGCCCGGTATTCCGGCGTGGCCACCGCGGCCGAGTTCCTGGCCGACGCCCTGCGAGGGGCCGACCTGGTGGTGAACGCCACCCCGATCGGACTGCACGACGACGCGATCCCGGTTCCGGTCGCGCTGCTGCGGCACTCGGCGGCGGTGGTGGACCTGGTCTACCGGCCCGGCGAGACGCTGTGGGTGCGGCAGGCGAAGGCGCGGGGGCTGCGGGCGGTGGATGGGCTGCCGGTGCTGATCGAGCAGGGCGCGCTGGCGTTCACGCGCTGGTTCGGCGCGCCCGCCGACCGGGAGGCGATGTGGGCCTCGATACGTTAGGGCGCGGCGCCCTCGGCGCGACGCTGGACCTGCTCCTGCCGCGAGCCTGCGCGGCCTGCGAGCGCCCGGTGGACGCCGCCGAACCGGGGGCGGTCTGCGGCCGCTGCTGGAGCCGGATCCGCCTGCTGCCGCAGCCGCGGTGTCAGCGATGCGGCCATCCGCATGATCGCTGGGGCTGCGGGTGGTGCGAGCTGCTGCCGCCGTTCGTGCGCGCGGTCCGCTCGGTGTGCTGGACCCACGAGGGCGCCGGAAGCGCGATCATCCACGCCCTGAAGTACGGCGGGTGGCAGGGCGTGGCGGCCGGGATGGCGGAGCGGATGGCGCGCCTGCCGTGGCCGGTGGACGTGCTGGCCGAGCGGAGCGCGCTCGTTCCCATCCCGCTGGCGGCGCCGCGCGAGCGCGAGCGGGGCTTCAATCAGAGCGAACGAGTGGCGCGCGCGCTCGCTCCGCGGTGGGGGATTCCGGTGTGGAGCGACGTCGTCACGCGCACCCGCGCGACCGTCACGCAGACGCGGTTGACACCGGGGGAGCGACTGCGCAACGTTTCAGGCGCGTTCGGCATCACCACCGGCGCGCCGGCGCGGCTTGCGGGCGCGCATCTGCTGCTGGTGGACGATGTGGTGACCACCGGCGCCACGCTCAACGCCTGCGCCGAAGCCCTGTTCGCGGCCGGCGCGCGCATCATCAGTTATGTGACCTTTGGCCGGGCGCCCGCGATGGGCGACCGGAGCTAACGCACGGGAGAACGGCATGGCCATTCGCGTCGGCATCAACGGATTCGGACGGATCGGACGGCAGGTCCTGCGCGCGGCGAAGGAGCAGGAGGTCGCCGACCTCGACTTCGTCGCCGTGAACGACATCACCGACACCAAGACCCTCGCCCACCTGTTCAAGTACGACTCGGTGCACGGCCGCTATGACGGATCGGTGTCCGCCAGCGCCGATGCGATCACGGTCGACGGCGATGCGATCCGCATCTTCGCCGAGAAAGACCCGGCCCGACTGCCGTGGAAGGACCTCAAGGTGGACGTCGTGCTCGAGTCGACCGGCCGGTTCACCAACGCCGAGGACGCCCGCAAGCACATCACGGCGGGCGCGCGGAAGGTCGTGATCTCGGCGCCGGCCAAGGGCGAGGACATCACCATCGTGATGGGCGTCAACAGCGACCGGTACGACAACGCCAGGCACCACATCATCTCCAACGCCTCGTGCACCACCAACTGCCTGGTGCCGATGGTCAAGGTCGTCCGCGATGCCTTCGGCTTCAAGCACGGCGCGATGACCACCGTCCACAGCTACACCAACGACCAGCAGATCCTCGACCTGCCGCACAAGGACCTGCGGCGTGCCCGGGCCGCCGCGGTCTCGATGATCCCCACCACCACCGGCGCCGCCAAGGCGACCTCGCTGGTGATCCCCGAGGTGAAGGGGAAGATCGATGGCATGTCCATCCGCGTCCCCACCCCCGATGTGTCGTTCACGGACCTGGTCGTCGAGGTCGAGAAACCGACCACCATCGAAGCGGTCAACGCCGCCTTCCGCGCCGCCGCCGCGGGACCGCTCGCGGGCATCCTCGACTACTCCGAGGACGAACTCGTCTCGGTCGACTACATCGGCAATCCCCACTCGTGCATCCTCGATGCGAAGAGCACGAATGTCATCGATGGCACCTGCGTGAAAGTCGCCGGCTGGTACGACAACGAGTGGGGCTACGCCTCGCGTTGCGTCGACCTTCTCCGCTTTGTCGGAGCGCGCCTGTAGCGCCGCCCTCCCGGCCATGAACAAGCGATCCGTTCGCGACCTCGCCGACGCCGACCTGCGCGGCCGGCGCGCGCTGGTGCGCGTCGACTTCAACGTGCCCCTCGACGACGCCGGCACGGTCACCGACGACACCCGCATCCGCGCCGCGATCCCCACCATCGAGCTGCTCCGCTCGCACGGCGCACGGGTCGTGCTCCTCTCGCACCTGGGACGCCCCAAGGGCGGTCCCGACCCCAGGTACTCGCTGGCACCGGTCGCCGCCCGGCTGGCCGAGTTGATGGGGGCGCGGGTCGCCTTCGCCGGTGACACCGCCGGCGATGCCGCGGTGGCCGCGACCACCGCCCTCAAGGACGGTGACGTCCTGCTGCTCGAGAACACCCGCTTCCTCCCCGGCGAGGAGAAGAACGACGCCGCGCTGGCGCGCTCGCTCGCCCGGCTCGGCGACCTGTACGTCAACGACGCCTTTGGCGCGGCGCACCGGGCGCACGCGTCCACCGAGGGCGTGGCCCACCTCCTCCGGCCGGCGGTCGCCGGCCTCCTGATGGAGCGCGAGCTCGAGTACCTCGGCACCGCCCTCGCCCGGCCGAAGCGGCCGTTCATCGCCATCCTGGGCGGGGCGAAGATCTCCGGAAAGATCGACGTCATCGAGCACCTGCTCCCCACGGTCGATGGCATGCTCATCGGCGGGGCAATGGCGTGCACCTTCTATCGCGCGATGGGCCTCGAAACCGGGACGTCGCTGGTGGAGCCGGACCGCATCGAAATGGCGAAGGCGCTGATCGACCGGGCCGCCTTCCGCCTCACGCTGCCTCACGATGCCGTGGTGGCGCCGGCCCTCGACCAGCCGGCCGCGGCCCACACCGTCAGGCGCGACCGGATCCCCGCGGCGGAGGCGATGTACGACATCGGCCCCGATTCGGCGGCCTCGTTCTCGCGGGCAATCGCGACCGCCCGCACCATCATCTGGAACGGCCCCATGGGCGTGTTCGAGACGCCCCCGTTCGATGCCGGCACGCTCGCCATCGCGCGGGCGATGGCCGCCGCGACCGGCGCCGGCGCCACCACCATCGTCGGCGGCGGCGACTCGGCCGCGGCCGTGGCACGGGCGGGACTGGAAGCGCGCATGAGCCACGTCTCCACCGGCGGCGGTGCCTCGCTCGAATTCCTGGAGGGGAAGACGCTTCCCGGAGTGGCCGCCCTCGACGACCCCGCGTCCGGCGGCCGGGGGACCACATGAAACGCCCGGTGTTCGCCGCCAATTGGAAGATGAACCACGGCCCCACCGACGCGAAGGCGTTCCTGCGGACTTTCCTCGCCCACTACGCGCGCCGGCCGGACCGCTCGGTCCTCTTCTTTCCGCCCGCCGCGACGCTGGGCGCGGTGGTGGAGTCGATCAGGGAGCGCCCGGACATCCTCGTGGGCATCCAGAACATCCACTGGGAGGACAAGGGCGCGTTCACCGGCGAGACCTCGGCCTCCATCGCGCGCGACGCGGGAGCCCGGTTCGCGCTCGTGGGACACTCCGAGCGGCGGCACGTCTTTCACGAGACCGATGAGGAGACGGGGAAGAAGTGCCAGGCCGCCCTGCGCGCCGGCCTCACGCCAACTCTCTGCGTCGGCGAGACGCTCGCCGAGCGGGAACGCGGCGACACGGAGGCGGTGGTCGTGCGGCAGCTGAAGGCCGGCCTCGCCGGCGTGGAGCCGGCGCAGGTCGCGGGGATGCTGATCGCCTACGAGCCCGTTTGGGCGATCGGCACCGGAAAGACGGCCACTCCGGCCGACGCGACGGCGATTCACAGCGTGCTGCGCGCCGCCCTCCGAGCCCTGGTCGCCGAGCGGGCCCCGGCAGTCCCGATCCTCTACGGCGGCAGTGTGAATCGCGGGAACGCGGCCTCGCTGCTCGCCGCCGAGGAGGTCGACGGCCTCCTGGTGGGCGGGGCAAGCCTCGACGCCGAGGGGTGGTCGTCGATCGTGCGCACTTGACCCGCGAGAGCGGCTCCGGCGATTATTCCTGATTGTTGAGGCGGACTGCCCGCCGCACTCCGCCCTCCGACCTTCGCACCGGCCTCATGTACACGTTTCTGCTCGTCCTCCTGCTGCTCGACAGCGTGATTCTCATCGCCGCGATTCTTCTCCAGTCCGGGAAGGGGGGCGGGGTGGCAGCGAGCTTCGGCGGAGCGAGTTCCTCGGCGGACGCGTTCATCGGCACGCGGCAGGCCGGGAACCTGCTGACGAAGATGACCTGGTGGGGCGCGGGGGTGTTTCTCTTCCTGGCGTTCGTTCTGCAGATCATGTCGACCCGGACCGTGGCGCCGAAGTCGGTACTCGACCAGCCGTTCTCGCAGCCGCCCGCCTCGGCGCCGGCACCGTCGGGCGCCCCGGCTGGCGTTCCGCTGACGCCGGCGACCACCGCACCGTCCGGCGCGAACTCGGCGCTGCCGCTGACGCCCGCCGCTCCGTCCGCCGAAAAGCCTGCGCCCACGAGCCCGGGCACCGGGAAGGCGCCACCCACTCAGCCCAGGAAGCCGTGATCGGGGAACCGCACGAGGCGGGCGGCACGAACCAGGGGTTCCTCCTCCTCGAGGATGGGACCCTTTTTCTTGGGCGCCTGCACGGAGAGCATCCGCCCACCGTCGCCGAGGTCGTCTTCACGACGAACATGACCGGCTACCAGGAGGTGTTCACCGATCCCTCGTATCGTGGCCAGATCGTGGTGATGACGGCGCCGATGATCGGCAACTACGGCGTGAACGGCGACGATCCCGAGTCCGCCGCGCCCCAGGTGGCGGGCGTGGTCGTACGTGAACTCTCGGCGCACTACGCGAGCTGGCGGGCCAGCGGCGATCTGCTCAGCTGGCTGACCGCGGCGGGCATTCCGGTGCTGTCAGGGGTCGACACGCGTCGCCTCACGCGGCACCTCCGCTCGATGGGCGTGATGCGCGGTGTGGTCGCGGCCGGCGCCTCGCCCAGCGACGCGGCCCGGGCGGCGCTCGACGCGTGCCCCTCCATGGAAGGACTCGACCTCGCGACGGTGGTTTCCACCAAGCAGCCGTACACCTGGGGCGATCCCACCGCGCAGAAGCACATCGTCGCCTATGATTTCGGGATCAAACGCAATATCCTGCGCCTGTTCGCCGACCACGGCTGCCGGGTGACCGTGGTGCCCGCGGAGACGCCGGCGAGCGATGTGCTGCAGCGCAATCCGGACGGCGTCTTCCTTTCGAATGGTCCCGGTGATCCCGCCGCCGTCGCGTACGCACCGGCAAACATCCGTGCTATCGCCGACGCCGGCGTTCCCATTTTCGGTATCTGCCTGGGACACCAGCTGCTGGGGCTGACCTTTGGCGGATCGACGGTGAAGATGCCGTACGGGCACCGGGGCGGGAATCATCCGGTCCGCGACCTGGAGTCGGGACACATCCTGATCACGTCGCAGAATCACGGTTTTGCGGTGCGCGGTTCGGAGCACGAAGTGCCCGGGGCTCCGGAACTTCGGGTTACCCACCTCAACCTGAATGACGGGACCATCGAGGGGCTTGTTCACCGCAGCAAGCCCATCTTCGGGGTCCAGTACCACCCCGAGGCGGCGCCAGGCCCTCACGATGCCCGCCCCCTCTTCGACCGGTTCATGGAAACGATCGACCAGAACGTGCGTTCGGGTGAGCCAACCGCTTGACGGTCAACAGGTAACGGCCTAAGTTGGCTCCCTGTTGGGGGTTCTCCGTTGTGTCTTCTTTCGGGGCACATCCATGACTAAGGCCGATCTGGTCGAGCGGGTGACGGAGCAGATTTCCAAAACCGCTGGACCCATGATCTCGAAGAAGGACTGCGCCCGGGTCGTCGATAGTTTCCTCGACGCGATCAAGGACGCGCTCAAAGAGCAGAAAAACATTGAAGTACGTGGCTTTGGGACGTTCAAGATCCGCCAGCGCAAGACCCGCATGGCGCGGAATCCACGCACGGGGGCGCCGGTGGAGGTTTCCGCGCGACCGGTTCCGGTGTTCAAGCCGTCGAAGGAGCTGCGCGCCATGGTGGCGGACGTCGACATCTCGGAACTTTCTGAAGCGTAACGAGATAACGTTTTCCTGATGCGCCGCGCCGGTCGCGGCGCCCGAGCGAGGGAAGAAGTGCGGGGCGGCAGCGCGGTCTGACGCGTGCCACTCCCACCAGTCCCTCGCTTTTTTCCCCCCTCGGGGCAGCATGACGATCACGGTCCTCCTCTTCGCCTCCTACGCCGACGCCTTTGGGCAGCCGAGCGTGAGCGTTACGCTGCCGCAGGGCGCCACGGTGGCGGAGATGATCACGCGCCTCGGCGACCTGGCCGCCGGGCGAGGCCCGCTTCCGACGACGCCGATGGTGGCCGTGAACCAGGCGTACGCGCGCTACGACCACGTGCTGAGCGCGGGGGATGAAGTGGCGGTGATCCCTCCGGTGGCCGGCGGGTAGCGGAATGCGCACCGGGCTGGTGGACCGCGAGATCGACGGCCAGGCACTGCTGCGCGAAGTGGCCGCGACGGGGAACGGCGCCACGGTGCTCTTCCTCGGCACCGTGCGTGACATCAACGACGGGCGCGCCGTGACGGGGATCGACTACACCGCGTACGACGTGATGGCCGCGCGCGAGCTGCAGGCCATCGCCGCCGAGGCGTCCGGGCGGTTCGGTACCTCCAGCATCGCGATCGAGCACCGGCTGGGCACGTTGCGTCTCGGGGACATCAGCGTGGCGATCGCCGTGGCGCACCCGCACCGGGCGTCGGCCTACGACGCCTCCCGGTACATCATCGAGGAGCTGAAGCGCCGCGTTCCGATCTGGAAGCGCGAGCACTACGCGGACGGAACGCGCGAGTGGGTGGACCCGACGTCGGCGCGGTCGCATGCGACCCACGGCTGACACGTTCGGCCGGCCGCTGGCGAGCCTGCGGCTGTCGGTGACCGACCGCTGCAACCTGCGCTGCCGCTACTGCATGCCGGAGGAGGAGTACACCTGGCTGCCGCGCGCGACCCTGCTGACGTTCGAGGAGTTGACGCGCCTGGTTGGGATCTTCGCCGGGGCCGGCGTGCGCCGCGTGCGCCTCACGGGCGGCGAGCCGCTGCTCCGGCACGACATCGTGTCGCTGGTGAGGATGCTCGCCGGCGTCAGGCAGGTGGACGACCTGGCGATGACCACCAACGGCGTCCTGCTGGCCGAGCACGCCGTGGCTCTGCGGGAAGCGGGACTGCAGCGGGTGACGGTGAGCCTCGACACCCTGCGGCGCGACCGCTTCCAGGCGCTGACGCGACGCGACCTGCACTGGCGCGTGCTCGACGGGATCGCGGCGGCGCGGGCGGCGGGCTTTCCCGGTCTCAAGATCGACACGGTGGTCCTGCGCGGGCGCAACGAGGATGAGCTGGCCGACCTGATCGAATTCGGGAAGGCGAACGACGCCGAGGTGCGGTTCATCGAGTACATGGACGTCGGCGGCGCCACGCACTGGTCGATCGACGACGTCGTGACGCGGGCGGAGATCCTGGGGGGGATCACCGGCCGGTACGGCGCCGTGGAGCCGGTTGGCGTGCGCGGGGCGGCGCCGGCCGAGCGATTCGCGCTGCCCGACGGCACGACGTTCGGCGTGATCGCGTCGACCACCGCGCCCTTCTGCGCGGCCTGTGACCGGAGCCGCCTCACCGCGGACGGGATGTGGCTGCTCTGCCTGTACGCGCAGGCAGGCGCGGACCTGCGGAAGCCGCTGCGCGAGGGCGCGAGCGACGAGGAGATCGCGGCGATCGTGCGGCGGGGCTGGGAAGCGCGCACCGACCGCGGCGCCGAGGAACGCGCATCGCTCGGGCATCGCGAGGCACTGGTGGGCCTGGAGCGTCTGCGGCGCGATCCGCATCTCGAAATGCACACGCGAGGCGGCTGAGTCCCTACCATCCGGGTGGCGGCGCGGGTAATTTCAGGGCGCTCCGCGGTTGGCTGTCCACCTCGCACGCATCACCCACTCATGGTCAACAAGATCACGGTCGTCGGCGGCGGCAACGTCGGGGCGACCACGGCGCAGCGGCTCGCCGAGAAGGCGCTCGCCCGCACCGTCGTCATCGTCGACGTCATTGAAGGCGTGCCGCAGGGGAAGGGACTTGACCAGTGGGAGTCCGCTCCGATAGAGCTGTTCGACACCCGCGTCATCGGGACCAACGGCTACGACGAGACCGCCGATTCGGACATCGTGGTGATCACGGCGGGGATCGCGCGCAAGCCGGGGATGTCGCGCGACGACCTGCTGAACACGAACGCCGGCATCGTCAAGCAGGTGGCCGAGCAGGTGAAGCGGACGTCGCCCAGGGCGATCCTGATCGTGGTCTCCAACCCGCTCGACGTCATGTGCTGGGTGGCCAAGCAGGTCACCGGCTTCCCGCGCGCGCGGGTGCTGGGGATGGCGGGGGTGCTCGACACGGCGCGCTACCGGTCGTTCATCGCCGAGGCGCTGGACGTCTCGGTGCGAGACATCCAGGCGATGGTGCTGGGCGGGCACGGCGACACGATGGTCCCGCTGATCTCCTACACCACGGTGAGCGGCATCCCGATCACGCAGCTGCTCGACCGGAAGACGCTCGACGCGATCGTGGACCGGGCCCGGAACGGCGGCGCCGAGATCGTGAAGCACCTGAAGACCGGCTCGGCGTATTACGCGCCGTCGGCGGCGGCGGTGCAAATGTGCGAGTCGATCGTGCTCGATCAGAAGCGCATCCTGCCGTGCGCGGCGTGGCTCGAGGGCGAGTACGGGCTGTCGGGACTGTTCCTGGGCGTTCCGTGCAAACTCGGCCGCAATGGACTCGAGAAGATCATCGAAGTCGAGTTGAGCAGCGCCGAGCGGGTGGCGCTCGGGAAGAGCGCAGAGGCCGTCCGGGAGCCGATGGGCGCGGTGAAGCTCTAGGAGCGGCCGCGATGCCCGCCGTGATCCGCTTCTACCGGTCGACGATCGGGAAGAAGATCATCATGGCCGTGACGGGCGCGGTGATGGTGGCCTTCGTGGTCGCCCACGTGATCGGCAACCTGCTGGTGTTCGTGGGCCCGGGCGCGCTGAACCACTACAGCGCGGTGCTCAAGGCGAACGCGCCGCTGCTCTGGTTCGCGCGCTCGGTGCTGCTGGCGTCCGGGGTCGCGCACGTGGTGTGCGCCCTCCAGCTGACGCGGCACCAGGTCGACGTGCGGCCGGTGGGATACGCCCGGTACGAGCCGCAGGCCGCAGGGATCGCCTCACGCTCCATGCGGTGGGGCGGGGTGTTCCTGTTCACGTTCATCGTGCTGCACCTGCTGCACTTCACCACCCGGACGTTCCAGCCGGTGCCGCTCAGCGCCACCGACGTCTACGCCAACGTGGTGACGAGCTTCCGCGTGTGGTGGGTATCGGCGCTGTACCTGGTGGCGATGGTCGCGCTGGGGCTGCACCTGTACCACGGCACCTGGAGCGTTTTCCAGACGCTCGGGCTCAACCATCCCAACTACAATCCCGCGCGGCGCCGGTTCGCGACGGCGCTGGCGATTCTCGTGTACCTGGGTTTCACCAGCATCCCGATCGCCGTCATGGCCGGGCTGCTGCGATAGGCGGAGCAGCCGTCGCATGGACCTTCGTTCGCGCATTCCATCCGGGCCGTTGCCTGACAAGTGGGACCGGCACCGCTTCGAGATGAAGCTGGTGAACCCGGCGAACAAGCGGAAATACCAGGTGATCGTGGTGGGGTCGGGGCTGGCCGGCGCCTCGGCGGCGGCCACGCTGGGCGAGCTCGGTTACCAGGTGAAGTGCTTCTGCTTTCAGGACTCGCCGCGGCGGGCGCACAGCATCGCCGCCCAAGGCGGCATCAACGCCGCCAAGAACTACCAGAACGACGGCGACAGCATCTACCGGCTGTTCTACGACACGGTCAAGGGCGGCGACTTCCGCGCTCGTGAGGCGAACGTCTTCCGGCTGGCGCAGATCAGCGTGAACATCATCGACCAGTGCGTGGCGCAGGGCGTGCCGTTCGCGCGCGAATATGGCGGGCTGCTCGCCAACCGCTCGTTCGGCGGCTCGCAGGTGTCGCGGACGTTCTACGCGCGCGGCCAGACCGGACAGCAGCTGCTGCTGGGGGCGTACCAGGCGCTGGAACGCCAGATCGGCGCCGGGCAGGTGCGGATGTTCCCGCGCACCGAGATGCTCGACGTGATCATGGTGGACGGCCGGGCGCGCGGCATCGTGACCCGCGACCTGGTCACCGGCGCGATCGACGCCCACGTGGCCGACGCGGTGGTGCTGGGGACGGGCGGGTACGGCAACGTGTTCTACCTGAGCACCAACGCCAAGGGCTCGAACTGCACGGCGATCTGGCGCGCCTACCGGCGCGGGGCGGCGTTCGCCAACCCCTGCTTCACGCAGATCCATCCCACCTGCATCCCGGTCAGCGGCGAGCATCAGTCCAAGCTGACCCTGATGAGCGAGTCGCTCCGCAACGACGGGCGCGTCTGGGTGCCGGCCCGGAAGGGCGACCACCGGCCGCCGGGCGAGATCCCGGACGGCGAGCGGGACTACTACCTCGAACGGAAATATCCCAGCTACGGCAACCTGAGCCCGCGCGATATTGCCTCACGAGCCGCCAAGCAGGTGTGCGACGAGGGGCGCGGCGTGGGGGACACCGGACTGGGCGTCTATCTCGACTTCGCCGACGCCATCAAGCGCCTGGGCGAGTCCACCATCCGCGAGCGCTACGGCAACCTGTTCGCGATGTACGAGCGGATCACCGACGAGAATCCGTACCGCGTGCCGATGCGGATCTTCCCGGCGGTGCACTACACCATGGGCGGGCTCTGGGTGGACTACAACCTGATGTCCACGATCCCGGGGCTGCACGTGATCGGTGAGGCCAACTTCTCCGACCACGGGGCCAACCGGTTGGGGGCGAGCGCGCTCATGCAGGGGCTGGCCGACGGGTACTTCATCCTGCCGTACACCATCGGCGACTACCTCGCGACGACGAAGCTCGCCCCGGTGGACGCGGGCCATCCGGCGGTGGCGGCCGCCCGGAGCGAGGTGGACGCCCGCACGCGGCGCCTGCTGTCGATCCGCGGCACGCGCACCGTGGATGCGTTCCACCGGCAGCTGGGCAAGCTCCTGTGGGAGCATTGCGGCATGGCGCGCAACGCCGCCGGCCTCCAGCGCGCGATCGCGGAGATCCCGGCGCTGCGCGAGGAGTTCTGGCAGAACGTGAACGTGCTCGGCGGCGGGGACGAGCTGAACCAGGCCCTGGAGAAGGCGGGACGGGTGGCGGACTTCCTGGAATTGTCCGAGCTGATGTGCATCGACGCGCTCCACCGCGCCGAGTCGTGCGGCGGGCACTTCCGCGAGGAGAGCCAGACGCCTGACGGCGAGGCGCTCCGCGACGACGGCAACTTTTCGTACGCGGCCGCCTGGGAGTTCGCGGGAGACGGGAAGGCGCCGATCCTGAACAAGGAGCCGCTGGTGTTCGAGCAGGTCGCCCTCACGCAGAGAAGCTACAAGTGAGGTTCACGCTGGTGGTGTGGCGCCAGCCGAACGCCTCCGAAGCGGGCGGGTTCGTGCGCTACGACGCGCGCGACATCACGCCCGAGATGTCGTTCCTGGAAATGCTGGACGTTGTCAACGAGCGGCTGCAGCAGACGGGCGAGGAGCCGATCGCCTTCGACCACGACTGTCGTGAGGGGATCTGCGGATCGTGCAGCCTGATGATCGACGGCGTGGCACACGGTCCCAACCGCGGCACGGCGACCTGTCAGCTCCACATGCGGAGCTTCAGGGATGGCGCGACGATCTATGTCGAGCCGTGGCGGGCGGCCGCCTTCCCGGTGATCCGCGACCTGGTGGTCGACCGCTCGGCGTTCGACCGGATCATCGCCGCCGGCGGGTTCATCTCGGCCCCCACCGGGGGGGCGCGCGACGCGAACGGGGTGCTGATCCCGAAGGACGCCGTGGAGGAGGCGATGGACGCCGCCGCCTGCATCGGCTGCGGCGCCTGCGTGGCGGCCTGTCCCAACGCATCGGCCTCGCTGTTCGTCGCCGCCAAGGTCACGCATCTCGGGCTGCTACCGCAGGGGCAGCCCGAGCGCGACCGCCGGGCCCTGCACATGGTGCTGCAGATGGACGCCGAGGGATTCGGCTACTGCACCAACCACGCCGAGTGCCAGGCGGCGTGTCCCAAGGAGATCAGCATCGATACCATCGCGCGGATGAACCGGGAGTTCGCGCGGGCCACGCTCACCGTGTCCGACCAGCCGGGGCGGTCCCAGGGGACGGGCTGACCCGCCCGCCATCATCACCGAAACGGGAACGCGCCCGGCACCCCGCGGGGTACCGGGCGCGTTGCCCGTCAGGCAGGGCCGGCGCGGCCTACTTCGAGCCGACCGCCCACATGATGCCGAACCGGATGTTGAGGCTCGATCCGCTGGTGTCCGAACTGGGGATGGTGGTGCCGCCGGCATCGATGTCACCAAACCCGATCAGGTTGTAGCCGACCGCGCCGTCGAAGTTGATGGTCGGAGTGATCGTCCAGAGGATCCCACCGCCCAGCCCGACGAGGTGGCCGTTGCTGCTGAAGTCCGTCCCGCCTGACGACAGGCTCCCCTTCAGGTACGAGGCGCGGGCGAAGGCGTAGGGCGTCATGCTGCCGCTGGCCTTGAAGGCATAGCGCGGTTCGACGCCAAACCCGAGGACACCTTCACTGGCGCCGGCAGCACTGACGTTGTGTGAAGTGCGATGCACCGCGACGCCGAGAGACCACGGACCGCTCAGGTTCATGCGGCCCTGCACGTCGAAGCCGAATCCCGCGTCGGTACCCTGGAAGTCGTTGCCGCTGAGGGTGGCGTAGAGCAGTCCGCCTTCGAGCTGGTACTTGCTCGCCGCCTTGCTCTGGGCGAGCAGCGGTGCGGCGGCGACCGCCACCAGCAGGGCTCCAGCCAACGTCATGCGCAGTCGATTCATGGACGCCTCTCCGGACAAGTGAAACGGCTAGGGGCCAGCACGACGGCGCCGAATGTAGGGCCAAACGGACGGCGAGTCAATTTTCTCCGGCGAATCCAGGGCGCTAGATCCTCGGCAGGGTCACACCCTGCTGGCCCTGGTACTTGCCCTTCTTGTCCTTGTAGCTCACTTCGGGGGGCTCGTCGCCCTGGAAGAAGAGGACCTGGGCAATCCCCTCGTTGGCGTAGATCTTCGCCGGGAGCGGAGTGGTGTTGGAGATCTCGAGGGTGACGTAACCCTCCCACTCCGGCTCGAAGGGGGTGACGTTGGTGATGATGCCACAGCGGGCGTAGGTGGACTTGCCGACGGTGAGGGTCACGACGTCGCGCGGAATCCGGAAATACTCCACCGAGCGGGCCAGGGCGAAGGAGTTGGGCGGCACGATGCAGATGTCGCCCTCGAACTCGACGAAGCTCTTGGGGTCGAAGTGCTTGGGGTCGACGATCGAGTTGAGGACGTTGGTGAAGATCCGGAACTCCCGGGCGACGCGCATGTCGTAGCCGTACGAGCTGACCCCGTACGAGACGACCCCTTCGCGGACCTGCCGGTCGGCGAACGGCTCGATCATGCGATGCTCGCGGGCCATCCGGGTGATCCAGCGGTCGTTCTTGATCGACATGGGGAAGAACGAGGAATGAGGAACGAGGAGACGGGCGCCACAGGTCGCCGTGGCGCAATGTATCCGCCTGCCGGTTTCCGCACCACACGCTCGCGGCCGGCCGGCCGCCGCGATTCGCGCCTCGCGGGTTGCGGATTTCGCAACCCCCGACCTCCGACCGCTGGCCGCTCACCGCTGCATGCTTCCGTTGACCCCGCCCTGCGGGCACGATAGTTTTTCCCGCGCCCACTCGGGCACTTGCTTCACCTCGTCGGAGATCCATGCCGAGTTCGTACGTGCCGGTGCTGCTGCTGATCGGCTTCGTCATCCTCAACGCGGTGATGATGGTCGGGCTGTCGCACCTCACGGTGCGCAAGCGCCCGACGCCGGAGAAGGAGACGCCGTACGAGTCGGGCATTCCGCCGCTGGGTGACGCCCGCGAGCGCTTCTCGGTGAAGTTCTACATGGTCGCGATGCTGTTCATCATCTTCGACATCGAGACCGTGTTCATGATCCCGTGGGGCGTGTGGTACCGCCATCTGTCGTGCGCGGTGCCGTTGAGCGGCGGCATCTGCCCCGCGGCCTCGATCTCGTTCTTCGGACTCGGCGAGATGCTCGTCTTCATCGCCATCCTGCTCGTCGGGTTCGTCTACGTCTGGAAGAAGGGAGCGCTCCAATGGGATTGACGCCCGGGACGCCGTCCTCACCCTCGACCGTCTCGCTCGATCCACCGGGGTCCGAGTTCTGGGTCACCGCGAAGCTCGACGACCTGGTCAACTGGGGACGGAAGAACTCGCTCTGGCCGATGCCGTTCGGGACCGCCTGCTGCGCGATCGAGTTCATGGCGTCGGCGGCCAGCACCTTCGACATCGCGCGCTTCGGGATGGAGCGGATGAGCTTCTCGCCGCGACAGTCCGACGTTCTTATCTGCGCCGGCCGGGTGCCGTTCAAGCTGGCGCCGGTGCTGCGGCGGATCTGGCAGCAGATGCCACAGCCCAAGTGGGCGATCTCGATGGGCGCCTGCGCCAGCTCGGGGGGCATGTTCGACAGCTACGCGGTCGTGCAGGGGATCGACACGATCATCCCCGTCGACGTCTACGTGCCGGGCTGCCCGCCGCGCCCGGAGGGGCTGCTCTACGGGATCATGATGTTGCAGCAGAAGGTGGCCAACGAGCGCCTGTCCGATGCGCGGCTCCGGAACGAGATGGAGCCGGATCCGGTGAGCCGCCTGTACATCCCGCCTGACACGATCGACGAGCTGTCGGAGCCGTTCGGGAACTCCGTGCACCAGACGCGGTCGGCGCCGTGAGCGACGCCTTCGCGATCATGCGGCCGGGCTTCGCGGCACCGGACGCGCCGGCGCCGGCCACCCCCAGGGCGGTGGCGCATCGCGACGGCGCGCCGAATCCCGGCGCGGCCGCGCTTCGCGCTCGCTTCGGGCCGGCCATCGTCCGGGTGACGGTGGTGTGGGGCGAGACGACCGTCGTGGTGGACCGGCAGCGCGCGCTCGAAGTCATCCGCTGGCTGCACGACGATCCCACGCAACGCTACGACTACCTGGTGGACGTGACCGCGGTGGAGTTCCGTGACACTGAGCAGCCGCTGGAAGTGGTGTGGCACCTGCGGTCGCTCCCGTTCCGCCGCTTCCTGCGCGTCAAGGCCGAACTCGACACGAAGGGCGGCGCCGCGCTCCAGGTAGACAGCGTCTGGTCGGTCTACAAGGCGGCCGACTGGATGGAGCGGGAGTGCTTCGACATGTTCGGCATCCGGTTCGCCGGCCACCCCGATCTGCGCCGCATCCTGATGTGGGAGCAGTACCGGGAAGGGTATCCGCTGCGCAAGGATTTCCCGCTGCGCGGGCGGTTCAGCCGGTCGGAGCAGCTGCGGCAGGCGCTGGCGGCCAACCCGGAGTCCCGCTACTCGATGGAAGAGCTGACGATCGCCGACGCGTACGAGGACCTGCCCCGCGACATGCGCGATCGGCTGGGACGCGGCGAGCGGACCGGAGAATAGCGGATGGCGACGACCAAGCGGACCGTCGACGTGCAGCTCTCGACCTCCGGGCTCGATGCCCGGGGTCGTCCGCAGCGCACGCCGCTGGTGCTCGACGAGCGCGGGGCGGCGGTGGCGGTGGAGGCACCGCCGGCCCTGGAGCCGGATTTCGCGTCCGAGCACATGCTGATCAACATCGGGCCGCAGCATCCGGCCACCCACGGGGTGCTGCGCCTGGTGCTGGAGCTGGATGGCGAGACGGTGGTGCGGTGCATCCCGCACATCGGCTACCTGCATTGCGGCTTCGAGAAGATCGGCGAGTACCGGCAGTACAACCAGATCATCCCCTGGACCGACCGGGAGGACTACCTCAACTCGCCAGGCAACAACGTCGCCTTCGCGCTGGGCGCGGAGCGGCTGTTCGGGATCGAGATCACGCCGCGCTGCACGGTGCTGCGGGTGATTGCGATGGAGCTGTCGCGGATCATGTCGCACCTGGTGTGGATGGGGACGACCTGCATCGACATCGGCGCGTTCACGCCCTTCCTGTGGAGTTTCCAGGAGCGCGAGAAGATCTACGAGATGCTCGACATGTGGGTGGGCGCCCGCCTGACGACGAGCCTCACGCGGGTGGGCGGGATGGCGGCCGACATCCCCGACGGGTTCACCGACAAGCTGCGCAGCTTCATCCAGCGCTTCCCGAAGACGCTCGACGAGGTCGACCGGATGCTCACCCGGAACGCGATCTGGGTGGGGCGGACCGTCGGCCTCGGCGTCATGACGCCTGACGAGGCGGTGAACTACGGGCTGTCGGGTCCCATGCTCCGGGCGTCGGGCGTGGCCTACGACGTCCGCAAGGACTTCCCGTACCTCGACTACGAGACGTACGACTTCGAGGTCCCGGTGGGCACCAACGGCGATGTCTACGACCGCTTCCTGGTCCGGCTCGAGGAGCTCCACCAGTCCAACCGGATCCTGGAGCAGGCGCTGCGCCGCCTGCCCGATGGCCCGGTGAACGTCGACGACCCGCGCGTGATCCTGCCGCCCAAGACCAAGGCGACCAGCGAAATGGAGTCGATGATCCACCACTTCAAGGTGGTGATGGAAGGACCGCGTCCTCCGATCGGCGAGTCGTACGTCGCCGTGGAGAGCCCCAAGGGGGAGAAGGGCTACTACATGGTATCGGACGGCACGTCCAAGCCGGTGCGGTGGCGCATCCGCCCCCCCAGCTTCGTGAACCTCTCGGCGATTCCCCGCATGGTGGAGGGACACCTCCTCTCGGACGTGATCGCGATCAACGCCAGCATCGACATCGTGATGGGAGAAATCGACCGGTGAGCGCGGCCAACCCGGCGGGACTCTCCACCACCGCGCCGCCGGCGCACGGCGCCGGCAGCCCCGCCGCCGAGCCCTACCGGCCGGTGTTCACGGGCGCGCCGCGCACCGAGCTGGACGAGCTGCTCACGCGCTATCCGGTGAAGATGGCGGCCCTGCTGCCGGCCCTCTGGATCGTGCAGCGGGAACGCGGCTGGGTGAGCGAGCACGCCATGGCTGAAGTCGCCCAGGTGCTGGGCCTGACGCCGGCCTACGTGAAGGGCGTGGTCACGTTCTACACGATGTACCACCAGCACCCGGTGGGGCGGTACTTCATCCAGGTCTGCACCACGTCGCCGTGCAACGTCTGCGGCGCGGAGAACGTGGTGAACGCGCTCCTCAAGCACACCGGCGCCGGCGAGCTCGGCGTGACGTCACCCGACGGCCGGTTCACGGTGATCGAGGTCGAGTGCCTCGGCGCCTGCGGCTTCGCGACGCCGGTGATGGTGAACGAGGAGTTCCTCGAGTCCGTGACGCCCGAGAAGGTCCCCGCACTCGTCGCCCGGTACAAATAATGGGCTTCCCGCACCGCTCGCACCCGAAGGAAACCCCGGTCCTCTCGAAGCACTTCGGCGATTCCGACGCGATCTCGCTGCAGGGGTGGCGGCAGCGCGGCGGGTATCGCGCGCTGGAGCAGGCGCTGGCGATGGAGCCGGCCGCGATCGTGAACGTCGTCAAGGAGTCCGGGCTGCGCGGCCGCGGCGGCGCGGGGTTCCCGACCGGACTCAAGTTCTCGTTCATGAAGCCCGGCGACGGCAAGCCGCACTACCTCTGCTGCAACGCCGACGAGTCGGAGCCCGGGACGTTCAAGGACCGCGAGATCATGCGGTGGACGCCCCACGCGCTCATCGAGGGGTGCGCGATCGCCGCGTGGTCGATCGGCGCCGAGACGACCTACATCTACATCCGCGGCGAGTTCACCGAGCCGTTGCAGAAGATGGAGGCGGCCGTCAGGGAAGCCTATCGCGAGGGGATCCTGGGCAAGAGCGCGATGGGCACCGGCAAGCGGATCGACATGCACGTCCACAAGGGTGCCGGCGCCTATATCTGCGGCGAAGAGACGGCGCTGATGAACTCGCTCGAGGGCAAGCGCGGCAACCCGCGGATCAAGCCGCCGTTCCCGGCCGTGTCCGGCGTGTTCGGGATGCCGACGACGATCAACAACGTGGAGACGCTGACGGCACTGCCGCACATCATCAACAACGGCGCCGACTGGTACAGGAAGATGTCGCTGTCGAGCCCGAAGAGCACCGGGACCAAGCTCTACTCGGTGTGCGGCAACATCGCCCGGCCCGGGAACTACGAAGTGGTGATGGGTTTCCCGTTCAAGGACTTCCTCTGGGACGTGTGCGGCGGGCCGCTGCCGGGCCGGAAGATCAAGGCGGTGATTCCGGGCGGCGCGTCGGTCCCCATCCAGACGCCTGACGAGGCGGCCGCGACGATGATGGACTATGAAGGCTTCGTCGCCGGCGGGACGATGCTCGGCAGCGGCGGCGTGATCGTGATCGATGACGCGCAGTGCATCGTCAAGCAGATCGCGCGCCTCACCAGGTTCTTCGCCCACGAGAGCTGCGCCCAGTGCACCCAGTGCCGTGAGGGCACCGCCTGGACCACCAGGATCATGGAGCGGATCGAGGCGGGGCAGGGCACCATGGAAGACCTCGACACCCTGCTCGAGATCGCCGACAACATGACCGGCAAGACCATCTGCGTCCTCAGCGACTCGTGCGCGGTGCCGGTCGTGTCGGGGATCAGGAAGTTCCGCGCCGAGTTCGAAGCCCACATCACCGGCAAGCGGTGCCCGATGCGCGCCGTGGCGGCGGCCTGATGGCGGACGCGAAAATGGTCACCCTGTCGATCGAGGGACGCCCGGTCACGGTCCCCGACGGGACCTCGATCCTCGAGGCCGCCAAGCTGGCCGGCATCCTGATCCCGCACTACTGCTACCACCCCGGGCTGCCGGTGGCCGGCGTCTGCCGGATGTGCCTGGTGGAGGTCGAGAAGGCGCCCAAGCTGGCCCCGTCGTGCGCCACCACCGTGGCCGAAGGCCAGGTGGTGCACGTGCACTCGGGCAAGGCCGTCGAGGCGCGGAAGGGCGTCCTCGAGCTGCTGCTCATCAACCACCCGCTGGACTGCCCGATCTGCGACCAGTCGGGCGAATGCGAGCTCCAGGACTACACCTTCGCCGAAGGGCGCGCCGACTCCCGCTACCGCGAGCCCAAGCGCTTCAACCCGGTAGAGGATTTCGGCGGCGACGTGATGTACGTCCCCAACCGCTGCATCCTCTGCACGCGGTGCGTCCGCTTCATGGACGACGTCCACCACGATCCGGTGCTGAACGTGAGCGAGCGCGGCGATCGCGCGACGATCGGCCGCTTCGAAGGGCAGGGCCTGGACCAGCCGTGGGCATCGAACGTCGTCGACCTCTGCCCGGTGGGCGCGCTGCTCTCGAAGGACTTCCTGAACAAGGCCCGCGCCTGGGAGCTGGACCGCAACGCCTCGATCTGCCCCAACTGCACCCAGGGGTGCAACACGGTGCTCGAGACGCGCGACAACCAGGTGGTCCGGATGAAGCCGCGCTCCAACGAGGACGTGAACCACTTCTTCCTCTGCGACGAGGGGCGGCTCGACTACCGCTGGATGAACCGCACCGACCGGGTGATCGCGCCGCTGGTGCGGCGCGCGGACGCCCTCGTCTCCACCGAATGGGAGGCGGCGCTGCCGCAGGCCGCGGCGATGCTCAAGGGCAAGCGGGCGTTCGTCCTGGCCTCGCCCAAGCTGCCCAACGAGACGCTCTGGCTGCTGGGCCGCCTCGCCTCGAAGAGCGGCGGCTCGGGCGCGTTCCGGGTGGAGCGGGGCGCCGAGCATCCGCTTCCCGGCGTCCCGGACCTGGCCTTGCGCGCCGAGCGCGCGGCGAACGTCGCCGGCGCCGAGCGGCTGGGGTTCGCCAGGTCCGACACGCCGCTCGCCGGCCTGCGCGCCGACGACGTGCTGGTGATCGCCGACCACGACCTGTCGCACCTCGATGCCGCCACGCTCAAGGCGGCGCGCTCGGTGCTGGTGATCGGCACCACCCTGCCTGACGCGGTGTCGCACGCCGCGGTGGTGCTGCCGATCTGCAACGTGGCCGAGGAGGAGGGCACCTTCACCAACCTGCGCGGACGCGTCCAGCGATTCCTGCAGGCCAAGGCGGCGCCCGGCGCGGCGCGCCCCAGCTGGCTGGTGGTGTCAGACCTGCTCGCGGCGATGGGCGAGTCGACGAACTTCTTCCTCGCCAGCGACGTGTTCGCGGCGATGGCGGCGGCGCGCCCCGATTTCGCCGGCCTCACCTACGACCGGCTCGGGCTGCGTGGGCTGCCGGTGGTCGATGCCGGCGCGGGGGCGGCGCGATGACGGTCGCGGCACTGCTCCTCCAGCAGCAGAACTGGCCGGTCGACCCGCAGCACGCCCCGCCCGTGGCGGACGAGTTCTACAGCGACCCGGTGCTCTACTTCACGCTGATCAAGATCCTGCTGGTGTTCACGGTCTACATGGTCGGCGTGGCGATGCTGACGCTGGCCGAGCGGAAGATCTCGGCCTGGATCCAGGACCGCCACGGCCCCAACCGCGTTGGGCCGTGGGGACTGCTCCAGCCGCTGGCCGATGGCGTCAAGAACTTCATGAAGGAAGAGACGCTGCCGGCGCACGTGAACAAGCCGCTGTTCATCCTCGCGCCGATGCTGGCGTTCGTGCCGGCGATGCTGACCTGGGCGGTGATCCCGTTCGCGTCGCCGCTCCCCACGCGCTGGGGACTGGTCCCGATGGTGATCGCGGACCTGCCGGTGGGCTACCTGTTCGTGCTGGCGATCTCGTCGCTGGGCGTGTACGGGATCGTGCTCGCCGGATGGTCGTCGAACAACAAGTACGCGCTGCTGGGCGGACTGCGGTCGAGCGCCCAGATGGTGAGCTACGAGATCGCGATGGGGATGAGCACGATTCCGGTGCTCCTCCTGGCCGGCAACGTGACGCTGAACGAGATCGTGCAGCAGCAGGGACTGCAGTTCCACGGCATCTGGAACGTGTTCACGCTGACCGTGGCCTTCCTGCTCTTCCTGATCTCGGCCTTCGCGGAGACGAACCGGCTGCCGTTCGACCTCCCGGAAGCGGAGTCGGAGCTGATCGCGGGTTACCACACCGAATACAGCGCGATGAAGTTCTCGCTCTTCTTCATCGCCGAGTACGCCAACATGGTGACGGCGAGCGCCATGATCGCCACGCTCTACTTCGGCGGCTGGGACATCCCCGGCACCACCTGGGACAACGTCGGGCCGTGGACGTGGCTCAAGACCGTGCTGACGCTGGGTGCGTTCGCGACCAAGGTGGCGTTCTTCGTGTTCTTCTACATGTGGATCCGCTGGACGCTGCCGCGCTTCCGCTACGACCAGCTCATGTCGCTGGGATGGAAGATCATGCTGCCGGTGGCGCTGGCATACATCACGCTGATCGCGGGCGTGGTGCTGGCGCTGGACCGCGCGGGCATCGCGCGCGGCCCGGTGTTCGGCCTGGCGCTGTTCGGCGTCAACGTGGTCTGTTGCGTGCTGCTCTTCCTGCTCCTCGACCGCGGGCGGATCGTGAGTCCGGCGTACGCGCGCAAGCGCGATGAGGAGATCGCGCGGCTGCGGGCGGTGACCGCCGCCCGCGCCCACGCGCTCGCGAGCAAGACGGGGACCTGATGGCGATATCCGTGAAAGTCCTGGACCGGCCCATCGGGCAGACGAGTTACGTCCGCGCGACGCTCAAGGGCATGGCGCTCACGCTCAAGCACCTGCTCGACCCGCAGAAGGTGACGGTCCAGTACCCGGAGCAGAAATACGCGATCTCGCCGCGCTGGCGCGGGACGCACCGGATGCTCACCACCGAGGACGGGAAGGCGAAGTGCGTGGCCTGCGGCCTCTGTCCCACCGTCTGCCCGGCGAACTGCATCAAGCTCGTACCCGGCGAGGACGAGCAGGGCAACCGGTACCCGCTGGTGTTCGAAATCGACGAGTTCCGCTGCATCTTCTGCGGTTACTGCCAGGAAGTCTGCCCGGAGGAGGCGATCCACGTCGGGCGGCACTACGAGAACGCCGAGTACAGCCGCGAGGGATTCGTCTACGATTTGGAGCGCCTCACCGCCCAGACGCACCCGGTGTGCGAGATGTGGGATCCGTCCGACCCCAAGGGTGAGTGATGCATCCGGAACCGTTCTTCTTCCTCTTCCACTTCTACCTGTTCGGCGTGATCGCGGTGGCTTCGGCGATCACCTTCGTCACCCGCAGGAGCCCGGTGGCCGCCGCCCTCTGGCTGGTGAACACCATGTTCTGCCTGGCGGCGATGTACGTGCTGCTCGACGCGCACTTCATCGGCGTCATCCAGGTGCTGGTGTACGCCGGCGCGATCATGGTGGTCTTCCTCTTCGTGATCATGCTCCTCAACCTGGGCCACCCGTCGGAGATCGCCGACACCCGCGGACTGGGCTGGAAGCTCGCCGCCGGCGCCGTCGGCGTCCTGATGCTCGCCGAACTGCTGACGCTGCAGAAGGCGGTCCCGGTGGTGGCGCTGGCGGTGCCGTACGAGTACGTCGCCGTCCAGGTGCGCGACCAGGGCGCGGTGGGCGCGGTGGCGGCCCCGCTGTTCGCCGCCGACGGCTACCTCCTGGCGTTCGAGTTGACGAGCGTGGTGCTGCTGGTGGCGATCGTCGGCGCGGTGGTGCTCGGCCGGCGGAGGGACGTCCATGCTGGGTAACGCACCGGTGCTCTCGGGCACGATCCTGGCCGCGCTCTTCTTCTCGGCGGTGCTGTTCACGATCGGCGTGGTGGGCGTCCTGATCCGCCGCAACGCGATCATCATCTTCCTGTGCGTCGAGCTGATGCTCAACGCGGTGAACCTGTCGTTCGTCGCCCTGTCGCGCGTGTACGGGATGGCCGGCCAGGTGTTCGTGATCTTCGTGATGACGGTGGCGGCGGCCGAGGCGGCGGTGGGGCTGGCGATCATCATCGCCATCTTCCGCCACCAACAGACGGTCAACCTCCAGAACATCAATCTCCTGAAAGGCTGATGCTCCTCTCGTCGCTGGCTCCTCACGCGCCGCAGGCCGCCGCCGCCCACCCGCTGTCGGGGACGGTCGCCGAGTGGGTGTGGCTGCTGCCGCTGCTTCCGCTGGCGGGATTCGTGATCAACGGCCTGCTGTCGGTGGTGTCGGCGGCGCACGTCGGGCCCGCCGACCCGGGCGCGGCCCACGGCGATGCCCACGCCGGGGACGATGCCCACGCCGCTGACGACCATCACGGCACCGGGCGCCACCGCTTCGCGGGGCTGGTGAGCGTGGTGGGGCCGGCGGTGCTGATCGCCGCGTTCGGCCTGGCGGCGGCGATCTTCGCGGCGATGCGCCAGGCCGAGGTGCCCGCACCGTTCATCCGGACGTACTTCCAGTGGATGCCGGTGGGCGACCTGCAGATCAATGCCGCGCTGCAGCTCGACCAGCTGTCGATGGTGATGGTGCTGGTGATCACCGGGGTCGGTGCCCTGATCCACCTGTTCAGCGTCGGCTACATGCGCGACGACCCCGGCTATCCGCGCTACTTCGCGTACCTGAACCTGTTCGTCTTCTTCATGCTGGTGCTGGTGCTCGGCGCCAACTACCCGGTGATGTTCGTGGGGTGGGAGGGCGTGGGACTCTGCTCGTACCTGCTGATCGGATTCTGGTTCAGCGACAAGGTGAACGCGGACGCGGGGAAGAAGGCGTTCATCGTGAACCGGATCGGCGACTTCGGGTTCCTGGTCGCGATGTTCCTGCTGTTCGCCAACCTCGGGACGCTCGATTTCACCGGCGTGGCCGAGGGCGCGAAGCAGATGACGTTCGGCGGACCGCTGGTGACGTCGATCTGCCTGTTCTTCTTCCTGGGGTGCGCCGGCAAGAGCGCCCAGATCCCGCTCTACATCTGGCTGCCTGACGCGATGGCCGGCCCCACGCCGGTGTCGGCGCTGATCCACGCGGCGACGATGGTGACGGCCGGTGTCTACCTCGTGGCGCGCAGCTCGTTCCTCTTCTCGATGGCCCCGGTGGCGGGCCTGACCGTGGCGGCGATCGGCGCGCTGACCGCGCTGATGGCGGCGACGATCGGGCTCAAGCAGTGGGACATCAAGCGCGTCCTCGCGTACTCCACGGTCTCGCAGCTCGGCTACATGTTCGTGGGCGTGGGTGTGGGCGCGTACGTCGCCGGCATGTTCCACCTGGTGACGCACGCGTTCTTCAAGGCGCTGCTCTTCCTGGGCTCGGGGTCGGTGATCTACGCGATGCACGCCGCCTACCACGCCACCCACAGCCACGATGACGCGCAGGACATGCGCAACATGGGCGGGCTGCGGCACCACCTGAAGGTCACCTGGATCCTGATGTGGATCGCGACGCTGGCGATCGCCGGCATCCCGTTCTTCTCGGGGTTCTTCTCCAAGGATGAGATCCTGGGCGCGGTGTTCGAGCGGGCGCGCGACTCCAGCCTCGCGCAGTCGAGCTGGCTCGGAGTGCCGGGCGGCACGCTGCTGTACGTGATCTATGGCATGGGCCTGGTGACCGCGCTGCTGACGGCGATCTACATGACGCGGATGATGCTCTACACCTTCCATGGACCCAACCGCACCGGCGAGCGCGAGCGCCCGCTGCTGCGCGAGGCGCCGTGGATCATGACCGGGCCGCTGGTGGTGCTCGGCGCGCTGAGCGCGGTGGGCGGCTGGCTCAACATCCCGGAGGTCGTCCACCACCTGGTCGGATTCGGGCCGACCGGGGCGATGGACGCCTGGCTCGATCCGGTGGTCGGCGAATCGGCGCGCCGGGTGGCGGGCGCCGGCGCGGCCCCGGTGCCGGCATCGACGGAGGAGGTACTGGTGCTGAGCGCGGTGCTGATCGCGGTCGCCGGCATCGCGATCGCGGTACTGCGACTCAAGCCCGCGGCGCTGGTGCCCAAGGCGCAGGCCAGGGCCGAGACCGGCATCGAGCGCGTGCTGTTGAACAAGTACTACGTGGACGAGCTGTACGACGCGATCATCGTCAGGCCGCTGGACTGGTTGTCGCGGGTGGTGCTCTGGAAGGGCGTCGACAGCGGGCTGATCGACGGCCTGCTGGTGAACGGCAGCGCATGGTTCTCGCGCAGCGTGCTGGGCCGCCTGGGGTCCGTGCTCCAGTCGGGGCAGTTGGGGACGTACGCGTGGATCCTTCTCCTTGGCGTGGTCGCCGTGCTGGGCGCCTTCACTTTCCGCTGATCTGATGCCCGAACTGCTGCGCTCCATTCACTACAACGACTGGATCCTCACCGAGCTGCTGCTCTTCCCGCTGCTCGGCGCGCTGGGCATCTGGGCCACGCCGGCGCTCACGCGCCTGGTGCGCGGCAGCGAGGAGTCGAGCGCGTACGCGGCCCGGTGGATCGCGTTCGCGGTGTTCCTGCTCGAGTTCGTGCTGTCGGCGGGGCTGTGGTGGAGCTACGACCCGGCGAGCGCGGCGATGCAGGCGACGTACACCATCCCGTGGATCCCGTCCTGGGGCGTGACGTATTCGGTCGGGATCGATGGGATCGCGCTGATGATGGTCCTGCTGACCACGTTCCTGATGCCGCTATGCGTGCTGGGCAGCTGGACGAGCGTGCGCACCAAGGTCCACAGCTACTACGCGCTGATGCTGATCCTCACCACCGGCATGCTCGGCGTGTTCGTGGCGCGGGACCTGTTCCTGTTCTACGTGATGTGGGAAGTCATGCTGGTGCCGATGTACTTCATCATCGGCGTGTGGGGCGGGGAGCGGCGGATCTACGCGAGCCTGAAGTTCTTCATCTATACGATGGTCGGCTCGCTGCTGATGCTGGTGGGGATCATTTACCTCGGCATCCACGCCGGCGATCCGGCCACCGGCCTCCCGAGCTTCGCCTACGACGACATCCTGCGGGTGCTGACGTTCGACCCCACCGTCGGCATCACCGTGCCGCTGGTGCATGTCTTCCTCTCGGGCGAGATGCTGCTCTTCCTCGCCTTCTTCCTGGCGTTCGCGATCAAGGTGCCGATGTTCCCGTTCCACACCTGGCTGCCTGACGCGCACGTGGAGGCGCCCACCGCCGGCTCGGTGATCCTGGCGGGGATCATGCTGAAGATGGGGACGTTCGGCTTCCTGCGCTTTTCGCTCCCGTTCTTCCCGGGCGCGGTGACGAATCCCACCATGCGCTCGATCGTGCTCTGGCTGGCGGTGATCGGGATCATCTACGGGGCGCTGGTCGCGCTGGTGCAGCCCGACCTCAAGAAGCTGGTGGCCTATTCGTCGGTGTCCCACCTGGGCTTCGTCATGCTCGGCATTTTCGCGCTCACCGTGCAGAGCGTGCAGGGCGCGCTGATGGTCATGATCAACCACGGCATTTCGACGGGGGCGCTCTTCTTCCTCGTCGGCATCATCTACGAGCGCAAGCACTCCCGCATGATCGCCGACTACGGCGGCATCGCCCGGGTGGTGCCGATGTTCGCGGCCGTCCTCACCTTCGTCTCGTTGAGCAGCATCGGCCTCCCCGGCACCAACGGATTCGTCGGCGAGTTCCTGGTGCTGGTCGGCGCGTTCCGGACCCAGCCGGTGCTGGCGGTCCTGTCGGCCACCGGCGTGATCTTCGCCGCCGCCTATCTGCTCTGGGCCATCCAGCGCGTGCTCTTCAACGCCTTCGACAAGCCGGCCAACGCCTCGCTCACCGACCTGAACTGGCGCGAGATCGCCTACCTGACACCGCTGCTGGTAGCGATCGTCTGGATGGGCGTCTACCCGAAGCCGGTGCTCGCCCGCATGCAGACGTCGGCCGAGAAGTTGGTGCACGACGTCGAGGTGCGCTCCACGCAGGCGCCGGGGGTGGGCGCGGCGATGGGCGGGGGAGGGCGCTGACATGACGCCGCTCGACCTCGCCACGCCGGCCGGCCTCACGATCGCCCTCACGCCCGACCTGGTGCTGATGGGTGGAGCGATGCTCCTGATGCTCTGGGCCGCCTGGCGACCCGATGGCGCCAGCCACCAGCGCGCCGTTGGATTCGGAAGCGCGGTGCTCCTCGTCGCCACCATCGTGGTGACCATCCTGTTCGCGCGCGCGGGCCGGACGGCCACCACGGGCGCCGTGGCCGTCGACCAGTTCCGCTGGTCGTCGGACCTGATCTTCCTGGGGAGCGCCCTGATCACGGTGCTGCTCTCCATCGAGTACAACGACCGGGAGTCGATCGGCACCGCCGAGACGCACGTCCTGCTGCTGTTCGCGACCTCGGGGATGATGCTGCTGGCCGCCGCCCGCGACCTGATCATCGTCTTCCTCGGCGTCGAGCTGATGTCGATCGCGGTCTACGTCCTGGCGGGCCTCAACCGGCGGAGCGCGAAGTCGGCGGAGGCCGCGCTCAAGTACTTCCTGCTCGGCGCCTTCTCGACCGGATTCCTGCTGTACGGGATCGCGCTCATCTACGGCGCCACCGGGTCGGTGCAGCTGCCGGCGATCGGGGCCCGGGTGCTCCGGTACGGCCTGTTCACCAACCCGATGCTGCTGGTGGGAATCGCGCTGCTGATGGTGGGCTTCCTGTTCAAGGTCGCGGCCGCGCCGTTCCACATGTGGGCGCCCGACGTCTACGAGGGCGCGCCCACGCCGGTGACCGCCTACATGGCGGTGGCCGTCAAGGCCGCCGCGTTCGCCGCCTTCCTCCGCGTCTGGCTGGAGGCGTTCAACCTCGTGGCCGGCGCGTGGCACACCGCGCTCTGGAACGTCGCCGTTCTCACGATGCTCGTGGGCAACCTGGTGGCGCTGCAGCAGAAGAACATCAAGCGGCTGCTCGCGTACTCGTCGATCTCGCACGCCGGCTACGTCCTGGTGGCGGTGGTCGTGGCCAGCGCCGAGGGGAGCGGGGCGTTCGTCTTCTACCTGGTGGCGTATGCGCTGGCGACCATGGGCGCCTTCGCGGTGGTGGCCGCGATGAGCCGGTCCGGCGAGCGCGACCTGATGGTGGAAGACTACGCCGGACTCTGGTTCGTCCGACCGGGGACGGCGGTGGCGATGACCGTGTTCATGCTGGCGCTGCTCGGATTCCCGGTATTCGGCGGCGTCGGGTTCTTCGCGAAATGGTACCTGCTCAGGGCGGCGCTCGATGCGTCGAACCCGCAGATCCTGCTGGCGGTCACGCTGGTGCTCACCAGCGTCGTGTCGGCGGGCTACTACCTGGCCGTGGTGAAGGAGATGTTCATGCGGGCCCGGCCGGCGGATGCCCCGGAGCCGCCGCGCACGGGGATCATGACGCGGTCGCTGATCGGGGTGCTGGCGGCGCTGATCCTGGTGCTCGGGCTCTTCCCGGACCGCCTGGTCTCGTGGGCGGAGCGGAGCGCGCAGGCGCTCCCCTCGGCCACGGTGGTCGACGTCCCCGTCCAACCCTGACAACGCCGGCGATGGCGCGGGGCCGCTCCGGCGGCCCCGCGCCGTTTCCGCCCCACCCACCTTCTCCTCCGCACCGGCACCCAAGAGCGTCATGACGGTCTCGCCAGGCATTTTCCGGCAGTACGACATTCGCGGCGTGGTGGGACAGGACCTGACCGCCGAGGCGGCGCAGGCGGTGGGCCGTGGGTATGCGGCGCTGTTGGCCGAGCGCGGCATCACCGGCGCGGTGGCCGTGGGACGCGACAACCGGCCGTCGGGCGCGATGCTGCGCGACGCGCTGGTCTCGGCGCTCACCGGATCGGGCGTCGACGTCTTCGACATCGGGATCGTCCCGACGCCGGTGCTCTACTGGGCGCTCCACCACCTGGCGGTGGTGGGCGGAATCCAGATCACCGGGTCGCACAATCCGCCGGAGTACAACGGCTTCAAGATGTGCGTGGGCCCCGACTCGCTGCATGGCGAGGGAATCCAGCGGCTGTACGCGCTGTATCGCGTCGGCTCCTTTCCGCCCGGGGCCGGGTCGGTGCGCACCGAGTCGCTGATCGGCCGTTACGTGGACGACATCGTCGCCCGCACCGGCACCCTGTCGCGGCGCCTCCGCGTGGTGGTGGACGCCGGCAACGGCGCCGGCTCGCTGGTGGCCGAGCCGCTGTTCTCGCGGCTGGGGGTGGACGCGACGTATCTGTATTGCGAGAGCGACGGGACTTTTCCGAACCACCACCCGGACCCGACGGTGGTCGAAAACCTCACCGACCTGATCGCGGCCGTGAAACGGACCGGCGCCGACATCGGTATCGCTTTCGATGGAGACGCCGACCGTCTTGGCGTGATCGATGCGCAAGGCGGCATCGTCTGGGGCGATCACATCCTCATCCTCTACGCCCGCGACGTCCTGGCGCGCACCGGAACGGGGCAGCCGGTGATCTTCGACGTGAAGTGCTCGCAGGCACTGCCTCACGCCATCAGCGCGGCCGGCGGGATACCGGTGATGTGGAAGACGGGGCACTCGCTGATCAAGGAGAAGATGAAGGAGATGCACGCCCCGATCGCCGGCGAAATGTCCGGCCACATGTTCTTCGCCGAGGGTTTCTACGGCCACGACGACGCCATGTACGGCGCCGCCCGGCTGCTCCGGATCGTGGCCGACAGCGGACGCGCGGTGCACGAGCTGCTCGCCGACGTTCCGAAGTTCGTCGTCACCCCCGAGCTGCGGATCGACTGTCCCGACGACCTGAAGTTCGGGATCGTGGAGCGGGCGGTGCGCCACTTCTCGGCTTCCCACGACGTGATCGCTGTCGACGGCGTCCGGGTGCTGTTCGGCGATGGCTGGGGGCTCATCCGCGCCTCCAACACCCAGCCGGTACTGGTCTCCCGATACGAGGCGCGAACGCCGGAGCGGCTGGCCGCGATCCGGGGGGAAATGGAGTCGTGGCTGCGCGCGCAGGGAGTGCGCCCGTAAGGTGACCACCCGGCGGTGGCTGGTCGCCGGCTTCGCGGGGCTCGCACTGGTCCTGCTGGCCGGGCGCGCGGCGGCCACCGTCTACATGAGCTATCAATGGTATCAGGCGATGGGTGCGGCGCCGGTGTGGCGCGCGCGCGCCGCCAACGCCGCGCTGCTCCACCTGCTGTTCGGGTCGCTGGGGGTCGTGTTCGTCTTCCTCAACCTGAACTGGGTCCGCGGCACCGTGGTCTCGCTGGTGGTGCCCCGCCGGGTCGCGAACCTCGAGATCGGCGAAGAGGTGCCGTCGCGCTCGCTGCTGTCGCTGCTCGTCATGGTCTCGGTGGCGGTTGGCGGGCTGCTGTCGATCACCGGCGACCCCTGGACCGTGCTCGAGGCGGCGCGCCACGGACTCCCGTTCCAGGAGAGCGATCCGTACTTCGCGCTCGACCTCGGGTTCTATGTCCACTGGCTCCCGTTCGAGGAGGCGTGCTACAGCTGGGCGGTGATCACCTGGATCGTGGTCGCGGTGCTGGTCATCGTCCTCTATGCGGTGACGCGCAGCCTGCGGTGGGAACGGCGGCGGCTGCGCGTCTCGGCCCACGCCCGGCGCCACCTCTCCTTCCTGGGCGCGGTACTCCTGCTGCTGCTCGGGTGGAGCTACCGCCTGGACGCGTATGGCGGACTCTCCTTCGGGCACGGCGCGGACGGCGCGTATTCGTACATCGACAACAAGGTCGTCCTGCTGGCGCGCCTGGCGCTCGCCATGGTGAGCGTGGTGGCGGCGGCACTGGTCGCGTGGGCCGGATGGGTGGGCCGGCTCCGCACCGCGTTCTGGACGATCACCGCGCTGCTCGCCCTGTCGGTGGGCCTCACGAGCATCCTCCCGGGCGCCGCGTTGCGCCTCATGGGGCCGGTCGATCCGGTCGCGCGGGAGCGGCCCTACCTCGCGATTCGGGCCGGCTATTCGCGCCGGGCCTTCGGGATCGACCGGATCCAGCGCGGCGGCACGGAAGCCGCCGCCGGGACGGGATCCGACCTGGCCCGCCGGATCTCAGCCTGGGAGAGCGCGCCGCTGGCCCGGGCGGCGGAGCGCGGTGGACCCGGGGAGCGGGCGGGCCGCCGGGTGGCGTGGGAGGAAGGGCCGGCCGGACCAGTCGCCCGGATTCTCCTGTCGGCCGGCACCGAGCAGGCGGCGACCATCCAGTGGACCAGTTTCCGCGCGCTCCAGTTCGTGGCGGAGGGCGCCGACTCCTCGTCAGGCAGGCGCGGTGCCGGTGCGCCGCTGGGGCCGGTGCTGGTGCAGGATTCCGCGCGCGGCGACCTGGTTCTGGCCGACTCGACGGGGCGCATCCCGGGCGTCGCGCTGGATGGCGGCCTCGCGCGCCTCGCGCTCGCCTGGAGCGCGCAGAACTTCCGCCTCCTGCTCGGCGATCTCCCGCGCCCGAGTCCGCGGGCCATCATCCACCGCGACGTGCGGGAGCGGGTCCGGGCGCTGGCGCCGTTCTTCGCCCAGGGTCGCTCGGTGGAGCCGGTGCTCGACGGCGACTCCCTGTACTGGGCCCTCGACCTCTACGCCGCGTCCGCCGATTACCCGCTGAGCCGGCGCGTCCCCGTCGGCGACGACGAATGGAGCTACTACCAGCACGCCGCCACGGCGCTCGTCCAGGCCGCCACCGGCCGGGTGCTCCTGGTCGCGGATTCCGTGAGCGATCCGCTGGCACGGAGCTGGATCACCCGCTTTCCCTCGATCTTCGTCTCGTGGAGCGCCGTCGCGCCGTCGCTGGCGGCGCGCGTGCCCCCGGACATCGATGGCGCCACGATTCAGGCCACGGTCTTCGCGCACTATGGATCGAGGACCGAGGGATCCACGGCACGTCAGCTTCCGCCTGTCGACGGCGGCGATTCGCTCGCACGGGGCGCACCAACCCCCGTCGAGTTCACCGCATCGGCGGGCGCCGAACCCCGCCTCGCCTGGACCGTCCCGCTGCTCGATGGCGGCGATCGCGTCGCCGGACTGATCGTCGCCACCGGGGGCGCCTCACGCGGAACGCTCTGGTTTCCGATCGAGCGCCCGCCGTCGGGCCTCCGCTGGCACGCACTGGTGGATCGACTGGCGCAGGCTGGAAGCGGCATATCGGCCGCCGACAGCAACCGCGGCGGGGCGGGGAACGGCAGTGACTCACCGCTCGTGCGCGGACGCCTCCGCTGCCTGCCGTTCCGGGACACCGCCGCCTGCGTCCAGACGCTGTACGAGTGGCCCCGGGACGGGGCTCCTTCCATCGCCCGCGTCCTTGTCGTGATGGCGGACTCGGTTCTCTCCGGCGCCACGCTCGCCGAGGCGCTCCACCTCCCGCCCGAGGGGCGCGCGGCGCGGACCGGCCCGTTGTCACCGGCCGAATTCCGGATGCGCGTGTCGGCGCTGTACGAGCAGATGCGCGCCGCGATGCGCCGCGGCGACTGGACGTCGTTCGGCAAGGCGTACCAGGAGCTGGGCGCACTGCTGGGACAGCCGCCCCGTTAGCTTGCACGCGCGGGCCGGCCCCGATAGCTTGCGCGCTCCACCGTCCTATGGCATCCACCTTCAGTCACGCCGCGGTCATCGCGCTCGGCGGCAACGCGCTGGCCCCCAGTGGCGCGCGGTCCACGATCCATGACCAGTTCCGACACACGCGGGAGAGCCTGGGGCCGATCGTGGACCTGGCACTCGACGGGTGGAACGTCTGCATCGTGCACGGCAACGGGCCGCAGGTGGGCGACGAGCTGCTGAGAAACCAGCTGGCTCGGCGCGAGGCCAGTCCGCTGCCACTGGGAGTCCTGGTGGCCGCGACCGCGGGGTGGATCGGTTACATGGTCCAGCAGTCGCTCGAGAACGCCCTGCGGCGCGCCGGCAGTGACCGACGGGTGGCCACCATCATCACCCAGGTGGAAATCGACCCCGACGACCCGAATCTCCGGACCCCCACGAAGTTCATCGGGCACGAGATCCCGCCCGCGCGTGCCGGAGAGTTGATCGCGGAGGGCGAGGCGGTGAAGCCCGATGGTCGCGGCCGGCTTCGGCGCGTGGTCCCGAGCCCGCGGCCGATCGCGATCCACGAGCTGGCGACGATCCGGCAGCTGGTGGAGCAGGGGACGATCGTGATCGCGGCCGGCGGCGGTGGCGCGCCGATCTACCGCGACCCGGTGCTGGGGTGGGAGGGTGTCGATGCGGTAGTCGACAAGGACCTGGCCGCGGCCGCGCTGGCGCGCGATCTCGACGCCGAGCTGCTGATCATCCTGACGGATGTCGACGCCGTCTACCTCGATTGGGGCAAGCCGACGCAGCGGTCGCTCCCCCGCCTCACGGTGGCGGAAGCCGAGGAGCTGGACCGGAACCGGGCGTTCGGTGAGGGCAGCATGGGGCCGAAGGTCCGGGCCGCGATCGACTTCGTGCGCCGGACCGGCGGCCGGGCGATCATTACCGAGCTCAGCCACGGCCGCCACGCGGTTCGCGGCGAGGCGGGCACGACCATCACAGCGGAGCGGGCGTGAACATCCACGAATATCAGGCGAAGGAGATCTTCCGGGCGGCGGGCATTCCGATACCGCCCGGCGAGGTCGCGACCACCCCGGCCCAGGCCGAGCAGCTGGCGCGCACCTATGCCGGCACCGTGGTCATCAAGGCGCAGGTCCATGCCGGCGGACGGGGGAAGGCGGGCGGGGTCAAGCTGGCGAAGACCCCCGCCGAGGCGCGTGAGCTCGCGTCGAAGATCCTCGGCATGCAGATCAAGGGGCTGACGGTGCAGAAGGTGCTGGTCACGCCGGCCGCGGAGATCGCCACCGAGGCGTACGCCGGCGTCATCGTCGACCGTGCCTCACGACGCGCCGTGTTCATGGTCAGCCCGGCCGGCGGGATCGACATCGAAGAGGTCGCCGCCAGGACGCCGGACAAGATCATGCGCCACCCGGTCGATCCGCGGTACGGGCTGCAGGCCTACGAGGCGATGCGCCTCGGCTTCTTCCTGTACTCCGACGTGCGCCAGGCGCGGGCCGCCGCCGCGATCATGCAGCGGCTCTACGAGACCTTCGTGAAGAGCGGCGCCTCGCTGGCCGAGATCAACCCGCTGGTCACGACGCCGGCCGGCGACGTGGTGGCGCTCGACGCGAAGATGGTCATCGACGACAACGAACTCGACCGCCGCCCCGGGATCGCCGCGCTCCGCGATGAGAGCGCCGAGGCGCCGAGCGAGGTGCAGGCGCGGAACGCCAACCTCACCTTCATCAAACTCGATGGCGACGTCGGCTGCGTGGTGAACGGCGCCGGCCTGGCGATGGCGACGATGGACCTCGTGAAGTACTACGGCGGCGAGCCCGCCAACTTCCTCGACATCGGCGGCTCGTCCAATCCCGAGAAAGTCGTGAACGCGCTCGCGATCATCACCGCCGACAAGAACGTGAAGGCGATCCTCTTCAACATCTTCGGCGGCATCACCCGCACCGACGACGTCGCCAACGGCATCGTGACGGCCACGCGGCAGAATCCCCTCAAGGTGCCGATCGTCATCCGCCTCACGGGAACGAACGAGGAAATCGCCGTCCGCATCCTCAAGGACCACGGCTTTTCGGCTTCGTCGGACATGGACGAGGCGGTCAAGCAGGCGGTGGCGCTCGCCAAGGGAGGGAAGGCCGCGTGAGCATCTTCATCGACGGCGGCACCCGTCTCCTGGTGCAGGGCATAACGGGTCGCGATGGCTCGTTCCACACGAAACAGATGATCGAGTACGGCACCGCGGTCGTCGCCGGGGTGACCCCCGGCAAGGGCGGCCAGAAGTTCGAGGGGACGGTGCCGATCTTCAACACCGTCTTCGATGCCGCGAAGGCGACCGGCGCGAACACCAGCGTCATCTACGTGCCGCCGGCCTACGCCGCCGACGCCATGATGGAGGCCGCCGACGCCGGCATCCGGCTCATCGTCTGCATCACCGAGGGCGTTCCCGTCCTCGACATGACGCGCGTCTATCCGTTCGTGAAGGAAAAGGGCTCCCGGCTGCTGGGGCCGAACTGCCCGGGGTTGATCACGCCGGGGCAGAGCAAGGTCGGGATCATCCCGGGCCGCATCTGCGCGCCCGGCCCGGTCGGCGTCGTGAGCCGGTCGGGGACGCTCACGTACGAAGTGGTCTACCAGCTCACCCGCGCCGGCATCGGCCAGTCCACCTGCGTCGGCATTGGCGGTGACCCGATCAATGGGACGAGCTTCATCGACACCCTCCAGGCCTTCGAAACGGATCCCGCCACCACGGCGGTGGCGATGATGGGCGAGATCGGCGGCACCGACGAGCAGGAGGCGGCCGCGTTCGTCAGGCAGCACATGACCAAGCCGGTGGTGGGCTTCATCGCCGGACAGACCGCTCCGCCGGGCCGCCGGATGGGACATGCCGGCGCCATCATCTCGGGCTCGGCGGGCACCGCGGCGGAGAAGATCCAGGCCTTCACCGATGCCGGCATGGGCGTCGCCAAACGTCCCATGGACTTCGTTCAACTGCTCAAGGAGCGGATGTAGGCCGCCACCGCCGCCGCGGTGCATTCCCAGTCGATCACTCGCACGCAACTCCACGGGACCTCGACATGCCAGGACGAACGACCCTCACGATCATCAAGCCCGACGCCTTCGGCGCCGGGAAAGCCGGCCGGATCATCGCCCACCTGGAGCAGGCGGGCTTCACCATCGCCGCCGCCCGGGTGCTGCACCTCACCCAGGCCGAGGCCGGCGAGTTCTACGCCGTGCATCGCGAGCGCCCCTTCTACAAGTCGCTCGTCACGTTCATGACCTCGGGCGCCTGCATGCCGATGGTGCTGCGCCGCGATGACGCGGTGGCCGAGCTGCGCCGGGTGATCGGCGCCACCGATCCCGCCGAGGCGGCCGCCGGCACGGTGCGAAAGCTGTTCGCGGAGTCCAAGGAACGGAACGCGATCCATGCCTCCGACAGCGACGAGAACGCCCTGCGCGAGGCGGGGTTCTTTTTTTCGGAGATGGAGGTGCTGCGAGCGCTGTGAGAGGGAGGAAGGGAGGGAGGGAGGAAGGGAGGAAGAAGGTGGGAAGGGAAAGAGCAGGGAGGGAGCTCCCTCCCTGCATGTCCTCCCTCCGCCCTCCTCCCACCCTCCTCCCTCCCTCCCTCCCTTCCTCCCTCCCTCCCTTTCCTTGATCGGGCTCGCCAGCGCGGGTAGATTTCGCGACTATGCTTTCCTTCGACCTCGGCGCGCTGTCGTCGAAAGCGGCCTGGGTGGATGACTCGCTCGCCCCGGACGACGCGATCTGGGAATCGGGCGACCAGCTTCCGAGCCAGCCGGTGCGGGTGGTCGGCCGGCTTTCCGGCGCCGGATCCGGGCGGTTCTACTTCAGCGGCCATGTGAGCGGACTCGTCGCCGCCGAGTGCCGGCGGTGCCTCGAGGACGCCCCCGTCTCGGTCGACGACGAGGTCCATCTCCTGTTCGCCGAGCAGGAAGACGCGGAGGCGGACGACCCCGATGTGTATCGGTTCGATTCCAGCGGCGGGTTGCTCGACCTGCGACCGGCCATCCGCGAGCAGTGGCTCCTGAACGCACCGGGGTTCGCGCTCTGTCGCGAGGACTGCAAAGGACTCTGCCCGCGCTGCGGGGAGAACCTGAACGAAGGGCCGTGCGGGTGCGCGTCGGCCCCTGATCCGCGTTGGGAGGCCCTGCGCCAGATGCGCGACGGCACCTCTCATCCCACTTCGACTTCATCCTGATCCAGAAGGCAGGCGAGATCCATGGCCGTACCCAAGCGACGTACCTCCAAGCGAAAGAAGCGCGCCCGCAATACCCACAAGAAGGCGCCCGCGATCGTCCTCCAGAAGTGCCCGCGCTGCCAGAGCATGAAGCGCCCGCACCACGTCTGTGAGGAGTGCGGTTACTACGCCGGAGCCCAGCGAGTCGCGGCCCGGGAAGGGTGACCTTGGCCCGTATCGCGTTGGACGCGATGGGGGGTGATTTCGCTCCCCGGGCCACTGTGGCCGGCGCGCTCACCGCGCTCGGGGAGATCGACGCCGCGCACATCATCCAGCTCGTCGGACAGTCGGCGGTGATTCAGGGCGAACTCGACGCGCTGCTGGGTGGCGAGCTGGCGGCCCTGGCGCGCCACCGCGACCGGATCCGGATCGTCGAGGCGCCCGACGTGCTCGGCATGGCGGAGAAGCCGACCGCGGTGCTCAAGCGCCCCGACTGTTCCATGTCCGTCGGCATTCGCCTGCAGAGCGGGGGCGAGTCGGACGCGTTCGTCTCCGCCGGCAACACCGGTGCCCAGATGGCCGCGTCCACGATGCTGCTCAAGCTGCACGAGGGACTGAAGCGCCCCGCGATCGGCACGCTCTTCCCGACCGCCAAGCAGCCGGTGGTGGTCCTCGACTCGGGCGCCAACGTCGACTGCTCCGCCGAGGAGCTGGTCCAGTTCGCGCGGCTGGGCGCGGTCTACGCCGAAGACCTCCTGGGCCGGAAGAATCCCTCGATCGGACTGCTTAGCGTGGGCGAGGAGCCGGAGAAGGGAAACGCCGTGGTGAAAGAGGCGCACCAGTTGCTCCGCGCATCAGGCCTCAACTTCCAGGGCAACGTCGAGGGGCGCGACATCCCGGCGGGCGAGAGCGACCGCGGGCCGATCGACGTCGTGGTCTGCGATGGATTCGTCGGCAACGCGCTGCTCAAGTTCTACGAGGGCGTGTCGCCGATGATCGTCGGGCTCCTCAGCACCCACGGGGACATCTCCACCGCCAAGCTCCGCCAGGCGCTCAAGCACCTCGACTACTCGGAGCACGGGGGCGCCCCGCTGCTCGGCGTGCGCGGCGTGAGCATCATCTCGCACGGCAAGTCGTCGCCCCGCGCGATCATGAACGCCATCAAGGTCGGCGTGCGCGCGCACGAATCACGGATGTCGGAGCACATCGGCCGGCGCCTGTCAAAGGCCACGGCCCGCGCGGAGGCGGCATCATGAAACGACCGATCGCGTACTTCGCGGGCTGGGGTCGCGGCGTTCCCGCGCACGTCATGACGAACTCCGACTTCGCGGCCCTCGGCATCGAGACCTCGAACGAGTGGATCGTCGAGCGCTCCGGCATCCGCGAGCGCCACATCGCCAACGGCGGCGAGACGACCTGCTCCATGGCGGCCGAGGCCGCGCGCGTCGCCATGCAGCGCGCCGGCGTGAGCGCCGGCGAGCTCGACATCGTCGTCTTCAGCACCGCCACGCCCGACCGGCTCCTGCCGAGCACGGCGGTGGACCTCCAGGCGGAGCTCGGCGCCACCCGGGCGGCCGCGTTCGACATCTCGGCCGCGTGCTCGGGCTGGATTTACGGCCTCACAGTGGCCGAGGGGATGATCGCGTCAGGCGTGGCCGAGACGGCGCTGGTGGTCGGCTCCGAGAAGATGAGCTCCATCGTCGACTGGAAGGATCGCTCCACCTGCGTCCTGTTCGGCGATGGCGCGGGCGCCACCATCCTCAAGCGCGCCAGGCATGGCAAGGGTATCCTGTCGACGTTCCTGCGCAGCGACGGCACCCTCGCCGACCTGCTCTACCGCCCCACCGGCGGGGCCACGACGCCGTTCAGCCAGAAGGTGCTCGACGACCGTTCATACTTCGTGAAGATGGCCGGGCGCGAGGTTTTCAAGCACGCGGTGCGATCGATGTCGGAGGCCGCCGACCGCGCCCTGGACGGCGCGCGCCTGAGCGGAAATGACATCGACCTGATGATCCCGCATCAGGCCAACATCCGGATCATCGAGGCGACCGCCAAGCACGCCAGCGTCCCGATGGACAAGGTCTACGTGAACGTCGACCGGTATGGCAACACGTCGTCGGCATCGATTCCCATCGCGCTCGACGAGGCGATCGAGTCGGGGCGGGTGAAGGAGGGATCGACGGTACTGTTCGTCGCCTTCGGAGCCGGCTTCACCTGGGCCTCGATGATCGTCCGCTTCTAGCCCATGGACGTCATCCTGTTGTTCCCGGGGCAGGGCTCGCAGAAACCCGGCATGGGCAAGGACCTCGCGGCGGCGTTCCCGTCGGCGCGCTCGGCGTTCGACACCGTCGACCGCGCGGTGGGCGCGTCGGTGAGCGCACTGGCCTTCGAGGGTCCGCCCGACCAGTTGACGCTGACGCTCAACGCGCAGCCGGCGCTGCTGGCCCACGGCGCCGCCATCTGGTCGGTGATGCGCGAGCGCGCCTCGGTCACCGTGCGCGCGGCCGCCGGCCATTCGCTGGGTGAGTTCACCGCCTACTGGGCGGCCGGCTCGCTGAATCTGGAGCGCGCGGCAAAGCTCGTGCGCCGCCGCGGCGAACTGATGTACGAGACCGGGATCAAGGTGCCGGGCGCGATGGCCGCCATCCTCGGCGAGCTCCGTGTGCCGATCGAGACGCTGTGCGCCCAGGCGAGCACCGAGACCGGCACCGTGGTCCCCGCCAACTACAACGACGCCGCCCAGATCGTGATCTCCGGAGAGGTCAACGGCGTCGAGCGGGCGATGGTCCTGGCCAAGGAGGCCGGCGCCAAGCGCGCGGTCCGCCTGAACGTGAGCGGCGCCTTCCACTCGCCGCTGATGGAGCCCGCGGTCCAGGGGCTGTCGGAGGCCCTCCAGGCCTCCGAGCTCGGCGACCCGTCGTTCCCGGTGTATTCGAACGTCACCACCAAGCCGTGCTCGCGGGCGATGATCGCCGCCGAACTGCTGCTGCGGCAGCTGACCGCGCCGGTCCGCTGGACCGGGCTGGTCCAGCGCATGGTCGCCGACCATCCGGACGCGCTGTTCGTCGAGATGGGTCCCGGGGTGGTGCTGGCCAGCCTCGTCAGGCGCATCGCGCCGGAGGCACAGGTGATGAGCTGCGGCACGACGGCCGAGCTCGACGCCGTGCTGGAGAAGCTGGCGACATGAAGATCGACCTGTCGGGCCGGGTGGCGCTCGTCACCGGGAGCACCAGGGGGATCGGGCGCGCGATCGCCGACACCCTGGCCGGCGCGGGCGCCCGGATCGCGGTGGTGGGACGGGATCAGGCCCGGGCCGACGCGGTGGCCGACTCGATCGACGGCGCGCGCGGCTTCGCGTGCGACGTGACCGACACCGCGGCGGTAACCCGGATGGTGGCCGCGGTGGAGGCCCACTTCGGGTCGCTCGACATCCTGGTGAACAACGCCGGTGTCACCCGCGACAACATCATGCTGCGGCTCAAGGACGAGGACTGGGACGCGGTGCTCGACGCGAACCTCAAGGGCGCGTTCGCGACGATCCGGGCCGCGACCCGGGGGATGATGAAGCGGCGCTGGGGGCGGATCATCAACATCACCAGCATCGTCGGGCTCACCGGCAACAAGGGGCAGTCGAACTACGCCGCCAGCAAGGCCGGCCTGATCGGCCTCACCAAGTCGGTGGCCAAGGAGTTCGGGTCGCGGAACATCCTCTGCAACGCGGTGGCGCCCGGCTTCATCGAGACCGACATGACGGCGGCGATGACGCCGGAGGCGCGCGCCACCCTCTCGGCCCAGATCCCGCTGGAGCGCCTCGGCTCGCCGGCCGATGTCGCCTCGATGGTGGCCTTCCTGGCGTCGGACCACGCCGCCTACATCACGGGGCAGGTGTTCGTGGTGGACGGAGGCATGGTCATGTAGGAAATACGAGGGGGCGCGGTGCCTCGCGCCTCTGACCCGTAGCGTGCGGAGTCATTACATTTCGAGCAGTTTACCACCCTTTCATCACGTGCTGAGGAAGCCATGGCCGGGAACGCCGACAAGGTGCGCGACATCATCGAGAAGGAGCTGGGTGTCGAGCGCGAAAAGCTGACGAACGAGGCGAGCTTCATCGAGGATCTCGGGGCCGACAGCCTCGACATCGTGGAGTTGGTCATGGAGTTCGAAAAGGAGTTCAACATCGACATTCCCGACGAGGACGCCGAGAAGTTGCGCACCGTCGGCGACGCGATCGGCTACCTCGACAAGAAGGTCGGCGGCTGATGAAGCGTCGGGTCGTCGTCACCGGTCTCGGGGTGATCTCGCCGATCGGCAACGATGTGGCGACGACCTGGCGCGCGCTGGTCGCGGGGAAGTCGGGCGCGGCGCCGATCACCAAGTTCGACGCCACCAACTTTCCCGTGCGCTTCGCCTGCGAGGTCAAGGGATTCGACCCGCTCGAATACATGGAGCGCAAGGAGGCGAAGCGCGCCGACGCGTACACGCAGTACGCCGTGGCCTGCGCCGTGCAGGCGATGACCGATGCCGGCCTGTCGACGCCCAACGGGATCGACCCGGACCGCGTCGGCGTGATCGTCGGCAGCGGGATCGGCGGCCTGAAAAGCTTCGAGGAGCAGCACGACCTCTACCGCGAGCGCGGGGCGACCAAGATCTCGCCCTTCTTCATCCCGATGTTCATCGCCGACATCGCCGCCGGTATCGTGTCGATGCGCTTCAACGCCAAGGGGCCCAACTACGCGACGGTGTCGGCATGCGCCACCAGCGCCCACGCGATCGGCGATGCCGCGCGCGCCATCGCCTACGGCGACGCCGACGTGATGATCACCGGCGGCTCCGAGGCGACAGTCACGCCGATGGCGATCGGCGGGTTCGCGAACATGAAGGCGCTCTCGGAGCGGAACGACGATCCGTCCGCCGCCTCGCGCCCGTTCGACGCGACCCGCGACGGCTTCGTGATGGGCGAGGGGGGCGGCATCGTCATCCTCGAGGAGTTGGAGCACGCCCGCGGCCGCGGCGCGACGATCCACGCCGAAATCGTCGGCTACGGCGCCACCGGTGATGCCTATCACCTCACTGCCCCGGCCCCGGACGGCGAGGGCGCTCAGCGGGCGATGAAGCGGGCCATGAAGGACGCCGGCCTCACCCCCGCCGACATCCAGTACATCAACGCCCACGGCACCAGCACCCAGGCCAACGACCTCAACGAGACCCGGGCGATCAAGGCCGTCTTCGGCGAGCACGCCAGGTCCGTCAACATCAGCTCCACCAAGTCGGCCACCGGGCACATGCTCGGCGCCGCCGGCGCGATCGAGTTCGTGATCGCGTCGATCGTGGTGCGCGACGGCATCATTCCGCCGACGATCAACTACGGGACGCCCGATCCGGACTGCGACCTCAACTACACGCCGAACGCGCCGGTGGAGCGGCAGGTCACCGCGGCGCTCAGCAACAGCTTCGGGTTCGGCGGGCACAACGTGTCGCTCGCCGTCAAGCGGTTCGTGGGCTGACGGCATGGGCTCCGCGGCCGCGATCGCCCCACCGGATTCCGTCCTCCGCCGGCTCAGCGACCGCGCGCTCCATCCCATCGCCGACAAGGTCCTGGCCGGCCGGCGCCTGACCGCCGCCGACGGGGCCACACTCTTCCGCTCGCCCGACATCATCGGCGTGGGCGCCCTGGCCGACGCGGTCAACCGCGCGAAGCACGGCGACGTCGTCACCTTCGCCGCCAACCAGCACCTCAACCCGACCAACATCTGCACGCTGCGCAAGACGTGCGTCTTCTGCTCGTTCGCGCGCCTGCCCAGGGAAGAGGGCGCGTACCACTACACGTACGAACAGGTCTGGGAGGAGGCGTCGGCGGCCGCCAACGGGATCACCCGCGAGTTCCACATCGTCGGCGGCCTCGACATGAAGGCCGGCTTCGAGTACTACGCGACGATCTTCCGTGGCCTCAAGGAGCGCTACCCGCACGTCCACATCAAGGCGCTCACCGCCGTCGAGATCGCGCACATCGCGCGGATCGACAAGATGTCCATCGAGGACGTGCTGATCGGACTGCGCGAGGCCGGGCTCGACACGCTCCCGGGTGGCGGCGCCGAGGTGTTCGGGACCGGTGTCCGCGCGACGATCGCCGACCGGAAGCTCGTCGCCGGGGACTGGATCGACGTCCATCGCACCGCCCACCGCCTGGGAATCCGCTCGAACTGCACCATGCTCTACGGCCACGTGGAATCGATCGAAGACCGGGTGGAACACCTCGCCATGCTCCGCGAGCTGCAGGACGAGACGGGCGGGTTCCTGGCCTACATCCCGCTCGCCTACCATCCCGACCATAACGAGCTGGGCCGTGAGCTGGGTCGCGAGGGCACCGCCACCACCGGCTTCGACGACCTGCGCAATCTCGCCGTGGGACGCCTGTTCCTCGACAACATCGACCACATCAAGACGCACTGGATCATGGTCACGCCGTTCCTGTCGCAGGTGGCGCTCTCGTTCGGCGTCGATGACATCGAGGGGACGGTCGTGCGGGAGAAGGTCTACCACGAGGCCGGCGCCCATACCGCGCAGGCCATGTCGCTCGACGAGATCCTGAAGATCATCCGCGGGGCGGGGAAGACGCCGGCCGAGCGCGACTCGCTCTACGCCATCCTCCGCCGCTTCGACGACCAGGCGGCGCCCGCCGCCGAGGCCGCCTGACCATGCGCGTCGGCCGGATTCCCTACATCAACTGCTTCCCGGTCTACGGGGCGATCGACCGCGGGATCGTTCCGCTCAAGGCCACGCTCGTCGACGGCACGCCCACCGAGCTCAATCACCGGATGGCCGCGGGCGAGCTCGACATCAGCGTCGTGTCCGCGGTGGAATACGCGCGCGCGTCGCACGGATACCTGCTCCTCCCCGACCTGGCGATCACGTCGGATGGACCCGTCCGCAGCGTCCTCCTGTTCTCGCGCCGCCCTGCCACCGCCCTCGATGGCCGTCGCGTCCTGGTGAGCCGCAGCTCGATGACCAGTGTCGCCCTCCTCGAGCTGCTCTTCGAGCACGTCTGGCGCCGTCGCCCCGAGTTCGTCCCCGGCGACGCCGAACTCGCCGACGTGAGCCGGTTCGGCGACGAACCGCACGACGCGCGCCTCGTGATCGGCGATGCCGCGCTGCTCCTCTCGGCGCGCCGCCGCATCAACACCGCGCGCGCCGACGGGACGCCGCGCTACCGCTACGTGTACGACCTGGGCACGGAGTGGAAGCGCTGGACCGGGCTCCCGTTCGTCTTCGCGGTCTGGGTCGCCCGGCGCGCCGTGCCCGTCGATGCCGCGCTCCGGACCCACGCCGCGCTCATCGCCTCACGCGACTGGGGACTGGAGCATATTCCGGTACTCGCCAGGCAGGCGGCGTCGGCCACCGGCATCGCCCGCGGCACCTGCGCGCGCTACCTCTCCGGGCTGGACTACCGGCTCGCCTACGAGCACCTCGCCGGCCTGACGGAGTTCTTCCGCCGCCTGGTGAGCGCCGGCCGCGTGCCCAATGGCACGCTCGCCTTCCTCCCGGCCGCGTGAGGAACCCCGCCATGGGCGACCTGCTCGACCTCTACCGGCACGCCCCCCTCCTCGAGCTCGGCGCGGAAGCCGACCGGGTACGCCGCGAGAAGCACCCCGACGACGTGGTCACCTTCATCGTCGACCGCAACATCAATTACACCAACGTCTGCGTCGCCGACTGTGGCTTCTGCGCTTTCTACCGGCGCCCCCGGCACGAGGAGGGCTACACCCTCTCGTTCGAGCAGATCGGGCGGAAGATCGACGAGACCCGGGCGATGGGCGGCGTCCAGATCCTCATCCAGGGCGGGCACAACCCGTACATCCCGTTCGAGTGGTATCTCGACCTGCTGCGCTACATCAAGACGTACCACCCGATCCACATCCACGGGTTCAGCCCCAGCGAAGTCGACTTCTTCTCCACGCGATTCCGCATGGATGCCCGGGACGTGATCCGTGAGCTGATGAAGGCGGGGCTCGACTCCATTCCGGGCGGCGGCGGCGAGATCCTCGTGCAGCGGGTGCGCGACCTGGTCGCGGCCAAGAAGGCCGGCGCCGATCGCTGGCTCGAGATCATGGAGCTCGCGCACCAGGAAGGGATGAAGACCACCGTGACGATGATGTACGGACTGGGGGAGACGCTCGCCGAACGGATGGAGCACCTCGAGCGCGTGCGCGCGGTGCAGGCGCGCACCGGCGGCTTCACGGCGTTCATCTGCTGGCCGCTCCAGCCCGAGAACACCCCCACCATGTCGAAGCAGCCCAAGACCGACGCGGTGGACTACCTCCGCACCGTCGCGATCGCCCGACTCGTCCTCGACAACGTGCCCAACCTCCAGTCGAGCTGGGTGACGATGGGGCTCAAGATCGGGCAGCTGGCGCTCCGCTTCGGCTGCAACGACTTCGGCTCCCTGATGATCGAGGAGAACGTCGTGTCCGCCGCCAACACGACGCACCGGACCACGATCGGTGAGCTGGAGCGGTTGATCGTGGACGCCGGATTCTCGCCGGCCCGCCGCCGCCAGGACTACTCGATCATCGCCGCGGAGCCCGCGACGCCGTCTCCTGTCGCTGCCTGACGGGAGCCGGACCACGCGCGGCCTGATGCGACCGCGGGAGGCAGCCGCATGAGCATGAGCTTCGAGCCGGCGGCGCGGAAGGCGATCGACGGCGCGCTCATCGAAGTCGAAAAGCGGGCCCACGCCTCGCTCCGGACGGCCCACCTCCTGCTCGGCCTGATCGAGCGCAGCGGCACGGCCGTGGCCGCGGCACTCGACATGCTCGAGATCAACCGGGTGACCCTGCGCGCGCAGGCCGAGCACACGATGCGCGCCGAACGGTCGAGCGACGCGTTGACCATCGAGGTCGAAAACGCGGTGGAGCTGGTGCTCGAGAACGCCCATCGGATCGCCACCCGCTACGCGTACGAGCGCGTCTCCGACCTCGACATACTGCTCGCCTGCGCCGACGATGCGCGCACCACCGCCGGTGTCCTGCTCAACGACGCCGGTGCCTCGGGACCGCGGCTGCGATCGGTGTACGAGGCGGCCCGCGCACAGGGAGGCGGCCCGTCACCGAGGGTCCGTGCGCCGTCCGCCACGCCGCCCGACAGCGAGCACACGCCACCGGCGCCCCGTCTCACCGGCGCCAGCGCCGCCCCTGGCACCCGCCGCGATGCGGGCGGCGAGTCCGCGCCGGATGTCGGCGTCGTGACCGCGGCGCGGGCGGGCATCGGCTACGACTCGCATCGCTTCGTTCCCGGCGGCCCGCTGCTGCTGGGGGGTGTCAGGATCCCCGCCGACGTCAGCCTGGCTGGACACTCCGACGGCGACGCCGTGGCCCACGCGCTCACTGATGCCGTCCTCGGTGCCGCCGGCGCCGGCGACATCGGCGAGATGTTCCCGGACGCCGACCCCGCCAACCGGGGGCGGGACTCGCTCGAGATGCTGCGGGCCGCCGTGTCGCGCGTGCGCGAGACGGGGTGGGCTGTCCACCAGGTGGACGTCACCATCATCACCGAGTCGCCGCGTATCGGACCGCATCGTCAGGCCATGCGCGCCCAGCTGGCCCGGGTGCTCGGCATCGACGCCGCACGGGTCAACATCAAGGGAAAGACCAACGAGGGGATGGGCTGGATCGGCCGGGGCGAGGGACTCGCGTGCATCGCGATCGCCACCCTCGCGCCCCATCGCGTCACCTGACCGTGCAGGCGGTGATGGGGTGGCTGACCTCCCTGCCGCCCGCGGCCCTGTATATCCTCCTGTTCGTCATGGCCGCGCTCGAAAACATCTTCCCACCGCTCCCCGCCGACACCGTCGTCGCGTTCGGGAGTTTTCTCGCCGCCCGGGGCCACGCCAGCCTGGCGCTCACCGCCCTCTCGACCTGGACCGGCAACCTGACCGGCGCCATGGCGATGTACGCGGTCGGGCGTCGCTTCGGCGCCCAGCGGCTGCACGCCTGGCTGGACCGGCGCGGTGAGTCCGGCGCCGAGCGCCGGTTCGCCGTCCTCTACGGCCGGTACGGCACCTGGGCGCTGGTGGTGAGCCGCTTCCTGCCGGGCGTCCGCGCGGTGGTGCCGCCCGTAGCTGGCGCCCTCCGACTCCCGCCGCAGCGCGCGCTGCTCGCCATTGGCCTCGCGTCCGCCGTCTGGTACGGCGCCATCAATGTCCTCGCCTATCGAATCGGGACGAGCTGGGACGACCTTCGGACCCGGCTCGACCTGCTCGGTCGCAACGCGGCCATCACCGCGGGGCTGGTCCTTGCCGCCATGCTCGCCATCTGGCTCGTCAGGCGGCGCCGCCGTCCCTCCGACACCTCCGCGCCGTGAGCGCTACCGCGAAGGACGCCGAGCTGGCGCGGGACTTCCGGCTCGAGGGCTTCCAGGACTGGATGGCCACCGAGCAGGGCGCCTCGCCCCGCACCCACGAGGCGTATGGGCGGGACCTGGCGCGCTTCGCCGCCTTCGCACACGAGCATGGAGTGCGCGATCCGGCGTCCGCCGAGCCGCGGCTCCTCCGCGACTATGTCTATCACTTGAAGGACAGCGGACTCGCCCCGGCGTCGATTCGCCGCAACGTCTCGGCCGTCCGCACCTACTACCGGTTCCTCGTGGCCGAGGGGCACGCGACCAGCGACCCCAGCGAACGGCTGGAGACGCCCAGGCCGTGGCGGACGCTCCCCGACGTGCTGACCGTGGACGAAGTGCTCAAGCTCCTCGCGGCGCCCACGCTCGACGAGCCGCTCGCCTTCCGCGATCGCGCCCTGCTCGAGCTGGCGTACGGGGCGGGGCTCCGCGTCTCCGAGCTGATCACCCTGCAGGTCAAGGACGTGCTCTTCAAGGACAGCCTGCTGCGCGTCTTCGGAAAGGGGAGCAAGGAGCGGCTGGTGCCGATCGGCCGAAACGCGATCGGAGCCGTCGCCGTGTTCGTGCGCGAGCTGCGGCCGCACCTGGAAAAGGGAGAAGGGAAGGGCGTTCTCCTGCTCAACGGGCGAGGCCGGCCGCTCACCCGCATGGGAGCGTGGAAGATCCTCCGCAAGTACGTCGATGCGGCCGGCATCACCAAGCACGTCTCGCCGCACACGCTGCGGCACTCGTTCGCCACGCACCTGCTGGAAGGCGGCGCCGATCTGCGAGCCGTGCAGGAAATGCTGGGCCATGCCGACATTTCCACGACCCAGATCTACACGCACGTGGACCGCGAGTACCTGCGAAGCGTTCACAAGCAGTATCATCCGCGCGGGTAGGTCGCCGCGCCTCCCTCGCCGTCCCTCCCGTCATGTTGCTGGTCATCGACAATTACGACTCGTTCACGTACAACCTGGTCCAGTACCTCGGAGAAATGGGCCAGGCGCCGGAGGTGCGCCGCAACGACGCCATCTCGGTGGAAGAGGTGGGGGCGATGCGCCCCCGGGCGATCATCCTCTCGCCCGGCCCGCGCACCCCTGCCGAGGCCGGCATCACCGTTCCGGTGATCCGCCGATGGGGCGCCGGGATCCCGATCCTGGGCGTCTGCCTGGGACACCAGGCCATCGGCGAGGCCTACGGCGGGCGGGTGGTGCGCGCCAGCCGGATCATGCACGGCAAGACATCGCGCGTCGTCCACGACGGGACGGGGTTGTTCGAGGGGCTCGCTTCTCCGCTCGAGGTGATGCGTTATCATTCCCTGATCGTGGAGCGGGCGAGCCTGCCCGGCGACCTGCAGATCCTGGCCACCGCCCTCGACAACCCCGATGAGGTTCACGCGCTCCGCCACCGACAGTATCCGGTGTGGGGGGTTCAGTTCCACCCCGAGTCGATCCTGACCACTGGAGGACGGACGCTGCTCGCCAATTTTCTGCGGATGATTCCGTGACCGGCGCCGCTGGTCGCGGACGCCGGACGCTGCTGGCGCGCGGCATCGCGCTGGGCCTGCCCGCCATGGCGGCCGCGACGGCGGGGGCACAGGAGTCGTCGTCGCTGGCCGCGGCCGTCTTCGCCAGCCATGCCGGCCAGGTCGTGAAGGTCCAGGTCGTCGAAACCGGCTCCGCGGCCAAGGCCGTGATCGGCTCGGGGTTCTACGCCACGGCCCGCGGACACGTGATCACCAACTACCACGTGATCGCGAAGCTGGTCGCACACCCCGAGCGCTATCGCGCCGAGGTGATCGATCGCGGTGGCCGCACCTGGGCCGTGCGGCTGCTCGACGTGGACGTCGTCTCCGACCTGGCGGTGCTGGCCACCGATGCCAGGCCCGCCGACCCACTCCTCCTCTCCACCGCGCCCCTCCGTCAGGGCGTCCGGCTCTACGCGCTCGGGCACCCGCTCGACCTCGGCCTCAGCATCGTCGAGGGCACCTACAACGGGTTCCTCGAACACACGCTCTATCCCAAGATCCACTTCACGGGCGCGCTCAACCCCGGGATGAGCGGCGGCCCCACGATCGACCGTGACGGCCGGGTGATCGGCATCAACGTGTCCACCGAAGGCAACGAGGTGAGCTTCCTGGTACCGGCCGGCAGGGCCCGGGCGCTGATGGACCGCGCATTGCAGGCCCGCTACCAGCCGCCGGAGAAGTTCCTGCCGGTGATCAGCCGGCAGATCCTGGCGTACCAGCAGGAATACCTCGGCCGCCTGTTCGCCGACTCCGTGCCGCGGGTGGCGCTCGGCCACTACCTGCTCCCCACCCGGCCGGCGGCGTTCTTCAAGTGCTGGGCCGATGCCGATCGCGACGAGGACGATCCGTACGAGGAGACCCGGCACCGCTGCTCCACCGATGACTACGTGTTCATCTCCGGCGATCAGTCCACCGGCGTGGTCGAGGTGCATCACACGCTGCTCCACTCGGCCGAGCTGAATCCGTTCCGGTTTTATGCGCTGTTCGAACAGCGCTTCCGCTCGGAGCGCTCGGGGTCGTACGGCACTGAGGAGGATCTCACCCGCTTCACGTGTGATGCGAGGAACGTCCGGCAGGGATCGCTGGTGGTCCGGGCCGCGTTTTGCGTCCGCCGGTATCGCAAGCTCGACGGTCTGTACGACGCCGTGCTCACCGCCGCGACGCTCGGTGACGCGGCCAGCGGCGTGGTCACGACCCTGACGCTCACCGGGGTCAGCTACGGCAACGCGCAGCGCATCGCCACCCGGTACCTGCGGAGCATCGCGTGGAGCGAATGATCGTGGTCGAAGTGCTCGATCACCGCGGCCACCTGCGCGAGCGCGTGCGCGTCGTCGCGTTTCCGGCCAGCATCGGCCGGGCGTACGACAACGACATCATCGTCGACGACCGGCTGGTCTCTCCGCACCATGCGCGCCTCACGATCGCCGACGACGGGTGGGTCATCGCCGAAGACCTCGATTCGCTGAACGGCATTCGCGGCCAGTCGGGAGGACCGCGGATTTCCCGGCTCGTCGTCCCGTCGGGCGGGCAGCTGCGCCTGGGCCGCGGCAGCCTCCGGATCGTCGACGCCGCGCTGCCCGTGGCGCCGGCAGTGGCCGAGGACCTGGCGCAGGGTGCGCTCCCGCGCCTGTTCGGCTCGGCGCTGGGCAGTCTCGTCATCTGCGCCGCCGCGATCGCCGCCCTCACCTGGTCCAGCTACCTGGGAGGGTACGAGCGCACCAATACCGCCAAGGTCGTCTCGCAAGCCCTGGCGCTCGCCCTGGTACTCGCGATCTGGGCGGGGGGCTGGTCGCTCGCCGGCCGCCTGCTGTCACACCGCGTCAGCTTCCTGGCCCACGCCGCGGTGGCGTCGGCCGCGCTCCTGATGGGCGTCGCGTTGAATGTCGCCGGCGAGTGGCTCGGGTTTGCCACCGGGGCAGAGCGGGTGGAGCGGGCCTTTTTCGGCATGGTGATGCTGGGAGTCGCCATCGCCGCGCTGAATGCGCACCTCCGCCTCGCCACCTCCCTGGCGCGTCCCCGGCGGCTGGTGGCTGCTGCGAGCCTCGTCATGGCAGTCCTGGCCTTCGTGGCGATCGACGCCTACGGCGACCGCGAGCCGTTTTCCACTGAAATGGAGTTCTCCGCCATCCTGAAGCCGCTCGACACCCGGCTCGTGCGCTCCGTATCCGCCGACGAGTTCTCACGGGAGATGATTGGGATGCAGTCCCGGGTGGACTCGCTGGCCCTCAAGTCGCGGTCAAAGTAGGCGTGCCGGCCAGGAATCGCGCCGCGAACCGCGCACGGGTCGGCCCCGTGGTGCGCCTTCGGTCCATCCTGAATGACAACCCGGTTCAGCTGGACAGCATCAGCGGTGTTGAGACTGTGCGACAGGGCGTATTTCCCGGTTCGCAGCCAACTTCATGTGAATTGACTGAAGCTCTTCTCCAGCAAGGTTTTTGGCAACAGAACCGTCAGTCTCACTGGAGCGCCATCGAGAGGCCGTTTGAGCGACCTCGACGGTATGTATATTGCGCCCCCACTACCGGCGATCCGGCAACGCTGAAATGACCCGGCGCACCTGTCGTTCGTGGCGTGACGTGACCGCCTTGGCTGATCGTCTGATGCGGAAGAGAGTCAGGGGCCAACGTCCGGGTGCGCCATGAGCGACGCGGTGCTGGTCGGAATCGATCTGGTGCAGATCAGGGAGATCGCGGCATCGATCGCGCGCTTTGGCGAGCACTTCGTGCGGCGGGTGTTCACGGACGGGGAGATCGAGTATTGCCGGGCCGCGGCCGGGAAGGAGGATGAACGGTTCGCGGCGCGGTTCGCGGCCAAGGAAGCGGCGATGAAGGTACTCCGGCCCGGCGATGTGGGGCTGGATCTGCGACACATCGAGGTGCGCCGCATGGCTGGGGGGTGGTCCGAGCTGGTGCTGCACGGGGCGGCCGAGACGCTCGCGCGTCAGGCGGGCCTGCGCTCCTTCTCGGTGAGCATGAGTCATGAAGGCGAGTACGCGACCGCCGTCGTGGTCGCGATGCGGGCGGGGGAGGGCGGATGAGCGCCCGCGAACGGATCCGGGGAACGGCAACTTGGGCGTGACATGGACGGCACAGACGTGAGCATGAAGGATACGACGCAGCAGATCAGGGCGATCGTGCGCGAACACGCCCGGTTGTCGGTGGAGGTGGACGCGCTCGCCGACGAAAGCGACCTGTACCAGGCCGGGATGACGTCGCACGCGAGTGTGAACCTGATGCTGGCGCTGGAAGATGGTTTCGATATCGAGTTCCCGGAGCGGATGCTGCGGCGCCGGGCGTTCGAGAGCATCGCGGCGATTCGCGCCGCGCTCGATGAGTTGCTGCGCGGCAAGCCCGGCTCGAACTGACCCCCAGGACAACACGGTGACCAACCCAACCGGCAGTACCGTAGGGACCGAGCTCCGTGCCGACCTCGTCGGGAAGGCGGCCCGGATCGGCGCCGAGGTGGCGGGCCCCGCCGCCGGCAGCGTCGATCGCGAGGCGCGTTTTCCATCCGAATCGTTCGCGGCGCTCCGGCGCGAGCACATGCTCGCGGCGTTCGTCCCCGAGGAACTCGGCGGCAGCGGCTGCTCCATTTCCGATCTCTCGGCGATCTGCACCACTCTCGGCCAGTCCTGCGCATCGACCGCGATGGTCTACGCGATGCACCAGATCCAGGTCGCCTGCATGGTGCGCCATGGCAAGTCGCCCTTCTTCCGCCAGTATCTCACCGATCTGGCCGGGCACGAGTGGCTGATGGCCTCGGCCACCACCGAGATCGGCGTCGGCGGCGACGTGCGGACGAGCATCTGCGCGGTGGAGCGCGCCGGCGGCCGCTTCAAGCTGGAGAAGCAGGCGCCGGTGATCTCCTACGGGCTCCACTCCGACGCGATCCTGGTGACCGCCCGCCGCGCGCCTGACGCGGCCGGCAGCGACCAGGTGATCGTGCTCGCGCCGCGCGCCAACGGGACGACGCTCGAGCAGACCAGCGGCTGGGACACGCTGGGGATGCGCGGCACCTGCAGCCTGGGCTTCACGCTCCGCACCGAAGGCGCCGAGGACCAGATCCTGCCGCAGCCGTACGCGGAGATCTCGGCGCAGACCATGCTGCCCTTTTCGCACATCGTCTGGACCTCGCTCTGGCTGGGGATCGCCACCGACGCGGTCAACCGGGCCCGGACGTTCATCCGCGCCGAGGCGCGCAAGAAGCCCGGCACCACGCCCCCCGGCAGCCTGCGCCTGGCCGAAGTCGTGACGCTGCTGCAGACCATGCGCGCCACGGTCCACGACGCGGTCCGCGAGTACGAGCGTATCATGGACGATACCGACGCGCTGTCGAGCATCGGCTTCGCGATCCGGATGAACAACCTGAAGGTCGCGGCGTCGCATCTGGTGGTGGACGTGGTGGCGCGGGCGATGTCGATCTGCGGGATCATGGGCTACAAGGAAGACTCGAAGTACAGCATCTGCCGTCACCTGCGGGACGCCTACGGCGCCTCACTCATGATCGCCAACGACCGCATCTACGCCGCGAACGCGGCGCTGCTGCTGGTGCACAAGGACGAATAGCACGCCATGGCCAGTGATCTCCGCGCCGCGCAGCAGGAGTACCTCGACCAGCTGATCGCGCACCGCCTGCTCATCCCCAGCGGCGTGCCGGGCGTGTACGGCCGCAGCGGCGTGTTCGAAGGCATCATCGAGGGCGCCGACCGCCTGGCGACGCGGCTGGGCAAGGATGACGGCGCCGACGTGATGCGCTTTCCGCCGATCCTGAATCGCGCGCACTTCGAGAAGAGCGACTACCTGAAGTCGTTTCCGCAGCTCGCGGGCACCGTGCACAGCTTCGACGGCAGCGAGGCCGATCACCACGCGCTGCTCGCGAAGGTGGAGCGGGGGGAGGACTGGACCGCGGGGCTTCCGCACACCGACGTCGTCCTGACCCCGGCCGCCTGCTACCCGGTGTATCCGGCGGTGGCGGGCACGCTTCCCGAAGACGGCCGGCTGGTGGACGTCCTGTCGTTCTGCTTCCGGCACGAGCCGTCGGTGGACCCGGCGCGCATGCAGGCGTTCCGCCAGCGCGAGTACGTGCGGATCGCCGATCCGCAGCGGGTGCGCGACTGGCGTGACATCTGGTTGGAGCGCGCCCAGCAATTCGCCGTCCTGCTCGGCCTCGACGCCCGCCCGGAGGTCGCCAACGATCCGTTCTTCGGTCGTGGCGGGAAGATGCTCGCGATCAACCAGCGCGATCAGCAGTTGAAGTTCGAGATCGTCACGGCGATCACGTCGGTGGAGAAGCCCACGGCGATCATCTCGCTCAACTACCACCAGGACCACTTCGGGCAGGTGTTCGGGATCCGGACCGCCGATGGCGAGAGCGCGCATACCTCGTGCATCGGCTTCGGCCTCGAGCGCATCGCCCTCGCGCTGTGCAAGACCCACGGGTTCGATCCGGGCCGGTGGCCGGCAGGCGTGCGCGAATCACTGGGGCTATGAGGGCCGCGATCCGCCCACTCGATCCGGCCAGCTACGTCAACCACGCCGTCCACCGCGACGATCGCGCGTGGACCGAGACGAACTGCTACGTCGACCTCTGGGTGGAACTGCTCCACGGATTCGGCTACGACCCGGTGGCCAGCATGGCGTTCACGCTCGGCGTTGACTTCGAAGGCGACCAGTGGACGTTCTTCAAGTTCCCGCTGGCCGACCTGCAGACGCTCTACGGCATCGAAGTCATGGAGCTGAACATCTGGCGGTCGCTCATGCACCACATCCGCGAGCAGGTCGCCCTCGGGCGGCCGGTGGTGGTGGAGATGGATGCCTGGTTCCTTCCCGACACCGCCGGCACGAGCTACCAGCGCGAGCACGTGAAGACGTCCATCGCGGTCAACGAGATTGACATCGAGGGGAAGCGGCTCGGGTACTTCCACGGACCGTCCTACTACACGCTCGAACGCGACGACTTTGACGGCGTCTTCCGGCTCGGGACCGAGTTCTCCGGCCCGGCGTACCTGCCGCCGTACGTCGAAGTGGCGAAACTCGATGCCAGTCCGCGGCTGAGCGGACGCGACCTGGTCTCCGCCGCGGTGGGCCTGACCCGGCAGCATCTCGGCCGCCGGCCGCGGGTGAATCCCTTCACGCGCTATCGCGAGCGGTTCGCGCGCGACCTGGAGTGGCTCAAGGCCGAGGATCTCGCGCTCTTTCACGCGTACGCGTTCGCCACGATTCGGCAGTTTGGCGCGTGCTTCGAGCTCGCGGCGACCTATCTCCGCTGGCTGGAGGCGCAGGGCGAGGGAGGAGTGGCCGAAGCCGCGGCCGATTTCGACGCGATCTCGTCCACCGCCAAGACACTGCAATTCAAGACCGCGCGCGCCGTGAACCTGAAGAAGCCCGTGGATTTCGCGCCGCTGATCGACGCACTGGAGCAGCGCTGGGAATCCGGGATGCGGCGGCTCGACGACCGGTTTCGCGGCTGATGCGGACGCCGGCTGGCGTCTCCGGAGTCGGCCGTGGCTAGTCGCTCGAGCAACAGCGCGCATCGCGTCACGCCCCTGGCTGACGGCTGGGAGGTCGCCGCCGTCGCCCCCAGCGCCGCGACCGATCCGGTGGCACTCGGCCGCCTCACGCCGGAGTGGCTGGCGGCGCAGGTGCCCGGCACCGCCGCGTCGGCGTGGCGCGCGGCCGGCCGGTGGAGCTTCGAGACGCCGCGTGATTTCGACGCCGAGGACTGGTGGTTTCGGTGCCGATTCCCCGCCGGTCCAGTCGCCGGTGGCACCCGGCGTGTCCTGACCTTCGCCGGCCTCGCCACGCTGGCCGACGTGTGGCTCAATGGGACGCACCTGTTCCAGTCGGAGAACATGTTCCTCGCGCACGAGGCGGACGTCACGTCCGCGCTGCGCGCCGACAACGAGCTCCTGATCCGGTTCCGGGCATTGCAGGCTGACCTGTCGCGGAAACGTCCCCGGCCGCGGTGGCGGACCCGCCTCGTCTCACACCAGCAGCTGCGGTGGATCCGGACGACACTGCTGGGGAGGATGCCGGGGTGGTCGCCGCCGGTGGCGGCCGTGGGGCCGTGGCGGGCGGTGGCGCTCGAGGAGCGGCGGATCCTCACGATGCGGAATTGGGCGCTGGCCACACGCATCGAGCGGGACGACGGAGTGGTGCGCGCCGAGCTCGTGCTGGAGCCGGCCGCGGGCGTCGCGCTGGAGGGCGCCGAGCTGCACGTCGGGGAATCGCGAGTGGCGCTGTCCCTGTCGAGGAACGACTCGGGCACGGTCACCGTGAGCGGCGAGCTGCGCGTGCCCGGCGCGCAACGCTGGTGGCCGCACACTCACGGGGCGCAGCCGCTCTACCCGGCGCGCGTTACCGTGCGCGCAGGTGGTGAATCGATCGCGCTCGACTGCGGCCGCGTGGGCTTCCGCGACCTGGAGCTCCACCGCGGGGATGGCGACGGGTTCGAAGTGCGGGTGAATGGGGTGCCGGTCTTCTGCCGAGGCGCCTGCTGGACCAGCGCCGACATCGTCACGCTGGACGGCACTCCCGACGTCCATCGCCGCTTCCTGACGCTGGCCAGGGATGGCGGCACGAACATGGTCCGGGTGGGCGGGACCATGGTGTACGAGAGCGAGGCCTTCTTCGACTGCTGCGACGAGCTGGGCATTCTGGTCTGGCACGACTTCATGTTCGCGAACATGGACTACCCGGCCACCGACCAGGGCTGGATGGCCGGGGTCCGCGATGAAGTGTCCCACTTCCTGGCCGGGTTGCAGGGGCGTCCGAGCATCGCCGTGCTCTGCGGCGGGAGCGAGGTGGAGCAGCAGGCATCGATGCTCGGTCTGCCGTCGACGATGTGGAGCAACGGGTTGTTCCGCGATGCGCTCCCCGCGTGGTGTGACCGCGGGCTTCCCGGCGTCCCGTACTGGCCGGCGAGTCCCGGCGGCGGCACGCTGCCCTTCCACCCCGACACCGGCGTCGCGCACTACTACGGCGTGGGTGCCTATCTCCGGCCCCTCGAGGACGCCCGACGGAGCGGCGTCCGCTTCACGTCGGAGTGCCTGGCGTTCGCCAACGTCCCGCACGACGAGACTGTCTCGCTCGCCGTGGGCGGCGCCCAGCCCGCCGTCCACCATCCCAGGTGGAAGGAGCGCGTGCCCCGCGACAGCGGCGCCGGCTGGGACTTTGAAGATGTCCGCGACCACTACCTCGCCACGCTCTTCGGCGTCGATCCGATGCGGCTGCGCTATGCGGATACGCCCCGCTACCTCGAGATGAGCCGCGTGGTCACCGGCGAGATCATGGAAGCGACCTTCGCCGAGTGGCGGCGCGCGGGCTCCTCCTGTCGCGGCGGACTGGTCTGGTTCTACCAGGATCTGTGGCCCGGGGCGGGATGGGGCGTGGTGGATTCCACCGGACGTCCCAAAGCCGCCTACTACTATCTCCAGCGCGCGTGGCAGCCGCTGGCGTTGCTGGCGATCGATGAAGGCCTCAACGGTCTTCGGCTGCACGCGGTGAACGATACCGCCGCCGAAATCCGCGGTACGGTGCGGCTGACGCTCTATCGACACGGCGAAACGCCGGTGGCGACCGGCTTCACGCCCATCGTGGTGCCGCCACGTGGCGTGACCGCGGTGTCGGCCGACGCGCTGCTCGAGGGCTTCCGTGATGTGACCTATGCCTATCGCTTCGGGCCTCCGGGACACGATGTCGCGATCGCGGTCCTCACCCGCGACGGCTCGGACGAGGTCCTCGCCGAGGCGTGCCACCTGCCGGCCGGCGTCCCGCAGCCCGAGTCGGTGGACCTGGGTCTGGAGGCGGTCGCGGTCCGGCGGGCGGATGGCGCGTGGGAGGTCACCGTGCGGACGCGGCGGTTCGCGCGGGCGGTCGTCGTCGATGCCGATGCGTGGCGGCCGAACGTGAATTACTTTCACCTGTCGCCGGGCGCTGAGCGCACGGTCGTGCTCCAGCCGGCCGCGAAAGGAGCAGCGACGGACGCGGTCACGGGCGTCGTGTCCGCGCTCAACGGCCGTGCTCCAGTGAAGATCACCACCCGAGAGTAACGCCGCGAAGGAGCGGCCCGCATGACCGGTTTCGCGCGCACAGCCCCGGTGGATCAGGTGGAGGAGCGGCCCGCGGACGCGGCGCGACCGCTCTACATCGGCCCGCCTGATCAGCGGCTGTTCGCGTGGTACCACCCGGCCCGCCAGCTGCCGGCGCGGGACTGCGCGGTGGTGATCTGCCACCCGATCGGTTACGAGTACGTCTGCGCCTACCGCGCGATCCGCCACCTGGCCGACGCGCTGGCCGCCGGCGGCCTGCCCACGATGCGGTTCGACTATCACGGGACCGGTGACTCATCCGGCTCGGACCACACCCACGAGCGGCTCGCCGCCTGGCTGCGCAGCATCAACACGGCCATCGACGCCGTCCGCGCGCAGAGCGGCGCCACCCGCGTGGCCCTGGTGGGCATCCGGCTGGGCGCGACGCTCGCCACGCAGGCCGCGGCCCAGCGTGCGGCCGGCGACGTCGACAGCCTCGTCCTGTGGGGAGCGCTCTCCTCTGGCAAGGCCTGGGTACGCGAGCTCCGCGCCTTCCGACTCCTGGCGAGCGCGTTCGACGACGAGATGCCGCCCGAAGCCCTGCGCTACCACCGCGAAGACGATGAGGAATCGGCCGGCTTTGCCTTCACCCGCGACACCCTCGACGAGCTGCGTGGGCTGGACCTCGCCGAGCTGCCCAGGGCGCCGGTCCGGCGCGCGCTGGTGCTCGGGCGTGACGACCTGGCCGGGGACGAGGTGATCGCGGAGCAGCTCACCGCGCTCGGCGTCGACGCCGAATACCGCCGCCCGGCCGGCTACGCGGCGATGATGCGCGATCCGCACGACTCGATCGTGCCGGCCGAGCTCTTCGCCTCGATCGTCGACTGGCTTCGCGCGGGCCACCCGGCCCGGATCGCCGGCGACCCAAGTCCGCCGGTACCGCCGGGCCACTTCGATCGGGTCGATCGCGAAGGCGACCTGCCGCCCGTGGCGACCGATCGGCCGCGACATGCGATTCGTGAGGAGCCGCTCTTCTACGGCCCGAACCACCGCATGGTGGGGATCCTCACCGAGCCCATGGAAGCCGCGGACCGGCTGTCCACGCCCGCGATCCTCCTCCTCAACGCGGGCTCGGTGCATCGGATCGGCTCGAACCGCATGTACGTGACCTTCGCCCGCGAGTGGGCGGCGCTCGGCTACACGGTGTACCGCATCGACATCGGCGGGATTGGCGACAGCCTGCCGAGCGACGGCCAGGTGGAGAACAAGACCTACTCGGAGACCGCTGTCCCCGATGTGCTGGCGGCGATGCGTCGCTTGTCCGAAGCGCGCGGTGCGCGCCGGTTCATCCTGGGCGGCCTGTGTTCGGGCGCCTACTCGTCCTTTCACACCGGCTTGGCGAGCCAGGAGGTGACCGGCGCGATCTTCATCAATCCGCAGACCTTTCGCTGGCACGAAGGGGACTCGCTCGCCGTCTCGCACTCGCGCACCTACCACGAGCTCGCACACTACCGGCGGGTCGCGCGCCGGTGGCAGAACTGGAGGAAAGCACTGCTCGGGCAGATCAACTTCCTCGCCATCGCACGGACCTTCTCGAAGCGGTGGCGCACGGTGCTCCGCGCGCGCGTGCGCACCCTTCTGCACGTCACGCATCTGCGGCGCGATGAGGATCACTTCGGCGACGACCTCCGCTCGCTCTGCGATCGCGGAGTGGATCTGCTGCTGGTGTTCAGCGCCGGCGACCCGGGGGTCGACTATCTCGATCTCCACGCCGCCGCCGATGTGCGCCGCCTGCGTTCCAAGCCGAACTTCACCATGACGGTGATCGATGGGCCCGACCACACGTTCACGCCCCGGTGGTCGCAACGCCGCCTGTTCGAGGTGCTGACCCGGCACCTGCTCCAGCGATTCGGCGCCTGACCGGCCGGCGCCGACGGTTGTGCGGCTTTTCCGCGCCCCGGCGCCTCCTCGGTTTGATTTTTCCCGTCCGGCTGGGTAACTTCGGGGGCGTGAAAATTGCGTGGCACCTCGCCCCCCGTTCACGCCGATGACGATCTTGGCCGTCATCCCCGCCCGCCTCGGCGCCGCCCGCCTGCCGCGCAAGCCGCTGCGTCTCCTCGCCGGTGAACCGCTCGTCGTCCGCGTCTGGGAGCGCGTGATGGCCATGCAGATCGCCACCCGAGTCGTGATCGCGACCGACAGCGATGAGGTCACCCGCGCCGCCCGCGCCGCCGGCGCGGAGTGCCTGCTCACGCGGATCGATCACCCCTCCGGCACCGACCGGGTGGCCGAGGTCGCGGCCCGTCCCGAATTCCGGGAGTGCGACGTGGTGGTGAACGTCCAGGGCGATGAGCCATTCGTCAGCGAAGAAGCGGTGCGCGGCGCGACCGCGATGGTCTCGGGCGGGCGGTTCCCGCTCGGGACGGCGGCGGCCAAGGCGGGGCCGGAGATTCTCGCGCAGCCACAGGTCGTGAAGGTCGTGTTCGACGATCAGGGACGGGCGCTCTACTTCTCCAGGGCGCCCATTCCGTTCCTGCGCGATCCGTCCGACGCGCGGGCGCGCGATGCACGGATCCGCCAGCACATCGGTGTGTACGCGTACACGCGCGACGCGCTGTCGCGCTGGGTGGCGCTCGCACCCCACCCGCTGGAGCGGATCGAACGGCTGGAGCAGTTGCGGCCGCTGGCCGCGGGCATCGCGATGGGCGTGGCCGAGATCGACGAAGCACCCGCCGGCGGGATCGACACCGAAGAAGATCTGGCGCGGGCCAACCAGCAGTGGACCGACATCACCTCGGGGCGAATCTGATGCAGACGAACGCGGGTCCGCAGTCGACCAAGTACATCTTCGTGACCGGTGGCGTGGTGTCGTCGCTGGGGAAGGGGATCGCGGCGGCGTCGCTGGGCCGGCTGCTCGTGGAGCGCGGCCTGCGCGTCACGATGATGAAGTTCGACCCCTATCTGAACGTCGATCCCGGGACGATGTCCCCGTTCCAGCACGGGGAGGTCTACGTCACCGACGACGGCGCGGAAACGGACCTCGACCTGGGCCACTACGAGCGGTTCATCGACCGGTCGCTGTCGCAGCTCAACAACGTCACCACCGGCCGGATCTACCTGAACGTCATCACCAAGGAGCGCCGCGGCGAGTACCTCGGCTCCACTGTGCAGGTCATTCCGCACATCACCGACGAGATCAAGGCGGCGATGAAGCGACTGGCCCCGGACAACGACGTGGTGATCATCGAGATCGGCGGTACGGTCGGCGACATCGAGTCGCTGCCGTTCCTCGAAGCCATCCGTCAGTATCGCCAGGAGATCGGCCGCGAGAACGCGATCTTCATTCACCTCACGCTGGTGCCCTACATCGCCGCCGCCGGCGAGGTGAAGACCAAGCCCACCCAGCACTCGGTCCGCGAGCTGATGGAGATCGGAATCCAGCCCGACATCCTGATCTGCCGCACCGAGCGCCCGTTGAGCGAGGAGGTGAAGCGGAAGATCGCGCTCTTCTGCAACGTCGAGTTCGGCGCGGTCATCGAGAGCCGGGACGTCCCGACGATCTACGAGATTCCGCTCGCCTTCCACGAGCAGGGGCTGGACGACCGCGTCATGGAGCGGCTGGCGCTGGCGGGCCGCGACCCCGACCTGTCGCCCTGGCGCGGGCTGGTGCAGCGCGTGTTGTCACCGCACGATCGCGTGAAGATCGCCATAGTGGGGAAGTACACCGACTACGCCGACAGTTACAAGAGCGTCCAGGAAGCGCTCGTCCATGGCGGCATCGCCAACGACGTCGGGGTCGACATCGCCTGGCTGTCCAGCGACCAGTTCACCACCAGGGAGCGCGCCCGCGAGATTCTCTCGAGCTACCACGGCCTGCTGGTGCCCGGCGGGTTCGGCGTCCGCGGCATCGACGGGATGATCCGGGCGATCGAGGCGGCCCGTGAAACCGCTGTGCCCTTCTTCGGCATCTGCCTCGGCCTCCAGGTGGCGATCATCGAGTTCGCCCGCCACGTCCTGCACCTCGAGGATTCCGACTCGAGCGAGTTCGCGCCGGAATGCGCCCATTCCGTGATCGCGCTCCTGGAGAGCCAGCAGCACGTGACCGACATGGGCGGAACGATGCGCCTGGGCGCCTACCCCTGCCGGCTGGCCCGCGGCAGCCGCGCCGCCGACATCTACGGTGTGCCCGAAGTGAGCGAACGCCACCGGCACCGCTACGAGGTCTCCAACGCCTATCGAGACGCGTTCGTGGAACACGGCCTGAAGCTCAGCGGGCTCTCGCCGGACGGCTCGCTGGTGGAGATCATCGAGCTGCCGAGCCATCCCTACTACATCGCCTGCCAGTTCCACCCCGAGTTGAAGTCGCGGCCCACCCGGCCGCACCCGTTGTTCGCCGGATTCATCGCCGCGGCCGTCAAGGCCAAGCGCGCGCGACCGGCCGCGCCGCCGCGCCGTCCACCGCCCGATCGGGCGCTCGTCAAGGCGGACTGAGCCATGGCCACCTTCCCGTCCGAACGCTTCTTCCTGATCGCCGGCCCCTGCCAGCTGGAAGACGATGCGGTCAACCTGCGGATCGCCGAGCACCTCGCCCGGCTCGCCGACAAGGTCCAGGGCGGGCTGATCTACAAGGCGAGCTTCGACAAGGCGAATCGCTCGAACCCCGGCGCCACCCGCGGCCCGGGCATCGAGCGGGGGCTGGAAGCGCTCGTCAGGGTCCGCGACGCGTCGGGACTGCGCATCCTCACCGACGTGCACCAACCGAAGCACTGCGCCCAGGCCGCCGAAGTCGTCGACGCGCTGCAGATCCCGGCCTTCCTCTGCCGCCAGACCGACCTGCTCGAGGCCGCCGGCGCCACCGGCCTGCCGGTGAACATCAAGAAGGGACAGTGGATCCACCCCGAGGGAATGCGCGGGGCGGTGCAGAAAGTGCGGCGCGCCGGCTCGGTGCTCGCCGCCTATCGGCCCTCGGGCGCGGAGAAGCCCAGCACCGCCGCCCTGCTGGCCGAACTGACGCAGGACATCGCCGTGACCGAGCGCGGCACCTTCTTCGGATACGGTGACCTGGTGGTCGACATGCGCTCGTTCTCGCGGATCCGCGCCGCGTGCAACGCGCCGGCCGTGTTCGACGCGACCCACAGCGTTCAGCAGCCGGGGCGGGGCGAGGGCGGCAGCAGCGGCGGCGTGCGCGAGTACATCGCCCCTCTCACCTACGCCGCCATGGGCGCCGGCGCCGACGCGCTCTTCCTCGAGACGCACCCCGACCCGGACCACGCGCCCAGCGATGGTCCCAACATGATTCCCCTGGACCAGCTCGACGACCTGGTGCTGCGCGCACAGGACCTCTGGGCCCTGCGCCACACATGATCGACCCGGTGCTGGCCCGCCGCATCCGTCTCGTGGGGCTCGACGTGGACGGCGTGCTGACCGACGGCGGCATCTACCTCGGCGACACCGCCGGCGCCCGTCACGAGCTGAAGCGGTACGATATCCAGGACGGCCTGGGCGTCAAATTCCTTCGCGACGCGGGGGTGCGCGTCGCGATCGTCACCGGCCGCGTCTCCGAGAGCGTGCGGCTGCGCGCCGAAGAGCTGGGCATCGAGGACGTCGCGCAGGACGCCCTGGCGCGCAAGCTGCCGGCGTTCGAGGCGATACTGCGGCGACACCAGGTGGCGGCCGATGAGGCGGCGTTCGTCGGCGATGACCTGCCGGACCTCGGGATTCTGCGCGAAGTAGGGCTGCCGGTCGCGGTCGCCAACGCGTCGCCGGAAGTGCTGGCGGTGTGCGACGTCCGCCTGACGAGAAACGGCGGGTTCGGCGCGGTGCGCGAGTTCGCCGAGCTGCTCCTCAAGGCCCGCGGCCAGTGGGACGCCCTGGTGGAACGCTACGTGGCGGAACGCTCGCGCCCCACCTCGGAGCCCGCCCGATGAACCGCGCCGAGATCATCGATCGCGGCCGCCGGGTCATCCGCCTCGAACGCGATGCCCTGTCCGAGCTCGAGCACCGGGTGGGCGACTCGTTCGCCGCCGCGGTGGAGCTGATCGCGAATTCCCACGGCCGGGTGATCGTCGCCGGCGTCGGCAAGTCGGGACTGATCGGCCGGAAGATCGCCGCGACCCTCACCTCCACCGGCACGCCAGCCACCTTCCTCCACCCGGTGGAAAGCGTCCACGGCGACCTGGGCATCGTCGGCGCGGATGATGTCGCGATCCTCATTTCCAAGAGCGGCGAGACCGACGAACTGCTCCCCCTCCTGGAGCACCTCAAGCGCATGGGAGTCCGGATCGTCGCCCTCACCGCCGAGCGCGAGTCCACCCTCGCGCGACACGCCGATGCCACGCTCGAGGCCTGGGTCAAGGAAGAGGCGTGCCCCCACGACCTGGCGCCCACCACCAGCACCACCGCGGCCCTCGCCTTCGGCGACGCCCTGGCCGTGGCCCTCCTCGAACACAAGGGATTCAAGCGCGAGGACTTCGCGCGCCTGCACCCCGGCGGATCGCTCGGCCGCAAGCTGCTCACCACGGTGTCGGAGGTGATGGTCAAGGACCACCTCCCGCTCCTCCGCGAGAGCGCGACCATGCGGGAAGTGGTGGTACAACTGGCCGAACGGCGGGGTATCGTCATGGTCACCGACGCCGAGCAGCACCTGCTGGGCGTCATCACCACCGGAGACCTGACCCGGCTGATGGAGCGCGAGACCGACATCTTCCCGATCCCCGCCTCGACCGTGATGACGCGCGCGCCCAAGGCGGCCGCCCAGCACGAGCTCGCCAGCGCGGTCGTCTATCGCATGGAGCAGCACGGCATCATCGCGATGCCCGTGCTCAACGACGCGAATCGCGTCGTGGGCGTGGTCCACCTGCACGACCTGATGCGCGCGGGGCTCGCGTGAGGCGCGCGCCCCTCCGCGCCGCGCTGGCGTTCGGCGCGCTCGCCCTGGCCGGGTGCCCGTCGGGCAAGGAGCCGCCGGTGACCGCCACCCGCTCCCTGGCCGATACCGCCGACCAGACGATGTACTCGGCGCACTCGATCATCACCGACCAGGGGATGCGGCGCGCCGAGCTGTTCTCGGATTCCGCCTTCTTCTTCGACGATAACACCCGCGTGGAAATGCGCGGCGTCCGCACGACCTTCTACACGACCGACGGCAGGAAGAACGCCGTGCTCACGTCGGGGGAGGGGACTTACCGCACGCGGGGCGGCGCCATGGCGGCCCGCGTCGACGTGGTGGTGGTCAGCGAGGACGGCCGGCGCCTGACGACGCCCTCGCTCACCTTCGACCCCACCCGCAACGAGATCGCCAGCGACTCGGCGTTCGTGCTCACCGAAGCCGACCGGCGGCTGGAAGGGATTGGTTTCCGCTCCGACCCCAACGTGACCAACTTCCGGTGCCTGGCCGCGTGCAAGGGACTCGCCGGAACCGTCAACCTCCCGCAGGAAACGGCGCCGGCACCACCCGGCTCCAGGGCACCCGCTCCGGTCGCGCCGGCCGCGCCCGCCGTCCGCGATTCCGCGGCGAAGAGGCCGCCCGTGCCGCCCGCGCCAGCCACGTCAACGCCCCCGGCGAAACCGGGCGTCCGAACGCCCCCGCGCGAACTCCCTCCCGACTGACGTGCCTCTGCCCGCCCGCTTCGGACGGACGCCGGCGTGGGCCGCGGCCGCCGGTGTCGTCGCTGCGCTGGCGCTGAGCCTGCCCTCGGGCGGCGCGGCGCAGCAGGCGCCGGCGGGCCGGTGCAAGCTGCAGTTCGAGAACACGCCCGGGACCCGTCTCAACGGCAGCCAGCTGCCCAGCGGCCAGTCGAACATCTTCATCGGCGGCGGCGTTGTCGCGTACTGCGTGGGGCAGGACGTCCACCTGCGCTCCGACAGCGCCGAGTACTACGGCGACCAGGGCGTGCTCTACCTGATCGCCAATGTCCACTACCGCGAGCCCCGCGTCGCCGTCGATTCGCGACGGATGACGTACTTCCGCATCGAAGAGCGCCTGATAGCCGAGGGAGACGTCTACGCGGTCCTCCCCAGCGGCACGCGCATGCGCGGACCGCGCGTGGAGTACTTCCGCGCCGTGCCGCCAATCCGGTCGAGGACCCGGACCGTCGCCACCGGACGGCCGACCACCACGCTCGTCGACAAGGACACCGCCGGCACGAAGAGCCAGCCCACGCAGCTGATCGCCGATGTCGTGGTCAACGACGCCGACAGCGTCGTCTACGCGAGCGGCAAGGTCGACGTTACCCGCACTGATGTGAACGCGCACGCCGACTCGGCCGTGCTGGACAACAGCCAGGAGTTCGCGCGCCTCCTGCGCAAGCCCCGCATTGAAGGCACCGGCGACCGCCCATTCACCCTCGTCGGCAAGGTGATTGACCTCTATTCGCACCAGCGCCAGCTTGAACGGGTGGTCGCCCAGGAGGGGGCGCACGCCACCAGCGAGGATCTCGACTTGACGGCGGACACGATCGATCTGCGGATGTCGACGGGGAAACTCGAACGCGCCTTCGTCTGGGGAGGAGGGGGAGAGGGTGGCAAAGGCTCGCGCGCCCATGCCGTCTCGCCGGAGCGCGACATCGTGGCCGACTCGATCGAGATCGTGATGCCGGGGCAGCGCGTCCGCGAGGTCCATGCCCTGCGCCGGGCGTTCGCGCAATCCTCGCCCGACTCCCTGAAGATCATCACCGCCGAGAAGGACTGGCTGCGCGGAGACACGCTGGTCGCCGAATTCGACACGGCCGCGACCGCCGACACCGCCGCCCGTCCCCGCATCAGGCGCATCGTGGCCACCGGTCGCGCCAGCTCGTTCTACCACCTCGCGTCCCGCCAGGGAGCGGCCGCCCCGCCGTCCATCAACTACGTCCGGGGCCGGATGATCATCGTCGACTTCCACGAGCAGGAGGTCCAGACCGTCTCGGTCACCGATCAGGCCGCGGGCCTCTACGTCGAGCCCGTGCCCGACTCGACCGCGGTCCGGGCCGCATCCGACTCCACGAAGCGGCCGGCCACCCGTCCGCGACCCATCGTGCCGGCGGCGAAGCCGCCGGCCACCAGGCCACCGGGAACCGTGCCGCAAGCGCAATGACCCTCCCGGACGACGGACTTCCGCCCGGCACCCGGGACCTCGTCGAGCACATCGCCGCCGGTGATCGCTCGCTCGCGCTGGCGCTGCACGCCCTGCTCGTCTCCGCCGACGCCGGCGGGCAGGCGGTGTTCAACAACGTCGCGATGCGCTATCGCGATGACTATCTGGACTCCCTGGTCGCCGAGGGGCGCGACGCGGAACGCGAGCGCGGCCGGCTCAGCCTCGATGAGGTCCGCCAGCACCTCGCGGTGTCGGTCTTCCCCCGACTGGCCGGCGATGGAGTCATCGTCGCCCCGCCCGCGGGACTTGCCACTCCGGACGCCACCGTCCGGTTCGCGGACCCCATCTGGGCCAGGCTGTCGCCGCACCGCGCCGAGCTCGCCCGCTCGTTGCGGCAGACCGGCGACCACCCGCTGGTGGTTCCCGGGCGCGCTGCCGCGCCGCCGTCAACGACCTCGCTGCTGGAGGCCGAGGGGCTGGTGAAGGTGTACCGCAAGCGGCGGGTGGTGAACGACGTCGCCCTGCGACTGCGACAGGGCGAGATCGTCGGACTGCTGGGCCCCAACGGGGCGGGGAAGACCACGACGTTCTACATGATCGTGGGCCTCATTCCCCCGCTCGAGGGCCGCATCGTCCTCGACGGCGAAGACATCACCTCGATGCCCATGTACCGCCGGGCGCGCCGCGGCATCGGGTACCTGTCGCAGGAGCCCTCGATCTTCCGGAAGCTCTCGGTCGAGGAGAACATCCTCGCCATCCTCGAAACGCTCCCCCTCGGCGCCGAGGAGCGGTCGCGCCGGCTGGAGACGCTGCTGGACGAGCTGACCATCAAGCACCTGCGGCACAACAAGGCGTACGCCCTGTCGGGAGGCGAACGGCGGCGGCTCGAAATCACGCGCGCGCTCGTGACTCAGCCCAAGTTCATGATGCTCGACGAGCCGTTCGCGGGCGTCGACCCCATCGCCGTCCACGACATCCAGCAGATCGTCGCCGGCCTCCGGCATCGCGGCATCGGCGTCCTGATCAGCGACCACAACGTCGAGCAGACGCTCGACATCGTCGATCGGGCCTACATCATGTTCGACGGGCAGGTGAAGGTCAGCGGCACGGTGCGCGAGCTGGTCTTCGACGATACCGTGGCCGAGATCTACCTCGGTCCCACGCTCACGCAACGCCTGCGCACGCGCTTCGCGCAGGCCGAATCGGCGGTGCCGGCCGCATGAAGGCGGGTCTGCACCAGACGGCCGGCCTCCGCGCCGAGATGAAGATCAATCCTCGCCTCTACCAGGCGATGGATCTGCTCTACATGCCGCTCCTCGACCTCCAGCAGCACCTGAAGCAGGAGCTGCTCAACAACCCGTTCCTCGAGCTGGTGGAGCCCGACGAAGAGGAAGACGAGGCCGAGACCGAGGGCGAGACCAGCGCCGAGAACGAGGCCGAGAATCCACCCGAGCAGGCCGAGCAGGAGAAGCAGGAGAAGGACGAGATCGACTGGGAAGAGATTCTGCTCGACGGGTTCCAGGCCGAGGGCGGGCAGCGCGAGGAGCACGAGGAAAAGGAGTACTTCGAGCCGGTCACCGTGGACCGCCGCGACCTGGGCGATCACCTCCGCGACCAGATCACCCTGCTCGACCTCACGCCGCGCCAACTCGTTCTGGCGGAAGAGTTCGTCGGCAACATCAACGAAGATGGCTACCTGGGCTGCCCGCTGGAGGAGCTCCTCACCGGGATCAACGAGCTGGTCGCCCAGGCCGCCGAGTCCAGTGACTTCGAGGGACACGAGGACGTGCCGCTGTTCACGACCGACGAGGCCGAAGACATGCTCGGCATCGTGCAGTCACTCGATCCTGCCGGCGTCGGCGCGCGCGACCTGCGCGAGTGCCTCCTCCTGCAGCTCCGCGACCAGAAGCGCGAGCAGGCCCTGTCGCACCGGATCGTCGGTGAGTGCTTCGATGAGCTGGTGAATCACCGCTGGACCGAGATCGCGAAGCGGTTCGGGATCACCCCGATCGAGGTGCAGACGGCCGCCGACGAGGTCGCCAAGCTCGATCCCAAGCCCGGCCTCCGCTACAGCGCCGAAGGCGACAACTACATCACCCCTGACCTGGTCGTCGAGAAGATCGACGGCAAGTACGTCGTCTTCCTGAACGACTCGAACCTGCCTCGCCTCAAGCTCAGCCGCGCCTACCAGGAGATCGCCCGCGACAAGAAGAAGTTCGACGGCGAGAACAAGGAGTTCATCTCCAGCAAGCTGAACTCGGCCAACTGGATGATCCAGGCGATCGAGCAGCGGCGGCAGACGATGCTCAAAGTGATGAACTACATCGTCGAGCGGCAGCGCGAGTTCTTCGAGAAGGGCGTCCAGTCCCTCCGCCCGCTGACGCTCCGCGAAGTCGCCGAGGTCGTGAGCATGCACGAGTCCACGGTGAGCCGCGTGACGAACGAGAAGTTCGTGCAGACCCCGCGCGGCGTGCTCCCGCTCAAGTTCTTCTTCTCGTCAGGCCTGTCCACCACCGACGCCGAGGACGTCTCGGCCCGGGCCATCAAGGCCCAGATCGCCAGGCTGGTTCAGGACGAAGACTCGAAGGACCCGCTCACCGATCAGGCGATCGTGGAGATTCTGAAGCAGAGCGGGATCCGGATCGCGCGACGGACGGTCGCCAAGTACCGCGACCAGCTCGGCGTCCTCTCGGCGCGCATGAGACGGCGCGTATGAGCACCACGTCTTCTCCGGCGCCCATGGCCACCTCCACTTCAGCCCTCCCGCTCACGCCCTCCGCCGCCGTCGACGTCTCGGTGCTCGTACCCGCCAAGGACGAGTCCGAGAATCTGACCCTCTTCCTGGAGCAGTGCGAACAGGCTTTTCGCGGCACGCCAGTCCGCTACGAGGTCATCGTGATCGACGACGGATCGGTCGATGAGTCGTGGGCGCTGCTGCAGCGACTGCGCGCCCGCTTCCCGTTCCTGCGCCTGGCCCGGCACCGCGTGCGCCGCGGCATCGCCGACGCGCTCCGGACCGGCTACCTGCGCTCGCGGGGCCGCGTGCTGGTGTTCTACCCGGCCGACATGCAGTTCCGCCCCGAAGACATCCCCCGCCTGGTCGCCCCCGTACTCGCCGGCGATGCCGACATGGTCACCGGCTACAAGATGGGCAGGTACGAAAAGGCCTTCGTTTCGCGCATCTACAACGGCTTGAGCCGACTCCTCTTCGACGTCCCGGTGCGGGACCTCAACTCCGTGAAAGCCTATCGCCGCGAGGTCATGGACATGCTGCCGGTGCGGCCGGACTGGCACCGGTACATGATCGTCCTCGCCGCCGCCGACGGCTTCACCGTCACCGAGATCCCCGTCCCGCTGTATCCGCGCCACGCCGGACGGTCCAAGTTCGGACTCAGTCGCATCCCGGTCGGCGTGCTCGACATGCTGTCGGTCTGGTTCGAGCTCCGGTTCGGGAAGAAGCCGCTCCTCCTCTTCGGGATGGTCGGCGTCGGACTCTTCGTGCTCGGCTTCGTCGCCGGCCTGGTGGCACTGGGCCTGCTGTTTGCCCGCGGCGTGGGGCTGCGCTGGGTCTGGACCCTGATCCAGACCTGCCTCTTCCTGGGCAGCGTCTTCTTCGCGACGGGCCTGCTCGGTGAGCAGATCGCCGGTCAACGCGCCGAGCTCCGCGAGCTCCGGCGCCGGATCGATGCCGTGCAATCCGGGGACGATGCCACCGACGTCGCCTGAGCCCCCCCCCCGCCGCGGGCGGGTTGGCCACCGCGCTCCTCCCGCGCGCCGATGAAGGTCCTCTTCCTCGCGCATTCCTTTCCGCGCTCCACCCATGACGCCGCCGGCTCGTTCCTGCTGCGCCTCGCCGTGGCCCTGAGGGCGTGGGACGTCGCGGTCGAGGTCGTCGCGCCCTCCGGCGAGGGACTGGCCGGTTCGGAATCGCTGGCCGGCATCCCCGTCCACCGCTTCCGCTACGCCCCGCGCCGGTTCGAGAACCTCGCCTACACCGGGAACATGGCGTCGCAGTTCCAGGAATCCTGGAGCGCGCGCCTGACGATGGTGGGCTTCCTGGGCGCGAATTTCCGTGGCGCCGTTCGCGCCCGCCGGCAGTTCGAGCCCGATCTCATCCATGCCCACTGGTGGTTTCCCGGCGGGCTGGTCGGCACCTGGGTGGCGCGGCTCGCCCAGATCCCGCTGGTCACCACGATGCACGGCACCGATGTGAGGCTGGCCCGCGCCTCGGCCCTGGCCCGTCCGCTCTTTCGGCACGTGATGGCGCACTCGGCAGCCGTTACCACCGTCTCCAGCTGGCTGGCCGGCGAGACGCAGAGGCTGGCCGGCATCAATCCGATGGTCGCGCCCATGCCGGTGGCCACCGACTTGTTCACGCCGGCCCAGCCGGGGGAGCGCGCGACCGATCGTATCCTCTTCGTCGGCCGGCTGAACGCCCAGAAGGGAATCGAACACCTGCTGCGCGCCATTCCGCTCTCACGCGCGCGCGTCTCGCTGGACATCGTCGGCGACGGTCCCGGCCAGTCCGAGCTGCGGGCGCTCGCTACGACGCTCGGTATCGGCGAGCGCGTGCGATGGTTCGGCACGCTGCCGCAGCCGGCGCTGGCGCCGCTCTACCGGGCCGCATCGGTGCTGGTGGTCCCGTCCGTGGAGGAGGGACTGGGGCTGGTGGCCGTCGAGGCCATGTTGTGCGAAACGCCGGTGATCGCGTACGAGTCAGGCGGGATCCCCGATGCGATCACGCACGGCCGCACCGGCATGCTCGTTCCCGCCGGGAGCGTGGCGGGACTGGCTGAGGCGCTCGACATCCTGCTCAACAGCCCGGATCGCGGGAGCGCACTGGGCAGGGCAGGGCGCGTCCACGCCCTCGAGGTCTTCTCCCCGGAGGCCGCCGCCAAGCGCTACGCGGCCGCCTACCGGGGCGCGCTCGACCGGCGCGCCTCGTAGCGCCAAGTCCGGGCCGGCGCCGGTGGACCGGGCCGTTTGCCCGCTGGTTGGTGTCGAACTACCCAACGGCGCCACCGCGGTAGAACTTTCCTTCGACAACCCGACACTCACACGAGCACGATGCTGATACTGATGTCCCTGACGCCCCTGCCGCTCTCAGAGACCGCCGGCCTGGCACGGGACCGGAGGCCGGCGCATGGCTGAACGATCGCTGGTCATCGTCCCGACCTTCAACGAGCGCGACAACATCGCGCGCCTGATCGACCAGGTTCTGGCGCAGGACCCCTGCATCGACATTCTGGTCGTCGACGACGGCTCGCCGGATGGCACCGGTGAGGTGGTCGACGCGATCGCCCGCGACAACCCGCGGGTCCACGCAATCCACCGGCCCGGTAAGATGGGACTCGGCACCGCCTACGTGGCCGGATTCAAGTGGGCCCTGGAACGGACGTACCAGTACGTCTTCGAGATGGACGCCGACTTCTCACACGATCCCGCCCACCTCCCGGAGTTCCTCCGGAAGATCCAGGACTCGGACTTGGTGCTTGGGTCGCGCTACCGCGATGGGAAGGTGACGGTGGTGAACTGGCCCATCTCGCGACTGATCCTCAGCTATTCGGCGAACGTCTACGCGAGAGCCGTGACCGGGCTGCAGCTGTTCGATTCTACAGGCGGCTTCAAGTGCTTCAGGCGCAAAGTACTCGAAGCGATCGATCTAAATGATGTCAAATCAAACGGATACGCCTTCCAGATCGAGATGAGCTTCCGCGCGTGGAAGAAGGGATTCCGGATCATCGAAATGCCGATCGTCTTCACGGATCGCTCCGAGGGCCAGAGCAAGATGTCCCGGAAGATCGTTCGGGAAGCGATCTGGATGGTCTGGCGGCTGCGATGGTGGTCAGTGGTCGGCAAGGTATAGGCAATGGCCGGTCGCGACAGAGAGTTCTACAAGATGTCGGGGTCGGGAAACGACTTTGTCGTTTTCGACGCCAGAAGCCAGTCGCCCGGCGAGCTCGAAACGGCGGCGGCGATCCGGGCGGTCTGCGCGCGCGGGACCGGCGTGGGGGCCGATGGAGTCGTGTTCATCAGACCCAGCGAGACGGCAGCCTTCCGGATGACCTACTACAACGCCGATGGCTCCCTGGGCGAGCTGTGTGGCAATGCCTCGCTCTGCTGCACGCGACTGGCCGGGACGCTGGGTCTGGGCTCAGGGCAGGGGATGACCATCGAGTCCGACGCCGGTACTCTCACATCTCGAATCGCCGATGGCCTTCCCGAAATTGACCTTGAAGTAGTACATGAGGTCCGAGCGGCTGCCGATGTGGATAAGTCACCGGGAGAGATGAGAATCGGCTTCGCGCTGGTCGGAGTCCCGCACCTGGTGGTTCGCGTGGCGGACGTCGAGCAAGCAGACATGAAGGTCAGGGCGCCAGCGCTCCGGCGGCACCCGACACTGCCCTCTGGCGCCAACGTCAACTTCGTCGCCAGGGGATCGGACGGCTGGGCCATGCGGACGTTCGAGCGAGGAGTGGAAGCGGAGACGCTGGCTTGCGGTACAGGTGCGGTTGCCACCGCGATCCTGCTGGTGGTCTGGGGGGAGGCGGAGAGCCCCGTGCAGCTGCAGACGCGGTCCGGCAAGCGGCTCACCGTATCGCTCGATCGTGCTGGGCCGGACTGGAGGCCGAGGCTTCGCGGCGAAGGTCGCGTCGTCTACAGGGGCTTTCTGAGCGAGGTCGTGTAGCGACCGCCTCGGTGACGGGCTTGACCAACTGGCAAGCTTTTGTTGTCCCTAAGTCACATGCTGCCAATAGCTAACGACCGGTCCGGAGCGCCTTGGTCTGGTTCTCCACATCTCTCCACTAGGTTTAGTTGACATAACATATCTTATACGAACTACGCCCGGGCTTTCTGTGCCCCTCGACTGGACCGACCGGAAAAGAAAGAGCCGGCGCAATCCGCCGGCTCCACTTCCCTTCAACCCTGGATTGGACGGGGCGCTAGCGACCGGCCGGCGTGGCCGTCAGCTCACCCAGGCGCACTCTCGCCTCGCCGGCCACCGGCCCTTCCGGAACGCTGGCGATTTCGGTCCAGATCTTCCGGGCCTCGGCCTTGTTGCCGCCCGCCATCAGGTCCCTGGCCGCGTCGGCCTTGTACTTGTCGCGCTCCACCTCGAACGGGGTCGCCGCGGCGGCCTTGAGGTACTGCGCGGCCGCCTCCGGGTACTTCTTCTGCTCCTCGTACCCCGACGCGATCATGGCCAGGACGGACGACTCGATGGGGCCGGCGTGGCCGACGAGCTTCTGGAGCCCCTTCACCCCCTCATCGTACTTGCCCTGGTCGTACATGACCTGGGCCAGCAGCAGCGAGGCCAGGTTGGCCGACGGCGTGCCCTCGTACCGGGTGATCATCTTCTTCAGGTCGGACTCGGCCAGCGGGATGTTCCCCGACAGCACCGAACGCTGTGCCTGGAAGTACGCCGTTTCGGCCCGGTCTGCCTTCATCTCCTTGGAGCGCTGCCAGAGCCAGACACTGGCCCCGAGGGCCACGACGGCGATCGCGCCGTAGCTGAGTTGCCTGGCGTTGAGCTGCACCCACTCGAAAAGAGACTCGGTCTTGTCCTCGACTGTCGGTGTGGCGGCGGCGCCTGTCTTGGTCATGAACGCAGTGGTTAATGGGTGACTCGGTGCCGGTGCGGCACCCGATGCCCCTGGGGTGACTCGAACACCCGGCCAACGGTTTAGGAAACCGCTGCTCTATCCACCTGAGCTACAGGGGCGTCGGCCGCTCGCGCGTCTCCTGGGACCCGGCCGCAACTCCCCCTCCGCGTCCCGCGCTCGAGCATCCGGTCGCAGGAGGAAGGTAGTCGGCACGACCGGGGCGGTAAAGCCTTGCCCGCCACGCGGCGCCGACCTAGCGGCCCAGCACCTCGACGAGTGCTTCCGCGAACTGCGGCGCTGTCGCGAACCGTGCCCGGCGATCGACGGCGAGCACGCGGTCGAACACACGCTGCAGCGTCGTCGTCCAGGCGACATCGGGGCGGACGTCGGTGAGAGTGCGTGGTTGTCCGTCCGGCCGCGCGCGCACCGCCGACGAGGCCGTCCCGCCCCCGAACGGCAGCGCGCCCGCGAGCATCCGGAAGGTGACCAGCCCCAGCGAGTAGATGTCGGTCCGCGCATCGAGCGCCTCGCCGCTCGCCTGCTCCGGGCTCATGTAGGCCGGGGTCCCGATCACCGCACCGAACAGCGACCGCTTCTGCTCCAGGGCGTGGGTCATCTTGGCAAGACCGAAGTCGGCCACCTTGATGATGTCGTCACCGCTCTGACCGGTGGCGATGAGGATGTTGTCCGGCTTGAGGTCCCGGTGGATGATGCCGAGTTCGTGGGCCGCGGCCAGGGCCGCGGCGGCCTGCCGCACGATGGCCGCGACCCTCGCCGGCGGCAGCGTTTGCTCCCGGGCGAGGATGAGCGAGAGGGCCTCCCCTTTCACGAATTCCATCGCCAGAAAGAGCGTCCGCTCGCCGGTTTCGCCGAAGTCATGAATCTCGACGACGTTCGGGTGACTGATGCGGCCGGCATTGGCCGCGTCGCGGTGGAAGCGGGAGACCGACTCGGCGTCGGCCACCAGCCCGGGGTTCAGAATCTTGAGGGCGCTGATGCGGTGCGTGGTCACGTGCTCGGCGAGAAACACGGTCGACGTCGACCCTTCGCCGAGCCTGGCAGTCACCCGGTACCGGCCCGCGATCATGATGGTGCCCAGCGACAATCGTTCAGGCCGGTCGAGCATGACCAGCGCGGACCCGTCCCGCTTGCAGTAGTGCTGGGTGACGGGATAAGCGGTACTGCACGTCGGGCAGACGTTGCGTGCGGTCATGTCGGCGCCACCTAGTATGTCACGACGGTCTCCATCTTCCGCCCCATCAGCGCCCGGCGACCCGGGAGGCCCGACAGCACGATCAGGAAGCTGAGCCCGGTGACGGTCGCGCCGAGCTTCTCGACCAGCGCGCAGGTCGCGGCGGCGGTTCCACCCGTGGCGAGCACGTCGTCGACGATCAGGGCGCGCGCCTCGTGACCGGCGGCGTCGGCGTGAATCTCGAGCGCATCGCTTCCGTACTCGAGCGCATACTCGACGCGCTCGGTGGCGCTCGGCAGCTTGCCGATCTTGCGGACCGGCACGAATGCGGCGTTCAGGTGCTGCGCGACCGGCGCGCCGAGGATGAAGCCGCGGCTCTCGATCGCCACCACGTGGGTGATGCCGGCGGTGGCGTACGGGGCCGCCATCGATTCGGTCACGCGGCGGAACAGGGCGTGATCGAGCAGCAGCGGGGTGATGTCCTTGAAAAGGATGCCCGGCTTGGGGAAGTCCGGGACGTCCCGGATCGCAGCCTTCACCTCCGTCTCGAGCGACCGGGCCGGTGCACGCATCGTCGACAGCCTAGCGAATGATGTTGAAGGGGCGCGGCAATTCGGACTCCGGCACCGCGGCCAGCGAGCGGACGTTCTCGACCACGGCGCCGGACGGTCCGCGGCGTACCAGTGCGAGCAGCTGGCTCACAGCCTGATCGTCTCCGGCCACCGCCAGCTCCACGCTGCCATCGGCATTGTTGCGGACCCATCCGGCCACGTCCACCCGCCGGGCATGCTCCCGGACGTACCAGCGGAAACCGACACCCTGCACCGAGCCGACCACGGCGATGTGCACGACCGCCATGGCGACGCTATTTCTTCACACCCAGGACCGCCGCGAGCACCGCGGCCAGCGCGGCCGCATCCTCCATCCCGGTTTCGAAGCCCGGCACCGGCAGCTCGCCGGTGCGGATCCGCTGCGCCAGCGAATCGAGCGAGGCGGCCAGGACTTCGCGGCGCGGCGGCCATTCGTTGTCCTGTGCACGGAAGTCCTCGCCCATATCGCTGCCGCGAGCGATCGCAGCCGAGGGAATGCTGATCGACGCGCGCGCCGCCACGCTGGGCTGGCTTACCGGTGTGATGGCGCGAGCGTCCACCCCCGGCTGGTGGGTGTAGACCTCTTCGGACGCGTACGGATCGTCCGCGTAGGCTTCGGCCGAGAGGTACGGTTGCTGCGACGCGTGTCCCCGCTCCACGAGCTCGCCGCCATACCGTTCGAGATCGCTCAGTGTGTCGTCCACCGGGGGAGGAACCGCGGGGGTCACGACGGGGGTGACCGCGGGCGGAGTCCGGGCTCCTGTGGTCGGCGTCGCGCCCATCCCCACGGGACGGAGTGGCGCGGGCGGCGGCGATGCCGGTACGTGCCGCATGAGGTCGTCCGCGGTCGGCATCATTGAATAGTCGTCGTCCGGGGGCTCGACCGGCGGCAGTGGTGCCGGCGCCGGCGGTACCGGTCGCGCGCCTGAGGCGGGCGTCGCGGAGGACGCGGGCGTCGTACTGGCGGGTGTCACCGCCCTCGCGGCGGGCGCAGCCGGCGTCGGACGCTGGGCTGGCGTGGCGGCCGGCGTGGGTGGAGCAGGTCGCTGGGGAGCGACCGGCTGGACGTGGGGGGGGGGTGCTGTCGGCGTGGGACGCACCGCGGCCGGTGGCACCACCGGCGTCATGCGAGGCGCGGACGGAAGCGGAGTGGGTGTGGCCGGCCTCGCGCCGGCCGGCGCGGCGGGCCGTGCGGCACCGCGGGGCGGGACGAAGGGCGCCGACGTACCGCCTGCCGGCCGGGCGACGTTTCCGGTGCCGGCCCCTGCCCCGGGAGCGCCACCCGGCGTGGCCGGCGTGCCGGGCCTGCGAAACGGAGGGATCGCGGGCCGTGCCGGCTGCCTGGGCGCCGCCGGATTGGGAGTGGGCTGGTGAGGGGTTGCGTCGTCCTTGCCGTCCGACATGCCGTCCTCGGTCCTCGTAGTCGATCGCGCGGGGGTATCGTGGCCGGTCGCGCGCCCGCCATCTCACGATGCCGTGCGGGGCGCCAATCGGCAACCTAGTCGGGCCAGCCGTGCGCTCCCAGGAGCGGGACGAATCGGACGGCACCGATGTCACGCCGTTCGAGGGTGGCGCCCTTCCTGGTCACCACCGTCAGCGCCTGCTCTTCCCGTCCGCCAAGCGGGATGAGCATCCGTCCGCCGTCGGCGAGCTGTTCGGCCAGCGGCTTGGGGATCTCGGGCGCAGCCGCGCTCACGAGAATGGCCTGGAAGGGAGCGAAATCGCGCCAGCCGAGAGTGCCGTCTCCGAGGAGGAGGGAGACGTTGGCGGCGCCGACGCGGCGAATGACGTCGCGTGCCTTGTCCAGCAGCGCGGGTACCATTTCGACCGAGAAGACCTGTCCGGCGAGGTGCGAGAGGAGGACGGTCTGGTACCCCGACCCGGTGCCGACTTCGAGCACCCGTTCCCGTCCCGTGAGGCGGAGCTCGGAGAGGGCGCGCGCGTGGACGGTGGGCTGCGAGATGGTCTGTCCGTTCCCGATCGGGAGGGGCGCGTCCTCGTAGGCGCGGTGCTGGACGCCGGTGGGAACGAAGAGGTGCCGCGGCGTGAGATCGAAGGCGCGGAGGACGGTGAGGTCCGAGACGCCGTTGGCCTGGAGCGTCTCGAGCAGGCGCTGGCGGGCGCCGCGGAAGGTGGGGTCTACGGTTCGCGCCACCAGGAACCGGCGTTGGTGAGCATTTCGTGGTGCGTCAGGTCGAGGTGGAGCGGGGTCACCGAGATGAAGCCATCCTGGACGGCCCGGAAGTCGGAGTCCTCCTCGCCCGTCCAGGCGATCGATCCGCCGCCGATCCAGTAGATCTCCCGTCCCCACGGATCGCGCATCGGTTTCAGCGAGTCGGAGTACACGCGGCGGCCGAGTCTCGTGAGGCGGACGCCCTTGATCCGGTCGCCGGCCACGGGCGGCAGGTTGATGTTGAGAAGGGTGTCGCGCGGGAAGGGGGAGAGCGACGTGAGGCGGGCCAGGAGCGGCCCCAGCACGTTGACCTGCTGGTCCAGCAGCGAGACGTCGGCACGCAGGTCGCCGCCGGCGAACGACACGGCGATCGATGGGATGCCGAGGGAGAGCCCCTCCATCGCGGCGGCGACGGTGCCCGAGTACAGCACGTCCTCGCCCATGTTCTGGCCGTGGTTGATGCCGCTCAACACGAAGCTCGGGCGCTCCGGCATGAGCGCTTCGACGGCGAGCATCACGCAGTCGGTGGGGGTGCCATCCACCTGGAACCGGCGGTCACCGCGGCGGACCGGCCGCAGGGGATGGTGGAGCGTGAGCGAGTGGCTGGTGGCGCTCTGTTCGCGGTCGGGTGCCACGACGGTGACGTCGCCGAGCGTTTCGGCGGCCCGCACCAGGCATTCCAGGCCGTAGGCGAGAATGCCGTCGTCGTTGGTGCAGAGCAGCCGCATTACTGGAACGCTCCGGCGCGGTGGCGCCAGATGGTCCGGAGGACGCGCGCGGCGTCGCGCACGAGGTGGAAGTGCGACGGCGCGCCGTAGATCGTGGACACCGGCACGCCGACCACGCGAAAGCCGGCGCGCGCGGCGCGGATCAGGAAGTCGGTCTCGAATTCGTAGCGGTCGCCCACCGGGGTGATGGTGCGGAGGACCTCGCCGCGGATGGCGCGGTATCCGGACTGGGTGTCGGGCAGCCGGGTTCCGGCGCAGGCATTGATGGCCGCGCTGGACAGGGCATTGCTGAGGCGGCGGTGGATCGGCATGCGGGTCCCGCTGCGCTCGCGGGCGCCGACGACGAGGTCGGCGTGTTCGAGCGCCCGCATCAGCGCCGGCGCGTGGCCGGGATCGTGCTGGCCGTCGGCGTCGATGGTCAGCACGGCGGCCGCGCCTCGCTCGACCGCGGCCGCAAATCCGGCGCGCAGCGCCTGCCCCTTGCCGCGGTTGGAGTCGAAGGAAATGACGAGATCGGCGATGCGGCGGCCGATCTCCCGGGTGGCATCGCGCGACCCATCATCGACCACGATCACGACGGCCCCGGGGAGCGCCCGCCGCACGCCGGCCACCGTGCCAGTGAGGGTACCGGCCGCGTCGAGCGCCGGAATGACACAGCAGAGCGGCGCGATCATCGTCAGGCATCGTCCCGCGCCCGCCCATCGCCCTGCAGGCCCTCGAGCTGCGCGCGCAGGTCGCGTTCCAGCGTCTCGATCGCCTGGGCGTCCAGCGCGGCCCTGGCCGCCGGCCGCAGCTCGCCGGACTTGCGGTGTTCCTCCACCTTCTGGCGGGCGCCGTCGATCGTGTACTTCTCGACGTACAGCAGGTGCTTGACGAGCATGATCAGCTCGATCTCGCGCCGCTGGTAGACGCGGTTGCCGGACCGGTTCTTGGCGGGGCTGAGGAACTTGAACTGGCTCTCCCAGTACCGCAGGACGTGCGGCTTGAGGTCGGTAAGCGCGCACACGTCGCCGATCGAGAAGAACTCCTGCACCGGCTCGGGCCGCGGCGCCGCCATCAGTCCTGCTCCGCGCGGAGCCCGCGCGCCAGGAGGGCGTTCATCGCCTCACGAGCCGGCTGGCCTTCGAACAGGATCCGGTGCACGGCCGCGACGATCGGCATGTCCACTCCCTCGCGGGCGGCGAGCGCCGAGGCGCTCTGGGTGGTGACGACTCCCTCGGCCACCGTCTCCTTCCCCGCCAACGCCTGCTCGAGCGTCTTTCCCCGCCCCACTTCCAGTCCCACCGCGCGGTTCCGGCTCAGCGCGCCGGTGCACGTCAGCACCAGGTCGCCGATGCCGGCCAGCCCGGCGAACGTTGCCTGACGAGCACCCAGGGCGCAACCCAGCCGCGTCATCTCGGCCAGTCCGCGGGTGATCAGCGCCGCCCGTGAGTTGAAGCCGAGCCCCAGTCCTTCCGCCACCCCCGTGGCGACGGCCATCACGTTCTTGAGCGCGCCGCCCAGCTCCACGCCCAGGACGTCATCGTGCGAATAGAGCCGGAAGACGTCGGTGCTGAACGCGCGCTGGACGGCACTGGCGGCGTCGGCCCGGGCCGAGGCGGCAACGACCGCCGTCGGCTGCCGGGCGGCCACCTCGATCGCGAAGCTCGGTCCGGAGAGCGCCACCAGCGGATGACCCGGCATCTCCCCTTCGATCACGTCGGTCATGACCTGCAGCGTATCGCGCTCGATCCCCTTCGTGGCGACGACCAGCGTGGCGGTCAGCGGCGCGGCCGTCGCCACCTGGCGGGCGACGCCGCGCAGTACCGCCGACGGCGAGGCGAACGTGATGAAGTCCGCGCCCGTGACGGCCCGGATGATGTCCACCGTGGCGGCCAGCCTGGGCGAGAGCGGCGCGCCGGCGAGGAACCGCGTGTTCTCGTGCCGCGTCATGATGCTCTCGACCACGTCGGCCTCACGCGCCCATAGCGTGACGTCGTGGCCGCCACGGGCGAGCACGTCCGCCAGTGCCGTCCCCCACGCACCGGCGCCCACCACGCCACAGCGCATTACCGGCCTCCCCGACCGTCGACCGGCGCCGGCGCGGCCTCCGGTTCCGGGTCGTGGCGCCGGCCGAACCGGTTCTCCTCGCCGCGTCGCAGCCGCCCGATGTTGGCGCGATGCGTCCAGAACACGAAGACCGCGACCGCGAGGCTCACCAGAAAGTGCGGCGACCGCACGCCCTCGAAGATCGCGAGCGTCGCCACCAGCGTGACCGACGCGAGCAGCGAGCCCAGCGACACGTAGCCGCTGGTGATCAGGACGATCGCGAAGACGCCGAGGGTGAAGATCATCGGGATCGGGGCGAGGGCGAGAAAGACGCCGGCCGCGGTGGCCACGCCCTTGCCCCCTCCCCTGCCCCACAGGAAGAGCGGGCGCACGTGCCCGAGCATGGCGAGCAGCCCGAAGGCCATGGCCCACAGGTCCGGGCGCGGCGTATCGATCCAGCGCGGCAACAGCAGCACCGGGGCGGCTCCCTTGGCCACGTCCAGCGCGAAGACCGGGATGCCCACCTTCCACCCCAGCACGCGGACCACGTTGGTGGCGCCGAGGTTGCCGGAGCCGTGCTGCCGCAGATCGATGCCGGCGGCCGCACCGGCGAGATAGGCGAACGGCACCGAACCCAGGAGGTACGAGGCCGCGAGCGCGATCCAGAGCGGGAGGTGGCCACCGGCGGCGACGTCGATTCCGGCCGCCAGGTCCAGCGTGAGCCCCCGCCCGGCGATCATGCGGCGCGTCTCCGCAGGACGATCCGCAGCGGGTTGCCGGTGAAGCCCCACGATTCCCGGAACCCGTTATGCAGGTACCGGACGTAGTGCTCCTGCAGCAGCTCGGGGTGATTGCCGAACACCGCGAACGTCGGCGGTGCCACGTCGACCTGGGTCGCGTACAGCAGCTTCACCTCACGGCCCGCCGCCTGCGGCGGCTGGCGACGCGCGAGCAGCTCCTCCAGCCGCTGGTTCACCTGCGACGTCGAGATCCGCTTGGCCCGCTCGGCCGACACCTCGAGGATCAGGTCGAGCAGCTTCTGCACGCGCAGTCCGGTGAGGGCCGAGACGAACAGGAAGGGGACGAAGGCGAGGTACGCCGCCTTTTCCACGCACGCCTTCTGGAAGTGCGGCGCGGTCTTGTCGTCCTTCTCCTTCAGGTCCCACTTGTTCACGACGACGATGATCGCCCGGCCCGCCTCCCACGCCAGCGCCGCGATCTTGAGGTCCTGGTTGTGCAACCCCTCCACGGCGTCGAGGACCAGCACGCAGACGTCCGCGCGGTCGATGGCGCGGCGGGTGCGCAGCGACGAGTAGAACTCGATCCCGTCGTCGATCCTGGCCTGCCGGCGCAGACCGGCGGTGTCGATGAAGATCATCGCCCGCTCGTGATACCGCATCGGCGTGTCGATGGCATCGCGGGTGGTGCCGGCCGTCTCGGCCACCACCAGCCGCTCTTCACCCAGCAGCCGGTTGACGATCGACGACTTGCCCACGTTGGGGCGCCCGATGACCGCGACCCGGATCGCCTCGCTCTCCTCGGAGGGCGCCTCCGGGATCCGCTCGACCACCGCGTCGAGCAGGTCGCCCGAGCCCTTGCCGTTGATGGCGCTCACCGGGATCGGGTCGCCGGCGCCGAGGCTGTAGAACTCGTAGAAGTCGGTGGACCGCGGGTCGTCGGCCTTGTTGGCGACCAGCAGCCAGGGCTTGCCGGACTCCCGCAGCACGTCCACGACCCGCGAGTCGCTCGGGTGCACGCCGACCTTGGCATCCACCACCAGCATCAGGAGGTCGGCCTCGGCGACCGCCTGCAGCACCTGACGGCGGATCTCGACGTCCATCGGGATGTCGGGATCCTCGGTGAGGCCGCCGGTGTCGACGAGCCAGAAGGAGCGGCCGTTCCAGTCGACGTGCCCGAAGTGGCGATCGCGCGTGGTCCCGGCCTCCTCGCTGACGATCGCCGACTCGTCGCCGACGATCCGGTTGAAGAGCGCCGACTTGCCGACGTTAGGGCGCCCAATGAGCGCGACGACCGACGTATTCATGCGGCCGCCCGGGCGGCGCCATCTTCGGGCGCCAGCGCATCGACGAAATCGTACGACGGGATGACCGGAATGGGCAGGGCGTTCCGGACGGCGACGAGCGTGTCGTCGTCGAGGAAGAGGCCGTCCTCGTTGATCGTCTCGGCGGGAATCAGGGCGAAGTCGAGGTCGCCGCGGCTCCCGAGGGCGCGGCGAATGTCCGCGCCCACCAGCAGGCCGGCGACGGTGGTGGTCGGTCCGAACAACGAGTTCTCCGTGGGTAGCAGTTCGTACCGCGCCCCGGTCGCGGCCGTGAGGCGGTCGAGGAGGGGCGGCAGGAGCGGGGCGAGCGATGTGCCCGTCACGACGCCGATGCGCTTGCCGTCGAGCCGCGGCAGGCGCGACAGGCCGCCGGCGACGCGGTCGAACAGCCAGGTGACCGCGCCGACGCCGTTCTCGATCTGGGCGAAGTCGCCGTAGTGGCCAGGATCGGGGAGCGGCGCGCCGGCCAGCAGGTAGAGCTCGTCCGACCCGTAGACCCAGGTGGCGCCGCGCTCGGCCCGGCCGCGGGCTCCCCACCGCTCCACCTGCTCCAGCAGCTGCGCCGCCGTGTCCCGGTCCATCCTGCGCCCGGTGTACAGGTGCGAGAACTGGGTGAGTCCCACCGGCACCACCGCGGCCGAGAGCACCGCGTCCCCCATGGCCCAGAGGTCGGAGAGGGACTCGTCGAGCACGCCGCCATCGTTCAGGCCCGGGACGATCACCATCTGGGCGTGGAACTGGATGCCGCCCGCGGTGAGCACGCCGAGCTGCGCGAGGATGTCCGGCACGCGCGGGTTGTTGAGCAGGGTCTTTCTCGCTTCCCAGTTGGTGGCGTGCACCGAGACGTACAGCGGCGAGAGGCGATACTCGAGGATCCGGGCGACGTCCGCGTCCTTGAGGTTCGAGAGCGTCGCGAAGTTGCCGTACGCGAACGAGAGGCGGTAGTCATCGTCGCGGATGTAGAGATTCCGCCGCAGCCGTCCCTTGGGCAGTCCCTCGACGAAGCAGAACTCGCAGCGATTGGCGCAGCGGCGGACGGTGGGCGGCTCGAGCTCGATCCCCATCGCCTCGCCCTCGGGGCGCTCGATGTCGTACAGGACCGGCTGGCCGTCGGGAAGCGTCGCCTCGATCTCGAGCTGGTCGTCGGCGGTGAGGAACTCCCAGTCGAGAAAGTCCCCCAGGGCTCGACCGTTCACCGAGCGCAGCTCGGTGCCGGGCACGATACCCACTTCCTCGGCAATGCTCCCGTTGAGCACGCGCGCGACGCGAACCATCCCGCTCCAGTAGCTGAAAAGGGGGCAGGACGCTCGGCGTTCTCCCCCCGGTGGATTCCGGCCGATTGGCCCTGAAACAAGCTCACGCAACTTAGGAACCAAGGAAGCCGAAGTCAAGGTAAATGAGACACTTCGGCTGTGGTTGCGTGATCCTTTGCGAGGTCTGCAATGCCGAACGGGCTCGCCGTGTGGCGAGCCCGTTCGCGCATCCAGGTCGCAGCCGGCGCGCTAGTGCGCGAGCGCGTATCGATAGGCGACGACCCCGGTCTGCGTGCCGGTGACGCTGAACTCCTTTGAGGACCCCGCGTCGATCGGTCCGACGGACAGGTCGCGCGAGACGAGGACCTTGCCCGTGACATCCAGGAACTCGAACCTGAGCTTGACCGTCGCCGGCGCCGCCGGGGCGGGTGCCGGTGCCGCGGCCGCGGGCTTCGGCGCCGGACAGGTCGTTCCCTTCTTGCACGGCCTGGCCGGAGCGGCTGGGGCCGGGGCCTCTTCAACCTTGGCGGCCGCGATCTCGACCATGCCGTTGAGGCTGAACTTGGCGCCCTCCCGGAGGAAACGGGTGACCTTCACCCTGGTGGGGAGGTCGGTGAAGGTCTTTGTCGCCTCGATCAGCGAGTCCTGCATCGTCCGCTTGACCTTGGGGTCGGTGACCTTCTTCACGCGGCTCTGGTACGCCGCGATCATCACCTTCCAGCTGTCGGGATTCAGCGAGTCGATGTGGATGAGGCGCTCGGCGAGGGGCTGCAGCTTGTCGGTTTCCCCGAGCTCGAAGTAGGCGGCGGACAGGTTGCCAATGAGGTCGCGCGAGTACGGGTTCTTTTTCAGCCCCGCTTCGTAGAGCTGGGTCGCGTCCCTGGTGTGTCTGCTGCTCATCGCGGCGTTGCCCGCCTCGTAGAGCTGGACATCTGAGTACTTGTCCGGCGCGGCGAGCATCTCCTTGAAGATCTCGGTTACGGCGGCGGTGTCGCCGATTTCCGTGAGCGACTGCGCCAGCAAGGCCTGGGCCTGGGCGTCGTTCGGGACTTCCTTCAGGTACTGGCGGTAGATCTCGGTGGCGCGCTTGAAGTGCGCCTTGCTGGACGCGCCGGAGTCGGTCAGCGCCTGGTTGAACTCGATCCCCGCGGCGACGTTCAGAGCCGTGCGCTTCGTCTTCACGATGATTGAGGACGTGTCGGAACCGGCCAGCTCGGCGGACTTGAGGTAGTTCGTGACGGCCGAGGCGTTGTTCTTTTCCTTTTGATCGATCGAGGCGAGGAGATTGTAGGTCAGCGGCGAGCGGGGGAGGATCAGCAGGGAGCGCATCGCCACGGCACGGGCTTCGTCGTTCACGCCATCCTGATAGAGCTGCACGGCGTCGCCGTAGAGGCCCAGTCCCACCTGGCGCCGGAACTTGCTGGTGGAGTCCGCGCACTCGGGGGCGGCGGCCTCGACGATCGCGAAGGCGCTGTCGGCGGCGGCCAGCACCGACACGTCGCCGGTGGGATTCGAGGTGTAGCCGACGGCGTCGCGCTTGCGCACGGCGAGGTTCTTGTCCAGCCGGTGCCATTCGACGAGGATCCGGCCGAGGAGGAAGGCCCGGCCCACCGTGTTGTCGATCTTGTCGGGATTGTCGGTGAGGACGCGCACACCATCGCGCAGGTGCTTCGGACGCTCGTCTTCCTTGCTCTTGGCGTCGGTCGCCTGTCGCAGGTAGATCTTGGCGCTATTGACCTGGAACGGTTTCCCGTCGTTGAACTCGCATTTCCTCGCTTGGGCGCGCGCGCCCGTGGCAGCCGTCGCCACGAGGGTCGCGGCGACAAGCGCCTGTTTGCCGAACGGAATCATCGAGCTTCTCCTCGGTGGTCTGGTGCATGGCGGGGGGAAGCCCGCCGAGGATAGTACCCTGCCGCTAAACACGGCGTTCCGCCGCGTGCACGGCCTGGGCAAATATATCCGCCGCCGGCCGCCCTGTCGCCTCCGCCACGCGCCGGACGTCGTCCGACTCGGGTTTGACGCGGCGGCCGCCGCCGGGAAGAGTGGCGACCTTCACGCGCAACTCGTGCCCCATCACCTGGACCGTCTGGGTGGTCCGCGGCAGCGCCAGGCGCTCCACCCAGCCGCGCCGCACACCCAGCGTGGACGTCTCGGCGAGCAGGAGCGCCTCCAGCGCGCCGGCCGCGTCGGGGCGCGCGAGCACCTCGACGCGCGTACCGGGCCGGCCCTTTTTCATCTGCGTGGCGAGGAGGACGACGTCGAGCGCGCCGGCCGCCCGCAGGCGCTCGGCCGCGGCGGCCAGGTATTCGCCCGGCATGTCGTCGATGTCGGCGGCGAGCATCACCAGGCGTTCGCGCCCGCCCCCGTCGGCGCCGGCCGGCTCGGCGAGGATCACGCGTAGCGCGTTGGGCCGGCCGGCGGGGTCGCGGGTGCCGGCCCCGAATCCACTGCGGCGCGGCACGTACTCGTCAGGCGGTCGTCCGCTCGAGAGCACCGCCAGCAGGGCGGCGCCGGTGGGCGTCACCAGCTCGCCGGCGCCCGGCGGGCCCGACCGCACCGGGTGTCCCTCCAGCAGCCGCAGCGTGGCCGGCGCCGGCACCGGCAGCGTGCCGTGGGCGGCCTCGACGAATCCATCGCCCAGCGACGCGGTCATCGAGCACACCTGCGAGACGCCCAGCCGCTCGAGTCCCCACACCGATCCCACGACGTCGAGGATCGCGTCGACCGCACCGACCTCGTGCAGGTGCACCTTCTCGACCGTAGTCCCGTGCATCGCCGCCTCGATGGTGGCGATCGCGGTGAACGCGCGATCGGCCTTCTCACGCACCGATTCGGGAATCGGGGCCGCCTGCACCAGCGCGCGGATCTGGCGCAGGTGACGCCCGTGCGGCTGCTCGGGGATGTCGAAGTCCACCTTCTTGCAGGCGATCCCCGCGCGCCGCACATCGGCGATGCGGACGCCCACGCCGTCGAGCGCGAGCGTCGCCGGCAGGGCGCGCAGCCAGTCGGGATCCAGCCCGACATCGATGAGCGCGCCGAGCATCATGTCACCCGCGATCCCGCTGAAGGGATCGAGGATGGCGAGGGTGGGGGGGGACACGCCGGGGAAGATACGGTGGGTGCGCGAGGTCGGCGACGGGTGGAGCGAAAACGAGAAACGAGAAACGAGAAAACGACAGCCCGTCGGGTCCGACCCTGTGCGCGTATGGCGTGCCAGGGCCCGGGAGCGTCCGATTCAGTCTTCTCGTTTCTCGTTTCTCGTTTCGGGCCCTCGTTTCTCGTTTCTCGTTTGCAACGATTCCCGAACCCCGCTCAATCCTCAGCTCCGATACCCCGCCCCGCTCCCGGTATTGAAGATCAGCACCTCGGCGTCCCGGCGCAGCCGGCCTTCGCGCACCAGCTTGCGGGTGACGGCCACGGCACACCCGCCCTCCGGCGCGGCGTCAATCCCGCTCGCCCGTGCCAGCTCGGCCGTGCCGGCCCGGATCTCGTCCTCCCCCACCGCGGCGGCGTCGCCGTCGCTCTCGTACAGCGCGCGCAGGATCAGCCGGTCGCCGAGCGGACCGGGGACGCGCAGGCCGGCGGCGTGGGTGACGGGATTCTCCCAGGGAGTGGCCGACGTCGCGCGGGCGGCGAAGGCGCGCGGGATGGGGGCGCACCCTTCGGCCTGGGCGACGATCATCCGCGGGAACCGTTCGCTGGTGGAGAGCCAGCCCGCCGCACGCATTTCCGCGAAGACCTTCCACATCCCGATCAACCCGGTGCCGCCGCCGGTGGGATAGACGATCGCGTCAGGCAGCCGCCAGCCCAGCTGTTCGGCCAGCTCCAGTCCCATCGTCTTCTTCCCCTCGATGCGGTACGGCTCGCGGAGGGTGGAGACGTCGAAGTAGCCCCGCTCGGCGGCAAAAGCGCGGGCCGCCTTGCCGGCGTCGCCGATGTGGCCGGCGACCAGACGCAGGTCCGCGCCCATCGCGCGAATGGTCTCGAGGATCGCGTGGGGGGTGGACTCGGGCGCGAACACCGTGACCGGCACCTGCGCGGCGGCGCCGTAGGCGGCCAGCGCCGCGCCGGCGTTGCCGGCGGTCGGCACGACCAGCCCGCTCACCTTGAGGGCGCGCGCCCGGGTGACCGCGGCACTCATGCCACGGGCCTTGAACGACGCCGTGGGGTTGCGTCCCTCGTCCTTCACCCAGAGCCGCCGGACCCCCACCGCGGACGCGAGCTGCGGCAGCTCGGTGAGCGGGGTCGCCCCTTCCCCGAGTGAGACCGGCGTCTCGCCGTCGGCCAGCGGCATCACCGGTGCATAACGCCACATGTCCCAGCGCTGGGGCAGCTGCGAGCGGTCGGGATAGGCCGACTGGTAGCGCACCAGCAGCGGCTGGCCGCAGGCGGGACAGGTCGACGCCAGGCCGCCGGACGGCTGGGTGTGGGAACAGGCGGAACAGTACAGGGACCAGGTGGACATGGAGTCAGGGTCAGGGTCAGGGTCAGGGTCAGGGTCAGGGTCAGGGTCAGAGTCAGGGGTCAGGGGCCTGGGGCGACCGGATTGGTACGGGCCAGCGACTCCAGCAGCGCGCGGGCGCTGCTTTCGGTGAACCCTGGCACGGCGGCGATCGCCTCGGGGGACGCCTCACGAACGCCCTGGACGCTGCCGAACGCCTCGAGCAGGCGCCGACGCCTCACGGGGCCGATCCCCGGCACCTGGAGGAGTTCGGAGGTCACGGTGCGCAGCGTCCGCCGCTTCCGATTGTAGGTGACGGCAAAGCGGTGCGCCTCGTCGCGCGCCTGCTGCAGCAGCCGCAGGGCCGGCGACCGGCGCGGCAGGCGCAGCGAGTCGGACCGCCCGGGCATGAACACTTCCTCGTCCTTCTTGGCGAGGCTGATCAGCGGCAGCTCGCCCAGCCCCAGCGGCTCGAGGGCCTGGCGGGCGGCGCCCAGCTGGCCCTTGCCGCCATCGACGACGATCAGCTCGGGGAGCGGCTTCCCCTCGTCGACGCGGCGGGTGAAGTAGCGCGACACGACCTCAGTCATCGAGGAGAAGTCGTCGGGTCCGGACACCGACGCAACGCGGAACTTGCGGTACTCCGCCCGCCGCGGGCGCGCGTTCTCGAACCAGACGCACGAGCCGACCGTGTCGGTCCCCTGGGCGGTGGAGATGTCGAAGCAGACGAGCGACCGGGGCAGCCGCTGCAGCCCCAGCTCGCGCTGCAGCTCGTACACCGGGTTCACCGCGCGCTCGTCGGCCTCCAGCGCGGCCAGTTTGAATTCTTCCATGAGATGCCGCGCGTTCTGCTCGGCCAGCGTGACCAGCTCGCGGCGGGGGCCGCGCTGCGGCAGGAGGACCGTGGTGCCGGTGAGCGACGCTTCGATCAGCTCCCGGTCGTCGAAGTCGAACGGGAGGAGGAGCTCGGCGGCTCGTGCCTCACGATTCAGGTACGTGCCGGTAATCCAGGCCGAGAGCACCGCGGCGTCGGTTTCGTCGGCGACGTGCTCCAGCAAGTGCTGCTCCCGCGCCAGGAGCTTGCCGCCGCGGATCAGCAGCAGCGCCACCGACGCGTCGTCGCCATCGCGGGCATAGCCCACCACGTCCCGGTCGCCGCCCTCCACCTCGACCACGACCGTGGGTTCTTCCATGCGCTCCAGGTGGTGCATCGCGTCGCGCAGCTCGGCCGCCCGCTCGAAGTCGAGGGCGGCGGCGGCGGTATCCATGCGCTCGCGCACCCGGCGCAGCACTTCGGCGGCCCGCCCGTCGAGAAAGAGGACCACCTCATCGATCATTGCGCGGTAGTCGGCCTGCGTCTGCGCGAGGATGCACGGCGCCTTGCACCGGCCGATGTGGTAGTCCAGGCAGGCCCGCTCCGGCATCTCCACCGGCATGTCGTAGTGACAACTCCGTACGGTGAAGATGCGCTTCACCACGGTGAGCGCGCGCCGCATGGCGCCGACGTCGGTGTAGGGGCCGAAGTAGCGGGCGCCGTCGGCGAGCAGCCGGCGGGTGACCAGCACGCGCGGGAATGGCTCCTGCACCGACACCTTGATGTACGGATACGACTTGTCGTCGCGCAGGAGGATGTTGTACCGCGGCCGGTGCTCCTTGATGAGGTTGGCCTCGAGCACCAGCGCGTGCGTCTCGCTCGGCAGGACGATCGTCTCCAGCTCGCGCGCCTGGCGCATCAGGGCCCGCGTCTTGGGACTCGCCAAGCTGTCGCCCGCGTAGTAACTGCGCACGCGCGAGCGCAGCCGCTTGGCCTTGCCGACGTACAGCACCGCCCCCTCGCCGTCCTTCCAGAGATAGACTCCGGGTTCGTCGGGCAGATGGGGGAGCTTGGCGGCGATCGGATCGGGAACGCGGAGCGACATGGGCGCGGGGGTCGTCGTGCGCAATATATCCGGGCGACCGCGGGAACGCGGGCCGCCGGCGCGCTCAGCTCCGCCGGCGTCCTCCCGCCAGCACACGCGACATCAGGGCGCGCGCCTCGGGCAGTCCCATCCACCAGGTGCCGCCGACGTAGACGAGCGAGTACGCGCCGAGGATGAGGATGGCGTCCACCACCGGGCGGGCGGCGCCCACCGAGAGGCGCATTCCCCACGCCGCCGCCGCGGCGACGGCAGCCGTCAGGTAGAGCCGGGCGGTGTAGGAGGGCGCCAGCACGGTGCGCCCGATTTTCACGTTCAGGGCGCGGCGCAGGAGGATGAACTCGACCCACCCGGCGATCCCCGCCGAGACGGTCAGGCCGGCGACGCCCCACTTGGCGTCCAGACCGATGGCGGGCGGCAGCGGAATGGCGAAGAGGTAGCCCAGCCCGGTGGTCAGGATCACCCGGACGACGGCGAATCGCAGCGGCGTGCGCGTGTCGTGCAGGGCGTAGTACGTCGACGCGTACAGGCGTCCCAGTGTGGAGGCCAGCAGGCCGACGGTCGCGCCGGCGAGCACCGCCCACACCCAGACGGCATCGGCGTGGGTGAACCGGCCCGACTGGTAGAGCGCGGCGGCGATGACATCCCCCAGCGCCAGGAACGCCACCGACGAGGGGACGATGAAGAAGGCGATCTGACGCAGGCCCCGCTCCAGCCGCTGGCGCAGCACGGCGGCGGTCTCGTCAGGCACCACGGCGGCCGGTCCGGTATCGCCCGGACCGCCGCCGGCCACCGCCGCCAGCTCGGGCAGCTCGGCGGCCGAGATCGACATGCCGAACAGGCTGACCGGCAGCGTGTAGAGGAGCTGGGCGTAGTTGAGCGTCGCCACCGCGCCGGTGGTCAGCAGTGTGGCGAGCAGCGAATCGACGTATGCGCTGATCTGGACCACGCCCCGCCCGACGAAGACGGGCACGAAGTTGCGCAGCACGGTGCGCACCCGCGCATCGGCGAGGCGCGGGGCCAGCCGCAGCCGGGGCACCAGCCGCAACACCGCCGGCAGCTGCACCAGGAACTGGAGCGCGCTCCCCACCACCGAGCCCCAGGCGACGACCGCCGCCAGCGGGAACTGGTCCCGTCCCGGGCCAAAGCCGAGCATGGTGGCGATCATGGCCGCGTTCCAGACCACCGGTGCGGCATAGGACAGGAAGAAGCGGCGGTGGCTGTTCAGGATGCCCAGGCACCACGCCGACCAGACGAGCAGTCCGGCGCCGGGAAAGAGGATCCGCGTGAGGCGGATGGCCAGCAACCGCGTCTCCCCATCGAAGCCGCCGGCGATCACCGTGACCAGCGCCGGCGCGAGGGCGACGCCAAGCAGGACCAGCCCGGCGGTGACCAGTCCCAGCAGGGCGCCGATCGCGCCGGCCAGCCGGCCGGCCTCCTCCTCCTCCCCGCGGGCGAGCAGGCCGGCGTACACGGGAATGAAGGAGGCCGAGAGGACCCCTTCCCCGAACAGGTTCTGGAGGTAGTTCGGGATACGAAACGCGGCGGTGAACGCATCCGCCGCCGCCGAGGTGCTGAAGTAGTGCGCGAAGACCCGCTGCCTGACGAGTCCGGCGAGCCGGCTCAGGAGGATGCCGGCGGCGACCAGTACCGCTGGCGCCCGGGGCGCCGCCCGCGGCGGTGGCGCGGTCACTCGTCCACGCCCGCCGGAGTCGGCGTCGCCGCGCCGGCCGCCACGCCACCGACCAGCCGCGCCGCGTACCGGCGCGCCTCGGCGCGCATCGCCTCGACCAGCGGCGGGCCGTGCCGCGCCAGCAGCGGCAGGAACGCCAGCGCCCGCTCCTGGCGGTGCCCGCCCGGATACAGCGCGCCCCGGGCGGTGCCGACGTCCCGCATGATCTCCGCCTCCTCCCGCTTCATCGCCGCAAGGTAGCGGCGCTCGAGTCGCTGCAGGCGGTGCTCCAGCGACGCCCGGGCACCCTGCACCACCTTCGGCGACAGCAGGCGTGGCGTCCGCGTCTCCTCGAAGTTGAACAGCACGGCGGTATGCCGCTCGACGGCCTCGCGCAGCTCGCGGAGCGTTTCCGACACCGGCTCGGGCAGCAGGCCGCGGGCCAGCCGGGTCTCGGCGGCGTGCGGGTCCGCCAGCTCGTCGATCGACAGGCCGCGCCGCTGGAGGATCCGGTCGACGTGCGGCTCGACGATCGTGACGGACCACCGGGGAGTCACCATCGGCAGGTCGGTCCCGAGGGCGGCGGCGACGGCGCTCACCTGGGCGAAATAGGCGAGCTCGCCGGGGCCGGCGACGTAGGTCGCGGTCGGCAGCAGGGCACGCTCCACGAGCGGGCGCGACAGAACGTTCGGGCCCAACGCGCCGGGCGTCGCCGCCGACGCCACCGCGCCCGAGGTGGCCACCGGGATGCGCCGGCGAGTTCCGCCGGCGTACTCGAAGACGAGCGACAGCCCCGCCACCTCGCTGACCTGCGGCTCGAAGCCGGCGGCGCGCAGTGCGTCCACCCGCTCGCGGCCGGCCCGTTCGATGGCCGCCGCCCGCTCGAGCATCGGGCGCAGCGCCGGGAACATCGCCTGGCGCACCGAGGGGTGTGACGCGTCGAGCACCGCGATCCCGAGCGGCTCCAGCAGCCCGCGCAGCAGCCGGACGAACGCGCTCCCCACCGTCTCATCGGGCGCGTACGCGTCACGAACCAGGTCCAGCGCCTGACGATACGAGGCCGAGCCCGCGCCGCGTGCGAGCGCCGGCAGGAGGCCGCGGACGTCGCCCAGCGGCACCGCCGACATCGACGTGCCGTCCGGATGCGATGCCGCGATCCGCAGCGTCTCGGTCCCGCCCGGGACGGCGATCGTCGCGTAGCTCGCCTCCGCGAAGTCGGCATCGTCGGTCGCCGCCCAGAACACCGGGGCCACGGGGATGCCGGTCGCCTCCCGCAGCGCATCGGCGAGGGCGAGCGCCGCCAGCGCCTTGCTCCAGACGTAGACCGGCCCGCCGAACAGTGCCGGCTGCTGCCCGGTGGTCACCACGGCGCCCGCCCCGCCGGCCACCTCCTGCAGGCGGACGGCCGCCGCTCCAGACGGCGACATCGCCGGCCGCAGCGTCTCGATCCAGTCCTTCGGGCCCCGCGATCGCGCCCGCTCCACCACCGCCCGCCATCCCTCGGCGGAGGCGGGCGGGCGCTGGTACCAGCCGTCAGGCGCCGAGCCGGCGGCCGCCGCGCGAGCCAGCGGCGGCCCGCCCAAAGGGACCGTGAGAACGCGGGGAACGCTCACGTCAGGCAGCGCGACCGGTCACTCAACGCGCCTCACCGAACACGACCGCCTCGAAGGCGCGCAGCGAGACACGGGGCCCGGACCAGGCGCGCGGTGGCAGGCCGGCCTTGCGACACGTCTCGTCGAGAAACCGCTCGCGGGTGAGGCAATGCTCCACCGCCACCTGCGGCAACAGGACGCCGCGCCGGCGTCCCATCTCGACGATCAGGCCGTGGGTCCCGATCACGACGTCATCGGGAGCGATGTCGACCGGGGGCGTGAGGACGCTGATCTCCAGGCGGGTGACCGGCTCCTCGCTGGGGGAGAGCGGCGGAAAGCGTGGATCGCGCAGCGCCGAGGTCACCGCCAGCTCCGCCACCAGCGGCGCCAGCGGCCGCTCGAAGGCCAGCGAGCCGGTGCAGCCGCGCAGCGCGCCGCGGATCGTCAGGGTGACGAACGCCGAGGCGGCCTCGGCCAGCGGACCATCGCAGTCGCTCACCTGGTACGGGCGGCCGTTGACGCCCGCACGCAGCGACTCGCGCGCGATGCGGAGCAGCAGCTCCTTGTGGCCGGCACCGAGGGCGCCGGTCATTTGTGGTAGGGTTCCCCGCGGACGATCGTGCCGGCGCGGTAGAGCTGTTCGGCCAGCACCAGCCGGGCCAGCTCGTGAGGCAGCGTCCACGGAGCCAGGGCCAGCCGCGTGGCGGCGCCCCGCACCAGCTCCTCGGCCAGCCCGAACGCACCGCCGATCAGAAACGCCACGTCGCGCCCTCCCCCGCGCTCCCGCTCGTGCTGCAGCCATCGTGAGAACTGCGGCGACGTCATCGCCGTTCCGCCCTCCTCGCACGCCACGACCATCGTGCCCGGCGCGAGCCGCGCCCGCAGGCGCTCGCCTTCGCGCCGGCGCACGGTGTCGGGCGGAGTCGAGCGCGCCGATTCCCCCTTGACCTCCCAGACGTCGAGCGGCCAGTAGCGCGCCGCCCGTCGCTCGTAGTCGTCGATGGCCGCCGCCAGCTGCCGGTCGCGCGGGCGGCCCACCACGCCGACGCCGATGCGCATCAGCTCCCGCGGGGCTCGCCACGGCGCCGGTCCGCCCCCGCCACGCGGCGCCGCCGCCCGTCAGGCATAGACGCCGCGCAGGCGGTGGACCGTGGCCACCCGGCTGATGGCAAGCATGTACGCCGCCGTTCGCATGTTCACCTTGTGCTGCAGCGACAGGCTCAGCACGTCGGCAAAGCTGCGGGACATGATCTCGAGCAGCCGCTCGTTGACCACCTCTTCCTTCCAGAAGTAGCCGCCGCGGTCCTGGACCCACTCGAAGTAACTGACCGTCACGCCGCCCGCGTTGGCGAGGATGTCCGGGATCACGAAGATCCCCTTCTCGTCGAGCATCGCGTCGGCGGCGGCCGTCGTCGGCCCGTTGGCCCCTTCGCAGATGATCCGCGCCCGGATCTTCCCGGCGTTCTTGGTGGTGATGACGTTCTCGAGCGCGGCCGGCACCAGGACGTCGACGTCCAGGGCCAGCAGGTCCTCGTTGGTGATCCGCTCTCCCTTCGTGTAGCCATCCAGCGAGCGGTGCTGCTTCACCCAGCCGATCGCCTCGTCGACGTCGATGCCGGCCTTGTTGTAGAGCCCGCCGGTGCGGTCACTGACGGCCACCACCTTGCACCCCTCGCGCGCCAGCAGCTGGGCCGCCACCGACCCGACGTTGCCGAAGCCCTGCACCGCCACGGTCGTGCCGGCGATCGGCATGCCGAGGTGCTTGAGGGCCTCCCTGGTGACCATCATGCAGCCGCGTCCCGTCGCCTCACGCCGCCCCAGCGAGCCGCCCATCTCGATCGGCTTGCCGGTCACCACCGCGGTCACCGTGTGGCGCATGTGCATGGAGTAGGTGTCCATCACCCACGCCATCACCCGCTCGTTCGTGTTCACGTCGGGCGCCGGGACGTCGGAATCCGGGCCAAGCGTCGAAATGATCGCCGCCGTGTAGCGTCTCGTGAGGCGCTCCAGCTCGCCGGCGCTCATCTTCAGCGGGTCGCAGATCACGCCCCCTTTCGAGCCGCCGAACGGGATGTTCACCACCGCGCACTTCCACGTCATCCACGCCGCCAGCGCGGTCACCTCGTCCAGGTTCACGTTCATGTCGAACCGGATCCCACCCTTGGCCGGCCCGCGCGACGTGTTGTACAGCACCCGGTAGCCCGTGAAGACCTCGATGTCGCCGTTGTCCATCAGCACCGGACAGCATACGGTGAGCTGCTTCTCCGGGTGGCGCAGCACCTTGTACAACCCGGGCTCGAGGTCCAGCAGCTCGGCGGCCCGGTCGAAGCGCGACATCATCGCCTCGAAGGGATTGTCTTCGTTCAGGAAACGGTCTTTGTCCGGACGGACGATGCGGTCGGTGGGAAGACGGAGTTCGGTTGCCATGGAGATCAGCGAAGGGGCGGACGGTCAGGGCCGGCCGCGTCGTGGGATTCCGGCGGTGAGAGGATCACCCGCATCAGCAGATGGTCCACGGCCTCCTGGCCGCGCTCAATTATAACCCGTTGGGAAACAAAGCGTAGCGGGGGCGCTCCCCGAGGCCAGCGCCCTTCCAGTTTCACCGCATCCTTGAGCGTGCAGACCACCGCGTCGGTCCCGGTCGCCTCGGCCGCCAGGCTCGTCACCTCGGCATCGGTGAAGGCGTGGTGGTCGCCGTAGCGCTTCCGGGTCCCGCGCACCGTTGCGCCCGCCGACTCGAGCTGCCTCACGAACGCGGCCGGGTCGGCGATGGCAGCCACTACCAGGACGTTCGTGCCACGCAGGTCGTCGAGCGCGGTCGACCGCCCCGCGCCCGGCGGCCCGGCCACGCTGCCTACTTCGCCCAGCGCCAGCCGGGCGACGCCCACGGGCAGTTCCGGAGCCGCCTCCGCGATCGCGCGGAGCGCCGCGTCCACGGCATCGGCTTCCGCCGCCTTCACCGTCACCAGCGCCATCGACGCCCGCCGCAGCGCCCCGAGCGACTCGCGCCAGGGACCGGCGGGCAGCCGGCGCCGGTGCGCAGACCACCGGTCGGCGCTCACCAGGACCAGGTCCACCGCGCGCCGGACCCGCCGGTGCTGGAAGGCGTCGTCAAGCACCGCCACCGTGGCCCCGGCGGCATGGGCGGCCGCCACGCCGGCCAGCCGGTCGGGCGACACCACCACGGGGATTCCCGGGTTGAGCCGGCGATGCACCAGCGGCTCATCCGCTCCGTAGCCCCGCAGCACCACCGCCGGCGCCGCCCCCCGTTCGGCGAGCCGGCCGGCGAGCCAGGCCGCCACCGGGGTCTTGCCGGTGCCGCCCACGCTGAGGTTCCCCACGCTCACGCACGGCAGCTCGGATTCCCACGAGGCGAAGACGCCGGCGTCGTACAGCGCGTTCCGGGCCCGCACCGCGGCCCGGAACGCCAGCTCCGCGGGCCAGAGCAGCGCCCGGGCCGCAATCGCCGAAGGCGTCCCGCTGGACCAGAGCGTCTCGATCACGGGCCGGCTCGGTTACGCATCATCCGGCCGCCCGGTCGCCGAGGGCGGCCATGGCCGCCTGGAACTGGTCCGTCATTGCACTCGCATCGCGCGACGACGCCGCCGTCACCGGGACGAGCTCGTAGGCGATGGTCACGCGCGTGAACGGCTTGGGGATCAGGAAGCGGTCCCAGCTGCCCAGTCGCCAGGCGCGCGCCGCGTGCGCGCGGAGGAGCAGGAGCGGCGCGCCGGCGCGCTGGGCAGCCACCAGCGCGCCCGGCGCGAAGACGTGAGCCGGCCCCCGCGGTCCATCGGGGGTGACGCCGATGTCGTGCCCCTCACCCAGCACGCGCGCCATCTCGAGCAGGGCACGGGTGGCGCCCTTCGACGTCGAACCGCGGATCGTCTGGTAGCCGAGGGCGTGAGCGATGCGGGCAATGATTTCGCCGTCCCGGTGGGAGCTGATCACGATCCGGATCCCCTGGCTCCGGTGCTGCCAGAGGAGCGGCAGCATCTCCCCGTGCCAGAGGGTGAACACCCGGGCCGGCGGCGTCGCGCCACCGCGGCGAATCGCCGGGGGATTCAGCGTCCGCACCCGCCAGGTGCTGGCGAGAAGCCTCACGAGCAGCGTGCCGAGGGGAACGAGCCATCGCGCGCGCCGCAGCGCCCGGGCGTCGCGCTCGTCCAGGGCGGCGCCCGCCTCGTCCATCGTCCCGGCGGCGGCCTGGCCGCGCTCCGGGCCGTTGCCGGTCCCGCCCGTCATCGCGCCATCTCCGCCGCCATCCGCGCCACCCGGCCGGCGGCCCCCGGCGTGCCGAGCCGGGCGCGGACCTCGGCCAGCGCCTGGAGCATCGTCAGGCGCGCGGGCGAATTCCGGTCGAGCAGCGGCTCGAGGGCATCGGCCACCGCCACCGGGCGCAGGTCGCCCTGCACGAACTCGGGGGCCACGGAGCGGCCGGCCACGACGTTCACCAGGCCGATGTTCGGAATGGTGACCACCCGCCGCGCGATCGCGTAGGTGAGCGGGTTGGTGCGGTAGGCCACCGCCATGGGGCAGCCGGCGACCGCGGCCTCGAGGGTCGTCGTCCCACTCTTGCATAACGCCGCGTCGGCCGCTCGCAGCACCGGGAACGACGCCGACCGCACCAGCGGATACGGGCACCGCGCCGGATCGATCCGGACGGTGGGCGCGACGCTCACCACCACCGACAGCCCGGGCCGGCGGCGCTCGAGCTCCCTCGCCACCCCCAGGAAGTCATCGAGGTGCCTGACGATCTCCTGGGCGCGACTCCCCGGGAAGAGCGCCAGCACCGGCCCGGTGGCCGGCAGGCCAAGGTCGTGCCGCGCCGTGGCCTGGTCCGGCATCGCCTCGACCCGGTCGAGCAGCGGATGGCCGACGAACGTGGCGTCGATCCCGTGCCGCCGCAGCAGCTCCTCCTCGAACGGCAGGATCACCGCCGCGCGGGTCACCAGCCGCGCGAGCGTCGGGAGGCGCCCCGCTCCCCACGCCCACACCTGCGGCGTGATGTAGTAGAGCACGGGCACCCGCGCCGCCGCCGCGGCCGCCGCCAGCTTCATGTTGAAGCCCGGGTAGTCGATGAGCACCAGCAGCGCCACCCGGCCCGAGCGCAGGCGAGCCCGCAGCTCCCGCAGCAGACGCCAGTGCCGGGGGATGTGGCGGACCACCTCCACGAATCCCATCACCGCCATCCGCTCGGCGTGCTCGATGAGCTCGACGCCGGCGCCCGCCATCTGGTCGCCGCCGATGCCGGCGAGCGCGAGGTCGGGGCGCAGCGAACGCAGTTGCGCGGCAACGCCAGCCGCGTGGAGGTCGCCGGACGCCTCGCCGGCGACGAAGAGCACCTCACGCACGACGCGTCGCCGTCCCCGCGGCCCCCCCTCCGGCCGCGCCCCCCGCTCCGGCCAGGGTCGGCAGCGTGCGCTCGATCTCGCCGACGATGCGCAGCGCCACGGCCAGCGCCTCCCGCCCGGCGTCGCCGCTCACTTCCACGGTCCGCTCGCCGCGGACCGCCGCCACGAAGCTCTCGAACTCCAGCTTCAGCGGCTCGCCCTCCGGCGCTTCCAGCGCCACCCGCTCCACGAACGCCTCCAGCGCCAGTGGCGCCTTGGCGAGCGCGGCCAGGTCGACGTCGCCGCGAAGGCGGTAGAACTCGCCGGTGCCGGCCGCCAGGTCGAGAGACAGGTATCCGCTCTGCTGAAAGACCCGGAGCTTCCGCAGCCGCTCGCGCGACACGCGGCTGGCGGTGATGTTGGCCACCGCGCCGGTGTCGAAGGTGATCCGGGCGTTGGCGATGTCCACCGACGGGGTGAGCACGCCCACGCCGACCGCCGACAGCTCCCGCACCTGGCCGCCGACCAGCGTCAGGATCAGGTCGATGTCGTGGATCATCAGGTCGAGCACCACGGCAACGTCAGAGCCGCGCGGATTGAACGGCGCCAGCCGGTCGCTCTCGACGAAGCGCGGCCGGTCGACGAACGGGAGCGCGGCGCGGATCGCGCGATTGAAGCGCTCCACGTGGCCCGTCTGGATGAGCGCGCCATGCTTCCGCCCCAGCCGCAGCAGCTCGTCGGCCTCGTCCAGCGTCACCGCGATCGGTTTCTCGATGAGCAGGTGCTTGCCCCGCTCCAGGGCCGCCCGCGCCACCGTGAAGTGCGCCGGTGTGGGGACGACCACCGTCAGGGCGTCGACGTCCTCGAGCAGCGCGTCGAGCGACGGATAGGCGGTCACCTGCAGTTCCTCGGCGACCTGCCTGGCCCGCTCGGCGCGGGTGTCGACGAAGCCCGCGAGCCGCACGCCGGGCAGGTCGCGCAGCAGGCGCACGTGGTGGTAGCCGAGCCCGCCCGCCCCGGCCACTCCGATCCGCACCGGCTTCGAGGCGCTCAGATGACCACTCCCCGCTCGCTCCCCTCCAGGAATGACAGGAAGTGCTGCACGTCAGGCATCGGCTTGAGCTCCACGCGCGAGCGCTCCAGCGCCTGCGAGAGGTTCAGCTCCGAGCGGAAGAAGAGCTTGTACGCCCGCTTGAGCTCGAGGATCACGTCCTCCGGGAACCCGCTGCGCTGCAGGCCGACGCTGTTCAGCCCGTACAGCTTCACCGGGTTGCCCACCGCCTTGAGGAAGGGCGGGATGTCCTTGGCCACGCGCGAGCATCCGCCGGTGAAGCTGTGGCGGCCGATCTTCACGAACTGGTGGACGGCCACCAGCCCCGACAGAATCGCGCGATCCTCGATCGTGACGTGGCCGGCGAGCTGGGTCGCATTGGAGATGATCACCCCGTCGCCGATGTGGCAGTCGTGCGCGAGGTGGACGTAGGACATCAGCAGGCAGTCCCTCCCGACCGTCGTCTTGAACGACTGGGTGGTGCCGCGATTGATCGTGCTGTATTCGCGGACCTGCGATCCGTCGCCGATCTCGACCCAGGTGACCTCGCCCTTGAACTTCAGGTCCTGCGGGTCGCCGCCGATCACGCTTCCCACCCCGATCTTCACTCCGCGTCCCAGCTTCACGTTGCGCTCGAGCACGGCGTGGGCGGCGATTCCGCACCCCTCGGCGAGCTCGCACCCCTCGCCGACAATCGCGAACGGACCCACCTGGACGTCGGCGGCGAGCTCGGCCTTCGCGGAGACGATCGCCGTCGGGTGGATGCGTGCGGTCATCGGTCGCGCACCATCGCCGCCATGTCCGCCTCGGTCACCACTTCGCCGTCGACCTTGGCGATCCCGCGCATCTTGCAGACCGTGCCCCGGACCTGCGTCATCTCGAGCTCGAAGCGGATCTGGTCGCCGGGGCGCACCGGCCGCCGGAACTTCACGTTGTCGAGCGACATGAAGTAGACCACCTTGGTGTCCGGATCGCCCACCATGCCCATGAGGAGCATCCCGCCCACCTGCGCCATCGCCTCGATGATCAACACGCCCGGCATGACCGGGTGGCCGGGAAAGTGTCCCTGGAAGAACGGCTCGTTGATCGTCACGTTCTTGATCCCCACGATCCGCTTCTTCTCTTCCACCTCGAGGATCCGGTCCACGAGCAGGAATGGATAGCGGTGGGGAAGCACCTTCATGATCTCTTCGATGCCGATCACGCGCGTCTCCTTTCGAGCGAGTCTGATCAGTTCGCGCACCAGCAGCACCGTGCCGCGGTGGCTGGGCTTGTAGGCGACGATCCGGGCGCGCACCCGCTTGCCGGCCAGCGCCAGGTCGCCGACGACGTCCATCGCCTTGTGCCTCACGAATTCGTCCGGCCAGCGCAGCGTCGCGTCCACCACCCGGCGGTCATCGAGCACCACCGCGTTGGCGGTCGACGCACCCTGAATCAGCCCCTTCGCCCGCAGCCCCTCCACCTCGTGCAGAAAACCGAACGTCCGGGCCCGCGCCAGCTCGGCGGCGAACGCCTCGCGGGTCACCGGAAAGGCGCCGTGCTGCCGCCCGATCAGCGGGTGCGGAAAGTCGATCGTGACATCCAGCTCCAGCCCCGCGGCCGGGTGCGCCTCGTAGACCGAGTCGCCGTCCCGCACCGTCACCGGACCGGTCAACTCCAGGAACTCGGCCGCCCCGCCGCACTCGGTGATGCCGGCCGCCAGCAGCGCCTCGAAGTACGGCGACGCGCTCCCGTCCAGGATCGGCGGCTCGGCGGCATCCATTTCGATCGTCACGTCGTCGATGCCGGCGGCGATCACCGCCGCCAGCACGTGCTCCACCGTGTGCAGCGCCGCCTCGCCGTCGCCCAGCTGTGTCCGCCGCTCGGTGAGCACGGCGTGCTCCACGCGGGCCGGAATCGGCAACGTGCGCGGCAGGTCGGTCCGCTTGAACACGATCCCGCGGCCGCCGTTGGCCGGTCGGAACGTCAGCCGGCACGGACGGCCCAGGTGCAGCCCGATTCCTTCCAGTGTTGTCGGCCGGGAGATGGTCCGGCGACGTTCGGTCACCGGCCCTTCCCATCGAGCAGCCGTTCCAGCTCCCTGATCATGCCGGAGAGCTTGAAGAGCGCGGCCGACGAGCGCAACGCCTCACGGTGGGGCCGGGCCGGATAGCCCGACCACGTCTCGCCGGCCGGGACGTCGCCGAACACCCCCGCCTGGGCCGCCAGCCGGGCGCCCTTGCCGATCGTGTGGTGCCCCGCGATCCCCGCCTGCCCCGCCAGCACGCACCCGTCCTCCACCCGCACCGAGCCGGCGATGCCCACCTGCGCCATGATCAGGCACAGCCGCCCGATCCGCACGTTATGCGCGATGTGGACCAGGTTGTCGATCTTCGTCCCCGCGCCCACCACCGTGTCGTCGATGCTGCCGCGGTCGATCGTGCTGTTGGCGCCGATCTCGACGTCGTCCTCGATCAGGCACCGCCCCACGTGCGGGAGCTTCTGGTGCGCGTTCTCCCGGAAGACGTAGCCGAAGCCGTCGCTCCCCACCCGGGCGCCCGCGTGCACGATCACGCGCCGGCCCAAGCGGCTCCCGGCATAGAGCGTCACGCCGGGGAAGATCCGGCAGTCGTCGCCGATCGCGACGCCGTCGCCGACCACGGAGTGGGCGTCCACCCAGGCGCGGGCGCCGACCGAGGCGCCGGCGCCGATCACCGCGTACGGGCCGAGGGTCACCAGCTCGCCGATCGTCGCGCCGCGCCCGATCACCGCGGTGGCGTGGATGCCGGGGACCCGCGGCGGGACCGGATACAGCGCCGGCAGCAGGTGGAGCATCGCCTCATGCGGCTGCGCCACCACCACCCGCGCCCGCGCCCCGCCGGGCTCGTTGGCGAGCTCCGGTGCGATCAGCACCACGCCGGCGCCTGACGAGGCGAACAGGGGCGCGTACTTCGCCGCCGCCAGGAAGCTCACGTCCCCGGCCGTCGCCCGATCCAGCGGCGCCACCGCGTGCACGGTGGCCGAGCCGTCGCCGATCACCGCGCCGCCAACCAGGCGCGCAATGTCGTCGGCGGTGAGAGCGCGAACGCCCTCACGGCCGACGGTGGTCCTCGTGGTGTCCGACGCGCTCACCGCGTCGGTGGCTTGGGTCGGGTCACACCGGCGGGCGCCGTCAGCGGCGCGCCCGGTTTCGGCTTGGCGGCGACCGAATCGGCCGCGGCCCTCGCCGGCGACATGGCCAGCACCTTCTGAATCACCCGGTCGGTGATGTCCAGGTTCTTGTCGGCCGCGACGATCACCGGCGTACCGGCGCCGACATCGAAGATGAAGGTGTAACCGTTCTCCGCCCGGATGTCATCCAGGATCTTCTGGATCTGCGCCATGATCGGCTGCACCAGCTCCAGCTGGCGCTGCTGCGCCTGCGTCTCCAGCTGCTTGGTGCGGTCCTGGTACTCCGCCTCCTTCTGCTGGATCACCTTCTGCTTCGCTTCCTTCGCCGCCGGACTCAGCGTGATCTCCTGCTTGTTGTACTCGGCCACCAGCGCGTTGAGCGAGTCACCCATCCGCTTCACCTGCTGGCGGTAGGTGCTCATCTCCCGCTCGAACTGCGCCTCGGCTTCGGCGCGGCCCGGCGCCTGCGCCAGGATCAGTTGCGAGTTGATGTAGGCGAACTTCGGGGCGGCCTGCGCGGCGAGGTCACGCGGCAGAAAGGCGAGCGCCGGGAGAGCGAGAGCAAGGGCGATCACAGGACGAATCACGCGCATGATGGCTCCGGTTAGAACAGCTGGCCCAGTTTGAAGTGCAGTTGCCACTTGGGGCGGCGACGGCCGAGCTGATCAACCCGATCGAAGCCGTAGGCCCAATCGAGGCCGAGCGGTCCGAGCGGCGTGACAGTGGCCACTCCGACGCCCGCGCCGCGGAACAGGCGCGTGGGATCGAAGTCGCGCGGGTGGTTCCAGAGATTCCCCGCGTCGAAGAAGATATTCGGATAGAAGTTGGCGTTGAAGCGCAGCCCCAACTCGGCGGTGGTCGAGAAGAAGGCGTTGCCGAACGAGGCGCGCTGCGCCTGGTAGGTGCTGGTGTTGGGGATGTAGCCCTGCGGCGAGATCGAGAATTCGTCGTAGCCCCGCAGCTGCTCGCCGAACTGGGTGCCGCCCAGCGCGAACTGCTGCGAGTAGAAGAACGGCCCGGAACTCCCGAACAGGGCGCCGGCGCGGGCCGTGATCCCGACCATGAACTTGAGCGGCTGCGACCCGGGCTTCGTGCCCCCCATCTGCCCCAGGGGTGCGTACGCCCGCAGCTCGGTCGTGTACCGCTGGAAATTCGCGGTACCGCCCAGCGGGCCGCCGTTGAACTGGGCGGTGATCGTCTGCATTCCGCCCCCGGTCGCGAACGGCAGGTCGATCCGCGTATCGTGCGTCCCGGTGAGCCCCAGGGTGGAGCGGAAACAGCCGCCGCTGCTGCACGACGCGGCGACGGTGCCAAGCAACCCACCGCCGCCGTACTGCACCGCCTCACCGCCGTACGACACATAGAGTCTCGAGAACCGCGACCGCGGCGCCGGGAAGCCGAACTGCAGCTGGCCGCCGATCCGCGTGCTCCGGCCCAGGTCGGCGATCAGGAAGCGCGTCTGCGTGTGATAGGCGGTCGCCGTCCCGGAGATCTGCGATTGCTTGATCGTCGGATCGGTGTAGGACAGGTTGAAGTCGTTGATGTAACGGCCGAACTGCCACTGCAGCGAGCCGCGCTTGCACTGCCCGAACAGGTTCGGCTGGTCGAGCCCGATGAAGCCGCCCAGCCCGGTGCCCTGCCCCATCGACGCGCCGAAGTTGATGTTGCCGGTCCGCTTCTCCTTCACCTTGAAGACGATGTCGACGTCCCCTTCGTCGTTGATCGGGCGCGTATCGGGGAACGGCAGCGGCGTCTCGAAGAAACCCAGGTTGGCGATGTTCTGGTAGCTGCGGATCAGGCGATCCTGGTTGAACACATCGCCGGGGAGGATGACGAGCTGGTTCCGGATGCACGACTCGTGCGTGTAGTCGTTCCCACCGATGTCGATCCGGTTGATGATCGCCGGTTTCCCCTCGTCGATGTCCCAGCGCAGGTTCACCGCCCGCGAAGAGTCGGGCCGCACCACGCGGTCCACCACCGGCGTGACCCGGGCGTAGATGTACCCTTCGTTGTTGTAAGCGGTCTGAACCTTCTGTCGGGCGTCGTCCCAGCGCGCCCGGTCGAAGACGTTGCGGGTGTCGGTGCCCGGGCCGCGCCCGAGGATCCCCTTGAGGCGGGTGGGCAGCCCCGGCGCCTCACGCTTGAACGGATAGAAACGCCCCACCTCGTCAGCCGAGAAGCGCCGGTTGCCGAGGACCTCGAAGTCGCCCACTTCATAGCGCGGGCCCTCGTCCACCGTCAGCTCGATCAGCGCCTTGCCCCGTTCCCGGTCGACGATGAGCGTGTCCTTCACGATACGAAAATCGATGAACCCGCGCTTCGCGTACAGCGACGGGATGCGGTCCGCGAGGTCCGCCGCGTAGGCCTCATCGGCGAACTCACCCCGCCGGAACCACCAGAATCCCTCCGGCCGCGTTTTCATTGCCTTGACGATGATCGCCGCCGACACGCTGTCGGCCCCCTTCACGCGCACGCCGGAGATGGCCAGCCGGCGCCCCTCCTCGATCCGGAACGTCAGCTTGGACTTCCCGTTTACCGTCGTCGTCTCGGGGTGGACCCGCGCCAGGTAGTAGCCCTCGCTCTGGTACAGCGAGTCGATCCGGGTGATCGTCCGCACGATCTGCCCCGGGTCGATCGGCCGCCCGATGAGCATGTCGACGCGATCCTTGACGGTGCGGTCGGACAGCGCATTGACGCCGGTCACGGCGATGTCGCCGAGCACCAGCCGCTCGGAGACCTGAATGATCAGGGCAGCCTGCTCACCGGCCGGCGACGCGGCACACGTCAGCTGCACGTCATCGAACTGGCCGGTGGCGATCAGGTCGTGAATCACCCGGCGGACGACCGGATAGCTCAACGTCACACCGGCGGAGATGCCGGCATCGGCCCGGATGGTCGCCTCGTCGACGCGGCTGTTGCCGCGGACCAGGATCGTGTCGGGTGTCGTGCATCGCCCGCCCGCATCCTGGGCGTGCGCTGAGGCTCCCAACCCGCACAGGGCGAGGAGCAGGAACGGCAGTCGTCGCATGGGCATAATATACACAAACGACGGGCCGGGTTCCCCTTGGGAACCCGGCCCGTCGCACCATCCGGCCCGGCCGGACTACGTCTTGGACGTGCTCGTCAGGACCCGGAACTCGAGCTTGGTGCCGTCGGCGGCCACATCGACCTCGAGCTCGTCGCCCTTCTGGAACTCGCCCAGCAGGATCTTCTCCGAGAGGGGGTCCTCGATGTAGCGCTGGATGGCCCGCTTGAGCGGCCGGGCGCCGAAGTTCTCGTCGTACCCGTGCTTGACGAGGAACTCGGATCCGGCGTCGGTGAGCTTGAGCGTCAGCTCCTCCTCTCCCAGCCGCTTCTGGACGTCCCGCAGCACGATCCCGACGATCTGCGAGATGTGCTCGCGGGTGAGCGGATGGAAGACGATGATGTCATCCAGCCGGTTCAGGAACTCGGGATTGAAGACGTGGGTCAGCTCCTCCTTCACTTTCTCCTGCAGCCGCTCGAAGCTCCACTTGCCATCGCCCTGCGAGAAGCCGAGCTGCTTGCCCTTGGTGATGTCCTTGGCGCCGACGTTCGACGTCATGATCACGACCGTATTCTTGAAGTCGATGACGCGGCCGTAGTTGTCGGTCAGGTGACCCTCATCCAGCACCTGGAGCAGGATGTTGAACACGTCGGGGTGCGCCTTCTCGATCTCGTCCAGTAGGACGACCGAGTAGGGCTTCCGCCGCACAGCCTTGGTCAGGGTGCCGGAGTCCTCGTAGCCGACGTAGCCCGGGGGCGCGCCGATCAGCCGCGACACGGAGAACTTCTCCATGTACTCGCTCATGTCGACGCGGATCAGGGCCTGGGCATCGGCGAACAGGAACTTGGCCAGCGCCCGCGCCAGCTCCGTCTTCCCCACGCCGGTGGGGCCGCAGAAGATGAACGAGCCGATCGGCCGGTTGGGGTCCTTGAGGCCGGCGCGGCTGCGCCGGATCGACCGGGCGATCGCGCGGATCGCCTCGTCCTGGGCGACCACCGCCGAGTGCAGCTCGTCCTCCATCCGCAGCAGCCGCGCGGTCTCGGCTTCCTGCAGCCGCGTGACCGGGATGCCGGTCCACCGGCTGACGATGAAGGCGATCTCCTCCTCACCCAGCACCGGGCGGTGCGACTGGCGGCGCTTCTCCCACTCTTCCTGCTTCTTGCGGATGTCGTTCTGCAGCTCGCGTTCGCGATCGCGGAGCGAGGCCGCCCGCTCGAAGTTCTGGTCGCGCACCGCCGTTTCCTTCTCGGTGTTGACCGCCTCGAGCTGGGCCTTGAGCTCGGCCACCTCGGGCGGCGGCACCTGGGCGGCGAGGCGCGCCCGCGCGCCGGCCTCATCGATGACGTCGATCGCCTTGTCGGGGAGGAACCGGTCCGTGATGTAGCGCTCGGAGAGCTTCGACGCGACGACCAGCGTCGGGTCGGGAATGGTCACGCGGTGGTGGTCCTCGTACTTCTTGCGCAGCCCCTTGAGGATCTCCACGGTCTCGTCCACCGACGGCGGGTCGACGACGACGGTCTGGAAGCGGCGCTCGAGGGCGCCGTCCTTCTCGATGTATTTCCGGTATTCGTTCAGCGTCGAGGCGCCCACGCACTGCAGCTCGCCGCGGGCCAGGGCCGGCTTGAGCATGTTGCTCGCGTCGATCGCCCCTTCGGCGGCCCCCGCGCCAACCAGTGTGTGCAGCTCGTCGATGAACAGGATGATGTTCTTGTTCTGGGCGATCTCGTTCATGACCGCCTTCAGGCGCTCTTCGAACTGACCACGGTACTTGGTGCCGGCGATCACCGCCGCCATGTCCAGCGACAGTACCCCGTGGTCGCGGAGCGACTCGGGGCACTCGCCGTTGGCGATCAGCTGCGCCAGGCCCTCGACGATCGCGGTCTTGCCCACGCCGGGCTCGCCGATCAGGACCGGGTTGTTCTTCTTGCGGCGCGTCAGGACTTCCATCACGCGCTCGATTTCCTTGCCGCGCCCGATGGTCGGGTCCAGCTGCCCTTCGGCCGCGAGCTGCGTCAGGTCGCGGCAGAAGTGGTCGAGCGCCGGCGTCTTCGACTTCTTCTCGCCCTTCTGCGACGGCGCGGCCTGCGGAGCGCTGGGCGACGTCGACGACGCGCTGCCGCCCTGCGGCATCTCGGTGCCCAGGAGGCGCAGCGTCTCGCTGCGAGCCGCGTCCAGGTTCACCCCGGCGTCGGTCAGGACCTGCGCGGCGATTCCCGTCTCCTCGCGCAGCAGGCCCAGCAGCAGGTGCTCGGTGCCGACGTAGCTGTGGTTCAACTCGCGCGCCTCGCTCATGGCGAGCTCCAGCACCTTCTTCGCGCGCGACGTGTAGGGCAGGTCGGGACCCGTGGTCTGGGCCGCTTTCCCCTTCTTGACCGTCTCCTCGATCTTCTGCTGAATCTCGTCGAGATCGACGCTCAGGTTCTGGAGCACGGCGGCGGCGACGCCTTCGCCTTCACGGATCAGTCCGAGGAGGATGTGCTCGGTCCCCACGTACTCGTGATGGAGCCGTGCCGCCTCCTCGCGCGCCATCGCGAGCACCTTTCGCACCCGTTCCGTGAAGTTGTAGCCGTTCATGATCCCCTCGGTGGCGGAGCCACTCGCCCGCTACTCCTGTGAGACAGTCTCGTCTGCGAGCATCTGACGCACGAAGCGTGCCCGGGCCAGACTCGACTCGCTTTCCGTCAGCGCGCGTCCTTCCACGTATGCCAAATGCGCCGACTGACTGAAAATAAGGAGCTTGTTGAGGGTGTATACACTCAGGCCGGTGACCAGTTTCAACCCAACGGCCAACCGCACACCGCTGAGGTAGTTCATTGCCTCATCGAACGTCAGGCTGCGGGCATAGCGAAGCGTCCCGTAGGCCCGCCAGAGCTTGTCCTCAATAATATACCCCGCTTCACGCAGCAACACACGCCTCGCGTCCTGCTCGCGCTCGATCACGTGCCGCACTACCCGGGACAGGTGGTCAAGAAGTTCCTCTTCCGACCGCCCCAGCGTCGTCTGGTTCGAGATCTGGAAGAAATTGCCGACCACCTCACTGCCTTCCCCATACAAGCCTCGGTAGGTCAGGCCCATCTGCTGAAGGCCCGCCAGGACCTTGGCGATTTCCTTGGTCAATACTAATCCGGGCAGGTGAATCAGCACCGAGGCGCGGAGGCCGGTGCCGGTATTGGTCGGACAGGCGGTGAGGAAGCCGAACTCGCTGTGATACGAGAACGGGACGTGCGCGCCCAGCTCGCGATCGAGCCGCTCCACCGCGGCGAACGCGTCGCTTACCGCGAACCCGGAGTGCAGCGCCTGCAGCCGCAGGTGGTCCTCCTCGTTCACCATCACCCCGATCTCGTCGCCGAGCAGCACCGCCGCGCCGGTCCGCACCGGATGCTGCGGCTCCAGGCCGGCCAGCTCCTTGCTCACCAGGTGGCGCTCGTGGAGGAGCAGCCGCTCGCTGGGCGGCATCTCGTCCACCCGCAGCAGCACGCTCCCCTCCAGGCTGGGCGCTTGCCGGGCGGCATCGCGCACCTGCGAGAGCACTCGCAGGCGCTCGCCGTCGCGCGCCCGGCCGGTGAACGCGAACCCCTCGACGTTCCGGGCCAGGCGGATCCGGGTGGACAGCACGATGTCGGCGTTCTCGCCCGACGCATCCAGCCAGCGCGCGCCGCCGTCAGGCAGCAGGGAGAGGTCGAGCGTCATTCGAGCACCCGGATGCGGTCGCGCAGGTCCGCCGCCAGCTCGAACTGTTCCGTCTCCACCGCGCGCCGCAGGCGGTCCCGCAGCTCCACCAGCATCACCGTGCGATCGAGCACATCCTCGCGAGGCACATCGTAGTGCCGGCCCACGTGCCGGGAGTTGCCGTGCACGCGGCGCAGCAGTTCGCGCAGGTTCGTTTCGAAGGTCTGGTAACAGTGCGCGCACCCCAGGCGGCCCGTGGTCCGGAACTCGGAGAGCGACATCGCGCAGAACGAGCACCGCACCGACTCCGATGGCGCGAGCAGCGACTGCTGCTGCACCGCCTGCAGAAAATCGCCCAGCGGGTGCTTCGGCATCGCGACCGTGGTCTCCACGCCCTGCTCGGCCGCGCACTTCTCGCAGAGGTGACGCTGGCTCACCGCGCTCTCGACGATCTGGGTCAGGTGCACGACCGCGTCGCGCTCCCGGCAGTTGTCGCACAGCATCAGGTGAGTACCTCGCGCACGTCGGTTTCCGACAGTCGCCCGTCCTCGAGTAGTAACGCCCGGTCGGCACGCCCCGCCAGCGACCGGTTGTGCGTCACCACCACCATCCCCAGCTCCAGGTCCCTCGCCACCCCGGCAAGGAGGTCGTGCAGCCGCTCGGCGTTGCCGTGATCCAGGTTCCCCGACGGCTCATCAGCTAATAGTACCGCCGGATCCGCTGCCAGAGCCCGCGCCACCGCCACCCGTTGCTGCTCTCCGCCCGACAGCTCCGCCGGGCGATGCTGCGCCCTCCCACTGAGAGCGACGCGCGAGAGCAGCTCTTCGGCACGCCCGCGCGCCCGGTCCACGCTCCATCCGGCGATCCGGAGCGGCATCATCACGTTCTCCAGGGCCGTGAACTCCCGAAGAAGATGGTGGAACTGGAACACGAAGCCCACCTTGCTGTTACGCAGGGCAGCCAGCTGTTCGTCGGTCCGGCCGGTAACCGGCTCACCGTCGATTCGAACGTCACCGCTCGTGGGAGCATCGAGCGCCCCAAGCAAGTGCAGGAGGGTGCTCTTGCCGGCTCCGCTCGCGCCCACGATGGCGACGATTTCGGACTTCGACACGGCGATCGAGACCCCGCTGAGCACCGTCAGGAGACTGCCGTCCCCGCCCCGGAAGGTTTTCACCAGGTCCCGCGCCTCGAGTACTACCAGGCCCGTCCCCATCACTCGTGCCGGATGGCATCCAGCGGGAAGAGTCGCGCCGCCTGGATGGAGGGATACAGCGTGGCACCGGCCGCGATCGCGATGCTCGCCAGGACGATCAACGCCACGTCGAGGGGCTGCGTGACCACCGGTAGGTGGTCGATGAAGTAGATCTCCGGATTGAGCCGGATGAACCGCCCCCGGTCGAGTGCGACCGCGGCGATCAGTCCCACGGCCAGGCCCAGTCCGGTCCCCACCAGGCCGATCACCAGCCCCTGCACGAAGAAGATGCGGCGAATGCCGCGCGCGGTGAGCCCCATCGCCCGCAGGATGCCGATCTCGCGCGTCTTGTCCTTCACCACCATCGTGAGGGTGCTGACGATGTTGAACGCGGCCACGATCACGATCAGGAGCAGGATCACGGCCATCGCCAGCTTCTCGAGCTTGAGCGCCTGGAAGAGCGAACTGTTCTGCTGCTGCCAGTCCACCGAGCGGTAGGGAAAGCCGAGCGTGGTGTCGATCGCGTTGGCGACTTCGGTCGCGTGCCAGCGGTCGGCGGTCTTCACTTCGATGCCCGTGACCGCCGAATCGAGGCCGGCGATCTCCTGGCCCATGGGAAGCGAGACGTAGATGTAGTTGTTGTCGTACTCGTACATCCCCGTCTCGAACAGGCCGGTGACCTCGAGCTGGAACGCACTGGGGACGATCGCCCCGACCGCGGCGTTCATCTTGAGGCCCGCCTTGGACACCACCGTGATCCGGTCGCCCGGATAGGCATTCAGGCGCGACGCCAGCGCCTTGCCCACCACCGCGCCGCGTCCCCGCCCGTCGGCGCTGGCGAAGCGGAAGTCGCCGGCCACGGCGTGACTCCGAATGCTCGTCACCTCGGCCGCACCGCCGCCCGCCGGCTCGATGCCCGCGACGTACGCCCCTTCCGTGTAGTCGTGCCCGGCGTTCACCAGTCCCTGGGTGAGGACGAACGGCGCCGCCGCCACCACGCCGGGCTGCTGCCTGACGATGCGCAGCGCCTGCCGCCAGTCGGTGACCTTCAGGTCGTCCCCGAACGTGAGCACCCGGATGTCCGGGCTCCCCACCAGGATCTTCTCCCGCAGGTCGGTCTGGAGCCCGTTCATCACGCCGATGATCACGATCAGCGCGCTCACCCCCACCAGTACCCCGCCGATCGCGATCATGCTGATGAACGACAGCAGGCGCGAGCGGCGCCGGCTGCGCAGGTAGCGCCAGGCGATCGACAGCTCGAGCCGCGTCATTCCGGCCGCAGCGTCGGAAAGAGGATCACGTCGCGAATGCTCGCCGTGTCGGTCAGGTACATGAACAGCCGGTCGATCCCGATCCCGACGCCGCCCATCGGCGGCATGCCGTACTCCATCGCCCGCAGGTAGTCCTCGTCGACGCCCGATGCCTCCTGGTCGCCGGCCGCGCGCAGCCGGGCCTGCGCCTCGAACCGTGCCCGCTGATCGATGGGATCGTTCAGCTCGCTGAACGCGTTGGCGAGCTCCCGGCCGCGCGCGAACAGCTCGAACCGTTCGGTGAGCGCCGGATTGCCGCGCTTGGGCTTGGCCAGCGGGGAGAGCTCGGCGGGATAGTCGATCACGAACGTCGGCGTCTCGAGCGTCGACTCGACCAGCGCCTGAAAGATCTCGTCGAGGAGTTTCGGGCGGCTCAGCGCATCGGCGCCGGTCACGCCAAGCGCTGCGGCGCGCGTCCGCAGCGCGGCCTGGTCCATCGCCAGCGGGTCCTCGCCCAGCGCGCGCCGCAGCGCCGGGAGCCACTCCAGCCTCGGGAACGGCGGACGCAACTCCGGCACCCGTTCGCCGATGCCCGCGAGCGGGCGCAGCACCGAGGCGGCGTCCACCAGCAGCGCCTCGACGAACGACATCATGTCCCGGTAGTCGAGATACGCGCCGTAGAACTCGAGCATCGTGAACTCGGGATTGTGAGTCCGGTCAATCCCCTCGTTCCGGAAATCGTGCCCGATTTCATAGACGCGCTCGAGCCCGCCCACCACCAGCCGCTTCAGGTACAGCTCATCCGCGATCCGGAGGAAGAGCGGCATGTCGAGGGCAAAGTGGTGCGTGGTGAAGGGCCGCGCCGCCGCGCCGCCGTACAGCGGCTGCAGCACCGGTGTCTCGACCTCGAGGTAGCCGTGTCCATCGAGGAACGCGCGCATCGCCGTGATCATGCGCGACCGGGCGATGAAGACGGCGCGGACCTCGGGGTGCACCGCCAGGTCCGCGTACCGCTGGCGATAGCGCTGCTCGGGGTCACTGAAGCCGGAGTGCCTCACGACCTGCCCGTCCACCGTCTCTTCCTTCCCGAATGGCAGCGGGCGCAGCGACTTGGCGAGCATCGTCGCCTCGGCCACCCGCACGGTGACCTCTCCGGTACGAGTGCGGAAGAGCGGGCCGGCGACGCCGATCACATCGCCGATGTCGAAGAGCTCGATCAGGGCGAAGGCGTCGTCGCCCAGCTGGTCCTTACGGAAGTAGAGCTGGATCTTCCCGCTCCCGTCAGCCAGGTGCGCGAAGATCGTCTTGCCGTGGGCACGCCAGGCGATGAGCCGCCCCGCGACTCTGACAGTCGGTCCGTCGTGCGCGCCGGCGTCGGCGCTCCCGGCCGCGGCGAGCGCCTCGGCGGCCAGGTGTGTGCGGTCGTATCCGTACGCGAACGGCGCCACGCCGCGCGCCGCCAGGGCGTCGAGTTTCTCCCGGCGCGCCCGGAGCAGGAAGTGCAGGTCGTCGGTCATGCCGCCGCCACGCCGCCGCGCGCCGCGCCGAATCGTTTCAGGTAGGCGACGATGAACGGGTCGATCCCGCCGTCCATCACCTTCTGGACATCGGGAATCTTCAGCTCGGTGCGATGATCGTTGACCATGGTGTAGGGCTGGAATACGTAGCTCCGGATCTGACTCCCGAAGGTGACGTCCTGCTTGGTGGCGTCGAGCAGCGCCTTGGCGGCGGCCTGCTTGTCCGCCTCCAGCTGGTAGAGACGGTTCTTCAGCATCTTCATCGCCACCGCCTTGTTCTTGAACTGCGACCGCTCCTGCTGCGAGCCAACCACCACGCCGGACGGGAGGTGGGTGATCCGCACCGCCGAGCTCGTCTTGTTGACGTGCTGGCCGCCGGCGCCCGAGGCGCGGTAGACGTCGATCCGGAGGTCTTCCTCGCGGATCTCGATGTTGATCTCCTCGTTGACCACCGGGTAGACGAACACCGACGCGAAGCTGGTGTGACGGCGCGCCTGGGAATCGAAGGGCGAGATGCGCACCAGCCGGTGCACGCCCGTCTCGGGGCGGAGGAAGCCGTACGCGTACTGGCCCTTGATCTCGAGGATCGCGCCCTTGATCCCCGCCTCCTCGCCCTCGCTGAGGTCGAGGATCTCGATGCCGTACCCGCGGCGCTCGGCCCACCGCGTGTACATCCGCTGCAGCATCTGCGCCCAGTCCTGCGCCTCGGTGCCGCCCGCGCCGGCGGCGATTTCGACCTGTGCGTCGCGGAAGTCGTCAGGCCCCTGCAGCAGGGAGCGCTGTTCGAAGGCCTCCAGCTCGGTCTCGATCTCGCTCACTTCGCGTCCCACTTCCAGGGACATCCCTTCGTCAGGCTCGGCGGCCAGCATCTCCTCCAGCTCGCGCGCGCTGGTGACGCGCGCGTCCAGCCTGTCGAACGGGTCCAGCCAGCCCTTCAGCATCTTGACCCGCTGCACCACCGCCTGGGCGCGCTCCTGGTTGCTCCAGAACGTCGCCTCGGTCATGCGCCGCTCGAGCTCGGTCAGCTCGGCGCGCTTCGCGTCGAGGTCAAAGGTACCTCCGCATTTCGGCCAGTCTCTCGCCGGCCGCGGCCAGTTGCCGTCCGCGCTCGCTCTCCGCCATGATCGTTTCCCGATTCCGAGTATGATGCGAGCCGTCCCCCGCACGGAGAACGGCTCGCATCAGGTGTGCAGCATGGGAAGAATATAGCGCCGCGCGGGCGGCGCCTCTACCCGGCGGCCTCCGCTAGAAAATCTTCCGCCCACCGGCCAGCACGTCGTTGAGCGCGTCCTGGAAATGCGTCGTCGCCTCGGCGAATTCCCGGCCCATCTGGTCGACGTATTCCTCGTAGCTCTTCTTGATCTCCTCGCGGAAGAGCTGCTTCAGGCTGCCGTTGCGCACTCCTTCGTCGCGCTTCTGCGGCTGATAGGCGACCATGTCCGACACCAGCGCGCGCGCCAGACGCTTCGCCTTCGTGTTCGGATCGTTCGCCAGGAACGGATTGATCGGCTTCCGCTCGGCGCCGCCGACGGCGGCCGCCGCGGCCGACGGACGCGGCGGAGCAGCCGGAGGAATGGGCGGTAGAGGCGGCAGCGGCTCGGCGATCGGCATCCCTTCACGGAACTCCTCGAACTCGGCATCGAGGCCAACTGGCGGGGGCGGCGCGACCGGACCGGGCGGCACCCGCGGCGCTGGCGGAGGCGCTGGCGCCACGGCCCGGGTGGGCACGGTGGGCGGCACCATCGGCGCCGGACGCGGGGGCGCGGCAGGCGGGATCGCCGCGGTCGACATCGGCGTCGGTCGCCGGGGCGGAGCGCCGGGCACGGAAGAAAGCGACGCCGGCGGCATCGGGCGCGGCGCCACTGGAGCCGGCGGCGGCTGCTGCGCGCGCGGGGGCGGCGGCGGCAACGGCCGCATGGCAGTCGGCGCGGCCGGTGGAGGTACGGGAGGGGTCGCTATCGGGGTCGCGCGCGGAGGCGCTGCCGGTGGCTGCGCGGCCGCGGGCCGGGGCACCGGTCGCGGGGGCAGGGCCGCCGGCGGCGGCATGATCGGACTGGCAGCCGGTGTCGGTCGCATCGCCAACGGCGGCGGTGTCGGTGGCGGCAGTTGCGGTGGCGGTGGCGGTGGCGGTGGCGCGGACGGACGCGGCTGGGCAACGGGCGCTGATCCGAGCGTCGGTGACGACATCGGCGTCGGCGCGATCGGCCTCGGCGCCGTCCCCGACGCGCGGGGCGGAGCGATCGTCGGCGTCGACATCGGAGTGGGCGCGACCGGGCGCGCCAAAGGCGGCGGAGCCGGCGGTCGCACCGGGGGCATTGGCGGGGGCGTCATCGGGCGGGCGGGAGCGCGCGGGATCCCCCCGCCCATGCCGAACCCGGATCCGCGCGGCGGAGTCGGCTGTCTCGGAGCAACGGGAGGCACTGGCGCCCGTGACGGAGGCGGCGCCGGGGCCCGGGCCGGATTCGACGCGCGCGCCGCTGCCGACGCGAATGCCGCCGGCGCGGCGGCCCCATCGCCGATCACGATGACGCCCCCGCACACCGAGCACCGCGCGCGTACGCCGCTGGCGGGCACCTTCGCGGGATCGACTCGAAATACCGAGCGACACTCCGGACACGAGACGTTCATTTCACTTCTCCCACTCCCATCGGATTGGGGCTCGGCGCCGTCGAATCGCCATCCGACGCCAGCGGATCGTGCCGCCGATCGATCGAGTACACGGATCCCGGCAGCGTTTTGGCATAACTCTTCATTTCCGTCGCGAGCTCGCTGACCTGCGCGGCGTGCGTGAACGTGCGGCGTTCGTTGGTCACGATCCCGATCGACACCGTCATCAGCGGCACCCGATGGAGCTGGCCGCGCCGGTCCTTCCCGAAGAAGTACCCAGCCCGGCGATCCTGCTCGGAGTACTGGTACGGCACGAGCGAATCGAAGATCGACACGATTTCGCTGCAGATCTCCGTCACCGCCTGGATCGGGATGATGAAAATGAAGTCATCGCCGCCGATGTGTCCGACGAAACCCCGCTCGCCGCACGACCCCTTCACCACGTCGTGGAGGATGTTGGCGAGAATCCGGATCACCCGGTCGCCGTCGTAGTAGCTGTAGCGGTCGTTGAATTCCTTGAAATGGTCGAGGTCCGCGTAACAGACCGCGAACAGCTCCTTCGCGACCAGCCGGCGCGAGATCTCGGCCTCGATCTCGATGGTGCCGGGCAGCCGCGTGGACGGATGCACGTGCGTGTCGCGGTCCGACCGGCGCAACATCACGTCGAGCCGCTGCCCCGACTCGGCCGCGCTTCCCGACTCCCGGAGCGCTTCATCGGCGCCGGCATCGAACGCCGCCGCCATCGCGGTGTCGTCGTCGCGACAAATCACCGCGCTCGGCACGATCCCTGTGTACGAATCCGTCTTCAGTCGCGTGCACCCCTTCAGCGCCGCGACCGGGTGGGCACGCGCATCGAAGATCACGAACCGCGGCCGCCCCCGGAACGTCAGCGACATCAACTCGTCGCCGGAACGGACAACCGAGACCGGAAGCCGCTGCGCATCGAGCCACGCGCGAATCGGCTCCGGAAGCGCTTGGGCATCCGGGAGGAAGAGGATTGCGCCGGTTTTGGCCACTTTACGCGTCGCTCATGCGGTCTGCGCCCAAGATACGAACTCAGCGATGGATAGTCAAATCTAACGCACACTTGGACTTGCGAGACGCGGACGATCAGAAAAAGAAGAACGCAACACCGAGAACCCCGTACGCCAGCAGGAGGAACGCTCCTTCCAGCCAGTTCGACTCCGAATCCTGGACCATGGACGAGGTCACCGAGACCGCCAGAACGATGCTCGCGACTTCCATCAGGCTGAACGCCAGATCCATCGGCCGTCCGATCGCCCAACCGAAAAAGACCAGCAGCGGCGCGATCAGGAGCGCCACCTGAATGCTCGATCCGACCGCGATGCCGACCGCGAGGTCCATGCGGTTCCTGGTCGCCATGATCACCGCCGAACTGTGCTCGGCCGCGTTGCCGATGATCGGCACCACGATCAAGCCGACGAAAAATTCCGAGAGCCCCATCGCCCGCACCGCCGCCTCGGTGGACGACACCAGGATCTCGGACAGCCACCCGATCGCCGCCGCGGTGAAGCCGAGGACGACCAGCGCCCGGGTGAGCGACCAGTGGGGCTGCGCCTCGCCGGCGGCCACGTCGCCGCCTTCGCCGAACACCGACCGGTGCGTCCCCATCGAATAGACGAGCGAGAGGACGTATCCGGCAATCAGGAGTCCCGCTACCCACTCCGACATGTGGACCGTCCGCATCCGGTCGGCGTCGGCGTGGGTGGCCTGGAAGAGGGCCGGCACCACCAGGCCGACCACCGCGATCATCAGCAGCGAGACGCTCATTCCCGCGTAGTGCGCGTTGAACCGCTGCGTCTTGAACTTGAGTCCGCCCGCGAGCTGGGCCGCACCCAGGACGAGCAGCAGGTTGCCGAGGATCGAGCCGGTGATCGACGCCTTCACCAGGTCGATCAGCCCGGCCCGCAGGGCCATGGCGGCGATAATGAGCTCGGCGAGATTGCCGAGCGTCGCGTTCAGCAGCCCTCCGACGGTCGGCCCCACATGGCCGGCCAGTTCCTCGGTGGCCTCACCCAGGAGACCGGAGAGCGGGAGAATCGCCAGAGCGCTCAGCGTGAAGACCGCGAGCGCCGACGCGCCGGCGAAGTGGGCGATCACCGCGACCGGCGCGAGCGCCAGGAACCAACGGAGGATCTTCACCGTGCTTCCCGGCCACCGCTCCGGGGCGGCGCCGGCCTGCCCAGCGGCGCCCAGGGAATCGTGACGACCACGCCCTCCTCCCCTTCCCCTTGGCCGTCAGGCGGCCGGTGCAACAGCCGGACGTTCACGTACGCATCCACCGTGCTGAGCACGTGATTGGCGAGGATGATGCCGAGGTCGGTGACCGACCGGCGGAAGGCATCGTTGCTGCGGGCGATGGACCGGCGAAAGAGATCCTGCTCGAGCTGGGCGTTGCGCCACGACCAGCGGAACTCCGGGCGGATGGCTCGGCGCGAGTAGAAGGCCAGCGCGGCCTGGTACGGTGCGGACGACGGATCCAGGACGGAGTCCGGATTGCTGAAGAACGTCTGCCGTGCCAGCAGCCACACCGAGCCGTTGTAGGTGAGCGTGTCGGGCTCGGGCTCGAGCACGCCGCCCGGAATCACGTCGTAGACGCCGCTCTCGAGGAAGTGCTCCATCCGTTCGTAGTACTCGAACGACCCCACGGGCCTGGTGGACGAGAAGTAGGCGCGGGCCACGGTGGCCGCCAGCCGCCGGTATTCGCGGCGTTGCCGATGCGCGTCGTTGAGGTCGGTGCCGTACTGCAGCAGGGCGTAGCTCTCCACCGCCAGGTAGCCGACGAACCGGTCCTGGTGCAGGGCCGCCTGCCCCGCCCCCGGCACCAGCGCCGATGCCAGCGGCGCCAGCCAGGGCGTGGTACCGGACCTGAGCGGCCGTGGTGAGGACAGCGCGGCCGGTCCCGGCGGCCCGCCCGCTGCCATCGCCTGGCTGGCGTCGGTGGCTGGCCGGCTGACGACGCCGGCCGCCGCCTCACGCTGCTGGGCGTGCGCCGGCCGCACCCCGCCGGGTGACGCCGCGAGCAGCGCGAGGCCCAGCGCGATCCGGATCGGGGTCAGAAGAGGTAACGGAGCGAAACGTAGGTGGGCGCCTGGCCGGCGTCGGCCGAGAGCCCCTGAAAGGTCCGGGCGAGGTCCACCACGACATTGCCTGACGAGATGCCGAATCCCATCGATGCACCCGAGTTGTCCGATGACTCGAAGACATAGCCGCCGCGCAGGTGCACGAGCTTGCGGAAGATGAGATCGGCGCCCACGCGGAGCGCCGGATTGGTGAACGGCACCTCGCCGATCGCATCCCCGGTGACGTGCACTTCGGTGTGGCTGGCGAAGTGCGTCACGCCGGGCACGCGGTACAGGGCGCCGACCTGGAGGCGCGTCGGCAGCGGATCGGACTGGTCGCGATCGTTCACCTGCAGGCGCGGCCCGATGTTGCGAAGGGCGGCGCCGACGCTCACCGGCGCCAGCGGCGCCAGGTCGTACTGCGCCCCGAGGTCGAGGGCGCTGGTGGATCCCGAGAGGGCCAGGGCCGAGGGGCAGGCTCCGGCGCAGCCGTATTCGACGATCTTGTAGGTGACGCCGGCATTGAGGTGATCGCCGACCGAGGTGGCATAGCTCGCGGCGTACACCAGGGAGCGGGGCGAGAAGGTCCCCAGGCTGCCTTGCGAGGGGTCGACGTTCTCCTGCGCGCCGTAGTCCAGGATACCGACCGAAACGGTGAGCACGCCGAGCAGCGAAGAGGGGAGGACGATCGAGACGGCATCGCCGGTTCCGAAGATGCTCTGCGAGTGGTGAATGGCTGCCTCACGGCGCTCCTGCCGCGCCAGCGCCGCCGGATTCCACCAGACGGCTTCGCTCCCCGGCTCGTCACCCATGACGGCCTGCCCCATGCCCACGGCGCGGGCGCCCACCGGGAGCAGCAGGAAGAGCGCTCCCTCGGTAGCCAGCCGCCCCTGCGCCCAGCTGACGCGGGCTCCGCCGGCACCGGCCAGGGCCGTCACGAGCGCGAGCGCGCCCGTGGACAGGCTCCTACGGGAGCGGCGTCGCCTCATCGATCAGCATGATCGGGATGTCATCCCGAATCGGGTAGCGCAGGCGACAGACCGGACAGACGAGGCTCGACTCGGCCTCCCGGTACTCCAGCTCGCCCTTGCACTTGGGGCAGACGAGGATCGCCAGCAGCTGCGTGGACAGGCTCATCGCGTCGGTTCCTCGGACAGGCGGTACCCGAAGCGACGCAGCGCGCGGGCGTCGCGTCGCCAGTTGTGGAGCACTTTGACCCACAGGTCGAGATACACCGGCGCGCCCACCAGGGATTCGATCTTCAGGCGCGCCGCCCGGCCAATCTCGCGAATGCGCGATCCGCGACTCCCGACCAGGATGCGCTTCTGGCTCTCGCGCTCAACGTAGACGATGGCCCGAATGTACACCGGGGACCCGGACTCGCGAAACTCCTCGATCTCGGCGGCGATGCTGTAGGGCATCTCGTCCTCGAGCTGCTCGAGGGCGGTCTCCCGGATGAGTTCGGCGGCGAAGAACCGCACCGACTGGGTGCTGACGTCGTCCGCCGGATAGAGCAGCGGACTCTCGGGCAGGTGGCGGGTGACGTCGTCGAGCAGGGCGGCGACTCCCTCGCCGGTGAGCGCCGAGACCTGGTGCGCGTCAGGCAGCGCGGTGGTGAGGGCGAGGCGCTGCTCGGCGGACAGCCGGTCGATTTTGTTGAGGGCGATGATGGCCGCCCGGGCGCGGGGCGAGTCGTGGAGGCCGGCGACCTCGGCGAGCGGCGGCGGCACGCCCTCGGCGGCATCGGCGAGGTGGATCACCACGTCGGCGTCGGCCAGCGCCTGGAGAGCGGCGTGGCGCATCGCCTGCTGGAGGGGGTAGCGCGGGTCGAGGAGGCCGGGGGTGTCGAGGAGGATGAGCTGGGCATCGTCGCGGGTGAGGATGCCCACGACGCGGTCGCGGGTGGTCTGGGGTTTGGGGCTGGTGATGCTGAGCTTCTGCCCAACGAGTCGGTTGAGCAGGGTGGACTTGCCGGCGTTGGGTTTGCCGGCAAGGGCGACGAAACCGGCGCGGGTCATGCGGCTGGGGCGGGCGCCGGGTGGCCTGGGGTGGGATGAAAACAACCGCGGGCGCCCCGGATGGGGCGCCCGCGGCGAAGGGGTGCCGGCGACGGCCTACTCTCCCGCGTCCTCTCGGACGGAGTACCATCGGCGCTGTAGGGCTTAACGATCGTGTTCGGAATGGGAACGAGTGTGGCCCCTACGCTCTGGTCGCCAGCGATATGCGACATCTATGTCGCTGTCTGGAGTCAGCGGTGACGCTGACCAACGGAAGGGGGTAGTGATCGGTGAATCGAGAATCCTGATAGATCGTGCAGTGCTCTGCTTCCGGCTCGGCCCTTGGCGGACCGAGCAAAAAGGGAGGTCAAGCCTCACGGGCGATTAGGACCGCTGCGCTCGGAGCAGGTTGCCCTGCTTCCACGTGCGGCCTATCGACGGAGTGGTCTCCTCCGGCCCTTTAGGGAGCTCAAGGCTCCAGGGAGAGTTCATCTTGGGGGGAGCTTCCCACTTAGATGCTTTCAGCGGTTATCTCCGCCAGCCATCGCTACCCGGCGTTGCACCTGGCGGTGCAGTCGGGACACGAGCGGGCTGTCCGACCCGGTCCTCTCGTACTAGGGTCCGCGCCCCTCAACTCTCCAACGCCCACGACGGATACAGACCGAACTGTCTCACGACGTTCTGAACCCAGCTCATGTGCCACTTTAACCGGCGAACAGCCGGACCCTTGGGACCTTCTCCAGCCCCAGGATGTGACAAGCCGACATCGAGGTGCCAAACCGCG
>JBGPGH010000006.1:0-173261 GCA_041483735.1 Gemmatimonadaceae bacterium | reverse complement strand
GTGATGGCGTTCCACCTCAGTGCCTCACTCGGGCCCGTGCGCCAGGCGATCACGGGCAACGCGCTCCCAGTGGGCATCGCCCTCACGCTGCTCGGCGTGCTGGTCATGGCGACCCGAAAGACGGCGCTGCACCAGATGGTGGGCCTCTTCGCGTCGGAGAACGGAATCTTCTTCACGGCGATGGCGGTGACACGGGGCATGCCGCTCATCATCGAAATCGGCGTGATCCTCGACGTCATCCTCGCCGTGCTCGTCATGGCGATCATGGTGCTCCGGGTCCGCTCGACGGTCGATGCCGACATCGCGGGCCTGGACCGGCTGCGGGGATGACCGGTGGCTGAAACGCTCCTCTGGGTCCTGCCGCTCGTCCCGACCGTCACGGCGTTGCTCATGCTGACGACGCGCGACCGCCGCATCCTGTCGGTCATCGATGTCGGCGGCTCGGCGGTCCTGCTCGCGCTCACGCTCGTCCTCGCCGGCGCGGTGGCAACCGGTGGTCCGCGGAGGCTCGGCGTTCTCCGCGTGGACGATCTCGGGCTGATCTTTCTCCTCCTCCTGGTCGTTCTCACGCTGGCCGTGTCGATCTACACGGTGGGGTGGCTCAGGCAGGCGGTCGCGGTCGGCAACATGAAGGGCGATTCGTTGCGATCGTACTTCGCGCTCGTGCACCTCTTCGTGGCGACGATGGTCGTGACGGTTCTCGCCGACAACCTCGGCGTCCTCTGGATCGCGATGGAAGGGACGACGATCACTTCGGCCGTCCTCGTCGGCTACCACGGCCACCACCATGGCCTCGAGGCGGCGTGGAAGTACATCATCGTGACGACCATCGGGATCTCGTTCGGCCTGTTCGGCACGGTGCTCGTGTATGCCGCCGCCGCCACTCACGTCGCCGCCGGCGCGGGCGTGGGCGCGATGAGCTGGTCGGAGATCATGAAGGTCGCGCCCCTGCTCGACCCCGGCATCGTCCGGATCGGCTTCATTTTCGTCATGGTCGGCTACGGCACCAAGGCCGGCCTCGCGCCCATGCACCTCTGGTTGCCGGACGCGCACAGCCAGGCGCCCACGCCGGTGTCGGCACTGCTGTCGGGCGTCCTCATCAAGTGCGCACTCCTGGGGATCATCCGGTTCCAGACGATTGCCGCCGCCGCGTGCGGCCCCGCGTTCCCGACGAAGGTGCTGCTCGTCTTCGGGCTCACCTCGATCGTCGTGGCGACGCCGTTCATCCTGGCCCAGCACGACCTCAAGCGCCTCCTCGGCTACCACAGCGTCGAGCACGTCGGGATCGTCGCCCTCGGACTGGGCTTCGGCGGCTCCGTGGGCACCTACGGCGCGCTGCTGCACGTGGTGAACCATGGCGTCACCAAGGCCCTCGCGTTCTTCGCGTCCGGCACGGCCATCGCCCGCTACGGCACGCGCGACATGCGGGTCATCCGGGGCCTGCTCGGCGTGGCGCCGATCGGCGCGACGCTCCTCATGCTGGCGGCGCTGTCGCTCGCCGGCGTGCCACCGTTCTCGATCTTCGTGAGCGAGCTGATGGTGCTGCGCGCGGGCATCGGCCCCGGTCACTGGGTGGCGGTCGCCATCTTCCTGGCGATGGTCGTCATCATTTTCGCCGGCCTCCTCCACCACGTCAGCGCGATGGCGTTCGGGAGGCCGACGGACGCGGCGGGCCGGGAGCCCGAGGCCTGGTCCCCGCTGCTCGGGATGATGCTGCTCGCGGCGATCATGATCCTCCTCGGCCTCACGATTCCCGCGCCTTTCGACGGGCTCCTCCGGCGCGCCACGGAGATCGTCGTTGGCTGACGAGGCCCTCGTGGTCGCGCTGCGGGCCGCCGCGGGCGGCTCCGTCGAGGCGGAGCCCGGCCCGCGCCCATCGGACCTCACCGTGCGGCTCGGTCGCGCCGGCGACCTTCCCGCGGCGGCCGCCGTGCTCACCGGACCGCACGCGATGACGCTGGCCACCGTCGTGGCGACGGACGAGACGATGACGCCGGACCATGACCTCAAGGTGCGTTACGTCTTCGAGCCCGCCGCGCCCGGGGCGCCCGATCGATTCGTGACGCTGCTCGTCGCCGTGGATGCAGCGCACCCGGAGGTGCCGTCGCTGACCACGGCGGTCCCGGCGGCAAACTGGCACGAGCGCGAGATGCAGGATCTGTTCGGGATCGTCCCCGTCGGGCACCCGGATCCCCGCCCGCTCGTGGTCCACGACGGATGGCCGGCGGACTCCTTCCCGCTGCGCAAGGCGTTCGATGGGACGCGGCGCCTGCCGGTGGAGCCCGCCGCGGAGTTCCCGCACCTCGCCGCCGAAGGCGAAGGCGTGTTCGAGATTCCCGTCGGCCCGATCCACGCCGGCATCATCGAGCCGGGGCACTTCCGCTTCGCCTCGGTAGGCGAGACGGTGCTGCATCTCGAAGCAAGACTGTTCTACACGCATCGCGGGCTGGAGAAGCGGATGGAAGGGCTCACACCGCTCGACGCCTTCTACGTCGCGGAGCGGATCTGCGGAGTCTGTTCCGTCGCGCACGGCCTGGGCTACTGCGAGGCGCTGGAACAGATCGCCGGCGTCGACGTCCCACCGCGGGCCCGGCTCATCCGGAGCATCGCGCTCGAGCTGGAGCGACTCTACAATCACGTTGGCGACATCGGCAACGTCTGCGCCGGCGCCGCGTTCCACTACGGCACCGCGACCGGAGCGCGCTTGAAGGAGCGCCTCCAGCAGATGAACGAGCGGATCGCCGGCAATCGCTTCCTCCGGGGTCTCGTGGTCCCGGGCGGCACGCGCCTCGATCTCCCGCACGATCTCATCGGCGCCCTCACCGACACGCTCACCGACACGCTCGCCGGCCTCGATGGCCTGATGGGGCGCATCGAAGCCAACCCATCGGTCGTCGATCGACTCGACGACACCGGCGTCCTCCAGCACCAGGCGGCGCTGGACCTCGCCGTCACCGGAGTGGCAGCCCGGGCGAGCGGCGTGGACCGCGACGCGCGCCGGGACCATCCCCATGCCGCGTTCGCGGATCCCGAGCCGCCCGAGCTCCACGTCGTGACCCTCCCGGACGGCGACGCGATGGCCCGCGTCAACGTCCGTGCCCTGGAGGCCCGGGAGTCGATCCGGCTGGTCGGCGAATTCATCCGGCGGCTCGAGCCTGGACCGTTAGGGGCGATCCTCGCCGACCCGCTGCCGGCCGGCCGGATCGGCATCTCGGCCATCGAGTCGCCGCGCGGCGAGGCGGTCCACTGGCTTCGCACCGATGCCCGCGGACGGGTGGAGCGATACCACCTCCGGTCGCCGAGCTATCACAACTGGCCGGCCGTGGCGCTGGCCGGGCAGACGGCGATCGTCCCGGACTTCCCGCTCGTCAACAAGAGCTTCGAACTCTGCTACTCGTGCACGGATCGGTGAGATGCTTCGCATCCTGTTGAACGCGCTCCACACGGGCGTGGTCACCACCCGCTACCCGGCGGAGCCCAGCGTGCCGCCCGACCGCTTTCGTGGGCTGCCCGTGCTGCGCCCCGGCAGCCACCTGCCCCCTCCGGCCGTCTGCCCCACGGGCGCGCTCTCCGAACGATTCGACGGCGGCAGCAGGCATGTCGCGCTCGACGCCGCGCGGTGCGTCTTCTGTGGCCGCTGCGCCGAGGATCCGTGGGCGGGAGCGATCACCATGGGACGGGAGTTCGAGCTCGCGGCGCGCAGCCGGGACGACATGCGGATCGAAGTCGTGGCCGACGACCCCGCCGTTCCAACGGCGGCACCGGCACCCGACCCGCACGCGGAGGCCGCCCACGCCTCGTCGGAAATCCGCCGGGTGCTCGGCCGGTCGCTGCACCTCCGCCACCTGGACGCCGGCTCCTGCAACGCTTGCGACTGGGAGTTGAGCGCGCTGTTGAACCCGGTCTACGACGTTCGCCGCCTGGGCATCGATTTCGTCGCTTCCCCGCGGCACGCGGACGGGGTCGTGGTCACCGGCCCGGTCACGCGCAACCTGGAGACCGCCGTCCGGCGCACCGTCGAGGCCGTGCCTCACCCGCGCGTCGTGATCGCCCTGGGCGCCTGCGCTGCATCCGGGGGCATCGTTGGGGAAGGATATGCCAGCGCCGGTGGCGTCGACCGGGTGCTCCCGGTGGACGTGTACATCCCCGGCTGCCCGCCGCGACCGGAGGCCATCATCTTCGGCATCCTGGTCGCGGTCGGGCGGCTCAATGCCCGCCGCCTGCCACGCGAGGGTTAAGGCGGGAGCGCGGAGCCGCTTGTTTCTGTCCGCCGGCAGCCCCCGCGGTGGTCCTCCGGGCGGTCCCCAGGCGCTTGCCGAATTCGTAGTAGACAAAATGGGTGATGGCGCCGCGACGATTGCGGCCGAACCGCCCTTCGCCGTCGTAGTGGCTGGTCAGCAGCGACCGGTCGGCGAGCGATGCCAGCCGGTTGCGCTGCCCGTTGCACTCGCTGAACAGCGAATCGCCGTCCCGGACAACGGAGACGACCAGGTCCGGACGCTCGGCGAATCGGTACACGCCGACGTACTCATCGAAGAGACCGAGCCCTACGCTCTTGAGGAACGACTTCGATGGGGCCACGCGCACGAACTCGTGCCGCACGGACGGCGGGAGCGCCCGCCGGATTCGCAACCGGGCGGAGTGCAGCCGCTTCCCGACCGTCCCCGGCTTGAGCCGGAGCAGCCGGCCGATCTCCGCCTGCGTGTGTCCCCTGAAGTAGAAGAGCACAGTCACGTCCCGTTCGCCCTGGGAGAGCTTGCGAATGGCCGCAGCCACCAGGGACTGGTAGTCGGTCCGCCGGACGTCGGCCTCGACCGAGCCGGGCACCTTCGCGAGCGCCGCCTCACGCTTCCGGCGCCGCAGCCGCCGGGAGCACTCCGTGGTGACGATCGTCTTCAGCCATGCTCCGAACGCGGATCCGTCGCGCAGCTGCCGCAGGCAGCGCCACGCGGTCAGGTACGCGTCCTGCGCGACGTCCTTCGCCTCTTCCGGGTCGCGCAGCACTGTGAGGGCGAGCCCGAAGACGAGGTGGTGCGTCCGCTCCACGAGCTGGGTGAATGCCGCGTGCTGCTGGTGCAGCCGCATCGCCGGATCGCGTGCCCGCGCGACCAGCTGCGGCGTACTCGCCGCCGTCTTGATGGTCACGGCGCGATGGCCGGCCGCGAACGCAGGACGAACGACGTACGCCGCCCGAACGCCACGATCGTCGCGAGGAGGAGCGGAAAGATCTCGTTCGTGACCTGGCCGGGGCGACCCCACCAGACGTGCGTGCCCATCGCGCCAATCATGACGGCCATGATGATGATCGCGCCGGCGGACGCTGTCCGCCTGGTCAGGAGCAGCACGCCGGCGCTGGTCTCCGCCGCGCCCACACAGACGCGGAACCAGACCGGGTAATGCCACTGACGAAACGCCACGGCCCACCCGCTGGTGTCCGAGAACTTCGCCAGGCCCTGCCTGATGAACACGGACGCGAGGAACAGCGAGATCACCCACAGCAGCACGTCACCCCCAATTCGGCGGTAGTTCGTCACGGGTCCCCCTCGGTGTTGATCTGAGTAGGAGCCGGGAACCACCGGGAACATTACCGCGCCCCCCGGCCGATCGGATCGCCCGCCGGTTTGACGTATGCCAGGAGGGCTTGACAGCGTTGCTGCCGGATTGTATTAAACTAGAACGTTATTTAACCGATGCGTTCAATGCTGCCATCCCAGGACCAGCTCTCCGCCACCCTCGCCGCCCTCGCCGACCCCACCCGGCGCGCCATCCTCGCCCGACTCGCGAGGGGCGAGACCACGGTCTCCGAGCTCGCCAAACCCTTCGCGATCAGCCTCCCCGCCGTCTCCCGCCACCTCAAGGTGCTCGCCCGGGCCGGCCTCATCTCGCAAAGCCGCGACGCCCAGTGGCGCCCCTGCCGCCTCGAGGCCGAACCCCTTCGACAAGTCGCCGACTGGGTGGTACCATATCGGAAGATGTGGGAGGAGCGGTTGGACCGGCTGGACGACTACGTCCGCCGGCTGCAGGCCGCCGGGAAGAAGACACGCCGCCGCACACCGAGGACCCGCTGATGCTCGACGTCCGCTACGCCATTCGCAGCCTGTCCCGCGCCCGCGGGTTCGCCTTCGCCGTCGTCCTCACGCTCGCGCTCGGCATCGGCGCCAACACCGCCATCTTCAGCGTCGTGCGCGGCGTCCTCCTCCGCCCCCTGCCGCACCGGAATGGCGACCGCCTCATGTACCTCCGCCAGTCGGTGCAGGGGAGCGGCGGCGAGAACGTTCGCTTCTCGGTCCCCGAGATCAACGACTTCCGCACCGCGTCGAAGACGCTGGCCGGGATCGCCGAATACTCACCGATGACCTTCAGCATGGTGAGCGATCACGACGCGGTGCGTGTCGACGTCGGACTGGTCACCGGCAACTACTTCTCGGTGATGGGACTCTCCCCCATCATGGGCCGCGCCTTCGACGCCGGCGACGACGGACCCGGCGCCGCGCCGGTCATGATCCTCACCCACGCCTGGTGGCAGAAGCGCTTCGGCGGCGACAGCGCCATCGTCGGACAGACGCTGCGGATCGGCGGGCATCCGGTCACCGTGGTGGGGGTCCTCCAGCCGGCGCCGTACTTCCCCGCTCCCATCGATGCGCTGATGAACATGGTGAACAGCGAGCATCACCTGAGCGCGATGATGATCACCGGCCGCACGCACCGGATGACGGAGATGATCGCGCGGCTCGCGCCCGGCGCCACCGTGCCGCAGGCGCGCGCCGAAGTCGCGTCGATCTCGGCCCGGGCGCACAGCGCGTATCCGGAGGCGTACGACGCGGCCTCGGGCTACCGCGTGACGCTGACCCCCTTCCAGGAAGTGCTCGGCGAGAACGCCCGCCTCACGCTCTGGCTGCTGATGGGCGCGGCCGCGTTCGTCCTGGTGATCGCCTGCGCGAACGTCGCCAACCTGACGCTGATGCGGGGAGTGCGCCGGGAGCACGAGCTGACGGTGCGGGCCGCGCTGGGCGCGGGTACCGTGAGGCTCCGTCGGCTGCTGCTTGCCGAGAACCTGGTGCTGGCGCTGGTCGGCGCGACGTTAGGCCTGCTGCTGGCGTTCGCCGGGGTGGGGATGCTGACCGCGTTCGCGGCCCGCTACAGCCCGCGCGCCGGTGAGATCCGGGTGGACGGGGCGGTGCTCGCCTTCACCATCGTGCTGGCGGCGCTGGTCGCCGTCCTCCTCTCGTTCGCGCCGACGCTCGCCCGCGAGCGCGCCCTGGGCGCGGCGCTGGCGGGGGGCGGCAAGCGCGCCACCTCCGGCGTCAGGCGCCAGCGCCTCCAGCGGACGCTGGTGGTGGCGCAGATCGCGGTGTCGGTGGTGCTCCTCACCGGCGCCGGCCTGCTGACGCGCACCATGCAGCGCCTGTCGACGGTGAACGCCGGGCTCAACACCCGGAACGTCCTCACCATGGAAGTCCCCCGCGACTTCACCGGCAAGGACGACGCCGCCGCGATCGCCGAATACCAGCGGATGACGAGCGAGATCGCGGCCCTCCCGGGCGTCAGCGAGGTGGCGTTCGGGTCGACGGTGCCGCTCCGGGTGGCCGGCTTCATGCTCGACATCAAGGGCGAAGGACGTCCGGTGATGCCTGGCGAGCCGATGCCGCGCTCCGAGTACCGGACGGCCAGCCCGGACTACTTCCGCACGGCGGGGATCCCGCTGCTGCGTGGCCGGGAGTTCTCGACCACCGACCGCGTGGGCACCGGGCGGGTGGTGATCCTCAACACGACGCTCGCCAAGCTCCTCTTCGGCGACCAGGACCCACTGGGCCGGCAGGTGGCGTGGACCGGCGAGGTGCTCAAGTTCATCCCGGTGTCGGGCGACTGGCGCACCGTGATCGGCGTGGTGGGCGACACGAAGGACGGCGGACTCGACGCGCAGGCGATGCCGGTGATGTTCATGCCGTTCGCGCAGGAGTCGTTCCCGTCAGGCGGGCTGGTGATTCGGGCCAAGGCCGACGCCGCCGCGATCGCCCCCTCGGCCACGAGGATCATCCGGTCGATCGCGCCCACGCAGCCGATCGAGAAGGTGCTGACGCTGGACCAGATCCGGGACGAGAGCGTGGCGCCGCGGCGGCTCAACGCCCTGCTGGTCGCCTCGTTCGGGGTGCTGGCGCTGATCGTGGCGTCGATCGGGATCGCCGCGGTACTGGCGTTCTCGGTGAGCGCCCGCACCAACGAGATCGGCATCCGGATGAGCCTGGGCGCCGACTCGGCGCGGGTCCAGCGGATGGTGTTGTCCGAAGGCGGCGTGCTGGTGGCGCTGGGGCTGACGCTGGGCGTGGGCGGGGCGCTGTCGCTGTCGCGGCTGATTCGCGGCCTGCTGTTTGGCGTGGCGCCGAACGATCCGGCGACGCTGCTCGGCGTCGCGGTGCTGATGGCGGTGGTCGGGATCGGCGCGTGCTGGATTCCGGCGCTGCGGGCGGCCCGGATCGATCCCGGCGACGCCCTCCGGGCCCAATAGACACGACCCACGGAGCAGGAGCATGCCCACACAGACCGCCGCCACCGCCGACCGCGAGATTGTCACGTCGCGGGTGCTCGACGCGCCGCGGGATCTCGTCTTCAAGGCCTTCACCGATCCGAAGCACATCGTCCACTGGTGGGGCCCCAACGGCTTCACGAACACGATCCAGAAGATGGACGTGCGGCCGGGGGGCGTGTGGGAGTTCGTGATGCACGGCCCCGACGGCGTGGACTACCCCAACCGGATCGTGTACGTCGAGGTGAAGAAGCCCGAGCGGCTGGTCTACGACCATGGCCCGGCGCCGCGGTTTCACGTGACTGTGACGTTCGAGGAGCACCGCCGGAAGACGAAGGTGACGATGCGGGCGCTGTTCGAGACCGCCGCCGAGCGCGACCGGGTGGTCGAGGAGTTCGGGGCGATCGAGGGAGCGAAGCAGACACTCGCACGGCTGAGCGAATACCTGGTGAACATGAGGTGAGCAGGCGGGCACGGTGCCCGAAAATCGTCACGGATAGGAGCGGCAGATTCTCACCGATACGGCTGGGGGCACGGATTCCGCGGAGAGGAGCAGGGAGAACCCGCGGAGACTACAGCAACACAACAGTCAACATCGTTGTTGGGCGTGAAGCACGATGGCCCGCGGTGGCGGGCCGGCTTCGTCCGTCAATTCCGAAGCATCCGTATCCCACGCCGTAAGAGCCGGCCCCCGCCCGCACGATCTGTCCCCGGCGCCAGGCCGGCCGCAGGCGGCTCCGCCCACGAGACGCCCGCTGCTCCCCTTGATCATCAGCTCTTGACAATCAAGATGAGCGTCGGTATCCTCGTCCCCACCTCCCCGATCCGGAGCATCCGTGGACGAGCCGAACACCGACGTCATCCAGGGCACGCTGGACCTGCTGATCCTCAAGACCCTCAGCCTCCAGCCGATGCACGGCTTCGGCATCGCCCGCCGGGTGGAGCAGATCTCGCGCGGCGTCTTCAAGGTGAACCCGGGGTCGCTCCTCACCGCTTTGCAGCGACTCGAGCGCGCGGGATGGCTGGACGCCGAGTGGAAGCAGACCGAGAACTCGCGACGCGCGCGGATCTACTCGCTCACCCGCACCGGCCGGAGGCAGCTCGAGGCCGAGACCGAGGACTGGACCCGCCGCGCCTCGGCCGTCGCCCGGCTGCTCAAGGCGGAGGGTTAGGCCATGTCGCTCTGGCGCCAGCTCACCCGTGGCCTGCGGGCCCTCAGCCATCGGTCCGCCGCCGACCAGGACGTCGCCGACGAGGTGCAACACTACCTCGACCAGGCCGCCGCCGCGCATCGCGCCCGCGGCCTCCCGCCTGACGAGGCTCTGCGGGCGGCGCGGATCGAAGTGGGCGGTGCGACGCGCGTCCGGGAAGAGGTCCGCGGATCCGGCTGGGAGAACGTGGTCGAGACGCTGGCCGGCGACGTGCGCTACGCGGCCCGGCGGCTCCGCGCCACGCCCGGCTTCACCGCGATCACGGTGCTGACGCTGGCGCTGGGCATTGGCGCGACCACCGCGATCCTGAGCGCCGTCCACCCGATCCTCTTCGAGCCCCTGCCCTACCGGCAGTCGGAGCGGATCGCGATGCTCTTCGAGACCGGGTCCGATGGCTCGCGGATCCCCGGTACGTTCGGTGCCTATCACCAGCTGGCGGAACGCTCGCACGCGTTCGAGGCGCTCGCCGTCCTCAGGCCGTGGCAGCCGACGATCACCGGCGCGGCCGAGCCCGAGCGGCTCGACGGGCAGAGCGTGAGCGCCGACTACTTCCGCGTGCTGAATGTGCGCCCCACGCTGGGCCAGGACTTCCAGTCCGCCGACGACCGGCGCGGCGGTCCGCGGGTGGTGATCCTCGCCGACGCGCTCTGGCGGCGGCGGTTCGGTGGCGACCGGGCGATCATCGGCCGCGTCATCCGGCTGGACGACGACCCGTATGTGGTGGCCGGCGTGCTGCCGCGCGACTTCGAGAACGTGCTGGCGCCGGCGGCACAGGCGTGGACGCTGCTGCAGTACGACATGGCGGAGGGGCGCGCGTGGGGCCACCACCTGCGCACCATCGGCCGGCTGCGCAACGGCACGGGGCCGGAGCAGGCGGAGAAGGAGCTGGCGTCGATCGCGCCCGATCTGGTGCGCGCGGCGGCGGCCGCCGACGGCTACTTCCCGGGGCGCTTCACCGTCACCACCCTGCACGACGAGGTGACGCGGGCGGTGAAGCCGGCGCTGCTGGCGCTGCTGGGCGCGGTGGTGCTGGTGCTCGTGATCGCGTGCGTGAACGTGACCAACCTGCTGCTGGCGCGCGGTGTCCAGCGGCGTGGCGAGTTCGCGCTGCGCGCCGCGCTCGGCGCCGGCCGCCGGCGCCTCGTCAGGCAGCTGCTCACCGAGTGCCTGCTGCTGGCCGCCCTGGGCGCGGCCGTCGGCGCCGGGGTGACGATGCTCGGCGTGAGGGCGCTGATCGCGCTCAGCCCGCCCGGCCTTCCCCGTGCGAACGCGATCGGCGTGGATGGCACGGTGTTCGCGTTCGGCCTGGTGCTCACGACGATGATCGGGCTCGCGTTCGGCGCGATGCCGGCGCTGCAGGCGGCGCGGAGCGATCCCCACACGGAGCTGCAGCACGGCACGCGCCGTACCGCCGGCGGCCATCGTCGTACGCGCGGCGCGCTGGTGGTGGCCGAGGTCGCGCTGGCGCTGGTGCTGCTGGTGAGCTCGGGACTGCTGCTACGGAGCCTCCAGCGCCTGTTCGCGGTCGCGGTGGGTTTCGACGGGTCGGGGGTGCTCACGATGCAGGTGCAAACGTCGGGTCACCGCTTCGACAGCCCGGGATCGATGCGCGTCTTCTACGCGCAGGCGCTGGACGCCGTGCGTCGTGTCCCCGGCGTCACCGCGGCGGCGTTTACCAGCCAGCTGCCGTTGAGCGGCGACCTGGACCAGTACGGCGCGCACTTCGCCGCGACGCCGACGCGGCCCGCCCAGACCTTCAGCATCTTCCGGTACGCGGTGAGTCCCGGTTACCTCGAGGCGATGCGCATCCCCGTCCGTCGCGGACGCCCGTTCGACGAGCGCGACGCCGCGGGCGCACCGCTGGTCGCGGTGATCAGCACGTCGCTGGCGCGGAGCCGGTTCGCCGGCGCCGATCCGATCGGCCAGACGCTCAGCATCGGCCCCATGAACGGCCCAGCATTCACAATCGTCGGCGTGGTGGGAGACGTGAGGCAGGCGTCGCTGGCGGTGAGCGACGCGGACGCGGTCTACGTCCCCGCCAGCCAGTGGATCTTCGAGGACAACGCGATGACCATCGCGGTCCGGGCGCGCGGCAACGTGGCGGCGCTGGCGCCCGCCGTCAGGCAGGCGATCTGGTCGGTCGACAAGGACCAGCCGGTGGTTCGCGTCGCGATGATGGACGACCTGGTCGCGGCGTCGGCGGCACAGCGGCGGTTCGCGCTGGTGCTGTTCGAGGCGTTCGCGCTGGCGGCGCTGGTGCTGGCGGCCGCCGGGATTTATGGAGTGCTCGCCGGGAGCGTGGCCGAGCGGACGAGAGAACTCGGCGTGCGGTCGGCGCTGGGCGCGTCGCCGGGGATGATCGTGTCGCTGGTGCTGCGGGAGGGATTGACGCTCACCGGGGCCGGCGTCGTGCTGGGGCTGGTGGGCGCGGCGGCGGCGAGCCGGGGCCTGGTGGCGATGCTGTTCGGCGTGTCGCCGATGGATCTGGTGACGTACGCCGGCGTGGTCGCGTTGCTGGCTGGAGTGGCGACCGTGGCGTGTGCCGTGCCCGCCTGGCGGGCGGCGCGGGTGGATCCGGCCAGTACGCTCCGGGCGGAGTGATTCCTCACCGCCCTCCCGCCAGGGATCGCGCGCACCGGATCCCCGTGTGCGCCAGCTCGGCCGCCGTGCCCGCGGGCCGGCTGTAGCCGCGCAGCCATGGCGTCGCCTCACGGTCCGCGGTGTCGAACGCCCCGCCGCGGATGACTCTATAGTTGCGGAGCGAGTCCGCCATCGCCGGTCCGCCCGGATAGGCGGCCATCGGCGACGACGTCCACTCCCACACGTTCCCCAGCAGGTCCGACACGCCCTCCGGGGAATCGCCGAGCGGGTAGCTGCCCACCGGAGCTGCCGAGCCGCGACCGGCCGAGGCGAGGTTGGCCCGCACGCCGGCTCCGCCCGCCGGCCACGGCGCGATCCGGCCCGACGCGCCGCGCGCCGCCGCCTCCCACTCCTCCTCGGTCGGCAGCCGGCCGCCACCGCCCTGCGCCTCACGATAGCGCCAGGCGCAGAACCGATCGGCATCCGCCCACGAAACCATCGTCACCGGGAGCGACGAGTCCGCCGGCGGCGACGTCCACGGCACCGCCGCGCCGCTGCCCCGCGCGAAGGCGGCGTAGTCGCGGACGGTCGCCTCGCGCCGCGCGATCGCGAACGAGTCCAGCCGCACGAAGTGCGCGGGCCGCGCCCGCCCGGGATCAGTGCCGCTGCCAATCTGATACTCGCCCGCCGCGATAACGACGAGGTCAGCGCGCGCACCGCCTGACGACGCGGGAAGCTCCGCCTGAACCTGCCGGCTCCGGATCAGGCGCGCCGTGCCGAGGCCGAGGACCAGGACCGCGGCGCCGGCCCCGATCGCGATGCGCGTCCACCGCGTCACGCGCCGGCTCCGCCCCCACGGCATCACCATGCTGGTCGCGCCGGACAGTCCGCTGTCGAGCGCCGCGAGCAGCTCGCCCGACGTCTGGAACCGGTCCCCCGCTTCGGGAGCGAGGCACTTCACGATCGCGCGGTCCAGCGCCGCCGGCACCTCCGCGCGGACCGCGCTCGGCGACGGCGGCTTGCCCGTCATCCGCCGCATCATGATCGCCGCCGGCGACGGCCCCTCCACCGGCAGCTTTCCCGTCAGGATCTCGTAGCCCAGCACGCCAAGCGCGTAGAGGTCGACGCGGCTGTCACCGCGCTCGCCGTTGAGCTGTTCGGGCGAGAGATAGGCCGCCGTGCCGACGATCAGCCCGCTTGACGTCAGGGCCGCCGAATCCTGAGTGCGTGCGATGCCGAAGTCGCTCACCAGGCAGTGCCCGGAGTCGGCGTCGAGCAGCACGTTCTGTGGCTTCACGTCGCGATGGACGATTCCGCGCTGGTGCGCGTAGCCCAGCGCCGACGCCACCTCGGTGAGGACCCGCACCGCCGACGCGATCGGGAGCGGGCCGGACTCCTTCAGCCGGTCAGCGAGCGTCCCGCCCTGCACGCACGGCATCGCGAGGTAGAGCAGGTCTTCGTGGCGCCCCACGAAGTGGAGCGGGACGATGTTGGGATGCGACAGTTGGGCGATGGTCTCGGCCTCGCGCTGGAAGCGCTCGCGTACCGTGGACGACGTGATCATGTCCGGGTTGAGCACCTTGACGGCGAGCTCGCGCTTGAGCCCCAGGTCGCGGACCCGGAAGACGACCGCGAACCCGCCGCTCCCCAGCACGCCTTCGACCGCGAACCCGGCGCCGAGCGCGGCCTGCAGGCGCTCGGCGAGCTGGCGTTGCTCCTTGGGAAGCTCGGCGAGGGGCGGCATGCCCGTGAAGTTGCCCGCGATCCGGCCGGTCGCAAGATGACTCACGAAGGGAAAGGGTTCTCCTGACCCTCCGCCCGCGTGGAGCTTGCGGGGTGGCCGGCGGCCCGTAACGTTCGCTGCAGATGCCAAACCGCTCGTCCTTCCAGCGTGGCCGGCTCGCGTGGCGCGCCGGCGCGCTCTGGGTCGCGATCGGCGCTTCGGCCACGGCGCTCCGCGGACAATGCCCGGGCGGGACGCCGCCGCCGTGCGCCGCGCCCCGCGTCGCCGCCCGCGCCGCGGCCCCGCCTATCGACGACCGCACCTGGATTGTCGTGCCCTTCGACAACGCCTCGCACGGCGCCGAGACGGAGTGGCTGCGCGACGCGAGCGTCAACCTGCTCTACCTCGACCTCTCGCGCTGGCAGGACATCCACGTCGTCGACGACAAGCGGGTCGCCGACTTCATGCGGGAGGTGCCCGGAGCGAGCGCGGCACAGAGGCTGTCGCTCAACGATGGGCTGGCGGTGGCGAAGCGGGCCGGCGCCGGCCGGCTGGTGATGGGGGACGTGCTCAAGGTCGGGTCGCGCACGATGGTCACCGCGACGGTGTTCGACGTGCGGCGCGGCGCACGCGTGCGGTCGGCGCGGGAAGAGACGGCCGTCCAGGACTCGCTGATGGCGCTCTTCGGCAAGCTGGCGCGGGGGATCCTGGCCGTGGCGCCGCCGGCGGGAGCCAACGTCGGCGTGATCGGGACGTCGAGCGTCGACGCGTACCAGGAGTACCTGGCGGGGACGCAGGCGCTGAACCGCTTCGAGGTGGTGGCGGCCAAGCGACACCTCGCCCGCGCGCTCGAGCTCGACACCGGTTTCGCGCTGGCTCACTACAAGCTGGCCGTCGCCAGCGTGTACGACGAATCGAACGCCGCGATGCGCGTGGCGCACATGAACGTGTCGGACACGCTGGCCATGATGAAGATCATCATGAGCTTTCAGGCGCTCGACGCCGCCAGCGTGGCGAGGGTCGTGGACGATCCCGAGCGCCTGGCGCACGCCACCGCCGCGGCCCGCCTGTCGGTGGACCTGCCGGTGCGTGAACGGGCGCTGATCACCGGCCTGCTGGCGCACGCGAAGAAGGACTACGCGCGGGCCTGCGCGATCTACGACGGACTGGTGCGGGCGGACTCGTCCGACGTCGAGGCGCTCTATGGACTGGGCGAGTGCCTCTTCCAGGACGAGGCCGTCGAAAACGTGGGCGGCGATACGACGCAGGTGAGGTTCCGGAGCAGCTGGAACTCAGCGCTCCGGGTGATGCGGCGGATCGTGCGGGTGGACCCGTCGTTCCATCTCACCTTTGACGAGGTGGTGAGCATTCTGACCGCGCCGAACCGGATCGGCTGCCGGCGCACGGAGCCGGCCGCGCCGTGCAACCCGGTGGTGGGGCCGGGGCGCTACCGGGCGGTCGTGAGGCCTGACGGCGACTCGCTGCTCGTCGTCCCCGTGCCTTCCGAGAGCCGGGCGTTGCTCCGCGACCAGGCCGAAGGCGAGCGGACGCGGGCGCGGGTGCGCAATCTCGAGGAAGCGCGCGCCGAAGCCGAGGCGTGGGTGGCGGCCGCGCCCCGCGAGATGCGGGCCCACCGGGCGCTGTCGTGGGTGCTGCTGCGCCAGGGCCGGCTGGACGAGGCCGACGCGGAGCTGCTCGAGGCGACGAAGGAGCCGGAGCTTCAGCGCGTGTCGGACCCGGAATTGGCGTACATGCGCCTCAACCTGCTGTTGAAGCGCAGCCGGAGCCGCGAGTTCACGCGGCTGGTCGATTCGGTCGGCCTGGAGTGGCGGGGCGGGCTGGCGCGGGGGGCGATCAGCGCGTTCAGCGCGATGACCGGACGGCTGGGGTGGTACACCGCCTTCGCCGATACGCTGCTGGGCGGAGCGCTCAAGCTGCCGCCGCTGATGGTGCGACAGGGCAAGGAGGCGGCGCCGATAACGTTAGGCGTCGGCGGCGACAGCGCCGCGGCGGCCGAGGGGCAGCTGGTGGCAGGGTTCTTCCCCGGGCCGTGCGGCTCGTTCTGCGCCGCCGCGCTCCGGGCGGGGATCCGGTTCGGGCTGCGGCTGCCGCGGGCACGGTGGCCGGCGCTCGATTCCACCGGCCCGTGCCTGTGCGAGGCGCCGGCGCGGGCGCTGGCCCGGGGCGATACGGCGGGGCTCCGGGTCGCGGCCCGTGCGCTCGACTCGGCGTCGCGGGCGGTGGCGCGGGTGGGCGCGACCGAGGATGGGACGTCGGCGATCGCCGCCGACGCGCTGCTCCTGCTCGGCGACTCGCTGGCGGCGCTGAACGCCGTGAGGCGAATGATGGACACGACCCTGGTGGTGACGCCGTTCGAGACGATCCTGCCCGGGGGCGGGCTCCAAGTGGCGGGGTTCCTCTGGCCGCGCGGGATGCTGTTGCGGGCCGAGCTCGCGGCGGCGCTTGGGGAGAAGGAGGAGGCGCGGGTGTGGTACGGGCGGTTCGTGGAGCTGTGGGTGGGCGCGGATCCGCAGTTCCAGCCGATTGTGGAGCGGGCGCGGGCGGCCCTGCAGAGGCTGGGAGGGAGCCGATGACCCGAGGCCTTCGGAAGGTGGCGCTCCTGCTCTGCCTCACGGGGGGAGGTGTTGCGTGCTTTCGTTCGCCCTCGCCCGTCCTGACGGATGATGCGCGCACCAGGGCCGAGGCGGCGGTGTCCGAGGAGTTGAAGACAGCCGTCACGCTCCGCTTCTTGTTCGAGCATGGAGAAGGGGGGCTGGACACCATCCGACCGGCCGCCTCCGCCGGCATCGCCATGGTCGAGCTCGGCTTCCGGGATCGCTCGTTCGGGTCCACGGACAAGGAGGCGAGGTCCGCGTTCGCGAAGCGTGCTGCCGGCGCGGTCGTCCGCGCACTGCCGTCGCTGAGCGACGATGCACAGGTCTCCGTCAGCATGGAAATGCAGGCACCGCCACCTCCGGGGACCTCGACATCGAGTCTCATCAGTTATGCGGAGAGCCACACCTGGAGAGTCCAGGAGCTCCGCGGCGGTCGATGACGAAAGAAGGCCTTCGTCCTCCTGTGCCGAGGGTGAACACGCCGGCGCCGGGCCTGCTCTACCTCAACCACGCCGACGTCGCGGCGCTGCTCACCATGCCCGACTGCATCGCCGCGGTCGAGCAGGCCTTTCGCCGTTATGCGCTGGGCGAGCTGCCGATCGCGCCCGGCGTCCTCGGCGCCCACCTGAACCAGGGCGGCTTTCACATCAAGACGGCCGCGCTCGGCGGGTCGCCCGGCTACTTCGCGGCCAAGATCAACTCGAACTTCCCGCGGAATCCAGCGGCCGCCGGCCTCCCCACCATCCAGGGCGTCATCGCCCTCTTCGACTCGGCCGACGGACGGCCGCTGGCGCTGCTCGATTCAGTCGAGATCACGATCCTGCGGACGGCGGCCGCCAGCGCGCTGGCCGCCCGCCACCTGGCCCGCGCCGACGCATCCACCGTGACCATTTGCGGATGCGGGAGCCAGGGGCGCAGCCACCTGCGCGCGATGATGCACGTGCGCCCCGTGAAGCGCGCGTTCGCGCTGGACGTCGACCCCGACCGTGCCCGACGCTTCGCGGCCGAGCTGGCGCCGGAGCTCGGGATCACGATCACGCCAACCGCCGATCTCACGGCGGCCGTCAAGGCCAGCGAGATGTGCGTCACCTGCACGCCGGCGCGGACAGCCTTCTTCCCGGCGGCGCTCGTAAGGCCCGGATTGTTCATCGCCGCCGTTGGCGCCGACAGCCCCGAGAAGCAGGAGCTGGAGCCGGCGGTCTTGCAGCGGAGCCGGGTGGTGGTCGACATTGTCGAGCAGGCCGCCACCATGGGCGAGCTGCATCACGCGATCGCCGCGGGGCTGATGTCGACGGCCGACATCCACGCGGAGCTGGGGCAGGTGCTCACCGGCCAGCGCCACGGTCGTGTGTCGGCCGAGGAGACATTCGTGTTCGACAGTACCGGGACGGCGATCGAGGATGTCGCGGCGGCCGCGGTGGTGTATGAACGGGCAGTGGCCGCCGGCCGCGGTGTGACGCTGAACTGAACTCCGGAGACTTCGATGGCGATACTCGCCGACCTCGCGGTTGGACTCGTGGCCCTGCTGCACGCGGGATTTCTCGTGCTGGAGATGTTCCTGTGGACGAAGCCGGTGGGCCGGCGGGTGTTCGGCCTGCCGCCTGACGTGATGGCCGCCGCGGCGCCGCTGGCCGCGAACCAGGGCTTGTACAACGGCTTCCTCGCCGCCGGCCTGGTCTGGGGGCTGATGCTCGGCAGCGCGGGCTTCGCGATCAAGGTTTTCTTCCTGGCGTGCGTGATCGTGGCCGGTGTGTTCGGCGCGGCCACCGCCAAGCGGTCGATTCTCTGGATCCAGGCGTTGCCCGGCGCGGTGGCGCTCCTGCTGGTCTGGCTCACGAGGCCGTAGGTGAGCGGCGGAGCCGGCTCGTCGAGGCTGGCGCTGGTCGACATGGCGATGGGCTTCGTCCGCGGCAAGGTGCTGTGCGCCGCGGTGCGACTCGGCGTCGCTGACGCGCTCGCCCACGGACCGATGACGGTTGACGAGATCGCCGCGGCGACCCGGACCAGCGCCGATGCCCTGCGCCGGTTCCTGCGCGCCCTCGCCAGCATGGGTGTCGTGGAGGAGGTCGCGCCGGCTCGCTTCGCCCTCACGACGTTCGGCGACCCGCTCCGCCGGGATGCGCCCGACTCGGTGTGGGCGAGCATGGTCTTCTGGGCGGACCTGCTGGCCGACGAGTGGACCTGGCTCCCCGATTGCGTCCGCGCCGGCGACCGCTCAGGCGCCGAGGCGGCGAGGCAGCGTGACGGGTCGAAGTCCCGCTGGTCAAGGGAGCCTGACGCCCAGGCACTTTTTCACACGGTGTTCGCCGAGCCTGGCCCTGACGACTTTGCCTCGTTATGCTCGGCGTGGGACTTTGCGCAATGCCGAGTGATCGCGGACCTGGGCGGCGGAGGCGGCGGACTGCTCGCCGCGGTGCTCGCGGCGAACCCCGGGGCGCGCGGCGTCCTCGTCGACCGGCCGGGCGCGATCGATGGGGCGTCGAAGCGGCTGGCGGCGGCCGGCCTCGCGGCGCGATGCACGGTCATGGCCGGCGACCTGCTGGAGTCAGTGCCGTCCGGGGCGGACGTCTACCTCATGCGATGCGTGCTGCACGGCTACGACAACGATTCGGCCCTGCGGATTCTCCGGAGCGTCCGAGGGGCGATGGACCCGGAGAGCCGGCTCCTCCTGATCGAGGTCGTGCTGCCGGATCGGGTCACCGGACCCGACCGGGAGCTCGAGAAATTGCTCATGTCCGACCTGAACATGCTGGCCGTGACGGGGGGACGGGAGCGGAGCGAGGGCGAGTGGAGCGCTTTGCTCGGGTCGGTAGGGTTCGAGCTGCGGAGAGTCGTCGCGGTGGCGGGTCAGGCGTCGAGTATCGTCGAGGCCGTGTGTCGTGGCTGAGACGTTCGCATTCACGTTCGACCTTTCGCCGCAGGAGCGTCGCGATGGCTGGAGACGGCCGTGGCCGTGGTCCAACCTCGCGGACTGGACAGAGATAGCAGGGATGGCGCTGCTGGGGCTCGCCGTCGCTGTCGGTGGAGGATTGGCGCTGGCCAGCCATCACACACCGCGCTGGCAAGCCCTTGCAGCGCTCATTGGGGGAACCACCCTGTTCATCGGGCTCATCCTGGCGTTCCTGATCGCGTTCGTGATCGATGCTGTCGACACCGCCGCCCCACTCCACGTGTCAGTCGGCGCGGCCGGCGTCAGTGCCGCCGTCGGTGACCGCGCGCCGGTCGAGCATGCCTGGCCGAGGCTCAAGACCGTCGACCTGATTGACAGGGGCGTGGTACTGAAGTTCCGTCACGGCCCGTCTCTCTGGGTTCCGGACCGGGTGTTCGACAGTCCATCTCAGTGTCACGCATTCGTCGAGTACGCCAATGGACTCCTTCGGTCGCGGGACCGCGCGTCCGGTCTGCCCGCCGCCCACGCTCCTCGAGTCGTCACGATCCCGTCGGGCACCTGGCAGTGCGGCATCGTTCATTACGCGAGAGCGTGGGGGCGCCCGCTTCTGACCCTGGTTGACCCACACGACCCGCGCAACAGGATGGTGGTCCAGCTGAGTCACGACGAGACTGATTTGTCGGACGAGCGCAGGCTTCCTTGGCCCGTGACCCGATGCACCGGTATTGGGCCGACGACGACAACGTCGAGTGGCGCTTTCAACATCCCTATTCAGGCTTTGCCGAGGCAGTCCCCGTGAAGTGGCCTGACGGGCGATCGGAACCTGCACACGTCGTCTGGGTGCTCGGGGCCGACCCGGGCAAGGCGGAGCCACGTCTGCCGTGGGTGGGTGTTGGCCACCTGTCTCACGCCGACTTGCTGCGGTGGATTCGCGACCAGGGGGCGCGGTCAGCGTGAGGCTCGGCGCCGTTCTGCGAGGGATGAGCCATCGCCGGCGTCACCGCTCGTTCGCCGCCGTCGCGATCCTGGTGACGATCGTGCCGGTCCGCTCTGGCCAGGCACAGGCGACCGTGTCGCCGGCACCAGGCCCGCGCCCGGCGGTGGCCGCCATCATCGACGCATTCCACGAGTACCGGCTGGTCGCGATGACGCTGGCCCCGTGGCCATTAGGCCGGGCCACGCTGGCTCGATGAGTCGGTGGAGCGTTAGGTCACACCCGATGGCGGTGACGCGACCCGGCCGCGGTGGCGACCTACGGCAGCCGCGCCCGGGGAAGCCTCCTGCCGTCCCGCACCAGCAGGAAGAGCCGGGTTGGCTTGCCGGCGGCGTCCAGATCGAACGCCACGCGAATGCGGTCCTCGGGCTCGAACCGGGCATCCTCGATGACGAACGTGCCGTCAGGGAGGGGCGAAAGCGGCTGCGGCGTGCCGCTCGCACCGAGGAAGAGCAGCTCGCCGCCGGCAGAGCGGATCTCCACGCGCTCGTACCGGCCGGCCAGCCTCACTCCACGCAGGGAGTCGACGGGGGGCGGTGCCGACACGCGCGTGCGCAGCAGCGGAGACAGCCACGCCAGCTCGCGCTTCTGCGTCGAGTCCGAAGCGCGCGCGAGCAGGCGGTCCACCGCCTCGGCGTGGGCGGCCGCGAGCGCCGAGCCTGACGGGGCGGGCAGGTCGGGCTGCACGCCGGTGCCCTCCCAATCGCGCCCGGTAGCCGGCACGAATCCCCTCGCGTTGGGAAGGAACACCACGAAGCCGTCGGTCACCGGGGTCCAGCCGCCAACATGTGCCGCGCCGGCCGTCCGGGTACCGACGACACGCCCGCGCCCCAACTGTTGCAGCGTGAACGCGAGCGCTTCCGCCGCCGAGCCGGTGCCGCCGTCCACGACCAGGTAGACGTCCGGCCCGCGCAGACGCGGAGCCTCCAACCCCGGATGCGTCCAGCCGCGCGTGGTCGTGCCCAGCTCGCGGTCGTACATGGTGAGTGTTTCGACGGAATCCGCCCCGAAGAAGGCGCTGACGACGAACGCCACCGCGCTCCCCGAGCCGCCGGGATCTCCACGCAGGTCCAGCAGCACCGCGTCGGTGTTGGAGACCAACGCGAGCGCCGCCGAGAGCGCCGCGCGCGAGTAGCGCAGGTCGTGGAGGAAGCGGATCCCGACCACTCCGACGTTCCCTGGCAGCAGCTCGGCGCGCGCCACGCCGTAGTTCGCGGCGCGCATCGCCCGCAACGCTTCGGGCGAGGGGGGCAGCTCGGGGAGGACGGCCAGGCTGTCGGCGCCGGCCGTGCGGAGCTGGTCGAAGCGGGCCCGGTCGAGACGCAGGTCGAAGTGGCGGTCGAAGGAGCGGAGATCGCGGGTCACGGCCTCGCCGAATTCGCCAGCGGTGCGGGCGGAGTCGTACGCGCCGGCGCGCGCCTGGGCACGGATCCGGGCTTCGATCCGCGGCACCGAATCGGGGAATACATAACGAAGCGCGAGCTGCCGGAAGAGAGCGTCGAGGACGCCGGCGCGCGCCGCCGGGGCGAGGACGGGGACGGTATCGGCGGCGGCGCGCTGCGCCGGGGCGGGTGCGGTGGGCGGGGCGGACGCGGGCAGCGGGGCCCCGTACGCCTCCAGCCGGGCCTTGAGGAAGGACGTCGCGTCGTCCAACAGGCGCGGATCGTCGAGGTCGATGCCCAGCGCCTGCCGCACGGCCACGGTCGGTGGGGCGCGGTAGCCCGACGAGAGCAGTGCCACGTAGCGGGTGCCGAACGCGGCCGGATCGCGCCGGTAGCTCTCGTACAGCTTGAGCGACAGGAGTCCCGAGTACATGTAGTTGAAGAGGTAGAGCGGATCCTCGTAGAGCAGCCTCGCGGTGATCCAGCGGGCGCGGATCTCGGGCGCGGTTGCGCCGTAGATGCTGTACGCCGTGTCGACACGACTCGTCAGGCTGTCGAGGTCGTCGGCGCCGATGATCCCGCCGTCCGCTTCGATGGCGTTGTAGATGGACTGCTCCAGGTCCGCGTCCTGCGCCCCGTGGAACACTTCCATCGCCTTGGTCAGGAACTGTGCCAGGTAGTAGCGTCGCGCGCGCGGATTCGGCGCCTGCTCGTAGAGCGCGTTGGCGACCACCAGCTCGGTGAACAGGGCATACGCCTCGCTCAGGTACGGCGCCCCCCTGGCATACGCGGGGGGCACGGCGTGCAGGTTGACGAGCTGATTCTCCACCGCGTGCCCCGACTCATGCGCGAGCCGGGACAGTGCGGCAAACGATCCGTCGAAGTTCTCGAGGTAGATGGCACTGGGGATGCCCGGGTATCCGTTCGCGCCGCCACCACTGGCCCGGTTGGACCCGCCGGTCACATCCACCCGGCCGTTTGCCGGGTCCAGGAGCGCCGCGAGCTCCCGGGCGTACTCATCACTCCTGAGCGGAGCGAGCGCCGACTGAATCAGCGCCGCCGCCTGGCTCATGGTGAACGTCGGCGGCCGGCCGCCGCCGGGCGTCGGTGCGCGACGGGGCTCGCTCGCGATCCGCGCGCTGACGCGCTGGAACTCCTTGTACAGCTGGGCGGCGGGACGCACGCGGTCCAGCAGCGAGCGCACCTCCCCGGCTGACAGCCAGGCGCGCCGGTATGCCTCGTCAGGCGCATCCTGGTATCCGCGCACGTGCGCCAGGGCGTTCCGCGAGCGAACCGTGCCCGCCAGCGCCATGGCATACAGATCGCGATGCTGCCCGTAGCCCGCCCACAACCTGCGGATGCCCTCGGCGCGGAGGGCGGTGTCCGGCAGGGCGGCGATCGCACCGCGGTCGCGCAGCACGCGCAACTCGCCTGACGACGTCTGGATCGTGCCGAAGTCGGTCCGGGCGATGAGCCGGTGGTAGAGCGCCAGGGGCCAGTCTCCGCCGACCGGCGCGAGTTGCGCGATGATCCCTTCCTGGTCGGCCGGGAGGGTGTACGTCCGCCGCCGCCGCACCGACTCGATGGCGAAGCGCCAGGTTTCGAGCGCGGGGAGCGCCCGGGTCCAGGCGGCGAGTGTGGCGTCGGTCAGCTTCAGCAGGCCGTTGTCGAGGACGCTGACCGCGGCGTCCAGCTCGGATTCGAGCGTGCTCTGGGCCTGGGCGCTGCCTTCGTCGACGGAATTGAGCTGCGTGCGGAGGTAGAGGTAGATCGTGTGCCGCTTCGATTCCATCCGGACGCTGTCGGCGAGGCGGAGCGCCCGGAGGAGCGCGGTCGGCGAGCTCGTGAGGCGCCCGCTCGCGGCGCGGAGCGCGGCGACCCGCGCCCGCAGGTGCGCCCGGGCGGCCACCTCGGCCTCGGGCGACGGGAAGTACCAGCGCGCGAGGTCGAATCGATACGTAGTCGCCGAGTCGGCGGGGGCGGCGGCCGGCGTTGCCGGCTGCTGGGCACGCGGCGACGCGGGGGCGGGAGCGAGCAGGGCGAACGCGGCAACGACGACGAAGCGGGTCATGGACGAAATGTTGCCGGCTGCGGCCCATATGTACAATATTATTTGATGACAGTCTTCAGACGATCCTGATATGAATGAAAGCGTGGACCTCCGGCACCTGCGGTACTTCGTCGCCGTGGCCGAGGAGCTCAGCTTCACCCGCGCGGCGCGGCGCCTGGGGATGGCGCAGCCGCCGCTCAGCCAGCAGATCCGGCGGCTCGAGCAGGCGGTGGGCTCGCCGCTGTTCACGCGCGCCCCGCGCGTCGCCCTCACCGAGGCGGGGACGGTCTTCCTCGAGGCCGCTCGCCGGACGCTGGCGCAGATCGCCCTCGGGATCGACTCGGCGGGGCGCGTCGGGCGCGGCGTGGCGGGACGCCTGACGGTGGGGTTCGCATCGTCGGTCGTGTTCACGTCCCTGCCCCACGCCTTCCGCGCCTTCGCCGCGCGCTACCCCGAGGTCGAGTTCCAGCTCCGGGAGATGCACTCCGGGGCACAGCTCGAAGCGCTTCGCGCCGGAACGATCGACGTCGCGCTGCTCCGCGAATCGCCCAGCGATGGAGACCTCGACATGGAAACGGTCGTCCGCGAGTCGTTCATCGCCGTGCTGCCCGCGCGCCACCGGCTCGCGGCACGGGGGCGGGTGGCGCCGCGCCAGCTGGCGCAGGAACCGTTCATCCTCTTTCCGCGCGAGATCGCGCCCACGCTCTACGACCAGATCGCGGCGATCTGCCGGGCGGGTGACTTCTCGCCGCGCGTGGCGCACGAGGCGCTCGAGTGGTACACGGTGACCGGGCTGGTCGGTGCCGGGTTGGGAGTGTCGATCGCGCCCGCCGGCCTCGCGCGGCTGCGCTGGCCGGGCGTGGTCTACCGGCCGCTCAAGCCTGTGGCGGTCCAGACCTCGATCGTGATCTGCCGCCGGCGTGAGTCGCGTCGGGGGGTGGTGGAGTCGTTCGTCGGGATGCTGCGCCGAGCGCCGGTGTCCCTCAGATGATCGCTGGAGTGTGATGACGGTCGGCCAGCCCGGACCGAGAAGGTTCAGCAACCATTCATCATGTCCCGCGCAACGCGACTGGCCGGCTCGGGTTCAAACCCGCGGGCCGGACTACTCCGCCCGCAAGGCCGCCACCGGATCGAGCCGCGCCGCGCGCCACGCCGGCACCGCGGCCGCCACCAGCGCCACCACGGCGAGCACGAGCGAAACCCCGACGAACGTGAGCGGATCGGAGGGCTGCACCCCGAACAGGAGCTTCGTGAGCAGTGAGCCGGCCGCGAGGGCGCCGGCGGCACCGATGACGATGCCGATTCCGGTGATCGCCAGCACCTGGCGGACAACCAACCCGACGACGTCGAGCCGCCGCGCGCCGAGGGCGATCCGGAGCCCGATCTCATGCGTTCGCTGCGCGACGCTGTAGGCGATGACGCCGTAAATACCGATGGCCGCGAGCAGCAGCGCGATCGAGGCGAAGATGCCCAGCATCAGCATCGAGAACCTCGGCTGCGCCACCGATCCGCCGATCCGCTCCTCGAGCGTCTGGACGTAGGCGAGCGGCACGTCCTTGTCGATGGCGCGGAGCGCTTCGCGCAGGGCCGGCACCACGCGCGCCGCGGGGGCCGCGCTCCGCACCGCCAGCCAGTACGTGGCGACCGGGTCCTGCGCGGCGGGCAGGTACATCGTGCCGCGCGACTCCTCGTCCAGGCCGCCGTCCTTCACGTCGTTCACCACCCCGACGATCGTGAGCCACGGAGCGTGGCCGGCGGCGGATCCCATCTTGATCCGCCGCCCCACCGCGCCGGCGCCACCGTAGAAGCGTTTCGCGACGGCCTGGCTGATGACGAGCACGCCAGGGGCGCCGCTCACGTCGGTCGCCGCGAACGTGCGGCCGGCCATCATCCGCATGCGCATCGTGGAGAACCACCCTGGGCTGGCGATCACGCCGTTCAGGAGCGGCTCGCGGCCGGGCACCGCGGCCGGAAGCCCTTCGAAGGTCACGCTGGATTGCCAGCTCGAGTTCACCGGAAGGTCGGTCGCGAGCGCGGCATCGGTGACCTGCGGAATCGCCCGCGCGCGCTCGACCAGCTCCGCGAAGATCGCGCGCCGGCGGTCGGCGTCAGGGTATTTTCGTTCCGGGAGCGACACCAGCGCGACCACCACGCCCCGCGGATCCACGCCGAGCTCGACGTTGGTGAGGTTTCCGAAGCTGCGCATCAGGAGGCCGGCGCCCACGAGGAGCACGAGCGCGAGCGCCACCTCGACGACCATCAGCGCGCCGCGCATCCTGAGACGCAACCGGCCCGCGGTCGCGCCCCGCGACCCCTCCTTCAGCGAGGACAGCAGGTCGCCCCCGGCGGAGTGCAGCGCGGGGACGAGCCCGAAGGCGAGGCCGGTGAACACCGAGACAGCGAGCGCGAACGCCAGCACCGTGCCGTCCAGCTCGATATCCACGAGGCGGGGAACGTTGTCCGGCCGCAGGGCCAGCAGTACGCGGACTCCCGCCCACGCGAGCGCGACGCCCAGCAGGCCGCCCACCACGGAGAGGAGCACGCTCTCCGTGAGAAGCTGCCTCACGATCCGCCCGCGGCGGGCACCGATGGCGACCCGCAGCGCGATCTCCCGCCCGCGCGACGACGCCCGCCCCAGCACGAGATTGGCCACGTTGGCGCAGGCGATGAGGAGCACCAGCCCCACCGCGCCCGCGAGCACGTAGAGGGCGGGACGGATGCCGCCCAGTACCGAGTCGAGCATCCAGTCTCCCGAGGCGCCCATGCCCGCGTTCTCGCGCGGGTAGTCGGCGCGGAGCTGGGCGTAGACACCGTCCAGGTCGGAGCGCATCTGATCCAGCGTCACGCCCGGCTTGAGGCGGCCCAGGCCGATGGTGCCCGGATGGTTGCTCCGCGAGGCAAACCGTTCCGTGTTCGCGAACAGGCCGATCGGCACCCAGAGCTCGACCCCGGCGAGACGCACGCGCCGCGGCAGCACCCCGACGACCGTGTAGCTGAAGCCATCGAGCGTGATGGTCTTGCCGCTGACGGTGGAGTCGAGGCCGTAGTGCCTCAGCCAGAACGCATCGCTCACGATCACGACCCGGTCCGCGCCCACGCGGTCGTCGTCGGCGCGGAAGGCGCGCCCCCGTTCGGGCTTCACGCCCAGGACATCGAACAGGTTGCCGGTCGCCTCGCCGCCGCGCACGCGCTCGGCGTCTCCCATTCCCGTGATCGTGAACTGGTCGAATCCGTTGTAGAGCGCCACGTCCTCGAAGGCGTGCGTGCGGGTCTTCCAGTCGAGGAAGTTGGGGTAGGAAATGAGGATCTGCGGGAGGTCCTTCGTGGTCTCCCAGAGCATCACCAGCCGGCCCGGATCGCCATAGGGCAGCGGCCTGAAGAGGACGCCGTTCACGACGGTGAAGATCGCGGTGTTCGCGCCGATCCCGAGCCCGAGGGTGAGGACGGCGACGGCCGTGAACGCGGGGCTGTGCCGGAGCGACCGCAGCCCGTAGCGGAGGTCCTGCAGCAGGTCGTCGAACCACGCAAAGCTCCACATGTCGCGGGCCTCCTCACGGATGGACGTCGTGTTGCCCAGCTGCCGCCGGGCGGCGTACTCCGCCTCGGCGACGTCCAGCCCATCGGCGCGCCGGTCGCGCGCGAGCTGCTGGTGGTGAAAGCGCAGCTCCTCGCGGAGTTCCCGGGCGAGGCGCTCGCGATTCCAGAAGTCGCGCAGGCGGTTCCAGAGTTCGATCATGCGCGCCGCATCACGAGGGCGATGGCGGCCAGCATCTGGGTGAAGCTCGCTTCCTCCTCGCCGAGCTGCCTGCGGCCGGCGGGGGTGAGCGCGTAGTACCGGGCGCGCTGGTTGTTAGGTGTCTGCTTCCACTCGGCCTTGATCCACCCCTTTTGCCGCATGCGTTGCAGCGCGGGGTAGAGCGAGCCCTCTTCGACCTGCAGCGCATCGCGGGAGACCCGCTGGAGGTGTTGCGCGATGCCGTAGCCGTGCATCGGCCCGGGGAGGAGGGTCTTGAGGACGAGCATGTCGAGGGTACCCCGGAGCAGCTCGGTTTTCGTTGGGGACGTGGCGGGTGGCATATAGATTGTCTAGGGGATAGACAATCTATATGCTGAAAGGGTTGGCCGCGCAAGCCGCGTGTCGGGCGAACGCTGGGTTCGCGCCTCCTCGCCCCAATCGCCCTGGTTGCCCCAACGGCCCCGGTCTCCTGGTCGCCTTCCGGAAGGCTCAGGCCACGGCCCCTGCGCCTTGTAGCCATTGCGCATATAGCCACAGTGGCTATATTGGGGCATGACTCCGCCCCCCGACCGCGCCGACATCGACAGCCTCCTCCCACTCCCGCCCGCCACCTTCCACATCCTCCTCGCGCTCGCCGACCAGGACCGCCACGGCTACGCGATCATCCAGGACGTGGAGGCGCGCACCAACGGCGAGCTCCGCCTGAGCGCCGGCACGCTCTACCGCTCCATCGCCCGGATGGTCGGGCAGGGGCTGATTGAGGAAGTCGCGAAACGGCCGGCCGCGCGGCGCCCAGGCGACGACGAGCGCCGCCGCTACTACCGCACCACGCCCTTCGGGACGGCCGTCGCGCGCGCCGAGATGGCGCGCCTCTCCACGCTCGTCAGTCTCGCCCGCGCCCGCGGCCTCACTCCGCGCACCGCCTGACTCCCATTCATATGATGCGCTTCTACCGCGCCCTCCTGCGCCTCTACCCCTCGGGCTTCCGCGCCGAGTATCGCCACGAGCTCTGCGCCACGTTTGAAGCGCGGACGCGCGAGCACTCCGGCCCGCTGGCGGCGCTGGTCATCGCGCTCGAGGCCGTCGCCGACGTCGTCCCCAACGCGGTGGCCGCGCACTGGGACATCCTCCGGCAGGACCTCCGCTACGGCGCGCGCTCGCTCCGCCGCACGCCGGGATTCGCCATCACCGCGGTGCTGGTCGTCGCGCTCGGCGTCGGCGCCAACACCGCCGCGTTCTCGCTCGCCGACTTCGCCCTGCTCCGCCCGCTGCCGTTCACCCGGCCCGACCGCCTGGTCAGGCTCTGGACGGGCGCGCCGGGCTACGGACGGTGGCAGCTCTCTCCCGCCAACTATCGCGACTGGAAGGAAGCGACGCGGTCGGTTTCAGGCATGGCCGCGTTCAGCGGCCGGGGGATGAACCTGGTCGGCGCCGCCGAGCCGCGCCGCCTCGAGCTCATCGGCGTGACGCCCGACCTCTTCCAGGTGCTGGGCGTCCCCGCCTGGGCCGGCCGGACGGTCCTCCCCGCCGACTCGGCCGACGCGAAAGTCATCGTCCTCGGCCACGCGCTCTGGCAAACGCAGTTCGGCGCCGACCCGCGCGCCATCGGGAGCGTCGTCAGGCTGAACGGCGACCCGTACACGGTGATCGGCGTCATGCCGCCGTCGTTCCGCTTCCCCACTCGTGAGGCGGATGCCTGGACCCCGATGGTCTTCCGCGAGGCGGACTTCGCCGACCGCACCGACAGTTACATCGACGCCGTCGCCAGGATCCGCGATGGCGTCTCGCTGGAGCAGGCGCGCGACGAGTTCGCGATGATCGCGGCCCGGCTGGAACGGCAGTACCCGAAGGAAAACGAGCACGGCGGGGCGATCGTCTGGGGGCTGCGCGACGAGGTCTCGCGGAACGCGCGGCTGCTCCTGCTCGCGCTCTGCGGCGCGTCGCTCTGCATCCTCCTGCTCGCCTGCGCCAACCTGGCGAGCCTCCTCCTCGCCCGCGCCACGCACCGCGCCCGCGAGCTGGCCGTGCGGGCCGCCCTCGGCGCCGGACGCGAGCGGCTGGTGCGTCAGCTGGTGACGGAGAGCATCGGCCTCGCGGTGGTCGGCGGCACGGTGGGCGTCCTGCTCGCCGTGGGGAGCCTCCCCGCCCTGGCCCGGCTGGTGCCGGCCGGACTCCCGGTGGCGGCACAACCGTCGGTGGACCTACGGGTGCTGCTGGTGGCCGCGGTGCTGATGTGCCTCACGGGACTGGCGTTCGGGGTGGGGCCGGCGGTGGCCGGTGGGCGCAGCAAGGCGTTCGCGGCGCTGCGCGAGGGGACGCGCACCGGCGGCGGCCGCACGCAGCGGGTTCGTGCCGGCCTGGTGATCGTCGAGGTCGCGGCGAGCGTCGTGCTACTCATCTCGTCAGGCCTGCTGATCCGGGCGGTGATGCGGATCCAGTCGGTGGACCCGGGGTTCAAGGCCGAACGCGTGCTGACGATGCGGACCGTGCTGCCGTGGAACCGGTACGTCCTGACGGCGAGGCGCGAGCAGTTCTACGCGCGGGTGCTGCAGGACGTGCGCGCGCTGCCCGGTGTGCAGGGCGCCGGCTACGTCACCGGGCTGCCGATGAGCATGCGCGGCGGGATCTGGCCGGTCGCGCTCCCCGGCGACGCCACCGTTCGGCGCGACCCATCGAAGAACGCCAGCATCCGTTTCGTGACGCCGGGGTACTTCGCGACGCTGGGCATTCCGCTGCGCGCGGGACGGGATGTGGCCGAGTCCGATGGGCCCGGGAGTCCGCAGGCGGCGGTGGTGAGCGAGGGATTCGTGAACAAGTACTGGCCCGGGAGCCTGACGAGCGCGATCGGGCAGCGCTTCACGATCGGCGCGTTCGAGGGCACGGTGGTGGGCGTGGTGGGCGACGTGCACTTCCGCGGCCTGGAGCAGGCGAGTGAGCCGCAAGCCTATCTCTCCTCGGCGCAGATGCCCGACAGCTCGTTCATCAACTATCCGCCCAAGGACCTCGTGGTCCGGTCGACGGCGTCCACGGCGGCGCTGGTGCCGGCGATCCGGCGGATCGTGCTCGCCGCCGATCCGGAGCAGCCGATCTCGAACATCCGGATGATGAGCGAGATCCTGTCAGACGAGACTGTGGGACGGGTGACGCAGGTGCGGGTGCTGGGGCTGCTGGCGCTGATCGCGCTGTTCATCGCCGGCGTGGGGATCCACGGACTGCTGACGTTCGCGGTGAGCCGGCGGTCGCAGGAGCTGGGGGTGCGGCGGGCGCTGGGGGAGCAGGCGGGGAGCATCGTCAGGCGCGTGCTGCGCGAGGGGATGGCGTTGGCGCTGGCGGGCGTGGGGATCGGCGTGCTGATCGCGTACTGGTCGGCGCGGGCGATGGGGGCGCTGCTGGCGGGGATCCAGCCGGGGGACCCGGTCACCATCGTCGGGGCGGCGGTGATCTGCTTCGGGACGGCGATTGCCGGGTGTGTCAGGCCGGCGATGCGCGCGGCGAGAGTGGATCCGATCGAGGCGCTGCGGGGAGAGTAAGGTCCGCGCCGGCTGGCTCTTACGGCGTGGAGAACGGATGCAACGGACTGAACGGACTCATCCGTTCCAGTGCGACGCATCCGGTTCCCGCGCTCTAATGCTCTCCGAGGCCCACGTACTGGCGACCGGCCGCCATGTGTGAGCCCGGTCATTGACGCCCGCGATCGGCGGTCCCATGCTCAAGCCATGCCGGCTGTCCGGGGCCTTCCAGGCCCCAGCGGCCGCCAGGCATGACCCGCTGTCCTCATCTCCACCGGAGCGCACCATGAAGAAGAAATCGACCCGGAAGACCGAAGCGAAGAAGCACGCGGTGCCCGACCTTCCGCTGAAAGCGGACCAGGCGACCGATGTGAAGGGAGGAAAGAGCACACCAAGCTTGATGACAGCCGCCACCAAGGGTGTACACCTCAGTGACGCAAAGCTGGTGGTTTGAGCGGCGGTACCGCCCCGCCCCCGCGCTGCAGCGGGCGGGGCGAGCGCCGGGCGGGCGGGCTGAATGAAGCCCGGCGAGCTGGAGGAACCGCTACTTCCGCGCTCTCGGCTTCACCCGTTCGCGGAACTCGGTGATCCAGTTGGGTGAGACGATCAGTTGCTCCGCTTCGGACGTGCCTTGCAGGATCAGCAGGCGACGCCCGTCCGCGGTCGGAGCCCAGCCACTCCCAAAGCCGGCCGACGGCTGGGCGCGGCCCGCCAGGGAGAAGAGCGTGTCGCGCGATACCACCGTGAGGCCTGGCGAGGCGGTGAGGTGCGCGGCCAGCACCCGCCCTCCGTTCTCATAGTAGAGCTGCCGGCCATCGACCGACCAGGTTGGATTGGCCCCGCCATCCGTCGAGACCTGGACCACGGTGCCGTCTGCCCGGAGCGAGCGGACGTACACCTCCTGGCGCCCGGTCTGCCTTCCGGCGTACGCCATCCAGCGGTCGTCCGGCGAGGGCCGCCCGTTTCGCGAATCGGTGGTCGCGGACGTCAGCGCCACGATGGACTTCGCCGAATCCCGGGTCGCCCGCATCATCCGCCAGATGCCGCCGTCGAGCATCTGGAAATAGATCGTGCGATGGTCCGGCGCCAGCGACGCTTCGCTGGTGAGGTCGGGGACTTCCAACAGCAGTTCGGGCGGTGTGCCGCCGGTCACGTCATGCAGCCAGACGCCCGCTCGCGCACTGCGGCCGGCCGCGAGGTAGATCACGTGCGTGCTGTCGACCCAGGCGAGGGAGACGAGCGTGCCGGCGGTGGTCAGCCGCGACAGCGTTCGGGCCCGCAGGTCGAACACCCATGCATCCGACGCGTCGGCATCGAACGCCACGACCCCAATGCGCCCGGCGCCGGGAGCGATGGTCGGTTCGAAGAACGCTTTCGATTCGTTGGTGATCGGGGTGACGCGCCCATCGCGATCCAGCCAGGCGAGGCGCGACGACGTGCTGCCGACACCGATGACCGTCGCGCCGCCTCGCGACACGAACACGTACGAGTTGCCGTTGTTCGCGAGCTCGACGTGCACGCGATCGTGCACCTGGATAGGGCGGCCCACCGCGCGCAGCCGGCGCAGGTCGATTTCGACGGCCATCACCGCGCCATCGAACTGGGCATACACGAGAAAGCCGTCGAGGAACGCGAGCGGCCGGATCCCCTTGAGTCCCAGTGGTGTGACCTTGCCATCCTTGAGGGTGGTCAGCTCGAGCTCGGAGGCATTGAGCGCTCCCTTCCACAGTACGAACGCGACGGTCTGGCCGTCAGGCGCGACGATCGGCCAGAGGTGGCTGTCCACTCCGTTCGCCGAGTCGGGTTGGGTCAACGCGGTGCGCCCGCCGCCGGTCGCGTGAATCACCGACAGGCCATGCGTGGCGCCGGAGGCGCCATAGATGATGTCGTCGGCAGCGGTCCAGTCGGCGCCGTTCGCATTGGCGTTATCGCCGATGTTGACCGGGGCGCCGCCGTCCAGCCGCACCTTCATCTCTTTGCCGCCCTCCTCGAACAGCACCCATTCCCCGTCGGGCGAAAAGAGGGGTTGCTGCGGGCGGCCGCCGGTCCCGGGGATCGGGCGCGCGGTGACCTGATCGGTGCGCAGCAGCCAGAGCATCATCTCGGAGCCGACCCGGGCGCCGTACACCAGCTTGCTGCCGTCGTCCGAGATGGCTGCCGGCCAGGGCGAAACGGCCAGCGATGGCGCGCTCGAATCCGTCGGGGCCACCACGAACCGGATCGCATGCAGTGGCGGCACATCGTTAGGCGTGCGCCGGAGGGCCAGCGTCCCGAACTCGGCGACCGCGACGACGGTCAGCCCGATCACGACCGGATCCCTGAGCCGCGTGCGCCAGCCGGCCGGCGCTGTCGGTCGTGCCGCCCGCGTCGACATCGTGGGGACCGCGGCGCCGCGCCCCTGCAGCGCCTCGGCGAACTCGCGCGCCGTCGGGTACCGGTCGGCGGGCAGCTTTTCCAGCGCGTGCTCGAGCGCCGCCTCCACGTGTTCGGGGACCGCGCTTCGTGAGGCACGAATGGGCCTCGGCCGGTCGGTGAGCACGCGCGCGATCACCGCCTGGGCGGTGTTGCCGGTGTGCGGCGGCTCGCCGGTGAGCATCTCGTAGGTCACCGCCGCGAGCGAGTAGATGTCGCTGCGGCCGTCGATCACGCGGTCACCGGTGGCCTGCTCCGGGCTCATGTACTGTGGAGTGCCGAGCGAGAGCCCCGTCTGGGTGATCCGGTTGCCGCCCGCCTTGCTCACCGCCAGCGCGATGCCGAAGTCGGCCACCACCGGCTGCCCGTGCTGGAGAAGGATGTTCTCGGGCTTGAGGTCGCGGTGGATGACGCCGTGTCCGTGCGCGTAGTCGAGGGCGTTGGCGACGGCCACCGCGATGCGGATGGCCTCGTCGATCGGGAGCTGCTTCTCGCGCTCGAGTTTGGCGCGGAGCGACTCGCCCTCGACGAAGGGCATGACGTAGAAGAGCAGGCCGGCCGCCTCGCCGGAGTCGAACAACGGGAGCAGGTTCGGATGCTGCAAATTGGCCGTGACCTTGATCTCGGCCAGAAAGCGCTCGACGCCGAGGACGGCGCCGAGCTCGGGGTTCAGGACCTTGAGGGCGACGTGCCGGTCGTGCCGGGGGTCGCGCGCCAGGTAGACCGTGGCCATCCCGCCCGCGCCGATCTCCCGCTCGATTTCGTAGCGGTCGGTGAGCGCGGTTCTCAGTTGGGCGAGTGTGTCCATGGCGGGCCGGGGGTGGGTTGAGCGGCGCAAACGTACGGTGCGGCTGGGCCTGCAGCCAGCGAGTCCCTTTGTAATCCTGCTGCCAGCTTCGCGGGGCTATATATCCCGGCTGCATGGCCCATCCTCCCCGCATCAGCCACCCTGAGGACCGTATGCAAAGACGCTCGCTGCTCGTCCCCGCTCTCCTCCTGGCCGCCGGCGCGCTGGCCGCGCCCGGCGCCGCCCGCGCCCAGTCGTTCAAGGTCGCCAAGTTCAACATCGGCGGCGACGGTGGGACGGACTACCTCACGGCTGAGCCCGGCACCGGGCGCGTGTTCGTGTCGCGCGGGACGCACGTCATGGTCGTCGATGGCGCCACCGGCAAGGTGCTGGGCGACATCCCCGACACGCCGCGCACCCACGGGATAGCCCTCGCCCCCAAGTCGGGGCACGGCTTCATCACCAACGGCGGCGATTCCACAGTCACCGAGTTCGACATCAAGACGCTGGCCGTGATCAAGAAGATCAAGGTCCCGATCGGCGGGCTGGACGGGATCATGTACGAGGACTTCTCCGACCGGATCATCCTCACCAATCACAGCCGCCCCATCGGGACCGTCACCGCGATCGACCCGGTGGCCGGCGAGATCACCGGCCAGGCGGAGCTCGAGGACAACGCCCCCGAGGGCGCGGCGAGCGACGGCAAGGGGAAGATCTTCGTGAACAACGAGGGGAAGAACACGATCCAGGTGCTCGACGTCAAAGCGATGAAGGTGCTGGCGAGCTGGCCGCTGACGCCGTGCGAAGGCCCCACCGGGATCGCCTACGACCGCGCCACCAACCGGATCTTCTCGGGGTGCGGCAAGACGTCGGTGGTGGTGGACGCCACGTCAGGCAAGATCGTGGCGACGGTCGCCAACGGCGACGGCGTCGACGCCCTGGGGTGGGACGCGGCCCAGAAGCTGATCTACATCCCCGCCGGCCGGGACAGCAGCGTGACGGTGGTCCACCAGGATGGACCGGACAAGTACTCGGTGGTGGCCACGCTGACGACTTTCCGCGGCGCCAAGACGATCACCGTCGACCCGGTGACGCATAACGTCTACCTGTTCCAGCCCGAGTTCGGGCCGGCGCCGGCGGGCGCGCCGCCGGGCCCCGGGGGCCGGCCGCCGCGCGGGCCGGTGGTCGCGTCCTGGTTTATCGCGATCACTCATTGATTTGAGGGACAGTCCGGACTCGCACCGGCTGTCTTCTACGGCGAGGGGAAACGGACTGACCGGACGAGACGGAAGCTTCCGTTTCGTCCGGTCAGTCCGTTTCCCCTCGCCGTAAGAGCAGGTCCGTGCCCGCACCAGCTAGCCTTCGCGCCCCCGCAACGCCGCGACCGTTCGCGTCGCTTTTCGCACCGCCGGCGTACCCGTGGTTGCCGTGCCCCCGTGGGCGTCGCAAACTAGGGACTTCCAAATCCGGACCGGAAGCCGGTGACCGCTGCGCCGCAGGACCAGACGGTGGGTCGTGTCGCATCGCTCGACGTCATGCGCGGTGCGGTGATGGTGCTCATGGCGATCGACCACGTGCGGGTGTACTCCGGCGTGCCGGCGGGCGGCCCGAGCCCGGGCGTCTTCTTCACGCGCTGGATCACGCACTTCGTCGCGCCGGCGTTCTGCTTCCTGGCCGGCACCGGGGCCTTTCTCCTCGGACGGAAGCTCAACGACACGCGCGCCCTCGCCCGCTTCCTGGTGACGCGCGGGCTGATCCTCGTGCTCCTCGAGCTCACCGTGATCCGCGTCAGCTGGACGTTCAACTTCGACTACGCCCACTACATCCTGGCGGGCGTCATCTGGATGCTCGGCTGGTGCATGGTCCTGATGGCGGCGATCATCCGGATGCCGATGTGGGGGATCGCGACCTTCGGGCTGGCGACGATCTTCCTGCAGAACCTGGTGGGACTGGCGGCGCGGGCGCTGCCGGAGTCGCTGCACTGGCTGGGGACGCTCCTCTATTCCGGCGCCGGCGGTGAGATCGTGCTCGGCGGCAGCGGCGGCCCGACGCTCGTCGTCCTCTACTGCATCGTCCCGTGGATCGGGGTGATGGCGGCCGGCTACGCGTTCGGCACGATTATTACTCGTGAGGCAGCCGAGCGAAAGAGACTGTGCCTGCGGATCGGGCTGTCGGCGACCGCGCTCTACCTGGTGGCGGCCGGCTTGGCGGTCGCGCTCATCCCGGCCGGTGAGAACGCGCCGCCGGCGCTCTTCCGGATGCTGGCGCAGAACAAGTACCCGGCCTCTCAGTTGTTCCTCCTCATGACCCTTGGTCCAACGATCGCGCTGTTGCCACTGGCCGAGCGGGCGCGGGGATGGTTCGGCAACGTGCTGTCGACCTTCGGGCGGGTGCCGATGTTCTACTACCTGCTCCACATCCCGGCAATTCACCTCGCGGCGATCGTCGTGTCGCTGATCCGACAAGGGAGCGTGAACGCATGGCTGTTCGCGAACCACCCGATGTGGTCGCCGGAGGTCCCCGAGGGATACCGGTGGAGCCTCGGCCTCCTCTACCTCGTCTTCGCGATCGTGGTGGCGCTGCTGTACGTGCCATGCCGCTGGTACGCGGGGGTGAAGGCCCGCCGCAAAGGCGGCTGGCTCAGCTACATCTAGCTGCCCTGACCGACACCGTCGCCCACCTGATAGAATAGAGGATGGAAGCCAGCCGTCCTCCCACTTCGCCCGCGTCGTCGAAGGGGCGCGCCGCCCGGGTGCGGAAAAACCTCAGGCTGGGGATGGCCCTGGCGTGGGCGGCATCGCCGCGCTCGCTGATCCGCTTTTCGCTGCTGGGCATCCTCAACTCGACGATGCAGCCGATCGCGGTGCTGCTCGGCGCGACGCTCGTGAACAAGATCGCCGAGGCGCGGGTGCACTCGCTGCCGCTGTCGGCGATGCTCCCGATCGTGCTGGGTCTGTGGCTGGCGACCGGGGTGCAGCGGACGATCGGCGCGTACATGGGCTACGGCCGCAACCTGTTCGTGAGGCGGGTGGAGCTGGAGGCGGAGCGGCGGCTGCTGGCGCACGCGTCGAAGCTGGACCTGGGGCACTTCGACAACTCGGACTGGCACGACCGGCTGGCGCGCGCCAAGCGCGACGTCTCCTGGCGACCCGGCGACCTGACCTGGTCGGTGCTGGGGCTGTCGGGGAACATCGTGACGATCGTGCTGATGGCGGGGCTGCTGGCCAGCCTCCACTGGGTGCTGGTGGTGCTGGCGCTGGGGGCGGCGCTGCTGTCGCTGGCGCTCGAGCGCCAGGTGACGTCGAAGCTCTACGAGTACTTCTACAAGGAGACGCCTGAGGAGCGGGAGCGCGGCTACCTGGGCGACCTGCTCGTCCAGCCGCGCACCAACAAGGAGGTTCGTGCCTACGTCCTGGCCGACTACTTGTTAGGGCGGCATCGCGACCTGTCGGAAGGGCTGCTCCTCAAGCGACAGGAGATGTACAAGGCGGGGACGCGGATCTCGATGCTGACCGGGCTGGTGACCGGGACGACGCTGGCGCTCGCCTACGTCTTCATCGCGATCCGGGGGGCGGCCGGCACGATCGACCCGGGGGGCGTGGTGCTGGTGATCGGCGCGTTCACGTCGGTGTCAGGGACGTTAGGCCAGATCTCGAGCACCTTCGTGGCGGTCGACCAGCACACGACCTTCCTCGACGACTACTTCTCCTTCCTGTCGATCGCGCCGCTGGTGCCGGTGCCGGCGAAGCCGCGGGCGCTGGCGGCCGGTCCAGTACCCGGGATCGAGTTCGACGACGTCACCTTCTCGTATCCCGGTGGGACGGAGCCCGCCGTGTCGGGACTGAACCTGAGCATCCGCGGCGGCGAGCTGATCGCGCTGGTGGGGGAGAACGGCGCGGGCAAAAGCACGCTCGTCAAGCTGCTGCTGCGCTTCTACGACCCCGACCGCGGCTCGGTGCGGGTGGGTGTGGATGGCATCGACCTGCGGGAGATGGATCCCGAGGCGTGGCGGAGCCGGATCGGCGTGCTCTTCCAGGACTACGCGAGCTACGAGCTGACGGTCCGCGAGAATGTCATGTTGGGGCGCCCCGATGGCAAAGTCGACGACGAGCGGGTGGTCAAGGCGCTACGCGACGCCCGGAGCGAGTGGCTGCTGAAGAAGATGCCGAAGGGGCTCGACTCGCGGGTGGGGCGGATGTTCGAAGGGGGGCACGACCTGTCGGGGGGCGAATGGCAGCGGCTGGCGCTGGCGCGGATCATGTACCGGAACGCCGACATCTGGATTCTCGATGAGCCGACGTCGTCGCTGGATCCCGAGGCCGAGGCGGGGATCTTCGCCGAGCTGAAGGAGAACCTGAGGGGGCGGATCGGGATCGTGATCTCACACCGCTTCTCGACGGTGCGGATCGCGGACCGGATCGCGGTGGTGGCGGATGGGCGGGTGACCGAGCTGGGGACGCACGAGGAGCTGCTGGCGGCGCGGGGCCGTTATGCGGAGCTGTTCGAGATCCAGGCGGCGGGCTACCGGTAGCATGCAGAAGTCCCAGGCCGCACCGGGCGATCACCCGGACTGCTGCACGAAGGCGGCGTTCCGAATGGGTCGACCAACGGGCCTGGGACCAGGGCGTTGCCTCACGGCAACGCCCTCCTGACCGCGACGCCGGTACTACTGCGTCGACATCGTCTTCTTGACCGCCATGGGGCCGCCACCCTTCACGTCGGCGGCCTTGATGTTCTTGGCGGGGAGGTCCTTCAGCGCTTCCGGTTTGGCCGGGGCGGCGTTCTTGGCATTCGTGTTCGGTTTCTGGTCGCGCTTGTCCACGGTGGTCTCCATGCATGAGAGGGACCGACCTGGACCATCACGGTGGCGCGGATCGGCGGGAGGATCTGGACGCTGGCCGAGGGCTCCACGTTCACTGACCTGAGTGACCATACCCCTGGGCGCAGGCCGCGACAAGGAGGAGTATTGTGATGGTGTGGCGCGTTTCATGGCGCGGTTGAGGCGCAGGCTCCCGTACCGGTTGCGGCGGTCCGCGATCGCGGGGCGCGGATTGTTCGCGTCGCGCCCGATCGTGCGCGGCGAGTGGATCGTCGAGTACAAGGGCGAGCGGATCACCGACGCGGAGGCCGACCGGCGGAGTCCGCCGCTCCAGGCCGGCGAGCAGTATCACACGGTCTTCTTCGCGGTGGCGCCGGACGTCGTGATCGATGCCGGCGTGCGGGGGAACAGCGCCCGGTTCATCAACCATTCGTGCGATCCGAACTGCCGGGCGGCAATCGAAGGGACCCGGGTGCAAATCTATGCCCGGCGCAGGATCGCCGAGGGCGAGGAGCTGTCGTTCGACTACAGCTACCTGCTGGAGGACCGGTTCTCGCCGGCGATGCGGGCGGCGCATCCCTGTCATTGCGGATCGGTGAAGTGCCGGGGGACGCTCTTCGGGTGACGGATTCCCTGGTTGGGCGGTCCGGAGCGCCTGGGGAGGGTTCTACGGCGGGGGAATCGGATGCATCGGAAGGGACGAATGCATCGGATTAATCCGCGCGTTGCGGCAGAGAAGGCGATGGAAGACCGGTTCGGGGCCGAAGTGGAAGAGGAGACCTACCTCCAGGTTTGTCGCCTTCAGATAGTTGTAGAGCTGGCGATCGGCGGCCGGGTGTAGCAGCAGCGAGGACTTGATTTCAATCACCAGTTTCCCGTCGACGAGCATGTCGAGGCGTTGCTGGGCGAGAGGCTCTCCCTTGTACATCACCTGAACACCGACCTGGCACTCAACCGCGTGCCCGCGCGCGAGGAGCTCGCGTTCCAACGCGCGTGTGTACACCTGCTCGAGGAAACCGAACCCGAGCGTGTTGTAGACATCATAGAACGCGCCGATCACCGAGCGCGTGAGGGCTTCCTCGACCAGTGGGGTTCGGGACATGCACAACAGTGACATGGCGAACGACTCCTTCCGTCATCAATGGAATGCTCCGATCATCGTTGACACGCCTACACCGCCGATCCGATGCATTCGACCTTTCCGATGCATCCGTTCCCCACGCCGTAATAGCCCGCCCGGCGAGCACGGTGCCGGCCCGACCACGGACTGCCACACCGATCCCCGGTAGCCGTCCACCGGGAATCGGATTATCGTATCGGTCGCACCCGGCCCACACCCAACTCACATCATCCGATGAAAAAGAAAGGATTCCGCGCGATCCCGGACTTCTCCCGCAAGAAGAAGGCGGCCCCGGGCACGCCGAACGCCGTCGTTCCGGACACGAAGGTGGCGCCGCCGCCGGTGCCGCGGGAACCGATCGTCAAGCCGCAGGCGACGTCGTCCAAGTCGGGCCGCCGCGGCACCTGAACTCGGCCTAACTCTTCAGCGAGTCGAGGGCCAGCAGCCCCCGCAGCACCGGCTCGGGCGCCAGGAACGCGGAGCCGTGGCGGATGCCGCGCGGCGTCCGCAGCGAGTCCGACCACGGCTCCCAGCGCTCGAAGTCGCGGGTCCGCACCGCGCCGTAGTGCCCCCGCGTGTACTCGTCGTAGTAGACGTACCACCAGTCGCCGAGGTGGAGCACCGACGGCCCCTCGGTGTCGTGCGCGGTGAAGGACGGCGACGCCGGGCCATACGGGCCGGTGGCGTGGGCGCTCGACGCGACGCGCAGGTTCCGCGCCGGCGGGAAGAAGGTCTCGTCCTTCATGACCAGGAAATACCGGTCGCCGCGTTTCGTGATCGTCCCGTCGATCGCGCAGAAGCCGCCATCGTAGAGCAGCGCCGCGCGCGAATACGTCGTGAAGTCCTTCGTGGTGACGTAATAGAGGCGATGGTCCGCCCGGCCTCGTGAGGTGCGCTGCGCCAGCGTGTCGGTCGCCGGGAAGCGCCCGGGGATGGCGGTCGCCCAGACGATCACGAACCGCCCCGTCGCGTCATCCCAGAACAGGTCCGGCGCCCAGGCGTTGAGGGCGTCCGGCTCGTGCTCCATCACCGGGACGCGCGTCTGCTTCGACCAGTGGATGAGGTCGCGCGAGTGGGCGACGCCGATCCCGCGGTCGGTCCAGGCGATGGTCCAGGCGAGGTGGAAGATGCCGTCCGGTCCGCGGACGATGCTCGGGTCGCGCATCAGCGCGGCGGTCGTCCCCCACTCCTGCCAGCCGACGCCCGACCCGGTGACCGCCGGCGTGATCACCGCTCGTCCCCCGTTGAGCGGCTGCCAGCTGATCCCATCTCGGCTCCACGCGAGGTGGACGCCGTCTTCTCCGTTCCGCGTGAAGTAGGAGAAGAGGTAGGCGTGCGCCTCTGGTTGAGTCGCGGACTGCGCGGGCGCCCGCGCGCGCGCGCACGAGGCGAGCGCGAGAGCGATCAGCGTGACCAGCGCGTGGCGGCTCCGGCGGGGAATCCCGGCGGATTGCATCATCGTCGTCCGGCGACGTGGAACAGTGAAGGTACCGCGCCTGGCTTTCGGTCGTGAGGCCACAGCGCTATATCCCGCGATCACCCCCCAGAATGGAGGCACCCGTGCCACAGGACTCCGGCGTCACCGCGATCGCCCACGTCATTCAGCTCGCGGTCGCTCCCGTCTTCCTCCTGTCCGGGATCGGGGCGATGCTCGCGGTGATGACGAACCGGCTGGCCCGGGTGATCGACCGCGCCCGGCTGCTGGAATCCCGGCTGGCGGGCGCGGCGCCGCCCCAGGCCAAACAGCTGGAGGCCGACCTGGCCATGCTGTCCCGGCGCGCCCGGATGATCAACAACGCGATCACGCTCTGCACGACGACCGCGCTGCTGGTGTGCGCGGTGATCGCCACGCTCTTTCTCGGCGCCTTCGCGTGGTTCGACGCGTCGATTCCGGTGGCGCTCCTCTTCATCGGGGCGATGCTCGCCTTCTTCGCCGGACTGCTCTGGTTCCTGAAGGAGATTTTTCTGGCGACGTCGAGTCTGCGGATCGGGGGGCACGAGCACGGGGGGCAGGCGCCGCAGGCGAGTCCATAGCTTTCCTGGAAAGTCCTACGGGGCCGACGCGTCGATCAGGAGCCTTCGTCGGGGGGCGCCCCTCCCCCACCGGATCTCGCGATCTGGTCGGATTTGATCTTCCCGACATCGAACTTCCGCGCCGAGGCCAGCATCTGCCCCAGGATGTCGTCGGGGTCGGCCTTGGCGCCGCGCTTGAAGCGGAGCGGATTGATCCGCGCGATCACGAACGCCTTGAGGTACGGGCTCTCGAGCCCGCGGGCGCGGAGCCCCTTCACCGCCTCGACCACCGCCTCGTCGAGCGACATCAGCAGGTCGCACCGCTCGCGCCGGCGCGCCAGGGCGGCCGAGAGCTTCGCCGAGCCGAACGTCTCCACCCGCTTGAGCACCGGGTGATAGGCGCCGCCGGAAAAGCGCCCGTTCTTCAGGTAGCAGAGCCCGAGGGTGAGCAGCGACGGCTCCTCGAATTCGGTCGCGTACTCCTTCTCGGGCCGGTCGTCCAGCCCCACCAGCGCCTCGGCCAGCCGGATCACTTCCAGCGCCCGCTCCCGCACGTTATGCGCCTTCTCGGTGTTGAGCACCAAAATCCGGTGGGCGACCTCGGGCTCGGGGATCACCAGCGCGGTCACGGCGCGCGCGCCCAGGGCCCGCATCGCCCCCAGGCGGTGGTTGCCGTTCGGGGTCCAGTACTGCCCTTCCCCGGCCCGCACGGCGATGATCGGGTCGACGAACCGCCCCAGCTTCTCGATCGCCTCGGTGAGGCGCTTGACGTGGCTCTCGGAGAGGTCACGCTGGTAGGGCGTCGGGGCCACCTTGTCGATCGGCAGCGCGGCGATGATCTGCCAGTTGCCGCCCAGCGGGTCTCGATAGGCACCGATGACGACACCGCCGTCGGCGTCGATCGCCTCCATGAGCTTCGTGACCGCGGCCGGCGGGGAGCCGCCGGCGACCTGTTTGGCCGTGAGGCCGCGGGGCTCGGGCGGCTTCTTGGCGCGCTTGCGCGTGGTACGGGGCTTTTTCTCGGTTGGCATGGACAGTAAGGTAGCGCGGACCGGGTCCGCCGGCAGCGTCAGAGCGATGCCAGCCGCCCGGCCAGGAACCGCCGCTCCGGCTCCTGCGCGCTGAGCGCGATCGCCCGCTGGTAGGCCGCCCTCGCCTCCTCCCGCCGGCCCAGCCGCCGCAGCAGGTCGGCGCGCGCCGAGTGCGCGAACTGGTACTCGTCGAGCTCGCCGCGCTTCATCGTCTCGTCGATGAGCGCGAGACCTCGCTCAGGCCCGTCGCGCATCGCCACCGCCGCCGCGCGGTTCAACTCCACCACCGGCGACGGTTCCAGCCGCAGGAGTTCGTCGTACAGCCCGACGATCCGGTTCCAGTCGGTGGCATCAGCCGTCAGGGCAGCCGCGTGCACCGCCGAGATCGAGGCCTGGAGCGTATACGGCCCTGGGCTGCCTGACGAGTTGGCGCGTTCCACCAGGCGCAGCCCTTCCGCGATCTGCCCCCGGTCCCAGAGCGACCGGTCCTGCTCGCCGAGGAGGATCAGCTCGCCGGCGGCGGTGGCTCGGGCCGAACGGCGGGCGTCGTGGAGGAGCATCAGCGCCAGCAGTCCGATCGCCTCTGGCTCCGGCAGCAGGTCGACGAGCAGCCGCCCCAGCCGCACCGCCTCGGCCGAGAGGTCGTGGCGGGTGAGCTCCGCGCCGGCGGTGGCCGAGTAGCCTTCGTTGAAGACGAGATAGACGACGTGCAGCACCGTCTCGAGCCGCTCCGGCAGGTGAGCGCGCGACGGCACCTGGTACGGGATCCGCGCGTCGCGGATCTTCCCCTTGGCGCGCACGATCCGCTGGGCGATGGTCGGCGCGCTGGTAAGAAATGCCCGCGCGATCTCCTCGGTGGTGAGGCCGCACACCTCGCGGAGGGTGAGCGCCACCTGCGCGTCGACGGGCAGCGCGGGGTGGCAGCAGGTGAAGACCAGCCGCAGCCGGTCGTCGTCCACGCCCTCGTCGTCAGGCTCGTCAGGCGGCGACGTCACGTCGACCCGGTCGGCAATCTCGTGGAGTGAGGCATCGAACGCGGCGCGGCGGCGGAGCTGGTCGATCGCCTTGAATCGTCCGGTCGACACCAGCCAGGCGCGCGGGTTGGCGGGCACGCCCTCGGCCGGCCAGCGCTCCATCGCGGCCGTGAACGCATCGTGCAGCGCCTCCTCGGCGAGGTCGAAGTCGCCGAGGAGACGGATGAGGGTCGCCAGCACGCGCCGGGAGTCGGAGCGATAGAGCGCGTCAATCTGCGCACGCGCGGCGTCACCGCCCGCGGGAATCTCGTTGGCATCCACGAGCGGGAAGCTACGCACCCGGCACGCGTCCTACATCTCCCAGATGGGGCGCACCTCGATGCTCCCCACTCGCGCCCCGGGAATCTTCGCCGCGACCTGGATGGCGTCGTTGAGGTCCTTGGCGTCGATCAGGTAGAAGCCGCCGAGCTGCTCCTTCGTCTCGGCGAACGGCCCGTCGGTGGTGGAGAGCTTGCCGTTGCGGATGCGGACGGTGCTGGCGGCCGACGTCGGATGCAGCCGGTCGCCACGAATGTAATGGCCGCTCTTCTGGATCGACTCGCCGAACGCACCGTACTCGGCGAGCATTTTCTCGGTGTCGGACTTGGGGAGCTTGGGCCACTGGGATTCGTCGGAGTAGATCAGGCAGATGTAGCGCATGGGTAGAGCCTCCGGATGTCGAATGATTGATTGGCTTCGGTGAATAGTCGATTGGGGCGGGCCGATTTCGACATTCGGATGGCTCGTGACGTGGGGGCCAGGCTGCCCGAGGGCGGGGTTTGGCCCGCGTTGGACAGTATTACGGCCGGGGTAACGGATGCATCGGACTTGACGGACTGTTGGGGCCCACAAGGAGAGTCCGGCCCGTCGCGCCGAGGCCGGAGGTTAACCGATGACCCGGCGCGCCAGACGCCGACCGCCCGCACGATCAGTCCGATGTTTCCGTTGCATCCGTTCCCCACGCCGTAGAACTCCGCCGACCGCGCCCGGGCCACCAAATCGCCACGGACCATCCCCGGCCAGCGAATCGGATGCGTGGGACTCGGATGTCGGCTTGCACCCCGGCCCGGAACAGATGTATCTTCGCCAGCGTGTGAGCGGTGCGGCCAGCGCTGAACGCTCGGGTGGGCACCCCACATACGGGATTGGGCACGGAGGGACGGGAAGCCGTGTGGCGTGAGAGGGCGGGCGGACGCGACTCGCGCAGCATCGCTGCTGGTTGTAGCGACGCAAGCGCGGACGAGACGAGGCGGGCGTTCTTGATGGTCAGGCGCCTCGCGCAGGATGCGTGCGACGTCCCACCGCCTCACGCGACCGCCACGCGATCCCGGGCGAAGCACGATCGCCCTCCGTAGACGCCAGCCGAGTGTTCGCGGCGTCGCCTCACGAGCACCGGGACTTGCCCTCGCTCTGCACCGGTGCCCCTCTCCAGTAGCGCGACGTGCTTGACGCACCTCGCCCGGGCCGCACCCACTCTCGGCTCAGGGAACTGAGGCGCCTCGTCTCTGCACTCGAGGACATTCCATGTCGACGCGCATTCTGGCAGTCGCTACCGCCACCGCTCTCGTCGCGAGTCTTGGCGGGCCGAGCCGCTCCCCCGAGCATCGACAGCCGGTCCTGACACGCAACGGCCTGGAAGCGGCGCGAGCGACTTCGGCGCCGGCGCGCAATTCCGGCGGCCTGCCCGCCCTGAAGCCTGCCGTGCTCATGCCGCCGTGCCAGGGCGGAGCCGGCAACGTCACGCCCTGCACAACCGCGCGATCGACTCCGGTGAACACCCCCAAGGACTCGGCGACTTTCACCGTGAACACGGCGAACTCGTTAGGGGAGAGTTACAACCTCGCGTGCACTTTCACCACGCCGGTGTCCGACTGCAACGTCACGAGTTTCGTCGACGTGCTGGACCCGGCGCATCCGCAGACGGTGAAGGTCTGGTACGCGACCTCGAAGGCGGCGGGCTCCGGGACGGTGAAGCTGACGGCGACCCCGACCCTCTACAGCACCGACCCGTCCTGGGGTACGTACACGGTGACGGTGACCGCTACCTACATCGTCGTCACCACCCCGGACAATCAGGTGGTGCGACCCGCGGCCAGCACGCAGACGGCGCAGACGTTCAGCGTGCAGAACACCGGCACGGCCAGCGACCGGCGCTACGGCCTGAGCGTCGTCTGCACAGGGTCCAACAGCTCGTGCCTGGCCAACCAGGACTCGCTCACGCTGACGGCCGGCCAGGCAGCGAGCGTCGACGTGCAGTACACGGAGCCGCTGGGACCAGCGGGACGGTCAAGCTGATCGCGACGTATCGCGACAACACGGCGGTCAAGGACTCCGGATGGGTCGTCGACTCGGTGCCCGCCGCGCCCACGTACACTGTGCGCGTTGGGCAGCGCGGCAACCTGAAGTCGGCGGTGGCGAGCAGCACCGACTCGGTCGCGTTCACAGTGTCGAACGAAGGAAATCAGACCGGCGTGACGTACACGCTCTCGCGCGGCGTGACGGGCAGCATCACGTCGAGCGGCACTATCCCGTCGAGCGTGGTGCTCGATGCCGGCAAGGTGTCGACGATCTACGGGAAGTTCGTAGCCCAGGGGGCCGGAACCGTCGGCCAGATGTGGCTCGTGGCGCAGCGACAGAGCGGTTCGGAGCGCGACAGCGGCTATGTGGCCACGGCGGTCCCCGGTACGCCGACACCACGCATGTACTCGCGGAGCGACCCGAAGGCGGCCAGCGTGATCCACTACCACGAAGGGACGCAGAAGACAGTCTCGACCTTTTCGCTGATGAACGGTGGGGACACGTCGGTGAAGGTCGTCCTCGTGCCCTCATCGCAGAACACGGCGGTGGTGACCACCCCGAAGGTCCGCCGACTCCCGAGCGGTGGCCAGCTCACGGTCGACACGATCATTCTCGCCGCCGGCGCCAAGCAGGACTACGAGCTCCTGGCGACCACCGCCGGTGGCGGCGCGACGAATGTCAGGGTCGCGATGAGCGAGGGCACATTCGCCGATACGGCGTTCTTCCGCGACTCGGTCACCACCGCCTCGCCGAGCGTCTCGATCGTGGGCGACAGCGTCCTCGACGAGCCCGTCTACGAGCCAGGGGGTTCGACAGTCAAGAACTGGTTCTCGGCGACGAATGGCGCCAGCCCGGCCGATTGGCAGGTGTCCACCGTCGAGACGAACGTCACCCCCATCCTGACCAACCTGCAGGGCTCACGCACCGTCCACTTCGAGCCGGGCGAGACCAAGATCCTCTCGTCCAGCGCCACGCTACCCAGCGCGGCCGGGCTGACTCAGCTCTGCACGCGTATCCAGGGCTACGCGATCGCCACCAAGACGATCTGCGGCGAGGTGCGCTCGCGGCCCGCGAACCGCGTGGTCTCGATCACCAACTCGTTGGGCAAGACCGACACGCTGGCGGCGGAGACCACCGGGCGCCTCGAAGGGAGCATCGTGCTCAGCGTCGGGGACGCCCAGGACATTATCGACAATCCGTATTCGCTCCTCAACTTCCTGCGCGCCCGCTCGAAGGACGACGCGGTGTTCAAGGTCACCCGGATCGACGCCCTGAACACGGGGTCGACCTGCCCGTACGCGACGTGGAGCGCCGACTCGATCATCTTCGATTTCCGCGGCACGAGCACCCCGGGAAATTACACCCCATGCCTCACGCGGTCGTTCGCTGTCTACGGCACGCGCGGCTCCGGCGGCGGGCCGGTGCAGCTCGACGTCACCGCCGGCCACCATGACGACTACGGGAACCGGCGCTGGCTCTCCGCGGCGCCCACGGTGGCGGTGCTCCCCAAGCTCCTGGCGAGCATCACTGGCGGGACACCGGCGATGCAATACGTCCCGCAAAGCACCCGCGGGACGATCGACTTCACCGTCGGCACCAGACGCGAGTACACCTGGACGCTCACCGCGTCAGCGTCCAGTTCCTTCCGCCGAGACTCGATCGTCTGGCTCGACCGGCAGAGTACGGTGTGGCGGAACCCGGACCCGTCGCAGCCAGGGAGTCCGAGCGTTTCGCTGGTCATGGGACGATTCGAGTCGCGCAACTTCCGGCTCTATTTCACCCCAACGGCGAGCGGGAACACCACCTTCACGATCACGGTTTCGGGCACATCCCCGGCCGTCGGTGGGAGCGTGACCCCTCAGGTCACTTCGGCTGCCACGACGGCGGTGAGCGCGGACCTCTCGCTCACTCCCACGGACCAACTCCAGCGCGCGCGTTGCGTCATCACGTCAGCAGGGCCCGGTGCGGCGTGGCAGTGCGGCGATCTCCTGGTCGCGCATGGAACCGTACCGTACGTCTCGCGAAACGAGACACACGGCCTGACGCTGCTATATCACTCCAACTCGGCCGCTCCCCGCGGGGCGGTTGTGGCCAAGGTGACGGTGCCAGCTGGCCAGTCGCCGACAACGATTCGCGCCATCGTGCGCGTGGGGGCCGACACGCTCAACTTCAGCGCGCCCGACACCATGTTCTACAACGGCGCGGACTGGTGGGCTGGCGCGCCTCGCTACGTCGCGCCGCGCCTCAACCTCGCCGGGAAGGCCACCGGTCGCTACCTCTGGCAACTCGACTTGGCGCCGATCACCGGAGGCGTGGTAGGGTCGACGTCGTCATTCCGGGGAATGGTGATGGTGGTCAACAACGTGCTCAACACCACCGTGGCGCCGGGGTGGCAGCTCGCGGGGATGGACCGGATCTACTGGGCGGGTTCGCCCCCGACCGATTCGAGTGTCCTGATCGTAGAAGGCGACGGGACCGCCAAGCTATTCGCCAAGACCGTGGCGGGGTGGCAGGCGCCGCGTGGCGACTTCAGCCAGCTCCGACTCGACGCGACCGGCACGTTCGTGCGCCGCTACAAGAACGGGATCGAGAAGTGGTACCGCGTCGACAGCACGGTCATGGTACGCGCGATCGATCCTGTGGGCGTGGCCGCCCGGTACTACTGGTCCAAGCCCGGCACCAGCAGCCTGACGTGGCGGGTGGACTCGATCGTGGACGAGGCGGGTGTGCGCTCGAGGCTGTACTACGGAGGGAGCGGTCTCCTCGACTCGATCCGGTCGCCGGACAGGCCGGGCGGGAAGTTGCTCCGGATTTTCCGCGACGCGAGCAGCCGGATCAGCCAGATCACCGACCCCGACAACAACGGTGCCACGTTCCAGTACGCGGCGAACGGGCTCCTGACCAGCCGCACGGGACGACGGCTGGGCGAGTATGTGACCTTCGACTACGACAGCGCGTACACGGTGACCGCGGCGCACGGCCCTGATGCGCTCCGCTTTCAGAGTCTCCGCGGCGGCGCGTTCGCGGACGGCAAGGTGGTCGGCACGTCCGGCGCGCCCGCGCCGACGCTCGCCGATCCGGCGCTCGCGATCGCCAATGCCCGGGGCGACACCGCACGCATCCTTGTCGACGCGCTCGGCCAGCCCACCGAGATCCGCCCGCCGGTGGGCTCCAAGACGGTGATCTACCGCAATCCGCTCACCACGCTCCCAGATTCGATCTTCCAGAATCTCAGAAAGGGGCTGCCGGACTCGGTGAGCATGACAGTCCGGACACTCGAGTACTACACCCCGGCGTTCGGCGATCTTGACTCCACCAAGACCAAGTGGCTAGTGCGGGCCGAGGCCGTGGGGCAGAGCCAGGTGTACGTCTACGACAGCGTGATAACGCGTTATGAATACGACAGCGCGTTCCACCACGTCAAGCGGATCGTTCAGCCTGACGGCCTCGACGTCCGGATCTTCTATACCGGAGCCTATCGAGACTCGTTACTCGTGGCGGGCATCAGGATGGCGTGGTTCGAGTACGTGGGGCGCGACGAGCAGGACAGTTCGGCGTGGATCGCCGCGAAAAAAGGGATCCAGACCACACCCTCCGCGCGCGGAATGCTGAAGTCGATCTGGGAGCGTGGGCACAGTTATCCATTCGAATTGCAGTATGGACTCTTCGGCAACCTCGTGGCCGAGCTCACGCCCGAGCAGCATGCGCGCGCTTTGGGCGAGCAGATGTCGTACCTGTATGATTCGACCGGGCTCTACACAGTTGGATCTGTGGGGCCAGCAGGGGATTCCACAACGTACGGATTCGATGCCCTTCGGCGGGTCGTACGGCGCACGCTCGTCGCGCGCGCGACCAAGCCGCCGATCCTTGCTCCCGGAACGACGTGGCAGGAGCGAATCGTCCGAAAGGATTCGACCGTTTACAACGACGCAGCCTCGGTGGTGACAAGCCTTACGCCGTCACCCACCGGCGGCTTGTACACGAGCAAATCGTACTCCGATGGCGCTGGACGGGTCACCAAGTACTGTCCGTACAGCGGCTCGACAGACGGGTCAGTGTGCGACCTTAACACATACGAGTTCGGAATGCTCGCCAAGGAAGTGCTTCGGAACGGCGCCACCCGCACGTACCAGAGGGATGCCTTGGGCCGCGTCGTGTCCGAGTACCTCACGCCACCCACAACCGGCAACTCACCCGACCCGCGTGCGATCCTGTATGACACCGTGACGTTCGAGTACGGTGACCAAGGAGTGCTCGTCGCGCACAATCGGGCCGCGATCGTGCAGCGGACCTATCAGGGGCCCTTCCTGCGCTCGGAGGTGCTCTCGATCAACGATCTCAACGGCACGGGGAGCGCCTGGGGCGGGCAGTACCGGCATTCGATGATGACGCGGTACACCTACGATCAGATGGGGCGCGTGGTGAAGCGGGAGTTCGGCGATCCCAAGTCGGCAACCGTCTCTGCGTGTCCGCCGGACATGATCTGCACCACTCCCGAGCGGGACTTCGGGTTGTCCGGGTCAGATACCCTCAAGTTCGTGACGACGTTCGCGTACGACTCGCTGGGACGGATTGACTCCCTGCACTGGGGTGGAGGTGGAAGGCGCAGCGATATCAACGGGTCGTACGTCCTGGTCGCCCGCGGCTTCCGCTTCTCATACGACGCGGCGGGGCGATGGACTGGGCTCACGAACACGGTGGCCGCGGGCGGGACGGCGAGCCCGTCTACGCTGTCGATCGGCTATGACGACGACGACCAGGTGATGGCGCAGGCGTGGACCGGGCTCACCAACCTGGCGCTCTACGACACCCTCGCCAAAGTAGGCGACCCCACATGGCAGCGCGACGCGGTTGGGCGGCCAAGATTCCGCCGCACGCACGAGGGGGACTTCCGGCTCTGGTACGACGGCGTGGGGCAGCTCGCGCTCAACGGGAACGAGTATTTCTCCTACGATGCGTACGGTGCCGGCCAGATGCAGAAGTCCCAGTTCCAGGGAACACTCACGTACAACACCCTGGGGCAGCTTTCGCAGTCGCTGAAGGGCGGGAGCACCGTGACGAACACCTATGACCTCGCGGGGAATCGCATTCGCGAGGACGACAGCATCAACGGCACCGGAACGGACATCTTCTCCGCTTACGACGGCAATAACATGCTCGCGAGTCGCCGCGATCTCCCGACCGGAGGGAGCGATTCGGTGACAGTAGTGAGTGCTTACTGGTACGACCCGCTTGGCCGTCGGGTGCTGGCGTCCGACTCGAACTCGACCAAGAGCGGCCGTGTCACGCGCTACTTCTATTCAGCCGCCGGCCCGGATGCGGGAGAAGTGCTCCTGGAGCAGCAGAACATCCAGACCATGCCGGACTGGCTCACGCCGTCGGTGCGCTCGATCATGTCGACGGCGCGGCTTCCCGGGCCGATGGGGCCAAACCACGTGCTCCTGACGTTCCCCGATGAGGACGTCGTGCACGAACACTTCCAACACCAGGATCGGCAGTTCACCGTTCTGGCTGAGAGCCGGTCGACCGGTCAGGGACTGGCCGGATACGCCCAGTTCAAGAGCTTCGGACAGAAGACGGGCGGCGGGTCGAGCGCTGGTGGATACACAGGCGGGACAGAGGGGAGCGGCGGGCTCGTGTTTCTCCGCAATCGGTACTATGACCCGAACACGGGGAGCTTCACGCAGGAAGACCCCATCGGGTTAGCCGGGGGGATGAACGCGTATGGATTCGCAAGTGGGGATCCGATCTCCTTTTCCGATCCATTCGGACTCAAGGTGTGTTTCCAAGGGGATCCTGATCAGCGCGCCAAGCTGAAGAGCGCGGCCGAACGGGCAACGAACACGTCTATCCAAACTGACGATGCAGGATGTGTCACGGGGTTTGCACGCGGAACGGGCGAGGGCTACGGCGACCTCCAAGACGCGTTCGCGGACATGGTCGGCGACTCGGCAACCTTCTCAGTCAAACTCGGGAACGACAAGGATGGAGTCTCGAGCTTCGATCCAAGAACGAAAACCGCCACGATCAATCCGCTCGACATAGGGCGTAAGCGCTACATCTCCGGAGGCTTCTTCGCATGCATCGTCGGCGGCTCTGGGACAGCGCCCTTCTCGATGGCGTCGATCGTCGCGCATGAGCTCATTGGACACGGATCAGGAATGGCGGGTGGGGGCAAACCTTCCCCGTCCGGTATCTGGGCCGAAAACCAGTACCACGCCGCCGTCGGCGAACCTCGGCGCTGCTCGGAGAGCAAGTAAGATGAGACTGGCGACGCAGGCTGTTTTCGTGGCATTTCTGCTGGCAGCATGTCGTGAAAGCGAACCCTCGATTGAGCTTCGAGGCGTAGCCGAACGGCTCATAGTGGCCGCAGTCCAGCGAGACACCGCAACTCTCATGGCCATTGCCGTTGACACGCTCGTGCTCCGTGATCTCGCACTAATCGAGGGTCACGACCCCGAGCTGCTCCAGAAAGCAGCACAGGGGTTGGTCGTCGATCACGTTGGCGGCGCGTGGACTGACAGCGCCTACGTCTACTTTCGGCCGTCGAACGCGGCGTCCACGAAGGGCATCGACGCGGGTTTCGTACGGCAGCGCGGCGTGTGGCGCGTGTACTACGTCGGCATTACCGGTGGTGATCTGAATACTGCGGACCATCGCCGAAGGTAACGGTAGGGCTTCGGTTCGCACGTAAGAGTGTGAGTGCCCGTCCTGAGCATCGGCCGGGCGGGTTTGTAGTCGAGCCGCCGCCCACCGATCGGAAGTGGCGCTAGTAGGGCGATGTTCGCGATCGCTCCCCTCGAAGCGCATCTATGCACGAGCGCGACCCCGCGAGTACATGTCGGCCCTCAAAACCGCGCGTCGGGCCTGAACGCGCGAAGTACGGCGGGCTTTCGAGCAGGGCGAGCAGCCAAAGAAAACGACGACTGCGGCTTACAAGATCCTCGTCGTACCTGAAGCGTCAAAGGGATCAGTTCACGCAGGAAGACCCGATTGGGTTCGCAGGCGGAATGAACCTGTACGGGTATACGGCTGGGGGCCTGAGCTGACCCCCAACTCAGTTCCCAGGTCCTTCACTACCTGGAGATTCAGCGCCTGATCGACGACGATGCGCTTGAGCTGGCGATTCTCTTCCTCGAGTGCGCGGAGGCGCCTCGCTTCGCTGACCTGCAAGCCACCGTACTTCCGCTTCCACCGATGGAACGTGGTGTCGGTGACCCAGTGGCGGCGACACAGCTAGATGCTGACGCTCTTGGCTGCGCGAATACTTGGGGGCGCGTCGGGTATTTCGGTGGCGCCTATCGAGAGTTGGGAACTTGCGGAGCCCGTCACTAAAGTGACCCTAACTACCATGACGAGGAACAGATGCGTCGGAAGCCGAAGGTCTGGATCGTGGTTGTTCTGCTCGTCCTTGCGATTCTGCTATATGTCACAATGCGCTACCTCGTGATCACGGAGCCGGGGCCGCGATTGTAGAAACTGTCGAGAGGTATGTCTTTAGAGGGAGATGCTGGGCTGGAGTGCGGCGGGTTGGACGGGGCAACGCGGGCATGTGCCAGCTTGATGCGAGGCATGGCGGCGCAGAAGTCGGGCCCGGGACGCGCGGCGCCCACCGGCCTGACGTTGGTGACGGCTGGTTTGGCATCGGCCGCGATCGGCGGCGGGGGAGCTGCAGCGGCTGACGCGACCGTGACAGGTCGGCACGGAGGCCGCGGGCGGGGAGGCCGCGGCTGCCATAGAGCCCACGGCCGGTCAGGTACGACTCGTAACACAGCAGTTGGAGTCGGCCGGCCGCGGCGCCCTGGAGAAGTCTGTGCGGAGCTGGACGGAGAAACTTGGCGAGCATCTTGCAAAGGCCGAGGAAATCCGAGCTCGCGGTGGCAACCCCGGATCGGTTGAGCGCGAGATCAGAAACTTCCGGGGACTCATCGAGGCGGCTCAACGACTCCTTGACCTGTGAGGGCAGCCATGACCGACGGCATTCTAGACGCGGACCGCACGCAGGCGCTGGCCGAGCACCTCAAGCGCATTCCGCGGGTGGTGGAGTCGGCTCGACGGAATGGGGCTACGGCAGACTCGGAAGCGTGGCAGATCGCTACCGGGCTGTCCGACATCCAGGAATCCACCGATCGGCTCTTCAAGAAGCTCATTCCAGCATTGCTGAGCGTCGGTCCTGCGAGCGAGGAAGCGGACGAGCTGATGAACGAGGTAGGCGAGGAATACCGTCACATCCTCTACCACATTCGAGATACCAAGCTCTTCGCCTACGTTGCCGGCGGGGAGTGACCGGTCAGCTCCATAGCGCAAGTGGGTCGCGGACAGAGAGCCCGGTCCAGATGACCGGGCGCCTTCGTTAGGTGCACTGCGCTGCCGGCGCCGGCGACGAACGCATGGAGCATCTTCAGGGTGGCTTGCTGAACCGATGATCAGATGGGGCGCCTGATGAAACGTGAGTTCGGCGATCCCAGGTCGCCGACTGTCTCCGCGTGCCCGCCGGACATGACCTGCACCACCCCCGAGCGGGACTTCGGGCTGTCGGTTCGGACACCCTCAAGTGGCCACCGCCGTCGTCACCGATTCCCCCGCCGCCAGTTCCGCTGCTGTTGCCAATCCCGCTGCTGATCCTAGAATGAACAAATTCAAGCGGCCGCTGGAACGCTTCCTGTTGCCGGTCAGGGGCCTCCTGACCGGCGCGGCGAGGCATGTATGGGGGCGCGTCGTCCCTCTGATCGCGGGCAGTCCCGTGCTGATTCGCGACGGAGTCTGTGTGCACGTAATTGCCATCACTCGCGACATTCCTCTTCTTGCAGGACAAGTTAAGGGAGCACTCGCTCTGATCGAGGCGCGCGCGCCGTGGGCGTATCGGAGGCTGAAGAGGAGCGTAACAGGCGTGATTGTCGTGCCCATGAAGGGACTCGGGCGCGGATCGCATGTGGACGGCGGGAGATGGGTGTACCTTGACGAGGCGCACGTGCGGCGATCGACGGCAGCAGCGCGCGGAGCGACTCTCGTGCATGAGGCGACACACGCACACGTGTTCGCGAAGGGCATTCCGTACCGCGGAGAGCTGCGGGATCGAATCGAGGCGATCTGCGCGCGAGCCGCGAAGGACTTTCTGGCGGTCGCGAGTACGACTTCGAGCTGACGTTGACAGCCGAAGCGGCGGGGTGACATTGACGGCGCGTCCTCGTACGCACCCGGTCCGGCGGGCAGGGCCCCGGCGGCTTGCCCGATGACCCCTGCGGGCCAGGCCCCGCCCGCCCGCACAATCAGTCCGATGTGTCCGTTGCATCCGTCCCCCACGCCGTAGAACTCAGCCTCGCGCGGGCCCGGCCCTCGGATGTCCAACGCCCTGCCAGGGACAGAACCAGCCGTCCTGTTGACTTCCCGGCGGGCCCGTCGTTCCCTTCCCCGGTGCCCTTCTCTTTCTCGATCGAACCCGGCCAACCCGGCCCGGCGCGCGCAGCCACATTCGTCACCCCGCATGGCGCCGTCGACACCCCCGCCTTCATGCCGGTGGGAACCCTCGCCACCGTCAAAGCCCTCGATCCGAGCGACCTGAAAGCGTTAGGCGTCGGGATGCTCCTCACCAACGCCTACCACCTCCACCTCCGCCCCGGCGACGACGTCGTCCGCGAGATGGGCGGCCTCCATCGCTTCATGGCCTGGGACGGACCCATCGTCAGCGACTCCGGCGGCTTCCAGGTCTTCTCCCTGGAAGGGCTCCGCACCGTCTCCGAGGATGGCGTCGAGTTCCGCTCCCACATCGACGGCTCGAAACGCTACTTCACCCCCGAATCCGTCATCCGGATCGAGCGCAACCTGGGCGCCGACGTGATCATGCAGTTCGACCACGTCATCCCCGGCCAGGCCGAGGAGCCGGACGCCCGCGACGCCAGCGAGCGCAGCCTCCGCTGGCTGGCGCGATGCCTCGACGAGTTTCGCCGCATCGACCGCGACGGGCTGGACGCCGGCGCCAGCGCCGATCCGTCCCGCCGTCCCCCCGAGCAGGCACTCTTTCCCGTCATCCAGGGCGGCATCCACGCCCACCTCCGCCGCGACGCCTGCTCGGCGGCCGCATCCATGCACGACTGGACGGGCTACGGGATTGGCGGGCTCTCGGTGGGCGAGGGGAAGTCCGACATGTACGCGATGCTCGAGGTCGTCCATGAAGTGCTCCCGCGCGAGCGCCCCCGCTACCTCATGGGCGTGGGCTTCCCCGAAGACCTCATAGAGGGGGTGCGGCGGGGGGTGGACCTCTTCGACTGCGTCGCCCCCACCCGGATGGGCCGGAACGGGACCGCCTTCACCAGCGAGGGGCGGCTGAACGTCCGGCGCGCCGAGCTGGCCCGGGATCCCGCCCCGCTCGACGCGGCCTGCGCCTGCTCCACCTGCCGCCGCTTCTCGCGGGCCTATCTCCGCCACCTCTTCGTCAGCGACGAGATGCTGGGATTGCGCCTCCTCTCCCTGCACAATGTACATTTCCTCGTCTCCCTGATGCGCGACGCCCGTGGCGCGCTCCGGGACGGCACGTTCGACGCGTGGAGCCGCGACCGGCTCGCGCGACTCCACTCCAATCCGGCCCTGGTGCCATGACCGTTTCCGCCGTCTACCCGTCGCTCCTGCTCCTGTCCCCCACCGGTGGCAACACCATCATGGGGCCGGTGTTCATGTACGGCGCGATCTTCGCGATCTTCTACTTCGTCCTGATTCGCCCCCAGCAGAAGCAGCGAAAGGAGCACGAGAGCCTGGTCCAGAACCTGAAGAAGGGGGACGAGGTGGTGACCGCGGGCGGCGTGATCGGCGAGGTCGTTCATATCAAGGTCGCGATGAAGGACGGCACGCCGCACCCCACCATGGACGACCGCGTCACCATCCGGTCGGGCGAGTCGAAGATGATCATCGAGCGGGGGCGGATCACCAAGGTCGTGCCCGCCGGCGCGGCGGTCGACGCCGGCGCCTGATGAGCCTGCTCCCGATCCGGGTCCTGGGCGACCCGATCCTGCGCGCCGACACCCGGCCGGTGGTCGCGGTGACCGACGACGTGCGCCGGCTGATCGACGCCATGTTCGAGACGATGCACGCGGCCAAGGGGATCGGCCTGGCCGCGCCGCAGGTGGGGCGCACCGAGCGGCTGGCGGTGTGCGAGGTCGACGAGAAACCCATCGTCATCATCAACCCCGAAATTATTGACAAGGAAGGCCGGACGTTCAAGGCCGAGGAAGGGTGCCTGTCGATTCCGGAGATTTACGGGGAAGTCGAGCGCTCCGTGCGCGTGACGGTCCGCGCCCTGGACCGCGAGGGGCAGCCGTTCGAGGTCGAGGGAACCGAGCTTCTCTCGCGCTGCCTGCAGCATGAGATCGACCACCTGCACGGGCGGCTGTTCATCGACTACCTGGGCGCGTTCAAGCGGCGGGCCGCCATGGCCAAGTGGGAAGTGGAGCGCGAGAAGTATCCCGGCTTCATCCGGATTCTCACCATCGAGGAGTTCGCGTCGCACCACCAGCACGAGGACATGTAAGTGCGCGTCCTCTTCTGGGGGACGCCCGAATTCGCGACGCCGCCGCTGCGGGCGCTGATCGGCGAAGGGTTCGAGGTGGTGGGCGTGGTGACACAGCCCGACAAACCGCGCGGCCGGTCGCGCTCCACCGTGGTGCCGCCGCCGGTGAAGGTGATCGCCGAGGCCGAGGGGATCCCGGTGCTGCAGCCGCTCAAGCCGCGCGGCGACGCCTTCCTCGCGCAGATCCGCGCGCTCAAGCCCGACCTCTCGGTGGTGGTCGCCTACGGACACTTCCTGCCGCAGGACGTGATCGACCTGCCGCCCCGGGGGACGCTCAACATTCACGCCTCACTTCTCCCCAAGCTCCGCGGCGCGGCGCCCATCCAGGGCGCCATCCGGCAGGGCTTCCTGGAGACCGGCGTGAGCATCATGCGGATCGTGCCGGCGATGGACGCCGGACCCGTCATCCTCCAGGCGCGCGTCCCCATCGAGGAGGACGAGACCTACGGCGAGCTGCAGCTCCGGCTGTCGGAGCTGGGGGCGCTGACGCTCCTCGAGGCGTTGGCGCTCATGGAGCTGGGCGTCGCGAAGGAGACGCCGCAGGATGAATCCGAGGCGACCATGGCCCCCAAGGTCACCCGTGCCGACACCGCGGTCGACTGGCGCGCCGGCTGTGACGATGTGGCCCGGGCCATCCGGGCGTACGACCCGCGCCCCGGCGCCTGGACGATGCTGCGCGACATCGAGGTGAAGCTCTTCGGCGTGCGCTCCGCTCGCGACGCCCGCGGCGACCCGGGCGCGGTGCTCGCGATCGACGAGATGGGGCTGCTGGTGGGGTGCGGCTCCGACGGCGCCGGCGGCGGCGTGCGGGTGGCCTACGTCCACCCGGCCGGCGCGCGGCGGATGGCCGCGCTCGACTGGGCCCAGGGACGTGCCGTCTCCGTCGGCGATGTCTTTTCGGCGTGACCGGACCCACCGGCTTCATCCCGATTCCCGGCGGCGCGGAGCAGGCCGCGCCCACCGCGCGGCTGCTGCCCGTTCTTCACGCGGTGACCAACGACGAGATCGTCGGACGCGCGGGATTCCTCGACGACGCGCGCGCCGTGATGCACGCCGGCGGCGAGCGGGTGGCCGTGCAGCTCCGCACCGCCCAACTCACCGGCACCACTCTCTACGCCATCTGCCAGGCGCTGGCGGAGACGCAGGACGAGTGCGGCGCCTGGCTGATCGTCAACGACCGCGTGGACGCGGCGCTCGCGGCCGGTGCGCGCGGCGTGCAGCTCACCTCGCGGAGCATGCGCGTGGACGACGCGCGACGGGTGGCGCCCGGGCTCGCGATCGGCGCCAGCGTGCACGCGCTGGCCGAGGCGCGGGAGGCGGCGCGCGCCGGCGCCGACTGGTGCGTGGCCGGCCACGTCTTCGAGAGCCGGGGCCGCCCCGGCGCCCCCGGCCGCGGCCTCGCCTTTCTCGCCGACGTCTGCCGGACCGTATCGGTCCCCGTGTTCGGGATCGGCGGGATCCGCCCCGAGCATCTGCCGCTGCTGCGTGAGGCGGGCGCCCGCGGGGCGGCGGTGATCCGCGGGATCTGGGACGCGCCGAATACCGGACGGGCGGCGATCGAGTATCTTTCCTCCTATGACGCACACGGTGGACCGTAGCCGGTGAGCGACGAACGCCACACGGTGACCGCCGCCGTCACCGACTCGCGGGTGGCGGCCGCCAACATCTGCGCCGACCTGCGCGGCGGCGAGACGCTCGACTCGGCGTTCGACCGCCACGTCGAGGCCCTCGACTCGCGCGACCGCCGGTGGACGCAGGAGCTGGTGTACGGGATGCTGCGCCGCCGTGCCTGGATCGACGCGGTGCTCGCCGAGCGGGTACGGGGGCAGTTCGCGCGCCTCGACGCCGACCTGGTGGACCTGCTGCGGCTGGGCGCCTGGCAGTTGCTGTCGATGCGGAGCGTCCCCGCCTACGCGGCCATTGGGCAGACGGTGGAGCTCGCCAAGCACCGACACAACCTGGGCGCCAGCAAGCTCGTGAACGCGGTGCTCCGCCGGCTGGACCGCGAGCGCGAGCAACTCGCGCCGGCCATGCCCACCGACCCGGTCGAGTCGCTGGCGCTGGTCCACTCGCATCCGCGGTGGCTGGTGGCGCGGTGGGTGGCGCGGTGGGGCGCCGAGGAAACCGAGCGGCTGCTGGTCGCCAACAACACCGAGCCGCCGATGGTCGTGCGGCCGTACGGGATCGTCCGCGAGCAGCTCGAGGCGACGCTCGAAGGCGCCGGCGTCCACGTCGACGACGCGCCGCTGGTCCACGACAGCCTGCTCCTCACCGGCGGCTCGGCGATCACCGAGCTGGGCGCGTTCAAGCAGGGGTTGTTCTTCGTCCAGGACCCGGCCGCCACCCTGGTCACGCGCTACGCGGCGATTCCGGCCGGCTCCACCGTCGCCGACCTCTGCGCCGCGCCGGGGGGCAAGTCGCTGGAGCTGAGTCGTGAGGCAGGGATGGTCATCGCCGCCGACCGGTCCCCGGCGCGCATCCGGCGGCTGGTGGACAACGCCGCCCGCGTCGACGCCGCCGCGATCGTGCCGCTGGTGTCCGACGCCCGCCAGCCGGCGTTCCGCCCGGTGGACGCGGTGCTCCTCGACGCGCCGTGCACCGGCACCGGCACCTTCCGCCGCCACCCCGACGCCCGCTGGCGCCTGAAAATCTCCGACCTCGCGGTAACCGCCGCGTTGCAGCGGGCGATCATCCGTGCCGCGGCCACGGTGGTCCGGCCTGGCGGGCTGCTCATCTACGGCACATGCTCGCTGGAGCCCGAGGAGAACGACGAGCAGGTGGAGTCGTTCCTGAAGGACCGCCCGGACTTCACCCTCGAGCCGCCGCCCGAGGGCGCGGTGCCGGCGGCGGTGCTGGACGCGGGCCGCCTGCGGGTGCTGCCGCAGCGGCACGGGGCGGACGGCGCGTTCGCCGCCCGGCTGCGCCGGAGCGCGGGATGACCTGGCGCGACATCCAGCGCCGAGCCGGTCCATACCTCATCGTCTCGGCGTGCGGAGTGGCGCTCGCCTGGCTCGTCGTTTTGCTCTTCATCGCCCCGGCCAGCGCGGCCGCCGATGAAGGGACGCTCCCGAACATGATCGGCCTCACGTACGACGACGCCTCGGCGCGGTTGCGCGCCACCGGGTTCAAGGTCACCAGGGGGGAGTCGCGCTTCCACGCCTCGGCGCCGGCGTCGACGGTGCTGAGCCAGAACCCGCCGGCGGGGAGCGTGCAGACCAAGGGGACGACGGTGATCCTGGACGTCTCGCTCGGCCAGAAGCGCGGGAACGTGCCGGCACTGGTCGGGATGCCGCGCGACCAGGCTGCGGCGGCCATCGACCGGCTGGGTTTCGACCTGGGCGACGTGACCGAGCGGACGAGCGGCGAGCCGCGCGGCACCGTGCTGGCGGAGTGGCCCAGCGCGGGGACGCTCACCGTGCTGCCGGCGCGGGTGAACCTGGTGGTGAGCAGCGGCCCGCCGGACGTCGGCGTCCCGGACCTGCTGATGCAGCAGCTGCTGCAGGCCCGCCAGGTGCTCGAGCAGTTAGGGCTCGGGGTTGGCGCCATCACCTGGGACAGCCTCGCCCCCGAGCCGCAGGGCTCGGTGATCGGGCAGAGCCCGGCCGCGGGGCAGGCCGCGCCCAGCGGCAGCAAGGTCGACCTGAAAGTCGCCGGACACGCGCCGCCGCCGCCGTCCACCGGTCCCTGACCTCCAACACACCACGCATGTCCACGCCCGTCCGGATCGTCCCGTCGCTCCTCTCCGCCGACTTCGCCCACCTCGCGGACGAGATCGCCGCCTGCGAGGCGGGCGGCGCCGACTGGATCCACATCGACGTCATGGACGGGCGCTTCGTCCCCAACCTGACGTACGGCGCGAAGGTCATCGAGACCTGCCGGCGCCTGACGAGGCTGCCGCTGGATGTGCACCTGATGGTGGTGGAGCCCGAGAGGTATTTCGACTCGTTCGCGGGCGCGGGCGCGAACCTGCTGTCGATCCACGTCGAGGCCGCGCCGCACCTGCACCGGCAGCTCCAGCGCATCCGCGAGGTGGGGTGCCTGGCGGGGGTGGTGGTGAACCCCGGCACGCCGGTGGAGGCGGTCGCCGAGGTGGCCGGCGACATCGACCTGCTGCTGATCATGACGGTGAACCCCGGGTTCGGCGCGCAGCAGTTCATCCATGCCTCGCTCGACAAGATCCAGCGTGCCCGCCACCTGCTGGACCAGGCCCGCAGCCGCGCGGCGCTGGAGGTGGACGGCGGGATCAACCGCGACACGATCGCCCACGTCTGGCGCGCCGGCGCCGACACGTTCGTCGCCGGCAACGCGATCTTCTCGGCCACCGACCCCAGGGAGGAGATCGCCGCGCTGCGGGCGCTCTGCCGGAGCACCGCGTGACCGTCCGCCAGCAGTGGGCGGTGGTGGGCGGGATCGTCGTCGTGCTCGCGGCCGCGATCGCGATCGCGATCCGGACGTTCGGCGACGAGATGTTCCAGGTGACGGTCGGGTCGAAGGCGCCGGAGTTCAACGCGATCACGCTCGACTCCGTTCCCAGGCCGGTGACGCTCGCGACCTGGCGCGGCGAAGTGGTGCTCCTCAACATCTGGGCCACCTGGTGCGTGCCGTGCCGCGCCGAGATGCCGAGCATCGAGGCGCTGCACCAGGCGATGACGCCGAAGGGGCTCAAGATCGTGGCGGTCAGCATCGACTCGCCAGGCATGCGCGACCGGATTCTCGCCTTCCGGAAGGAGCTGGGGCTGACCTTCGAGATCGTCTACGACACCACCGGCGCCATCCGCGACGCCTACCAGGCCAACGGCGTCCCCGAGACCTTCATCATCGGGCGCGACGGAGTGATCCGCCGCAGGATGATCGGCGCCGCCGACTGGAACGACCCGGTGAACCGCGCCCTGATCACCGAGCTGCTCGGCGAGCGCGCCGACGGGAGCGCGAGGTGACGGTGATCCTCGGCATCGAGACGTCGTGCGACGAGACGTCGGCGGCGGTGCTCGAGGGCGCCGGCGATGACGTCCGGCAGAAGTCGCTGGTGATCCTGTCGCAGGACGTGCACCGGGTGTTCGGCGGGGTGGTGCCGGAGCTCGCCTCACGAGCGCACCTGACGAGTCTCGTCCCGGTGGTCCGGCGCGCGCTAAGCGACGCCGGTGTTGGGCTCAAGCAGATCGACGCGATCGCGGTCACCTACGCGCCCGGGCTGGTGGGGGCGCTGCTGGTGGGCGTGAGCTACGGCAAGGCGCTGGCGTTCGCGCGCGGCATCCCCTGCCTGGGCGTGCATCACATGGAGGGGCACCTGTTCGCGTCGGCGCTGGAGCACCCCGGGGCGGTGCCGCCCTTCACCGCCCTGCTCGTCTCCGGCGGGCACACGCTGCTGGTGGACGTCGAGGCGTGGGGACGCTACCGCCTGCTCGGCTCCACCCGCGACGACGCCGCCGGCGAAGCGTTCGACAAGGTGGCCAAAGTGCTCGGCCTTCCCTACCCCGGCGGGCGCCCGCTGGAGGAGCTCGCCAGGGGCGGCGATCCGGCGCGCCACCGCTTCGCGCGCCCGATGCTGCGCCGCGACCAGGCGCCCGGCGACCCTGACTACTACGACGTCTCGTTCAGCGGACTCAAGACGGCGGTGCTCAACGCGGTGAAGCGCGCCGGCGACGCGATCGGCGACGAGCGCGCCCACATCGCGCGCGGATTCCAGGACGCGCTGGTGGAGACGCTGGTGGAGAAGACGGCGCGGGCGGCGGCGGCGATGGGACGCACGCGGGTGGTGCTGGGGGGCGGGGTGGCGTGTAACAGGACGCTGGCGGCGGCGATGCGGGTGCGCCTGTCCGAAATGGGCGCCACGGTGTACACTCCCTCGCCGCGGCTGGCGACCGACAACGCCGCCATGATCGCGCGCGCCGGCTTCCACCACTTTGAGCGGGGCGAGCGCGCCGGACTGGACCTCAACGCGTACGCCACTCTCCCCATCCCCGGGCTCCTGGCCGCCTGACGGCGGATCCACCGATGATCTTCCAGACCGCCATCATGCCGATCGTGCACCACCCGTTCGCCTACCGGCTGGGCCCCCTCACGTTCACGGGGTTCGGGGTGGCCGTGCTGCTGGCGTTCGTGATCTCGCAGTACATCGCGCAGCGCGAGCTGGCGCGCCGCGGCCACAACCCCGATCCCATCGGCGACCTGATCTTCGCGGCGGTGATCGGCGGGCTGCTGGGGGCCAAGATCTACTACGCGGCGGTGATCACCCGGAGCTGGAGCGACCTCTTCAGCCGCGCCGGCTTCGTCTTCTGGGGCGGGCTGGTGGGCGGCATTCTCGCCGTGGCGGCGACGATCCGCTGGAAGAAGCTCAGCTTCACGCGGATCAGCGACGTGGGCGGGATCTGCATCGCGGCCGCCTACGCGGTGGGGCGCACCGGCTGCTGGGCGGTGGGGGATGACTACGGCGCGCCGTGGGTGTCGCGCTGGGCGGTGGCCTTCCCCGAGGGGGCGCCGGCCTCGACGGCCGCGAACATGGCCGCGCTCTTCCACACCCCGATTCCGGCCGGGACGTCGCCCACCACGGTGCTCTCGGTCTACCCGACGCAGCTCTTCGAGGTGGCGCTGGGCTTCGGCATGTTCCTGCTCCTCTGGCGGATGCGCGGACATCGCCACGCCGAGGGGTGGCTGTTCGGGTTGTACTGCGTGCTGGCGGGACTCGAGCGGTTCGTGATCGAGTTCTTCCGCGCCAAGGACGACCGGCTGCTGGGGCCGTTCACACTGGCGCAGGCGATCGCGGTGGCATTCGCGCTGGCGGGCGCGGCGTGGATGGTCGCGCGGAGCAAGGTGACGGAGCGGGCGCCGGGGATCTATGCGGTGGGCACGGCCCGTGCCTGACGAGCAATACTGAGTACTGAGTACTAAGTACTGAGTATCGCTATACAGCGCAGCGGGGATGGAGTACCAGCGCCCCGTCCTGCCGAGTTGTTTCCGTGGGAGGCAAGGCTCACCCTCGCCGCTTCCCGATACGCAGTACGTGGTACTCAGTAGGTAGTGCTCCGTGCCGGATGCGGGCAAGGCTCACCCTCGCCGCTTCCCGATACTCAGTACTCAGTACTCAGTACGTGCTACTCAGCATTCAGCACGGCCTATCGAACCCCCTCCCGCTCCGACCGCTTCTCCAGGCTCTCGACACGCTCCTGCAGCGCGATAAGGCGCGCTTCCAGCGGGCCGGTGCCGTTGCCGGCTGGGGCCGACACAGGCGTCGGGACGGTGGGCAGGGCCACCGCCCGCCGCGGCCAGAAGGTCCGCGCCAGCGCGAAGATGAACAGCCCCAGCAATACCAGCTGCGCCAGCACCGTCTCGACGCTGGAGTAGAGCCCGATCGCCGGCCAGTTGGGGAAGCCCGGGAGCTTGGTGATCGGCACCAGGTTTCCCTCCTGCAGCTCGCGGACGCCCTTGCCGATGAAGACCAGCGCCAGGTAGTAGAGCAGCGCGCTGGTCACCGCGAAGAACGGCCGGAGCGGAATCCGCACCCCGTACTTGTAGAACAGGGTGAAGACCACGCTCAGCGCCGCGAACCCGACCACGATACCTAACGAAAGCGGCGCCCCCAGTCCCGACCCCTCTGCGAACAGCGCCTGGTAGAAGAGCGCCGTCTCGGCCCCCTCGCGGTACACCGCCAGGAACGCCACGAACGCCAGCGCCGTCCCGCCCCCGCGCTCCAGCGCGTCGTTCACCTTGTCCTTGATGAACTGCTGCCAGCGAGCCGCCTCCACCTTCGAGATCAGCCAGTAGCTCACCGAGAAGAGGACGGCGACCGCCACCAGCATCGTCACCCCTTCCAGTATCTCCCGGCTGGCCGGCATCGCCGCCAGCACCGTCGCCAGCACCACCGCCGTCACCCCGCTGGCCGCCAGCCCCAGCGCCGCCCCGATCCAGATCGACCGCAGCCGCTCGCGATGCCCGGTCTTGAGCAGGAACGCCACCACCGCCCCGATCACCAGGATCGCCTCGAACCCCTCGCGCAGGATGATCAGGAAGCTCTGCAGGAACGCGCCCCAGAAGCCGGACGTCCGCTGCATCAGCGCCACGATCGCCGGCAGGCCGGCCTCGATCGCGTTCCGCGCATCCTCGGCGGCGGTCAGGTCTCCTTCCCGCACCGCCCCTTTGAAGTCGGCGAAGTGGCGCTCCATCGACGCCACCAGCCCCGGGTTCTTCGCCCGCGACGGCGTCTCCAGCGGCTCGAACTGGAGATAGGCATCGAACGCCTGGTCGCCCGCGTCCGACGTCTTGCCGGCCCGCGCCGAGGTCAGCGCCCGGTCGAGCAGCGCCAGCGAGCGCCGCGATGCGGCTTCCGGCGATCCGTCGGAGGCGGCGGCGCCACCCGCGGCCACCACCACGTCGTCGCGCGCCGCCGGCCGGCTGGCGAGCGTGCGCACGTAGGCGACGATGCTCGCGACTTCGGCGTCGGTCAGGTCCCGCGACGGCGGCATCGCCGTGCCCGGCATCCCCGACCGCACCACGCCCGCGATCTGGGCGTCGGTCCGCTCCGCCTGCCAGGCGATCGAGCCGACCTCGGGCGGGAGGCGCGACAGCGACTGAGCGAGCACCCCGTCCGACACACCGGAAGCGCCGTGGCACGAGGCGCAGCGTTGCACGAACAGCCCTTCGCCCTGCATCACCTGCGCGGGCGCGGCGCGGCGGGAGTCGATGTAGGCGATGACGTTCCACCGCTCGGCGGGCGAGAGGGTGGCGGACCACCCGATCATCGGCGTCGACGGGACGCCCACCGAGATGATGCGGTACATCGTCGCCGGCGAGACCTCACGCATGATGTCGTCGCGGCCGATCGCGGGAGGCGCGGGGTTCATCTTCGCCGCCGCCGGTCCGTCTCCCAGCCCGGTCTCGCCGTGGCACGACGCGCACTGCCTGGCGTAGGTCGCGGCGCCGCGCGCCACGTCGAGCGTCCCTTGCGGCGGCAGCTCGAGTGCCCCCTCGGTGCCCACCGCGGCCATGAAGCGCGCGCGCAGCTCGGCGAGCTCGGCGGGGGGCCGCATGGCCCGCACCGCGCCGATCAGCGAGTCGAGGGCCATGCGGGTGGCGTCGGCGCGAGGGCCCGAGAGGCGCTCGGCCACCGCCCGCGCGTCGGCCAGGAAGTCGATCGCCTCCTGGAACTCCTGCGCCGAGATCAGCCGGCCGCGGGCATCGACCGCTTTCCCGTATTCGTCGACGACGACGCCGACGATGGAGGAGAGCCGGCGGGCCGGATGCTCCTGGGCCACGGCCGGCCGGGCCATGACGGCGGCAATAGTAATGATGGAGAGGGCAGCCGCCCGTCGGATGAGAACGCTTCTCAGATGCATTGCCGAGAAAACTAATCGGAGATCGGGGTCAGGGTCAGGGCCAGGATCAGCGGTCAGCGGTCAGCGGTCAGCGGGCACGGGCAGGAGAGGGCCTCGCGCAGGTCCCAAAGAAAAGAGGCGCCGCGGACAAGCCCGTCCCCGGCGCACGAGACAAATCCGCGAGATCCGCGGCACCACCAATCCGCGATAATCCGCGTCTCCAGCCGTAGAACTCGGCGCAGGCTCGTTGCCAGCCCCGCGGGTGGCGCACCCACGATGCCGGCCTGGCGAGCAAGGCGCTGCGCGATGCCAGCCGGAGCAGACCTATCTCAGCAACTTGATCTTCTCCAGGATACCCCCGACATCGAACTTCTCCCCCGCCTTCTGCGTCGCCACATCGCGCAGCCGCTCGAGGGTGTCGGGGACGCGCGTCAGCAGCCCATACAGGTCGAGCGACGCGACGGTCGAGTTGTGGCTGACGCCGGCGGCATCGCGCGCCCGGAACACGTATGCCAGCAGCGCGTGCTTCCCCAGGTGGAGCCCCGGTCCGATCCCGGCGTTGTCGTTTGACGGGAGGGACGCGAACGCCGAGACGCCGATGTAGAAGCTGCGCTGGCGCGTGTACCAGAGGAGGCCCACCGGCTCGAGCGAGGCCACCTCGCGCCGGCGCAGCTCTTTCCAGACCGACCCCTCGACCTCCACCGCCACCGAGGGGTGCATGAAGACGAGCTGCCATCGCGGCGGAGCCAGGTCGCGGGCGTGGACGAAGAGCCGGTCATTGGCGAGCAGCTCCCACGGCAGCTGCGAGTAGCCGCGCGCCAGGAAGTTCGTCCACTGAGCGTCGAGCAGCCGCAACGTGTCCACCGCCACCTGGAAGGCGGGGTCGGCGTAGGCCGCCAGGACGCGATCGAGGGTGATCGCCGCCCAGCAGAGGTCGCGGCGCGCCTCACGCGGCATCGTCGAGTCGATCGCGATCTGCTGTGGCGTGTCGCGGAAGAGGACGTACGCCCACTTGTCGGGATCGGGGCGCTCGGGTTTGAACATCGCCGGCGACACCAGGGCCACGGTCCGCCGGTCGACCCTGAAGCCGGTGGTCGCGCGGACCCTGACCAGCGTCGCGCGGAGGGTGTCGAGCGACCGGCCGAATGCCTCACGAGCCGGCGCGGGAATGGCGGCGCGCGAAGCCCGGAAGTCGGCCGCCACCGAGTCGACGATCGCGATCCAGCCGTCGCGCTCCATCAGGTCGCGGGCCCGGTCGATGCGCGACGCCGGCAGCGACAGGGGCGTGACGCCGGCGGCGGCCGCGCCGAGCCTGACGACCGTGTCACGCTCGCACTCGCGGGCCAGCGGGTTCTGCGCGCGCGCGATCGCCGGCGCGAGCGCCAGCCAGGCCGCGCCGATCAGCCTCGCGCCGAGCAGGCCGCCGGGGAGCACGCGGCCGCGCCTCACGACGCCCGCCTTACAGGTGTCCGCAGGCATCCTGCAACTCCTTCACCTGGGCCAGGAACTGGGCCCCGGCCTTGATCACGTTCGCGGGATCGGTCTCGCCACCGATCAGCCCAATGGTCCGTCGGCAGAAATCGCGCAGCTTGGCCACCTCGCCGGGGCAGCCGGGCCCGCCCAACGACGGATAGTGCCGGGTCACGCGTCCCGCCTCGTCATCGGGGATCACGGGGCCGAGCAGTCCCTTAATGATCGGGATGTGGACGCGCGGGCTGTCCAGGTAGTGCTCGAAGCCGTGGACGTTGATGTCGCGCACGTGGTCCAGGTCGGCGATGTCGGTGTAGCCGGTGCCCCAGTTGGCGTCTTTCCAGGGCCGCACGACGAGAATCGGGTCGAGGATGTGCTTGAAGTTGTAGTACCGGCTGCAGTACGCTTTGCGCGTCATCGACCCGGGAAAGACGCAGCTGGTGCCGGTGAGCTCGGTGGTCTCCAGGCAGCGGCTGACGTTGGCCACCATGAAGATGTTCTCGAACTGGAACTTGCCGGCCAGGAATGCCTGGCTCTGGTTGAGCGCGGTGGCGCCGAGGATCGCCAGCGCATCGTGGGCGACCGAGGTCCCCAGGCTGTGCGCCAGCACCGAGACGTCCACCGGCCCCTGGGCGCGGGCCGCGTTCACCGCCTCGGCGATCTGCTTCATGACGTTCACGCGGACCGCCGTCCGGATGCTCTTGAAGAAGTGGTAGAACATCACGTCGACGCAGTGCGACCAGAAGAAGTTCTTCTCCTGGTCGGCGGCGCCGTTCATCCACGCGGTCAGGTCGCCGATGTCGGTCTTCTTCGCCTTGGCGTACCTGGCGAGCGTGTCGGCGGTGAGGTCCCACCCCTGGAGCTCGCGCGCGAAGATGCCGTCGTAGCTCACCTCGGCGAGGCTCACCTGCCGGGAGAAGTCGTTCCCGCCGGCGAAGGCCGCGTACTGGCCGGCCACCTCGTCCAGCTTCTTCTTCACGGACGCCGACCAGCCCGGCGGGTTGATCCCCATGCCGTGGACGAGTATCAGCAGCTTCATGGTGCCCTCCCCCGCGCCGCGGGCCGGCGGTCGCCCCTGCCTCCCCCGTTATGGCGGAGGCGGTCCGGTCACCCGGGAGAAGATAGGCACCCGGAGGGCGGGCGCCAGCCCCGCTCAGTCCCGCTCGAGCAGGACCATCGCCCCGGCGATCGATTCGGCGTGGGTGAGCGACACCACCACGCGGGTGACGCCGAGCTGGGCGGCGCGCTCGCGGGCGCGCCCCAGCAGGCGGAGGGTGGGCCGTCCATCCTCCTCGATCACGACCTCGATGTCGCGCCACCCCACCGTGCGCGCGAGGTCGTTCCCGGCCAGCGCCTTGAAGGTCGCTTCCTTGGCCGCCAGCCGGGCGGCGTAGTGGCGGGCGGGTTGCGCCTTGCCTGACGCGTAGGCCACTTCGCCGTCGGTGAACAGCTTGCGGAGCGCGCGCTCCGCCTTCCAGTGGAGCAGCCGCTCCACCCGCTCGATGTCGATCAGGTCCATGCCGATGCCGACGACCACGGTCACCGCCGCGCGATGAAGAGCCGCCGCCGCTCCGTCCGCCCCTGCGAGCGCGCCACCACCAGGTAGGCGCCGTTGGCCACCCTGCTGGCCACCACGTTCCACGCCACGTCGGTGCTGCCGGCCAGCACCGGCACCCGCCACACCTCGCGGCCGGCGAAGTCGAACACCGTGAGATCGCCTGACGAGGGGAACGGCCAGGTGAACCAGACCAGCCCGGAGCGCACCGGGTTCTCCGACGGCGCCAGCGCCGCGAGCACCGGCACCGGCGGCGCCGACGTCCCGGTGTGCGCCACCAGCGCCACCTCGTCGAGCCACCAGACCAGCCCGCCGGTGGGCTGGAACTCCACCCCGACCCACTTCCCGGCCACGCCGGTGATCTCGGCGCCCTCCGTGTACCAGGCGGGCGCGAAGCCGGCCACGCTCGCCTCCGGCTGCCAGGTGAGCCCGCTGTCGCGCGAGACGCGAATCACGCCGTGCGGCGCCAGCGAGAATCCGTTGCCGTCGTATCGCGTCCAGTAGAGGAGCGATACCGTGTCCGACTGGTCGGGGACGTGGACGATCGACGACCGCAGCACCCCGCCGTCCGGCAGCCGCCACTGGCGCTGCCCCACCATGCCGCCGGTGTCGGAGACCGCCCCCGAGGCCACCCACCCCGTGTCGGCCGGCTCGGCGCCGTTGGCGGTGAGCACCGAGAAGACCGCCGTCGCGCCGCCGGAGAAGAGCGTCACCAGTCCGGGGCGCGTCACCGGCTCGGAGACGACCCGCCGGGAGTAGCGTCCACCGCCAACCGGGTCGATCGCGCTGAGCAACGTACCGGGCGCGCGGATTTCCGTGCCCGCGGCCGCGATCGCCGGCACGCGCGCGCGGATCCGCGGTCCGATGCTCTCCAGCACCAGCGATTCGTTGCGGAATCCCGTCACCGGCGACCGGTAACCCGCCGGGTCGCCGGCGGCCTCGAGCGCGCTCAGCGCGAACGGGAGGTTGTCCTGGAAGACCGTCGCCAGGCGCGACTCGTCGTCGGGAAACTCGAAGCCGTAGTAGATGCCGGCCTCGTAGCCACTGGTGAGCTCGGGGGTGAACGAAATGGCCCCGTAGTTCTGCGACGCCCAGTCGTTGTACTCGCCGTTGGTGGTGTACAGGTTCCAGCTCGCGGCCGGGTGGTAGTGGTCGCGCTCGGGATTGGGCAGGCGGTCCACCACGGCGGGGCGCTCATCGGTGCCGGCCAGCGCGCGGTAGACACCCAGGTCGCCGGGGAGCAGCCCATAGTCATAACCGGGCGGATAGAGCAGCAGTCCGGTGTAGGTGTGATAGCTCACCGACACCACTGGCGGGTGGTTGGCGTGGAACGCCTGGATCGCCTGCGTCTCGGGCTCCGACGCCGGCGATGGGCCGCGGTAGATGTCCGAGTTCGCGTCAGGCGACGACCCGGAGTTGTCGAACCCCCAGTCGGCCGCGTGATTCCGGTTCAGGTCCACGCCCACGGCGGGGAGCGTGATGGGGCGCCGGTTCTTCCGCCAGAGGCGGTCGGTGGTGAAGGTGAACTCGTAGCCGTCCGGGTTGGCGACGGGCACGATCCAGATGTCGCGCCCTTTGACGAGCGAGTCGACGCGCGCATCGGGGGCGGGGTTCTGCGCCAGGTAGCGGATGAGGCGGAGCGCCATCTCGGTGGCCGCCCACTCGCGGGCGTGGTAGGTGGCCATGAACAGGACGTTAGGCCGGGTGGGACTGTCGCCGGCCGGCCCGATCTTGGCCGCCACGATCCGCCGCCCTTCGTACGACAGGCCGAGGGTGTCGAGGTGGACGTTCGGGTTGGCGGCGGCCAGCGAGTCGAGGAAAAACTCGATCCCGCGCGCCGGATCGTCCCAGTCGCGGTAGACGACCGTGGGGGTCAGCAGCGCCGGCGCGCGCCGGCGGCGGGTGGCGGGCGTCGGCATGTCGGCGACGCCGTAGCCGCGATCACGCAGGGCGCGCTCCTCCGCGCTATCGGCCACCACCAGCACGTCACCCTTCCGGATCTCGACCACGTCGAAGCCCCACGCCAGGAGCGAGTCGGCGCGGGCGCCGGTGACGCGCAGCACGCCGTGCTGGGCGTGGAGTGGTGAGGCGCCGGCCGCGGCCGCGACGATCGCGATCCCCCCCAGCCGGAGGAGCCGCCGCCAGGCGCTGCGCGGCGGCGCCGCCGAAGGCGGCGCCGCCCCCTCCCCTTCTTCCTCCCTCGCTGCGCCCTCATCCCCCAGCGCCGGGATCACCGCCAGCCAGCTCCGGTCGGCCTCGGCGAACACGGCGCGCACCGCCACCGCCCACTCGCGCCACCGCACGAAGCGCGCGTCGTCAGGCGCGGCGCGCACCACTTCGGCGGCCGCGTGCAGCGCGTCCAGCCGCCCGAACAGCGGCGCCGCGTGCTCGAACAGCTCGGCTTCCACGGCCCGGCGATCCGGCGGCGAGGCCGGGTGCAACGCCGCCGCCAGCTGGCGCACCAGGCCGGTGAACGACGCCGACAGCGCCGGCGCGTCGAACGCGGCGAGCTGGGCGGCCGCGTCGGCGGCGCGGCCGGCTTTCTTCCGGGCCGTCAGCAGCGGCGCGAAGAAGCGGTCGTGCTCGGCGCCGGGCCGGCCGCGGCGCGAGCCGAGGGCGCGCAGGGTGAGCGTCTGCTCGGGCAGGGCGCAGATCCGGGCGGCGATCTCGCGGCCGGCAGCCGCCAGGCGGGGCGAGCCGCCGATCTCGATCACGTCGCCGCCGTTCAGGTAGAGCGCCAGCTGGCCGGCGCCGCCGCGGAGCCCGTCGACGCGCTCCCACGCCACGATCCGGTCGCCGCCGCCATCGAGCCTGACGACGATACCGTCGTCGGCGAGCGAGAGCGCGCCCGGGCCGGCGAACTCGGCGCCGCGCGCGATTCCCCACACCGTGACCGGCGCGATCGGCGGCGCGACCGGAGCCGGAGCCCGATCGGCCTCCGCGCCCGCCGGCTCGGCCGGTCCCGCTGGTCTGTCAGCCACCGAACACGTTGTCCGGTGGCCGGCCGCCGGCGGCCAGCTCGCGATCGCTGATCGCCGCGCGGGTCCCGGTGCGCTCCTCGTACCGCCTGACGAACGCCAGCAGGCGCTCGGCGGTGAAGCCGGTGCGGGGGAGGCCGCTGGCGCCGATGGCGCGTTCGATCGCCTCCGGTTCGCCTTCGACTTCGACGAGGTCGTCCAGGCGCGGGTAGCGCTCGAAGCGCACCACCGCGCCGGCCAGCTCGTACTGGGCGATCTCGCGGTCGATCTCCTGGATCACCGACAGGCCGACGCGCGCGAGGATTGTGCCTAACGCATCCGCATCGGCGACGGCGGCGGTCAGCTCCTCGCGGGCCTTGTACGGGCCGGCCGTGGCCGAGGGCCCCTTCCAGTCGAGCGACGCCGCCGGCCCCGTCCCGCCGCCGGCCGGAAAGGCCTGGTACGTCCGCAGGCGGAGCACCTCGTCGCGGGCGCGCAGCGAGCGGTCGGCGAAATCGAGCCGCCGGTCGGCGAGCAGGCCCTCGAACACCAGCCGCCCGCCGGCGCGCTCCACCGCCGCCCGCGCCGCCGGCAGGTCGTGGACGATCGACTTCAGTTCGAATTCAGTCATGGAGCAAGGCCGAACGAGGAACGAGGAACGAGGAGAGGAGCAACCGCGCCTCGCGGGGGCCGCACAATGTACGCCGCCGGACCGCCCGTCTCCTCATTCCTCGTTCCTCATTCTTCATTTCACGATCTCCCGCATCACGTGCTCCGTATCCGACAGCGTCGCGAACACCGCCGCCGGCTCGTGCCCGCGCAGCTGCTCCACCGTGTACCGGCCGGTGGCCACCCCGATCGCTCGGGCGCCGATCCCCCGGCCGCAGGTGAGGTCGGCCGGCGTGTCGCCGATGACGATGACGTCCGCGCCGGCAATGTCCACCCCCAGCCGCTCGCTGGCGCGGCGCCTGGCGATCGCCGGCAGCTCGGGCCGATCCTCGTGGTCCGACCCGAACGCGCCCACCACGAAGCGCCCCGGGTCGATCCCCACCCGCCGCAGCTTGGCGTCGGCGCCGCGCGCCACGTTCCCCGTGAGCAGGCCGGTCATGACGTCATCGCGGCCCGCCAATGCGTCGAGCAGCTCGGGGACTCCGGCGAGAGCCCGCGCCTCGTGCGCGGGGTTCGCCAGCTCCGTCGTCAGGCAGTCCAGGTACCGGTCCAGGACGCGCGTCATCCGCGACGAGATGTAGTCGTCGGCGTGCCCCGCCAGCCGCATCAGGTCGCGGACGATCTGGGGATCGGTCTTGCCGTCGAGATGGTACCCCGTCGGCATCGTGCTCCCGAAGACCTCGGTGAGCGCGGTGGTGATCGCCCGGCGTCCCGCTCCGTCGGTCCAGAGGAGCGTACCATCGACGTCGAAGAGGACGAGTCTCACGCGCGGGTCAGGAAGATGCCCGCCATCACGCCCACCGCCCCCACGCTCTGCCACATCGTCGGCGACTCCGACAGGATGAGCCACGCGAAGACGAGCGCCACCACCGGCTGCAGGTTGGAGTACATCGACGTCCGGGTCGGCCCCAGCATGCGCACGCCGCGCGACCAGAAGATCTGGGCCAGCACCAGCGCCCCGAACGAGCCGTAGGCGAGCGCGCCGAACGCGGCCGGCGGGAGACCGGTCCAGTGCGTCGCAGCGAGATCGGGAATGCCGACGATCATCAGGGTGACCGACCCGCCGAGCATCGTGATCGCCGAGACGGTCAGGACGCTCGCCCGGTGGGTGAGCGGCTTGACCAGCACCGAGTAGAGCGACCAGGCGAGCGAGCCGCAGAGGATCAGCAGGTCGCCGCGCAGCGACGCCGATCCGGCGGCGGCTCGCGCGCTCCCCATCACCACGCAGGCGATACCGGCCAGCGAGATGGCGATGCCCAGGAAGCCCTTCGACGAAATGCGCTCGATGCCGCGCGCCCGGCCGATCAGGGCGACGATCGCCGGCGTCGCGGCCACCACCAGCGCGGCATCGCCGGCGCGGGTGCGCGACACCCCTTCGATGAAGAAGACCTGGTAGACGCCGTTCCCCAGCGCGCCCAGCAGAAGGAGATGGACGGTATCGCGCCGCACGGGCCATGGGCGCCCCGAGAGGCGGGCGATGATCAGCAGGGTGCCGGCGGCCAGCGACACGCGGGTGGCGTTGAACGCCAGCGGCGCCATGACAGCGGTTCCCGACTTCACGATCGAGAAGTTGATCCCCCAGATGACCGCCATGCAGAACAGGAGCACGTCGGTGAGGGAGAACGCGGGATGCGGCGGGTGGGCGTCCGCCGCCACTTCGACCGGGGCGGCGGCCTCCTCGGGAGGGGGAACAACGGATTCCATGCCGGAAAGTTAGCGGCGGAGCCGAGCGGGGTGTTAGATAGTCAGGGTCAGGGTCAGGGTCAGGGCCAGTTGTCAGGCCACCCAGCCTCCCTCACCCGGACCACTGATCACCGACCCTGACCCTGACCCTGAACACTGAATCATGAACATCTCCTTCGCTCTGTTCGCCGACGCCGCGAATCTCTCCCAGGAAGGGAAGCTCAACATCCTCGGTGTGTTCGACGCCGTCCAGGTGGGAACGTTGCCGGCGGTGCACCCGCGGGCCAACCTCGTGGTGCGGCTGAAGGGAACCCGCACCGACGTCGGCTCGCACAGCGTCACCATGCGCTGGCTGAATCCCGAGGGGCACGAGCTCTGGAATTCCACCGGTGAGCTGAACGTCGCGTCGCCGCCGGTGGGAGTCACCGAGATGGATCTGCCGCTGATCGCGGCGCTCGACCTGCCGGTGGACACGGTGGGGAGCTACACGATGAGCATCATGCTCGATGGTGAGGCGAAGGGTGAGGTGCGGCTGCACGTGAGGCGGGCGGTGCCGATGCCGGCGGAAGGGTTGGTGAGCTGAGGGAGGAAGGGAGGGAGGGAGGAAGGGAGGGAGGAGGGAGGGAGGACGGCGAAGGGAGGGAGGAGGGAGGGAGGTCAGCGAAGGGAGGGAGGACAGCGATGGGAGGGCAGATCCCGCCACTCTCCCCGAGTGGGACGTCGGGTCCCCTTCCCCTCGCCCAGGAACGGAGGAGGATGGTCGCGTGAGTGCCGACGTCGTGGATCCGGCTGGTTGGGTGCTGTACGACGCGGCCTGCGGCGTCTGTGGGCGCTGGGTGCCGTTCTGGGCGCCGACGCTCGCGAAGGTCGGCTTGGGCGTCGCGCCGCTGCAGGCGGACTGGGTGGGAGAGCGGCTCGCGCTCACACCCGAACTCCGCCTGGCCGACATTCGGATCCTGCTGCGCGATGGAGGGCAGGTCGCCGGCGCCGACGTCTACCGCTATGTGCTCCGCCGCGTGTGGTGGGCGTATCCGGCCTGGCTGCTGGCGGTGACGCCCGGCATCCGCTGGCTCCTCGATCGTGCCTATCGAGCGTTCGCCGATCGCCGGATGCGGATCTCGGCGGCGTGTCACATCCATCCCGCGGGCGGAGACGCGGGGCGGTGAGCGGCCCCGGGCCGGCGCCGCCCCCCGCGCGCCGCCCGTTCCTGTCGGCCACCTGGCGCTACCTCGTTATGCTCAACTACGAGGTCGACCCGGATGTCCTGCGGCCGCTGGCGCCCGCCGGCACCACCCTCGACCTCTGGCACGGGCGCGCACTCGCGAGCGTGGTCGGCTTCCGCTTCCTCGACACGCGGGTGGCCGGCTTGGCGATCCCCTTCCACCGCAATTTCGACGAGGTCAACCTGCGCTTCTACGTCCGGCGCGACGTGGCCGCGGACGACGTCCGGCATGGCGTGTCTTTTGTGCGCGAGCTCGTCCCGCGGACAGCGATCGCCCTCGTTGCGCGCCTCGCCTACAACGAGCCGTACCGGGCCATGCCAATGCGCAGCATCACGCCGCCAGGCCTGGTGGAGTCCCCGGGCCGCGTCTCATATGCCTGGCGCAGCCACGGACGGTGGCAATCGCTCGCGGCCACCGCGCGCGGCGCGCCCGCCACGCCGGCGCCGGAGAGCGAGGCGGCCTTCATCACCGAGCATCACTGGGGCTACACGCGCCAGCGCGACGGCGCCACGGTCGAGTACGAGGTGCGGCATCCGCGCTGGCGGGTCTGGTCCGCCGGCGACGCCGCGCTGGACGCAGACGTAGCTGGCCTCTACGGTCCACAGTTCGTTGGCGCGCTGACGGGCGCGCCGAGCTCTGCCCTGGTCGCCGAGGGATCGCCGGTGGCGGTGTATCCGCCACGCCGGATCGGAGGTGTAGACAGCGCGCGGGGACGGCAACGTAATGCTTGACGAGCAGAGCACGGCAGCATACCGTGGACAGGGCGCCGTGGTGGGAGGGAGGATGCGTCGCACTGCCATCTGCATTGTACTGGTCAGCCTGCTCAGCGCGTGCCTCGACAGCTCAGGTCCGCCGTTCGGGGACTCACTGTTCGCGGGCCCGGAGCAGCTCCAGCTCTCGGTGGAGCTCCAGGAACGGACGATCACCACCGCCCAGGTGCTGCACATGCGGCTGGTCGCCCGGAATCCGCTCGCCGTGCCTGTCAGGTATTCCGCGGATTGCGGCTCGGGCCTCGAGCCGGTCGTCTCAGACTCGGCCGGGCCACTGAATGGTGAGGGAGCGATAGGCTGCGCTCCCGAGCCGGGTCGGCATCTGGTTCGACTCGCGCCAGGCGATTCACTGGTGCTCACGACGGCGTGGCAACCTCGTTACTACGTCGGCAGTGGCAGCTTCGCACCGCGACCGCCAGGCCCCTATGCGGTCGCCGCTGCGCTTCGTGCCGTGGTCGGGGTCGTAGGCACGAGCCCTCCCGCCACGTTCGAGCTGACCGCCGCGCCGTAGGCAGGCCGCCGACAGCAGCACCCTGAGCGGCGCTTTTCGCGGGTCGCGCCGCCTCGCGTTCCCCGTCCGGCGACGGTAACTTCACGCCCCGTGACCGCCGCCCCCATCCGCCTCGTTGCCGCCCTCGCCGACCGCTACCGCATCGAGCGCGAGCTGGGCCAGGGCGGGATGGCGACGGTCTATCTCGCCCAGGACCTCAAGCACGACCGCAGGGTCGCGCTCAAGGTGCTGCGCCCCGAGCTGGCTGCGGTGTTGGGCGCAGACCGGTTCGTCGTTGAGATCAAGACCACCGCCGCGCTCCAGCATCCGCACATCCTGCCGCTGTTCGACTCCGGCACCGCCGACAGCTTCCTTTTCTACGTCATGCCCTACATCGAGGGCGAGACGCTCCGCGACAAACTCAGCCGCGAGACGCAGCTCGGCATCGACGAGGCGGTACGCATAACAACGGACGTAGCCGATGCGCTCGACTACGCGCACCGCCATGGGGTGATCCACCGCGACATCAAGCCCGAAAACATCCTGCTCCACGACGGACGGCCGATGGTGGCCGACTTCGGCATCGCGCTGGCGCTGAGCGCGGCGGCCGGCGGGCGCATGACCGAGACTGGATTGTCGTTAGGTACACCGCACTACATGAGCCCCGAGCAGGCGACCGCCGAGAAGGAGATCACGACGCGGTCGGACGTCTACTCACTGGGCAGCGTGCTGTACGAGATGCTCACCGGGAACCCGCCGCACACCGGCGCCTCGGCGCAGCAGATCATCATGAAGATCGTGACCGACACGGCCCGCCCGGTCACCGAGCTGCGCAAGTCGGTGCCGCCAAATGTCGCCGCGGCGGTGGCCAAGGCGCTCGAGAAGCTCCCGGCGGACCGGTTTGCCAGCGCGGCGAAATTCGCGGAGGCGCTCGCCAATCCATCGTTCGCGGCGGCTGGTACGGGCCGGTCTCAGACCCGTCCGTTCGCTGCCCGGGCATCGGCGTCGCGCGCCGCGCTGCTCGCCGGGGCGCTCATTGCCGTCGCGGCGACGGCCGTCGCCGTCTGGGCCCTCGTGCGCCCGCCGGCAGCCGGTGCGCCCTGGAGCACCAGCGTCGTCCTGCCGGATTCGCTGGCTCTCGACCCGATCTCCAACAACACTGAGGGATTGCCGACGATCGCGCTGTCGCCGGACGGGTCCCAACTGGTGTTCGCCGCTCGGCGCGGAGACCGTACGCAGCTCTTCGTCCGCCGGATGTCCGACTTCGCCGTGCGGACTCTCGAGGGTACCGAGGGTGGCATCGCACCCTTCTTCTCCACAGATGGCGAGGCCATCGGCTTCTTTGCCGGCTCTGCGCTCAAGCGCGTGTCGCTTGCCGACGGCCAGGTGCGCACCCTGTCGCCCAACATGGTCGACGCCTGGGGTGGGGCGTGGATGCCGGACGGCCACCTGATCGTGTCGCGCCGGCGTGCGACGGAGCTCCTGGTGCTCGGCTCCAACGGGGATTCGCTCCGGGCCTTCCGATGCAACATTTGCAGCTTTCCTGAGCCGCTGCCGGACGGACGCCGCGCCATCGTCAAGGGGCGCACCGGCCTGCACATCATGGATCTCGGGAGCGGGGCCGACACGCCGCTGCTGCGTTGGGAGGCCAGGAGCAGCAAGGACCTGCTGCGCGGCACGATGGCGCGGCTCGACGGCAAAGGGCACCTGGTCTATGTCGGGCCGGGCGGGCAGCTGTTCGTCGCGCCGTTCGACGCGGCGAAGGGCCTCGTGACCGGCGCGTCGGTGAGCGTGGCGGAGGGGGTACGCGTCGAGAGCGGGCGCGGAGCGGCGCAGTTTACGCTCGCCCGCGGCGGCATGCTCGCCTGGGCCCCGGGTGCGGTGATGAGCGAGGGGGTGCTGGTGCGGGCTGACCGGACCGGCAAGCTCGATACCCTTCCGTCGCCGCCGGCCAACTACAACGCCATCGACATGACGCCGGACGGCCGTCGCCTTGTCGTCCGCGTCGGGACGGTCACGGGAGACATGGCCCTGCAGATCATCGACGCCGAGTCGGGCAAGGTCACCCCGTGGCTCAGCGGGCCATCGTTCGATGGGCCGAAATGGGCTCCCGATGGTCGCCGAGTCGTGTTCAGCCGCGACGGCGTGACGTTCGTCGCCAATCCGGAGACCAGCGCCCCACCGCGCGCCCTGGCCCTTCCGGCAGGGGCGGAGGAGGTCACACCGATGGCCGACACCACGAGCTACCGCGCCTGGCTGGACAGCGAAATGGTCATCGTACACACCGACCGGCGTCCGGTGGAGCGTGTCCTCGGTCAGATACCGGTCGGGGGCGGCACTCCGGACGATCGGTGGCTCATGTCGGAGGAGGCCGATGCCACCGCATCCGCCATCGTGGCACGCAGCCTGGATGGCCGCGGGCGCCGACTGGTCATCGCGGGTGACTCACGCTTCTCGATGGTCGGGTGGGCCGCGGGGGGGCACGAATTCATCCTGGCGGACGCGATCCGTTGGCGGGCCCGCGCGGGACCGGGCAAGGTCCTGCAGGGCTTCTACGCCGTCCGCTACGATCCGTCGAATCCGGATCACCCGTTCGGCGAGCCGCGGCTGCTCTTCATCGCCGAGGTCGCCGATTTTCCGGGCCGGAACTACGCCGTCGGGATGGGCGGCAACCGGTTCGTGTTCAAGCAGCGGCTGGCCGCGCCGCCGCTGCGCGAAGTGCGCCTCCTCAGCAACTGGCACCAGCGGCTCGAGGGTGGCCAGTGACGGACGCCCTGCCGGTGCGCATCATCCGATCCGCCGTCGCGCGCGCCGATCGTCGTCGACCGCCCTGGCCCTGAACACACTGGCGCGGAGATCCAGCCGATGAAGAGTGTCGTGCGTTGGGCCGTGATTCTCGTTGTCGTGGCCGCCTGCCTCGCGGCGGTGCGCGTCGGCCTGCTCTACTCGCGCTCCTGGCGGGAGCTCAACCGCCGTTATGACATTCCGCCCACCGAGGTCGCCATCCCCACCGATGCCGCCGAGCTCGCGCGCGGCCAGCACCTGGCGCAGGTGCGCGGGTGCATGGAGTGCCACGGCGATCGGCTGCAGGGGCAGGTCTTCGAGGAGCAGCCGCGGGTGATCCGGCTGGTGGCGCCCAACATCGCCAGGCTCGCCCGCAGCTATTCGGTGGTCGACCTCGAGCGGTCGATCCGTCACGGGGTGAATCCGCGTGGGACGACGCTGCGCGGCATGCCGTCGCGGGCCTTCTACCAGTTGAGCGACCGCGACCTGGGCGCGATCATCGCCTGGCTGCGCAGCGTCCCGCCGGCCACCGACTCCCTCCCGCCCACCGAGATCCGGTGGCTGGGGCGCATCGACGCCTGGCGATGGAACGTGGCGTTCGCCGTCGACTCGATCGACCAGCACGCGGTGCGGCCGCCCCCGCCGGCGCCTGACGACACCATCGGGCAGGGGCGCTACCTCGCGTTCACCGTCTGCGTCGCCTGCCACGGCCAGGCGCTGGGCGGCGTGGTCGACACCTGGTCGCCCAGCCCCGACCTGAAGATCGTGAGCACCTACACCGAGCCGGAGTTCCACCACCTGCTCCGGACCGGCGAGGCCCGCGTCCCGCATCCCATGCGGCGGATGACGTCGGTGGCGCAGGTCCGCCTCAAGAACCTCACCGACCTCGAGATCCACCAGCTCTACACCTACCTGCACACCCTGGCCGAGCCCGGCGCGCGACGCTCCCCTTGACAGTCGAGAGGAACGGACGCATCCTCCCCTAGACCACCGAGAGGAGGGAGGGGTGCCCGACGACCGCACGGAGCTGCTGCAGGGGACGCTGGAGATGCTGGTCCTGAAGACGCTGTCGCTCGAGCCGATGCACGGCTGGGGGATCACCCAGCGGATCGAGCAGATGTCGCGCAACGTCCTCCGGGTGAACCAGGGGTCGCTCTACCCCGGCCTCGAACGGCTGGCGCGGAAGGGGTGGATCCGCTCCGAGTGGCGCACCACCGAGAACAACCGGCGGGCGCGGTACTACGAGCTCACCGCCGCCGGCCGCAAGCAGCTGGCGGTCGAGCGCGCGCTGTGGGAGCGCGCGTCCGGCGCCGTGAACGGGATCCTCGGCTGGGCCGCGGCGGCGCCATGAGGCTCTTCGCCGAAGTGCGCGCCCGGTTCCGGGCCCTGCTCCACCTCGAGCAGCTCACCCGCGACGCCGACGAGGAGTTCCGCTTTCACGTCGACATGCAGGCCGAGCAGCTGGTGCGCGAGGGCTTCACGCCTGACGAGGCGCGGCGCCGCGCGCTGACGCGCTTTGGCGGGGTGCCCCGCACCCGCGACGAGGTCGGCGACGCCCGCGGCGTCCGCTGGCTCCAGGACTTCGCCTTCGACGTGCGCTACGGCTGGCGGCAGCTCCGGCACAGCCCCGGCTTTGCGGCGGTCGCCGTCCTCACCCTGGCGCTGGGGATCGGCGCCAACACGGCGATCGTCAGCGTGGTGAACGGCGTCCTGCTCCGTCCGCTCCCGTTCGCCGACGCCGGCCGGCTGGTGATGCTCTGGGAGACCGACCGGCACAGCGGCACCACCCGCGAGCCCGGGTCGTGGCCGGACTATCTCGACTACCAGCGCACCGCCCGCTCCCTGGCCGGCCTGGACGCCATCACCGGCGCCGCCGTCAACCTCGGTGCCGACGGTGCCGGCGACGAGTCCGTACGCCTTTCGGCGATGGAGGTGACCCACGGTTTCTTCGACCTCGTCGGCATCCGCCCCATCATGGGACGGCCCTTCTCCGCCGAGGAAGATCGCCCGGGCGCGCTCCGCGTGGTGATGCTGGGTGAATCGCTCTGGAGGGGACGGTACCTCGCCGATCCCGCGATCGTGGGCCGCACCATCCGGCTGGATGATGTTCCCCACGTGGTGATCGGCGTCCTCCCGGCCGACGCCGACTTCGGCCTCGACCAAGTGCACGCGCGGGCCTCGTACCACTCGACCTACCTGAGCGATGGAGACGTCGACGTCTGGCTGCCAGCGCGCGCCAGCGAGTCCAGCTACCCGCGCGACACCCACCCGTTTCTTCTGATGGGACGACTGGCGCCGGGCACCAGCGACGACGCGGCGCAGCGCGAGCTGGCCTCGCTGGCCGCCGGGCTCGAGCGGGCGTACGGCGCCGACCACGACCGCGGTGTGCACGTTGAGAGCCTGACGCAGGTGGTGTTCGGACCCGTGCGGCCGGTGCTGCTGCTCCTGCTCGGCTCGGTGGGGCTGGTCCTGCTGGTGGCCTGCGTGAACGTCGCCAATCTGCTGCTGGCGCGGAGCGCGGTGCGGGTACGGGAAGTGGCGGTCCGAGGGGCGCTGGGCGCGGGGATCGGCAGACTGGCGCGCCAGTTCGTGGTCGAGTCGATGCTGCTGGCGCTGATGGGCGGAGCGGCCGGCATCGTGGTGGCGTTCGCCGGCCTGCGCGCCCTGCTGGCGCTCGCTCCCGCCGACATCCCGCGGGTGTCGCGGGTGGGGATCGACGCGCCGGTGCTCGGCGTCACCCTGGCTGTTTCGTTAGGTGTCGGCCTGGTCTTCGGGCTCGTCCCCACGGTGCGGGCGCTGCGCCTCGACCTGATCGGCATCCTCCGTGGCGAGGGGCCGGCGGCGTCGGGCGGGCGCGGCCGCCGCCGCTTCCGCGACGGCCTGATCGTCGCCGAGCTCGCGCTGTCGGTGATGCTCGTCGTCTGCGCCGGCCTGGCGGTCCGGAGTTTCTGGTCGGTGCTGCGCGTCGATCCCGGGTTCCGCTCGGCCGGCGTGCTCAAGGCCGAGTACCAGCTCCCCGCCAGCCGCTACCCGCAGGACTACTCGAAGTGGCCGGCGTGGTCGGAGATCCACGGCTTCAACGGCGAGCTGTTGCGGCGCCTGCGGGCGCTCCCCGGCGTGGACGCGGCCGCGATCGCCAGCGCCCACCCGCTCGACGCCGGATTCACCAACTCGTTCACCGTCGTCGGCCGCGAGGAGGAGGCGCGCGACTGGCCGGAAATCTCGGTGCGGATCGTGAGCGCCGGGTACTTCGCGACGCTCGGCGTCAGGCTCAGCCGGGGCCGGGTGATCGAGGAGTCCGACGCGCTGGCGGCCACACCGGTGGCGGTGATCAACGATGCCGCCGCGGCGCGCTTCTTCCCGGGCGGGGATCCCATCGGCCACGAGATCCGGTTCTGGGGCGTGAGCCGCCGGATCGTCGGCGTGGTCGGGAACGAGCGCCTCCGCGGACTCACCGAGTCCGCTCCCTCGGCGGTCTACATCTCGCTCGCCCAGGTACCCTCCGCGTCCGGCGTCGTGCTGGTGCGCACGACGCGCGATCCGCTGTCGCTCGCCCTGCCGGTGCGCCGCGCCGTCCGCGGCGTGGATCCGTCGCTCGCCGTGTACGGCGTGGAGGCCCTGCCCGAGACGCTGCTCCAGTCGGTGGGGCAGCGGCGGTTCGCGATGCTGGTGCTGAGCGCGTTCGCGGCGGTGACGCTGGTGCTCGCGCTGATCGGCGTCCACGGCGTGCTGAGCTACACCACCTCGCAACGGACGCACGAGATCGGCATCCGGGTGGCGCTGGGCGCCACCGGCGGACGCGTCGCGGGGCTGGTGGTCCGCGGCGGGCTGGCGCTGGCCGCGTGGGGGACCGCCCTCGGGATGGCGGGCGCGCTGGCCGGCTCGAGACTCCTCACCGGGCTGCTCTACGGCGTGGGCCGGCTGGATCCGTGGACGTTCATCGCGGTGCCGGTGGTGGTCCTGGCGGCGTCGACGCTGGCCACCTGGCTGCCGGCGCGTCGTGCCTCACGAGTGGACCCGGTGGAAGCGCTGAGGGCGGAATAGGGAACGGACGCAGCCTCGGGGAGCGGACTCGGAAGGGCGCAAGCCCCTCGCCGCCGCTCTGACCGGAACTGGCCGCTTGCCTGACGCGGCCGTCAGCCCCCGTCGGCGAGGCCCGGGATGCCGTCCCGGCCCCGGGCGGTCCGGACCGCGCGCTCGATCGCGTCTTCCAGCGCCAGGACCGCCAGCGCCTCCACCTGCAGCAGCGGCGCGGCCACGCCGTCGTAGGGGCCGAGCGCCACGATCACGTCGCCATCGAGGCTGGTGCCGGCGGGGGTGATCCGCCGGTAGAGCGCGGCCGCGGCGGCCGCCGCCACCTGTCGCAGCTCCAGGCGGGAGAGGCCCGCGTTCGTCGTCAGGCAGCAGATCGTGGTGTGGTGTCCGGCGGTCGCGCCGCGGGCGTCGAAGCGCGGCGCCGACCCGCCCGCCGCCACCAGCGCGGCGGTGTCGGCCCACGCGCCGTTCGGCGCGCGGGCGCCGGCGAGGATCCGGCCGGCGGCGTCGCGCACGTCGCCGAACGCGTTGACCACCGCCAGCGCGCCCACCGTCACCCCGCCTGACGACGACAGCCCGCACCCCACTCCGCCCTTCATCGACCGCGCCGGCCCCAGCCCCTTCCCCACCGTCGCGCCGGCGCCGGCGCCCACGCTCCCCTCGCCGATCTCACGCGGCGCCGCGCGCTCGCACGCCTCGTATCCCATCGCCGGCGTGGGGCGCGACTCGAACCGCCCCAACGGCGCGAGGTCGAAGATCACCGCCGCCGGCACGATCGGCACGACCTGCCCCGTGCCGCCCACCGGAAACCCGCGCCCGCGCTCGGCCATCCAGCGCATGACTCCTTCGGCGGCGTCCAGCCCGAACGCCGAGCCGCCGGCCAGCAGCACCGCGTCGACGCGGTCGGCGATGTGGTCCGGCGCCGTGGCCGGCAGCTCGCGGGTCCCGGTGGCCCGTCCCACGATCCACGACGCGCCCCGCATCGCCCCGCCCACGCCCCGCACCACCGTCACCCCGGTCGCGCCGGCCTCGTCGGTCGCGTGCCCCACCGCGATGCCGAGCGCGGAGAAGTCGGCGCCGCTCATGGCGCGCCGGCCGGCGCGTCCTCCGGGCGCCGCCTCACGAGGCGGTGGCGCCGCCCGCTTCCCCGCCCCCCGCCGCCGCCTCGCGCTCCAGCGCCTCGTGGCACTCCATGCAGTGGATCACGCCGCGAAAGACGCAGATCAGGCAGATGAACGTGCCGCAGCGCGCGCACGGATATCCCTCGGACGCGCGCTCCTCCTTGCCGCACGACCGGCAGCGCATCGCATCGTGTTCTTTCAGCTCGGTCATAGCTCACGTTCCCGGTGTCGAGGGTACCCGCGCGCCCGCGCGCGGACTGGGGGCGAGTCCGTACTCCCGAATCTTCTTGATCAGCGTCGCCCGCGAAATCCCCAGTTCGCGGGCCGCGTGCGTCCGGTTGCCCTGGTGGGCGGCCAGCGTCCGCTCGATGTGCGTTCGCTCCACCTCGGCCAGCGTCCGGGGAACATAGTGCTCCACGGCGCTCCCCGACGCATCCCGCACTTCCATGGGCAGGTGCTCCGGCCCGATCTGCGTCGCGCCCCGGGCCATGATCATCGCCCGCTCCAGGACGTTCCGCAGCTCGCGGATGTTCCCCGGCCAGGAGTACTTCAGCAGCCGCTCGAGCGCCGCGTCGCTCACCGTCGGCGGGGCATCGGGGAGCTGCGGGTGCAGCTCGCCCGAGACGTTCGCGATCAGCTCCAGCAGGTCGTCGCGCGACCGCGCCCGCAGCGGCGGCAGATTGACCGGCATGACGCTCAGCCGGTAATACAGGTCTTCGCGGAACCGGCCGGCCGTCACCTCGTTCACCAGGTCGCGGTTGGTGGCCGCGATCAGCCGGAGGTGGGCGGTGAATTCCTCCGTCCCGCCCTGGCGCCGCACCGGCTTGCCCTCCAGCACCCGGAGCAGCTTGGGCTGCAGGTGCGTGTCCAGCTCGCCGATCTCGTCGAGGAAGAGCGTGCCGCCGTCGGCCATCTCCAGCTGGCCCACCTGCGTCTCGCGGACGTCGCGGCCGCCGGGTGACGCACGCTCGGTGCCGAACAGCTCGGCTTCGAGCATCGCCGCCGGGAACGCCGCGCAGTTGACCTCGACGAACGCCCGCGCCGCCCGCGGCGAGTGCGCGTGGATGAACTCGGCCACCAGCCCCTTCCCGGTGCCGCTCTCTCCGAGCAGCAGCACGGTGGTCCGGTCGCTGTCGGCGAGCTGCTCGATCTGGCGGGTGAGCTCGCGCATCGTCGGCGACGAACCCAGCAGTCCCCGCGCCGAGCCGCCGCGGCGCGCCGAGAAGTAGCGGCTCACGCGGCGCAGGCGCGCCTTCTCCACGCCCTTCTCCACCAGGGCGGCGAGGTGCGGGAGGTCCACCGGCTTGGTGAGGAAGTTCTCGGCGCCGCTCTGCATCGCCTCCACCGCCATCGGGACGTCGGCGCCGCCGGTGATGATGATCACGACCGGATCTTCGTGTCGCAGGCGCTCGAGCACGCCGAACCCGGTCATGTCGGGGAGGAACATGTCGAGGAGCACCACGTCGGGTCGCCACCGGTCGAACGCCGCCAGCCCGTCCTCGCCGGTGTGCGCGACCGTCACCGTGTGGCTGCCGGCCCGCTCGAAGAACTTCCGCAGCGAGTCGGTGAGCACCGGCTCATCGTCGATGATCAGGATACCGGCCATGGCGGGTGAGGCGGAGGCGAGGCCGCGCCGGCGAACAGGACGTCGGCGACGTCTTCGAACGAGAACGGTTTGTGGATCCACGGGCGGCCCGACGCGTGCAGGAAGTCCCGCGCCGACGCGCTCTGGACATCGCCGGTGATGAACACCACCCGGTCGGCGTGCTCGGGGTCCACCGCGCGGAGCTGTTCGAACACCGCGTCGCCGGAGAGCACCGGCATCCGGAGGTCGAGGAGAATGGCGTCGAACCGGCGGTCGCGCAGGCGATCGAGCGCCTCGGCGCCGTTGGCGACCGTCTCGACGGTGTGGCCGGCGCTCATCAGGAAGCGCCGCAGTGCCTCACGAATCGCCGGCTCGTCATCCACCACCAGGATCGACAGCCGGCCGCCGTCGGTGCGCACCGGACGGGGAGCGGGCCGCGCGGGCGCGGCCGGCGCCGGCGCCGGCGCAACCGCCACCACCGGCAGCGAGACGGTAAAGGTAGCCCCCGCGCCCGGCGTGGACTCGACGCGAATCGTTCCCCCGTGCTCGTGCACGATGCCGTGGGCGATCGACAGCCCCAGCCCCGCCCCCTGCCCCACCGGCCGGGTGGTGAAGAACGGGTCGAACAGGCGGTCGATGTTGGCCGGCTCGATGCCGACGCCGGTGTCACCCACCGCGATCGTGATCTGGCCATCGCGATGCGCCGTGCGCAGCGAAATCCGCCGCACGGCGCCGTCGCCCGCCGGCCGGTCGGCGAGCGCGCGCTCGGCGTTCGTCAGCAGGTTGAGTACCACCTGCTGCAGCTGGAAGGGATCGGCGGCGGTTTTCGGCAGCGGCTCGGCGAGCGCGACATCGAGCTGGATGTGCGACATCGTCAGGGCGTACCGGCGCAATTCCAGCGTGTCGCGCACCACGGCGTTGATGTCGGTGGGCGAGCGCTGGGGCGCGTGCTGCCGCGCGAACGTCAGGAGGTTGGACACGATCCGCGCGGCCCGGCGGGACTCGTCGTGGATCGTCACCGCCGCCACCAGCCGCTCCTCGTCGCTCAGCGTCCCCGAGTCGCGGAGCAGTTGCGCGAACGCCGACACCGCCGCCAGCGGATTGTTCAGCTCGTGGGCCACGCCGCTCACCAACTGCCCGATCGCCGCCAGCTTCTCCTGCTGCATCATCTGATCGAGGAGCCGCTTTTCCTCGGTCGTGTCGCGGACCACGCCCAGCCCGCCGGTCACCCGGCCGCCCTCCATGATCGGGGCGGTGACGATCGTCCCGGTTCCCAGGCGTCCGTCGGCCGCGACGTAGCGCAGCTCGCCGCGTTCCCGGCCGCCCTGCAGCGTCCGGACGAACACCTGCCACATGGCGGCGTGGTCGCGCGGGTCTATCACCGTCGTGAAGTGCGAGCCGAGCAGGTCATCGCGCGGGCGGCCCACCGTTTCCTCGAGCGCCCGGTTCACCGAGGTGAAGGCGCCTTCCTCGTCGACCGTGAAGATCGCGTCCGACGCCGACTCCACCAAGCGGGCGTAGCGTGACTCGGAGCGTTCCAGCGCCGCGGCCCGCTCGCGCTCGGCGGTCACGTCGCGGGCGATGCCGAGGACGCCGACCACCTCGCGGCCGACGCGGATCGGCGTGTTGGTCACCGACACCAGTCGGCGGTCGCCCCCCTGCCGGATGATGTGGCACTCGTAATGCGACGCGAGGCCCTCCACGGTGCGCCGGAACTGCTCGGTCACCGGGCTCACCTCGTCCGGGTCGAGATAGGGGATGATGCTCCGGCCCACCAGCTCCTCGCGGGCGCACGCGACCAGCCGGCAGGTCGCCTCGTTCACCGAGGTGAACGCGCCCTTGGCGTCCAGCGTGTAGATCGCATCGGAGGCGGTCTCGAACAGGTTGCGGTAGCGCGATTCGGAATTCGCCACCGCGTCGCGGGCGCGGCGCTCCTCGGTGACATCGCGGAGCGAGGCGACGATGCCGGTCACCTGCCCCACCTCCTTCAGGGGCGCGGTGCTCACCGAGACGATCCGCTGCTCGCCGTCGCCGCGGACGATCACCGTCTCGTACCGCTGCGGCTGGCCGGTGAGCGCCGCCGCCTCACGCTGCGCCACTTCGGCCTGCTGGTCGGCGGGGACGAGATCGCTCACCGGCATGCCGACGATTTCGGCCCGGCCCGCGAACAGGTCGTACGCGGCCGGATTCGCGAACGACACCCGGCGCTGGAGGTCGGTGATCACGATCGCGTCCGAGGCGGTCTCGACCACCCGCCGGTGGCGCTCGGCCAGCGTGTGATGCGACGTGACGTCGTCGAACGTCACCACCGCCCCGCTCACCGGATGCGGCGCCGCCACCACCGCCAGCAGCTGCCCGCGCCGCTGCGCGTACATCGTCCCCCGCCCGATCGTCGCCGCCGTCAGCGCCGTCACCACCGGCGATGGCTGCTGGAATGGCGGGCGCTCGTCCAGCAGCGCCTCGTGGAACTCACGCCCGATCAACTCCCGCTCATCGGCGACGCCGGCGATCTGCACGGCGCGCCCGTTGCACCGCGTGATCCGCGCGTCCGCGTCCAGCACCACCATGCCGCTGGCGATCGCGTCGAACGCCACCGTCCATTCGCGAGTGGCCTCCGCCACCTCGCCGAACAGCCGCGCGTTCACGATCGCCACCGCCACCTGGTCCGCCAGGCGCTGCAGCACCCGGGCGTCTTCCTCGGTGAAGTCGGCCGCGCGGTTGATCACCGACAGCAGCCCGATCGGGCCATGCGCGCTGATCAGCGGCGCGGCCACCGCCTTGGTGATGCTCGCGATCCGCTGCAGCGGCCGGTACACATCCGGGTCGTCAGGCACGTCGTTGGAGATGGCGTACGTCCCCGACATCGTCGCCCGCACCACGGCGCTGTTCGCCGCCGGGATCATCATCCCCGAGCCGAGCGACACCGCCCCGACCGCCGCCTTCACTTCCATGTAGTCGTCCTGCCTCAGCAGGACCAGCGCCCCCTCGCCGCGCAGCAGCGCCAGCGAATGGCGCAGGATCAGCTGCAGCACCTCGCCCAGGCGCAGCGACTCCCCCACCGCCCGCGCGACATCGGCCAGCGCCTCACTCTGCCGCCGCTCGCGCTGGCTCTCGGCGTACAGCCGCGCGTTGAACAGCGCCGTCGCCGCCTGCCCGCCGATCGTCAGCAGGACTTCCTCGTCCTCCTCCGAGAACGCGCCCCGCCCCTCGGCGTGCAGCGCGATCACCCCCGCCAGCTGGATGCCGACCATCATCGGTACCGCCAGCACCGATCCCGCCGGCCCGGCGTCGCCCACCACGTCGTCGCTCGCCGCCAGCGCCGAGTGCTCGGTGTCGTAGTCGATGACGCGAACCGGGCTGCCGGTGCGCGCCACCTCGCCGATCGGGCCCCGCTCCAGCGCGCTCCGCTCCCGCGGCCGCTCCACGCCGCGCACCACCCGGAGCAGGGTGTCGATCGTCCCCGCCTCGAGGTCCGGCCGCGCGATCACCACGCCGTCGGTGGGCAGCGTCCGGCCGATCTGGCGCACCAGCTCCCGCACGATCTCGCGCTCATCCAGCGAGCGCGACAGCATCGTCCCCACTTCCTGCAGCCGCTGCAGCCGGGCCGCGCGCCGCTCGCTCACCGACACCAGCGTCGCCTGCTCGATCGCGTACGCCATCTGCTGCCCGAACAGCTCCACCGCCCGCACCCGGCCCATCGACGGACGGCGGCGCTCCACCGGGTCATCCAGCGACAGCGTCCCCAGCACGTCACCATCGCGGCCGCGCAGCGGAACCAGCAGGGAGTCGAGCGGGCTCCACTGGGGATCGTCGCCGGACGCCGGCGGCTGCGCGCTCGGCACACCGGCGCCGAACTCCCGGCGCACCCACTCGTCACGTCCGCTCAGGTAGTACGACTGGCTGATGCGGAATCGCTCCAGCTCCGCCATCCGGCGCCGCCATACGGCCCCGCTCGCCGGCGCCCGCCGCAGCGCCGCGTCCTCCTCCTCGCTCAGCCCCGAGGTCACGATCAGCGTCGGATTCAGGTCCTCGTCGCGCAGCGTGATCGCCGCCCGGCCGAACCCGATCTTCCGGATCGCGTCGACGAACACCCGCAGCCGCGCGTCCAGCGACGGGGCCCGCTCGGCCTCCAGCACCGCCTCGTGCAGCAGGAAGAGCGTGTCGCGCTCGCGGAGCAGTCGCATCACACGGTCCCCGTCGGCCGCGGGGAGCGTGCGCACCAGCGCATCGATCTCGATGTCGGGCCGCGCGACGGGACCTGACGGGCGCTGGCCGGGGGTATCCGGATTCACGATCGGAGTGGCGTCAGCCATTGGGGGGGCGCGAGGTACGCGGGCCGAACGCCGGAGCGGCGCAGGGGCAATGTACAGTTTTGCGACAGCGCGTTCAATTGCCGGCTGGAACCAGGACGAGCCCGGATTTCGGTTCCACGTCGACCTCCACCGGCGTCACCCCGACGACGTCGCCGTCGACCTCGAACTCCCTCGGGGGGACGCTCTCGATCCGGATGCGCCGCCCGCGCCGGAAGAGCATTCGGGGATGGGGGCGGAAGTCTCCCCTCCAGAGGCGCCAGCCGATCGCGGCCGCGTCAAGAAACGAGTCGGGGGAGTAGACGCACAGGTCGAGGTGTCCATCGTCCGGCGCGATGCCCGGGCCCAGGGTGAGCACGCCGTTGAAGACGGCGCCGAAGTTGGCGAGCATCACCATCGAGCACTCCCGCTCCACCGCCTGGCCGTCGACGGTGGCGCGCAGCAGGAACCGCTCGTTGCGCCAGACCGCGCGAATCGACGAGACGACGTAGGCCGCGATGCCGAGCCGGCGCTTCAGCCCTTCGGGCGCGCGGAGCACCATGTCGACGTCGAGTCCCAGCCCCAGGGCGAACCCGAACCGGCGGCCATCGGAAAGCCGCCCCAGGTCGATCGCGCGCGGCCGGCCGGCCACCAGCGCCCGGGCGGCGCGCCTCACGTCGAGCGGGATGCCGAGGGCGCGGGCGAGAAGGTTGCCCGTGCCGGCCGGCAGGATCCCCACCGGCTGGCCGGTGCCGGCCAGGGCGCCGAGCACTTCCATGACGGTGCCGTCGCCGCCCAGCACGAACACCGCATCGGCGCCGCCGCGTGCCCGCGCCAACTCCCCGGCGTGGCCGGGGCCGGTGGTGCGCGCCACTTCGCAGGCCGCGCCCGCGGCGGCGAACGCCTGCACCGCCTCGCGCTCCAGGCGGGCGCCGCCTCGTGAGGCGGGATTGACGATGACGAGGGGTGGCCGCGCTAGAACTGCCACGCCCGGAAGAGATCGAATCCCACCTGGCGTGGACGCTGGACCGACGTCGTGGACGCGATCCCGCAGCTCTGGGCGATGGACGGCGGCTCGAGCGCCGCCGCCACCGAGTAGTTGTCGCTCAGCCGGTACTCGACCCGCCCGCCGATCGAGCTCGCCAGGTCGGCGGCGTTCACCCCCTGGCCGCTGGTGGCCTGCCCCAGCTGGCAGAGGCCGAGGTTCGCGGACACGAACGTGCGGTTGCCGATCTGCTTGCCGGCGCCCACCCGCGTGCCCGCCAGCCCGCCCCGCACGTAGTCGCCGGTGCGCGCGCCCCGGTAGCTCTCGTCGAAGCCGGCCGTCTGGAGCGTCACCACGTCCACCGCCCCGCCGCTGATCTTGCCGGCCAGCAGCGCGCCGATCGTCGAGTAGCCGGCCGAGAAGACCGTCTCGAGGTTGGGCCCACCCTGGCCGCCCACGCCGTAGCTCGGCTCGCCGGTCACCAGGTAGCTGAGCGCGTCGGACTCGGAGCCTTCCTTGTCGGCCACCGTCAGCCCTAACGTCGGCTGGGCCAGGGTGCCCTTGATGACCACCACGACCTTGACGTCCTGCCGCGCTTCGGACCGGCCGAACGGCCGTACCGTGTAGTTGGCGCGGATGTCCAGCTCGGGATTCAGATCGGGGTCACCGGCGAAAATCAGCGATCCCCGCTCGATGTCGAAGGTCCGCTGCAGGGCGCCCAGGTTCAGCCGGTAGGTTCCGCGGTCGGCGCGCAGCGTCCCCTGGAGGGCGAGCTGCTCGGGCGCGCCGGCCCGGTCGCTGCTGCCGCGCCGGACGTTCACCGACCCGCCAAGCTTGATGTTCGCCTCGGCCGACCGGAGCCAGACATCCTCGCCCATCCCGATCGTCACGTTGTCGAGCGTCAGGTTCTGGACCAGCGTGTCCGGCGCGCCGGGGAGCAGCCGCCGGTTCGCATCGAGCGTCGTGTCCACCAGGCTCCGTGCCTCGGGGTCATCGAGGCTCAGCACCTTCTTGTTGAAGAGCTCGGGGATCGTGATCTCGCCACGTGGGATGTCCACGCCGCCGGCCAGCGTGGCGCGGGTCCGCGACCCCACCAGCCGCAACGCCCGCCCGCCGGGCGTCGACAGGTCGAGGTCGGCCACCCGCACCCGGTTCACGGCGTGGAAGTTCCGCGCCGTGAGGCCCACGTCGAACCGGGGGTTCTGCCAGTCGGCGAAGCTCAGCGAGCCCAGCACGGTGAGGGAGCCCGGCCGTTCGCCGCCCGTCCCGATCGTCAGGCGGTTGATCGCCACGCTGTCGCCGTGGAACCCGATGTCGGCGCCGATCCGCTGCCAGCCGACGCCGATCGCCGGCAGGAAGAGCTCGCCGTCGCTCACGGTCAGCGCGCCCGTCAGCTTGGGGTGCTTGATCGTGCCGGCGACGTCGGCGTTCAGCGCCATCCGTCCGCGCGCCCGCTGCAGCGCCGGCGAGAAGATCTCCACCAGCGAGAAGTCCACCGTATCGGAGCGGATTCGCCCGGTGAGCGGCTCCACCAGCACCCGCTGCGCCACCGGGATCAGCGACAGGTCCAGCGGCAGCCGGCCATCCACCCGCAGCGCCGGCGTTCCGCCGCGGAAGAGCGTCGCCGCCGCATCCAGCCGGCGGCCGGCGTAGTCGCCGCGCATCGTGATGAAGTCCAGCCGGGTGCCGCCGAACTGCGCGCCGGTGAGCGCCGACGTGATCTGCATCGTCGGCGCGGTGCGCGTCCCGGTCACGCGCCACTCGAACCGCGCCAGCCCCGCGAACGGCGCCGATGCCTGCATCAGCAGTCCCACATCGGCCAGCGGGACGCTGTCGGCGCCCAGGCTGATGCTCACGGCCGAGCTGTCGGGCAGGCCGGCGTGGAGGGCCAGCCACCCGCCCGCCGGCGCGGACCCCCGCAGCCGCAGCGTGTCGAGCGTGACGCCGGCGCGGGTGACCGTGACGTGGGACGGCCGCTCGAGGTTCCACCCGTGCGGCCCCACCTGCAGGCCCAGCGTGTCCACGGTCCAGAGGGTGGACTCGGGCGCGAACGCCACCTGCGCCGACGCGTTCAGGCGCGGCCCGTTCGCGCTGGTCGCCCCCACCGCCACCCGGGCGTGGGTCGAATCGATGATCTCGGCGCCGGCCGACATCCGTGCCAGCACCAGCGAGCCGCTCCCCAGCCGCACGGTGTCCAGCTGCACCGCCAGCGTGCCTGACGACGCGCGCGGCAGGCCGCCCACCGAGAACAGGCCGCGCAGCGCGCTCGCCTGGCTGGTCGCCATCACCAGGTTCTGTCCCTCCAGGTCGCCGCGCACCCCGAACGACGCGATCGAACCGGTGACCGTGCCCCGCGCCGACAGCGAGCCCGAGAGGGAATCGCTCGACGCCGGGCTCCCCTCGGCCAGCCGTCCGCCCGGGCCGACGTCGGCCGTCGGCCCCAGGTAGCGGCGCAGTCCGCCCAGCGAATCGAGGGCGTAGCTGAAGTGGAGCGAGTCGGAGCGCTCCGCCGAGAGGCCGAGCGCGCCCCACGCCCGCAGCCGGCCGGCGGCCGACTCGAGCGTCAGCGTGTCCACCATCACCCGCCGGTCCCCGAACCGCATCCGGGCGCTGGACGGATAGAGCCGGACGCCATCCACCAGCGACCGGTCGAGATCGGCCGCCACCGCGCCCTGCAGCAGCGGTACCGAGTCGCCCTTGAGGTCGTAGCGCACCGTGCCGCCCAGCGAGGTCGACACCGCGCGCGAGTCCTCGAGCAGCTGCCGGATGTCGAGCCCCGCGAGGGTGAGCGTGCCGCGCGCCAGGAAGCCGGGCGGGAAGAGGTCGAAGTGGCCGTCGACGCCGATCGTCCCGGCCGCCCCGGCCAGCGACGTCGACAGGTCGAGGTTCTCCATCGTCCCCTGCACCCGCAACGGCCCGCGCCAGGCGCCGCGCATCGGCAGCGCCGGGTACGAGCGCGCCAGCGTCGTGAAGGAGAGGGGCGCCGCCTGGAGGTCCAGGTCGTACGTCAGGAACAGCGCGCCCCACGTCACCCGCCCGTTTCCGGTGAACCGGCTGGGCTCGTCGGCGCCGTCGTGATGGGTGAGGTCGGCGCCGGTGAACCAAAGGTCCAGCCACGACGAATCCAGGCGCGCCGTGCCGCTCACCCAGCCGCCGAGTCTCGGGAAGTTCGGGTTCAGGAACTCGGGGGTCCGCAGGTCGATGCGGTCCGCCTTCACATCGAGCCCGTGGAACGCGGTGAGCGCCGGCTGGTAGATGTCGAGCTCGCCGGCCGCCGATCCGCTGCTGACCGCGCCGGGCACGTGCGCGTCGCGGAAGGTGAACGTCGCATCGTCCACCACGAAGCGGTTGAGCGGGCCGCCCTTCGCCGTCACCGATCCGTAGAGCTGCCCCTGCCAGTCGTACGGGAACGGCTTGCCGTTCAGCTGCCGGATCAGGGTGAAGTCGAGCGGCGACGCCTGCAGCTCGACGTCCTTCACCACCAGCATCGGCCCGCCCACCCCGTACGTCATGTTTCCGGTGAGGCGGGAGCGCAGCGAGCGGACGTCCATCTTCGTGATCGCGTAGTCGATCAGGCTCGGGTTGCGCTCGCTGCGGATCGCCAGCTCCATCTTCCCGCCGCCGGAGGTGGGCAGGGTGGGATAGACCCAGACCACATCGCGCAGCGACACCGAGTCGCCGCGGACGTGGATGTCGTAGCGGATGGGGAGGTCGCTCCCCCAGACGATCTTCCCGCGGGCGCCGCCGGTCGACGCCGGGAGATCGAAGTGCGCGAGCTGCAGCCAGAGCGAGTCGCCCAGCAGCTTGACACCGCCGTGGGCGTTGCGGAACGCGAACGGCGGGTCGAACTCCAGCACCGACAGGCTGTCGACGTCGAAGTACTTGCCCGCGCTGTCGGGATCGGCCAGGCGCACGTAGCTCGACACGATGTCGCCGGCGCGCCAGTACCAGCTCCGGATGTACCCCTCCTTCGTGCGGCGAATGTCGCGGTCGGTGCGCGCCAGGTTGGCCGCGATCGCGCTGTCGCGCCGCGCCCCGCGCAACGAGTCGTCGGGGTGCCAGGGGAGCCGGAGCGTGAACGACGCGTCGCGGACCGTGGCCCCGTAGGCGACGATGAAGTCGCCGAACCCGCGCCCGCGCCGCGGCGCCTCGCGCTGGTTCCGCTTCTGCCTGAACACCCGCCGCCAGTTCCAGTCGGTGCTGTCGCTGTGCCGGAGCGTGAACACCGGGTGGGCGACCTCGACATCCCGGAGCAGGATCCGCTTGTCGACGATGTCCCGCGGGTCATAGGTGACGCTCACCGGCCCGGTGGCCAGGAAGATCGAGTCGTCGCGGTCGCGGATCTCGAGCGAGTCGATCGACAGGCTGGTCACGAACGATCCGCTCAGGTGGCCGACGTACACCTTGCCGTCCACCGCCCCCGCCAGCTGGTGCTGCAGCAGGCCGCGGATCTGCTCGCGCCCGTAGTCCGTCCGCGTCACCGACAGGAACAGCCCCGACGCCGCGATCCCGATGATCAGGATCGCGATGGCGCTGGCGAGGACGACGAGGCGGCGGCGTGACATGGAGCGCTAGAAGGCCTGGCCGATCGAGAAGTTCAGCGTGAGGCGGCGGAAGAACTGCGACGGCTTGGTCGGCTGGTACCGTCCGTCGCATTTCGTGTACGACTGGCTGTAGAGCACCGTGCCGGTGGCGTCCTTCGTGACCACCGATGGAATCGTGTTCCCCGGGCCGACGCAGAGCAGCGCCGCCTGCCCGATTTCCCCCGGCGCGTTGGCGTACACCGACCCGGCCTCCAGCGGATACCGGTTGTACCCGATGTCCACCCGAATGGCTCCCAGCGGCGAGAAGACCCTCACGCCGGCCCCGGGCGTCCATCGCAGCGCCTGGAAGCTGAGCTGGCTCGACCCCGGATTCCAGACCTGGCCCACGTCCACGAACAGCGCCCACTGCACCACGCTCGGATAGAACGGGCTCCGCAGCCGCGCCTCGGCGCTCCCCACCACCAGCGCGTTCCCGCCCGCCGGCACGTTCCGGAGGATGAAGTTCTTCTGCGTCTGGTCCATCCGCAGGTAGACCGTGTCGCCGGTCGCCAGGCCGGTCGGGTCGATCGGCGTCCCGTCCAGCGCCTCGGGACGGAACGACCGTGCCTGGTAGACGATCGGGCCCAGCTCGTTCTGGCGGAACCCGCGCACCGACGACGCGCCCCCCGCGAACAGCCGCTCCTGCGGCGGAATGAACTGCTGCGAGCCGGCCGCCGCCTTGCCCGCGCCCAGCACCCGCCCCATCCGGACCCGGAACGCCAGCACCCCGCTCGGCGTCCCGATGTACCACGAGGCATCGGCCAGCCCCTTGTTGAACTGGAGGTCGCGGTCGGAGAGGATCACGCTCGAGGCGTGGCGCAGCTCGACCCGCACCACCGCCCCCTTTTCCGGGTTCAGGGTGTTGTTGGCCGTGCTGTGCGACACCGCCCAGCTCGCCACCGCCAGCCGCTTGGTCTGCTTGAGCTGGTTCTGCTCGTCAGGCGCGCACCGGTTGAACACGGCGCACAGCAGCGCCGGCTGCGCCTCGGTCCGCCCCAGCGACAGCTCGTAGGCGAAGGTCATCGGCAGCGCCGGGTTGCGCTGGCGGGCGATCGACGCGATGCCGCCGATCGGGGTCTGGCTCAGGTAGGCCTTGAACTCCGAGCGCCGCTCGCTGAACAGGGTGATCGTCGGCACCGTCCGCAGGCCAAGGAACACCGGCTGCCGGAGTGTCGCGCCCAGGTAGTAGTTCGCGTACTTGGCGTACAGGTCGTCGGTCCTGGGCCCGGCCGTCTTGCACAGCCCGTTCTGCAATATCCGCGCGTCCAGCGGGCGCCCCACGCCGATCTTCGAGGTCCGCGCGGTCATCTCCAGCCGGCGCGCCCCGTTCAGGAAGTCGCGATTGGTGAACGCACCACTCGCCCGGAAGCAGTCGAGCGTCCCCCAGCCCACCCCCAGGTCGGTCGAGTGCATGTAGTTCTCGGTGAGCCGCACCCGCACCGTGGCCGTCGAGTCCGCGAGCGTGCCCATCGTGTCCGGATCGAGCGAGATCTCCACGCGCTGGTAGGCCTCGGTCTGATAGAGGCTCCGCTGCGCGTTCACCAGCCGGCGCTCGTTGTAGATGTCGCCCTCCTTCACGCCGATGATGCTGCGGATGTTCCGGTCGGAGATCTCCTGCGGCCGCCCCTCGCGCGGCGTCACCACGATGTCGAGCGTGCCGATCCGCGACAGCGGCCCGGGCGACACCGAGAATTCGAGCGTCGCCGCCCGCGACACCGTGTCCACCTCGTACGACCGCAGGATCTGCGCGCGCGGATACCCGAGGTTGTGCAGCCGGCGCTCGAGCGTGTCGGCCGCCTCACGCATCGCGAACTTGTCGAACGGCCGCCCCACCCGCACCGGCAGGCCGGCGACCAGCCCCGCGCTGTCGCGGATCACGCTCAGCCCGCTGATCGTCAGCGCCTTGAGCCGCACCGGCTCGCCCTCGTCGATCCGGAACGTGATCGCCACCGCCCCGGCGCCCTTCGACGCCACGGTCGTGTCGACCTTCACCGCCGAGTAGCCGCGCTGGCGGTAGTAGAAGCGCAGCCGCACCACGTCCCGCGGGAATTCGGTGCGGTCGAGGCAGTGCCTGGTGCCGAAGAACGGCAGCCGGTGCCGGCTCCAGAAGTTCGACGGCGTGGTGACGATCAGCAGCGAGAGCGTCCCATCGCTGAACGCATGGTTGCCGGTGAAGTTCAGCTGCCGCACCTCGACGTCGCCGGGCTTGCAGGAGAGGTCCTGCGCCGCCGCCTGCCTCGTCAGGCACATCGCCGCGGCCAGCGCCAACGCCGCCGTGCCCCGCCCCGCCCCCCGGCTCCACGCTCCATGTCTCCCCACCGGCTCCCCCGCGAGCCGCGCGCTCCAACCGGGTTGCGCCGGCACGGCGTTACACGCCCTCCACGACGAGCCCGGAGCCCGACTGCTTCGCCCGCCGCTTCGCGTCGGCGGCGCGCGTCCCCAGGTGCTGCATCGAGACCCATCGCTCCGGCTCCGTCGTCAGCACCACGCACGACAGCGCCGCGATCGGAAATTGCCGTGGGGTGCCATCGCGATCCACACCGTCGAAGGTCCCGTGCCGGACCGCCTCCTCCCCCACCACCTCGCCGATCGTCCCCTTGAACCGGCGCGCGCACTCCCGCGCGATCGATTCCGCCTGACGCGGCGTCGACAGGATCAGGAAGTCGTCGCCGCCGATGTGCCCGAGGAAATCGCCCTCGCCCCCGAACGCACCCAGGACGTCGCGCATCATCGCGCCCGTGCCCCGGATCACCTGGTCGGCGGCCGCGAACCCGAACGCGTCCGCGAACGCCTTGAAGAAGTCGATGTCGAAGTAGCACACCGCGAACGCCTGGTGCCCCGACACCCGCCGCAGGATCTCGTCCTCGATCGCCCGGCCACCCGGCAGCCCGCTGGTGGGGTTGCGGTCTCCCTCACGCTTCACGAGCCTCAGCAGCGCCGTCACCCGCGCCCGCAGCTCGCGCGGATCGAACGGCTTCGACAGGTAGTCGTCCGCCCCCGCCTCGAACCCGGCGACCTTGCTCTCGATCTCGGTGCGCGCCGTCAGCATCAGCACCGGGATCCGCGCCGTGAACGCGTTCGACTTCACCGACCGGCACACCTCGAATCCCGACACCGCCGGCATCGCGAGATCCAGGATCAGCAGATCCGGCTCGCGCTCGCGCAGCGATGCCAGCGCCGCCGAGCCGTCGGGGACCAGCCCTACCTCGTGCCCCGCCGCCTCGAGGATCGCTCGCACCATCAGACGCATGTCCTCGTTGTCGTCGGCGAAGAGGATGTAACTCACGATTGGCACATAAGTTAGGGCTGCGTAAGTTCTCCCCGTACAAGGGGGGCTGTCAACCGACTACCGGTGAAAAGACGCGACCGGAACGCGGCCCACGGACAGCGTCGTCCGCGGCAACCGTCAGGCATCAGCCCGCCAGGCGAGCCTTTCCTTGTGCCGGCATCGGCCGCACTGTCCCGCGGTGACGCCCGTTGATAGGACCCGCCAGCACGCCAATTGGTGTACGCGCCGAACCCCGACTATGCATGCCTTGGCCGCCGAGCTCGGCGGCGCCCTGTGGTGTCTCTCGGCGCTCGCCACCGCCCTCGAGGTCCCGCTCGGGGAGGTCGCGACCCGAAACCTCGAGAAGCTCCGCCGCCGCTACCCCGACGGCTTCGACGCCGCGCGGAACCGCGGGACGGAACGCTGAGCGGGCCCCCGCCGGTCAGTCATCCTTCTGCCCGAAGATCGCCATGTTCGAGCTGTGCCCGGGGGTGACCTTCTTCTCCGGGTAGATCCAGTGCACGGCCTGGTTCACCGCCGTGGCCGCCTCCGCGAACCCGGTCGCGATCAGCTTCAGCTTCCCCGGATAGGTCGTGATGTCGCCCGCCGCGTACACCCCGGGGCGGCCCGTCTCCATCGTGCTCGTCACCACGATCTCGTCCTTCTCCAGCCGCACGCCCCACTCCGCCAGCGGGCCGATGTCGCTGACGAAGCCGAGCATCGGGAGCACCGCGTCGCACTCCAGCGCGCGGCTGGTCTTCGCCTTCACGTCCTTGACCGTGATCCCGTGCAGCCGGTCGCCGTTCCCCTGCACGTCCTCCAGCTCGTGGAAGGTCAGGATGCTGGCGCGGCCGCTCTGCGCCGCCGCCTGCACCTCGGCCACCGTGGCGGCGTGGGCGCGGAACCGGTCCGACCGGTGCATCAGCGTGATCGACCGCGCGCGGTCGAGCAGCTGGTGCGCCCAGTCGAACGCCGAATCGCCCCCGCCGATGATCACGATCCGCTGCCCGCGAAACTGCTCCGGGTCCATCACCACGTCGTGGATGCCGCGTCCGTACCACGGCTGCGCCGCCGCTTGCGGCAGCCGCCGCGGCGAAAAGGCGCCAATGCCGGCGGCGATCACGATCGCCCGGGTCGGAAAGCGGTCGGTCGCCGTCACCAGCACGAAGTGGTCGCCCTCCCGCTCCAGCGCCGTGACGCGCTGATGGAGGTGCACCGGCTCCTTGAACTGCGACGCCTGCTCCACCAGCTGGCGCACGAGGTCCTTCGCCAGCACCTTCGGAAAGCCGGCGACATCGAAGATGTACTTCTCGGGATAGAGCGCGGTCAGCTGCCCGCCCGCCTCGGGCAGGGCATCGATGATTTGCGCGCTGGCGCCGCGCATGCCAGCATAGAAGAGCGCGAACAGCCCCGTCGGACCGCCGCCGAGGATCGTGATGTCACGTATGTCATGCTGCATCCCGGAAAAATCACCGATGCGCGGCTGCAGATGCAAGAACCTTGAAGCAGGAAGCAGGAAGCAGGAATGGCCGCGCGCCGCTCCCGCCCCGGTGTCGCGCGCTGGAATGGCCTCGTGACCGAGCGATATCTCGAGTACGGCGGCCGCTTCCGCCTCCTGCGCAAGGTGGCCGAGGGCGGCATGGCGGCCGTCTACGAGGCCGAGCAGATCGGGCCCCAGGGCTTCGCCAAGCGCATCGCCCTCAAGGTCATTCACCCCGAGTACGCGCGGCAGACGGAGTGGCTCCAGCTCTTCATCGACGAAGCCAAGCTCTCCGCCAACCTGATGCACGGCAACATCGTCCAGATCTACCAGCTGGGCGAAGTGGAAGGCGAGTTCTTCATCGCCATGGAGTACATCCAGGGCCCCACGCTCCGCTCGGTGATCGACCGCCACCGCGAGCTGCGCGAGCCCATGCCCCACGCGCTCGCCGCCTACGTCGCCAGCCGCGTCTGCCGCGGGCTCGACTTCGCCCACAACTTCGTGACCGCCGACGGCCGCCGCCTCGACATCGTCCACCGCGACGTCTCGCCGGGCAACGTGATGGCCACCTGGGACGGCCATATCAAGCTCGCCGACTTCGGCATCGCCAAGGCGCGCACCTCGATCGATCCCGCCGAGCGGCGCCCGATGCTGATGGGAAAGAAGCACTACATGAGCCCCGAGCAGATCCTCGGCCTCAGCGTCGACGGGCGCAGCGACGTCTTCGCCGTCGGCGTGGTGCTCTACGAGCTCATGTCGCTCGAGCCGCTCTTCCAGGAGGAGGCCACCGAAGCGGCGATCGACGAGGTCGCGGTGGCGCCCCTCCCGATCTTCCGCGCCCGGATCGCCGGTCTCGACGCCGAGATCGAGCAGATCCTGATGCTCGCCCTCTCGAAGGACCCGGCGCTCCGCCCCACCGCCGCCGCCATGGGTCACGCCCTGGACGAGTGGTGCAACGCCCAGAAGCAGACCGGCACCCCCGACCGACTGCAGGACCACCTCGCCCGGCTCTTCCCCACCGCCTACCAGCCGCAGTCGGTCCACACCGAGGAGGACACCTCCTTCTCGAACCTGCGGCGCTCCGGCCGCCAGGTGCGCCGCGGCCTCCTCCAGCGATTGCTCGGCAAGTGAGCCGGCCGCCGGCCGTCCTGATTGCCCGGCGGCGCGCGTGCCGCATACCTTAGATCCATGAAGATCTACACCCGGACCGGTGACGCCGGCGACACCGGGCTGTTCGGCGGCGGGCGCGTGGCCAAGGACCATCCCCGCGTGGAAGCGTACGGCGACATCGACGAGCTGAACGCCGCGCTGGGGATGGCGCGGGCGATCGAGATGATGCCCCGCATCGATGAAGTGCTCGTCCCCGTCCAGCGCGACCTGTTCAGCCTGGGCGCCCTGCTCGCCACTCCCGATCACGACAAGATGCGCGAACAGCTCGCCAAGGCGCGGATCGACGACGCCCGGATCGCCGAGCTCGAGCGCGCCATCGACGACGGCGAGCGCGAGCTGGAGCCGCTCCGCGCGTTCATCATCCCGGGCGGCACGCCCAAGTCCGCCACCCTCCACCTCGCCCGGACGATCTGCCGCCGCGCCGAGCGCCGCGTCGTCAGGCTGCAGCAGGACGTCGAGCTCCCGCCGCTTGTGGTCATCTACCTCAACCGCCTCTCCGACCTCCTGTTCGTGCTGGCGCGCGTCGCCAATCGCCGCGCCGGAGCCGGCGAGGTCACCTGGTGATGCGGCAGATCGACCTGCCGGCCTACCGCATCTTCGTCGAGCCCGGCGCGCTCGACACGGCCGGCGAGCGGATCCGGGCCGAGGTGCCCGCCTATCGCTACGCGATCATCACCGACAGCAACGTCGGCCCGCTCTACGCCGGCAAGCTGGCGCCGCAGCTCGGCGGCTCCACCGGCGACATCTTCACCGTCCCCGCCGGCGAGGCGTCCAAGACCCGCGAGTTGTGGATGCGCCTCACCGACCGGCTCCTCGAGGCCGGCTATGGCCGCGACACCGCGATCATCGCGCTCGGCGGCGGCGTGGTGGGCGACCTCGCCGGCTTCGTCGCCGCGACCTACCTTCGGGGCGTGCCGTACGTCCAGTTCCCCACCACGCTGCTCGCCATGATCGACTCCTCGATTGGCGGCAAGACCGGCGTCGACACGCCGCACGGGAAGAACTTCGTCGGCGCCTTCCACCAGCCCGCCTGCGTGATCGCCGATCCGATGCTCCTTGGCACCCTCCCCACCAACCATCTCCGCTCGGGGATCGCCGAGGCGATCAAGCACGCGGTGATCGCCGACGCCGATTACTTCGACCGGATCGACGCCGACGTCGACGCGATGCTCGGCGCCCGCGGCTGGGCGTCACCGGCGATGGCCGGCCTGATCTCCCGGAGCATCGAGATCAAGGCCGACGTGGTGCGCCGCGACGAGCGCGAGGAGGGCGTGCGCAAGGTCCTCAACTTCGGCCACACGCTGGGCCACGCGATCGAGGCGCTCAGCGGCTACACCCTGCTCCACGGTGAGGCGATCGCGATCGGGATGGCGCTGGAGAGCGAGCTGGCCGAGCGCATGGGGTTCGCGCGTCGCGGCACCAGCCGGCGGGTGCGCGAGCTGCTCCGCACCGCCGGCCTGCCGCGCTCCCGGCCGGCGAACATCGAGCCCAAGCACATCCTCGAGGCCACCCGCGGCGACAAGAAGGCCCGGGCCGGGGCGGTGGAGTACGCGCTGCCGGAGCGGATCGGCGCCATGGCCGGCGCCGCCGTCGGCTGGGCGATGCCGGTGCCTGACGACGTCGTGGAGGAAGTGCTCGACTAGCGACCGGCCGTCAGTCCCCGGCCACCGGCGCCGGCTCGACGGCCCCGTGCGGCGCCGCCTCACGGGAACGCCCCCGCACCGCCGCCACCGCCCGGTCGAGCAGCGTGTACATCACCGGCACCACGAACAGCGTCAGCAGCGTCGAGGTGATCAGCCCGCCGATCACCGCCCGCGCCATCGGCGCCCGCGCTTCGGCGCCCTGCCCCCACGCCAGGGCGATCGGCGACATGCCGAAAATCATCGCCGTCGTCGTCATCACGATCGGCCGGAGCCGGATCCGGGCCGCCGTCAGCAGCGCCTCACGCCTCGCCTTCCCCGCCGCCCGCTGCTGGTTCGCGAAGTCGACCAGCAGGATGCCGTTCTTGGTCACCAGCCCCATCAGCATGATGATCCCGATCATCGTCATCACGTTCAGGTTGCCGCGCGTCACCAGCAGCGCCAGCGCCACCCCGATGAAGCTCAACGGCAGCGCCAGCATGATCGCCAGCGGCTGGAAGAACGAGCCGAACAGCGATGCCAGGATCAAATAGATGAAGACGACCGCCAGCAGCAGCGCCTCGAGCACGTACCCCTTGGTCTCATTGAGATTCTGGACGTCGCCGGTGAACACCGCGTGGTAGCCCGGCGGCAGCCCCAGTCCCTCGATCACCTTTTTCGCCTGGGCCGCGACGTCGCCCACGCCGTAGCCGGGCAGCACCCCGGTGCTGATCTGGATCTGCCGCTCGAGCATCCGCCGCTCGATCTGCTGCGGCCCCACCCCCGCCCGGATCTCGGCCACCTGTGACAGCGGCACCATCGTCGGCTGGCCGGTGCGGGTGTTGATGTTGGTGCTCGCCACCGGGATCATCGCGACATCGGATGCCGAGGTCCGCAGCGAGTCGGGATAGACGACGATCACGTCGTGTGAGTAGCCCTGGGCATCCTCCCACTGGGTGGCGCGCTGGCCCGCGAACAGCGGCTGCAGCGTGCCGGCGATGCTCCCGATCCCCAGTCCCGCCGCCCACGCCTGCTGCCGGTCCACGTGGACGTCGAGCTGCGGGATGTCGCCGTCATCGCTGGAGTTCGGCTCGGCCACGCCCGGCACCTCGCGGATCGCGGCGATCACGCTCGCCGCCGCGATCTTGAGCCGGCTCGGCTCCGGCCCCTGCACGTTCACCGCGATTGGCTGCCGGTAACCGCCGAAGATCGTCGGCGTGCCGGTGATCACCGGCCGGACGCCGGAAATCGACTTGAGCTCCGCCCGCAGCTGCGTCTGGAGGTCCTGCTGCGACAACGCCCGCTGCGCGCGCGGCCGCAGGCTCACGTAGATCTGCCCGTTGTTCGGCGTGCCGCGGAAGCCGCCGCCGATGGTCAGGTAGGTGAACGCCACTTCCGGGTGCCGGCGGAGGAGGGTGGTGAGCTCCCGTCCCTTCGACACCGAGAAGTCCAGCCGCGAACCCGGCGGCGTCTTGAAGTTCAGGTTGAACTCGCCGCCGTCCGCGTCAGGCATCCAGGTGAAGCCCAGGCGCGGCAGGATCAGGAACGCCACCACGATCGACACGCCGGCCACCGACAGCACCGCCCGCGGATGCTCCAGCGCCCACCCCAGCCAGCCGGGATAGCGGTCCGCCACCTTCTCGAACTGGTCGTTGAAGGCGATCGCGATCCGGCGGATGAACCCGTGGCGGTGCCGCCCCACCTCGTGCGCCGCCGTCTCCTCCACCTCCGGGTCGCGCCAGACGCTCGACAGCATCGGGTCGAGCGTGAACGAGACGAACAGCGAGACCATGACCGCGAACGCGACCGTCACCCCGAACTGGAAGAAGATCCGGCCGATCATCCCGCCCATGAACGCCACCGGCACGAATACCGCCACCACCGCCAGCGTCGTCGACAGCACCGCCAGCCCGATCTCGTCGGTGCCCGCCTTGGCGGCGGCGTGGTGCGACTGCCCCATCTCGATGTGCCTGACGATGTTCTCCCGTACCACGATCGCGTCGTCGATCAGCAGCCCGATCGCCAGCGACAGCGCCAGCAGCGTCATCGTGTTCACGGTGAAGCCGAACACCCACATGATGAAGAACGCCGAGATGATGCTCACCGGCAGCGTCAGGCCGGTGATCACCGTCGACCGCCACGAATTCAGGAACAGGTAGATGATCGCGATCGTCAACACCGCGCCCAGCACCAGGGTCAGCTCGACGTCCGACAGCGAGTCGCGGATGCGCTTCGAATCGTCGCGGATGACGTTCAGCCGCACGTCGGCCGGCAACTGGCGCGACAGCTCGTCCACGGCCGCCCGGGCGGCGTCGGACACCTCCACCGTGTTCGACCCCGACACCTTCGAGATGTCGAGCGACACCGCCGCCTGCCCGTCCAGGAACGACGCCGTGCGCTGGTCCTCCACGCCATCCACCACCGTCGCCAGGTCGCCGATCCGCACCGGCACGCCGTTCCGCACCGTCACCGCGACGTCGGCGAACGCCCGCGGGTCCGTCACCCGCCCGGTGATCCGCACCAGCCGCTCGGTCTCGCCCCGCTCGATGCGCCCGGCCGGCACCTCCTGGTTCTCGCGTCGCAGCGCGTCGATCACCTGCGGCGGGCTCACGCCGTAGGCGCGCATCGCCGTCGGGTCGAGCTGGACGCGCACCACCCGCTTCCGGCCGCCCACCACGTCGACCTGCGCCACGCCGGGCACCGCCTCGATCCGCGTCGAGATCACCTCGGTCGCCAGGTCGGTGAGCTCGCGCAGCGGCCGGTCCGGACTCTGCACCGCGACCGACATGATCGGCCGGTCGTTCGGGTCGAAGTGCAGGATGACCGGATCCTCCGACTCGGGAGGCAGTGCGCGGCGGATCCGCGCCACCTTGGCCTGCACGTCCTGCTGCGCGACGTTGACGTCCACGTTCAGGTTGAACATCAGCCGCACGATCGAAACGCCCTCGAGCGACGTCGAGGTCACCTCGCGCAGCCCCTGCACCGTGTTCAGCGCCTCCTCGATCGGCCGCGAGATCTCGCGCTCCATCACTTCCGGCGATGCGCCCGGGTAGGTCGTCTGCGCGATCACCACCGGGTAGGTCACGTCCGGGTACTCGTCGATCGCCAGGCGCCGGAAGGCGACCACGCCCAGCACCACCAGTAACACCATCATCATGGTGGCGAACACCGGCCGGCGGATCGAAACGTCGGAGAGGAACATGGGAGTCGGCCCGGCTACTTGGTGGAGGTCCCGGCCACCACGACGTGCATCCCCTTGCCCAGCGTGCCCACGTTCCCCACCACCACCCGGTCGCCCTGGTTCAACCCCGTGGTCACCTCGGCGATCCCGCGCGCATCATCGATGATCCCGATCGTCACCGGCGCCACGTCCAGCGTCGACCCGACGATCCGGTAGGCGTACAGCGTCCCGTCGTCAGGCCGCTGCCGCACCGCCGCCGCCGCCACCGTCAGCACCGCATCGGCGGTGCGCGTCACCACCCGCCCGGTGGCGAACGTCCCGCCCTTCAGCGCGCCGCCACCGTTGGGCACCCGCACGTAGACCGTCACCGACCGCGACACCGGGTCGATCGTCGGACTCACCCGGGCCACGTGTCCGTCCAGGGAGCGCCCGTCGGCGATGAAGTGCACGACCTGTCCCGGCTGGACGCCGGTGGCGGTCCGCGCCGGCAGCGCCGCCTGCAGCTCCAGCTCGTCGCTCCGCACCACCGTGAACATCGACGCGCCGCGCGCCAGGTGCTCTCCGTTCTCCACCTGCCGCGTCTCGACCACTCCGGCGGTGGGGGCGGTCACCCGCGTGTCCGCCAGCGCCGACGCCGCCGAGCGCCGGGCGGCGTGGGCCGCCGCCAGCCGGGCCTCGCCGGTGGCCACCGCCTGACGAGCCGCCCGGACATCCACTTCCGAGATCGCGCCCGCCTTGAACAGCGCTTCGCTCTGGTCGCGGTTCCAGGTCGTGGTCGCCAGGTCGCTCTCGGCCGCGCTCTCGTCGGCCGCCGCGCTCGCCGCCTTGCTCTCCTGCTCGCTCGACTCGAACCGGGCCAGGACCGTGCCGGCGTTCACCCGCTCGCCCTCGCGGGCGTACACCCCCACCACGTCACCCTCCAGCCGCGCGCGCACTTCCACGCGCTCCACCGGCTCCAGGTTGCCGGTGATCGCCCGCGACTCCTCGAGCGTCGTGCGCGTGACCGTCGCCACGTCGCTCGCGCCCAGCGTGATCGTGACCGGCGTCCGCGCCGTGGCGCCGGCGCCGCCGTTCGATGCCGACCCGCCCCCCCGCGCGCCTGACGAGTCGCCGCCCGCGGCCGCCGATCCCGGCGGCGGCACGCTCTTCCCGGCCGCGTCCGTGGAGCACGCCCAGGCCGCCAGGCCCAGCGCCACCAGCGCCAGCCGGCGCACGTCAGCGACGCGGCGTCGCACCGGTTCCCTCCGTCGATCGCGCACCGCGCAATGCCTCCGTCGAGCCTGGAATGGGGATGGGTTTGCCCAGCGCCCGCGCCAGCTCGGCGGTGGCCAGGTGCAGATCGAACAGGGCCCGCGCCTCATCGGTGCGCGCCGTCAACAGGGCCAGCTGCGAGTCGGACACCTCCAGCTGCGTGGAGAGTCCGCGATCGAACCGCAGCGACGCGAGGTGAAACGCCTCCTCGGCTTCGCCGGCATTCTGCGTCCGCGCCCGGTACAGCGACCGGGCATGCTCCAGCGCCAGCCGCGCCTGCGCCACCTCAACGGCGGCCGCTTCGCGCGCCTGCACCGCCTCCAGGTCGGCTACCCGGGCCTGCGCCTGCGCCACCTCGATCCCGGCGCGCGTCTTCAATCCCTCGAACAGCGGCCAGCTCACCACCGCGCCCAGCGACCGGTCGCTGAACCAGCCGCCGTTCTGGGTCGTGCAGATACGCCCCGGCGTGCTGCCCGGCGGACACGGAACCACGTCCACCACCCCGCGCTCGTTCGGAAAACCGGATATCGGAAAGGCCTGGAAGCCGCTCTGGAACGTCAGCGTCACCGTGGGCAGCAGGTCGGCGCGCGCCACCCAGACCGCGACATGACGGGCCGACGCCGTCAGCTCGGCCGCCCGCACCGACGCCCGGTCCTCCCCCTGGCCGCTCGAGTCGCCCACCACCGACGCGAGCATCACCCGCGCCGACGACGTGTCCAGCTGCGTCGTGAGGCGAATCGGGCGGTCCGCGGGAATGTTCACCATCTGCTTCACCGCCAGCAGCGCCAAGTCGCGGTCGGCGCGCGCCTGCAGCACCAGCGGCTCGAGGTTCGCGAACTCCACGCGCGCTCGCAGCACGTCGTAACGCGCCGCCCGCCCCGCCGCCTGGAAGCGCTCCACCTGCGCCAGCCGCTCGCCCGACGACGCGGAGCTCCCCTCGCGGATCGCCAGCACCCGATCGGCGAACTGCGCCTCCAGGTAGGCGCGCTGCACGTCGAGCGTCACCTGCGCGCGCTCGTCCGCCTCCCCCAGCCGCGCCGCCCCGCGCACCTGGCCGGCGGCACGGGCGGCCATCAGCACCCGTCCGCCCTGGAACAGCGGCTGCGAAAAACTCGCGTTCGCGGAGTAGGTGTTCGGCTGATTGAACACCGATCCCACCGCCTGGCCGCGGGCGCTCTGGTACGTGTGCGTGTATGATCCGTTCACCCGCAGCTGCGGAAATCCCGACGCCCGCGCCGCCAGGACCTGTGCATCGGCGAGGTCGACCTGCGCCGCCGCGATCCGTGCTTCCTCGCCACGGCTGAGGGCGAAGGTAACCGCCTCGGGCAACGAGAGCGGCAGGGTATCGAGCGTTCGCTGGGCGGCCGCACGTCCCGCCGCGACCATCTGCAGCATGACGATCACCGCCGCGCGAATCGTGGCGCGGGCCGGCACGTAAGACATTGATTCAGTTACGCGATTCCGCACTTCAACGTTGTGAAGTTTCTCCATGTCACTCTTCGGAACGTTCCTCCTCGGCGCGCTGCTGCTGGTCGCGGCGCTGGTCATCGCGGCGCTGCTGATCGGCGTTCCCGCACTCGTCGCGATCCCCGCGGGATTGGTCACCACGGCTGCGATCCTCGCCCTCGGATACCGGCGCATCAGTAGAAACCCTGATGGCGCTCCGGGTGATCGGTCAAAGTAACCGATATCGCACCGCGCTGCCGGTTTCGTGGATAAGGCATCCAACTCCTTTTTCAGTATGGAGATCTCGCGGTGGAAAACTTCTCGCCTTGCGCGTCCCTCAAAGTCGCCGTTGACCGGATTAGACCTCGCTGTTATCGTGGCCGTCCCGCGAAGCACGATGCGCGGGCTGGGCACGCTGGGAATCTCGCGCGGATGGAATCACTCGTCCGCTTCACCTTCGCCGGTCTCACAGGTAAGGGGCGTGTATGCAGCAAGCGACCGAGAGCAGGTCCAAAGGGTTCTTTCGTTCCGCTCCCTCCACCGCTTTCGATCAGTACCTGCAGGATATCCAGAAGCTGCCACTGATAGACGAACCGGAAGAGGAGCGGCGGCTCGCACGACGGGCGCAGAAGGGTGATGAGAAAGCCGCCGAGCGACTGGTAACCGCCAACCTCCGATTTGTCATTTCGTACGTCAAGAAATATCAGGGCCACGGGCTCGATCTGAGCGAGCTGGTGGCGATCGGGAACGAAGGCCTCCTGAAAGCTGTCCGGAAGTTCGACCCGGACCAGGGGGTCAAATTTATTTCGTACGCGGTGTGGTGGGTACGGCAGGCGGTGCTCAAGGCCCTCGCCGAGCAGACCCGTTCGGTCCGGATCCCGCTCAACCAGAACTCGCACCTGATCAAGCTCGCGCGCGCCGAGACCGTGCTCGCCCAGGTGCTCAAGCGCGACCCCACCGACAACGAAATCGGACGGCTCCTCGAGGAGAGCCCGGAACAGATCCGGGCGTCGAAGCAGATGTCGGCCACCGAGGTCTCGCTCGATGCGCCGATCGACCGCTCGGACCGCGAGGCCTGTACGCTCGGCGAGCGGTTCGCCGGCGTCGATGGCGGCGAGATCGAAGAAGTCACCGACTTCAAGCTGATGCGCGAGTTCATCGACCGCGTCTTCCGGAAGTACCTGACGCCGCGCGAGCGGAAGATCCTCTACCTCTATTACGGCCTGGAAGAGGGTTCCGAGGCGATGACCCTGGAGAAGATCGGCGCGCTGATGGGCGTCACCCGGGAGCGCATCCGCCAGATCCGCGAACGCGCCTTCGAGAAGCTGCGCGAGTCGCCGGACGGGCGCGCCCTGGCCGGATTCTGGAGCGCCGCCTAGCGTTGTTCGCCCGGCGCGACTGGCGGCGGGACGGCTCTCGCGCCAGAGTCGCGGAAGATCCGGACGTGGGAGTCGCAATCATGGTCGAGGGCGCCAACGCGCTGACCGCCGCTTCGTCGCCACCACTCGCGCTGGTGGTGGACGATGAGATCTCCATCCGGCTGGCGCTCAAGCGATTCCTCACCCGCCAGGGGTGGGACGTGGACGAGGCCGAGGACGGCACGGTGGCGCTGACCAAGCTGCTCGAGCCGCGCGCCGACGGCCGCGAGTACGCGGTCGTGATCTCCGACCTGCGGATGCCGGGGTGCTCGGGGATGGAGCTCTACGAGCGCGTCAAGCAGCAGCGCCCGGCCGTGCTGGGCCGCATGATCTTCTCCACCGGCGATGTGGTCTCGAGCGAGGCCGCCGCGTTTGTCGCCCACACCAGCTGCCCCGTCCTGCAGAAGCCGTTCGAGCTCGCGGTCCTGCGCGAGCTGATCGCCCAGCGGCGCGCCGACGCCCGCGACTGACCGTCGGGCGAACGCCCGAATCCCCGCGGTCCCGGGCGGGTACCACACCGCGATGATCCCGTCGCCATGAACATCGACTCGCCGGAACCATTCGACGCGTCGCTGGCGTCGCCGTCGTCGGGCGCGCCCATCTTCCACGATCCCGCCGGCCGGCGCTGGCGCCGGTGGAAGCGCGTTCCGGTCGCCGCCGGCGTGGTGACCTCACTGCTCGCCCTGGTGCTGCTGGTGAGCGTGCTCGCGCCGCCGTTCCTGCCGCAGCTGCCACTGCAGGAAACGCCGGCCGCCGCCAGGCGCCCGCCCTTGCTCACCTCCCGCGGGGCGCGCGAACGGCTGGCGTTTCGCCGCCGCCTGGCGGCCTCGTTGCGGCGCCACCCGGCCCCGCCCGCCCGCCGGCCCCAGCTGATCCCGGCGCTGGCCGGCCGCACCACACCCATCGCGACTCCGCGGCCCGGCGCCTCGATCGTCGCCGGCTTCTTCGTGAACTGGGCGGACAACTCGCTGGCGTCGCTCATCGCCCACGGGACCGAGCTCGACTGGGTGATCTGCGAATGGGCGTTCCTCGAGCCATCCGGCGATTCGCTCACGCTGGCGGTGAATCCCAAGGTCTTCGACGCCGTCCGCGCCCTGCCCGAGGGCTCCCGGCCGCAGATCTTCGCGATGGTGAGCAACTTCAGCTCGCGGCGCCGCACCTTCTCGCCCGAAGGGCTGCGGACCATGCTACGCACGGCGGCGTCGCGCGCGCGGGTGATCGGCAGTCTCGCGTCCGCCGCCGACCGGTACGCGCTGGCCGGCATCACGATCGACTTCGAGGAAGTGTCCCCCGACCTCGACACGGCGGTGATCGCGTTCGCCCGCGAGCTGCGCCGGACGCTGGCGCCGGCCGGCCGGCTGGTGACCGCCACCGTGCACGCCAACGCCGAGGCACCCTACCCGCAGCGGCTGGCCGCCGAGTGCGACTACCTGCTGCCGATGCTCTTCGACGAGCACTACCAGGGCGGCGATCCCGGGCCGGTGGCGAGCCAGGCGTTCTACGCGGCGCGGGCGCGGGCCATGGTCGCGATCGTTCCCCGCGACAAGCTCATCCTGATGATCGGGGCCTACGGCTACCAGTGGAACGAGGGGGATTCCACCGCCGCCACCATGACCTTCCAGGAGACCATGGCCGCGGCCCGCGACAGCGCCGGCGTGCTCCGGTTCGATCCGGTGTCGCTCAACCCCTACCTCACCTGGTCCGACCCCGACTCCACCGATCACCTGGTCTGGTTCCTGGACGGCGCCACCGCCTGGAACGCCGTCCAGGTCGGCGATTCGTTAGGTGTCGCCGGGCAGGCGATCTGGCGCCTCGGCGACGAGGACCCGTCCCTCTGGGCCGCCCTGGGCCGGCGGGGCCGCACCGCGACTCCCGACAGCCTGCACGCCATCCCCCCGGGATACGACACCGAGTTCCGCGGCGAGGGCGAAATCCTCCGCATGATCGCCCGCCCCACCGAGGGCGCCCGCACGGTCCGCGCCGACGACGCCACCGGGCTGATCATCGATGAGCGCATCGGCCCCTACCCCACCCCCTACATCGTCGAACGCTTCGGCGCCAGCGATCACCGCGTGGCGCTCACCTTCGACGACGGACCGGACGGCCGCTGGACGCCGCCGATTCTCGACACTCTCCGCAGCCGGGCCGCGCCGGCCACCTTCTTCGTCATCGGCAACAACGTCGACCGCCACCTCGCGCTCACCCGGCGGATCTTCCGCGAGGGACACGAGATCGGCAACCACACCTACACCCACCCCAACCTCGCCCTCACCACCACCCACCGCACGCAACTCGAGCTCGATGCCGCCGAGCGCATGATCGAGGCGGTCCTCGACCACCGTACCGCCCTCTTCCGCCCCCCGTACTTCGGAGACGCCGCCCCCACCACCACCGACGAGCTGGACCCGGTCTCGATCGCCTCCGACCGCGGCTACTATACCATAGGATTGCGCATCGACTCCCAGGACTGGCAGCCGCTGTCGGTCGACCAGGTGGTCGGCAACGTCATGGCCCAGCGCGACAGCGGAAACGTCGTCCTCCTCCACGATGGCGGCGGCGACCGGGCCACCACCGTCGCGGCCCTCGGCATCATCATCGACTCCCTCCGCGCCCGCGGTGATACGCTGGTGCTCGTCTCCGAGCTGGCCGGCATCACGCGCGGCGAGGCGATGCCGCCCCTGGCGGCGCTGAGCGAGATGCGGCGGATGATGGAGCTTGGCGGGTTCGCGCTCCTGGGCAGCGTCGAGTGGCTCCTCTACTGGGTGTTCATGACCGCCGTCGTGCTCGGCATCGCGCGACTGGTCGTCGTCGCCACCCTGGCCGCCATCCAGCGCCTGCGCCGCCACCAGGTGCGCGGCGACCCGGTCACCTTCACGCCGCCGGTGAGCGTGATCGTGCCCGCCTACAACGAGGAGAAGGTCATCACCCGCACGGTGCAGAGCCTGCTCGCGCAGGATTACGCCGGTCCGCTCCAGATCGTGGTCGTCGACGACGGGTCCACCGACGCCACCTGCGCGGTGGCGCGGAACGCCTTCGCCGGCAATCCGGCCGTCACCGTGATCACCCGGCCGAACGGCGGCAAGGCGGTAGCCCTGAACCACGGCCTGGCGGTCGCCGTGCACGAGATCGTGATCGCGCTCGACGCCGACACGCTCTTCGCCCGCGACACGGTCGCCGAGCTGGTGCGGCCGCTCGCCGATCCCCGGGTGGGCGCGGTGGCCGGAAACGCCAAGGTCGGCAACCGCGTGAACCTGGTCACCCGGTGGCAGGCGCTGGAATACGTCACCAGCCAGAACCTCGACCGGCGCGCGTTCTCGCTGCTCGACGGTATCACGGTCGTGCCCGGCGCGGTGGGGGCCTGGCGCCGGACGCTGGTCCGCCAGGTGGGCGGGTTCTCGAGCGACACGCTGGCCGAGGATCAGGACCTGACCCTGGCGGTCCGCCGCGCCGGCTATTCGGTGGCGTTCGCCGACGGCGCGATCGGCTACACGGAAGCGCCGGATTCGCTGGGCGCGCTCGCCCGGCAGCGGTTCCGCTGGTCGTTCGGCACGCTGCAGTGCGCATGGAAGCACCGCGACGCGCTGGGCCGTCCGCGCTTCGGCGCGCTGGGGCTGGTGGCACTGCCCAACACCTGGCTCTTCCAGCTGCTGCTGCCGGCGCTGTCGCCGATCGCCGACCTGATGTTCGCGTGGAGCCTCCTCTCCATCTGGCTGGCGCGGCAGGACCACGGCAGCACCTATGCCCTCACCAGCCTCGAGCAGGTGATGACGTACTACGCCGTCTTCCTGCTCGTCGACTGGGTCGCCTCGATCGTCGCCTTCCTGATGGAGCCGGCCGAGGACCGATCGCTCACCTGGCTGATCGTCCTGCAGCGGTTTGCCTATCGACAGGTGATGTACTGGGTGGTGGTGCGCGCGTTCGCCACCGCCTTCACCGGCCGGTGGGTCGGCTGGGGCAAGCTCGAGCGCAAGGCCACGGTCCAGCTCCCGGCGTAGCGCTCGCCTTCCGCAATCCGCCGCCCGCGCGCATGTTGTGCGGGTGAGCGTCCGCCAGCTGCCCCTCTTCCCGCTCCCGCTCGTTCTCTTCCCGGGCGTTCCGCTGCCGCTGCACATCTTCGAGCCGCGGTACCGCGAGCTGCTCGCCGACACGCTGGCCGGGGACCGCTGCTTCGGCGTCCTCTACCGCGACGAGAAGAGCGGGGACGACCCCCAGCGCGGGCACGTCGGCTGCATCGCCCACATCGAGGAGACCGAAGAGCTCGAGGATGGACGCGCCAACATCCTGGTCGCCGGCACGCAGCGCTTCCGGCTCGAGCGGGTGGTCGAGGCGCCGCAGCGCTACCAGGTGGGGGCGGTGTCGACCTACGCCGACCTGCCCGAGTCGCAGGAGCGTCTCGCGCCGCTGGCCGCCCGCGTGCGGGCGCTGTTCGAGCGCGTGGGACGGGCGGCCCGCACGCTGGCCAACGACCGCGATGCGCTGCCGGTCCTGCCTGACGACCCGGCCATGCTCTCGTTCGCGATCGCCTCGCTCATCGACCTCGACGCGCCGGCCCGCCAGCGGATGCTCGTCTCGCGCTCGCCGCTCGGCCGCCTCCAGACGCTGGATGACCTGCTGGCGCCGGCGGTCGATGTGATCGAGATGCGGGCGTCCGTGCACACCCGCGCCAAGTCGAACGGGCACGGTCCGCACCCCTCCCCCTGATCGTGACCGGGACCGACGCCGGACCGCTCGCCACCCGGCTCGCGGCGATCGTCGGCGGGCGTCACGTGCTGCAGCGGCGCAGCGAGCTGCTCGTCTACACGTCCGACGGGCTGCCGGGCTATCGCAAGCATCCTTCGCTGGCGGTCTTCCCCGGCACGCGTGACGAGCTGATCGCCGTCGTCCGCCTGCTGGCCGGCGACGGGGTGCCGTTCGTGCCACGCGGCGCCGGCACCGGGCTGTCGGGCGGCGCGCTCGCCGACGGCGTGCTGCTGCTCGGCCTCAACCGCCTGACGAGAATCCTGGCGCTGGACGCCGACAACCGGCTGGCGACGGTGGAGCCGGGGGTGGTGAACGCGACGCTCTCCCGGGTGGCCTCGGCGCACGGCCTCCACTACGCGCCCGATCCGTCCAGCCAGGCGGCCTGCACCATCGGCGGCAACGTGGCCGAGAACGCCGGCGGCCCGCATTGTCTGAAGTACGGGGTCACCCTCAACCACGTCGTCGCGATCACCGCCATCCTCCCCGAGGGTGACATCGTCAGGCTCGGCAACGCCGACGGTGAGACCGAAGGCTACGACCTGGCCGGCGCGTTCGTGGGCTCGGAAGGCTGCTTCGGCGTGGCGCTCGATGTCACCGTCCGGCTCGAACCCGATCCGCCGGCGGTCCGCACGCTGCTGGCCGACTTCTCCTCGATCGATGCCGCGGCCCGCGCGACCTCGGCGATCATCGCGTCCGGCATCCTCCCGGCGGCGCTCGAAATGATGGACGGCGCCACGATCCGCGCCGTGGAGGCCTCGATCTACGCCGCCGGCTACCCGGTCGACGCCGAGGCGGTCCTGCTGGTCGAGGTCGACGGCCTGGCCGCCGGCCTGGAGGCGGACGTGCGCACGATCGAGCGGCTCTGCCGCGCGGCCGGCGCCCGGCAGGTGCGGGTCGCCGCCGACGAACCGGAGCGCGCCCGGCTCTGGCAGGGGCGCAAGAAGGCGTTCGGCGCGATGGGCCGCGTGTCATCGCACCTCGTGGTCCAGGATGCGGTGATTCCGCGCACCCTGCTGCCCGAGGTGCTGGCGCGCATCCAGGACATCGGCAGCCGCCACCGTGTCTCGGTGTGCAACGTCTTTCACGCCGGCGACGGCAACCTGCATCCCAACATCGCCTACAACGCCGGCGACCCTGACGAGACCGGGCGGGTCCACCGGGCGATGCGGGAGATGATGCGCGCCTGCATCGACGCCGGCGGCACGATCACCGGCGAGCACGGCGTGGGACTCGACAAGCTCGAGTACATGGAGCAGCTGTTCACCGCCGACACGCTGGCGGCGATGTGCCGCCTGCGCGAGGTGTTCGATCCGCTGCGCCGGTCCAATCCCGGCAAGGTGGTCCCCGTCCACAGCTGTCGCGAGTGGACCATGGCGCCGTCGGTCCGGCGCGCCGTCCCGCCACCGCCCGCCGCGTGACCGCGGCCGCGCCTCCGGTCACCGACCAGGTACGCGATCGCGTGCGCGACGCGATCGCCGCGCGCACGCCGCTGCGGATCGCGGGCGCCGGGACGTGGCTGCACGCCGGCCGGCCGGTGCGCGCGGACCGGCGGCTGGAGATCGCCGAATCGGCAGGCATCCTGGAGTACACGCCCGGCGACCTCACCCTCACCGCCCTCGCCGGCACCACCCTGGACGAGATCGCCCGGGTCACGCGCGCCGAAGGCCAGTGGCTCACCCTCGATCCCGCCGGCTCCGGCGCGGGGACGCTCGGCGCGACGTTCGCCACCGGCTCCGCCGGCCCTCTCGCCCACGCCTTTGGCCTCCCCCGCGACCACGCCCTGGGGCTGACGCTGGTCACCGGGCGCGGTGACGTGGTGCGGGCCGGCGGCCGGGTGGTGAAGAACGTCGCCGGCTTCGACCTCACCCGGCTCGCGGTGGGGGCGTGGGGCACGCTCGGCGCGATCACCGAGCTGAGCGTGCGGCTGCGGGCGGTGCCCGAGATCGACGTGACGATCGCGGTGGCGATGCCTGACGGGCCCGACGGCGGCCCGCTCGCCGAACGGCTGGCGCTCGTCAGGCAGGCGCCGCTGCGGGCGCTGGCCGTGGAGCTGCTGAACGCGCCGCTGGCGCGGGCGACCGGCGCCGGTGACGGGCAGCTGCTCCTCGTCCGCCTGGGCGGCAACGAGCCGCTGGTCCGTGCCCAGCGCGACACGCTGGAGCGGCTCGGCGACAGCCGCGAGGTGCCGCCCGCCGTCTGGGCCAGCCTGCGCGCCGCCGAACCGGCCGGCAGCGCCGTGGTGAGGCTCTCGGCGCGTGCCTCACGACTGGCGGGGCTGTGGGGCGTCGCGCGGGAGGCCGGTGACGCCGGCAGCGGCGCCCTCTGCCACGCCAGCGTCGGCCGCGGCGTGGTCCGGGCGATCTTTCCCGCTCCCCGCCAGGATGCGCTCGCCAGCCTCCTCTCCCGGCCGATGCCGTCGACGCTCATTTGCGAATCGCTCCCCGCGCCGCTCTGGGACAGCCTCGCGCCCGGCACGGCCGGCGACCGGCTCTCGACAGGCATCCGCGACGCGTTCGATCCCGATCACCTCATGAACCCGGGCGTGTTCGGCGAGCCCGCGGCATGAGCGCCGACGGCGGCATGGCCCGGGCGCCGGCGGCGCGCGCTCCGCTGGAGGCGGCGCGCGCCGGCTTCTCGCTCTGCGTGCATTGCGGCTTCTGTCTCCAGGCGTGCCCCACCTACCTCGCGCTCGAGGACGAGAACGACAGTCCGCGCGGCCGGATCGTGCTCATGCGGGCCCTGGCCGACGGCAGCCTTCCGCTCGATGATCCCGATGCCCGGATGCACCTCGACCGCTGCCTGGGGTGCCGCGGCTGCGAAACGGCCTGCCCGTCGGGCGTGCCGTACGGGCACCTGCTGGAGGCCGCGCGGGAGAGCATGTCCACGGTCATGCCGCCACCGCCAGTCGCCCGCGCGGTGCTCTGGGTATTCGCGCGGCCCGCGATCCTGGCGATGGTCCTGGCGGGTGCCAGGCTGCTGCGCGCGACCGGCCTCTCGTGGCTGCTGGCGCGCCTGCCGGGCCGGATCGGATTCGCGATGGCGATGCTCGAGTCCACGCGCCCACCGAGGCGTGAGGCGCCGTACACCCGGCGCGGCACCGGAGCGCGGGGGAGCGCCGCGCTCCTCCGCGGCTGCGTGATGGAGGGCCTGTTCAAGTTCACCAATCGCGCCACCGCACGCACCCTGCGCGCCAACGACTACGCCCTGGTCGACGCGCCCGGCCAGCGCTGTTGCGGCGCGCTTCACGCCCATGCCGGCGACGCCGGCCAGGCGCGGGCGCTGGCTCGCGCCAACATCGCCGCGTTCGAGCGGTCCGGCGCCGACTGGATCGCCGTCAACGCGGCCGGTTGCGGCGCGATGATGAAGGAGTACGGCGCGCTCCTCGCCGGCGACGCCGAGTGGAGTGGACGCGCGGCGGCCCTCTCGGCCCGGGTCCGTGATGTCAGCGAGCTGCTCGCCGCCGCCGGACCCGCGCCCGGCGGCCCGCTGCCGATGCGCGTCGCCTACGACCCGCCCTGCCACCTGCTGCACGCGCAGCGCCTGACGGACCCGCCGCTGGCGGTGCTGCGTGCGATCCCGGGGTTGGTGCGGGTTCCGCTCGCCGGTGCCGAGCTCTGCTGCGGCGCCGCCGGGATCTACAACCTCATCGAGCCCGAGGTCTCGGGCTCGGTGCTCGCCCCCAAGGTGGCGTACATCGGCGAGAGCGGCGCGGAGGTGGTGGCCACCGGCAATCCCGGGTGCCTCATGCAGATCGGTGCCGGCCTGACGCGAGCCGGGCTGCCGGTGCGTGTCGCCCACCCCGTCGATCTCCTCGACGCGTCGTACGCGGCGGCGCCGTAGCGCCCGGCGGGCGTTCCTCGTTATATAGCAGCATGATCGAGGTCGTCCTGCTCGAGTTCGATGGCGTGCTCGCCGACACCGCCGGCGCGCGCCAGGATGCGCTGCTCGGTGCGCTCGCCGACGACGGCCTCACGCTCGACCCCGAGACCTATCTCGAACGCTGCGCCGGCCTCGCGCCGGCTGATGCCGTCCGCGAGGCCCGCGCCGCCCTGGCGGCGCCCCCCGACGAGACCGCGATCGAGCTGGCGTCGTTGCGCGCCGAGCGCGCCTTCGCCGAGCGGCTGGCCGGCGGCGTCTCGCTCCGGCCCGGAGCGCGCGAGTTCGTCCGGTCGCTCGTTGGGCGGACGCGGGCCGCGCTGGTGTCTCGCGCCGGACGGCGCAACGTGGAGCGGGTGCTCGCGCTGAGCGACATCGCCGACGTATTCGAGATCGTGGTCACCGCCGATGATGTCGGCGCGACCGCCGCCCCGGGAACCCACCGGCTGGCGCTCGACCGGTTGCGCGTCCGGCGCGCCGTGCCGCCGGCGCGCGCGATCGCGCTGGAGGACGGGCCGGCCGGGATCCGCGCGGCCCGCGCGGTGGGACTCCGCTGCGTGGCGGTGGGCCCGCTGCCGCCGCACCAGGCGCTCGAGGCCGATGGCTACCTGCCGTCGCTCGAAGGCGAGACGCTCGACACGCTCGCCCAGGTCGCCGCCCGCCGGGACGAGCGGGTCCGATGATGCTCACCTCGTTCCCCCGCTCCGGGCAACCCGCCCTCGCCGACATCGAGGGACGCAGCATCGTCATGCATTACGGCGACACCATCGGCGAGTACGGGGCGCTGCGCACCGGGGCCCTGCTCCTCGACCGCAGCGACCGCGGCCGGCTCCGGTTCACCGGCGCCCGCGCGGCCGAGGTGCTCACCGGACTCCTGACCAACGACACCACCGCGCTGACGCCGGGCCAGGGACAGTACGCGGCCGCGCTCACCCCGAAGGGGAAGATGGTGACCGACGTGCGGGTGTTCGCGTTCGCCGACTCGGTACTCACCGACGCGCCGGCGCGCGGCTTCCCGGGATGGCGCGAAGTGGTCCGCAAGCACGTCAACCCGCGGCTCGTCTCGTATCAGGACGAGTCGGAGGCGCTGGTCGACGTCGGACTGTACGGGATGCACGCCCGGCGGATGATGGCCACCCTCACCGGGATGCCGGCCAACACGCTCGCGGCCCTGGCGCCTTACGCGCACGCCACGGTGGAGATCGCCGGCGGCCAGGTGGTGGTCGCGCGCGTGCCGGACCTGGAGATCGAGGGCTACGAGTTCCTCGCGCCGGCCGATGCGCGGGACGCGCTCTGGAGAGCCCTGGTGGCGGCGGGCGCGGTGCCGGCCGGCCTCGCCGCCTGGGAGATCGCCCGGATCGAAGCCGGCCGCCCCGAGTACGGCATCGAAGTCGACGACGCCACCATCCCGCAGGAAGCCAACTTCGACGAGCTGCACGCGATTTCCTACACCAAGGGCTGCTACACGGGGCAGGAGACGGTGGCCCGCGTGCATTTCCGCGGGCACGTGAACCGCCACCTGCGCGGCCTCCGCTTTCTCACCGCCGAGCTGCCGCCCGCGCATGCCCAGTTGTACGACGACGCCGGCAAGCTGGTCGGTGACGTGCGCAGCGCCGTGCTGTCGCCCAGGCTGGGCGCGATCGGCCTGGCGATGGTCCGCCGCGAAGTCGTGCCGTCGTCGACGCTGATCGCGCGGTGGGAAGCCGGTGAGTGCCCGGCCACCGTGCTCACGCTGCCCTTCCCGCTCTAGTGGCGGCTGCTCCCCGCGCGCTCGTCACGGGCGCGACCGGGCTGGTCGGATCGCACGTGGTGGAGCGCCTGCGCGCCGACGGCTGGATCGTGCGCGCGCTGGTGCGCGATGCCGCGGCCGGGCAGTGGCTGGAGTCCCTCGGCTGTGGCGAGCGCGCCACCGGCGTGATCACCGACGCCGACGCGGTGGCGCGCGCCGCCGCCGGCTGCGAGTTGATCGTCCACGCGGCGGGCGTGATCACGCCGCGCGGAGGCTGGGAGGATTTCCGGCGCACCAACCTCGACGGCACGCACGCGGTGATCGCGGCCGCGGCGCGGGCCGGCGCGCGCCTGCTCCACCTGTCGAGCATCGCCGTGTACGGTCCCACCGCGCGCTATCGCCCCGGCGGGCGTCCCACCGATGAGTCGACGCCGCTCACGCCACTGCCTGACGACGCACACTACGCGCGCTCCAAGCGCGAGTCGGAGGCGGTCGTCCTCGATGCGCACGCCCGCGGGCGCATCTGGGCCGCGGCGGTGCGGCCCTGCGTCATCTACGGCCGCCGCGACCGGCAGTTCACGCCGCGCGTGGCCCGCGCGCTCCGGGCCGGCGTCGCGCCGCTTCCCGGCGGGGGCGGCTCCATCTTCTCGATCGTCCATGCCGCCAACGTCGCCGACGCGGCCGTCCACGTCGCCGGGAGCGACCAGGCCGGTGGGCGGGCGTACAACACCGCCAACGATCCACCGGTCACCGTCGCCCGATTCGTCAGGCTCGCGGGCGCCGGCCTGGGGCGGACGGTCCGGGTCGTCCCCATCCCGCTCGTGGTGGCCCGCCTGGGCGTCGCGGTGGCGGGCGGCGCGGCCCGGCTGGCCGGCCTCGGCGGGCTGGGCAACATGCTCGCCGGCAGCGTCGAGTGGCTCACCCGCGACAATCCGTTCTCGTCGGAGCGCATTCGCGCCGACCTGGGGTGGAGTCCGCGCGTCACGCCTGACGAGGGTGTACCCGATGCCTTCCGGTGGTGGCGGGAGCGGGCCTGAAAACACGACGGGCGCGACTGGTGTCGCGCCCGGTGCTGCTGCGAACTCCGACGGCCGCTTACGGCTTCTTCTTCGTGGTGTCGGCCATCTTCTTGGTCCCGGTGTCGGCCGACATCTGCATCGCCGAATCCTTCTTCATCCCGGTGTCTGCCGCGGGGGCCATGGAGGCCTTGGAGGTGTCGGCAGCGGGCTCCGCCTTCTTGGTGGTGCAGGCGGCGATCGCGAGCACAGCGGCGACGAGGGCCAGACGCTTCATCTGAGTGAATCTCCTAGGAGGGGGGCTGAGGGGTCGTGCCGTGGGCCGCGCACGCGTCTTCACGCCCGGAATTGGCGTGGTCAATCTACCGGTTCCGGACCTAGTGTCAAGAGCGATGCGAGCGCTCAAGTGCTGACGGGACAACGCGTTTCTCAATCAGTCCCGGGGCGGGCACGCGACCCTTCTCTCGAACGGCGCCGCCGGGCGCACCGCGTCGCGGATGAACGTGACGCGACGCCTCCCTCAAACGCATGGGCGTCAACGGCTTGAGTCGCCGCACTCTCTGGTCAAACCCGGTGCGTTCTTCTAGGTTGCCGGGAGCCACCATGCGCACGGTTCCGCAGAGATGACGCCCATGACATCCACCTCCGCCGCCGACTCCACCCGGTCAGCCGCGCACAGCGTGATCCGCGGCGCGTGCCCGCACGACTGCCCCGACGCCTGCGCGACGCTGGTCACCGTCGAGGGTGATCGCGCGGTGCGCATCGCCGGCGATCCCGATCACCCGTTCACGCAGGGGTTCCTCTGCGCGAAGGTGAATCGCTACCTGGAGCGCACCTATCACCGCGACCGCCTCCAGACGCCGCTCCGCCGGGTCGCCGGGACGCGGAAGGGATCGGGGAGCTTCCAGCCGGTCTCGTGGACCGAGGCACTCGACGAGGTCGCCTCACGGTTGAGCGCCATCGCCCGCTCCGGTGACGGCCCCCAGGCCATTCTTCCGTACTCCTACGCCGGCACGATGGGCTACGTGCAGGGCTCGTCGATCGACCGCCGGTTCTTCCACCTGTTAGGTGCATCGAAGCTCGAACGCACCATCTGCTCGATCGCCGGCAGCGTGGGCATGCGCATGACGGTCGGCGCCAACATCGGCGCCGACGCCGAGGGAATCCCCGAGAGCGACCTGGTCCTGCTCTGGGGCACGAACACGCTCACCTCCAACCCCCACCTCTGGCCGTTCGTGCTCAAGGCAAGGGAGCGGGGCGCCCGGGTGATCGCGATCGATCCGATCCGCACGCGCACCGCCGAGCAGTGCGACGAATGGCTGGGGATCTATCCGGGCACCGACGCCGCGCTGGCGCTGGGGATGATGCACGTCCTCTTCGACGAAGGATTGGAAGATCGCGACTTCATCGACCGCTATACGCTGGGCGCCGACCGGCTGCGGGAGCGCGTCCGCGAATATCCGCCGGACCGCGTGGCCGGCATCACCCGCCTCCCCGCCGGGACCATCGTGGACCTCGCGCGCCGCTACGGCCGGGCGAAGGCCGCGTTCGTCCGCATCAACTATGGCCTGCAGCGCCACCGCGGCGGCGGGATGGCGGTCCGGACGATCGCCTGTCTCCCCGCGATCACCGGCCACTGGCGCCGCCCGGGCGGCGGCATCCAGCTGTCCACGAGCGGCAACTTCACGGTCAACACCGCGGCGCTGCAGCGCGATGACCTGTCGCCGCCGGTGCGGACGATCAACATGATCCGGCTGGGTGAGGCGCTGACGTCACCCGATGCCGGCGTCGGCGGCCCGCCGGTGCGGGCGCTGGTCGTCTACAACTCCAATCCCGCCGCGGTGGCGCCCGACCGGAACGCGGTGCTGCGTGGGCTGGCCCGCGAGGACCTGTTCACGGTGGTGCTCGAGCACTTCCAGACCGACACCGCCGACTACGCCGACATCGTGCTGCCGGCGACGACGCAACTCGAGCACTGGGACCTGCACTTCTCGTACGGGCACCACTACATGGTGCTGAACCAGCCGGCCATCCCGCCCGTGGGCGAGTGCCGGCCCAACAGCGAGATCTTCCGGCTGCTGGCCGCCCGCATGGGCCTGGATCATCCGGCGATGCGGGACGACGATGAGACGGTGATTCGTCAGGCACTCTCCGGCGCCCGGGGCGGCGCGGCGCACCCCAACCTCGAGGGGATCACGCTCGAGGCGCTCAAGGAGCGCGGCTGGATGCGCCTCAACCTCCCGTCGCCGTACCTGCCGTTCGCCACCGGCGGCTTCCACACCCCCAGCGGCAAGTGCGAGTTCTGGTCCGACCGCCTCGCCGCGATGGGGCTCGACCCGCTCCCCACTTTCACCCCGGGCTACGAGTTCCCCGACGCCGCCCCCGAGCTGGCCGCGCGCTTCCCGATCACCCTGATCTCGTCGCCGGCCCACCAGTTCCTCAATTCGTCGTTCGTCAACATCGAGTCGCTGCGGCGGAGCGTGCGGGAGCCGGAGCTGGCGCTCCACGCCGCCGACGCCGAGCGGCGCGGCATCCCCGACGGCGCCCGGGTGGTCGTCCATAACGACCGCGGGCAGTTCCTGGCCGTGGCGCGCGTGAACGGGAAGATCCGCGAAGGGGTCGCGTGGGCGCCGTCCGTCTGGTGGGGCAAGCTCGCCGCCGATGGCGCGAACGCGAACCAGACCACGTCGCAGCGCGTCACCGACCTCGGCAACGGGCCGGTGTTCTACGACAACCTGGTGGAGGTCTCGCTCGCGGACTGAGGCGCTCCGTCGTCGTCGCGGCCCGGCCGCTGCCGCGCTGGCGTTTGCGCCGCACCGCGAACATGATCAACGGGTCGTCACCGTCAGCCGGATCGCCCACCTCCGTTCGCTCACCCGCTGATTCTCCGGAGCAGTATCGTGGCGTCCTTTCCCCAGACCCTCGGCGCCCTGCGCGAGTCCCCGTTCGGCGGGCCCGAGCGCGCGACCCGGACCGTCAAGGACGAGCTCCGAGCGAACCTGATCGCCCGACTCGAGTGCGGCGGTCCCCTGTTCGAGGGCGTCCTCGGCTACGAGGACACCGTGATGCCGCAGATCGTGAACGCGATCCTGTCGCGTCACAACTTCATCCTGCTCGGCCTGCGCGGGCAGGCGAAGTCCCGCCTCCTCCGCGCGCTCACCACGCTGCTCGACGACGCGATGCCGATCGTGGCGGGGAGCGAGGTGAACGACAACCCGTTCGCGCCCATCTCGAAGTACGCCCGCCAGCTGATCGCCGAGGCCGGCGATGACACGCCGGTCGCCTGGGTGGACCGCGGCAGCCGCTACGTGGAGAAGCTCGCGACGCCTGACGTGACCATCGCCGATATCATCGGCGACCTGGACCCGATCAAGGCCGCCCGTGGGGGCCACGTGCTGTCGGACGAGCTCACCATCCACTACGGGATGCTCCCGCGCGCCAATCGCGGGATCTTCGCGCTCAACGAGCTCCCCGACCTGGCGGGCAAGGTGCAGGTCGGCCTGTTCAACATCATGCAGGAAGGCGACGTCCAGATCAAAGGCTATCCGGTCCGGTTGCCGCTCGACGTCCTGCTCTGCTTCACCGCCAATCCCGAGGACTACACCGCCCGCGGCAAGATCATCACGCCGCTCAAGGACCGGATCGGCAGCGAGGTCCTCACCCACTATCCGGAGACCGTCGAGCTCGGCATGGACATCACCCGCCAGGAGGCGTGGACCGCGCGCGGCGGCCTCCCGGTGCGGATCCCCGATTTCATCGCCGAGCTGGTCGAGCGCATCGCGTTCGAGGCGCGGACCGACAAGCGGGTGGACAAGCGCTCCGGCGTCTCGCAGCGGATGCCGATCAGCGCGATCGAGAACGTCGTCTCCAACGCCGAGCGGCGCGTGCTCCGCACCGGCGAACCGGAGATCGTGCCGCGAATCGGCGACATCTACGCGGCCGCCACCGCGATGACGGGCAAGATGGAGCTCGAGTACGAGGGCGAGCTGGTTGGCGGCCAGGCCATCGCCCGCGAGCTCATCCGCCGTGCCGCCGACGCGACCTTCCACCAGCGCGCCGAGGGGAGCAACACCGACGACATGGTCATGTGGTTCGACGCGGGTGGCGCGCTGCAGGTGACCGACGACGTGGCCGCCGCGACCGCCTGCCAGGGATTCGCGACCGTGCCCGGATTGGTCGACCTCGTGCACCGGGTGGGACTCGCCCCAGACCGCGACATCGCCGTCACCGCCGCGGCCTGTGAGCTGGTGCTGGAATCGCTGGTGGCGCGCAAGAAGATTTCGCGGTCCGACGGCGGCGAGTACACCCGCGCCGCCGCGCCGCAACGCCGCCGGCCGAACCAGGACCTGTTCGGAGGGGGGCTGCAGACGTGACGACCGGTGGCGGCACCGGACGGCCGGCCGTCGACGGCGCCGCCGCCCGGCTGCGCGGGCGCCCGCCGCAGCGATACGCCGCGCCGGACGCGGCGATCCCGATCCGGCAGGCCACCCTGGACGATCTCGACACGGTGGTCGCGCTGCGGCTCGCCCTGCTGCGCGAACATCGCAACAACCCGATCGCGGGCCGGCTCCGTGCGGACGCGGCCGATCGCGCGCGACTCCTGTTCGCCGCGCAGCTGACGTCCGATGCCGAGATCGTGTTCCTCGCCGAGCGCCGGGGCGAGCCGGTCGGCATCATCCGCTGCGTGGAGACGATCGGCTCGCCGCTGCTCGAACCCGCGCGCTACGGCTACCTGTCGTCGGCCTACGTGGTCCCGCCGGCCCGGCGCACCGGCGTCCTGCGCGCGCTGCTGGCGCGGGCCGAGGCGTGGTGCGCCGGCCGCGGACTGACGGAGATCCGCCTGCATAACGCGGCCGATCACGCGGAGTCCAGCGCCGTCTGGCAGGCGCTCGGCTTCGAGGTCGTGGAGCAGCTGCGCCGGCGCGTGCTCCCGCCGCGCTGACCGGCGCCGCCCTCGTGCCGGTCATCACCATCTCGCGGTCGTACGGCTCGGGCGGCTCGGAAGTGGCCGCCCGCGTCGCCCGCACCCTGGGCTGGTCGCTGCTCGACAACGCGATCATCGAGGCCGTGGCCGACCGCCTGGGGGCGACCGCCGCCGACGTCGAGGCCCGCGAGGAGCGCGTTCCGTCGCTGGTGGAACGGCTGGCCGACGCGATGGCCCTCGGCTCACCCCAGATGCTGCCGTCGGTCGCCGGCGGCTCGCTCCCGCCTGACGAGGCGCGGCTGCTCGACATGACCCACCGGATCATGGAGGAGGCGGTCGCCCACGGGCCGGTGGTGGTGGTGGGCCGCGGCGCCCAGGCCGCGCTCGCGTCGCACACCGATGCCCTGCACGTGTTCTGCGACGCCCCGCGCGAGGCCTGCGTCGCCCGCGTCACGACGCGCCTGGGCGTGGGCGAGCACGAGGCCCAGCGCGCCATCGACGACACCAACCGCCAGCGCGAACAGTACGCGCGCCGGTACTTCCACCGGTCCTGGCGCTCGCCCGAGACCTATCACCTCTGCGTCAACACCGGGCTGCTCGGCATCGACGGCGCCGCCGACGCCATCGTCACCCTGGCCCGCGACCGCTTCGAGACCGCGGTCGGCAGCTGATCCGCGGCCGCCCCGGCTCACCCGCGCATCAGGTCGGGATGCCGGCGAAAGACCCACGCCGAGTACGCCAGCATGACGACCGCCCCCGTGCCGATCGCCCAGTCGGCGCCGATCGCCTTGGCGACGGTCCCCGCCCCGAGGTTTCCGGCGACCTGCGAGACGCCGACGACCACGAACGAATAGGCCGCCATGAGGCGCCCCCGCATGGCGTCCGGCACCAGCAGCTGCAGCATGCCGTTGGCCAGCGCGCTGTGCAGGATCATCGTCACGCCGCAGAGCAGCAGCACCGGCTGCGCCCATCCCTGGCTGCGCACGAACGAGAATCCCAGCAGCGCCGCGCCGAACGCCGCCGAGGACCACGCCAGCAGCCGTCCCCGCCCGATCCGTCCGCCCAGCGCCGCCAGGGCCAGGGCGCCCAGGAATCCCCCGATCCCCACCGAGGAGAGCATCAGCCCGAAGCCCGCCGCGTCGGTGTGGACGACGTCGCGCGCCACCACCGGCATCAGCGACAGGAAGGGAATCCCGAACACCGAGTAGACGGTCACCAGCAGCATCAGCACGCGCACCGCCCGGGTCCGCACCATGTAGCGGATCCCGTCGCGGATTTCCTGGAAGGGCGAGGTCAGGACTTCGGCCGGCACGCGGCGCGGCAGCCGGATCATCGCCAGGCCGGCCAGCACCGCCAGGTAGCTCACCGCGTTGAGCGCGAAGCACCACGCCAGGCCGGCCGAGGCGATCACCGCCGCACCGATCGCCGGCCCGATGATCCGGGCGAGGTTGAACCCGGATGAGTTGAGCGCGATCGCGTCGTGCAGGTCATCCCGCCCGACCAGGTCGATGATCAGCGCCTGACGAGCGGGAATCTCGAACGCGCTGCAGGCGCCGCTGAACATCGCCATTCCGAACAGCCACCAAATCGTCACCGCGCCGGTCCACGCCAGCCACCAGAGGACCGCGGCCTCCACCAGCAGCAGGGCCTGCGCGATCACGACGATCCGGAGCTTGTGCGCCCGGTCGGCCACGGCGCCGGCCACGAACGAGAACAGCACCACCGGCAGCGACGCCATCAGCGGCACCAGCGTCACCAGGAACGGATCGTTGGTCAGCTCCAGCGCCAGCCACCCCTGCGCCATCCCCTGCATCCACGTCCCCATCAGCGACAACGTCTGCCCGATCCAGAACAGGCGGAAGTTGCGGTGCTTCACCAGCACGCGCAGCGGATTCAGCGAGCGGGAAGGAGCCGGCGCGGTCATTGACGGAAGGCGGACACGGGGTCAGACTGAAACCCGGGGATCCGTGAGTCTAACAGCAGGGGGCGCGGGCCGGGCCTCCCTGCATGTCCAGCGCCGGTGGAGCGGATGCGATTTCACACCTACGGGAAGTTCTCCGCCGAGTTCGCCGACGCCGTCGACCTCCAGTCGCTGCTCGACAAGCTCGCCGATTTCCTGCTCCAGTCGGGGTTTGCCGGCGGCCAGATGTCGCACCCATACTGGGGCGACTTCGGCGGCGACGAGGGCGACCGCAGCCTCGATGCCCTCCGCAAGGCGATCCTCGACGCCCTCCTCGAAAGCGGCCAGTTCACCCCCGAGATGCTCGAGGCGCTCCGCGGCGAGGGAGATGACGCCGCCCAGGCGAAGCTGTCCAAGCTCCTCGACGATATCGTCCGCCGCCTGATCGAGGAGGGCTACCTCAACCTCGACGCGCCGCCGCAGATGCCCGACACGCATCAGCCGGTGACCGGCAAGGGCAGCCTGGCGCAGGCGGCCGCCAAGGACGTCCAGTTCAACCTCACCGAGAAGGGGATCGACTTCCTCGGCTACAAGACGCTCCGCCACCTGCTCGGATCGCTCGGCAAGTCGAGCATCGGCAGCCACGACACGCCGTACCTGGCCACCGGCATCGAAGCCGATGCCTGGAGCCGCCCATACGAGTTCGGCGACGTCCTCAACCTCGACGTCAGCGAGACGCTCAAGCGCTCGCTCGAGCGCACCGGACGGATCGCCGTCCCGATGGACCTCGACTACGGCGACCTCATGGTGCGCCAGGCCGAGTACCGGTCGTCGTGCGCGACCGTGCTGATGCTCGACACCTCGCACTCGATGATCCTCTACGGCGAGGACCGCTTCACCCCCGCCAAGAAGGTGGCGCTCGCGCTCACCCACCTGATCCGCACCCAGTTCCCCGGCGACTCGCTCCGCGTCGTGCTGTTCCACGATTCGGCCGAGGAGATCCCGCTCGCCACGCTCGCCCGCGCGCAGGTGGGACCGTACCACACGAACACCGCCGAGGGGCTCAAGCTCGCCCGCCGGATCCTGCTCGCCCAGAAGAAGGACATGCGCCAGATCATCATGATCACCGACGGCAAGCCGAGCGCGCTCACCATGCCCAACGGCATGATCTACAAGAACTCGATGGGACTGGACGCCCACGTCATCACCGAGACGCTCCGCGAAGTGGCCAACTGCCGCCGCGCCGGCATCGTCATCAACACCTTCATGCTCGCCCGCGATCGCGCCCTCGTCGAGTTCGTCAAGCGGGTCTCCGAGATCAGCCGGGGCAAGGCGTATTTCACCAATACCATGACCCTGGGCCAGTTCATCCTGATGGACTTCCTGCGCCGAAAGACACGCACGGTGAGCTGACGCGCAGGGTGACCGGGCGCACTGCGTAAGAGTCTTGCCCGGACGCAGTTTGACAGCCCCGCCACCGCCAGTACATTGGACCCGGTTGGCCCCCCGGCCGTCGGCATCGACGGAGACTGGCACGCGCCCTGCACGGACAGGACGCGGAGGCGGCTTGGCGGCCACCAGCGCCCGCGCGCAGCGGGCATCCCGCTCGTCAGGAGGACGCTCGTGCGGCAGCGCTTCGGTCTTCGGTCGATCTTCGGCGGTGTGCGGCGCGGCTTTGCCCTCGTCCGCGTTCTCCAGGTCCTGTTCGGCGTCCTCGCGATCACCCCGGCGATCTGGCTGGCGTGCTCCGACGAGCGCATCGCCGGTCCGCTGCCGGTGGTGCAGGTCAAGATCACCCCCGAGTCCCTGACGATGATCCAGGGGCAGTCGGTGAAGCTGACCGGCTTCGCGCTCGACAAGACCTTCGCCTTCCTCGTCGGGAAGAAGGTCAGCTGGTCGACGCTGGATGCCAGCATCGTCACCGTCGATGACTCGGGCATGGTGGTGGCCCTGACGCCCGGGAGCACCGGGATCGTGGCGGCCGTGTCGGGGCACGCGGACACCGCCGACGTCACGGTCGTCCCGGTGCCGGTGGACTCGGTGGTCGTGGCGCCGGCGGCGGCGACCGTCATCCTCACCCAGAAACGGCAGCTGACTGCGGCGACCTTCGACTCCAACGGCGTCAGTCTCACCGGCCGGACCGTCACCTGGGACTCCGACAACTCGGCGATCGCACAGGTCGACAGCACCGGCCTGGTGACCGCGGTCGCGCTGGGTGGCGCGGTGATCACGGCGACCAGCGAAGGCATCTCGGCCACCGCCGGCATCACCGTGGTGCCGGTGCCGGTCGCGACGGTCACCGTCACCCCGTCTCCGCTCGACGTCCAGCTCGGCGGCACCGGGAACCTCACCGCGACCACCAAGGACTCGATAGGCGGCGTGCTCACCGGGCGCGCCGTCGCGTTTTCGTCGAACGACGTGAACGTCGCCACGGTCGACAACACTGGCGTGGTGACCGGGGTCGCGAACGGCACCGCGACGATCACCGCGACCAGCGAGGGGAAGACGGGCACGGCCACGGTGAACGTGTCGGTGCCAGTGATCACACTCTCGGCGAACACCGCCAACTTCACCGCGCAGGCATTCGGGGGCGATCCGGCCCCGCAGGCGATCAACGTCACCAACGGCGGGTTGTTCTCGCTCACCGGGCTGTCCGTGGGGATCGTCTATGGCTCGGGCAACGGCTGGCTTACGGCCGGCCTGAATCAGGCCAGCGCCCCCGCCTCGCTCAGCCTGCAACCGTCCACGTCCGGCCTCGCGGTCGGCACGTACACCGCGACGGTGACTGTCTCCTCGTCGGTGACCGGTGTCGCGAGCAAGACCGTCGCGGTCTCCTTCACGGTCACGCAGCAGCCGATCATCACGCTCTCCGGCAACACCGCCGTCTTCACGGTGCAGGCGTTCGGCAACAATCCCGCCGCCCAGCTCATCAACGTGACCAACACCGGCGCCGGGACGCTCAGCGGCCTGTCGCTGGGTGTCGTGTACAACGTCGGGAGCGGCTGGCTGAACGCGAACCTCGACAACACCACCGCCCCGGCGACGCTCACGCTGCAGGCCGTCACCGGCACCTTGGTGGCGGGGACGTATACCGCGACCGTCACCGTGTCGAGCAGCGTGGCGGGTGTGACGTCGAAGACGGTGAACGTCACCTTCAACGTGACGCAGCAGCCGATCATCACCCTCGGATCGACCACGCTGAACTACACGGCTCAGGCGTTCGCGAGCAACCCGGCGTCGCAGGCCAGCACCGTCACCAACACCGGTGCCGGGACGCTCAGCGGCCTGTCGGCCGGCATCAGCTACATCGGGGCCACCACCGGATGGCTGTCGGCGACGTTAGGTACGACCACGGCGCCGACCTCGGTGACCGTGCAGCCCGCCACCGGAACGCTGGCGGCCGGAACGTACCAGGCCACGGTAACGGTCGCCTCGACCGTACCCGGCGTGGCGAGCGCCACCATCGCGGTGACGTTCACCGTGACCCCGCAGCCGGTGATCTCGCTCTCGGCCACGACCGCGAATTTCGGCGCGACCCCCGGCGGTCCCGACCCGTCGTCGCAGGCGGTGAACATCACCAACACCGGCGGGGGCACGTTGAGCGGGCTGGGCACGAGCATCAACTACACGAACGGCAGCGGCTGGCTGGGCGCGACGCTCGACCAGACCACCGCGCCGGCGACCCTCACCATCCAGCCGATCACTGGCGCGCTCACCACCGGCACCTACGTCGCCACGATCACCGTGTCATCGACGGTCCCCGGCGTCGCCTCGCAGACCGTCACGGTCTCGTTCGCGATCTCGTCGACCCCGATCATTTCACTCTCGTCAGGCTCGGCGACCTTCACCGACACCGCCAGCCAGACGTTGCCCGCGTCGCAAGGCGTCAACATCACCAATACCGGCGGCGGCACCCTCAGCGGGCTGTCGACCGGCATCAGCTACGGGCCCGGCGCCACCGGCTGGCTCACCGCCTCGCTGGGCGCGACCACCGCGCCGACCTCGGTGACGCTGCAGGTCAACACCACCGCCCTCGCCGGCGGGAGCTACTCGGCCACCGTGACCATCTCATCGTCGCTCCCCGGCGTCGCGTCGCAGACGATTTCGGTGACCAACAACGTCGCGGCGGAGCAGGTCATCGGCCTGTCGTCGACCACGGTGAACTTCACGGCGCAGGCGTTTGGCGGCAATCCGGTTTCGCAGGGCGTGACGGTCAGCAATACCGGCACCGGCACCCTCAACGGCCTCTCGGCAGGCGTCAGCTATCTGTCGGGAGCGGGCTGGCTCACCACGGCGAGCCTGGGCGCGACCACCACGCCCACGACCCTGACGCTGCAGCCGACGACGGCCGGCCTGGCGGCCGGAACCTACACCGCCATCGTGACGGTGTCCTCCTCGATCCCGGCGGCGGTGTCGAAGACGGTCACGGTCAACTTCACGGTCACGCCGCAGCCGGTGATTTCGCTGTCCACCGGCTCGTTGAGCTTCAACGCCCAGGCGTTCGCGGCACCGCCGGCCTCGCAGCCGGTGACGATCACCAATACCGGCGGCGGCTCGCTGACCGGCCTGTCGACCGGCATCGCCTACACCACCGGCAGCGGCTGGCTGTCGGCGTCGCTCAACCAGACCTTCGCGCCGGCGACGATGACGGTCACGGCCAATCCGGGGTCGCTCTCCGCCGGCACCTACAACGCCACGATCACCATCTCCTCGACGGTACCGGGCGTGGCGTCCAACACGGTCAACGTCTCGTTCACCGTCACCCAGCAGCCGATCATCACCCGCAACCCCACCACGCTCACGTTCACCGCCCAGGCGTTCGGGTCACCCACCGCCTCGCAGGGGGTGAACATCACCAACACCGGCGGCGGCTCGCTCACCGGACTGGCAATCGGCATCGTGTACAACGTGGGGATCGGCTGGCTCTCGGCGTCGCTGAATCAGACCACCGCGCCGGCGACGATCACCGTGTCCGCCAATCCGGTGTCGATCATCGCGGGGACCTACACGGCGACGATCAACATCACCTCGACGGTGCCCGGCGTGGCAGGCACCAGCGTCGGGATCACCTTCAACGTGACTCAGCAGCCGATCATCACGGTGACCCCGGCGAGCCTCACGACGACGCAAACCCGGGGGAACAACCTGTTCCCCGCCGTGTCGATCACCAATACCGGGGCCGGCACGCTGAGCGGAATGAGCCTGAGCAGCAACGCGGCCTGGCTGACCGCGAGCCTGACGTCGACCACGGCGCCGGCGACGATGAACGTGACGATCGCGACGTCGACCCTCGGGGCGGGCGGCTATGTCGGCGTGATCACCGTGAGCTCCACGGTTCCCGGCGTCGCCTCCAACACCTACACGGTCAACCTCACCGTCCAGCAGCCGCAGGTCGGGGTCAGCACCAACAGCGTCACGCTCGCCACCCGCATCGTGGGGACGGCCACCACCACTTCGGCGTTCGTCACGGTCTCCAATACGGGCGCCGGCACGCTCGACGGACTCTCGTGCAGCAGCAATGCGGGGTGGCTCAGTTGCAGCCTCAACTCCGGCACCGCGCCGGCGACATTGACGATCACCGGGAATCCGTCCGGGCTCGCCCGCGGCAACTACGGCGCCACGATCACGGTCTCGTCCACGCGGCCGGGCACGAGCTCGCAGTTCATCTCGACGTTCATGCTGGTGACGTACTCGTACGCCACGCACGTGTCGGGGCTGGTCCGGGCGCCGTGCGACGGCTGCCATTCGAAACTCTGGACCTACGCGAACCTCGTGAGCGTCGTCAATCCGGGCGAGGGCTCGTGCGCGGCCGGCACCTGGTGGATGGCGCTGAGCGGGGCGCCCAACAGCAGCCTGATCTACCGGAAGCTGATTGCGTCGCCCCCGTGCGGCGTTCGGATGCCCCAGGGATGCACCACGTCCTGTTACTCCACCGCGACTACGGATGTCATCTTCTACTGGATCCTCGACGGCGTGCAGCCCTAGCAGCCGCGGATCACAGCCCGCCGGTGATATCCATGTCTCGCATTATCGACGGAGAGCGCTATTATTGAGTTCGTGCGGCAGTGCCTCGACGTCAGGGCTTTCCTGACAGCCGGGGAGACTCCGTTGTCGGCAACAGCGAGTGGCGTTATGACAGCTTCGATCAAAGGACTCACTGCGGCGGATTCGCCGGTGCGCGCGCGTTGTCTGGCGCTCGTTGTGACGTTGATCACCATGCCGGCACTCGCCGGGTGCGGCAAGCCGTCGAATGCGGCGCCCGTCGACACGCAAACCGCGGCCGCGCCAGCGCCCGTGGATTCCGCGGCCGCCGCCCTCGACTCGACCAAGCGCAACCAGTTCCTGAGCGTGCTGCGCCATGCGCGCGAGCTGGCCGAGGAGGCGCCTTCGCCGGCGGCCACGCCGGTGAACGGTGGCGCGCCCGCCAATGCCGAGCTGCGCGTCGTGACCAGACTGCCCGCCGGCGCTTCGGTGACGGTGGAAGGCGTGGAAGGACAGCTGCGGGCGGGAAGCCGGCTCGCGCTGCCGCCCTCGATCTACACGCTGACCCTCAACGTGCCGGGCCGGTCGCCCGTCTCCGCGCGGGTCGCGTTCGGCGCGGGACAGAGGCGCGACTGGCCCACCGGCGTCGAGCTCGCCGCCAGCTCGAGCGCGGGCCTGTCGTCGGTGGCGTCGAATCCGGCTCCGGTACAGCCCGCGGCGACGCCGGCCGGCGACACCCAGCGGGCGCCGGCGATCGTTCCTTCCTTGGAGCGCGCGCCCGACACGCGCAGCGGTGGTGGCGCGACCAAGACCGCGATCACCGACACGCACGAGGTGGCCACGCAGGAGATCACCACGCTTCTCGCGAGCTACGCGAACGCGTACCAGGCGCGCCGGATCGCCGACGTGCTGAGCATCTATCCGTCGATGTCCCAGGACGAGAGGAGCCGCTGGAGCGCGTTCCTCGAGTCCAAGGACATCAAGGACCTCCGCGCCCAGATCGCCGGCATGCAGCCGCCGGACATCGAGGGGAACACGGCGCTGGTCAACTTCAGCCTCGCCCTCGATTTCAAGGCGTCGGGCTCCGGCCGGCAGACCCCCAAGTTCGACTACCGGGCGACGCTCAAGCGCGACGCGAATGGTGACTGGAAGCTGATCTCGCTCAGCTCCGCGCGCTGAGGCTCATCGCGTCCTGATCGACCGGGACGCCGCGAAAAACACGACGGCCGTCCGCTCCCGCGGACGGCCGTCGTCTTTCCACCAGCGGCGCGCGACCGCTCAGAACGCGTATTCGAGTCCCATCGTCCAGGTCGCGTCCGGACGCAGGCCGCCGCGGTTGAGCGGTATGATCGCGTTGGTGACCAGGGTCGTCCCCGAGCCGAACGTGAACTTCGTGCCTACCGAGGCGTTGAGCACGTCGTCGCGCCGGTTGGGAATCGTCGTCGGGTCCACTTCACGACGGAACGGCAGGATGTAGGTCACCGGCGCCGGCAGCTGCAGCTTGCTGTCGCCGATCTGCTTCTCCGAGAGGAGGTCGAACGCGAACGTCGCCCATGGGGCCAGGAGCTGGTCGAAGCCCGCCGTGAAAATGAAGGCGTGGTTCTGCAGCGAGTCGCTGTGGTACAGGAACCCCGAGTTGATGTGCGGCGAAAAGTCGCCGATCCGGATCGACACGATCCCGAGTCCGCGCACCGACGTGGCGCCGGATCCGAGCAGGTTCTCGGCGTCGCCGGTCGGGAATCGCGCGTCGCCCAGCACCGAGAAGCCTACGGTCTTGTTCTGGGAGATGTTGATCTTCACGCGGGCCGCGACGTCGCCGATGCCGGTGGCGCTCCCTTCCGAGAACGCCGCGGCGCGGAGCACCGGATCGTCAGGCGTGCCGCCGAACCGGTGAAACGCGGTGGGGCCGCCGAACGGGTTGATCTGCGCCGTGCTGGAGCCGCGGAAGCTCGTCCACACGTACGGAACCGCCACGCCGATGTCGACGTGGTCGAACAGGCCATAGGTGATGAAGGCCGTCGTCACCATCAGGTTCAGGTTGATGGCGGTCTTCACGTTGATCACGTCGTTCTCGAATTCGGGGTTGCCCAGCCCGGTCCCCAGGGAGTCATCGCCGACGTTCTGGTGCGTGAACACCGACTGGAGATTCGAGAGGGGCACGCCGCGCAGCGTGCTGAAGTGCAGCGTGGTGACGTTGAATCCCGTGAGCAGCCGCCGCTTTCCCATCGTCTGCGCCCGTTCCGCGAACACCGGGCCTCCCGACACCGACGTCTTGACGGGGAGCCCGCCCTCGAAGGTGAACGTGGCGCCGCTGCTGGTCGCGCTCACCGGCACGTTGGCCACGTTCAGCCCCACCGCTTCCGTCAGGAAGGAGATGACGCTGGCGCTGCCGCCGGTGACCGCCGGAATGAAGTGCCGCCCGTGGGCGGCCGAGAGGCCCACCAGGCACAGCGGCTCGCCGCAGTCGCCGAAGACGAACAGCTGCTGGATCTTCCCCTTCAATCCGGGGCTGGCCGAGACGGTCTGCGCCACCACGGGACGTGCCAGGAGACACAACACCAGAACAGTCGACGCGCGGCGACGAAGCATGCAGCCTCCGAATGCGGACCAGCTGTGCGGTGGACCACGGACGGGTCAGGCACCGGGTTGCACTATCTTACGCCCGGCGCGACTTGGCGCAAGGAACGTGCGAGGGAGGGTCAGCGGCGTTAACTTGGGTGCGCCCAGGGCGGTCGCCCGACGCGCCGGCACCGTCGCCTGAACCCTCGCGCCCCACCGGGCCAGTCGGCATGCTGAACTTTCTCGCGGTCATCCTGGTCGGACTGTTGCTGGGCCTTCGCCACGCGACCGATCCCGACCATGTCGTCGCCGTCACGACGATCGTGAGCCAGCAGCGTTCGCTGTGGCGGGCCGGCGCGATCGGCGCGCTCTGGGGCATCGGGCACACGGTCACGCTGGTGGTCGTCGGCGGCGGGCTCATCCTCTTCCGGGTCGCCGTCTCGCCTCGCGTGGGACTGAGCATGGAGCTGGCCGTGGCGCTGATGCTGATCGCGCTCGGCCTGTACGCACTGTTCGCCGATGAGCGGGCCATCGATCGCTACACGGCGGTCCGGCCGCTGCTGGTGGGGACGGTGCACGGATTCGCCGGCTCCGGCTTCGCCTCGACGCTGCCGGTGCTGGCCGCCATCGACCAGCCGCGATGGGCGCTGGCCTACCTGGCGGTGTTCGGAATGGGGACGATCCTCGGGATGATGGCGGTGACCGCGGCCATCGCGGTGCCATCGTGGTACGCGGCCGCCCGCATGACCAGCGCGCGCCGCTACCTGCGCCTGGCGTCAGGCGCGCTCAGCGTGGCGTTCGGGCTCTTTCTCGTCCACCGCATCGGCGTCGTCGACGGCCTGTTCACGTCGCACCCGGAGTGGACGCCGAAGTGACCGCGGCCGCGGCCGGTGGTGCGATCCGTCTGCCGCGGGACCTCCCGGAGCGTGGGCGTGAATTCACCCGCCGCCTGCGGGCCTGGTACCGCGTCCATGCCCGCGACCTGCCGTGGCGCCGGACGCGCGATCCGTGGGCGGTCCTCGTCTCCGAGCTGATGCTCCAACAGACGCAGGTGTCGCGGGTCCTCCTCAAGTACGACGAGTTCCTGGGCCGGTACCCGACGCTCGAGTCGGTCGCGCGCTCGTCCTCACGACGGGTGCAGGAGGCGTGGAGCGGACTCGGCTACTACGCCCGGGCGCGGAACCTGCACCGCCTGGCCCGGACCGTCGTGGGCGGCGGCGGCGCGCTGCCTGACGAGCCTGAGGCGCTGCGCCGGCTGCCAGGGGTGGGCCGGTACACGGCCGGCGCGGTCGCGTCGTTCGCCTACGGGCGACGCGCGGCGCTGGTGGACACCAACGTCGCCCGGGTGCTCCGCAGGGTGTTCACGCGCCGCACCGACCCGCGGACCGCGCGCGGCCGGGCGCGGCTCTGGGCGATCGCCGAGCGGATCCTCCCCCGCTCCGGCGCCGCGGTCTGGAGCCACAACCAGGCGCTCATGGAGCTGGGCGCCCTGGTGTGCACCGCGCGCGTGCGCCGCTGCACCATCTGCCCGGTGGCCGCCGCCTGCGACACGCGCCGGGCCGACCTCGCGCGGACTACCGGCGGGCGATGAGGCTCTTGTACTCCCGCTCGGGGTGGCCGGTATACAGCTGCCTGGGGCGCGCGATCTTCTGCTCCTTGTCGAGCAGCATCTCCTCCCACTGCGCCAGCCAGCCGGCGGTCCGGGCGATCGCGAACAGCACCGTGAAGTAGTCGGTGGGGAACTTCATCGCGCGGTAGATCAGCCCGGTGTAGAAGTCGACGTTCGGGTACAGCTTGCGCGACACGAAGTAGTCGTCCTTGAGCGCGATCTGCTCGAGCTCGATGGCGATCTCGAGGTCCTTGTCCATGCCGGCGACCTCGAACACCTCGTACGCGAGTTGCTTCACGATCCGGGCGCGGGGATCGTAGCTCTTGTAGACGCGGTGGCCGAAGCCCATCAGCCGCCCCTTCCCCTGCTTCACCTGGTCGATGAACGCCGGGATGTTCTTCTTGTGGCCGATCTCCTCGATCATCAGCAGCACCTGTTCGTTGGCGCCGCCGTGCAGCGGACCGAACAGGGCCGCGATCCCGCCGGCCACCGCCGAGAACGGATCCACGTGGGTCGAGCCGATCGCGCGGACCGCGCTGGTCGACGCGTTCTGCTCGTGATCGGCGTGGAGGATGAAGAGCACCTCCAGCGCCCGCGTGTAGACCGGGCTCGCCTGGTACTTCGGCTCGCTCATCCGCGCGACCATCGACAGGAAGTTCTCGACGTACGACAGGCTGTTGTCGGGGTAGACGAACGGCATCCCCTTCACGTGCCGGTACGAGAACGCCGCCAGCGTCGGCATCTTGGCCAGCAGCCGGATGATCGAGATGTACCGCTGCTCCGGGTCGTGGATGTCGCGGGCCGCGGGATAGAACGAGCTGAGCGCCGCCACCGAGCTGCAGAGCATGGACATCGGGTGCGCGTCGTACCGGAACCCCTCCAGGAACTTGCGGATGTTCTCGTGGACGTAGGTGTGGTACGTAATGTCGTGCACGAACTTGTCGTATTCGGTACCGTCAGGCAGCTCGCCCTTGCGCAGCAGGTAGGCCACCTCGAGGAAGGAGGCCTTCTCGGCCAGCTGCTCGATGGGGTACCCGCGGTAGCGGAGAATGCCCCTGTCGCCGTCGATGTAGGTGATCGAGCTGCGGCACGACGCGGTGTTCATGAACGCCGGATCGTAGCTCATCATCCCGAAGTCGTCCTCGGCGACCTTGATCTGTCTCAGGTCGCCGGCCCGGATCGCGTCCTCGATGATCGGGATCTGGTACGTCTTGCCGCTGCGGGAATCCTTGAGTTCGAGCGTCGGCTCGTCACTCGCTTTCGCCGGCGTGGGTGCGGCGGGCGCGGTCTTGCTCATCGGGAACTCTCCAGGCGGGAAACACGGTCCGGGCCGCCAACCCTGGCGGCGCCCGGAAAATCTAGCGCCTGTCGGCGCGGGGGGACATTCCCGCCACGCCGGTCACGTCCCGGCGCAAACGGTGATTGACAGGCTCCGGTCGATCCGTGACACTTCGCCCCCGTGTCCGCCCTCGCCAGCGCGCTGCCGCCCATCACACCCCTTCGCCTCGTCCTGGTCGCGCTCGCCGCGGCCGCCGGTGGGGCCGTGAACTCGATCGCCGGTGGCGGGACGCTGCTCACCTTCCCCGCCCTGGTGGCGCTCGGCATCCCGCCGCTCCCCGCCAACGCCACCAGCACCGTGGCGCTCTGGCCGGGCACTGTCGGCAGCATCTGGGGCTATCGCCGCGAGTTGACCGGCGCGCGTGCCTGGGCGCTGCGGTTCGCCATCCCGAGCGTCACCGGCGGACTCCTCGGCGCGCTGCTGCTGCTCCGGACCCCGCCCGACCGGTTCGCGGTGATCGTACCATGGTTGGTCTTCGCGGCGACGCTGCTGTTCGTAGTGCAGCGGCCGCTGATGCGCCTGGTGCTGGGACACCGGCCATCAACGCCCGCCGAGCCGCCCGCGGCGGCGGCGCCGCTGGCGCCGCCGCCGCCCCACATCCTCGTCTACCAGTTCGGGGTCGCGGTGTACGGCGGCTACTTCGGCGCCGGCATCGGCATCTTCATGCTCGCCGCACTCGGCTTCATGGGCCTCACCAACATCCACCGGATGAACGGGCTCAAGAACTGGGGCGGCCTCTGCATCAACGCGACCGCCGCGATCACCTTCGCGGTGAGCGGGATCGTGAACTGGCCGGTGGCGCTGGCGATGGCCGCCGGCGCGGTGGTCGGCGGCTACGGCGGATCGGGAGTCGCCCAGCGCGTCGGCCAGGAGCCGGTGCGCCGGGCGATCGTTGTCATCGGATTCGGGAGCGGCCTCTGGCTGCTCGCCCGCGGGGTCTGACGGACCGCCGCTAGGCCACGCCTTTCCGGATCGCCTCGAGCACCCGGTCGCCGAAGACGTCGATTTCGTCGAGCGTCGTGTAGACGTTCGGCGTCACGCGCAGGCCGTCGAACTCGGCGTGCACGATCGGCGTGCTGACGATGCGGTGCTTGTCGAGCAGCCAGCCGCCGAGTTTGCCCGGGTCCAGGCCGTCGATGTGCAGCAGCCCGATCCCGCCGGCGTACGGCGAGTCGAGCGGCGTGAGGATCCGCACCCGCGGGCTTTCCGCCAGCAGCCGCTTCGCCCAACGGTCGCGGAGGAACCGGAGCCTCGCGATCTTGCGCTCCCCACCAATGCCCCGGTGGAAGGCGAGCGCGGCCGAGATCGCGTTATGGTTGGCCGCCGGGTGCGTGCCGATTTCCTCGTACTTCCGGATGTTCTCGTTCATCTCCGCCGGCGCCGCCATCATCGGCCAGAGCGTCTTCTGCTTGTCCTTGCGGACGTAGAGGAAGCCGGTGCCGATCGGCGCCAGCAGCCATTTGTGCAGGCTGGTGCCGTAGTAGTCGCAGTCGAGCTGGTCGCGCGTGAACGGGAAGTGCGCGAACGCGTGGGCGCCGTCCACCATCACCTCGATCCCCTTCGGGCGCGCCATCGCCACGATCTCGCGGACCGGCATGATCTGGCCGGTGAGGTTCGTGATGTGGGTGACCTCAATGACCCGGGTGCGGGGAGTGATCGCCTCGCGGAACTGGTTCACCAGGTAGTCCATCGACGGCGGCGGGACCTTGAACGAGACCTGCTTGACGACGATCCCTTCGCGGCGCGCGCGCTGGTCCCAGGTGGTGATCATCCGCCCGTAGTTCTGGTTGGTGAGCACCACCTCGTCGCCGCGACGGAGATCGAGGCCCAGGATCATGATCTCGTTCGCCTCGGACGCGTTGCGGGTGATCGCCATCTCCTCGGGATCGCACCCGAACTCGCGGGCCAGGTCGCGGCGCACGCTCTCGATCCGCGGCTCCAGCACCCGCCACATGTGCTCCACCGGCAGCTCGTTCGTGAACCGGAGGTCGCGGATCATCTGCTCCAGCACGTGTGTGGGCGTGGGGCTGATCCCGCCGTTGTTCAGATTCACCATCGTCCGGTCGGCGTCGAACGCGCGCTGGATCTCGGCCCAGTAGTCCTCGTCGCCGGCCAGGTCCGCCGGGGAGCGTGAGCCCGCGACCAACTCGGCGCTCCCGAGCAGCCGGAAGGCATGCTGCTGGAACGACGGTGCGGCGATGCCCGCGCCCGCGAGCGCGGCGAGGAAGGAACGGCGCGAAGTCATGGGGCGGGTACCAGAGATGGGGGGGCGGGAAGCAACCGGTACACGGGCGGGTCTCCATCAACCTACGTCGGCCGGGTCGCTGGCGTCAGCCCGTTCCGCTCCCCGCTCCCCGGGTCTGCGTCAGCTCCCTACAGCTTCGCCGCGTGCGGCAGCTCCAACTCGAAGAAGAAGCACGTACCGCGCTCGAGCGCGGTCTCCACGAGCAGCTCGCCGCCCATCGCCGACACCAGCGTCTGGCAGATCGACAGTCCCAGCCCGGCGCTCGAAAACGCGTACTCGCCCGGCTTCTGGCGCCGCCGGAACGCATCGAAGAGCGTCGCCAGCACCTGGGGCGGAATGCCGCGCCCGGTGTCCTTGACCGCGAATTCCAGGCGAGTGCGGCTCTTCTCGGTGACCACCACTTCCACCGAGCCCACGTGCGTGAACTTGAGCGCGTTGGTGGTCAGGTTCAGGAGCACGCGATTGAGCGCGGCCGGATAACCCACGCGCATATCGCCATCCGGCGGCACCAGCCGGATCGCGAGTCCCTTCTCCTCGGCGATCGGCTGCACGATGTCGTGGACCGACTGCAGGATGCTGGCGACCGAGAAGGGCATCGGCCGGCGGTCGATCAGGCGCGCTCCACCGCGGGCCAGCTCGATCACATCGCTCGCCAGGGCGCTGAGTCCGTACGCGGCGCTGTACACCAGCCCCAGCTGCCGCTCCTGGATCGGCGAAATCGGCCCGCTCTGTCCTTTCCGAAGCCGCTCGGCCAGGAAGAGGATCGACGTCAGCGGCGACCGCATGTCGTGCGCGACCTCCACCACCAGGTGCAGGCCATCCGGACCCGTCAGGCTGGTGGCGAATCGCTGGGCGGCATCGCGGTCGATGGCCGCGGTCACGATCTCGATGGCACCGAGCAGGCGCAGTGCCTCGCCCAGTTCGAGGTGCGCCTCCACCTCGGCGAGCAGGTCGAGGAATTTCCGGCGCACCACCTCGAGCAGCCGGCGCACGGGAACCCCGGGAGAAATCCCGCGCAGCGAGGGTGGCTCTCCGCGCGCCGCCTGGCCCACGGCCTCGCAGAGCAGGTGCAACGGCTCGCGGACGTCCTCGGCGGACTCGTCGCCGGGTCCGCGGGTCCACGTCGCCGCGGTGGCCTCGGCTGCCTGACGAAGCGCGCGCCATGCCAGGGGGGCGTGGCCGCCCGCGTAGTCATCGGTCGTGCCGCGGCTCGAGGCCGCGGCAGGGACCGGCAGCGTCTCCCCCGGCGGCGGCGAACGCGGGTCGGCGCGCTTGGCGGTGCGATCGGATCGCGCGGCGCCTGGCTTCACTCGGTGTGTCCGGAGAGATCGTCGCGCCGGAAACCGTGCTTCTCCATGAGGCGGTACAGCGTCGTCCGGTCGATGCTCGCCAGCCGCGCGGCCTTCGACATGTTGCCGCCGGCGCGGACCACCAGCCGGCTCAGGTACTCCTTCTCGAAATGCGCCACCAGCCTGTCCTTGGCGACATGATAGGCTTCGTTCATGATCGCCGCCGGGATCCCCGCTTCGGCCGCCGGGGTAGCGCCGTCTTCGTACAGCGGGATGTCGTTCGGCCCGATCGCCTGGCCCGGCTCGGCGATGACCGCCACGTGCTCGATGACATTCTGCAGTTCGCGGACGTTGCCGCGCCAGGGGCGCGAGCGCAGGAACTCCACCGCCGCCTCGGTCAGCGTCGGCAGCTTGTCCGACGGCTGGCGATGGCGCTGCCAGTAGTGCGTGAGGAAGAAATTCGCGAGGATCGGAATGTCTTCCAGCCGCTTCCGCAGCGGCGGGAGCTTGATCGGCACCACCCGCAGCCGGTAGAACAGGTCCTCGCGCAGGATCCCCTGCGTCACCGCGTCCTGCGGCTCGCGATTGGTGGCCGAGATGAAGCGCACATCGACCACCGCATCCTGCGTCTCACTCCCCACCCGGCGGACCACCCCGTCCTGCAGCACCCGCAACAGCTTGGCTTGCAGCGGATGCGACATCTCGGTCAGCTCGTCGAGGAAGAGCGTGCCGCCGTTCGCCGTCTCCAGCAGCCCGGGCTTGTCGCGATCGGCGCCGGTGAACGAGCCCTTCCGATGGCCGAACATTTCGGATTCCAGCAGCGGCTCGGGCAGCGCCGCGCAGTTGATCGGCACCAGCTTGCGGCTGGCGCGACGGCTGTGGCGATGGATGAACTGCGCGATCAACTCCTTGCCGGTGCCGCTCTCGCCGCTGATCATGACCGACGCATCGGTCGGCGCCACTTTCCGGGCGAGCTCCACCGCGCTGCGGAACGCCGGCGACACCCCGAGCAGCGTGATCTTGTCGCTGTTCCCGGTCTCCTCCAGCGCGTGGGCGCGCAGGTTGCGCGTTTCCCGCGCCACCAGCACGGCGTGCGACGCGCGCCCCACGAGGATCTGCAGGTGCGACGCCGAGAACGGCTTGGGGAGGTAGTCCCAGGCACCGGCCCGCAGCGCCTCGATGCTGGTCGTGACGCTCGGATTGCCCGTCATCACGACGACGATCGTGTCCTTGCTCGCTTCGAGCGCCGCCTTGAGGACGTCCATCCCCGACACGGGCGTCATGTAGAGGTCGACGAGAATGATGTCGAAGCGCTTGCGCTTGACGGTCTCGATCGCTTCATCGCCGCGCCCGATCGATGTGACGCTGTAACCGTCGAGCTGCAGGACGCTGGCACACCCTTCGCGGAGAGTCCGGTCGTCGTCGACGATCAGCAGACGCAGTCCCGACTTCACGTCCGCGCTGATGGACAGCGGGTCGGGCACCGGGCCGCTGGTGTTGGACGGGGCGCCCGCGTCCGGGGCAAAGAGGGCTTCAGAACTCACGTGTCCTTCCCTGGAGTGACGCTTTCCCGCGAAGCCGCGCGTAGGGTCTGCGGCTCGCGCGCCGCCGCCCGCGGCGACAGCCGGATCCGCCCGAGCACACTGTCCTGTTGCGATGGTCGAAACGCATCGTCGTATGATGCCGACTCGTTGTGTATGAGACGAGCCACACCTGTGTGGCGTCACGGCAGCACGCGCCCAACCGGCCAGAGGACTCGAGGGTGGAGTCCCCCGGCCGGAGCACTGTCACATCGTGAGAAGGGTCCGTACCGCCAATGGCACGGCCACGCCTGATGCGTGTATGTTTCTCTCTTGGCGCCGTCTCTCAACGCGAGTCGCACACTTAGCATGTCCGGACAGCTGATCACGGCTACTGGCCCCGCGCAACCGCTCGCGGAAGCGTCCGGCTATCCCTCCATGGTCCCCCTGGGGCCTGACGGAGCCGGCGGCGGCGACACGGAGCCGGGCGTTCCGTGGGGGCGCTACGTTGCCGCCCTGCTCCGCTACAAGTGGCTGATCGCGCTGATCATCGTCGCCGGCACCGCCATCGGCTTCGGCGTCACCAAGCTCATCAAGCCGAAGTACGAGGTGCGGGCGACGATCTGGGTGTCGAGCCCGACTCCGGTGGGCCAGAATCGCGGGCCGATCCAGTCGGACGAGCTCCTCGCCTCCACCGCGTGGTCCGAGCTCTTTCGCAGCTTCCTGGTGGTGGACTCGGTGGTCACGAAGCGCCGGCTGTACCTGCTGCCGAACAGTGCCGGCGACTCGGTTGCGTTCACGCAATTGTCGCTGGGCGATGGCTACAAGCCGGGCAACTATGATCTGACGGTGGATGCCACGGGTCAGCGGTACAGCCTGGAGACTTCCACCGGCGAGTTGCTGGAGGCGGGGTCCGTGGGCGACTCGATTGGCCGCTCGATCGGCCTGCTGTGGCAGCCGGCCGGGGCCACGCTCGGTCGCGACCGGACGATCGGCTTCGAAGTGATCCATCCTCGTGAGGCTTCCGGGGCGCTCAACGACGCGCTCACGGCGATGCTGCCCGAGAAGAGCAACTTCATGCGGCTGTCGCTCGCCGGCCAGGCGCCGACGTCGATGGCCCGCACCATGAACGTGTGGCTGCTGCAGTTCGTGAACGTCGCCAAGGATCTCAAGGCCCGGAACGCGGTCGAGTTTTCGCGCATTCTGGAAGGGCAGCTGTCGTACGCGAAAACGAACCTGGCGAACGCCGAGCGCTCGCTGGAGAGCTTCCGCGTCCAGACGATCACCGAGCCGTCGGAAGGAACCTCGGTGGCGCCGGGCTTGCTGGTCACGCAGGACCCGCTCACCAAGGGATTCCTCGCGCTGCGCGGCGAGTACGACAGCGCCCGCCGCGACCGGGAGGCGCTGGAGGCGATCATCGCCCGCTCCGCGGGCGGCCCCATCTCGCCGGATGCGATCTCGGCGGTGCCGACGCTCCTGGCACCGCCCAGCGGCGACCAGCTCGCCGGCGCGGTGAAGGAGCTCTACGCCAAGCAGGCAGAGCTCCGGAACGCCCGGCAGATCTACACCGACGAGTACAAGAAGGTGAAGGACCTGGACGCCGCGGTCACCGTGCTGCAGGCGCAGACGATTCCCATGTTCGCGAGCGCGCTGCTCTCCGAGTTGCGCCAGCGTGAGGCGGAATTGCAGCGCCGCATCAGCGCGCAGTCGGTGGAGATGATCAAGATCCCGGCGCGCAGCATCGAGGAGATGCGGCTGAAGCGGAACGTGGACGTGGCGCAGGCGCTGTACCTGTCGCTCCAGAGCAAGTACTCCGAGGCCAAGCTGGCCGAGGCGAGCACCATCTCCGACGTGCGCATCCTCGATTCGGCGGTGGCGCCGCAGCGTCCCACGCTGAACACCAAGCCGCGGATTCTGCTCATGGCGTTCGCCGCCAGCGCCGGTCTGGCCCTGGCGCTCGCGATCCTGCTCGACCAGATCGACCGGCGCTTCCGCTACCCGGAGCAGGTCACCCGTGACATGGGCCTCGCGATCCTGGGCGCCGTGCCGACCATCCGCAAACGGCTCGATCGCGACATCGACCACGAGGAGGCGGCGCAGGTGGTCGAGGCGTTCCGGGCGATACGCCTGAATCTCCTGCACGCGTATCCGCCTGGCGGGCCCGTCCTGCTCACGGTGTCCAGCGCGGGCATCGGCGACGGCAAGTCGACGATCGCCTCGAATCTCGCCCTCTCGTTCGCCGAGTCGGGCCTGCGCACCCTGCTGATCGACGGCGACACGCGCCGCGGTGAGCAGCACCTGATGTTCGCCGTCCCGCAGCGCCCAGGGCTCCTCGACTACCTGGCGAACGGGACCGCCGTGGACGAGATTCTCCGGCCCACGGCGCGCGAGCGCCTGACGATTCTCCCGTGCGGCAGCCGGCTGCGGCGCGGCCCGGAGCTGCTCCAGGGTGCCCGGATGGGCGCGCTGGTGGGCGACCTCAAGTCACGCTTCGAGGTGATCGTGGTCGACAGCCCGCCGCTCGGCGCCGGCATCGACCCGTACGCGCTGAGCACGGTGACCGGCAACCTGCTGCTGGTGTTCCGGGCGGGACAGACGGACCGCAAGATGGCCGAGGCGAAGCTGGCGCTGCTCGACCGGCTGCCGGTGCGGCTGCTGGGCGCGGTGCTCAACGGGGTGAAGACGAGCGGGATGTACCAGTACTACACCTACCTGTACGGGTACACTGTCACCGAGGATGATGCGCTGCAACTCCCGGCGGGTGCCGGCGAGGTCAGTGGACGTACTTGACCGGCACCGAGTCGAAGTCGCGGATCGGCGAACCGCGGGGATCGTTGCGCAGGTCGCGCAGGGCCGTCGCCGCCCGCAGCATCATCTCCACCGCGTCCACCGTGGAGCGCGCGTAGTCAGGCACGGCGCAATAGCCCGCGCGCAGCCGTAGCGGCTGCAGCTCCCCATCCAGCGGCATCGGCGTCGACGCCAGCAGCTGCTGGAGCCGCTCCACCAGCTTCACCGCCCCGCTCGCCTCGGTCGCCGGCGCGATGATCGCGAACTCCGACTGCCCGAGCCGTCCGATCGCGTCGGACGAACGCCCCGATGAACGCAGGATCTCGCCCACGTGCACGGCGACCCGGCTGGCGAGCTCCTCCATCAGCCGCTCGTCCAGCGCGCCCCCGGTCTCGGTCGAGACGGCGACGCACGCCAACGGAGAATGGTGGCGATGCGCCTCGGCACCGATCTCCCGCGCCCGCCGTGCCAGGCCCCGGACGTTGTAGAACCCGGTGACACCATCCAGCAGGCTCTCGTCCCGCTCACGATCCACTTCCCGCTTGGCGAGGAGGAACGTCGCCAGCTTGAGCAGCAGCAGCTCGCCATCCAGGGGGTGTCCCAGGTAGTCCCACGCGCCCGCTTCGCACGCCTTGATCGCGTCCAGCCGCTCGGCGGGCCCCGACGTCGTGATCAGGATCGGCGTGTGCAGCCCGAATCGCGGATCGGCTCGCAGCTCGCGGCAGACGTCCGCGCCATCGAGGTCGGTCATCCGCGAGTCCACGATCACGATGTCCGGCTGCGCCGAACGCGCCAGGTCGATCGCCTGCCGGCCGGTATAGGCACGGAGCACGGCATACCCGTTGGGCGCGAGGATGCTCTCGAGCGAGCGCGCCGACCACTCCTGATCATTCGCGACCAGGACCATTGGCGGTCGGGACATTCTTTCGTTGCGGTCGGGCATGTGGTCCCAGGAGGGTGACACCCACAGACTGGCGGACCTTGCGCGACGTTACAGGCCGGGCTCCCCCAGGAACCGCCGGACCCCGGGCGGGGTGCGCAGGCGCTCTCAAGGGAAGCCAGTTCCGGAACGGCGCTTCGCCACGCCATCGACCGTGCACGAAGGATGCCGAAACGCGGAAAATCCCGCGTCCATTGTGTCTGGCAGCCAAGGACGCGTCCTGAAACGTCGCGCGCACTTCAGGTGCACCGGGCCAAGGCCCGGATGAGCGATGGTACCCCGCTGGTGCGCCATGACTTGCGGTCAGGGCCCCGAACCGGTGCAGACTCGCACGCGATCTTCCATCGCGACGAGATTGTGACGTGGGTCGCAGTGGCACCCGGGCAATCGAGCGGTATGTTGTGCGCCACCGATCAGCCTGTGGTCCAACGACCACACATCCTTTCCCCGCCGAGGAGGTTATTGTTAGTGGCCATTAACTAACGCGCTGTGGTGGCGTCACTTATATCGGTGCCTCGCCGCCAGCGCGGCTAGCACGGGGGGTGCAATGGACAGGGCACACATGCGGGAGACACAGTCGCACGAAATTCCGAAATCAAGACTGCTCTCCTGGCGGGTGTTCTGTCTGACCGGGCTCGCCCTGTCGGTCATGGCTCCGCCAGTGAGAGCGCAAGTTCGCCCCGATGACCCGCGGCATGCGATGTCGACTCGCGAGGAGCTCGAGGCGCTGGCGGTGCAGGCTGAACAGATCGCCAATTCGTCGGCCACGAGCGACGTCCTGCGGGCGAGAAAACGGGCCGAGGCGGAGGCGTTGCGGGAGCGGCTGCGGGACGGGGATTTCCGGGTTGGTGACCGGATCGTGGTGGGGGTTCGGGGCGACACGGCGATGACGGACACGTTCGTGGTTCGCGGATCGCAGCAGCTGGAGCTGCCGAACATTCCGCCGATCTCGCTGCAAGGCGTGTTGCGGTCCGAATTGAATCAGACTCTGTTTCGCGAGGTGGGGCGGTACCTGAAGAATCCACAGGTCACGAGCGGCACACTGATCCGCATCGGGGTCCTGGGACAGGTGACGAAACCGGGGTTCTACTCGGTGCCGGCGGACATGCTGGTAACGGATGTGATCATGGCGTACGGGGGCGGGCCGGCGGCGACGGCCGATCTCGACGCCACCGAGTTCAAGCGGGGATCGGCGGTGGTGTGGGGGAAGGAAGACATGCGCGTCGCGATCCGGGAGGGTTCCACGCTGGATCAGCTCAGCATTCGTGCCGGCGACGCGCTGGTGATCGGCGAAAAGAAGAAGAAGGATTTCGTGAGTTTGGTACAACCCATCAGCATCATTCTTGGTCTGGTCGTTTCAGTGTATGGCCTCTCTCGCCTCCGAAGATAACGTGCCTGATTCTCATCTCCCTTCCACGGAGTCCATGAGCACCACCTACGCCCGATCGGTGCCGGTCGACTATCGCCCGGTGCTCACCGATCAGCCGCGCGCGGTCGAGACCGTGCGCGACGCCGACTCGGCGCGTCCCGCCGGGGTCGTGCCGCGCGACCGCAGCGAGCGCGCGAACCGCGTCATGAACTTCACGCTGGCGTTGAGCGCCCTGGTCGCGCTCTCGCCGGTGCTCCTGGTGGTGTCGGTCCTGATCAAGCTGACGTCGCGTGGTCCCATCTTCTACCGCCAGACCCGTGTCGGCCTCGACCGGCGCGGCCTCGATCGCGCGCTGGGCCGGGAACGTCCCAGCGGCGGCAGCCGGAATCTCCGGCTGCGCGACCTGGGCGGCGCGGCTTTCACGATCTACAAGTTCCGCTCGATGGCGGTGAACGCCGAGGGCGACGGCGGGGCGGTGTGGGCGTCGAAGCAGGATGCGCGGGTGACCGCGATCGGCAAGGTCATGCGGCAGCTCCGCATCGACGAGCTCCCGCAGCTCATCAACGTGGTCCGGGGTGACATGAACATCGTCGGCCCGCGGCCCGAGCGCCCGAGCATCTTCCTGCGACTGCGCGCCGACATCCCGGAGTATCCGCAGCGCCAGTTGGCCAAGCCGGGCATCACGGGCTGGGCGCAGATCAACAACGCGTACGATGCCTCACTCGAAGACGTCCGCCGAAAGGTGGAGCTCGACCTGGAGTACATCCGGCGTCAGAGCCTGGCGCAGGACGTGAAGATCATGCTCCAGACCATTCCCGTGATGGTGTTCCGGAAGGGAGGGTGGTGAGCCACCTGGCGTCCGTTCCAACTCCTGGTGGCTGATACGCCGGGCTGAGGTGGGTGACCTCAGCCCGGCGTCGCATCCGCACCCCTCGCCGGCGCGTCCGCCGCGGCGTCAGGCGGTCCGGCGGGTGGGCTCCCAGGTGGCGCTCCGCTGCCCGCCCATCGCGCGTCGCCAGGCGAGCAGGCCCGCGAGGTTGGCGGCTACCGCGAACCCCGGGATGGCGAAGAGGGCCGGCACCGGGCGGTCGTCGGGCCAGCGGATTCCGACGACGCCGAGCGCCACCACCGCCAGGGCCACGCCGAGCACCACGCGCGCCGCCGGCCAGGTCACGGCCGCCATCACCAAGCCGGCAGCGGCCAGAGGCAGGACGGGGTACACGAGCCAGCGACAGAGCTTGTGACTGATGAGCATGATCGAGAAGCCGCCGTACCTGAGCGGGTTCATCAGCGCCCGCTTGTACCAGAGGGTCTCGAGCCCGCGAGTCATGGTCCGGATCTTCCGCCGGAATTCGACGATCAGCCGCGGCGTACGGGGCACCAGGCAGACGGCCTCATCGATCGAGACGCTGCGATACCCGCGCTCCCGCGCGATCAGGCAGCTGGCGAAGTCCCGGCTCAGGTGACCCGGGAAGTTCGTGTCGTGCACCACCCGGCGCACGCCGAAGAAGCATCCGCTGGCGCCCACGATCGAGCCGAGACGCGTCTCGAGCGAGCGGACCCACATTTCGTAGACCACGTACCATGATTCGCCGCGGTTCGCGGCCGTGCTGGCGTCGCCCACGCTCACGTTCCGTCCGGTGGCGACGCCCACGGTGGGGTCCTGGAAGGCCCGCACGAGCTCCTTCAGGGAGGCGGGGAGGATCCGCGTCGTGGCATCGGTGTTGACGATGATATCACCGCGGGCGACCCGGCCGGCGGCGTTTTCGGCGGCGCTCTTGCCGCCGCGCTGCGGCATGCGCAGGAGCTCCACGCCCCGGTCGGCGAATTCCTCCACGATGGCATCGGTCCGGTCGGTGGAGGCGTCGGAGATGATCAGGATCTGCCGGCGCTCGACCGGATAGTCGAGGGCGAGAATGGCCTCGATGGTGGCGCGGATGGACTGCTCTTCGTTGTAGGCGGGGATGGTGATGGTGATCGACGGCCAGTCGGGCGGATCGGACCGCCGGGGCACGGCGGCGCGGCGCGCCGCCAGCAGGGAGAGCGCCAGCGGATAGCCCAGATAGGCGTAGCCAAGCACGAGAATCGGCAGAGCGATCAGGGAGAGGATGAGCGCGGTCATCGAGCGGGTGTCGAGGGGGCGGTCGCGAGAGTGTGGTACAGCGCTTCGTAGCGGCTGATCCACGGCTCGATCGCGAACGTCGTCTCGAGGCGGCCGCGCGCGGCCTTTCCGCGCGCGGCCGCGCGCGCCGGGTCATCCATCACCTCGCGAATCGCCGCGGCCACGGACGCCGGCGACTCGGCGGGAACGAGCCACGCCTCACCCTCGCCGACGACGTCCGGTACACCACCGACGCGGGCGGCGACGATCGGGAGCGCCGCCGCCATCGCCTCGAACAGCGCGATGGGCGTCCCCTCGGTGCGCGACGTCAGGGCGAACGTGTCGAACGCCGGGTAGATCCGGCTGGCGGCGGGGATGGACCCGTGCCAGGTGACGCGGGACTCGACGCCCAGGCTGGCGGCGCGGGCGCGCAGGGCATCGGCCTCGCGCCCGTCGCCGACGAACGAGAGGAACGCGGAGGCGAGCGCGGGGCTCGCCAACGCGTCGAGCATCACGTCCGCGCCCTTCTCCCCGCTGAAGCGCCCCACCCAGCCGATCACGAAGCGGTCCTCCGGGATCCCCAGGAGGCGGCGCGCGTCAGCGCGAGCCAGCGGCGGCTGGGTGTCGCGATAGGCATTGGGGATCAGGTGCAGCACGGTGGAGGGAACGCCGCTGGCCCGGAGCTCGTCCATGAGCGGCCGCGAGACCGCGATCACGGCATCGAACCGGCGGAACCACCGGCGCTGCAGGTGCTCGTAGAGCCGGTTCTTCCAGCCGCCCCGCGTGAACCCGTGCACCGTGGTCGCGACCGGAATGCGGCGCCGGCGGGCCACGCCCGAGTCGACGACATCGGGTCGGTATCCATGCGTGTGCACCACCTGGGGGCGGGAACGCGCGATGGCCGCGTCGACCGCGGCGCGCTCGCGGCGGTAGCTGCGGCCGGGCATCACCATCGGAAGGACGTCAACACCGGACTGTCGCAGCGCGTCAATGAACGGGTGACCATCGGGCTCCACATCGAGAATCGCCAGCACGCGCACCGCATGACCGCGGGCGGCCATGCCGCGGGCGAGCAGGAGTACCACTGTCTCCAGACCGCCGACGCGCGTTGGCGCAACAACGTGCAGGACCGACAGCGCGCTCATGGGGGACCGGCGCACGCCGGCCGGCCAGGAACACCTGACGCCCGTTGTGTGCGGAACGACGGCGCGGCACTGGACTGGCGCGGCGCGTCCGGTGCATCTATCCGGCACTCCTGGTCATGACATCCATCCATGAAGGAAACGCCGTGAGCGACCTTTCCGGGCCGCCCTCCACTCCGCCGCGCGGCCGGCCGGCGCGGAGCAGCCGGGTGTCCCGCCACGTCCGGCTCGGCACCGCCAGCGTGGCCGCCGTGGTGCTGATCTTCGCGATGATCGACGCGGATGACTGGCACTGGATGCTCAGCATGGCCACGGCCTACGTGGGACTCGTGCTGATGGGAGTGACGCTGGCGCTGGGCCCGATCAACGTGATCCGAGCCCGACCCAATCCGGTCTCGACCAACCTGCGTCGCGACGTCGGCATCTGGGCGGGGATCCTGGCGCTCGGACACGTCGCGGTCGGCCTGCAGGTCCATTTTGGCGGCCAGTTCTGGCTGTACTTCGTCTGGCGAGCGGGCAGCTCCCACCGGATCCCCGTGCGCTATGACGCGTTCGGCCTGACGAATCTCGCCGGCCTCGTGGCCACGGCGATCCTCGCCATGCTGCTGTCGCTGTCCAACGACTGGTCCCTTCGCGGGCTTGGATCGGAGCGTTGGAAGTCGCTGCAGCGCTGGAACTACGTGGCGCTGGCGCTGGTCGTGGCACACGGGTTCGTGTTCCAGTTGATCGAGCGGCGCATGCCGCCCTGGGTCATCCTGCTCGGCGCGCTGTCGATCGCGATCGCCGTGGTCCAGCTGGCGGGCGTTCGCGCGAAGCGCGGGAGCGGCGCCCCGTCCTCCCGCTGATTCGATCGGTGGGTCCGGCGGATCATGCTGTCATGGCCTGGGCGATGAGCTTGTCGCGCACCATGGCGATCGTGAGGACCTCGTCCGGCGGGATGGGCACGGGGAGCTCGCCGCGAATGGTCGCGTAGACGCGAGACACGAGTTCGCGCAATCCCGGATAGGCGGGCTCCCGGCGCAGGGCCCGGCCAATGAGGTTGCGGCCGGCGACCACGAACGTGTTGCCGGCCAGGAGGAACGGGTGCGCGATCTTGTGCAGCCGCGACACGGTGCCGCCCTCCTCGACGACGTAGCCGTGGTAGAGGTCGATGTGGACGGTGCCGCGATCGCCGATGAGCCGCACGCTGTTCACGGTCGGGCGTCCGGCCATGGAAACGAGCATCGAGATGGTGGCGGGACCCACGCGACCGGAGACGCGCCACTCGCCGTCGCGGGGACGATCGACGTGCCAGGTCGCCGCCCTGAGCGCCGGTGGGCCGCCGAGGTAGAACGCCAGGAGCGACAGGAGGTGCGGGAGGATCTCGGTGGCCACCGCGTCCTTGCCCGGTCCGCTCTCACGGGAGGCGCCGGCGGAGCAGGCCACGGCGTCGACGTGGAGTACGCCGCCGATGCGCGCGAGGGCCTCACGTGCCCGCCGGGCGCCGGCCTGCAACGGGAACTGGTGCACCGGGCAGAGGAGCAGCTTCCGCTCGCCAGCGAGGGCGAGCAGGCGCCGGGTGGACTCGGTGTCCGGCGCCAGCGGCTTTTCGACCAGCACGTTCGCCCCGAACTCGAGCGCCTGGCGGGCCAGCGTCTCGTGTGTGTCGAGCGGCGTGCAGACGTGGACGACGTGCGGGCGCGCCACCGCGACCACGTCCTCGAGCGACGTCGCGGAGAGTGCGCCCCGGTGCTTGCGCGCGAGCGCCCCGGCCTGCGCGGGATCCCGGTCGACGACGCCGGCCACCACGCCGCCCGACCTGGCGATCGCATCGGCGTGCCACCGCCCCATGAGGCCGGCGCCCACGACCACCGCGCGGAGCGGTCCGTCGGAGAGAGGCACCCTAGCGGGCGTTCGCCGGCGGCGCGCCCATGCGCAGGCGCGCCAGCTCCGCGACCTCCGGGCCATCCAGGGCCACGCGACGTCCCGTGGCGGCCGAGTGATACGCCGCCGCGATGACGAGCAGCACGTCGCGCGCGTCCTGTGCGCTGGCCGGTGGCGCGCCGCCCGACGCGAAGGCCGCGAGCGACTTCTCCAGCACGAAGCGGGTCGCGATCATCCCCGGCTCTTTCGGATTGCGCGCGAGGACCGAACGCCGGTTGCCGACCTCACGCCAGGCCATTCCCGCCACGCCGAAGTCGACGCGGAAGTGCGGCCGGGTACTGCGGTGCAGGCCCGCGGACACGCGGGCCCGCCCCCCGAACGACGCGCGCAGCGATTCCCCGGGCAGCTCGGCCCGGACCTCGAAGTACTGCGTCTCGCCCTTGCACAGCCGGTTCTGGATGATCTGGGCCAGCCGGCCACGCGAGAACTCGAGCGTCACGAGTGCGACGGCGTCGGTGTCGCCCTCACGAACGCCGCACGTCGAAGTGCTGGCCGACACGGATCGCGGCAGCTCGCCGAAAATGGCGAGCAGGAAATCGACGAGGTGGACGCCGGCCTCGTAGAGCGTCCGCTGCAGCATCTGGCCGCGCCAGCCGGGTTCCGCCCAGGGCGGCAGGTCCATGAGCTGCCAGACCTGGGCGAAGGCGAGCGTGTCGCGCCCCGCCTGGTCGACCGCATCGCGGACGGCCCGGAAGATCGGCATCTCGCGGAACTCGTGGTTGAGCGCGAGCCGCTTCCCCGCGGCCCGGGCGGCCTCGATCACGCGATCGGCTTCCTCGAGGCTCGAGACGAACGGCTTCTCGCACACGACGTGGGCGCCGGCGGCGAGGCTCCGCAGGCAGAAGTCGGCATGACTGTCGGGCGGGGTGCCGATGATCACGACGTCGGGGTGACTCCGTTCGAGCATTTCGTCGAACGTTGCGAACACGGGTACGCCCCACTGGCGGGCGGCGCGCTCACGGCGGCCGGCGTCCAGGTCGCACGCCCCCACGACCGATGCGGACGGGATTCCCCGGAGGGCGGGGAGATGCAGCGTATGGCCGGCGTTGCCCAGGCCGACGACGGCGACGCGAGACAAGGTCATCGTGGGGAGCGAGTCGTGAGGGATGGGAGCGCGGCGGCGCGCGTCCTCGGAGAATGTAGCGGGCCGCCGCGCGGATTCGCGAGGGGGGACGCGCGGCGAGCGCATTGCGCGAGGCCCCACGCCGTGTAGTGTTACTCCCCCATGCCGGGGATTCTCCGCATCCGCCCCTGGCGCCTGGCGCTACCGCTCCTCTGCGCCTCATGCGCCCGCGCGCCGTCGGTGAGCGGCGCGGAGATGCGACGCATCGAAAAGGTCGACATCCACACGCACTACTTCGCCGACCGTGACTTCCTGGCGCCGGTGCTGGACGGATGGCGCATGCGCGCGGTGAGCCTCAACATCACGAGCAGCTACCTGTTCCCGGGAGACTCCACGACGGGCCGGTGGCTCAAGCTGCGCGCCCTGCGCGCGGCCCATCCCGGGCTGCTCCTCCTGGCGGCGACCTTCGAGCCCGCCTGCATCGACTCGCCCCGGTGCGTCCCGCGTGCGCTGCGCGATCTCGCGTCCGCCATCGATGACGGCGCGATCATGGTCAAGGTCTGGAAGGACATCGGCATGACCGTGCGCGATTCGGCGGGCCGCTACGTCCAGATCGACGACCCGCGATTCCAGCCCATTTGGGATCTGCTGGTCCAGCGGCACATCCCGGTCATCGCGCACCTGGCCGATCCCGCTCTCGGCTGGATGCCGCTCCGGCGCGGCACACCGTACTACGACTTCTACTCCCGGAACGCGCAATTCTACCCGTACGCGCATCCGGACTGGCCCCGCTGGGAGGCGATCATGGCCGCGCGCGAGCGATGGCTCGTCCGGAACCCGGACCTGGTCGTCATCGGTGCCCACCTCGCCAGCGAGGCCGACTCGCTCACCCGCCTGGAGGCGGAGCTGGCTGCGCACCCGAACCTCTACGTCGAGACGTCCGCCCGGGTCGGTGAGCTGCGCACGCAGCCGGTCGATCGGGTCCGGAGGTTCTTTCTGTCGCATCAGGACCGCATCCTCTACGGGTCGGATCTGAACACAAAGCGGTCGGCCGACTCGCTCGACAGCCGGCGCCTGTCGGCGGAGCGCGCGCGGCTGGAGGAGACGTACGCCGACGACTGGCGCTACTTCGCCCGGGAACTGCAGCTGCCGGACTCGGTACTCGTCCGCCTCTATGAGCGCAACGCGCTCCGCCTGCTCCGGATTGCCGCCCGCGGCGATTCGACCGCCCCGACGCCGCGATGACCGCGCCATCCGGAGCGGGGACCGCCGTGCGGACGGCCGTGCGGCCCGCCGACTGGGTGCCGATTGCGTCGCTCGCCGCGATCGCCCTGCTGCTGCACGTGCCGGTGTCGATGGGCGCGATCTTCGGAGAAGCGGACTCCGCGCGCTTCGTCAGCGACGCACTGCTCTGGGCCAAGGGCGGGATTCGCACGGAGACAATGTCCGATTACCGCTACTTCATCAGCCCGGGCTACACGATGCTGGTGCGGGCGCTCCTTCCGGTATCCGCGACCAGCGGCGTGCACATCGCCACCGTGCTCGGCGCCGTGAACCTGGTGGCCTCGATCCTGGTCGTGGGCCCCGCCTATCGCTTGTTTGCCCGCTTCACGACACCCGCCGGCGCGTGGATCGCGTCGGTGTGGCTGCTCTGGATGCCGACGTTCTGGCAGTCCGGACTGTACGGATTCCCTACCCTGCTGGCGGAGTTCGCCCTGCTGGTGGCGCTCCTGCGCTTCGACCGGCTGCTCGCCGGCGACGCGCGGCACAGCGAAATTGCTGAGCTTACAGGCATCGGCGTCCTTCTTACGGTGATGGTGATGCTGAAGGCCGATCTCTACCTGAGCACGGTCGCGTTCGCCGGACTGCTGCTGCTCCGAGGGCGAGTGGAGAGGCGCTGGATCATCCGCGTCGCGGTGGCGCTGGCCGTGCCGCTGCTGGCCAGCGTGCTCGTCTCCACCATCCTGGTCTGGCCCGAACGCAATGTCTTTTCCTACCTGATGCAGTGGAACTCCCAGTATGGGTTGTCGCTCGCGGCGGCCGAACGACACAACCAGCGGGGCGGCTTCGCGCGCACGCTGGGCTTTGCCAGCCTCCCGCTGTTCGCCGTGGGCCTGGCCTGGCTCGCGTGGCGCCGGCGGTGGCCCGAGCTGCTGATGCTCCTCGTGTGGGGTGCTCTGCCGCTCGTCTTCTGGTACTTCCGCGCCGGCGACAGCGCGCGTCACCACTTCCAGTCGTCGGTCCCGGTGGCGCTTGGCATCGGGATGCTGTTTGCCGCAGCCCCGCGGCTGGGGCGGTGGCGCGTGCCGGCCGCGCTGCTCTTTGTCCTCCTCGACTACATCGTCTATCCGGCGAGCGGCGACACCAAGTGGCCGAGCGGCAACCTGTACGGGAGCGCCGCCCTGATCAAGGGATCGGTGGGGCAGCTGCAGCGCCTTGGGAACCAGGTCGCCTCCGACTCCGCAAGCCGGGTCGCGCTGGTCGGGCTCGGTCTCGTTCAACCCTTCGCCGAGACCGCCGTTCTGTTGCGGGCCGATCGCGTCCTGTCGGCGATGAGCTCCCGCAAGAGCGACACGGATGAGCGCGTACTCCACGTCCAGGAGGCGCGGGGCGAACGGGAGTTCCTCAGCGCACGCGTCAGCCAGTCGCAGTTCGGCTCGGTGCTGGCGCGGTACCGGGCGGCGGGCTACACGGTGCTGCTCGCCGAGACGGACTCAGCGGGGATGCACGCCGTCCTCGAGCGCGTCCCCGCACCGAGCCACTACTGAGCCCGATCGCCGGCGGCGGGCCTCGACCGGGACGTGGCCGGGGCACCGGTGCGCTCTTCAATGATGAAGCTGGGGCGCCGTTTGGCGGCGAGGTGGACGCGTCCGAGGTATTCGCCGAGGAGTCCGGTGAGAACGAACTGCACGCCGAGGAGGAGCGTGGTGATGGCGACGGTGGACGCCCACCCCGGCACGGTATGGCCGCGCACCTCCTGCACCACCACGTAAAGGAGCTCGGCGAACGCCACCGCGGCGGTGAGCAGTCCGACCCCGATACCGACGCGGAGCGGGGTGATTGAAAAGGAGATGATCGCCGAGGTGGCGAAGCGCAGCATCCGGGAGAGCGAGTACTTCGTGCGGCCCGCGAACCGCGGAGCGGCCTGGAAGGACACCACCGTCGTGCGAAAGCCCATCCAGGCCACGAGCCCGCGCAGGAAGTATTCGCCTTCGTTCAACGACAGGATTTCGTTCACGACCATGCGGTCGAGCAGGCGGAAGTCGCTCGACCCGTCGAACAAGTTGACGCCCGACAGCCGTGAGAAGAGGCGATAGAAGAGGTGCGACGTCCGGCGCTTGAAGAACGACGTGGTGGCGGCGTCCGCCCTGGTGGTGCGCACGACGTTGAACCCGTCCCGCCACCGGTTGATCAACTCGGGCACGACCTCGGGCGGATGCTGAAGGTCGGCGTCGATGGTCACGACACAGTCGCCGCGCGACGCGGTGAACCCCGCCAGCAGCGCGGACTGGTGCCCGAAGTTCCGCGAGAGGTGCAGTCCGCGCACCGACGGCCGCGCGGCGGCCAGTCTTTCGATGAGCGCCCAGGTGCCATCGCGACTGCCGTCATCGACGAGGATCATCTCGTAGTCGGCGGCGGCGGTGTCGAGCGCGCGGTCGAACGCCGCGAGCAGCGGCTCGAGCGTCAACTCCTCGTCGTGGCACGGGATGACGATGGACACCAGGGGATGAGGCGGCCGTGCAGTCATTGGCGGAGCGCGGAGAGAGAATGGGGACTGCCGGTCGATCGACGAACAACTGCTACCACCCCCGGCGCGAAATGGCAAGCGCGGCGGCCCGGGGCGTCCGGCGCTTGAACTGGGCCATCTCGCCACCCAACTTTCGATTCGAGTTGATCGCGGCACCGTCCGGCATCCTTCTCTCGGAGTCACTTGCGTCTCGCGGTCGACGGAAAGCGGTTGATCCAGGCCCGAACCGGGCCCGCGCGCTGGCTCGAGCACATGCTCCATCACTGGCGCGCCATGACACTGCCGTTCGACCAGGTGCGCTGCTATACGCCGGCCCCCACCGAGCACACCTGGGCCGATGCGCCACGCATCCAGCACGTCGTGCTCCCGACGCGGCTGCCGCCGTTCGCGTGGGAGAACCTGACGCTGCGGCGGGCCGCGTCGGCGGATGACCTGCTGTTCGGCGCATCCTACACGATCCCGCTCGGCTATCGCCGGCGGTCGGTGGTGAGCATCCAGGGGATCTACGAGGGGCCGCACGCCGAACCCACGCCATGGTGGTACCGGATCCGGTACTCGGCGATGTACAAGTCCAGCGCGGAGCGCGCGAACCTCGTGCTCGCCAACTCGCGGTCCACGCGGAACGACCTGGTCGAGTACTACGGCATCGATCCGGCGAAGATCCGCATCATCTACCAGGGCGTGGGCGCCCCGTTCCAGGCCAGGACGGACCGCGACGGGCTGGCCGCCGAGGTGAGGGCGATCACGGGACTGCCCGGACCTTATTTGCTGTTCGTGGGCAAGATGTCGGCCCGCCGCCACCTGCCGGAGCTGCTCGAAGCATTCGCGGCGGCGCGACCGGCGATGCCTGACGGGATGCGGCTGCTGCTGGTAGGGCCCAACCACGTTGGGCTCCCGCTGGCCGATCACATTGCGCGAACCGGGCTGGGCGCGGTGGTAACGCACCTGCCGCACCTCGATCAGGAGCCGCTGGCACGGGTCTACTCGGGGGCGACGGCGTTCATCCTGCCGACCACGCACGAGGGGCTGTCGGCGACGATCCTGGAGGCGATGGCGAGCGGCGCGCCGGTCATCACGGTGGACCACGCTCCGCTGCACGAGGGGTTCCGGGAGCACTGCCTGGTGCTCGAGTCGCCGGCGGTGGAGCTGCTCCGGGACGCGATGGTGCGCGTCGGCACCGATCCGCAGCTGGCCGGACGGCTGCGAGAGGAAGGGCTGGCGTGCGCGGGCCGGTTCTCGTGGCGCCGCACGTCCGAGGAGACCATGGCGGCGCTCTGGGAGGTCGCGAGTTCGTGAACCGGCCCCTGGTCTCGATCATCGTTCCGGTCTGGAACGGCGAAGCGCACTTGCGCGAGGCGCTCGATTCGATCCTGGCGCAGACGTATCCCCGCTGCGAGGTGATCGTGATGGACGACGCCTCGACCGACGCGACGCCGGCGATCATCGCGTCGTACGGCGACCGCCTGCGGCACCTGCGGCAGGAGACCAACCGCGGGATCTACGACAACGTGAACGTCGGGATCGCGGCGGCCCGGGGCGAGCTGATCGCCACCTATCACGCCGACGACATCTACGAACCGACGATCGTCGCGCGCGAGGTGGAGTACCTGGAGCGGCACCCGGACGTGGGGGCGGTGTTCGCACTCGACACGTTCGTCGACGCGGCCGGCCGTGAATACGGCCGGCTGGTGCTGCCGGGTGAGGTGCGCGGGGCGAGTCCGCTCGACTATGCGACCACCCTCAACGCCCTGCTCGCCAACAAGAACCGGTTCCTGATCTGCCCCAGCGCGATGGTGCGGGCGTCGGTGCACGCGGCGGTGGGGGTGTATCGCCAGGATGTGTTTCGCAACACCTCGGACCTGGAGATGTGGCTGCGCATCGCGCAGCGCTACCGGATCGGCATCGTCGAGGAACATCTCATGCGGTACCGGCACTTCCACGGGAATTCCTCGCAGCGATACCGGCACCTGAAGACCGCGCCGGAGAACTATTTCCGGATCATGGACCTCTACCTGGCGAACGGCGGGAGTGCGGTGGCGACGCCCCGGGCGCTCACCGACTACGAGGCGCACCGGGCGGAGGATCGCCTGATGGCGGCGGTCAGCCACTACATCATGAAGGAGCCAGCCGCCGCACGCACGGTCCTGAACGGGATCCGGATGCGGCCGGTGTGGGGGAGCGGCAAGGTTCAGCGCGCCCGCCTCACGACGCTCTACCTGCTCCTGCAGGCGCTGACCCGCCTGCCGCACGTGAAGGCCATCGCCGATGCGTTCTACCGGCGGTGGCACGTCAAGCAGCCGCCGCACGGCGCCTGATGGCTCCGCCCGACACCGCGATGCTCCCCCGGCCAACGCGAGCGTGCTGAAAGTCCTCCTGACCATCGGCTTCCTGCAGCTGCTCACCATGCTCGTCCAGCTGGTGAGGACGAAGGCGCTGGCGCTGATGCTCGGCCCCGAGATGGTGGGCGCGATGTCGGTGATCGACAAGCTGCTGCAGGTGATCGCCCAGTCGCTCTCGCTCTCCCTGCCGTTCGCCGCGGTCCGGTTCCTTCCGCCACAATGGGTGCGCGACCCGCGCGCGTTCGCGGCGCTGGCGCGGCGGATGCGAACGATCCTCACGGTGTTGATCGTCGCCGCCACCGTGATCGGCACCGCCATCACCTTCGCCGCACCGGCCGTCTGGGGCGAAAAGCTCCTCCCCTACCGGGACGCGCTCTCGGTGGCTTTCCTGACGCTGCCGGTGCTGGCCCTGGTCCCGTTCCTGCAGAATGCGATCGCCGGCCGGATGCAGCAGTACCAGTCGATGGTGTTCGCGCTCCTGCACGCGGTCGTGTTCACGGTCACCGGTGTGGTGGGCGTGTGGTGGAAGGGGCTCACGGGCTTCTATCTGATGTATGCGGCCCTGGGCCTGGCGCTCGTCTGGTGGGGGGCGCGCCGGGTGGAGGCGGTGCCGGATGGAGTGGGCGAGTCACCGCCGCCGGACACCGAGCCCATGCGCCTGGGGCTGCCGGTGCAGATCTGGAAGTTCGCGGCGGCGATGGTCAGCCTGACGTTCCTGGCCCCGTACGCCTCGCTGGCCGTGCAGTACAAGGTCCTGACGTACTTCGGCGCCGGAACCGCCGGATGGATGCAGGCGGCCGTCGGCGTCTCGCTGGCGGTGCGCGGCGTGCTCGGCTCGGCGCACGCCGTCTTTCTCACGCCGCAGGTCAACAAGGAGGGAACGCCGGTGGACCGGTGGTACCGTGCCACGGAGTTCCAGAAGACGCTCTGCTTCCTGGTGGCCGTGACGGTGCCGCCGCTGCTGCTGCTGCCGCAGATCGTCGTCCGGCTGCTGTACTCGTCGGCATTCCTGCCCGGTGCCGCGTTCGTGGTGCTGTTCGTCCTGGTCGAGGTCCTGACCATGCTCTCGGGCACCTATCAGGCACTGATCATCGCGCACAACCACCTGGCGTATCACGTCGCGCAGAGCGTCGCCGCGCAGCTGCTGCTGGTCGGCGTGGCGACGGCGCTCATCCCCGCGCACGGGATCATCGGTGCCGGCATCGGCGCGCTGTGCGCGCCGGCGCTGCTGTACGCCGGCACGCTCATTTTCCTCTGGCGGAAGCACGGACTCCGGGTCCCCGGACGCCAGTTCGCGCTGACCGGATTCGTCCTCGCGGTGCTCGCGGCCGCCGGCACGGCCGGCACGCTCTTCCCGGCGCTCACCTGGGGCACGATTGCCCTCAAGCTGATGATGTACGGCACCGCGCTCGGGGCGCTGGCGCTCTTCCTCACCGGCGAAGACCGGCGCAACCTGGCGCGGATGGCGGACGGCGTGCGGCAGTGGCTGCGCCCCGCCTCCGGCCACTAGAGGACCGGGGCCAGCCGTGTGCGGCATTGTCGGGGTGCTCTCTTCCGCGCCGGTCGACGGGGCCGTCGTCGAGACGATGCGCGAGCGGCTGGCGCACCGCGGGCCCGATCACGCCGGCTTCTGGCGCGCCGCCGACGGGGCCGTCTGCTTCGGGCATCGCCGCCTCGCGATCATCGATCTTGATCCCGAAGCGAACCAGCCCTTTCACTCGCACGACGGCCGCTTCGTCATCACCTATAACGGCGAGATCTACAACTACCGGGCGCTCCGCGATGAGCTGCGGCAGCACGGCGCCGTGATCCGGACCAATTCGGACACCGAGGTCCTGGTCGAGGCGTTCCGCCTGTGGGGGGAGCGATCACTCGAGCGCCTGTCCGGCATGTTCGCGTTCGCGATCTGGGATGCCGGGACACGCCGGCTGTTCTGCGCCCGCGACCGGGCCGGCGAGAAGCCGTTTCACTATGCGATTTCGGGCGGCGCGTTCGTGTTCGCGTCGGAGATCAAGGCATTGGCGGCGTGGCCCGCGTTCGAGCGGCGCCTGCACTACCCCGCCCTGATCGACTACCTGACCCTCGGCTTCGTGGCGGATCCGAAGACGATCTGGGAGGGGTGCCACAAGCTGCCGCCCGCCCATTCGATGTGGGTGGCGTGGCGCCCGGATGGCCCGCCGGTGGTGGAACCACCGCGGCCGTACTGGGACCTGGCGTTCGAGCCCGATCCCACCGTCGGCGACTGGAGCGAGGAGATCCGGGACACGCTGAAGCGGGCCGCCGGCGAGATGGCGGTGTCGGACGTGCCGTTGGGCACCTTCCTGAGCGGAGGCGTGGACTCGTCGGCCGTTACCGCCGCCCTGAGCCACGTGGGGGTTACGCCCCGCACGTTCACGATCGGGTTCTCGGAAGCGGGATTCGACGAGCGTCCGTTCGCCCGGGCGGTCGCCGAACGGTACCGGACGCTGCATACCGAGCGGGTGGTCGACGCCGGAGATGTCGGTCCGGTGATGCGCACCCTGCTCTGGCACTATGACGAGCCGTTCAACGACTACTCCTACCTGCCCACGTTCTACCTCTGTCGTGAGGCTCGGCGGCAGATCACCGTCGCGCTCTCGGGCGACGGCGGCGACGAGCTCTTCGCCGGCTATCGCAAGTACCAGCGACTGGCGATGCGGCAGGCCTGGTCATGGCTGCTGCCGGCTCCGGCCGGACGCCTGGCCGCGGCGGCCGCCGACCGGCTGCTGCCCGATGGGAGTCGCGCGCGGCGCGCGGTGGGCCAGTACGGGCGCGATCGTTCGGTCGCCCTCGCGGACATGCTCCTGACCGGCCTGTCACGGTCCGCGCTCACGAGCGCGGCGCGCGGCCCGCTGGCCGAGGCGCTGGCCCACTACGCTCCGCAGGACACGATCGGCGAGCACCTGCGGCGGATGCCCGTGGACCGCGTCGGCATCGTCGACGCGATGCGGTATCTCGACCTCAAGCTGACGCTCGCCGGCGACATTCTGGTCAAGGTCGACCGGGCGAGCATGGCGGTCGCCCTCGAGGTGCGCCCCGTCTTCCTGCATCGCGACGTGATGGCCCTGGCCGGCCGCATTCCGGCCAGCCGGCTGGCCCAGCGCCGGTCCGCGAAGGAGGCGTTGAAGCGGGCGATGCGGGACTGGCTGCCCGCCGGGATACTCGACCGCCCGAAGATGGGATTCGCGCTGCCACTGAGCCGCTGGCTTGCGAGCACCCCGGATCGCCTGTTCGGCGTGCCACCCTCGGAGTCGCGGCTGGCCGAGCTCGTCGACCCGGGGCTGCTCGGTCGTCTCATGAGGGACCATGCGGGCGGCGTCGCGGATCACGCCGGCCGCATCCACAGTCTCCTTTTCCTGGAGCGGTGGCTGCATCAGTGGAACACCTGACGTCTCTCTGGCCGGCCCATGCTTCCTGGGGCACCGCGGACACCGCCAGCCGGGGCCAGTGGCTCTCGACTGGGGCGTGCTGACCCGCTATCGTGAGGCTGGGCGTGGTGGACGCGCCCGACCCTTTTCCGGGAGACACCGTGCGTCATCTTCCTTTCGTCCCCGAACCTCAGCCGACCGAGTTGCGCGGCGGATGCTGGGAACCGGCGCCGCCCGCTCCGGGCTGCTTTGGCGACGGCCGGATCACCGGTCCGTCGATCAAGCACCGCGGCCAGCCCGCGGAGGCCGCGAGGCCGGCGAAGCCGGCGTCCCGGCCGGAGCCTGTCGAGCGGCGCCGCAAGTAACTGACCGGCCCGGTCAATTCGCGCCGGGTCGGCACGATGATTGCGGCAGGTGGGCAGCCCCCTCGCGCACGCAGCAGGGCGTAGAGCGGAGGATCGCACACGTGTAGTTTGGGACCGAAGGATTCTGCCGTGCAGGCGCGTGTCGCACGCGGGCGGAGCCGTATGCGCGCGCCCGCGCCGCTCATGACCGTGATCCGTCAAGGAAAAACACCACATGAAAATCGGCTTTCTCGGGCTCGGCAAACTCGGCCTTCCCTGCGCGCTGGCCATCGACATGAAGGGCCACGACGTGATGGGGTACGACATCAACCCGAACGTGCTGCAGAAGGACCACGTTGCCTACAAGGAGACCGGGCCGAACGGCGAGCCGTCGATCGAGCCCATCCTGAAGGCCAGCAAGCTGCGGTTCGCGAAGAGCGTGCGCGAAATCGTCGAGCACTCGGAGATCATCTTCGTTCCGATCCAGACGCCGCACGAAGAGCGGTACGAGGGCACGACGCGGCTGCCGGCCGAGCGGAAGGACTTCATCTACCGCTGGCTGATCGACGGACTGAAGACCCTGTCGGAGGAGATCGCCGCGGTGGGCCAGGACCGCATCGTGGTGGTGATCTCGACGGTGCTGCCCGGGACGATGCGCAAGTACATCTTCCCGGTGCTGAACCCCCACGTGAAGATCTGCTACAACCCGTTCTTCATCGCGATGGGCACCACGATGAAGGACTTCCTCTACCCCGAGCTGGTGCTGCTGGGCGTCCGCGACGAACCGGCCGCGAAGCGCGTGGAGGAGTTCTACAAGACGGTGATCTCGGCGCCGATCTACCGGACGAGCATCGAGAACGCCGAGGCGATCAAGGTCGCGTACAACACGTACATCAGCATGAAGATCACGTTCGCCAATACCTGGATGGAGATCTGTCACAAGATCCCGGGTACCGACGTGGACGCCGTGACGGGGGCGCTGGCGCTGGCCACCACCCGCATCATGAGCCCCAAGTACCTCAAGGGCGGGATGGGCGACGGCGGCGGCTGCCATCCGCGGGACAACATCGCGCTCTCCTGGCTCGCGCGTGAGCTCGACCTGAGCTACGACTTCTTCGAGAGCCTGATGACGGCGCGAGAGCGGCAGACCGAGTGGCTGGCCGAACTCATGGAGTCGTACGACCCGCCCAACGGGGAACGCAAGCTCAAGGTGATCGTGGGCAAGTCGTTCAAGCCGGAAACCAATATCACCGTCGGGAGCCCGGCGATCCTGCTCAAGAACCTGCTGCAGGAGCGTGGACACGACGTTGAGATGTACGACCCGTACGTGGACGTGGGGATGCCGGTCCCGCGGTATCCGGCGAGCATCTTCCTGGTGGGAACCAACCACCCCGAATTCGTGAAGTTCCAGTTCCCCAAGGGCTCGGTGGTGATCGACCCGTGGCGGTACATTCCGGAGCAGCCGGGAGTGAAGCTGGTGAGCGTCGGCCGCATGCCGGTCGGCTGATGCGGCAGGGCGGGCCCGCGAACCCGTGACCGCATGAGCGTCGGCCTCTACATCGATCCGCCGTCGAAGAGCCTGCAGGACGACCGGTTCTTCGTGCAGAGCACGGGGCGGTTCCACTCATCGCTGGCCCGCTGCCTGACGTTCGTGAAGGACACGTTCGAGGCGCAGGGCGTACCGGTGCACACCGCCGACCGCCTGCCGCCGCCCGGGGGCCCGGACCGCCACCTGTACGTGTCGATCGGCAACCACGAGAACCACGCGCGGCTGTCGCACCGCCCGGACGTGGTGCTGAGCGCGTTCATGGTGACCGAGGCCCCGGTCGTGGAGCCGCGGATCTACCGGGGCCTGCCGGAAGCCCGGCGCCGGTTCAAGCGGATCTACTCCTGCATCGACCGGGGCGACGTCACCGAGTTCGCCGGCGAGCCGATCGACTGCCAGCCGCTGCCGTGGCCGATCGATTTTCGCGGCGTGGACGCGACCCTCTGGAAGCGGCCGGATCGCGGATTCCTGGTCATGGTCAACATGAACAAGCTCCCCCGGCTCACGCGCTACGAGCTGTTCACGGAGCGCATGCGGGCGGTCGAGTTCTTCAGCCGCACGAACGACATCGACCTGTACGGGATTGGCTGGAACAAGGCGTCGATGCGGATGGGCGGCACGGGGATTCCGTGGACGCTGCGGCGCCCGATGATCGCCTTTCGCGACTGGCTCGACCGGGTCCATCCCGATCCGCTGCTGGTCGCGGCCCGCAAAGTCTACAAGGGCGAGCTGGAGACCAAGTGGGAGACGCTCTCGCGGTACGACTTCATCCTCTGCTTCGAGAACACCGAGCGCCGGGGCTGGCTCACCGAAAAGCTCTTCGAGTGCCTGCGGGTGGGCACCGTTCCCATCTACTGGGGAGCATCCGACATCGGGTCGCTGATCCCACCCGCCTGCTTCATCGACATGCGGCAGTTCCGCGACTACGCCGAGCTGCATCGCTTCCTGAAAGCGCTCGACCGCGCCGCCGTCCAGGGGTACCGGGACGCGGGCCGGGCCTTCCTCGAGTCGAGCGCGTTCGACCCGTGGAGCAAGGAGCGGTTCGCCGGCATCTTCGCGACGCTGCTCGCCGAGGACGGCGGCGTTCACGTGACGATCTAGATGCCACGCCCGCGCCGAGGTCCCATGCCACCCGCGATCCACCGGCGACAACACCGGTGACCGCCTCGTGAGGCTGCTCAAGGTCGCCGCCGCGACGCTGAATCAGACGCCCCTGGACTGGAGCGCGAACCAGCGGAACATCGTCGACGCCATCGCGGCCGCGCGGGCCGCGGGGGTCGGCATCCTCTGCCTGCCGGAGCTCTGCATCACCGGCTACGGGTGTGAGGACGCGTTCCTCGCGCCGGGAACCCGCGAGACGGCGCTCGAGGTGCTCGCCGAGATCCTGCCCGAGACCCGCGGGATAGCGGTGTGCCTGGGGTTGCCGCTGCAGCACGCCCGGGCCGTGTTCAACACCAGCTGTCTGGTGGTCGACGGGCGGGTGGCCGGCTTCTCGGCCAAGCGCGCCCTGGCCGGCGACGGGATCCACTACGAGCCGCGCTGGTTCAAGCCGTGGCCGGCCGGCACGCGGGTGCGGACCCGCGTGCGCGGCGAAGAGGTGCCGCTGGGCGACTTCCTGTTCGACGTCGGCGGCGTGCGGATCGGCTTCGAGATCTGTGAAGACGCCTGGATGGCGCAGCGCCCGGGAGCGGAATTCTCACTCGAAGCGGTCGACGTGATCCTGAATCCGAGCGCCAGCCACTTCGCGTTCGGCAAGCACGAGATCCGCGAGCGGCTGGTGCTCGAAGGGTCGCGCGCGTTCGGGGTCGCCTACGTCTACTCGAATCTGCTGGGCAACGAGGCGGGTCGCGCGATCTACGATGGCGACGCCCTGATCGCCTCGGGGGGCACCATCGTGCAACGGGCGCGCCGGTTCTCGTTCCAGCGCTTCGAGCTCGCGGCGGCGGTGGTGGACCTCGACCTCGGCGGCGTGAAGCAGGCCGGCCTCTCGAGCTATCAGCCGCGCCTCGACGAGGACCCCTCGGCCCGGGTGGTGGTGGCGTTCGACTATCCCCAGGCGAGCCCCGAGGTGCGGAAGGTCCGCGAGGAGCCGTGGGAGCGCTCGCCGCGCCAGAAGGAGGAGGAGCTCACCCGCGCCCTCTCGCTCGCCCTGTTCGACTACCTGCGCAAGAGCCGCTCGCGCGGCTTCGTGGTCTCGTTGAGCGGCGGCGCCGACTCGGCCCTGGTCTCGTGCCTGGTCGCGATGATGGCCCGGCTGGCGCTCGACGACCTGGGTCGCGACGGCCTGGCCGATCGCCTCGCCCACGTGCCCGCGGTGCGCGGCGCCGCGAACGCGCGTGACCTGGCGGGTGTGCTGCTCACGACCGTGTACCAGTCGACGCGGAACAGCTCCGACACGACACGCTCGGCGGCGAAGACCGTGGCCGAGGCGATCGGGGCCCGGCACCTGGAGCTCGACGTGGAGGGGCTGGTCCGCGGGTACGTCGAGCGCATCGAAGGCGCGCTGGGGCGCACGCTCACCTGGGCGGGGGACGATGTTTCGCTCCAGAACATCCAGGCCCGCGTCCGGGCGCCGAGCGTCTGGCTGATCGCCAACCTGGGAGGCGCGCTCCTGCTGTCGACGAGCAACCGGTCCGAAGCGGCGGTGGGCTACGCGACGATGGACGGCGACACGGCCGGCGGGTTGAGCCCGATCGCCGGCGTGGACAAGAACTTCGTGCGCTCGTTCCTGCGCTGGCTGGAGGCCGAGGGACCGGTGGGGCTGGGCCCCATTCCGGCGCTGCGGGCGGTGAACGCGCAGGCGCCCACCGCCGAGCTCCGGCCGGCGGCGGCGGCCCAGACCGACGAAGGCGACCTGATGCCGTACGACCTGCTCGACGTCATCGAGCGCGCGGCGATCCGCGACAAGCGCTCCCCGCGCGACATTCTCGCGCAGGTGCGCGGCGAGTTCCCGCAGCACGACACGGCACAGCTCGTGGTGTGGATCCGACGCTTCTTCACCCTGTTCGCGCGCAACCAGTGGAAGCGCGAACGCTATGCGCCGAACTTCCACGTCGATGACGAGAGCCTGGACCCGAAGACCTGGTACCGCTTTCCCATCCTCTCGGGCGGGTTCGAGCGCGAGCTCGCCGAGCTCGAGGCCGCCGCGAAGCGAGAGTCGTGAGGCGGCGGCGGGGCCCCGTAAGCCCGCCCCCCCCCCCCCCCGCCCCCCCGCGGACATAACCCCGCCCGGGTAGGG
>JBGPGH010000005.1:0-220470 GCA_041483735.1 Gemmatimonadaceae bacterium | reverse complement strand
GGGTTCTGCAGATCACGGATCGCGTCGTCGGTCTGGCCGTGCAGCCGGGTGTTGGGCGTCGGGCCGCTCACCGACGCCTTCAGCGCCGAGATCCGCACGATGCGCAGCTCGGGGTTCCGCTTCGCGAGAGCCAGGAAGTCGCTGGCCTGGGTCCAGGCGTCCGGGCCTGGGGGCGTGACGAACAGCACGGTCGAGACGCCGTCAAGCGCCTTTTGCAGCGACGCCTTGTCGGCGTAGTCGCCCACGATGGCCTCCGTGCCGAGCGCCGCGAGCGCGGGAGCCTTGGCCGGGTCGTGCACCATTACGCGCACGTCGGCGCTGGCGCGGACCAGCTGCGGGACGACGTCGCTCGCGATTTTGCCGGTCGCACCGGTGACAAGAATCCTGCTCATGCGCTCTCCTTGGGCGCTTGTAGCGCCGGATGGTGTGGGGTTCACGCGCTACACGTCATCTTGAAATCGGTCGCCACCCGGCCGATCCCGGCTTCGGATGGGCTCATCAGCCGGGTGATGGGGCCGTGCGTCTGTCCACTCATGCGGTGGACGATTTCACGGGCGGGTTGCTGAATCTGACGGACCAACACGGCTCTAATCCTCCAATTGCGGTGGTGCTGCTTGAGCTCCGGCTGACGTGCCGAGCTTCTTGAGCAGTTGGATGAGCATCGCGCGCTCGATTTTCGAGAGCCCACTCGCCGCCAAATCCATTGCCGCCTTGTGACTGGCGAATACCTTGGCCGCCTGCTTTTCGCCCGCCGCCGTCAACCGAACGATGCGAGCCCTTCGGTCGCTCGCGTGGGCCTCGCGCGTGACCAGGCCGCGGGACTCGAGTCGATCCACAGCGGTGGTGATCGCCCCGCTGGTGAGCTCGATTCGCCGACCAATCTCATTGACGGGCTGCGGTCCTTTGTGGAGCAGCATCTCCATGACTGCGAAGTCAGAGAGGCCCACCTTGGCCGACTCGATGCTGCGGGTCGCCAGGCGCTCAAGCGTCCGATGCGCCTTCATCATCACGAGCCACAGGTGCGTGCCCGAAACGTCGGCGGCTTTCCTTCTTTTCGCGGGGCTTTTCATTCTGTATATCTTAACATCAAGATACTTGATGTCAAGTGACATGCAAAGCTACCCCGCGAGCGCCACACATGACCGCCGGAGGTTAGAAAAAGAACCGAGGCGGTGACCGACTCGTGATCGATAGGCCTGTTCAACAAAGAGGGCCTGGGTCGAGTGGTGATCCTCCACGGTTGCGCCCAGCCGCCCGGTTGGCGCCCAGAGGGTTGGCAGCTAGCATTGAACTCACTTTGCCCAGCGAGCGGGAGCGCCCGTCGCTGAGCGCTCGTCGTTAGCGAGAGCAGGCCACCTTTTTCTGGCAGGTTTCCGCATGGCAGCCGCGCGCTGGACGTACCGGATAGTGCGACTCGAAGTGAAGGGCGCCACGAAGGCCCGCATTGATCTCGCGGCCGCGGAGGCTGAGCTGGATCAGCTCGGTGCCGACGGCTGGGAACTCGTGAGTGCGGTGGCTGGAAGCGAAAGCGGGTCGGTGCTGTGCGTGTTCAAGCGGCCGACCTGACGGCAGGACCTCGACATTTGCGAGAGCCTTGCTAAGGGCGCAACCCAACGCAAACACGATGTGACTCTGATGCTTCCAGGCGGGTGAGCCTCCCTGATGCCTGACGCCGCACGCGTGCCAGGCCTCTGGCTTGCCCTCCGGAGCCTGCTCTGGACCGTCCTCCTCCCCGGCCTCTACGCCGGCTACGTCCCGTGGCGCTTCTTCGGGGTCGCGCACGCGCGCCCGGATTTCGGGAACCCGCTGCACGTGCTCGGCCTCCTCGCGATCGCGGTCGGCGCGGTCCTGCTCGGCATCTGCATCTTTGAATTCGCCCGCTCCGGCCGGGGAACGCTGGCACCGGTCGACCCGCCCCGCGAGCTCGTGGTCCGCGGACTCTACCGTCATGTGCGGAATCCGATGTACGTCAGCGTCACCGCGATCGTGCTGGGCGAGGCGCTGCTGACCTGGTCGCGCGCGCTGCTGGTGTACTGGGTAGTGTGGTTCGTCGCGGTGAACCTGTTCGTGATCGGCTACGAGGAGCCGGCGCTCCGCCGCCGGTTCGGCGCGGCGTACGAGAACTACTGCAAGGAGGTGGGCCGGTGGCTGCCGAGGGTCCGTCCCAGGGAGGGCGACAGGTGAGCCCAGAGCCCAACGCGTCGAGCGCCGATGGTCCGGTCTCGCTGCGCGATCGGATCGGCGCGTTGCTGCACGGCCGCGTCGTCGCCGCGCTCGAACTGCTCGTCGTGCCGCTGCTGCTCGCCCTGCACGCGTCCGGCCTGTTCATCAAACCGAAGCTGCCGCTCCTCCTCTTTGGCTGGCTGTCGATGTGGTTGCGACGCGTCGGCTGGCGGCAGATCGGCCTGGCGCGGCCCGGGAGTTGGCCGAAGACGGTGCTCACCGCGATCGTGATCGCGCTCGCGTACAATGCGCTCGACATCGGCGTCATCCTGCCGCTCCTGCGCCGCCTCACGGGTGAGCCGCTGGACCTGGCGGCCTTCGCCGCGCTCAGGGGCGACACCGGGACGCTGATGCTGCTGCTGGCGGTCGCCTGGATCTCGGCCGCCTTCCCGGAGGAACTGCTCTACCGCGGCTACATCCTCAACCGGCTCGGCGACGTGTTCGGGCGGAGCACCGCGGGATGGGCGGCGGCCGCGGCGCTGGTCTGCCTGACGTTCGGGCTCGCGCACCACGCCCAGGGAATCACCGGCGTGCTGGACAACATCCTCGCGGGCGCGTTGTTCGCGACGCTCTACTTCGTCTCCGGCCGCAACCTGTGGCTGCCGATTCTCGTGCACGGGATCATCGACACGTCGAGCGTCGTGCTGCTCTACTTCGGTTTCCAGCCCTGACGTCCCAGACAGGCTTCACCGGCAACCGCCGCCGGGCCGCCGGTGACGAACCGGACAGCAGAGTGCGGGCCGTGACCTCGCGCCCGCGGATCGTCCACCTTACGCGCCTCACCCCGATGTCACCCAACTCCTTCCTTCGCGCCCTGCTGCCGGCTGTCGTGACGGCAGCTGTCGCCGCCGGCCCGGCCCGCGCCCAGATCGCCGACTCGGCCGGCGAACGGATGCACGCCACGTTCGCGAAAGCCTGCGCGGGGCCCGCCAGCCGCATCTGGGGTCAGCCGGTGTGCGGGCCGCTACTGCTCGTCGACCGCTCCACGCGGCGCGCGTTCGCGAACGTCCCGCTCACCGAGGATGGATTCACGAAGGTGGGGACGATCTATGCGGGGCGCTGGCCCGACACGGCGACGACGGCCAACACCGCTATCCTATGGCGTGGAGAGCGCATCTCGGTCGTTGGCCTGCCGATCGCCGACGACGACTACTTGCTGATCGCGCTGCTCGCGCACGAGTCCTTCCATCGGATCCAGCCCGCGCTCGGCCTGACGAAAGTGCCTCCCGTCAACCCGCACATGGAGGAGCGCGACGGGCGCCTCTGGCTCCGCCTGGAGCTGCGCGCGCTCAGTTACGCCCTGACGAGTTCGGGGGCGGACCGCGCCCGGCACGCACGCAACGCGATGCTCTTCCGGCGGTATCGACAGTCGCTCTTTCCCGGCGCCGACACGCTGGAGCGCGACCTCGAGGTCCAGGAAGGGCTGGCCGAGTACACCGGGCAGCGGGTGGCGCTGGCGGCGACCGGACTGGGCCGGCTGCGGGTTGTGCGGGCGATCGATTCGCACGTGAACGATCCGTCGTACGCGCGGAGTTTCGCGTACGCGACGGGGCCGGCGCTGGGGCTGCTGCTGGACGACTTCGCCCCGGGGTGGCAGCGTGGCATCCGCACGAAGCCGGACCCCGGACGCATGCTGGCGTCCGCGTTAGGTGTGACGGGCTCGCTGCCGCCCGCCGCCATGATCGTGGAGCGCGCGCGGCCCTACGGCTATGACGCGCTGCTCCGCTTCGAGACCGGCCGCGCCACCGAGCGGGCGGCCCGGATCGCCGAGTATCGGAAGCGGTTCGTGGATGGCCCGGTGCTGGAGCTCGTGCAACCCTCGCTCGGCACCACCTACGACCCACTCACACTCTTCCCCTTCGACACGCTGGGAACGGTGTACCCGACCGGGATCTTCCAGGCGGAGTGGGGCCGCTTGCAGGTGGACACCCTAGGGGCGCTGATCGCGACCGACTTCCGGCGCGCTCGGGTGGCGGCGCCGGCGTCGCCGGAGGGGGCGACGATCGCGGGGCCGGGGTGGACGCTGCAGCTCAACGACGGGTGGGTGCTCGTGGCCGGCGCGCGCGCGGGCGACTTTCTCGTGAGGCGGCGCCAGCCTTAGACTCATCGTGCTGACGCGCTGGCGCATGACTGGACGGGGGTACACATTCTGAGAACTCCCGTCCACCCTTCCATGCGCCGCAACCTGCTGTGGAGTTTCTGCCTTGCGAGTCTCGTGCTCAGCGAGGTACGGTGCGTCACGCCGCTCCCGCCCGGCGCCGCGCCGCGCGCCAATCGCAGAGTGTTTCCATTGCCGCGAGCGACGGTGCTGTCGGCGACGTCGGTGTGGGTCGTGCAGGACTTCAGCGGCGAGATGGGCAATGACGAGCTGCCGGGAACCGTTCGCAGTCCGATCTTCAACGTCGGCCCGTCGTGGCGTGGCCAGGCGACGGGCGAATTGCTGCTTTGCGTAAATGGTGGGAAGGTGAGCGCTCCAACCGCGGCCAGGCCGGCCGACGTCCTGCTGACCTTCGTGATGACCGATGTTGCCGGCGGCACCGACGTCTATCTGGACATCGACGCGCGGCAAGGAGCGCGGCAGAACTGCTACGCGACTCCGGCGCTGGTCGATTCCCTGTTCGCCAACATCGCCCGCCAGTCGCAGCGAAGTCCGGCCCGGCGCCCGGAGGGTGCGTTGTGACGCAGCGTCTTGGCCCGGCCATCACCTTCATGCTGTTCACCGGCTCGCTCGCCTGTGGTCGGCCGAGACCTCCGGCTCTGTCCGCGGAACTGACCGAGGCACTGAAGGACACGTCGGCGGGCTTCTTTGAGGGCTACCGGAGCGACGGCACTGCCGTGGGAGATTCGGCACGCCGGATCGCGGCCTTCGCGATGTGGGAGATCGAGGGCGGTGATGTCCTGCTCGGGCTTCGTCTGCTCGACAGTGCTGCCGCTCGAGGCGTGCCCGATCCTCACTTCTACGAGGACGCCGAAGAGGTCTTCAAGGTGCACCGCGACTCAACGCGACAGGCGCGCGTCCGGACGATCGCCACGCGGCGCTGGCCCGATCGACGCTGGCGTTGGCAACAGACCGAGCCGAGGAAACCCGAACTGTAGGCAGGCGCATGCACGGGGAATTGCACCGCACGTCACGGACCGGCTGGCTGCGCGCCAGCGTCCTCGGCGCCAACGATGGGCTCATTTCCACGAGCAGCCTGGTGGTGGGCGTGGCCGCGGCCGAGCCGGGCCGCGGGGCCGTCCTGGTGGCGGCCGTCGCCGGCCTCGTGGCCGGCGCCCTGTCGATGGCGGCCGGCGAGTACGTCTCGGTCAGCTCGCAGGCGGATACCGAGGAGGCCGACCTCGCCCGGGAGCGCAAGGAGCTGGCCGCCGCGCCGGTGGCGGAGCACGCCGAGCTGGCGGGGATCTACGTCAAACGAGGCCTCAGTCGCGACCTCGCGAAGCAGGTCGCCGAGCAGCTCATGGCCCACGACGCCCTGGGCGCCCATGCCCGGGACGAGCTCGGCATCCATGAGGCGACACGGGCCCGCCCCATTCAGGCCGGGCTGGCGTCGGCGGCCGCGTTCGCGGCGGGAGCGGCGCCCCCGACGCTGCTGGCCGCGCTGCTGCCTGCCCGGGGCCTGACGGTGGCCGTGGTCAGCGTGAGCCTGGTGCTCCTCGTTATGCTTGGAAGCTCGGCCGCTCGCTTGGGCGGTGCGCCGCTGGTGCGGGGGGCGCTGCGGGTGACGTTCTGGGGAGCGGTGGCGATGGGGTGTACGGCGGCGGTGGGCCGGCTGTTCGGCGCGACAGTCTAGCGACACGCCCCGAACGTGCGCCTCCGCGCCTGCGTGCTGCTCGGCGCACTCTCCCTCGCAGTCGCCTGCGATAACCCGCTCCCGCCGGTGCGGCTCCCGGCGGGGCACAGCGCGCTGTTCATCGGCAACAGCCTGACCTACGAGAACGACCTGCCGCGCACGCTGTCGGAGCTGGCGGCGAGCGTGGGCGACACGATCGCGACGATGATGGTGGCCAGCGCGGGCTTCAGCCTGGAGGATCACCTGGCCGACGGCCGGGCGGCGGCGGCGATCGCGCGCGGCGGCTGGGAGTTCGTGGTGCTCCAGCAGGGGCCGTCGTCGCTGGCCGCGAGCCGGCAGAACCTGGTCGCGATGACGCGGTACATCGACCTGCTGGTGCGGAGAGTCGGAGGACGCACCGCCCTCTATATGGTATGGCCTTCGGCCGACGACGTCGGCGCATTCCCGGCCGTGGCGCAGTCGTACCGCGAGGCGGCGCAGGCGGTGGCCGGCGTGTTCATGCCGGCAGGCCTCGCCTGGCAGGCGGCCTGGGCGGTGGACTCGACGCTGCCCCTGTACGGCGGCGATGGATTCCACCCCTCGCCGATGGGGACCTACCTGGTGGCGCTGGTGATGTACGAGCGCATAACGGGGAAAGACGCGCGGGCGCTGCCGGGCGTCGCCGTGGTCGACGGGCAAACACTGGACGTCCCCGAGCCCACGGTGCGCGTGCTGCAGGGCGCGGCGCACCGCGCGAACTCGGACTTCCCGCTGAGGGCGCTGCGGGAGTGAACGCGCCGAGGCGGGGCGGCGGCCTCGCTCGCTACTTCCCGACCTTCGCCTTCAGCTCCTCGAACCAGTTCTGGACCACGACCAGGTGTGAGCTGGTGCTGCCCTTCCCTCGCACAAACAGGAACGAGCGGTCGTCTCCGCTCACGGTGTAGTGGTGGTTCCTGTTGTCGAGATTGTACCCGATCGCCGCGAACAGAATCCGTTCCGACGTGATGCGGAAAAACGGACCGGGCGCCACTTCGGCGGCGACGAGGTCCCCCGCCGCGTTGCGGTAGAACAGCTCCCGCCCGTTGTGCGCCCATAACGGCTCGCTCCCCCCTTCACGGGACACCTGCCACTTTGCCGCGCCCGCGTTGGGGAAGGGCCGCACGTACACTTCCGACCGGTTGGACTGGTCGGAGGCGTAGGCGAGCCAGCGGCTGTCGGGTGAGAGCGACGGCGAGTACTCCTCGGCGGAGGACGTGGCGAGCGGGATCGGGAGGGAGTCGACGCCCGGCCGGATGGCGTAGATGTCGCGGCCCCCGCCGGAACCGGCGCGAAAGATCAGCCACCGGCCGTCCCGGGAGAGGCTGCCCTCGTCGACGGCGCGCGGATCATCGCGGAGAAGGGTCGGCGGCGCGCTGCCGTCGGCTGGTACCCGGTAGAGGGCCGAGTGCCCCGACACGTCGGACACGTAGAGGATCGACCGTCCGTCCGGCGCCCACGATGGGCGGTAGTTGAGAGTCCCATCCCAGACGAGTCGCGTGAGCGGGCCGGTGGCCAACGCCTTCACCCACAACTCGGCCCGGCCCTCCTGCACCACGGTGACCGCGAGTCGCGTCCCATCCGGCGACAGGTCGAGTTGCTGGAACAGTCCGCTCCAGCCGGGATCGACCGGTTGCGCATTGCCGTCACGGGTCACGCGCACCACCTGCTGGGCCGCCGGCGCCGTCTGGTAGATCAGGGTCCCGGAGCCGGACAGCGCGATCGGCAGCTCCTGGGCTCCCCCGGCCCAGACGCCCTGGAGGACCGTGGTCGGCCGTCCGCCGAGCGTCAGTCGGCGCGGGTCGAACCGGACGGCCACCAGGGATCCGTCGTCCTGCAGAACGATCAGGTGGCCGGTTGGGGCGTAGAGCGCGCGAAGGCCGCGCGTCAGCACCGTCACTCCGGCCGAGGCGATGTCCAGGGCCGCGATGTCCGCGGCGCCCTTGCGACGCCAGATGGTGATCAGCGCCGTCCGGCCTCCGGGGAGGATCTGCGGCCAGTTGAAGAACAGCTCGTTATGCGCCGGATTCGGGCTGGCGACGACTTGCGGCTTGCCGCCCTCGGCGCGAACCCGCATCAGCGCCTGGCTGGCCCCGCCGACGTAGTAGATCCAGCCGTCCTCGCCCCAGCTGCCCCCCGAGCCGTAGGCGGAATCAGCGACGAGCGTCGTCGCGGCTCCGCCGGAGAGGGAGACCACGCGCAACGCCCCGGGGAGCCCGGTGAAGAACGCCAGTCGTTTGCCGTCGGGCGAGAAAAACGGGGCTTGGCCGGTCTCGCCATCGGGTACCGGAGTGGCCTCGAGACGGTCGCGGTCCCGCAGCATGAGCTGACCATCGACGATGTTGTACGTGAGGTGGGCGCCGTCCGGTGAGATGGCCGGCGCGGCCGGGAAGGTGGGGTCCAGCCCTCCCTCGAGCTCCACGACGAAGCGGCTGACCGCGGCATGCTCTCCCGGGCGCCACCAGCCCAGTCCGGCGAGCCCGCCCAGAGCGATCGCGACCACGGCCAAGACGCCGGCCACCATGCGCCAGCGCGCCGCGTCTCCCGCTGCCAGGGTGCGGGTGGCAGCCGGGGCCGGGCGCTGTGTCCTCTCGCCAACGGGCGACGGATGCGCGAGTGCGTCGCTGAACTCGGCCGCGGTGCCGAACCGGTCGGCCGGCAGCTTCTCGAGGGCCGTGATCACGGCGGCCTCGACGTGCGGCGGCACCGTATGACGTTGCGGCAGCAGCGGCCGCGGTGTCTCCGTGAGCACCTTGGCGACGATCGCCTGCGCCGTGGAGCCCGTGAACGGCGGGTCCCCCACCAGCATCTCGTACAGCACGCACCCCAGGGCGTACACGTCGCTGCGAGCGGTGACCTCGCGCTCCCCCATCGCCTGCTCGGGACTCATGTAGTGCGGCGTGCCGAGGCTCATCCCGGTCTCGGTCATGCGCGTCCCGCCGGCCGAGCTCAGGGCCAGCGCGATCCCGAAGTCGGCGACCAACGCCTGCCCGTCGTGCAGCAGGATGTTCTCGGGCTTGATGTCGCGGTGGATGACGTGGTGGCGGTGGGCGTAGTCGAGGGCGCTGGCGACTTCGCGGGTGATGCGGACGGCGTCGTCCACCGGGAGCTGCTTCTCCCGCGTGAGGCGGTCGCGCAACGATTCGCCCTCGACGAACGGCATGACGTAGTAGAGGAGCCCATCCGCCTCGCCGGAGTCGATGAGGCCGAGGATGTGGGGGTGCTGGAGGTTGGCGGTGACCTTGATCTCTTTGAGGAAGCGGTCGGCGCCGATCACGGCGGCGAGCTCGGGGCGCAGGACCTTCAGCGCGACCTTGCGGTCGTGGCGCACGTCGTGGGCGAGATAGACCGTGGCCATCCCGCCGGCGCCGAGCTCCCGCTCGAACCGGTAGCGGTCGGCGAGGGCGAGGGTCAGGCGAGCGGCCGCATCGGGCATCGGGGCTCTGGGTTCGGTGTCGCGCCGGAGGATCCGCCGGGGCCGGCGGTTGTCGGCCGCGGCGCCGTGCAAGATGCCGCCGGTGGGCACAGCCCGCCAGCACGCGAACTGTGGATGCGCCGCCCTGTCCCGTCGTCTTTCGCGGCGCTCGCGCGTGCCGTACAATCACGGCCGCTGTTCGAGAACGATTGTCCGCCCTGGGTAGTCGAACGTCACGATGAAGTTGCGCAGGAAGCCGTAGCCGATGATGAGGTCGTGCCCCCAGTTCCCGCCTTCGATCTGCGGCGGCGCCACGATCACTTGCACCGAATCCCGCCGCACGCCGCCGACTGAAATGCTCCGTGCGCGCGCAAATCGGAGCGGCGCCCGCTTCGGCTGTCCCTCGCCGAACATCCTGATCGCCGCGTTCTTCACGGTGTCGGGGAGCACGTCCAGCACGCCGCGACGCATGAGCTGGTCCATCGCCATGAAGGCGCCGCTGCCACCGGTGTCGAAGAGCCCGCGCACCGCCCGGCCGTTCACGGACACCGAGTCGGTGAAGGGGAGGAAGCCGGCCGCCGGCGAAAAGACCATGGGCATGCGCGCCACCGTGCGCGGTGCATCAGGTGCTTCGGAGGGCTGGGGCAGGCGCGAGTACAGCCTGACGATCCCTGCCGGATAGTCGATCTGGACGGCGAAGTCATGCAGGAAGCCGGTGCCGAGCACGCCATCGTGCGGGCCGATGAGCGGGAGGAGCTCTTCCGGCGTGAAGAGCTCGATAGTGACGTCGCGCCTGACGGCGGCGCCGAGCCCCAACGTGGGTGCGTGGGTGATCGCCTGTCCGCCGGCGTCGAAGACGGCGAGCCCGAGGCGGCGCGCCGCGTCGGTGGTGAGCGCCGGCGGTCCCCAGCCGGTGTCGAGGAGCATCTGGACGGTGTCGCGTCCGTTTATGAGGCACTTCACGATCACCGCGTTCTGGTGGAGGTTGAACGGCACCTCGGCGAGCAGGGTGCCGGACTGCCTCACGACGGTGGGCGCGGCCGGCGGGGGCGGGTCCAGGCTGAGGCCGCCGGCGATCAGCAGGAAACGGGCGCTGCGGACGATCTGCATGGGTCCCTCGATCCATAGGTCGCGACGACTCGTCCACAGTGAGTCACGCGATGCGGGGCCGGGGTTGCCCGCACGGGCCGCAGCAGGTGCGTGCCGGGAGACCGCGCGCGGGGCATCGCCTTTCGCGGCGGTCCGGCGTGTCGTAGAATGCCTCGGCGCGCCCAACGCGGATCACACAACAAGGAGACCACCGTGATCGCGAGTATCGACAGGTGACCACCGGCGACCTGCGCGACCGCTCCTTTTTCATCACCGGGGCCAGCTCGGGGATCGGGCGGGCCATGGCCGACGCGCTGGCCGCGCGCGGCGGACGGGTGATCCTCGCGTCGCGGTCCGAGGCGAGCACCCGGGCGGCGCTCGATGCGATCCGCGCCGCCAACCCCGCCGTCGACGCCGAGCTCGTGACCGTCGACCTCGCCGACCTCGCCTCAGTGCGGCGCGCCGCCGACGCCTACCTCGCCACCGGCCGCCCGATCGACGTCCTCGTCAACAACGCCGGCGTCGCCGGAACGCGCACCCTCAGTGCCGATGGCTTCGACCTCACCTTCGCCGTCAACCACATTGGGCCGTTCCTGCTCACGAACCTCCTTCTGCCGCGCGTCCGCGAGTCACCGGAGGGGCGGATCGTCAACGTCTCGAGCGAGGCCCACTTCCGCCCGAAGGAGATCGACTGGGCGGGACTGGAACGGCGCGCCACGGCCCGGCGCGGCGGCTTCGAGGCGTACGCCAACACCAAGCTCATGAACGTGCTGCACGCGAAGGAGCTCGCGCGGCGGCTGGCCGGCACCCGCATAACGACCAGCTCGCTCCATCCCGGGGCGGTCGCGTCGAACATCTGGCGCTCGGTCTTCCAGCCGCTGCGGTGGATCATGATGCGCTTCATGCTCTCGAACGAAGAGGGGGCGAAGACGCCCGTGTACTGCGCCACAGCCGCGGAAGTCCCACGGGCGAACGGGGGATACTTCCACCGGTGCCGCGAGGTACCGGGCAACCCGGTCGCCAACGATGTCGTCCTGGCCGGCGAGCTCTGGGAGCGGACGGAAAAAGCGATCGCCGACGCGGAAGGGCGTCGGCGATCGTAGTCCAGCCTGTCCAGCGGGTGGCCGGGCGCGGCGCTACTTGCCCCCCATCTTCCACATCAGGCCGACGTTGAGCGTCGCGGCACCCGCGCCAAGGTCGCCGTACAGCGACAGGTTCGGCTTCCAGCGATAGCGCATGCCAGCGCGGCCGACGAAGTAGATGCCGCTGCTGTAGCCCGACCCGGCGAACGAGGTGCTGATGTTCTCGTAGCCCAGCCCCAGTCCGACGAACGGGTCGAACCGGGCATCGGTGAGCGGAAAGTGGTAGTTCACCGTCGCGCTGATCGGGATGTACGTGAAGCTGTAGTTGACGCCGACGAAGCTGTTCGAGTAGTGGTACCAGTCGGCGCCGATTTCGAACGACAGCGTACCGTTGTTGAACTCCGGCATTGCCCGGAAGCCGCGCTCGAACCGGCCGCCGATTGCCAGGCTGGCTTGGCCAAGGCCGCCGAGTCCGACGGTCGGTCCGATGTCAGTGTAGCCGACCGGGAAGGCCTTGCTGCCGGTCCCGGAGCTGACGGTCTTCTTTTGTGCGAACGCGGGCGACGCGCCCGCCAGGGCCCACGCGCCGACCAGTGCCAGCATGACTGGAGTACGCCTCATGTCGACTCTCCGTGAAGTGAGACAACAGAATCAGCCGCTAACATGAACGCCGCGGCCGGGCGCGACAAGGTTGGCCGGCTCGCGGGGCTGAACGTCCGTTTCGCATTCGACGCCGCCGGTGACCGCTGTCAGGGTGGGGTGCAGGCGGCGCGCGAAGGGTGCATCATATTGCGTCATGCAGCTCTCCCCGGCACATGTCGCCCGCCTCGAGACCTTCCTCGACAGGATCAGCGCCGAGACGTATCCCGAGGAGCCGAGCGGGCTGCACGACGACATCACCGCGCGGATGCTCGAGATGGTGTGGGTGAAGTGCGCGATCCCGGCTGGGGCGAAGGTGCTCGACGTGGGATGCGGACAGGGGGTGGCGCTCAAGCACTTCGTCGCGCGCGGCTGCGACGCGACCGGCGTGGCGCTCAACCCCACCGACGTCGAGGCCTGCCGCCGCCAGGGCTTCCACGTGCTGGAGATGGACCAGTCGTTCCTGGATTTTCCGGACGCGCAGTTCGATCTCGTCTGGTGCCGGCACTGCCTGGAGCACAGCATTTTTCCGTTCTTCACCCTGAGCGAGCTGCACCGGGTGCTGAAGCCCGGGGGGTGGCTGTACGTCGAGGTGCCGGCGCCGGACACGTCGTGCCAGCACCAGAACAACCGCAACCACTACAGCGTGCTGGGGAAGTCGATGCTGGCGAGCCTGATCACGCGGACGGGGTTCAAGATCCTGGACGTGATGGACATCGACTTCAAGGTGCAGCTGGGGCCGGACGTGTACTGGGCGTACATCCAGCAGAAGGCGTGATACCGTATCGGGCGGTGGTGGTCGGCGCCACCGGCGCGGTGGGCGGGGCGCTCGTCCGGGAGCTGCTCGCGTCGCCGTTATGCACCGCGGTGGTCGCCCTGGCGCGCCGGCCGGTGGTCATGTTCGACGCGCTGCCGGGGCGCACGAAGCTGCGGGTCGAGGTGATCGACCTGGGCGACCTCGAGGGCGCGGCCGCGCGCCTGGCCGCGGGCTGCGAGGTCGCCTTCAACACCATGGGGATCGGCCAGCCGAGGAAAGTGCCGTACCAGGAGTTCCGGCGGGTGGACGTCGACTACGCGGGCGCGTTCGCGCGCGGCGCCGCCCGGGCCGGCGCGCGACACATCTCGCTCCTCTCGGCAGTCGGCGCCGACAAGACATCGCGGAATCGGTATGTGCGCACCAAGGGCGAGGCCGAGCAGGCGGTGATCGACGCAGGGATCGCGCGGACGAGTCTCTTTCGCCCCAGCGTCCTGGTGACGAAGGATATCCGCTATGGACTGCAGGACCGCCTGACGCAGGCGGTCTTTCCGGTGCTGTCGCACCTGCTCCCGCGCCGCCTGCACGGGATCCGGGTCGAGGATCTGGGCCGGGCGATGCGGCTCAACGCCGAGCGGACGGCCGGTCACACCTCAGGCGGTGGCGGAAGGGGCAGCACGCCGGCGCCCGGCGTCGAGATCCTGTACTGGCCCGAGTTCCAAGCGCTCCTGCGGTCCGCGGCCGGCGAAGTCGGGTCCGGGCGGCCGGCGTCGCCGAGTATTGCCGGTTCGCGGCCGCCCGCCTGACGACAACACCTTCCCCCGGCTTAGAGGAGACCGACATGCAGCCCGCCACCGGCACCGTCCGCACGCTGCTCCGCCTGGAAGGACTGGCGGTCTTCCTGCTCAGCACGGGCGCGTACGTGCAATGGAGCCAGCACGGGTGGGGGTTCTACGCGCTGCTCTTCCTGGCGCCCGACCTCTCGCTACTCGGCTACCTGGCGGGGGCGCGGGCGGGGGCGATCGTCTACAACATCCCGCACACGTACATCGGGCCGGCCGTGCTTGGCGCCGCCGGCCTCCTCTGGCTGGGCCCGACCACGCTCGGGGTCGCGCTGATCTGGAGCGCCCACATCGGGCTGGACCGGCTGGTGGGGTACGGGCTCAAGCTGCCCGAGGGATTCCGCTTCACGCACTTGGGGCGAATCGGAGTCGCGAAGGCGTAGCTGCCCGGGGGGCGGCCGGCGAAGTCCGCCGCCGTGGTCCGCCCAGGCAAGCGGCCCGTTCGCGGAATTGACAGCTCCTAACGCGTCAGGGCGTGCCAGTCCCCCAGCGCCTGCGCTTCCTGTTCAGGCGAGATCGCGAACTTGGGACTCGCCCGCCGCGCCTCGGGCACCGAGGGCCACCACGCCAGCGTGTCGCGCACCGTCATCGCCAGCGGCCGGAAGCCCAACCCCGCCGAGATCGCGCGGCCGTTTTTCACCGACATCATCCCGTCATCGTTCCCCTTCAGCATCGCCCACGGAATGGAGTATTCGATCTTGTGCGCGGCCAGGAAGTCGTAGTCGTCGACATACGTCAGCGTCACTTTCGCATCCAGGGCCGCGGCCGCGGCCCGGTAGAACGCCGGCGCGGTGAGCGAGTCACGCGGTCCGGCGACGTTGTACACGCCGCTCTTGTGCTCCTCCAGCAGGTGCACCATGAACTCGGCCAGGTCGCGCACGTCGATCAGCTGGACCGGATCATCCTTGCGACCCGGCGCCAGCACCTCGCCGCCACGCGCCAGCCGCACCGGCCAGTAGGGGAATCGGTCGGTGGTGTCGCCGGGCCCTACGATATAGGTAGGGCGCACCACGACTCCCCGGTCGCCGAAGGTGTCGAGCGTCAGCCGCTCGCAGTTGGCCTTGGCGACGCCGTAACTCGCCGACCCATCCTTGGGGTCGTCGGCGTCGGTGCGCACCGCCACCGACTCGTCGACGCCGCGTGTCAGGTACGGATAGTAGACGCCGGTGGATGACGTGAAGAGGTAGCGCCCAACGGCGTCCTTGAGCAGCGCGGTGGACTGCCTCACATAGTCGGGATTGGTGGCCGAATCGTCGACCACCGCGTCCCACTTCTTCCCTTCCAGTGCGCCGAGCTGGCCGTTGCGGTCGCCGATGAGACGAGTGACCGAGTCGGGGAGCTCGGCGTCGTGGCGCCCGCGGGTGAAGATCGTGACGCGATGTCCACGCGACACGGCGTGGCGCACGAGGTGCGGGCCGATGAAGCCGGTGCCGCCCAGGACGAGGAGGTCGAGGCGCGAGGGCGCGGAGCCTGCGAGGTCCGGCGATGCGGCCCGGGCGAGGGCGGGGCCGAGTCCGGTGGCGAGGGCGCCGCCGGCGATCGCCGCCGATTTGATGAAGTCGCGTCGATTGGGCATATGGGAAGATACGCGCCAACCCGCACGCCTGATGAAGGGTGCGGTCGCGCTCTTGTGGGCGGTGCTGCTGGCAGCGCATTGTTGGAACGCTCGCGCCTCTGGCGCTCGCTACAGGGAGCCGTCCAACCGCAGGTCACCGGGAGAGTCACATGGCAGAAAGCGTCTACAAGGTCATTGAGCTGGTGGGCACCAGCAGCGAGTCGTGGGAGAAGGCGACGGCCGCGGCCATACGGCGGGCGGCGAAGACGCTCCGCGATCTCCGCGTGGCCGAGGTCTCGCAGCTGGACGTGCAGATGAAGGACGGGAAGATCGAGAGCTATCGCGCGAGAGTGAAGTTGTCGTTCAAGTATGAGGGCAAGTAGAAGCAGGAAGCAGGAAGCAGGAAACGTGCACAGGCGGCAGTTCCGGGCCCGCGCGTGTGGCACAGTGCTCTGCCTCATGGCGGCCGGCGCGGCGCGCGGGCAGACCCGGGCGCCCGCCCGGGCCGCGGACACGCTGCGCGTCGAGCTGTCCGGCCATCCGGTGCGTGCGTTCACGGCCCGCGACCTCGCGAGGCTGCCGCGCGACTCGGTGGACGCGAGCGCGCACGATGCGGTGGGGCACTACAGCGGCGTCCGCTTCACGTCGCTGCTGCGGATGGCGGGCTTCCCGCCGAGCGACTCTGTGCGCGGGCCGCTGCTGGCGACGTACGTGCTGGTGGAGGCGGCCGACGGCTACCGGGTGGTGTTCGCGATGGCCGAGCTCGATGAGTCGTTCACCGACCGGGTGGTGCTGCTCGCCGACCGGGTGGACGGACACGCGCTGCCGCCCAACGAGGGTCCGTGGCGGCTGATCGTGCCTGGCGAGAAGCGGCCGGCGCGGTGGATCCGGCAGGTGACGCGGGTGGTGATCGGGGTGCCGGTGGAGCGGTGAGTGCTCCGCTCTGGCCGATCGTCGAGGCCGAGATCCGCGAGCGCTTCCCCGCGGCTGACGTGACGGCGGTGATCGCGCGTCTCGAACGCGCGGTGCTGCCGTTCGGCTCCCGGGCAGCGCCGTCGGAGCGGCCGCGCGTGCACCTCGCGATCATCAAGCTGGCCGAGGGCGACCTTGAGAAGTTAGGCCGAGCGGTGGAAGTGGCGGAGCGGGACTGGCGCGACGTGCTGGTGGCGTCGGGGTTCGGCAACGCGGACTGGCGTGAGGTGATCGCGCGGGCGGGGATGCGGGTGCCATGAGCATGGCCCCGTCGCGGCCCCCACCCCCCGCTGATATCATGCAGCAAATGCGACACGCTCCTCGAGGGAGTTGGATGCTGGCGTTCATTCTCGCCGCCTGCGCGCGCTCGGACTCCCAGCGACGCGTCGAGGCGGTGAGCGGCGGGCCACAACCGCCCGCCATACCGGCCGTCGGCGCCCGCGTGCGCGTCGTCGTCCCGCAGTTGGGGCCCGGCTGGCGCGTGGGGATGTTCAACCGCACGCGCCAGGAACCGCCCTGCTACCTCGTACTGCTGCTCAGCCAGGGCCCGATTCGCGAGATCGACGCGACGGTTCCGATCCGCGCGGTGACGAGACTGCAGGTCAGCGTGCCAGCCGCGCGAAGCGACTCGGCCCCGGTCGATGACGCCGCCGCGGCGCTCGACGGCGAAGCCTGGATGGACGCCTCGCCGGACTCGGCGCAGCGGGTAGGCCGGCGATGCGGAGACTCGGTGCGTGCGCGTTAGGCCACGCTACGGCTTCGCCCCGGCCGGCGCCCCCACGTCCTTCACCGTCACGTAGAAGTTAGGATCGACCTTGAAGTCCGCCGGACTCGTCAGCGCCACCGCCGCCGTCTGCCACGCCTCCGTAGGATGCAGCCAGGTGTAGCCGTCGCCGGCCACGCGCGCACCGCTCCCCGCTCCCCGCTCCCCGAGTCCGGCCCTGACCCCCATGTTGAACCCCGGCACGACGTTCGCCCACCGGTACGAGAGCGTCGTCCCCTCGATCCGGTACTCGAACACCGGCACCATGGTGGTGCGCAGGTACTGGTCGAATACCTTCGTCAGGTCGACGCCGCCCTGCGCGGCGATGTACGCCTCCACCTGGCTCCCCATCACGGTCTGGTGCCAGAAGGTCTTGTTCAAGCCGCGCAATATCGTCCGCCACTTCTCGTCGTCGTTGACGAGCTGGCGGATGGTGTGGAGCAGCTCGCCGCCCTTGGGATACATGTCGCCCGAGCCCTGGGCGTTCACGCCGTAGGGCGGGATGATCGGCGTGTCGTTCCGGACGCCGCGGCGGTTGCCGATGATGTAGTCGGCGCCCGCCTGCTTCCCGAACAGGCACTCGGTGTAGATCCCCTCGGCGTAGTTCGCGAAGCTCTCGTGGACCCACATGTCGGCGTTGTCCTTCGACGTGATGTTGTTGCCGAACCACTCGTGGGCGCTCTCGTGGACGATGATGAAATCCCACTTCAAGCCTAACCCGGTGCCGGACCCATCACGCCCGCGGTAGCCGTTGGCGAACCGGTTGCCGTAGGACACCGCGCTCTGGTGCTCCATCCCGGTGTTCGGGACCTCGATCAGCTTGTAGCCGTCCTGGTACCACGGGTACGGGCCGAACCAGTGCTCGAAGCACTGGAGCATCGAGCGCGCCTGGACGAACTGCCGCCTCGCCGCATCCAGGTGGTACGTCAGCGGCCAGAAGTCCAGCGTCAGCGTCCCGCCCTCGCCGTCGAAGGTCTCGCTCCAGTGGGTGTAGTCGCCGGCCGCCACCGCGATCGCGTAGTTGTTGATCGGGTTGACGACGAACCATTCGTACGTCGTGGTCCCGTCGCCGTTATGCACGGTGCTCCGCAGCCGGCCGTTCGAGACGTCGATCAGCGGATCGGGGACGGTGAGCGCGACCCGCTGGCTGTCGGGCTCGTCGGCCTGGGTGTCCTTGTTCGGCCACCAGACGCTGGCGCCCATCCCCTGGTCGGTCGTCACGATCCAGTCGTGCCCCAGGCTGTCCCGCGCCCAGCTGATCCCGCCGTCCCATGGCGGCCGCTTGGCCGGCTGCGGCTTGCCGTGGTACCAGACGGTGATCGTCTTCCGGTCGCCGGCTCGCTGCGGCGACGCCAGCGTCGCGAAGAATGCGTTCCCCTCGCGGCGAAAGCCAACCGCGCGCCCATCCTGTGCCATGCTGTCGACCTCGAGCGGGACCATCAGGTCGATCTGCAGCTCCCGCGCGGGCGAGAGCACCCGATAGCTGATCGCGTTCCAGCCGCGAATGCTGCTGTCGGCCGGATGTATGGCGACGTGCAGGTCGTAAAAGGCGACGTCCCACCAGGCGCGCTGCGGCGTGGTGAACGAGCCGCGCAGCGTGTCGGCGCGCGTGAACACGGTGCGCCGGCCCTGCGCGGGCGCGGCGGCGAGGGGGACGAGGGAGAGACAGGCGAGCAGAACTCTCGGCCGCATGGCGAAAGACTCCTGGTCGGATATGTTTGACGCGCGGCCGGCGCCGCTGCCCCCCATCGTATTACTCCGGCGCGGGGCGCCGCAACATCCAGCCCGCGCGATGTGACGCCAAACCCCAACCCAGAATCCGTGGCCCACCTCTGCCTGGATGACCGACGAGTGACGACGAGACGTGCGGCGTGGGTAGTGGCCGCGGCCGTCGTGATGTTTCCCGCGTCCGCCTCACTCCGGGGACAGTCCGCCTCACTCCTCCCGGACCGCACGATCTCGGCGCTCGCCCAGGAGCTCTCCGGCGAGACCGCCAAGCGCAACCTGGAGTACGTCGCCCGCGAGCACCGCGTGCGCGGCTCGCGCGGCTGGCACCGCGCTGGACAGTACATCGTCGACCAGCTCACCACCTACGGCATCACCGACGCGCGGATCGAGCGCTTTCCGGCCGACGGGAAGATCTTCTACGGCACGCAGCGCTCACGCCCGCCGTGGGACGCGGACTTCGCCGAGCTCTGGGAGCTGCGCCACGACTCCACTGGCTGGGTTCCGGCCGCACGGCTCGCCGACTGGGACGCGATGCCGATCTCGCTCGCCGAGGACAGCGAGAACGGCGACGTCACCGCAAACCTGGTCGACGTCGGCGACGGAACCGCCGAGGGCGACTACGCGGGGAAAGAGATTCGTGGCAAGCTGGTGCTGGCGGCGCAGCAGGCGGGCGCCGTGCAGCGGCTGGCGGTGGACCGGTTCGGCGCCGCCGGCATCGTGAGCTACGCGCAGAACCAGCGGACGGCGTGGTGGGGCGAAGACGAGAACCTGGTGCGATGGGGGCACCTCGAGTCGTTTCCCACGAAGCCGACGTTCGCGTTCATGGTGTCGCTCAAGGTGGCGAGGGCGCTGCGGCAGCGACTGGCGCGCGGGGAAGAGATCCGGATGCACGCGACGGTCCGTGCCGGCCAGCATGCGGGCGCCCTCGAGGTGGTCACCGCGACCATTCCTGGCGGCGACCCGCGGCTGCGCAACGAGGAGATCGTCTACAGTTGCCACCTGGATCACCAGCGCCCCGGCGCGAACGACAACGCCAGCGGCTGCGTGACGATTCTCGAAGTCGCGCGGACGCTGTCGAAGCTGATCGCCGACGGACGCCTGACGAGGCCGGCGCGCACCATCCGGTTCGTCTGGCCGCCGGAGGTGGAGGGAACGCTGGCGCTGCTCAACGGGCGCCCCGAACTGCCGCCGCGGATGCGGGCGGCGATCCACATGGACATGGTGGGCGGCGGCGAGGTGACCAAGTCGATCTTCCACGTGACCCGCGGGCCGGCCAGCCTGCCGTCGTTCGTCTATGACATTGGCGCCGCGTTCGGCGATCTGGTGAACCGTCAGTCGGACGCGTTCGCGGGAACCGGGAGCGCCACCTGGCCGCTGGTGGCGCCCGAGGGCGGCAAGGAGGCGTTGCGCGCCGAGTTCGTCGAGATGACGATGGGGAGCGACCACGACGTGTATAACGAGGGGTCGTACCGGATCCCGTCGATCTATCTCAACGACTGGCCCGACCGGTACATCCACACGAACTTCGACACGCCGGCAAACATCGACCCGACCAAGCTCAAGCGGGCGGCGTTCATCGGTGCGGCCAGCGGATACTTCCTCGCCAACCTCGGCACGGTGCCGGGCGACGTGGAGGCGGCGTGGCGGGCCGCGCAGGCGGCCGGGCTGCGCCGGACGGCGACGATGCTGCAGCGGCGGGCGGCACTGCCTGACGAGGATGCCGCCGCGCTGACGCGGGCGCACTTCGCGTACGAGCGCGCGGTGTTCGCGTCGCTGGAACGGTTCGCGGCGATTCCGCCGGCGTTGCGTCGCGCGGCGGACTCGTATTGGAAGGGTGTGGAGGGGTTGGACGTGGACTCGGGGAACGGATTCGGGCCCCGGCCCGCACAGGGGAGCAGACGTGGGATCGCGGCGGCCGGTGACTCGGCCGGCCGCATCGTCTTCCGCCGCGACAGCACGGTGCGCGGGCCCATGTCGGTGTTCGGCTACGACTACCTCCGCGGCCACCTGGGCGAGGCGAAGGCGGATGCCATCCGGCTTCCGAACTTCACGGGGCTGCGCGGCAGCGGTGATGAGTACGCGTACGAGGTGCTGAACTTCGTCGACGGGAAGCGGTCGGCGCGCGAGATCAGGGACGTGGTGTCGGCGGAATTCGGCCCGGTGCCGCTGGACGTGGTGGTGGAGTACCTGCGGGCGCTGGAAACAGCCGGGGTCGTGAGGCGGGGGGGAGGCGGGGGCTGAGGCGTTTGGCTGAGTGGGGCGTTGCCGAGCGGCTGCCCGATGGGCAGGCATCCTGCCGCCGCCGAGTAATACTGCTGGAACGCGGATGAGCGCGGATTGGTGGGGATGACACCCACGGCGCGGCCTGATATGATCCAGACATGGGCACCGTCCGCCTCCTGACTCCCCACGACATCCCCGCCTGCGTCGCCCTGCGTCGTGAGGCGCTGGAGGCGCACCCGCTGTCGTTCGGAGCGTCCCCCGCCGGCGACCATGGATTCGCCGAGGACGCGTTGCGGAGGGCGATGGCCGAGGGCTCGTGGACCGCGTACTTCGGCTGGTTCGACAGCGGACTGGCCGGCATGGTCCGGCTCGTGAGACCGGCGGAAGAGAAGCGCCGCCACATGGCGTACATCCACTCGATGTACGTGAGCGCCCGCTGTCGCGGCCAGGGCGCGGGGCGGGCGCTGCTCGCCGCCGCGATCGATCAGGCCCGCGGCTGGCCCGGCGTGATCCAGGTCCAGCTCAGCGTCACCAGCGACGCGCCCGAGGCCAGGCGCCTCTACGGCCACATGGGCTTCCGGGAGTGGGGCGCGCAGCCGCGGGCGTTGCGGTGGGGCGACCGCACCGTCGACGAGTATCACCTGATTCTCGACCTGGACACCGGGGCTCCCGCCGCCTGACGAGCGCCGTCGGTCCGGTCCGGCCGACGCCGACGGGCGCCATCAGTCCGGCAGCGCCGACGCCGCGCTCCCCTTCGTGAACAGGTAGCTCCGCCGCTCGCCGCCCCGCTCCAGCTGCACGATGTTCACCTGGTCGTCGTGGAGCTCGGTGAGCATCTGGTTGCCCACCCGCACGCCCCTGCCGGCGGCGACACGGAAGCAGAGCCAGTACAGCTCGCGCGACCGCCGGACTCCGCACGGCTCCAGCGCAAGCGGCGCGCCATCCACGCCGGTGACCGACAGGCGCGCCCGCACGTACCGGGTCGCCTCGTCAGGCACCAGCGACGAGTCGGCGGGGGGCCGGCGCCCCGCGAACCGCGCCACCGATGCCGAGAAGTCGTCGGCGAAGGCGCGGATGTTGATCTCGAGCCCGCGATGGTCCGGGCCGGCGGTGATCACCGTGAGGGTGGTGTGGATGGGATGCGCCGCGGCCGCCCGCGGGCCAAGCGCCAGCATCGCGGCCACCATCGTGAGGCGGAGAGCCGCGGCGAACGCGCGCCTCATCGCGGCACCCGCGCCCACGCCCACCCGGCGGCCACCACCGTGACCAGCGCCGAGACGCCGACCAGGCGAAGGCGGAACGGGTCGCGCCAGGCCGGCGCGGCGGAACGCGGCAGAATGCGCAGCCCGCGGTCCAGCGCCCAGAAGGCCGCCGCCGCGGCCAGCAGCACGACCATCTGTCCCAGCTCGATGCCGATGTTGAAGCCGAGCAGCGGCACCGCGATCCGGTCGACGAACAGACTGCGCAGGTAACCGGCGAAGCCGGCGCCGTGCACCAGTCCGAACACGCCCGCGAACACCGGTCGGTGACGGGCCCGGGGCCCGGACGACGCCCGCTCGCGCAGCACCAGGTTCTCGAGCCCGGTGAGGACGATCGTGACCGGGATCAGGAATTCAATGATCGGCGCCGGAATCGACAGCAGCCGGGTGACCGCGAGCGCCAGCGTCACCGAGTGGCCGACGGTGAAGGCGCTGATCACCCAGAGGGCGGCGCGCCAGTCGCGGCCGCGGTAGATCGCCGCCAACGCGAGCAGGAAGAGGATGTGGTCGGCGGCACCCAGGGCGACGATGTGCCGGAACCCGACCTGCAGGAACGCCTGGAACTCCGAGAGCATCGCTCAGCGCCCTTGAGCGATCGAGTCGAGCACGGCCCGCGCCTCGGCGACGTGTCCGGCATGGAAGAGCGGGTTGAGCGCGAGCGCGCTGTCGAGGGACGTCCGGGCGAGCGCGTTCTCGCCCAGGGCGCGGGCGATCACCCCCTGGTGGAACCAGAGCAGGGCGTCGGGAGTGCCCAGCCGCAGCGCGCGCCGCATCACCGGCGCCGCCTCACGATCGCGGCCGGCGCGGTGGAGCGCCCAGGCGGCGAGGTCACAGCCGTAGACGTCGTGGCGCTGCGCCAGCTCGTCGAGCGCTTTGCGTACCACTTCATCGACGCGCAGCCCGCGGTCGAGCAGGTTGAGGCTCCAGGCGCGGTGGTATGGTCCGGGCTGCGCTGAGACCGCGACTTCCATGGCGCGGTAGTACTCGTTGGAGCGGGCGCTGTCGCCCAGCGCGGCCCACGCGTCGCCGACCACCCCCAGCGTCCCCGGGTCGAGCTGCGCGGCGATCGCCCGGTCGCCCCAGTCGATTGCCTCACGGTTGTTGCCCCGCGCGGCCGACAGCCGCGCCATCGCCGCCTGCAGCCGGGGGTCGCGCGGCTCGATCGCCAGGCCGGCCCGGTACTCGGCCCCGGCGGCGCGGGGCCGGCCCATCCGGAAGGCGAGGTCGCCGGCACGAAGGTGAAACCACGCCCGGGTCTCGTGAGGCACGTCGGCGCGCCGGTCGGCGTCCCGAGTGGCGCTGTCCAGCAGGCGGCGGGCGCCGGCCAGGTTCCCGGTGAGTTCGGCCCATCGCGCCAGGCGGGGCGCGATCGAGAGGTGCGCCCGGTCGGGCCAGAGCGACCCGAACATCGCCGCCGCCGTGGAGTCGTCGCCCAGCTCCATTGCGACCTCGCCCAGCAGCGAACGGTACTGCGGAACATCGGGCTCGCGCGCGACCAGGCCGGCGGCGACGTCACGCGCCTCGATGAACCGGTGCTGCGCGAGCAGGTCGGAGGCGAGCGTCACCGCGGTCTTCGCGTTGCGGTTGGTGCGCAGCGTCAGAGAGCGCCGCGCCAGCCGCTCCGCCTCCAGGTAGTCCGCCCACGTGCCGCCCTCGCGGGCGCGCTGCAGGTAGAGCGCCGCCAGCTGGCCCATCGCGGCCGCGCCCAGGGGGTCGGCCCGCACGGCCTCGCGCCAGACGCGGATCTGGACGTCACGCTCATCCCGCTCGGAAAAGGCGGGCGCCTCACGAAGCGCCATGCCCCCCGCCTCCGGCGGCGGGGCCGCCGGAGCGGGGACGACGCGCGCGACCGCGACCCGGCCGGCCGCGCCCGCGAGCACGGCGGCCAGGGCGACGATCGCGACGCGCCGGGCTTGGGTCATCGGGCCGCTTCCAGGTACGGGAACGTGGTAAGGTAGGAGCGGACGCTGGTGCTGACGTTGTCCGTCGTCAGGCCCGCGACCACCGACGCATTCGCGTCGAGCAGGTTGCCGAAGATCGCGGTGAGCCCCGCGTCCACCACGTCGTCCGACAGCTTGCGCCCGCCGTAGCCGTTGGCGAGCGCCCACGACAGCCAGCCGGCGGTGTTCGGCGCGCGGTTGGGGTAGACGAGCAGCATGTCGGGGACGAGCACTGCCTTGAGCGTGTTGCCGATCGTGGGACCGCGGTTGAACGCGTCGGTGAACGTCTTGATCTTGCCGCCGAAATCGTTGGCGACGTCGGTGGCCGGCGAGGAGCTGTTATGCAGCCCGTGATCGCGCTTGGGGAAGAACACTTCGCTCACCAGCGGGTTGCCCAGCCGGTCGACCTGCGTGTAGACGTGCGCCGGGGACGGGCCGGTGGCGGTGTTGTTGTCGTTGCTGCACGCCGCCAGCGCCGGCAGGACGAGCGCGGCGGCGAGCAGGCGCGTGAAGTTCGTGGAACGCATGAGCATGGCTCCGGAAGGCGTTGAGAGGGTCAGGTGAGTGACGTCAGCGGCTGATCGTGCCCCAGACGCCGATCTTGGCGTCCGACGCGGTGCTGGTCACGAGCATCGACTTGGGCAGCTCGATCACGATCGCCAGCGCGTTGAACGGCTGGAGGAAGTCCACGCCGGGATTGCGGAACTGGGTGGCCGACGGCGTGAGCGGCGTCGCCAGCGGACCGGTCGACGGGCGGCGGTCCGGGATGATGTTGAAGAACTGCTCGAGGTCGATCACGAACGGATCGGCGCGCAGGCCGGTGAAGACCTGGATCCCGGTGGCCGAGCCGGCGGTGGCACCAACGTTGCCGGTCATCGTGGCAGCGCCCTGCACCAGCAGGCTGTTCGGGCCCGTCATCGCCGGCGCCACCGGACCGCGCACGGTGAACTTCTGGTTGCCGAGCGTGCCGCCATCGAAGGTGACCTGAATCACCTTGTCCTCCACCGCGTCACCGGTGTTGTCGACTTTGAACTGGTAGAGCAGGTTCGGGTCGAAGGAGGCGTTCTGGCCGGCGATCGGCGACGAGGTCGTCATCACCAGCGCGATCCGGTCGGCCGACGAGCCCGGGAAGGCGTAGACGTCGTTGACGTCCATGCGGGGGTTGAGCTCGACCTCGGGCGTGTCCTGGTGGTCGGACGCGAGCGCCCGCTGGGCGCCGACGATCGCGACGCACCCCGCGGCCGCGATCGCGGCCAGGCGCAATCCGCGACCGGAGAAGATTCGAATCGACATGCGGTGTCTCCGTGGTGGACGGTGGGGGCCCGCCGGCGTCCGGCCTGGAAGCCGGAGTGCGCCGCGATCCCCGCCGTGCTGTCACGGGGGGGTACGTCGCCACCCGCGCGATCGGATTTGCGACCCTCCCGGGTCGCACGGCCCGGCCGGGCGGCCGGGCGCCGCCGGGCCGGCGCGTCCGGCTTATCCGGGGCGGCGCGCGGCGTTAAGATTGGCGAATGGCGGACCAGGCTTTCGACCCGCTCTTCCTCTCGTTCCAGGCGGCGCTCGTCGGGCGCTATTCGCTGGAGCGCGAGCTGGGGCGCGGCGGGATGGGCGTGGTCTACCTCGCCCGCGAGGTGCGTCTCGACCGGCCGGTGGCGATCAAGCTCCTCCCGCCCGAGTTCTCGTCCGACGCCAGGCTGCGCGACCGCTTCACGCGTGAGGCGCGGACCGCGGCCCGCCTGTCGCACCCGTACATCGTCCCCATCCACTCGGTCGACGAGATCGGCGGATTCGTCTTCTACGTCATGGCTTACGTGGACGGCGAGACGCTGGCGCAGCGCGTCGCCCGGCGCGGGCCGATTCAGCCTGACGACGCGTCGCGGATACTTCGTGAAGTGGCCTGGGCACTCGCCTACGCGCACGGACAGGGCGTGGTGCACCGCGACATCAAGCCGGCCAACATCCTCCTCGAGGCCGGCACCGGACGGGCGATGGTCACCGATTTCGGGATCGCCCGCCTCACGCAGACGACCGGCGAGACGGCGGTCGGCGAGCTGCTCGGCACCCCCGAATACATGAGCCCGGAGCAGGCCGGCGGCGATCCGGTCGACGGCCGGAGCGACCTCTACTCGCTGGCGGTGGTCGGCTTCTATGCCCTCACCGGCACGCTCCCCTTCGAGTCGCGCACCGCGCAGGGGATGCTGGCGCAGCACCTGACCAAGGCGGCGCCGCCGGTGGCCGGCGTCGCCCGCGGCGTGCCCAAGTCGCTGGCGGCGGTGATCGACCGTTGCCTGCAGAAGGACCCGGCGGCGCGCTTCGACCGCGGTGAGGCGCTGGCCGAGGCGCTGGCGCCGTCGCTCGAGAAGCGGGTGGACATCCCGATCGCGGTCCGGATCTTCCTCGACCGGCGCCGGATGGCGCCGCTGGTGATTCTCCCGGCGATGCTGGTGCCGATGGCGATCGACCTGCTGAACGTCTTTCCCGGTCACGAGTGGACCACCGCCCGGCTGATCCGTGGAGCGCTGATGCTGGTGGTCGCACTCGGCGCGCCGCTCGCGATCATTCGCTACCGGCTGCGCCGGCTGCTCAAGCGCGGCTACGGACCCGACGACCTGGTGGCGGCGCTGCGCTTTCACTTCGACCGGCGGCGGGAGGAGTTTCTGTTCGAGCACGGCGCGACACCGAGTGTGCGCGAACGGCTCTTCCGCGCCGCCGGCATCACCGGTCTGGTGGTGGGCGCGAGCTCGCTGATCGTCGCCCTGGTGGGCGGGCTGAGCCCGCTCTCCGGAACCTCGGCGCTGGTGCCGGTGGCGGTCGTCTCGCTCTACGCGGGGTTCATCGGGACGGCGGTCGCCACCAAATGGCGGCGGCTGCGGAACAACCGCGGCTCGGCGTGGGCGAAGTTCTGGCAGGGGAAAGTGGGGCGCGCGCTGGTGCGGCTGGCGTCGCTGAACCTGGGTCAGCGGACGGTGGCCGCCGACCGGCCCACCGAGATGGCGATCGCGACGTCGGCCGAGGCGCTGTACGAGAGCCTGACGAAGGACGTGCGCCAGGCGCTGGCCGGCGTGCCGGAGGCGCTGCGCGGGCTGGAGGGGCAGGCGCGGGCGGTGCGGGCGCGGATGGAGGAGCTGGACGCGGCGCTGGCCGAGGCGCGGCGCGCTCCGGCGCACTCGTCAGGCGCTCGGCAGGAAGCGCTGGTGGCCGACCTCGGCGACGCGCGGGCGCGGGCCGAGGGGCGGCTGGCCGAGGTGGTGACGGCCCTGGAGAACCTGCGGCTGGACCTGCTGCGCCTCCACGCCGGTGCCGGCACCACCGAGGGGATCACGCGCGACCTGGACGCGGCGCGGTCGCTGGGCGAGGGGGTGGACCGGCTGATGGCGGGGAAGGGGGAGGTGGAGGCGGTGCTGGCGAAGCGGTAGGCCCGTAGAGGCCAGTTCAAGTTTCGACTGGAGATCTCCATGAGATCTGAGAAGGCGGATGTCCAGCGGTCGCGGACGGGATGGGCCGACGCGGCGCGGGCGGCACACGCTGCCGGTGGTGACTCCCTCATGGATCCTGTCACTGCAACCCAGTTTGAGTCCGAGGAGTGGCACTACTGGCCGCAATGGTCTACCCATCGCGACCGCGCGCCGCATATTTGAAAGAATGCGAACCTATACCGCAGTCATCGAACGCGACCCGCAGACAGGGGTGTTCGTCGGGCACGTTCCCGGGTGGCCGGGTGCCCATTCGCAGGGCGCGAGCCTCGACGAGCTTCAGCGCAACCTCCAGGAAGTCATCCAGCTGCTGCTGGAGGACGGCGAGCCCAAACTCGAAGTGGAATTCGTCGGAACGCAGACCGTTCAGATCGCCTAGCTCGTGGGCGAAGCACCGGTCCTCAGGCCGCGTGAGGTCGAAGCGATTCTCGAGCGCCTGGGGTTCCTCATGGTGCGACAGCGCGGCTCCCATCGGCAGTATCGCCACGCTGACGGCAGGGCGACGACGATCCCGTTCCACGGCTCACGCGACATCTCGCCGATCCTGCTGCGACAGATCGCGCGGGATGTCCACTTGACGCTCGACGAGCTATTGGCGAAGCGTTAGCAGCCAGGCGTCACCCATTCTCTCCCAATCCGCTCACCACCGATCACAGGTCCTCCGCATGCCCGCCACCAAGCACGCCTGGAACGACGTCCCCCTCGAACAGCTCTCCCCCCTCCTCGGGCGCAAACTCCTCACCACCCCCCGCCTCATGATCGCCCAGGTCCTGCTCAAGAAGGGGTGCGTCGTTCCCGGCCACGAGCACCACAACGAGCAGATCACCTACATCCTCGAAGGCTGCCTGCGCTTCTGGCTCGACGAGCACGCCGACAAGCCGGGCGACGTCTACGTCGACGTCCACGCCGGCGAGGTGCTGCTCATCCCCGGCGGCGTCAGGCACCGCGCCGAGGCGATCATGGACACCCTCGACGTCGACGCCTTCACCCCCCCCCGCGAGGACTGGCTGAGCGGCACCGACCAGTACCTCCGCGGCGCGGCCGCGGCCGCGAAGAAGTAGACATGGACCTCGGCCTGAACGGGAGAGTCGCCCTGGTCTGCGGCGCCAGCAAAGGGATCGGCTTCGCGGTGGCCGAGGCGCTGGCCCGCGAGGGCGTGTCGCTGGCGATCTGCTCACGCGACGCAAAGTCGTTAGGTGATGCGAAGCGGCGCCTCGGCCCGGGCGTCGTGGTCCTCCCGATCGCCGCCGACCTCGGCACCACCGCCGGACTCGCCGCCGTCGTCTCGCAGACCATGGGCCAGTTCGGCCGCGCCGACATCCTCGTCACCAACACCGGCGGGCCGCCCACCGGGCCGGCGATGGGATACGACTGGGCAACGTGGGAACGGACGTCGGAGGTCCTGTTGCGGAGCGTGATCGAGCTCACCCGCGCCTTCGTCCCGGGAATGCGCGAACGCCACTGGGGGCGGGTGGTCGGGATCACCTCGCTGGTGCTGAAGAGCCCGGCCAAGGGGTTCGTCCTCTCCAACAGCCTGCGCGCCGCGGTCACCGGCTACCTGCGCACCCTCGCCGACGAGGTCGCCGCCGACGGTGTCACCGTCAACACGGTCTTGCCGGGGTACACCGAGACCGAGCGGCTGGTGGGCCTCGCCGACGCCGCCGTCCAGCGGACGGGCGAGACTCGTGAGGCAATCTACGCCGGCTGGGCCGCCCTCGCCCCCGCCCACCGCCTGGGCCGGCCCGACGAGATCGCGTCGATGGCCGCCTTCCTCGCCTCGGACCGGGCCGGCTTCGTCACCGGCCAGGCCATCTGCGTGGACGGCGGGGCCGTGCGCACGTTATTGTAAGGGAGCAGAGGGACCCGGTGCGGGGCGCAGTCCCGGCAGGTTCACCTTCCTTCGCCTTTCTCCCACCCTCCTCCCTCCCTTCCTCCCTCCCACCCTTCCACCCTCCCCATGAGTCGCATTACAGAAACCACCTGGATCTGGCGCGACGGCGAATTCATCAAGTGGGCCGACGCGCAGGTCCACGTGCTGAGCCACTCGATGCAGTTCGGCTCATCGATCTTCGAGGGAATCCGCTGCTACAAGACCCCCAACGGGCCGGCCATCTTCCGCCTGGAGGACCACCTCCAGCGGATGCTCAACTCGTGCAAGATCTACCGCATCGAGCTGAAGTATTCCATCGAGGACCTGGTCGCCGCGGCCTGCGAGCTGGTCGAGCGCAACAAGCTCGACGCCTGCTACCTGCGGCCAATGGTCGTCCGCGGCTACGGCGCCGCCGGCATGATCCCCTTCGAGAGCCCCATCGAGGTCTACCTCCCTTGCTGGCCGTGGGGCACATACCTGGGCGAGGGCGCGCTCGAGAACGGCATCGACGCCTGCGTCTCCACCTGGCACCGGGTGGCGCCGAACACCATTCCCGCCATGGCCAAGATCGCCGGCAACTACCTGGGCGGGCAGCTCATCAAGATGGAGGCCCTCGCCAACGGCTTCGCCGAAGCGATCGCCCTCGGCACCGACGGGATGATCAGCGAAGGGTCGGGACAGAACATCTTCCTGGTGCAGGGCGGCACGCTCTACACGACACCGATCAACGGGACGCTCCTCCCCGGAATCACCCGCCGCAGCATCATGACCCTCGCCACCGACGCCGGCATCCCGGTTCGCGACGAGCCGCTGCCGCGCGAGATGCTCTACACCGCCGACGAGGTCTTCCTCTCCGGCACCGCCGCCGAGGTGACGCCGGTGAAGAGCGTCGACCGGATCACCGTCGGCGACGGACGCCCCGGCCCGATCACCCAGCAGTTGCAGCGCCAGTACCTCGACATTGTGAAGGGGGCGGTGGAAGACCGGCACGGGTGGCTGACGTTCGTGCGCGCCGAGCGCGCGAGCGCGCGGCGCGCGTAGCCAGGCCCGGCAGTACAACGTCCACACGGAGAACGCCATGTCCCGAATCCTGACGGGTGCCATGATCCTGACGGGCCTGTCCACGTCCCTCGCCGCCCAGGCCGCGCCGAAGGGCCCGGTCGAAGGGGTCTGGAAGGTGGCCGGCATCGTCGTCACCGGCGCCGACTCGATGACCGTCTCCAGCCCGCAGCCGGGGCTCTTCTTCTTCACGAAGACGCACTACAGCCAGACGTGGGTCCCCGGTGACCGGGCGCGGGCGATCTTCCGCCGCGGAGACCCATCCCCGGCCGAAAAGGAGGCCGCGTTCGACTCGTTCTTCGCACAGACCGGGACCTACGATCTCGCCGACTCCAGCATCACCATCCATCCCATGGTGGCGCGCTTCCCGAACATGGAGGGCGGTGGCTCGGCCCGGCTGACGTTCCGCGTCAGGGGTGACACGCTCTGGCTCATCCAGAAGTCGGCGGACATCAAGTTCCGGATGGGGACACAGATCCAGAACGATACGGGGCGCCCCAGCGAGACGCGCCTCACGCTGATCCGGGTGGAGTGACCGGATGGCGATGCGTGCACTGAGATCCGGGGTCGCCGTCATCGGGCTGACGTCGCTCGCGCCGGCCACCGCGCTGCGCGCCCAGCGCGCCGTCCCCGTATTGGACGAGCCCCGCCACCACCTGGTGTTCGAGAACAAGTTCACGCACGTCCTCGACGTCCGCGTGCCCGCGGGAGACACCACGCTCTTTCACCGGCACGACCACCCCTACATGGGGACGGTGATCGCCGGCGCCACGCTCTGGGACGAGCCGATCGGCGGCGGCCCATCAGCGCGGACGCCGGGCCCGCCCACCGCCATCGGCTCGGTGTTCGACAACTGGGCCCGGCCGCTCCCGTACACGCATCGCGTGAGCAACACCGACACGGCGGGCTTCCACCTGGTGGTGGCCGAGTGGCTGGCGTCGCCGGGCGTGGACTCGGCGGCGCTCCCCGACACGCCCACGCGCAAGCTGCTCAAGGACGGCCAGTACGCGCGGATCTACCAGGTCACGCTCGCAGCCGGCGCGTCCACCGAGAGCCACCGGCACGCGGCGCCAGGCCTCACGATCCAGGTGCAGGCCGGCGACCTCCGGATGGACGGGAGCCGCGCCGCGGGCAGCGGCGGCACCGGCGCCGGCGCGTGGTGGTGGCGCGACGCGGGCCACGCCCACGTGCTGCGCAACGCCGGCCCGACGCCGATCGACGTCATCGAGATCGACTGGCGATAACGCGTGGTTGCGGCAACCGATCTCTCCATCGAGCGTGAGGACGTTCGCTCGCCCGTCGCGCGCGACCTGATCGACACGCTCAACGCCGAGCTCACCCTGCAGTACCCGGAGCCCGGCGCCACCCACTTCCGCCTCACGCCTGACGAGGTGGACGGCCAGCGCGGCGTCTTCCTGGTCGCGTCGCTCGACGGGCGGCCCGTGGCCTGCGGCGCGGTGCGCACCATCGCCGCTGGCGTCGGCGAGATCAAGCGGATGTTCGTCCGCCCCGAGGTACGCGGGCGCGGCATCTCCCGCGTCGTGCTCACCGCCCTCGAGAGCGAGGCGCGCGGGCTCGGCCTGCGGCGCGTCGTCCTCGAGACGGGGATCCGCCAGACCGCCGCGCTGGCGCTCTACCGGCGCACCGGCTACGATCCGACTCCCCCGTACGGCGAGTACGTCGGCTCGCCCACGAGCGTCTGCCTGGGGAAGGACCTGGTCATGGACGACACGCCCGACTACGTCGCCCTGCTGCGCCACTCGGTGGCGCGCGCCGAGCCCGCGCTGCGCGCCATGACGCCGACCGCGGCGGCCGCGCGACCCGCCCCCGGCAAGTGGTGCCCCGCCGAGATCATCGGCCACCTCATCGACTCGGCGTCGCACAACCACGTGCGCTTCGTCCGGGCGGCGCTCGAGAACGACCTTGTCTTCCCGGGCTACGAGCAGGACGGCTGGGTCAGGGTGCAGCGCTATCAGGCCGTGTCGTGGCCGGAGCTGGTGACGCTCTGGGCCGGGTTCAACCGCCACATCGCGCACGTGATGGAGTCGGTGCCGGCCGACGTCCGGCGCCGCCCGCGCGCGGCGCACAATCTCGATGAGATCGCCTGGCAGCCGGTGCCGCGCGACAGGCCGGCGACGCTCGACTACTTCATGTCCGACTACGTGGCCCACTGCCGGCATCACCTCCGGCAGATCCTGGGCGCCACCTGGGATGCGGACGGGTCCGGAGTCTCATGAACCAGGATTACCTGATGGTCCGGCTGGTTCTCAGCTACATCGTGCCCGCCATCGTCGTTCTGACGATGGGCGTGCCGATCGTGAGGCTCCTCGTCCGCAGGCTGGAGCCGCGCCCGATGCCGCCCACGGCGCTCAACGGCATCGAGGAGCGGCTGGCGCGGATCGAGTCCGCGGTCGACACGATCGCGGTGGAGGTGGAGCGGATCTCGGAGGCGCAACGCTTCAGCGTGCGTCTGCAGGCCGAGTCGGCGGGGCACCGCCTGCCGGGCGGCGCCGGCCCCGGTACGCCCAAGGCCTGATCGCCAGAGCCGGCCTGGCGTGGACGGCGGCCTGACTCGTTAGGACAAGGTCTGGGACGGCGGCTCGGGCCGTCCGGCGCCGAGCCGCTCCTCGAACCGGCGCGCCTCGCCCAGCCGCTCGATCTCGACCGCCAGCTCGCTGTTCTCCCGCTCGAGCTGAGCCATGCGCTCTTCCAGCGCGATCAGCTCCCGGGATCTCTTCGGCTGGAGCAGGCCGTGCCTGCGGAGCCAGACCCAGGTCCAGATGAAGCTGTGCGCGGCCACGGTGCTCACCATGACGACCGCCGTGACCGCGTAAAGAAGGTCTTCCATGGCACCAGGATGCACGAGTGGGGCGCGCCGCGACAGCACCCCCTACGCCGGCCCGGAGCGGGGGATTCGGGAGACCGGCCGGTGCGGCGGCGCGTCGCGTTGCCGAGCGCGGAACGCGGCGGTAGAGTTGGGGTCCGCCCCCACACAGGAAACCGGCCCATGCCGCCCCGCAAGCTCGTCCGTGCCTTCCTCGCGCTCTGGTGGACGCTCGGCGCGGTGCTCCTCTACGCGAGCATCGACACGGTGATCCACGCGTTCCCGCGTGGGGCGGGGGCCATCGATCCGCACGCCGCCATCATTGGATCGGTGGAGGCGGTGGCGGCGGCGCTCTTCCTCTTCCCGCGCACGATGCGGGCGGGCGCGTACGGCCTGCTGGTCAGCATCGCGGCCGCGTTCATCATCCACGCGCTGCGCGGCCAGCTGGCGGCGCAGCTCCTCATCTACGCCGCGGCCGTGCTCTTCGTGCTGGTCCACGGCCCGGTGCCGTCGGTTCCGCGCGGCCGTGATGTGGCGGCCGGGGCGGGGGCGCCCTGAACCCGGTTCAGACAACCTGAGGAGAGCGATCATGCGCGCCCTGCCTGCCTCACTGTGCCTCGCCCTGGTCGGCGCGCCCGCGGCCTGCATTGGCGCCCAGGACACCGGCGATGAAGCCGCCGTCCGCACCGTGGTGGACCGTTACCTGCACGGCCTCAAGTTCAACGACGTCGCGAGCCTCAAGGAGGCGTTCTGGCCCGACGCGAAACTCTACTTCGTGGGGCGCGACGGGCACCTGGGGCAGCTCACCCAGGCGGACTGGTACAAGGGCTTCGTCGCCAGCGCCGGCAAGGAAGAGCAGGGGACGCTGCGGATCACCACGCTCGAGGTTACCCGCGACGTCGCGTCGGTCAAGGTGGTGGAGGACTATCCCGCCTCACGATACACCGACTATCTGTCGCTGGTGAAGTTCGACGGACGGTGGTGGATCGTGAACAAGATCTACACCTCCGAGCGCACCACCGGCGGCGGCGCCGCCGCGACGCCGGCGCTCCCGGCCTTCGTCCCGAAGAGCCAGCACGGCTCGGTGTCGCAGCGGATCGCCGGAGCGCGCGTCACCATCGAGTACAATCGCCCGGTGGCGCGCGGGCGCGAGCTGTTCGGCAAGCTGGTGCCGTACGACGCCGTCTGGCAGCCGGGCGCGGACACCGCCACCACCATCGCCCTCTCCACCGCGATCCGCATCAACGGACAGATGCTCGCCGCCGGCACCTACTCGCTCTGGGCGGTGCCCGGACCCGACAAGTGGACGATCATCTTCAACCGCGTTCAGCCGGTGTGGCACCGCAACTACCCCGAGGGCCAGGATGCCTTGCGAGTGACGGCGATGACGCGCACCGGGCCGCACGTCGAGTCCCTCATGTATTCGTTCCCCATGGTGGACAGCACCAAGGCCGAGCTCGACCTGCGCTGGGGAACCGTCATCGTGCCGCTGCAACTGGAGGTCCCATGAGACGCATGACCGCAGCACTCCGCGCGATCCTGGCCCTCCTGCCGCTCGGCGCCGGCGCGCTCGCCTGCGGAGAGCGGGCCACCCCCGTCGCCCGCGCCGATTCGGCCCGGGCGTCCGAGGCGCTCCCGGCGGGGGAGGCCCGCCTGGCGGTGGATGGCGGACGGATCTGGTACAAGGTGTCGGGCTCGACGACGGGGACGGCCATCCCCGTCATCCTGCTGCACGGCGGACCCGGCTACTCGAGCTACTACCTGAAATCGCTCGAAGCACTCGGCGACGAGCGGACAGTCGTGCGCTACGATCAGCTGGGCGGCGGGAAGTCGGACCGCATCAGCGACACCACGATGTTCACCATCGCCCACTTCGTGCGCGAGCTCGACTCGCTGCGCGCGTACCTGGGCTACCAGCGCATGCACCTGCTCGGCCACTCGTGGGGGACGATCCTCGCGGTCGAGTACTACCGCGCCCATCCGGAGCACGTCGCAAGCCTCACGCTGGGGAGCGCGGCCCTCGACATCCCCGCCTGGGAGCGCAACGCCCGGCGGCTGGTGGCCACCCTCCCCGACTCGGAGCAGCGGGCGATCCGGACGCGCGAGAAGGAAGGGAAGTTCGATGCCCCGGACTACCAGGCGGCACTCAACGATTTCTACGGGCGCTACGTCTGGCGGCACCCGGTTGAAGCAGACCTCGACAGCCTGACCAAGACCGTCAACGAGGGCATCTACGGATACATGCAGGGGCCGAGCGAGTTCACGATCACCGGAACGCTCAAGACGTACGACATCACGGGTTTCCTGAAGGAGATCAAGGTCCCCACGCTGTACACGGTGGGCGAGTTCGACGAGGCCGACCCGCCCACCATCCGACGCTTCGCCTCGCTCACGCCGGGCGCCCAAGTGGCCGTTTTGGCCGGCGCGGCGCACGTCACGCCGTGGGATGCACCCGGGGAGAACGTGCGTGTGGTGCGCGGGTTCCTGCACCACGCGGACTCGGTGTCCGCACTGCGGTGATGACGCCGATGAACGTGGCGGTACAACCGTCGCACCTGGAGGTGCCGTGAAGCGCGTCGTGATCAAGGCGAAGTCGGGCCTTCCCGCGAAGTCGCCGTTGGCGGGGAAGGTGGCGCTCGTCGCCGGCGCAACCCGCGGGGCCGGCCGCGGGATCGCGGTCATGCTCGGTGAGGCCGGCGCGACGGTCTACTGCACCGGGCGTAACTCCCGCGCGAAGCCCGCCAGCGAGGGCCCCTACGTCGGCCGGCCAGAAACCATCGAGGAGACCGCCGAGCTGGTGACCGCGCGCGGCGGGACGGGGATCGCGGTGCGCGTCGACCACCTGGTGGAGGCTGAGGTCGAGGCGCTGGTGAAACGGATTCGCGACGAGCAGGGGCGCCTCGACATCCTGGTGAACGACATCTCCGAGGGCGAGCACCACGAGTGGAAGCCCTTCTGGGCGTTGTCGGTGGAGAAGGGGCTGCGGATGTTCCGGCGCGCCGTCCACTCGCACATCATCACCAGCCGCCACGCGGCGGCGCTGATGATCGAGCGCCGGGGCGGGCTGATCGTCGAGGTCACCGACGGAGACTTCCTCGGCTTTCACGGCGCGTTCTTCTACGACCTGGTGAAGACGACGGTGAACCGCCTCGCCTTCGCGATGGCCAACCAGCTGGAGAAGCACGGTGTGGCCGCGATCGCCGTGACGCCCGGTTTCCTGCGCTCCGAGGCTATGCTCGAGCACTTCAAGGTGACCGAGGCGAACTGGCGCGACGGGGCGAAGAAGGACAAACACTTCCTCGCCTCGGAGACGCCGTCCTTCGTGGGGCGCGCGGTGGCGGCCTTGGCCGCCGATCCCAACCTGATGTCGAAGACGGGGGGCTTGTTCGGATCCTGGACGCTGTCCGACGAGTACGGCTTCACCGACATCGACGGCAACCGGCCGCACTGGGGACGTCACTACGAGCAGGCCTTCGGCGCGAAGCAGGGGCTGACCCAGACGCTCCCTTTCGATTGGACCCTCACCCCGATCGCGCGGGTACCCGCCACCAGAGTAATGCGACGCACCCGCGCCACCAAGAAGTCCGACCTCTAACCCCCCGCCCGACCGCGGAGCACTCGTGCCCTCTCCGAAGAGCCGCATCTTCTGGCCCGTCCTGCTGACCATCCTCCTCGCCGACTGCGGCACCAAGCGCGTGGTGGAGGAGCGGCTCGCCGCCGCCGACGTCCCCCACGAAGTGCTGGGCGAAGCCGTCCGACTGACGCTGGCATACAATCCCGACGCGGCGATGGGGCTCTCGGCGGGCGGGCATTCGCGCATCGTCTTCTCGGTGCTGGCGCTGGGGATGGTGGCGGCGCTGGTCGGGGCGTTCCGCCGCACCCCCGCCGGCGATGGGTGGCGGGCCGCGGCGCTGGCGCTGGTGATCGGCGGCGCGCTGGGCAACCTGCTCGACCGCATCCGCTCGGCCCGCGGCGTGGTGGACTTCATCGACCTGGGCGTGGGTGCCCACCGCTTCTGGACCTTCAACGTGGCCGATGCGGGGATCGTGCTGGGGGCGGCGCTGCTGGCGGTGGCGCTCTGGCGGCAGGAGCGCGATGCGGAGGAGGCGATGGGGATGCAACCGGAAGAGTCGACGACGGGTCGAACCTGAGGGGTGCGGCTCCCAGCCCTTCGTCCCATCACCCCGATACGCAACCATCTGGTCCGAGGAGAGGTCATGGCCTCGTTACGTCGCACCGCGGCACTCATCTCGCTCGCGGCAAGTGTCGGGTGTGCTCCCGCCACTACGCCGGCGCGCGCAAGGGACGATGACCCATCGACGCGACGCCAGGGGTTGACGCTCCTCGCGGGTGACGCGCCGCGCCCCATTGCCTGGTGCGATGCACCGTCCGAACATCCGATCTGGGCGCGCCAGCGAGTCTATCTGACGATCTCCAAGAACCAGATGCCTGGTGGGACCCAATACGCGCCGCCCGATCAGGGGATCACGACGCTGCTCTCGGTGCTGAGTGCCGCGTTCGCGCGACGCACCGGACTGAGCGATTCCACGGGCGCGGCGCTGAAGCCGGCCGAACCACGTTACGGACCCGCTGCTCTGATGAGCCATATCTCGTTCGGAGTATCCACCGATGGACGCTTGGTAGTGCCTCTCGATGAGAGCGTCGGCGATTCCACCTTCCTCGCGGACCTTACCGCCGCGATGCTCGATGCCGACTCGGCAGGCGCCTTTCACGCAAGCGCGCCTGAGGCGCAGCCTGTTCGTATGCTGCTCGCCACTTCGACTGACTTCGGCGCGCCGGGCCGGCGCCCCGTTTTCTCGATGTATGCGCCGCGCGCAAGATCGGTCGAGCCAAGGCAGGACAACCAGCCCATGGAGTATCCTGAGGGCCCCCGCAACTGGAAGGCACGCGTGTTGCTCGAATTCGTCGTAGATGCCGATGGGGCGGTTCACCCCGGGAGTATCAGAAGCCTGGTGAATCCAGACCTCGCGTCATTTCCTTCGCCAGACGTTGCCGAGGCCTATCGCCGATTTGTGAAGGCTACCGTCCAACAGCTCGCGACCTGGCGCTATCGGCCCGCGGAGTTCGCCGGTTGCCGGATTGGGCAATTGGTCCAGCAGGAATTCAACTTCAGCGCCCAGCCCTGAGGTGGCACCCCTGCGCTCAGGACTCCGGCCTCTGCGATCCCGACAATTCGCCGGGCTCATAACTCTGCCGCTCTTCGCGCCGCTAGCGCTCGCGCAGGCGCCTCCGGCTCGCGTCGCGCTCACCTTCGACACCGCCCAGGCCGTGGCGGTGCTGTCCATTCTCGATGCCCGGGCCGCCGGCCGGCCCGTGGTCGATGCCGACTGGGCGCGCCTCTTTTCCACGGCCGGGTACCGCCGGTTGGCCGCTCGTGAGGCGGGGATGCGGCGCCCCTTCACCGATTCGTCCTTCAAGGCGTTCGTCCTTTCCGACACGCTGGGCCGTCGCGCCGCCGAGCTGCGCCGCGCCCTGAGCGAGTGGGAGCGCGCCGACGTCAATGGTGCCGCCGCGCGCGCGCTCGCCTACCTCCCGGCGAGCGCCCGCATCCGCGCCACCGTCTTTCTCGTCATCAAGCCGATCACCAACAGCTTCGTCTGGGACGTCCGGACCGATCCCGCCATCTTCCTTTACCTCGACCCGACCGTGTCGGCGCCCAAGTTCGAGAACACGGTGGCGCACGAGCTGCACCACATCGGATTCTCCAGCGTCAGCGCCCGCAGCGACTCCATCCTGGCGGCGCTCCCAGACAGCGTGCAGCGCGCCGCCGAGTGGATGCCGGCGTTCGGCGAGGGGTTCGCGATGCTGGCCGCGGCCGGCGGGCCGGACATCCACCCCCACGCGGTGAGCCCGCCTGACGAGCGCGCCCGCTGGGATCGCGACCTGGCCAACCACAACCGCGACCTGCGGACCGTGGAGCGTTTCTTCCTCGATGTGATCGCCCGCCGGCTGGCGACGCCAGACACCGTGCGCGCCGTCGCCGCCTCGTTCTACGGCGTGCAGGGGCCGTGGTACACGGTGGGCTGGAAGATGGCGGTGACCATCGAGAAACGGTTCGGCCGCGACGAGCTGATCGCCTGCATGGTGGACCCCGCGCGGCTGTTCGCGCGCTACAATGCCGCCGCGGCGGACTGGAACCGCACCCACGCCGACACGCTGGCGCTCTGGTCGCCGGACCTATTGCGCGCGGTGAGCGGAGGCCGGACGTTCTGAGCGCCGCGCGGACCGCGCGCGACTGTCGACACCACTTGCCACCGAGGTGCCACCGTGCTGCTCCTGGTCATCGCGCTCTTCGGCCTGGTCGTGCCCAACGGCTTCTTCGTGTACTGGCTGGTGGTCGAGTACCACGGACTGGGCCCGGTGCTCCAGGACCGCCTGGCGCTCGGCTTCATCCTCGACGTCACCCTCGCCCTGGTGATCCTCGCCGTCTGGTTCGCGCGCCGGCCCATCGGGCCGGTGAAGTGGTACTGGTTCGTGGTGCTCTCGCTGATCGGCGGGCTGGGCTTCAGCCTTCCTCTGTACTGGTGGCTGAACACGCGCCGCCCGGCCGGGTGAACCAGGCCTCCGTGTGATACCGGCGCGCGGCCCGCGCTCGCCGCGCCCACGCGCCAACAGTCACCCACGCCGGCGCGTAGTCTTTTCGCCTCGCAGGCTCTGGCCTGCGCCCCGCCGCCCCCCGCTCTCTGGATGCTCAATGCGTTCCACGCGCTCCTTTCAACTCTTCGCCGCCGCCCTCGCCCTCTCCGCCGCGCTGCGGCTCGCAGCCCAGTCTACCGTGCCGGCCCAGGCCGACGCCACGTCCGCCGCAAAGGCGACGCGCTCGGCTCCGAAGACGCTCTCCCTCGCCGACTATGGCGCCTGGAACCGGATCACCTTCCCAGGCATCTCCACGGACGGGAAGTGGATGTCCTACGCGTACCAGCCCAACGACGGCGACGCGACGCTCTTCGTGAAGCAGCTGGACGGCGACAAGCTCTTCACCATCCCGGCCGGCACGACACCCACCGGCGGCGGCGCGGGCGGCGGCGGTGGCTTTGGCGCCGCGGCCGCGGCCGGTCCCATGTTTTCCGACGACGGCCGGTTCGTCGGCTATTACGTCAACCCGTCGCAACGCGACAGCACCCGCCGCGGGCCCGGCGCCCGAGGTGGCGCGCCTGCTCCAGCGCCCGGCGCCCAGAACGCCGCCGCCGCTCCGCGAGCCACCCGTCGCTTCGAACTGCTCGACCTCACCAGCGGCGAGAAGTTCGTCGTCCCCAACGCCGCCAGCTTCAAGTTCTCCAAGGGGTCGAAGTACCTCGCGGTGCGCGCCAATCGCACGGCCACCGACACCACGCACAAAGGCGCGGACCTGATCCTGCGCGAGCTCGTCACCGGCGCCACCCGCAACATCGGCAACGCCGACCTCTACGACTTCGACGACGCCGGCCGCTTCTTCGCCTTTACCATAGACGCCACCGACCGCCTGGGGAACGGCATCTACCTCATCGACCTCACCTCCGGCGAGACGAAGCCGCTCAACAGCGCCGCCGCCGACTACGACCAGCTGGCATGGAGCGACGAGGGGAGCCACCTGGCCGTCCTGCGCGGCGACAAGCCCCGCGGCAAGAAGCAGAAGGAGACCGCCCTGCTCGCCTGGACCGACCTCGGCACGCCGAAGATGAAGCCGATCGAGTTCGATCCGACGAAAGACAGCGCCTTCGCGAAGAGCGCCGTCGGTGGCGCGACCATGGTACTGAGCGAGTTCACCGCGCCCCGCTTCAGCCGCGACGGCTCGAAGATCTTCGTCGGCATCAAGGAGCAGGAAGCCGATCCCGCGCGCGGCACCGAGCCGCAGGCCAACGTCGACGTCTGGCACTGGAAGGACGCCGAGCCGCAGACCGTCCAGATCGTCCGCCTGCAGCAGGACCGGCGATTCACGTACGCCGCCGTGCTGAGCACCGGCGCGGGAAAGTCGGGCCCCTCCGCCGCGACCTTCGACAAGGGCGGGCCGCGCTTCCTCCGCCTGGCCGATGCGGACATGCGCACCGTGCAGCCCACGCGGAACGGGAAGTGGGCCATTGGCCGCCTCGACAAACCGTATCGCGGCGAAGTCGCCTGGGGCGGCGGGCACGCCGACTACTATCGCGTGAACACCGAAACCGGCGAGCGGACGCTGATCGACAAGGGGCTCACCCGCACCATGGGGACCTCGCCCGACAGCCGCTGGTTCCTCTACCTGAAGGACAAGCACGTCTTCGCGTACAATCTCGAAACCGCGAAGGCCACCGATCTCGATGACGGCGAGAAGATCAGCTGGATCGACCGCGAGGACGATCATCCGTACGAACTCCCCATCTACGGCGTCGCCGGCTGGTCGAAGGACGGCCACTCCGTCCTCCTCAACCACAAGTTCGACGTCTGGCAGGTGCCGCTCGAATCCGGCAAAGCGGTCAACCTCACCGGCGGCGTGGGCGATACTCAGCAGATCCGCTTCCGCCTGGTTCGGCTGGACCAACCCGCGCGCCGCGGCGGCGGCGGCCGCTTCTCGGCCGCCGGCGGTGACGATGATGATGACGGCGTCGACCTCGGCAAGCCCCTGACTTTCTCGGCCTACGGCGAGTGGACCAAGAAGTCGGGTTACTGGCAGGTGGCGCCGGGCAAGCAGCCCGTGCCGCTCACCTGGGAAGACCGGCAAATCGGCCAGGCCCAGAAGGCGGCCAACGCCGACCGGCTGATCTTCACCCGGCAGACCTTCAACGAATTCCCCGACTGGTGGGTGACCTCCACGGCATTCGCCAATCCGCGCCGCATCACCGATGCCAACCCGCAGCTCGCCGAGTTCGGGTGGGGACACAAGGTCCTGATCGACTACACCAACTCCAAGGGACAGAAGCTCCAGGGGACGCTCACCCTGCCGGCGGGCTACGAGCCCGGGAAGAAGTACCCGATGCTCGTCTATTTCTACGAGCTCATGTCTAACACGCACCACCAGTTCTCGATGCCGGTCTACGACGACCGACCGCACATCTCGACTTACGCCAGCAACGGCTACCTCGTCCTCCAGCCCGACGTCGTCTACGAGATCGGGAAGCCCGGCACCTCGGCGCTGGACTGCGTCACCAGCGCGGTGAAGAAGGTGATCGAGCTCGGCTACGCCGACCCCAGGCACATCGGACTGCAGGGGCACAGCTGGGGCGGATACGAGTCGTCGTTCATCCTCACCCAGACCGACCTCTTCGCGGCGGTGGTCACCGGCGCGCCCCCCACCGACCTGGTGAGCTTCTACGACCAGCTCTACAAGCAGACCGGCACCGTGCAGCAGGGGATCATGGAAGTGGGGCAGGTGCGCATGGGCGCCAACGTCACCCCGTGGACCGCGCACGAGCTGTACGAGAGCCAGTCGCCGGTGCACCAGGTGCAGAAGATCAAGACGCCCTTCCTCATCCTGCAGGGCACCGCCGATGGCGCGGTGGACTGGGTGCAGGGGCTGGAGTTCTTCAACGCCGCCCGCCGCAACGGGAAGCAGGTGATCTTCCTCTCGTATCCCGACGAGCCGCACCATCTGGCGAAGAAGGAAAACCAGAAGGACTTCCAGATCCGGATGAAGCAGTTCTTCGACCACTATCTCCAGGGCGCGCCCGAGCCGCAGTGGATGACCGACGGAGTGCCGCAGACGATGAAGGGAGGGCCGATCCAATAGAGCGATTGCGTAGCGGTGAAATGGTGCCGCACTATCTTGACAAAGGGGTCATCGGTTCATTCTGAGGAGTGAGGCGGGGGCGCCGTGCGCGGTGTGAAGGAGAGTCAGGAGGACATCGTGGGACCCGCCGGACGATCAGACCTGATGCGCATTTCCATTGCGTTTGGTCTCGCATTGGCCGCTGCAGTTGCCGTCGCATGCAGCAACGCGATCCTTGAGGACTCGCACGTCGTCGGTGTCGTGTACGGCCGGGTGACGCAGCCGGGTGGCACGGGGGTGGCAGGCGCCTTGGTGAGCCTCGTGGCGCACGACTCCGTCTGCTCCTCGAGGCCTCTTCCAGCCCAGTACGCGGTCACTCTGACGGATTCCGCTGGGGGATATCGCGTGGAGCTGAACACCATCCTGGGTCCACTCACCGCCTGCGTCGACGTGCACGCCAAGCCCCCCTCGGGCCAGGCCGTCCTCGATTCCGCCTCAGTGACTGTGCCCGCGCTGCGGCTCAAGCAGCAGTGCGACTTCTGCGTCCCCGACAGCGCGCGCGCCGACGTGGCCCTTCCCAATAAGCCGTAGGACCGACGGCTTGGACGGGTCTCTCACGACCGTCGGGCCAAGGGTCCTGCCGCCAAGTCCGCTATTCAGGTTTCCTCACCGCCCCCTCGCGCGTCTATATCCGTGGCAACGCGTGTCGTTCCCGGGGGCCGTCCATTCGTATCGACGACCTGACGAGGCTACCCCTCCGTAGTGCGTTCATCGAGGCGGCTGCCGCTTCGATGGACTCGGCGCGCGCGTCCGGACGTCCCCTCGCCCTCCTCGTCCTGGACGTCGACCACTTCAAGCTCATCAACGACACCTTCGGCCACCTCCAGGGCGACGACGTCCTGCGCGAAGTGGCCGACATCCTCCGCGCCGGACTCCGCGGCTACGACCTGGCCGCGCGCTACGCCGGCGATGAGTTCGTCGCCCTCCTCCCGGAAACCACCCTCGATGGCGCCCGCGAGGTGGCCGACCGCATCTGCGCCGCGGTCCGCGGACACAGCTTCAAACTCCGCGACCGGCTCGGGAACGTCCCGGTCACGGTGTCCGTTGGCGTCGCCGCCTTCCCCGAGCACGCCAACGACACCGACGCCCTGTTCGCCGCCGCCGACCGCGCCCTCTTCCAGGTCAAGCGCCAGGGTCGCGACGGCGCCGCCAGCGCCAGCACCGAAAAGGACGACCAGCCGCACCTCCCGCTCGGCATCGAGCGCTTCGTGGGCCGCGTCGACGAGCTCCGCACCCTCGTCAAGCTCCTCGAAGAATCGATCGCCGGCCAGCCGCGCGTGGTCGCCATCGCCGGCGAGGCGGGTGTCGGCAAGACCACCCTTCTCAAGCAGCTCGAGCCCGAGGTCCGCCTGCGCGCCGGATCGCTGGTGGTGGGCCGCTGCCGTGAGGCGGACGTCCAGCCCCCATACGCGCCGTGGGCCGAGGTCTTCGGCGCCATCCGCCGGCTGGACAGCGCGCCGCCGCGCCACTGGCACGAGCTGCCGCTGCTCGTCCCCTCCCTGGCCGGCGACACGCCCCCCGATCCCCACGGCGGCAGCAAGTACCGCCTGCTGGAGGAGATGGCCGAGTACCTTCGCCTGGCCGCCCAGTCGCGACCGCTGGTGATCGTCCTCGACGACATGCAGTGGGCCGACTCCGCGTCGTGGGACGCGCTGGAATACCTGATCCCGCAGCTCGAGTCCGAGCGCGTCCTCACCTGCCTCACGATCCGCGCCGAGGAGACCCAGGGCGAGACGCTCGAGCGCCGGCGCCGCCTGTCGCGCAGCGAGCGCTTTCGCGAACTCCTGCTCGAGCGCCTCACCCGCGAGGAGATGAAGCAGTGGATCGAGGCCGCCTTCCACCGCCAGGACGTGGGGCGCGAGTTCCTCGCCTTCCTCTACCGCCACACCGAAGGCAACCCGCTCTTCGTGGTCCAGGTGCTCCGCACCCTGGTGGACGAGGGCGCGGTCTGGTACACCGGCGAGCGCTGGGAATGGCGCCCGGTGTCGCAGCTCCGCCTGCCCGTGGGGGTGAGCGACCTCATCTCCCGGCGCCTCTCGCGACTCTCCAAGGAGGCCCAGGCCGCGCTCGTCACCGCCGCCGTGATCGGCCGGCAGTTCGAAGTCGACCTCGCCATCGAAGCCGGCGCCGGCGACAAGAACGCCCTGCTCGACGCGATCGACGAGGCGGTCAAGGCGTCGGTGCTGCAGCCCACCCCCGAACGCGGTGCCGATCGCTTCGCCTTCACTCACGCCCTGCTCGCCGAGGTGCTGCGCGAGTCGGCCAATCCGCGCCGCCGCAAGCGCATCCACCAGCGCGTCGCCCAGGCCATGGTCCGCCGCACCCCCGACGACGTGGCCGAGATCGCCAACCACTTCGACCGCGGCGGCGACCCGGTCAGCGCCTACCGCTACGCCATCCTCGCCGCCGAGCGCGCCCGCACCGTCTACGCCCACCAGGAAGGGACCGACTTTCTCCGCATCGCCGAGCGGAACGCGGGGTCGCCGGAGCAGCTCGCCGACGTTCGCGTCCGGCTCGCCGAAATCGCCGAGGCGCAGGGCCGGTACGACGAAGCCGAGGAGCTGTTCGACCTTACCATAGAATGGTTCGACTCGCAGAACGACCGCGCGCGCTCCCTCTCGCTCCGCCGCGCCCGCGTCCGGGTGCGCGGCCTGCTGGGGCAGCCGGCCGCCGAGTCGCTCAAGGCGTGCCTGGCGCTCGACCAGGAGGCGCGCGAGCTGGGCACGGTGGCTGATGGCGACCGCGTCGCGCTCCTCACCATGATCTCGCAGGCCCACAGCCGCATGGGCGACAGCCGTGAGGCGCAGCGGGTGGCGTGGGAGTGCGTCCGCATGGCCGAGGCGCTGAGCGATTCGCGCCTCCTGGCCGACGCCCTCAACCGGCTGGCGATCACCCTCGAGCGCGACCAGCCCGGCCAGGCCACCGAAACGTATCGCCGCGCCCTGGAGCTCTACGCCGCCGTGGGCGATGCCCGCGGCCAGGCGAACTGCCACAACAACCTCGGCATCGTCTACACCACACGTGGCGACTGGGAGGATGCGCAGCGCGAGCTCACCACCGCCATCACCCTCGGCCGCACCGCCGGCACGCCGGATCTGTGGGGGCTGTTCGCCCTCAACCTCGGCGTCGTCTACCTCAAGTGCGGCGACTACGAGCGCTCGCGCGAGCTCTTCGGCGAGGCGTTCTCGCTGTTCGCGGCCGTCAAGAACAGCGAGCGGCAGCTGTACGCGCTCTACAACCTCGCCCACCTCGATCGGGAGCGCGGCGAGCACGACTCGGCGTCCGAGCTCTACGACGTCGCCGTGTCGCTCGCCCAGCGGCTGGGTCAGTCGGACGTGGAGATCGGGGCCCTGGCCGGCGCCGGCCTGTCGCACCTGTCGAACGGAAAGGTCGACATCGCCCGCGCGTCGTTCGCCGCCGCCGAGGAGCGCATGCGGCATCGCAGCGACTGGTTCCAGGGGCGCGAGCTCGTGGAAGCGCTGGCGGTACGGCTCGCCGCGTCCGCCGGACAGACCGCCGATGCGGCGCGCCGTTACAGCCTGGCGCGCGACCAGGCCGATGCCAGCGACTTCTACTCCGCGGCGTGGCTCACCGCCGAATGCGCCGACGTGCTGCTCACCGTGGATCCCGCCCTGGTTCGCGAGTCGGTGAATCGCTACGCGGAGCGCGTCCGAAGCCTTCGCGCGGGCCCCATCCGAAAGCGCTTCGAGGCGCTGCTCGCCAGCTGACCCGGGCTCGACCCTACATATGGTATATCGGTCATTCGGGCCATCGTGTCCGAATCATCCGGACATTTCGCCCGGATGGCCTTCCGAGAGGCCCTGTGCGGCCCATTCTAAGTAGACGCTAATCAACGGCTTAGACCGGCGGTCCTGCGCGGCTGGTGATGGTACGTGACATGCCTACCAGTAGGGCATGGCAAGTCCCTGTCACGCCGCGAGTTCATAGCCATGATCCGCTCAGCCACACCGGCCGTTGGTGGAGCCGCGCTTGCACTCACGCTCCTGCTTGGTGCCACCGAGATCGCGTCGCGAGGACGCGATCGCGATGCGGGCATGGTCACGCCGGCGATCGCCGCGGATTTTCGCGTCGTCGCGCGCGAGCGCTTCGCCGTACCGGACACCGGCGGCACCTTCCAGATCGGCGCGTACTCGATCGTCTTCCCGGCGCACGCGATCTGCGATCCGCGCACCTCGGGATATGGCGACGACCTGTGGGACAAGCCGTGCCGCTCGCTCCGCGCTCCGGTCGAGATCCGCGCCGAGGTCCGTTCCGGCGGCGGTGAGACCTGGATCGACTTTTCGCCGAGCCTTCGCTTCGTCCCCAGCCAGGATTCCGCCAAGTGGGTGCGGCTCTCGGTGCGGCCGCACGGCGTGGGCGGCGCCGCGGCGATGCGGCGGCTCAAGCACTTCAGCGGGTACCAGGTGCACGCGGGGTGACGGGCCGCGCTCCCGGTGGCGGAGCGCGATCAGACCTTGAGGACGTACCCCACGCCGCGCACGGTGTGGACGAGTGCCGGGGCGCCGTCGGCGTCCAGCTTCTTGCGCAGGTAGTTGATGTAGACGTCGACGATGTTCGTGCTGGGATCGAACTCGTGCTTCCAGACGTTCTCGGAGATCATCTCGCGGGTGACCGGCCGCCCGGCGTTCTTCATCAGGTACTCGAGCAGGGCGAATTCCTTCTGGGTGAGGGCGACGGGCCTGCCCCCGCGCGCCACTTCGCGGGCGATCGGGTCGAGGGTGAGGTCGCCCACCTTGAGGACCACCTCTTCCTGGCGCAGGGTGGCGCGGCGCAGGAGCGCCCGCACCCGCGCCACCAGCTCGTCGTAGTCGAACGGCTTGGCGAGATAGTCGTCGGCGCCCGACTCGAGCCCGGTGACTTTGTCGGAGACGGTGTCGCGGGCGGTGAGCATCAGGACCGGGGCGCGGAAGCCGCGCGCCCGGAGATCTTTCGCGACGGAGAGTCCGCTGCGCTTGGGGAGTCCGATGTCGAGGATGACGAGGTCGGGGCTGAGGTCGAGCGCCTGTGCGAACCCCGCCTCACCATCTGTTGCGGTGTGCACGACAAAGCCGTGTTTCGCGAGAGTGCGCTGGAGAAGATCGAGCACTTCGCGCCGGTCTTCGATGACGAGTATCGTGGCCGGCGCCGCGCCGGTCGATTCGACGGTGCCCGGTTGGGATTCCATGAAATCCAAGTTACCTCCCACTGGCGTCGCGGCAAGATGCCGCGACCGGCAGGGGCGCGGCGTGTGGAACCCGGGAACAGTGGAACCTGAAACGTGTCCCGGGATTTATCTTGATGCGTGATTGATGACACTCGGTACGCGACTTGCACGTTCCAGAGTGTGGAGTGCGTCCAGGCATGGCGGCCGGCATCGCGGCGCCGCGCCCTCGCGCTCCGGGGCACGGAGGTGTAGCGAGTGAGCGAACTCATTGGAGGGGCCATGGACATCCTCGTCATGCTCGAGGAAAGCCCCGAGCCCTCGCCGGTGCTGGCCCATGTGAATTCGGTTCCGTCGCCGCTCAATTCCGAGCGGCCGACGCGGGACGTGGTGACGATGTGGGGCGTCCCGAGTCCGGATTCGCTGGCGCTGGCGCTGGCCGCGGCGGTGGAGTTGCACCGTTCGCCGGGAGAGGGTGCGGAGGCGATCCGGCACCTGAGGGTCTGGCCGGAACGGGGCGCGGTCGGCGATTCCGCGTGGCGCGATGCCGCCACGGGTGAATTGATGACCCGCGACCTCCAGATTCCGCTCGAGACCCTCGGCGAAACCGCCCGGCAGTTGCTGGGCGAATGTGGGCACCTGATTCAGCGGCTGGTGGCGGGGCTCTCGATGCCTGACTGGCCGGAAGGGGTGCGCCGGGCGATCACGTTCTCGATCAGCCCGGTCTTCCTGATGCCGTCGTCGGCGGTGGCCGGCTCCGATGCGTTCCTGGAGCAGCTCCGCGAGGCCGACGGTCTCACCTACGACAACGACGGAGACTGATCACGAGCGTTGATTTGTCCGACTTGTTGGAACGGTGTGAGCGGCGGGGCCGCCCGGTTCGGGCGGCCCCGTCGTGCATCCGGGCGGCCGCCGGCGGCACCCCTTGACGTTTGCCCCCCGGGAAGGCACGCTCCCCCTGTCCCGATCGACCCAAGTCATGCCGCACCCTACGGTTCGACGACACAGCCGCCGCTCCTCGGGCGGCGAGCGTGTCTTTGCCGACGATTCCGGCCGGCTCTGGAGCGCCTCGCACACCAAGGGACCCGACGAGGGTGCCGTGGTGTTCGCGTGCATCAGCGACTCCCGCCAGCCGGTGCGCGCGATCGCCGTCGATACGCTCTTCCAGATGGTGGACGTGGCCGACGAGCGGCTGCGGGAGTGGCTGCGGGAAGCGCCGCGGATCGGTCGGCTGACGTAACGAATCGAGTCTTCAGACGAGGCGACGTCGACTATGAAGGAGTACAAGGCCACCGAGATTCGCAACGTGGCGGTCGTGGGGCACGGAGCGAGCGGGAAGACCACCCTGGTCGACGCGCTCGCTTTTGTTTCCGGATCGAGCAAGCGGCACGGCTCGGTGAAGGACGGGACGTCGCTCACCGACTACTCTCCGGAAGAGACCGAGCGCGGGTACTCGATCAACCTCGGCTGCGCGTTCGCCGAGTGGATGGGCGCGAAGATCAACCTGATCGACAACCCGGGCTACCTCGACTTCCAGGGCGACGCCCTGTCCGGGCTGGCGGCCGCCGATGGCGCGCTCCTCCTGGTGAGCGCCGCCGCCGGCGTGGAGACCGGCACCGAGCGGATGTTCCTCGAGGCGGTGGACCGCAAGGACCCGGTGTTGTTCGTGGTCTCGATGATGGACAAGGAGCACGCCTCGTTCGACCGGGCCTACGCGCAGATCAAGGCGCGCCTCACGGCCAAGGTGGTGCCGGTGGAGGTCCCGATCGGCGAGGGCGCCGGTTTCCACGGTGTGCTCAACCTCTTCTCGAAGAAGGCGCACCTGTACAAGAAGGGAACCAAGGCCGGCGAGTACGACGAGACCGACATCCCCGCCGAGCAGCGGGGGGTGTTCGACAAGTACTACCAGGAGCTGATCGAGACGATCGCGTCGACCGACGACTCGATGCTCGAGCGCTATCTGGAAGGGACCGAGATCGGGCGCGACGAGGCGATCGCGGCGATGAAGGAGGGGATGAAGAAGGGCGACATCTTCCCGCTCTTCTGCTGTGCGGCCGAGCAGACGTTCGGGACGCGGGCGCTGCTCACCAAGGTCGTCGAGCTGATGCCGACGGCCTACGAGATGGAGGAGCTCCACGCCTTCCGCGGCGCCGAGGGGGACAGGACGGTCGAAATCCACGCGACCGACGAGTCGCCGTTCACGGCCCTGATCTTCAAGACGATGTCGGAGCCGCACGTGGGCGACGTCTCCTTCTTCCGCCTCTTCTCCGGCACCGTCGCCAACGGCCAGGATGTCTACAACGCCACCCGCGACGTGGTCGAGAAGATGGGGCACCTCTCGGTGGCCCAGGGGCGCGAGCGGATCGAGGTCGCGCTGCTGCACGCGGGCGACATCGGCTGCGTGGCCAAGCTCAAGAACACCCACACCGGCGACACGCTGTCGACGCGGGAGCGGCCGGTGCGGCTGCCGGCGATCGTCTTCCCGGAGCCGTTGGTGACGTTCGCGGTGCACGCCGCGGCCCGGAGCGAGGAGGAGAAACTCCAGCTGGGGCTCCACCGCCTGCACGACGAGGACCCGACTTTCGAGACGCACTACGTCGCCGAGACCCACGAGACGGTGGCGTCGGGGATGGGGGAGCGGCACCTCGAGGTGATCATGGCGAAGCTGAAGCGGAAGTTCGGGGTGGTGGGCGAGCTCACCACGCCCAAGATCGCCTATCGAGAGACGATCACCGCCAAGGGGGAAGGGCAGGGGCGGCACAAGAAGCAGACCGGCGGGCGGGGGCAGTTCGGCGACTGCTGGGTGCGGTTCGCGCCGGGGCCGCGCGGGTCGGGCTACATCTTCGCGGACGAGATCGTCGGCGGGTCGATCCCGAGCAAGTTCATCCCGGCCGTGGACAGGGGGATCCAGGAGGCGTCGGTGCGTGGCGTGCTGGCGGGCTATCCGCTGGTGGACTTCAAGGTGGAGGTGTTCGACGGGTCGTACCATTCGGTGGACTCGAACGAAATGTCGTTCAAGATGGCCGGGATCCTGGCGTTCAAGGCGGTGGCCACCAAGTGCCGGCCGGTGCTGCTCGAGCCGCTGGACGAGATCGCGATCACGACGCCTGACGAGTATCTGGGCGACGTGATGGGCGACCTGTCGTCGCGGCGCGGCCACATCCTGGGCACCGAGAGCGCCGGCGACGGGCGCGGCACCCGGGTGCGGGCGATCGTCCCCCAGGCCGAGATGCACCTGTACGCGACCGACCTCCACTCCAAGACGCACGGCCGCGCCACGTTCCTCCGGAAGTTCAAGGGATACGAGCAGGTGCCTCACGAGGCCGCGCAGAAGGTCATCGAAGAGTCCTCGAAGGAAGAAACGGCAGAGGTGTGACCCTCCCTCGCGACGACGCGGGCCACCTCGCGGCCGGCCCGCGGATCGCCGGCATACTGACCCTGGCCGTCGCCTACTTCCTCGGCGCGCGGCTCGGGGTGCGTCTGGCGTTCCCCACCTCCCCAGGCCTGGCGGCCATCTGGCCGGCCTCCGGCATCGCCCTCGCCGCCCTCCTCCTCGTGGGGAGCGAGCTGTGGCCGGGCATCTGGCTCGGCGCGTTCGTCACCCAGCTGGTGCTGCGGTTGGCCGCGGCCACGCACCCGCCGCTGATGATCCTGGTGCCGGCCACCGTGCTCACCGCCGGCGGCTCGGCCGCCGAGTCGCTGGTCGGCGCGTGGCTCGTCAGGCGCTGGCTCACCCGGCCCAGCCCGCTCGAACGGGTGGCCGACGTGCTGCGCCTGCTGCTGCTGGCCGGCGCGGCCGCCGCCCTCATCAGCCCGACGATCGGCGTGCTGACGCTGCTGGTCATCGGACTGGTGGGAGCCAGCGCCGCGCCGCAGGTCTGGATGATGTGGTGGCTCGGCGACACGGCCGGCATCATGGTGGTCGCGCCGGCCCTGCTGGCCTGGTTCCGCCCGCGCGACAGCCGCGCCGGCGGCGGGGCCGAGCTGGCTCTGTTCGCGCTCCTGTTCGGCACCAGCGCCACGCTGATCTTTCTCAACTGGGGAGGCGTCGCGGGCGGGCACTCCTATCCGTATCCGCTCTTCCTGTTCGCGCTCTGGGTGGCGCTCCGGTTCGGGAACCGGGAGGCCACTCTCCTCAACCTGCTGGTCGGCGCGTTCGCGGTGAGCGGCACGGTCATCGGCCGTGGACCCTTCGCGAGCGAGGATCCACACACCGGCCTGCTCCTCCTCCAGGGCTTCCTCAGCGTGATCGCCCTCAGCACGCTGGTGCTCAATGCCAGCGTCGCCGAGCAGCGCGCGGCCGACCTCACCCTTCGTCACGCCTACGACGACCTGGAGCAGCGCGTGGCGGAGCGCAATCGCGAGCTCACCGCGGCCAACCGCCAGATGACTCGCGAGATCCTCGACCGGCAGCGCGCCGAATCGGCGCTGCGCGAGAGCGAGGCGCGCCTCAAGGCGGCGGTCGACAACGTCCCGTTCGACTTCTGGATCTGCGACCGGGACAGCCACTACATCTATCAGAACTCGGTCTCCCTCCGCCTGGCCGGCGACATTCTCGGCAAGCGCCCCGACGACGTCGCGGTGCCCGATGCCGTCCGGGCCCGCTGGCGCGAGAACTACGAGCGGGCCTTCTCCGGCGAGGTGGTGCGGTGGGACGGGGTCTACGACCACCGCGGGTCCATCGAGTACCGTCGTGAGGCATTGGCACCCATTCAGCTCGATGGAGAGACCATCGGGGTGGTGGGGATGGGGATGGACGTCACCGCCGAGCGGGTCGCGCAGGCGCGGCTGCTCGAGAGCGAGGAGCGCTTCCGCCTCCTCGCCGAGCAGTCCCACGACCTCATCTGCATCCACGAGCCCGACGGCCGCTACCTCTACGTCAGTCCATCCTCCGAACGCCTGCTCGGGTACCGGCCGGAAGAGCTCATCGGCCGCGATCCGTACGAGTTCTTCCATCCCATGGACCACGACCGGATCCGGAGCGAGGCGCACGAGCGCAACCTGAGGGGCGAGCGGCGGACGCGCGTCGCCTATCGATTCCGCCGCAAGGGCGGGGAGTACACCTGGCTGGACACGCTCACCAGCGTGGTCCGCGACGACACCGGCCGGGTGCTGCGCCTCCAGACCTTCTCCCGCGACATCAGCGAGCAGCACCGGATCGAAGAGGCGCTGCAGACGATCGCCGCCGGCACCGCGTCGTCGGCGACCTCGGACTTCTTCCGCACCCTGGTCCGGCACCTGGCCGATGCGGTCGGCGCCCGCGTGGCGCTGATCACCGAGCTGGTCGAGGGCGGCGGGCCGGCAGCGCCGCAGCGGGTGCGCTCGCTCGCGCTCTGGCTCGGCCACGACTTCGGCGACAACATCGAGTACGACGTTGCCGGCACCGCCTGCGAAACGGTGCTCACCGGCGAGGCGCGCTTCTATCCGTCGGGGCTGAGCCGCCTGTTCACCGAGCCGCCGCCGCTCAGCGGCCTGCAGCTCGAGAGCTACCTGGGCACGCCCCTGCTCGACGCCGGCCGGCGGCCGCTCGGCGTGTTGGCCGTGCTCCACGACGCGCCCATGGAAGCGTCCGACGCGGCCCGTGCGACGATGTCCATCTTCGCCGCCCGCGCCGCGGCCGAGCTGGAACGCGCCCGCGCCGAGCGGGAGCTGAGCGAACGCGAGGAGCTCTATCGCCTGCTGTTCGAGAGCGAGTTGAACGCGGTGCTGCTCCTCGACCTCGGTACCCGCACGATCGTCGAGGCCAACGACGCCTTTTTCCGGCTATACGGATATTCGCGGGATGAACTCCCGTCGCTCACGCCGGCCGTGATGAGCGCCGAGCCGGAGAAGACGATGGAGGCGATCGACCGGGTGGCGCGGGAGGGCAGGGTGATCGTCGACGAGCGGCTGCACCGCAAGAAGGACGGGACCGTGTTTCCGGTCGAGCTCTACACCCGCACGCTCACCTGGAGAGGGCGTCCATTCTCGGTGGGGGTGATCCGGGACCTCACCGAGCGCCGCCGCGCCGAGGAGGACCGGAAGCGGCTCGAAGCCCAGATTCTCCAGGCGCAGAAGCTGGAGAGCCTCGGCGTGCTGGCGGGCGGCATCGCGCACGACTTCAACAACCTGCTGGTCGGCATCCTCGGAAACGCCGGCCTGGCGCTGCTCGAGCTGGCCCCCGACTCTCCGGCGCGCGAGAGCATCCAGGAGATCGAAGCCGCATCGGTGCGCGCCGCCGACCTCACCCGCCAGATGCTCGCCTACGCCGGCAAGGGACGGTTCGTCCTCGAGAGAATCGACGTCTCGCTGCTGGTGCGCGAGATGGTCAAGCTGCTGCGGAGCGTCATCTCGAAGAAGGCCTCATTGTCGCTGCAGCTCGCCGACAAGCTGCCCACCGTGGAGGCCGACGCGACCCAGATCCGCCAGATCGTGATGAACCTGATCACCAACGCGTCGGACGCGATCGGCGACCGGGAGGGGACGATCTCGGTGTCCACCGGCGTGATGCACGCCGACCGCGGCTACCTCGCCTCGGCATACCTGCACGAGGAGTTGCCGGTTGGCGACTACGTCTGGCTCGAGGTCGCCGACACCGGCATCGGGATGGATGCCGACATGCAGACGCGGATCTTCGACCCGTTCTTCTCCACCAAGTTCACCGGGCGCGGGCTGGGTCTGGCGGCGGTGCTCGGGATCGTGCGCGGCCATGGCGGGACGATCCACGTGCGGAGCGAGACGGCCCGGGGGTCGGCGTTCCGGGTGTTGCTGCCGTTCGAGGCGACGGGCGCCGGCGCCGCCCCGGAGGTGGCGCCGGCTGAAGCGGGCGCGGTCGACTGGCGCGGGCACGGCACCGTGCTGCTGGTCGATGACGAGCCCGGCGTGCTGCGCGCCGCCAGCCGGATGCTCGAGCACGGCGGGCTGTCGGTGCTCACCGCCGCCGATGGCCGCGAGGCGGTGGACCTGTTCGCGCGCCGCTCGGACCTGATCGACGTGGTGGTGCTGGACCTCACCATGCCGCGCATGGGTGGCGAGGAAGCGCTGCGGGAGCTGCGCAAGCTCCGCGCCGACGTCCGGGTGGTGCTGTCGAGCGGATTCAGCGAAGAGGAGGTGGAGGAGCGATTCGCGGGGGCCGGTGTGGTGGGGTTCGTGCAGAAGCCGTATCGACCGTCGTCGCTGCTGGCGATGGTGCGCCACGCCCTGGAGCCGAAGTGACCGGGCCGACGCGCGATCCGGCGCCGGCCGGTGTCCTCGACTCGGTGAGCGTGCCGGCGCCCTTCCGGGAGATTTTTCTCCGCGCGCAGGAATACGTCCGCCGCTACTTCGCCGACCGGGTGGAGGATCCGCAGCACAGCACGATCACGATCTCCGGGGAGCGGTACATCCTGGTGCGGGCGGCGTCGATGTCGGTGGAGTTCTTCGACCTCGTCATGTCGCTCTACCAGGATCGCGGAATGGCCGAGGCCCGCAGCGTCGCGAGCAACATGCTCTTCGACCTTGCCCACAGCATCGGCCGGGGCGATGCCCGCAACTTCCACGGCCGCATGCACGTCACCGACCCCATCGAGAAACTCTCGGCGGGTCCGATCCACTTTTCCTTCGCCGGCTGGGCGTTCGTCGACATCGACCCGCGCTCCGCGCCCAGCCCGGACGAGAACTACTACCTGCTCTACGACCACCCCTTCTCGTTCGAGTCCAACGCCTGGCGGGTGGCCGGCCGGCGCGCCGACTTCCCGGTCTGCGTCATGAACGCCGGCTACTCGTCAGGCTGGTGCGAGGAGAGCTTCGGGCTCCCGCTGGTGTCGGTCGAGGTGGCCTGCCAGGCCGCCGGCGACGAGCACTGCCGGTTCATCATGGCGCCGCCGTCGCGCATCGACGAACACCTCGAGCACTACTTCCGCGAACGCGCCACGCCGCAGGAGCGCCGGCACTGGGAGGGGCGGACCGCGGCCGTCGCGGTGCCGGAGTTCTTCCAGCGCAAGCGCATGGAGGACGCGCTCCACGCCGCCAACGAAGCCCTGGAGCGCCGCGTCCAGGAGCGCACCGCCGAACTGGCCGCCGCGTACGCGCGCGTGCAGGCCGAGGTGGCCGAGCGGCAGCGCGCGCAGGAGGAGCAGCGCCGGCTGGAGCGCCAGTTCCAGCAGGCGCAGAAGCTCGACAGCCTGGGCGTCCTGGCGGGCGGCATCGCCCATGACTTCAACAACCTCCTGGTGGGCATCCTCGGCAATGCCGGACTCGCGCTGGCCGACGTCGCCGCGAATTCACCGCTGCGGCCCACGCTCGAGAGCATCGAGACCGCCGCCCTCCGTGCCGCCGACCTCACCCGCCAGATGCTCGCCTACTCCGGGCGCGGGCGGTTCGTGGTGGGACCGGTGGACCTGTCGGCGCTGGTGCGCGAGATGTCGAGCCTGCTGCAGAGCGTGATTTCGAAGAAGGCCGAAGTCCACATCGACTGTCCCGCCGGCCTGCCGCCGGTGGAGGGAGACGCCACCCAGATGCGCCAGGTGGTGATGAACCTGATCACCAACGCCTCGGATGCGCTGGGTGAGCGGAGCGGGTCGATCACGCTGCACACCGGCATGGTTCATCGGACGCGCGCGGCGCTGGCCGCCACCTTCGTCGACGACCAGTTGCCCGAGGGCGACTATGCCGCGCTCGAGGTGACCGACACCGGGTCGGGGATGAACGCCGAGACGCGGTCGCGGATCTTCGATCCCTTCTTCACCACCAAGTTCACGGGGCGCGGGCTGGGGATGGCGGCCGTGCTGGGCATCGTCCGCGGGCATCATGGAGCGATCGATGTGCGGAGCGAGGAGGGCCGGGGCACCACCGTCACCGTCGTCTTCCCGACCATGGCGCGCGCGGCGTCGGCGGCCGCTGCCGCGGCCGCCGCCACCCCGGGCGCCCCCCGCGGGGACGCGGGCTGGCGCGGGAAGGGGACCGTGCTGCTCGCCGATGATGACGACGGCGTGGTCGCGGTCACCCGCCGCGTGCTGCAGAGCGCCGGACTCTCGGTGGTGGTGGCCCGCGACGGAGAGGAAGCGGTCCAGCTCTTCCGCGCCCAGGCCGACGTCATTTCGCTGGTGCTGCTCGACCTCACCATGCCGCGCGCCAGCGGCGAAGAGGCGCTGCGCCGCATCCGCGAGATCCGCGGTGGCGTGAAGGTGATCATGATGAGCGGCTACACCGAGCAGGATGCCACGAGTCATCTGAGCACGTCCGACATCGTCGCGTTCATCCAGAAACCGTTCCGGCCCAGCGACGTGCTGAACGCGGTCCGCGGCGCCCTGGAGGCTCCCGCGTCCGGCGGCTGAGCGGCCCGGCCGACAGTCAAGTCGCCGCTCGCGTCGGCCGATACTCATCAACAGGTCGTGTCCCGTTCGCACCCCCGTTGGCGCGTCCGCCTGCCGGCCGCGTCGTGCCGGACATCCATGTCGCCCTCCGCCAGCCCGTCCCCCAGCCTCATTCCGGGCACAACGATGCGTGGGCCGCGACTCACCGCGGTCACGCGGATGCTGCTCATCGCGGCGGGCTACTTCCTGCTCGCCGAGCTGAGCCGCTCGCACTGGGCGATCAAGGGCGACGCCGCGCCGATCTGGCCGGCGGCGGGATTCGCGATCGGTGCGCTGGTCCTGTTCGGACTCGACCTCTGGCCCGGCGTGCTGCTGGGGACGCTGCTCGTCCCGCTGATGGAGCGACAGCTCGTCTGGGTGACGGCGCTGATCGCGGCCGGAAACACGCTGGCGCCCGTGCTGGGCGCCTGGGCGCTCCGGCGCCGGCCCGGCTTCCGTCCCGCGCTCGACCGGCTGGGCGATGTGGGCGCGCTGATCCTGCTCTCCGCGTGCGCCGCGATGGCGGTGACCGCGACGATCGGTACCGCCACCGTCGTGTGGCGCGACGCGTGGCGCTTCGCCCATCCATTGTCGGTGGTGTCGTTCTGGTGGTCGTGGTGGCTCAGCGACGTGATCGGCGTCCTGGTGATCGCGCCGCTCATGATGGTCTGGCTGCACGGCCGGCATCGCTGGACCAGGAACGCCCTGCCGGAATTCCTGGCCGCGATCGCCGCGCTCCTGGTCGTGTCGGTGGCGATCTTCGCCACCAGGGTTCCGCTCAGTGTGCAGGGCTATCCCATCGCCTACCTGGTGGTCCCGGTGCTGATGTGGGGCGCGGTGCGGTTCGGGCAGCGCGGCGCGGTGACGCTGATCGCGACGCTCGCCGTCGCCGGGGTCCTGCTCATCTCGGTGGCGTCCGGTCCGTTCGCGCGCGCCGGCGTGCGCGAGGGGCTGATCCTCATGCAGTCGTACCTCGGCGTGATGGCCGCCACCACGCTGGTGCTCGCCGCCGTGATCGACGATCGCGCCCGCACGCAGCGCGACCTGCGCGTGCACGACGAGCGCCTCTGGCTCGCGCTCGAGGGCACCGACCAGGGGATGTACGACTGGAACGTGGCGTCCGGTGAAGTGATCCGGTCGGCGCACCTCGCGCGCCTGCTGGGGATCACTCCCGACGAGCTCCCCGGCCGGATCGACGCCTGGAAGGCGCTCATCCATCCCGATGATGCTCCTTCCGTGGCCCAGGCGATCGACGACCACCTTGCCGGCCGGACGCCGCTGTACGAGTCCGAGCACCGTTTGCGCGCGAAGAACGGGCAGTGGGTCTGGATCCACGACCGCGGGCGGATCGTGGAGCGCGATGCCGACGGACGGCCCCTGCGCGTGGCCGGCATGCACTCGGACATCACCGCGCGCCGACGGATGGCGGAAGAGCGGCAGCGGCTGGATGCGCAGCTGCAGCACGCGCAGCGGCTGGACAGCCTCGGCGTGCTGGCCGGCGGCGTGGCCCACGACTTCAACAACCTGCTGGTCGGGATACTCGGCAACGCCAGCCTCGCGAGCAGCGACCTGCCGCCCGAATCGCCGGTGCAGGAGACCCTCCATCACATCGAGACCTCGGCCATCCGGGCGGCCGAGCTCACGCGCCAGATGCTCGCCTTCTCGGGGAAGGGACGGTTCGTCGTCGAGGCGCTCGACCTGTCGCGGGTGGTGAACGGGATCCGGCAGCTCGTCTCCACGGTCGTGTCGAAGAAGGCCGAGCTGCGCTATGACCTCGGGGCCGGGCTCCCGCAGGTCGAGGCGGACGCCGGCCAGGTGCGCCAGTTGGTAATGAACCTCGTCGCCAACGCGTCGGATGCGCTGGCCGGGGAGAGCGGAGACATCTCCGTCCGCACCGGCGACATGTTCGCGGACCGCGCCTACCTCGCCGCCACGGTGATCGACGAACAGCTCGCGCCCGGCGACTATGTCTTCCTCGAAGTCTCCGACACCGGCGTCGGCATGGACCGCGAGACGCAGGAGCGGATTTTCGACCCGTTCTTCTCGACCAAGTTCGTCGGCCGGGGGCTGGGCCTGGCCGCGGTGTTGGGCATCGTCCGCGGCCATCACGGCGCGATCGCGGTGCGCAGCTCGCCGGGCCACGGCACGGTCATCCGGGTGCTCTTCCCCGCGTCCGGTTCAGATCGCGTGGCCGACCATCCGGCGAAGGGCGCGGAGCCGGTGGACCAGCGCGCCGTGCCACGCATTCTGGTGGCCGATGACGAGGCCGGCGTACTGGGCGTGGCGCGGCGCGCGCTGGAGCGCGGTGGCTACACGGTGCTGACCGCCGCCGATGGCCTCGCGGCGCTCGAGATCGCGCGGCAGGACCCGGACGGCATCGACGGCGTGCTGGTGGACGCGACGATGCCGCGGATGAGCGGTGACGAGCTGGTGCGCGCGCTGCGTCGCCTTCGTCCCGACCTGCCGGTGATCCTGACGAGCGGCTACAGCGAGGAGGACGCGATGCGGCGGTTCGACGGGCTGGGACTGTCCGGCTTCCTCCAGAAGCCGTTTCAGCCGGCGGACCTGGTCGCGAAGTTCGCCGCCGCGCTGCGCCCGGCGCGCTGAGGCCGGGCGCGTCCCGTCAGCCGCGGTTGCCGGCCGCGGTGCGCTTGCGCGCGGGCTTGCGGTTGCGCGGCTGCTGCGCGGCCTCGATCGGCACCACCCGCGGCTCGCCCTCGAGCGCCGGACCGCACCCCGCGGCCGCCGCCGACTTCGGCTGCTTGTAGACGAAGCGCTTCCCCTCGTAGTTCCGGAACACCACCTCGTCGTCGGTGATCTGCTCCACGTACTCAGGGAGGAGCGGGACCTTCCCGCCGCCGCCGGGCGCGTCGATCACGAAGTGCGGCACCGCCAGCCCCGACGTCCAGCCGCGGAGCGCCTTGATGATCTCGAGCCCCTTCTGGACCGTGGTCCGGAAGTGTTCGCCGCCGGCCACCTGGTCGGCCATATAGATGTAGTAGGGACGCACCCGCGCCTTCAGCAGGGCGTGCATCAGCTCCATCATCACCTTCGGGGTGTCGTTCACCCCCTGCAGCAGCACCGTCTGGCATCCCAGCGGAATCCCCGCCCGCGACAGGCGGTCGAGCGCCGCCACCGCCGCCGGCGTCAGCTCGCTGGGGTGGTTGAAGTGCGTGTTCATGTACACCGGATGGTAGCGCTGCACCATCTCGCAGAACTCCGGCGTGATCCGCTCGGGCAGGTGCGAGGTGATCCGGCTGCCGATGCGGATGATCTCGACGTGCGGGATGGCGCGCAGGTTCTGGAAGATGTACTCCAGGCGGCGGTCGCTGAGCATCATGGGATCGCCGCCGCTGAGGATCACGTCGCGCACCTCGGGGTGCGCCCGGATGTAGGCGAAGGCCGAGTCGTACTGGTTGAGCGGGATCTTCTCGGGGTCGCCCACCTTGCGGCGGCGGGTGCAGAAGCGGCAGTAGGAGGCGCACACCGGGCTCACCAGGAAGAGCACCCGGTCGGGGTAGCGGTGGGTGATGTTCGGCACCGGCGAGTCGCCGTCCTCGTCCAGCGAGTCGATCACGCCATCGACAATCCGCAGCTCCTCGACGGTGGGGACGTACTGGTTCCACATCGGGTCGCCGACTTCGTGGATCTGCTCCAGCGCCGCCGGCGTGATCCGCATCTGGAAGTTCTCGAAGGCGGGGCGCAGCGCCTCGACGTCAATGGCCTCGGAGCCGAACCGCCCGGCGAGCTGCTCGAGCGTGGCAATGCTCTGTTCCTTCAGGATCTTCTGCCAATCACTCATGAGACCAGCACTCCTCCGTCGAACCCGGACGATGGGACCCGCTTGGTGAACACGACCCGCGCATCTTCGCCCGGGGCGTAGTACTCCCGGAGCCGCGCGACCTCGTCATAAGCACGCGCCCGGTAGAACGCGCGGGTGGCCGCGTAGTCATCCCGCGATGACGTCTCGACCACCAGCAGCCGGGCATCCGCTTCCGACAACCGGCGCTCGACTTCGGTGAGCAGCCGGGTGCCGACCCCGCGCCCCTGCGCGGCGGGATCGACCGCGATCCAGTAGAGGTCCCACGTCCGGTCGGTGGCCGGGGTCGGGCCCCAGCAGGCATATCCCAGGAGCTCGTCGCGCGCGTCGAACGCGCCCGCGAACCGGTAGTCGTCGGAGCCGACACCATCCGGGGCGCCCCCCGCCACGCCCTCGTCGAACAGCTCGAGCGCGACCGCGATCTCGTGGTCGCGAAAGAGCCCCGACGCGCGGAGGATACTCGTCAGGCGATCGCGATGGCCGGCGTGCAGCGTGCCGACGCGGACGCCGCTCGCCATTCAGCGCTGGCCGGCCGCGACCCGATCCGGCCGGGCCGGCTCCGCGGCCGGTTCGAGCCCGGACAACCGCTGGAACATCGCCCACCGCTCGGCCGGCGCGCTCCTCGCCGCGTCGGTCGCGTCGCGCACGATCTCGCGCACCATCGCCGTGTAGTCCATGCCGGCAGCGCGCGCCATCCGCGCCAGGCCGGCGTCCGGCGAGAAGTCGGGATTGGCGTTCACCTCGAGCAGCCACGGCCGCCCGGACCGGTCGATGCGGAAGTCGCAGCGGCCGTAGCCATCGCCGCCCACCAGGCGCCACGCGGTCAGCGCCACGCGTTCGAGCTCGGCCTGCTGCCGCGCCGACACGTCGGCCGGGCAGGTGGCCCTGGCGCCGAGGTCCTCGTCGCACCCGGTCTCCCACTTCGACCGGAACGACACGATCCGCCACATCCCCTTCGGCATCTCGCGGAAGTCGATCTCGGCGATTGGGAGCACCAGCTTGCCGACGATTCCGACGTTCACCTCGCGTCCGTCGACGAACCGCTGGACCAGCACGTCCGGCCAGACCTCGTGCATCTGCTCAATGCGCTCTTTCAGCTCGCGCTGGGTGCGCACCACCGACCGCTGCTCCACGCCCACCGACGCATCCTCGGCGGCCGGCTTGCAGATGGCCGGGAATCCCACCGACGGGATCGGGTCGCCGGGGCGCACCAGCGCGAACCGGGGAACCGGGAGGCCGGCGCGGTCGAGGACGCCGTTCACGACGTTCTTCCGCAGGCAGAGGGCGGTCGTCCAACTCGAGGCGCCGGTGAACGGAATCCCCAGCAGCTCCATGGCCGAAATCACCTGCGACTCGGCCTGCGACACGCCGTCGATCCCTTCGCAGAGGTTGAAGATCAGGTCGAACTTCCCGCGGCGGATGCGCTCGATCCACCGGCCATCGGGGTTCACCGGAACGCGCACCGGGTTGTGGCCATCGACCTCGAGCGCCTGCTCGACGGCCTCGACGGTCTCGAGGATCAGCAGGTCCGGCGTCTTGCCGAGCGCCGAAACGCCATCGAATGTGACAGCAACCTTCATGGTGCGATTCCTCCTCGTCCGGGGACGGGACCCGGCTATCGCAGCTGCGCCACGCGCGGCGCGCGCCGCGACCGCGTGCTCCGCCGGCTGGCGGGCGTCGCCAGCGCGATCCCCTGGCGTTCGGCCGCGAGCAGCGCGCACGTCTGGATCAGCTGGTCGTATTCGATCCCGGCCGCGCGGGCGGCCTTCGGGAAGCACGAATTGTCTTCGGGGTTGGGGAGGATGCCCGGCAGAGGATTCACCTCCACCACGTTGGGCACGCCGGCCGCGTCGATCCGCACGTCGATCCGCGACCAGTCCCGACAGCCCAGCACCCGGTACGCACGCAGCGTCACCCGTTCGATCTCGTGGCGCATCGCATCCTCGAACCGCGCCGGACACTCGAAGATCTCGAGCGGGTTCTCGGGTCGGTCCCAGAGCCACTTGGCTTCGAAGCCGTAGATCGGCACCGCGCCCTCGGGGAGCGCGCCGAAGTTCATCCCGACGATCGGCAGCACCCGCGCGCCGTGGCCGTTGCCCAGCACCGCGCAGGTGAACTCGCGGCCCGGCAGGAACTGCTCCACCAGCACCGGCTGCGCGTAGCTCTCGAGGAGGAGCGCCACCTGCGTCTCCAGCTCGCCCAGCGTCCGGCAGAAGTTGCGCTCGGTGATCCCCTTCGATGATCCCTCGTGCACCGGCTTCACGAACAGCGGCAGGTGGAGCGGGCGCTCGATCGAGGTGGGGACGGAACGCGTCCGGCGGCGGTCGCGGATGATCCGCTCGCGCAGCGCCGGGATCTCGTCCAGCGACCGGACCAGGCCGTAGGCCGCGGTCGGCACGCCGTGGTAGGCGAGCACGTCCTTGGTCCGCGCCTTGTCCAGGCAGAGCGACAGCGTGAACGGGTCGCTTCCCGAGTACGGGATGCCGAGGAACTCGCAGATCGCGGGGACGTGAGCCTCGCGATTCACGCTCGACAGACCTTCGGCGATGTTGAAGACGATGTCGGGGCGGTCGGCGCGCAGCCGCTCGGGGAACTCGGGCGTCGCTTCGAGCGGGATCACCGTGCCCAGCGCCGAGAGCGCGTGGGCGACTGCGTCGATCGTCTCGCGGCTGTCCCATTCGGCGTACTCGTCGCTGGTGGGGAGCGGCGACGCGGAGGGGACCGGCGGCGGGGAGGAACTGGCGGAGACGACAGGAGCGCCGCCCGGAGACGGCGACGCGGTGGTCCGGGACTTGGTGTCCCGGCGACTACTGGCAGGTTCTTCTGCGGATCGGGTGGCCTCGCCCTTCGCGTCGGCGCTGGTCTGGAAGGGCTCGGGCTTCTGATTGTACGCGAAACCGATTCGGGTCATTCGGTCGCTGGCTGCGAACATCCCGCGAGTGGAGCTCGTGCTGGCAGGCGGCGTCGCAGCGCCGCACTGGCTCCGGTCTTCCGGCGTTTCTCTTTCGACGCGTCAATCGTGCTGTCGGTCACGCGTCCGAACGGGAATCATTCCGCCGCGGGAATCGCGAGCAAGATACAAGACAGAATTTTTTCGCGCAACGATTTTCTTTTTGAAGGGAGGAAGGGAGGAGAGGGAGGAAGGGAGGAAGAAGCGAGGAAGATCAACAAAAGGGAGGCGACATCGCGCGCGATCGTGAGCGCGGACGCACCTCCCTTCGCTCTCCTCCCTCCCTCCTTCCTCCCTTCCTCCCTCCCTCCCTTCCTCCCTACACTTTATGAAATCCGATCCGCGCCGCTTCACGCCGGTCCTCCCCTTCATAGACCTCGAAGTCCGAGAAGAAACCCGCCGCCTCCGCCTGCAGCGCGCGAACCACCACCACCGCCAGCCGCCGGATCTCCAGCTCCGCGCCCTCGCTCGCGCGCAGCTCCAGCATCGTCCGCCACGCCCGCGCGTTCGCCGTCACCACGATCTTCGTCTCGGTCGAGTTCGGCAGCACGCCGCGCGCCGCCTCCCGCGCCATCTTCCGCCGGTGGACCTTGTCCACCACCCAGGCGTAGCGGGTCATCAATTGCTCCACCAGCGCCACGTACGCCGACTGCGCCGAGTCCATTTGCGCGCGCCACGCCGCCTCGAGCGCCGCATCGCCGATGATCGCCGGCGGCACCACGAAGTGCGCCTCCGACTCGTCCACGTACCGCTGCGACAGCTGCGAGTACGCGAACCCGGCCCGGTGCCGCACCAGCTCGTGCGTCAGCGACCGGCTCACCCCCTCCAGCAGCAGCGAGTAGTTGGCGTGCTCCAGCACGCTCCCATGTCCCTGCCGCTTGATGTTCTCGAGATAGTCGCGGGTGTGCCGGTTGGCGGGATTGCGCTGGCTCATGTAGCAGAGCCGGCCGGCGAACTCGGCCAACCGCTCGCCATCGCTGCTCTCACCCAGCCAGTTCACCGGCAGGTGGGCGGGTTCGATGAACTGCGGGCGGGCGATGATCGTGATGCGCGGTTCGGTGAAGAACACGGGAAACCCGGCGGAGGAGTATCGTGGTTGCTGCGGGCGGCGCCGAAAACTATCCGGTCCCCGCGCGTCACGACAGCGAGAGCAGCTCCAGGCGGAAGCTGTCGTAGACCCGATCGGCTTCCACGCGGTCGAGCGCCCGCCGCGCCGGCGCCGGCAGTGCCGGCAGCGTGGGATCGTATTTCACGCCGCCCAGCGCCCGCTGACCCGGCAGCGGCACCTTCACCCCGGGATTGAAGATCCCGGCCGGATCGAAACTCTTCTTGATCCGTTCGAACGCGCCCCGCGTCGCGCCGCCCGGCCACGCCTGCGCGAGTAGCGGCGTGCGCAGCCGGCCGTCTCCGTGCTCGCCCGCCAGCGTGCCCCCCAGCTGCACCACCAGGGCGGTGACCTCCTTGAGCAGCCCGTCCACCAGCTGCCGCCACTCCGCCCGCCGGACGTCGATCAGCGGATTCACGTGCACGTGCGCGTCTCCGGCATGCCCGAAGATCACGCCGCGAATCCCGCGCGTCGACAGCGCCTCCCGGACGCCACGCACGTACTCGGCCAGCTTGTCGGGCGGCACCGCGGCGTCCTCGATGAACTGCATCGACTTGAGGTGCGGATCGAGCCGCCCCAGGATCGGACTGGCCGCGTGCCGCAGGTCCCAGAGCGCCTTCTCGGCCTGCGGCGACGGAGCGAGCTGGATCAGGGCCGCGTCCCGCCCCCGCTTCGCGACCTCCGTCAGCCGGTCGCGCAGCTCACGCGCCGCCGCCTTCGCCTCCTCCACCGTCGCGCCCTCCGCCTCCACCAGCAGCACCGCCTCGCTCTCGCGCGGAATCCCGGCCACCGATTGACCCCCCGCATCGCGCACGAACTCCACGAATGTCCGGTCCAGCAGCTCGCACGCGCTGGCTCCCGCGTCGCGCGCCACGCCGGCCGCCTCCACCGCGACGTCCAGCGACCGGAAGGCCGCCAGCAGGCTGGCGGTGGCGCCCGGCCTCGGCATCAGCGAGAGCTCCACGCCGACCACGATCGCCAGCGTCCCCTCGCTCCCCACCAGCAGGTCGACCAGGCTCCCGGTGCGCGCGTAGTCGGCCATCGCGTAGCCCGACGATTCCTTGCGCACCCCGCCGTGCACCGCGGCCGGCCCGCGCGCCGCGTCCTGCACCGCCCGCTCCGCGTCGCGCGCGAACCGCTCCAGCGCCGGCACGCCCGCCGGCGGCGGCGAGCCCCGCCGCACCTCGGCGCGCGATCCATCGTCGAACACGCAGTCGAGGGCGTTCACCCACGAGCGCATCGCGCCGTACCGCAGCGAGTGCGCGCCGGCGGCGTTGGTCGCCACCATCCCGCCCACGGTGCAGAACTTCCCGCTCGACGGATCGACCGGCAGCCACAGCCCCTGCGTCGCCGCCAGCGCGTCGACCGCATCGCGGGTGGCGCCCGCCGGACACCGCACCCGCTGCGCCCGCGCGTCCAGCTTTCCGCTGCCGGTCAGACGGCTGAGGTCGACCAGCACGCCGTCGCCCACCGCGCCGCCGGCCATCCCGCTCCCCGAGCCCCGCGGCACCAGCGCCTGCTTCCGCGACGCCGCCCACTTCACCAGCGTGCGCACATCCTCGGCGTCCTTCGGCACCGCCACCGCGGCCGGCACCGCGCGCGCGATCCCCGCGCCTTCGCTGTACACGGCGCGCGCAGGCTCATCGACCCGGAATGTGCCGCGAAATCCCGGGGGGGGCGGAGGCGGCATGCCAACACGATGTCAGATGCACCCCGCCTCTGACAAGCGTCACCCGGTCCGAGTTAGCTTTGGCGGCTGAATGACGGACACGGTCGCCGGGTACTCCACCACGCCGCCTTCCGGCGCGCGCGAAGCGGATCGCTTCTGCCGCGACATCCTCCCCGCGGTCTCCCGCACTTTCACGCTCTCCATCCGCATCCTCCCCGGCACCCTCGGACGCGCCGTGCGGACCGCGTACCTCATCTGCCGGATCGCCGACACCATCGAGGATGAGCCGGAGCTCTCGCCCCAGGAAAAGGCCGTGCACTTCGGCCGCCTGCTGAGCGCGTTCGACGACGCCGCGGCCGCCGATGCGTTTTCCCCCGGCATCGCGCGCCTCACCGGCGAGGCGGCCCACGTGCGCCTGGTGCGCGGCGCCGGTTTCGTCTTCGCCGAGTATCGCGCGCTTCCCGCGCGCACGCGCGACATCCTGCGGCGCTGGATCGGCGAGATGGTCGTCGGAATGCGGAAGTTCGTCGGCCTCTTCCCGGCCGGTATCCGCATCCGGACGCTCGACGAGTATCGCGAGTACTGCTACTACGTCGCGGGCACCGTCGGCTTCCTGCTCACCGACCTCTGGCCCGCGCACTCGGCGGCCATCGATCTGGGCCTGCACGAGCGGCTGCTCGAACGGTGCCGCGCCTTTGCCGAAGGGCTCCAGACCGTCAACATCCTCAAGGACATCGACCGCGACGCCACTGTCGAGAACTCGATTTACATTCCTGACGATTTCCTGCGCGCGCACGGGAGCAGCCACGACGGACTGCTCAAGCCCGAGTTGGTGGGGAACAACGTCAACGCCACGCGGCAGCTCATCCGCCTCGCCGGCGAGGACCTCGACTTGGCGCGCGACTATCTGATGATGTTGCCGCGCCGCGCCGTCCCGATCCGCCTCTTCTGCCTCTTCCCACTCCTCTTCGCGCGGGCCACGCTCCGGGACCTGAGCGTCGGCACCGCCTACGTCCTGCCCGGACCGACGGTCAAGATCTCGCGACGCGAGGTGCGGTCGCTCCTCCTCGCCGGCGCGGTGATGGTGGGAAGCAATCGCGCGCTCGCGTGGCTCATCGAGCGCGTGCGAAACCGCCCATTCCTGCTGCCCGGCGCCTGACCCTCAGCGCTCCCCGCGCCGCAGCCGCTCGTCGATGCGCGCCATCATCCGCGCCAGCACCGCCCGCGCCGGATTGTCCGCCGCCGCCGCCCGTTCGCCCCGCCGCCCGGCGTCGGGATACGGCTCGTAGGTCACCTCGCCGTACAGCCGGCTCGCGCCGAAGGTGCGGCGCGCGATGAACCGGAAGCGCACCGTCTGGTCGGGCCCCACGTACGACTCGGCCGCCACCGTCAGGTGGTTCAGCTGCCGGATCGCCACCAGCCGGCTCTCGACGAACGCCCGCCGGTCGTCGTACGCCTGCAGAGAGAGCCCTTCGTCGGAAAGCGCCTGAGCCGCCGCCGCCAGCACCGCCGGCACCGAGTCCGCGAACGTCGCCTCCACCGCGCCGGCCAGCGGCTCCCCAACCGGCGGTCGGCGGTAGCAGCCGGCCGCGGCCACGAGCAGCGCGACCGCGACCGCGGCGCCGCGCGCCGGCCCGGGCGATCCCATCCGCATCACCAGCGCCCCGGCGTCACAGCCCCAGGTCGTTCACCCGCGGCGGGTCCACCGAGTAGTCGTAGAATCCTTTCCCCGACTTCCGGCCGTGCATCCCCGCCAGCACCATCCGCCTGAGCAACGGCGGCGGCGCGTACCGCTTCTCGCGGTACTCGTTGAACATGATCTCGGCGATCTTGTACGTCGTGTCGAGCCCCACGAAGTCGAGCAGCGTGAACGGCCCCATCGGGTACCCCGTCCCCAGCACCATCCCCTTGTCGATATCGGACACGCTGGCCACCCCGTGCTCCAGCGCGTTGATCGCATCTATAAGGTAGGGGACCAGGAGCAGGTTCACGACGAACCCCGAGTTGTCCTTGGCCGCGATCGGGTCCTTCCCCAGCGCCTTGGCGAACTCGAACGACCGGCTGAACGTCGCCTCGCTGGTGGTGACCGTCCGGACCACTTCCACCAGCTTCATCAGCGGCACCGGGCTGAAGAAATGGAGACCCACCATCCGGTCGGCGCGGGCCGTGGCCGCCGCCATCGACGCGATCGTCAGGCTCGACGTGTTCGACGCGAAGATCGTATGCGCCGGACAGAGCCCGTCCAGCTCCCGCCACATCGCGTTCTTCGCCTCGAGGTCCTCGACCACCGCCTCGATGATGATGTCGCAGTCCTTGAGGTCGCCCACCGTCGTGGTGAACGACAGCCTGCCCAGCGCCGCGTCCTTCTGCGGCGCCGTCACCTTCCCCTTCTCGACTCCCTTGGCGAGCGTCTTCTCGATGCCGGCCCGCGCGCGCTGGCAGATCGCGTCGGACACTTCGCGCACCACGGTTGTGAATCCCGCCATTCCCGCCACCTGGGCAATTCCGCCGCCCATCAGGCCGCCGCCGAGTACCCCCACCTTCTTGATGTCTGGCATGAGTGCCGGTCGAATGAGTGTTGCCCGCGCTATCGGATCGGCCGAGCGGCCGCGAGGACATCCAGCAGGCTGGAGCGCTTGATCTCACCGTGCTCCAGCCGGTCGAGCACCTGCTCCAGCGCGAGCTGCGCGCGCATCACCGCCCGCGCGTGCCCGCGAAATATAGCCGCCGCTCCCCCGATCCCCGCCACGATCGGGAGCGCGCCCAGCCCCAGCCCCACGACCAGGAAGCCCGCGAACGTCACCCCCGGGATGATCGTCGCGATCCCCACCCAGCCCGCGCCCGCCGCCCCGCCCAGCAGGGCGGTCACCGTGCCGCCGCGCAGCCGGCGCACCCGGCTGCCGATCATGTCCGCGTCCAGCCTCACGTGACTGCGCTGCGCGTCCACCGCCACCACCGTCGCCGCGACGTCGTTCGCGCGGGTGAGCGCGTATCCCCGCCCGCCCAGGTTGAGCCCGACCTTGATGTTCCCCACGATGTCGCGGCGCGCCTCCCACAGCATCCGGTCGGGGAAGCGGCGCTTCACCTGCAGGCACTCCTCCCGCTGCATCCAGGCATCGATCGACGACAGCACGTCGGCGGGCGTACCGTTCACCATCCGCTGCGCCGACGCCACCGACGGACCGAGGAACCGCGCCAGCGGCCCGCTCTCTTCGGGGACGATGACCCGCGTCCGCTCCTCGGCCAGCGCCTGCCTGAGATGTTCGCCCGAGAGGCCGACTTCCTGGCCCAGCTCCAGGATCTGCGCCTCGGTCAGCGCCTCGGCTGCGTCACCGGTGCCGGCCTGCAGTTCGGCGGCCCGCGCCAGCACCCGTTCCAGCGCCGCGCGATTCAGCGGCGCCGCGCCGGCGGGGGCGGGGAGGGGGGCGGGGAGGTTGGACTCGTCAGGCATGCTGGCTGAAGAAAGAACGAGGAACGAGGAACGAGGAAACAAGCCTTACGGTCTGTTGCACTCTCGTCGTTCCTCATGCCTCGTTCAGGTAGTAGAAGTGGGAAACAGGAACCTCGCGTCACCGCTTGTTGCCGATCTCCTCGTTCCTCGGTCAAGCCGTTGAGGAATCAGGAAGCCCCCCACGGTTTGTTGCGGGTCTCCTCGTTCCTCGTTCGCTGTTCAGATCCCCCCCATCACGATCTCCAGCTGCCTCGCCAACGCGTCCCGCAGGAGATCCGGCAGCGGAAACGCCGCCGCCAGCGCGTCCTTCGGTGCGCCCACGGGATTCGTCACGCCCGCCACCCGCAGGTAGTAGCGCGCGTACCCCTCGGCCAGCTCCGGAGCCGCGCGCTCCAGGAGCATCAGCCCGCCGCGCACCTGCGCCGCGCTCGTGTACTTGTCGGCCACGCCCAGCCGCTTCTCGTTGGGCGTGGTGTTGTCGGCCACCGCCGCGCCGGCCATCTGCCCCATCGCCTCATGCGCGAAGACGTACACCACCTCGGCCGCGTCCGCCGCCCGGTCGGGGAATTCCAGCGCGATCACGTTCTGCATCTTCCCGAAGGTGATCGTGCGACCTTCACCCTCCAGCGGCAGCGAGAGGATGAAGTCCCCGGAGATCTGGGTCGTGTTGTTGAGGAAGTTCTGCAGCCGCGGCCGGTAGACCTTCTGCCACACCGAATCGACCGTCGCCACCACCGTGTCGCGCTGGCGCTGCTGCGTCAGCCAGTACAGGTGGTAGAACTTGTCCTGCTCGTCCTGCAGCGACTCGACGAACACCTTGAGCCAGTCGCGCTCGGCCGGCGTCTGGAAGATCCCCGCGAACAGCGCCATCCCCTGCGCGCCCTCGCGGCTCGACGCGCGCCGGGGGTCGCCCTCGGCCCGCACGAAATACTCGGCCGTCTTGCGGAGGTCGTCCCACGACCCGAAGTAGAGCGCCAGGAATTGCGCCTCGGGGAGCGACCGGTTGGTCGCGAAGCCGGCGCGCAGCTTGTCGGCGTTCCTGTCGAGCAGCGTCACCAGGTTCGACTGGTTCTTCCTCACCGTCATCGCGTCGCGGTAGCCGCGGCGGAAGAGCGGCACCTTCGCGCTGTCTTCCTGCAGGAGCGCGAAGCCGTGCAGCCAGAGGTCGACGTGCTCGCGCGTCTTCACCGGCCACGGCTGCGCCGGCATCGCCGGCAGGTCGCCCCGCTTCTCGTCAGGCTTCCGGGCCCCTCCCGCCTGGCCGGCCGCCGGCGACGCGGCCGCCGCGATCAGCGCCCCCAGCAGCGCCGCGCGCGCCAGCCTCACCCCGTCACCTCGACGATCACCGCGATCCCCTGGCCGCCGCCGATGCAGGCGCTCCCCAGCCCGTAGCGCTTGCCCGCCCGCCGCAACGCGTGCAGCAGGTGGGCGGTGATCCGCGCCCCGCTCGCCGCCAGCGGGTGGCTGATCGCGATCGCCCCGCCGTGGACGTTGAACTTCTCGCGGTCGATCTGGAGCTCCTTCTCCACCGCGCAGACCTGCGGCGCGAACGCCTCGTTCACCTCGATCAGGTCCATCTGCGACAGCGTCATCCCGGCGCGCTGCAGCGCGATCTTCGACGCCGGCACCGGTCCGATCCCCATGATCGACGGATCGACCCCCGCCGCCCCCCACGCCACCAGCCGCCCCATCGGCTTGAGCCCCTTCTTCTTCGCGTACTCATCGCTCGACACCACCAGCGCGCCGGCGCCGTCGCCGATCCCGGAGGCGTTGCCGGCCGTCACCATGCCGTCGGCCTTGAAGTACGGCTTGAGCTTCGCGAGACCTTCGGCGGTGGTGTCGGGACGCATGTGCTCGTCGCGCTTGAACTCCTCCTTCTGGCGCGTCTTGGGGTTGGTGACCGGGACGCCGATCACCTCCTCGGCGAAGACGCCGGCATCCCACGCCTGCTTGGCGAGCTGCTGCGAGCGGAGCGCGTAGGCGTCGACGTGCGCCCGGGTGAGGTGGTACTGGTCGCCTAACTTTTCGGCGGTCTCGGCCATCATCATCCCGGGGATCGGGTCCTTCAGCGACTCCCAGAGCGAGTCCGTGAGCTCGGCGCTCTTTCCCAGCGGCAGCCCCCAGCGGAGTCCGCGCGCCACGTGCGGCGCCTGCGACATCGACTCGCCGCCCCCAACCAGACAGACCTCCGCATCCCCTGTCATGATTTCGTGGGCCGCGCTCACCACCGCCTGGAACCCGGACCCGCACAGCCGGTTGACGGTCAGCGCCGGCGTCTCCTGGCGGCACCCCGCCTTGAGCGCCACGTGCCGCGCGAAGTAGATCGCGTCGGGGGTGGTCTGCAGCACGTTGCCGAAAATGGCGTGCTGGATCTCGGCCGGCTCCACCCGCGCGCGCTCCATCGCGCACTTCGCGGCGAACACGGTGAGGTCGACGGCGGTGAAGTCCTTGAGCGCGCCGCCAAAGGTGCCGAAGCCGGTGCGGACGCCCGACAGGAAGACGATGTCGCGGGACGAACCCTGGGTTTTCATCTGGAGCGGAGGTCGGAGAGTCGGGGATGTCTACCCCGGAGCCCGGGGCGCGGTGCGCGCCGCGGCGATGTCCGGACCCGGAAGATGACGGGGGGGTGGGGGCGATTCAAGCGAGCAGCGTGGACTTCGCGGAGGCAGTGCGGTGGTCGTCACGTACCCCAGTCCCGCGTCGCCCTCCCTCCGCCCTCCTCCCTCCCTCCTTCCTCCTCCCTCCCTTCCTCCCTATCTCTTCCGCACCCACTCCGCGATCCAGTCCCCCACCGCCCTCGTCCCGTGCCACCCGCCGATGTCCCCCGTCGCCACCCCTTTCGCGATCGCCGCCTTCACCGCCTCCTCGGCCACTCCCGCTGCCTCACGAGCGCCGAGGTGATCGAGCAGCATCCCCAACGTCAGGATCGCCGCCATCGGGTTGGCCTTGTCCTGCTTCGCCAGCGTCGGCGCGCTCCCGTGCACCGGCTCGAACATCGCCACCCGCCCGTGCTTCCGGTTCGCGCTCGGCGCGATGCCCAGCCCACCCACCAGCATCGACGCCAGGTCCGAGAGGATGTCGCCGAAGAGGTTCCCGGTCACGATCACCTGGTACTGCTCCGGCCCCCGCACCAGGTCCATCGCCATCGCGTCGATGTAGCGGGTGTCGTGCCTGATGTCCCGGAACTCCGTCCCCACGCTCTCGAACACCCGCCGCCAGAGCATGTGTGCCGGGATCGCGTTCGCCTTGTCGGCCATCGTCACGTGCGTCTTGCCGTGCGCCCGCGCCCACTCGAACGCGTGCCGGATGATCCGCTCCACTCCCTTCCGCGTATTGATCTCCTCGGCGATCGTCACCTCGTCAGGCGTCCCCTGCTTGAACATCCCGCCGATCGAGTTGTACAGCCCCTCGGTGTTCTCGCGGAAGATCACCAGGTCGATGTCGCCCGCCTGCCGCCCCTTCAGGGGCGTCAGCCGCTCGTCGTACAGCACCGCCGGCCGCTCGTTGATGTACAGGTCCAGCTCGAACCGCATCCCCAGCAGGATGTCGCGCGCGTGCTCGTTCCCAGGCACCCGCGGATCGCCCAGCGCGCCGACCAGAATGGCGTCGAACTCGCTCCCCAACCGCTGCATCTCGGCCGGCGGCAGCGTCTCGCCGGTCACCAGGTAGTGCTCGGCCCCATACGGCAGCATCTCCAGCTCCACCCCCGGCTGGAACTGCCCCTCCAGCGCATCCAGGACTTTCAACGCTTCCTGGATCACGTCCGGCCCAATTCCGTCTCCGGCGATCACCGCGACCTTTGGCATGGCGTACGGGAAGAGAGTGAATGACCGCAGCGCGGCGCGTCAGTCGTTCGGGGGCTTGGCCGTGTCCACCGGCGGACGCGCCAGCACCCCCGCGCCGGCCAGCGCGCTGTCCTTCACCACCACGCCCCGGTGCGACATCGTGTAGACGTAGGCCGCGATCCGAAAGGCGTCGATCGGTGACAGCTGCCGGCGATAACTCGGCATCGCGATCGGCTGCTCCACCGGTACCGAGACGCCGGAGAGAATCACCGCCGCGATCCCCGCCACCGATCCGTCGGGGATGATCCACCGCGCGTCGCGCAGGTCCGAGCCCAGCCGCGGAATCCCCTCGCCGCGCGCGCCATGGCACGGCGCGCACCGCCCGCGCGAGAAGTACAGGACGTACCCCGCCGCGCTGTCGGCCGCCAGGATCCGGGTCGCGTCGGGCGCGCGCACGGTGTCGGCCGGCCCGCGGACTCCGCCGGCGCGTCCGCTGTCGGGCGGGCCCGCCTTCGAGCTGTCACCCGACGGCCGGCTGCTGTCGCCCGCGGCCTGCGCCGCGCTCGCCACCACCGCACTGTCTGCCGTCGCGTCCGACCGGGGTCCGCCCCGTCCGCAGGCCGCCGAGCCGGCGATCGCTCCCAGTGCCGCCAATTGCCTCACGACGCGGGTCGCTCGCGCGCCGCGCCGCTCGCCCGCCGGCCAATCCGCTGTCACTGTCCCGAAACGCGGCGCCCGCACGTGGTGCAGAACTTCCAGCCGAGCTCGAGCTCGGTCGAACACGCCGGACAGTGCTGCACCGACAGGTTCTGGCCGCAGTGCGGGCAGAAGATCACCTTTCGCCCGCCGCCAAGCGGCAGCGCGCCCGCGCAGTAGCGGCACGTGGCGGACGGCAGGTCGGCCGCTCCCGTCGCCGCGGCCGCCTGCATCGGCGCCGGCGCTCCACCGCCTTCGCGCCGCATGGCCGGCGTCGCCCCGCCGCGCATCGACGACGCGACACCCAGTTCGTCCTGCGGCGGCGACAACGAGCGCGTGGTCAGCGGCTGCGCCATGGGTGTCGCCGCCTGTGCCGCCACCGACCGCGGTGTCGCCACCGCCAATCGGGCATCGTCAGGCGTGCCGGCGCGGCCGGCCAGGTACTGGTCCAGCCGCCGCACCGCCTCCGGCGCCAGCGCGATCAGCGCCGTGCCATGCAGCTTGTACGAGGTCGTGTCGGGGTTCGGGGCGGCCAGCTCATCCCGCAGCGACACCTGCATCACCGCGTCGCCCCCCAGGTAGCCGCGCTCGCCCGACAGCAGCCGCATCAGCGCGACCTCGTAATCCTGGTTCATCTCGATCCCCAGTTCGCCACGGTTGTGGCGATAGGGGATGATCGTCTGGTACAGCTCCGAGACCCGGAACGAGCGTGCCAGGTACTCCGGGTAGCTGCTGCGCACGTTCTGCACCAGCCGGCGGAACATCCGGTCGAGATCGTCCATGCCGTGGCTACCGCTTCTCCAGCGTTTCCATCTGCTTGTCGATGTCGTTCTTCACGTTGTTCCGACTCGCGCCGCCCACCCGGTCGATCATCCGCGAGACGATCGTCTTGCTGTGGGCTTTCGCGTCGTTGAAGCCGAACTCATAGCCCGCCGCCAGGCCGAGCACGAGGACCAACAGGTACTTCCACATAGGTCGCGCTCAGATGTGAGGGGACATCTATCGACGCTCGGCGGAAATCCGGGGTAACGACCGATTCGCGTGAAACGATGCCCCATCCGGGAACGCCGCGGGCTCGCGAATTGCTGACTCCGACTCCCGCCGGGCCGCCAGCCACGCCTCGAACTCCGACGCGACCCGCCCGCCGGACGAAGTCTGTGTCGCCGCGGCCCGGTTGGCCAGAGCATCCGCGTATTCGTTCTGGGCATGGCCGGCGTGCCCCCGCACCCACAACCACTGCACGCCATGTCCTTCGCTCGCGCGGCACACCTCCATCCACAGCGCCAGGTTCTCCACTTCGCCGCCGCGCCGCCGCCAGCCCTGCGCCGCCCATCCGTGCACCCAGTCAGTGGCGCCCTTCACCAGATACTGCGAGTCGCTCGTGAACACGATGCGCAGGCTCTTCCCCCTGGCCGACAGCACGCGGAAGGCCTCGATCGCCGACCGCAGCGCCATCCGGTTGTTCGTCGTCGCCGGCTCCGATACCCAGTAGTCCCACCGCTCCACCACGCCGTTCGCGCGCCGGAACTCGATCAGCCCCGCCGCGCCCCCGGGGTTGCTCCCCTCGCGCCCGTTACCGTGGCAGCTCTCATCCGCGTAGACCGCAACCAGAGGTGTCCCGCCCTGCTCGGACATGGCGGTCCCTCCCTTCGCTCTTCTCCCCCCCTCCTTCCTCCCTCCCTCCCTTCCTCCCTCCCTCCCTGTCACGCCACCACCTCGATCGACTCCACCTCGTCGATATACAACGTGATCGACTCGCCGGTGGTCGGATGCCGAGCCTCCAGCGCCTCACGACGGCCCTCGGTCCGCAGCCGGTCCGCGATCACCACGTACTCCGTGCCCCGCCGGTAGACGCTCAGGCGGCGCCCCATCTGGATCGCCCGCTCCAGCGCGTCGTACTGCTCGTGCGTGAGTTGTGCCATCGTCAGCGGCCTCCGCCACACCAGGCGCGCACCAGTCGCTCCAGCACCGACGTCGCGCGCGCGATCTCGCCGGTGTCCACCCACTCCTCGGCCGCGTGCGCCAGCGTGATGTCCCCGGGGCCGAAGCAGATCGCCGGGATCCCCGCCCCGTTGAGCAGCGCCGCATCCGTCCAGGCACTCATCCCTTCCACCCTCACCGTCTCGCCGGCATCGCCCAGCGCGCGCTCCAGCGCCTGGACGATCGGCGCGCCGGGGGAAACATCGCTCGGTCCCTGCGCGAAATCGAGCCGCACGCTCGCCGCGAAGGTCGGGCGCCGCGTCCGCACCCGCGCGCACGCCGCCTCCACCTCGGCGACCACCGCCTGCGTCGTCTCACCCGGCACCGTCCGGCGCTCCAGCCGCACCACGCATCGGTCCGGGTACGTCGATATCCCCGTGCCGCCTTCGATCAGCGACGCGTGCAGCGAGGCGTGCCCCAGCAACGGGTGCGTCCGCGACGGGAGCACCGACGCGTCCAGCGCGTCGAGTTCGGCCAGCAGCAGTCCTGCGTGCCGGATCGCGTCGATCCCCAGGTCGTAGCGGCTGCCGTGCGCCGCGCGCCCCGTCACCTGGACGGTGATCCAGGCGAAGCCACGATGCGCCGGGTTGATGGCCAGGCGCGTGGGCTCGGTGACGATCGCCGCGTCGGCGCGCACGCCCCACTCCACCAGCGCCCGCGTGCCGGCGCTCTCGTCCTCTTCATCGATCACCGCCGCGACGATCACGGCGCCGGGCAGTCCGTGGCGCGCCGCCCGCCACGCCGCCGCGCACATCGCCGCCACTCCGGCCTTCATGTCGGCGCTGCCGCGGCCGTACAGCCGGCTCCCCCGGCGCTCGGCCGCGAACGGGGCGTGCGTCATCCCGTCCACGCCCACGACGTCGAGATGGCCGTTGAGCATCAGGGAGCGGGCGCCGCCGCCTGACGAGCCGCTCCCGCCCGCCGCGCCGATGCGCGCCACCACGTTCGGCCGCCCCGGCAGCGCGTCGCGGACGTCGACGGCGAAGCCCCACGACGCGAGCACCGCGGCCAGGGCGCGCGCCGCGTCCCCCTCGCCGGGCGCGCCCGGGCACAGCCGGGGATTGCGCGAGTCGATCCGCACCAGCGCCTCGGCCAGCGCCACCGCATCGCCGGGAGCGATCGCGGCCATCAGCCGGGTTCCGACGCGAGCACCGAGAATCCTCCCAGGTCGACGCGGAAGTCGAGCACCTCCGCCAGCCCATCCAGCGCGCGCCGCGCCTCGTCTTCCCGGCCCGACGCGGCGACCACCACCACACACCCGCCGCCCGACGCACCCAGCGCCTTCACCCCCGGCGACCCCGCTGCGCGTGTGCGTGCGACAATCGCGTCGATCCGCTCGGTGGTGATTCCCGGGTGCAGGGCCCGCTGGTGCGCCCACTGTTCCTCGACCAGCCCAGCCAGCTCGTCGACATCGCCGCGGCGCAGCGCGCCGGCCATCGACTCGGCCCCGGCGCGCATCCGCGCCAGCGCGTCCACCACGCGCGGTGTGCCCCCGCGATATCCCTCCAGCACCGCGGCAATGGTATCGCCGGAAATGCGCGACTGCCCCGTGTAGGCGACGATGCACCGCCGCTCCAGCGCTGACACTGTCTCCGCGGAGAGGGGAATCCGCTCGACCTCGGTCGCGGCCCCGAACCGCAATCCCAGCGCTCCGCCGAACGCCGCGGCGTAGTGATCCTGGAAGCCGCCCGCGATCCCGAGGTCCTCGGCTTCCACCGCGCGGCTCCACTCGGCCAGCGCCGCACCGCGCAGCGACCGTCCCGTCCACTCCCCGAACGCGCCGGCCAGCGCGACCCCCGCCGCCGACGAACCACCCAGCCCCGCGCCAACGGGGAAGTCATTGCTGATCGCGATCGCGACGTCCGTCACGCCGGCGCGATGCGCCGATGCCCGCGCCAGGCGCGGGTCGGCCTCATGATCACCGCGCACCTCAACGGATTCGCGGTGTCCTTCTCCTCGTTCCTCGTTCCTCGTTCGATGCGCCCGTAAGCGCACCGTAGTGTGTCGCCCGATCGCCAGGTTGCACACGAACCCGCCGCGCTCCTCCGGATAGGGCGGGACATCGGTCCAGCCGCCGCCGAAGTCGATGCGCGTGGGTGCGCGGGCGGTGAGCGACTGCACTGCTCAGCTGGAGTGGTCGTGCACGATCCGCCACCGGCCGTTCATCTTTCGCATCACCAGCGACGTGGGGCCGCGCGCGGTCACCGAGTCGCCGCGCTGCAGCACGTACCAGGCGATGACGTTGGCGACGTTGGGCGCCAGCTCGTCGACCTCCATCTGCTCGAAGTGCAGGGAATCGCGCTGCCCGCCGGGCGCGAACCGCGCGGCGTAGTTGGCGCGGATCGCGTCCACGCCTCGCAGCACGCCGCGGCGCCCGATGAACGTCGTGCCCTGCCCGGGGAGGTAGTCCGAGACGAACAGGTCCAGGTCGCCGCGGTTCCAGGCTGCCGCCGAGGCCGACATCATCAACTCGATCTCGCGGTGGATGGCGGCATTGGCGGCGCCGCTCGCGGGCTGGCGCTGGACGGCGACGCGCACGCACGCCGCCGCGGTCACGGCCGCGAGGGTGAAGGCGAGCGCGGCGCGCGCGCCCTGGAGTGAGCGAATCACGATGCGTCCTCGTTGAGGCGGGCCCCGCAGATACTAACGGCAAGCGGCCGTCGCGGGAGGGGGCTCCCGCGACGGCCGCCGGTGATTCTCCCGTCGCTACCGTTTCTTCGCTTTGGCCGGTTTCTTCTTTGGCGTGTGCGCCTTGGCCTTCGCTTTCGGCTTCGCGTGGTGCGCGACCTTGGCGGCGGGCTTCCGGCCCGCGGCCTTGCCATCGACCTTGGCGACGCTCTTCGGGCGCCGGGCGTTCGCGGCCTCCGCCTCACGAATCAGCTTGTCCGCCTCATCCTGCGTCATCTGTCCGCGCCGGACCATGTACTGCACCAGGTCGCGGGCGCTCTCCACGGCGAACGTGGTGATGCCGGCGGCGGCGCTGACGACTTCCTTCATCGCCGCCGCCATCTTGCTGCCGGCCTCGAGGCTGATCTCGTGGGCCTTGGCCGCCATCTCCGCGACCGTGTCGCGGACATCGGCGCCGCGATGACCTGGTCCTCGCTTGGGAGGAATCGCCGGCGCGGCGACTTCGGGCGCGACGATCTTCACCTCGGCGGTGGGTGTCTTGTCGGTCATATATCGGTGCGCACGTCCGGCGATGCCGTCGTGGCGTTCCTCCGGTCGGTGTAACATCGGCACCGGCGGCGGGATACTTGACCGGCGGCCGGCGTGAAGCAGGTTAGCGAACGCGGTAAGTATATGATTATTCGGAGGCTGCGCAAGCCACCTCAAGAACCGTTGAAGGCCAGGGTTCTCAGTCATCTCTGCTAAGTTATATGCGACTCTATAGCGCCATAATAGACACTCTATCATAACAGTTCAATGATAACAGGGACTCGCGTCCTCGACCTCTCCAGAGTGCTGGCCGGTCCGCTGTGCACCATGATGCTCGGCGATCTCGGCGCCGACGTCATCAAGGTCGAGCGACCCGACGGCGGCGACGAGACCCGGAGCTGGGGACCGCCGTTCGATGCGCGCGGCGAGAGCGCCTATTACCTCAGCATCAATCGCAACAAGCTCAGCGTCGCGGCCGACCTGGATGCGTCGGCAGATCGTGAGCTCATCGAGCGCCTCATCACCGGCGCCGACGTCGTCGTCGACAATTTCCGACCCGGCACGCTCGAGCGACGCGGCCTCGATCCGGCGCGCTTCCTCGCCGCGCGCGACGATCTGATCTGGTGCACCATCACCGGGTTCGGCATCCACAGCGCGCGCCCGGGCTACGACTTCGTGGTCCAGGCCGAGCGGGGCTGGATGGCGATCACCGGCGAAGAGTCCGGCGCGCCGATGAAGGTGGGCGTTGCCCTCGCCGACGTCATCGCCGGCAAGGACGCCGCGATCGCGATCCTGGCGGCGCTCGCCGGCCGCGGATCCGCGCCGGCGTCCGACCGGCGGATCGTGATTTCCCTGGCGGACAGCGCCGCCGCGGCCCTCATCAACGTCGCCCAGAACGTGCTCGTCTCCGGCCACGATGCCCGGCGCTGGGGAAACGCCCATGCGAATCTGGTTCCGTATCAGCTCTTCGACGCCGCTGACCGGCCGATCGTGATCGCCGTCGGCAGTGATGCACAGTGGCGCGCCTGCGTCCGGGCGCTCGGCGCGCCCCTCTCCGCGCTCGCCGATGACGAGCAACTCGCGACCAACGCGGGCCGTCTCGCGCACCGGGGGCGCGTGGTGGCCGCGATCGCCGCGCACGTGCGCGGCCGTCCCGCGCTCGACTGGATCGCCGCGCTCGACCGGGCCGGCGTGCCCTGTGGCCTGGTGAAGAGCGTGCCCGAGGCGCTGGCCGCGGTCGAGAGCTCCGCGCTCACCGGTGTGGCGCCGAGCGTACCGGGCACCGTGCGGCTGCCGCCGCCGCGGCTCGACGAGCACGGCGCGAGCGTGCGTGCCCTGGGATGGGCGGCCTTTGGCGACGCGTCCGGCGGCCCGTGAACCCCTCTCGCGCACCCCAAATGGACGGCGTATACTAACTGGGCCTTGCGCCCCGGTTTCTCCGGGAGCCGGGGCGATCGGTCCACGGATCCACCTTGACGGAGTTCCTATGACGCGCAGATGGGCGCTTGCCTCGGGTGCACTGGCGGCACTCGCATTGACGGCTTGTCAGGACAGTGTCGCCACGACTTCCGGCCCCGCGGGCAGCGAGTCGTTCCAGCGTTATGTGGCGGTGGGGACCAGCGTGAGCATGGGCACGCAGTCCGACGGCATCATCTACACGACGCAGGCCAGGGCGTGGACCGCCCTCCTCGCCGCGCAGGCCTACATGCCGTTCACCGAGCCGCTCCTCCGCGTCCCCGGCTGTCGCGTCCCGCTCGTCGCGCCGCTCCAGTTCAGCCGCCGCCTCAGCGGCCGCTCGGTGACGCAGGGCGACACCACCTGCGCGGGCCTCCTGCCCGGCATCACCCCGCCGACCCAGAACGTCGCGCTCGATGGGGCCACCGCCTTCTCGGCGCTGAACATCACGCCGCAGATCGCCGCGGCGACGCCGCCCGTCCCGACCGGAAGCCAGCGCCAGGCGCGCCAGCTCTATCCGCTGGTCCTCCGCCCCACGCAGACGCAGGTAACCGCGATGCTCTCGGAGCGCCCCACGCTCGTCTCGGTGGAGTTGGGCGCCAATGAGGTCCTGGGCACCGTGAGCGGGATCGTCATCCCCACCACCGACTACACGACGCCCGCGCCGTTCACGATCGTCACCCCGGCCACCTTCTACGCGCAGTACGACAAGATCATCGACAGCGTCAAGGCATCGGGCGCCAAGGCGCTCCTCACCGGCGCCGTGAACATCACCTCGATTCCCTCGATGCGAAAGGGCAGCGAGATCTTCAGCTCCGTCGTCGACAGCCTCACGTTCAACGCCTTCTACATCACGCTCAGCAGCAACTGCGCGACCACCGCCGCCGACAACCTCATCTTCACGCCCCAGAAGGTGCTCCTCACCGCCGGTGCGGCGGCGCAGGCTGCCGGCCTGGGCCAGCCCAAGCCGGTCTTCAGCTGCGCCGACGTCCCCGGAACGCAGGACTTCATCCTGACACCGGCCGACGTCCAGTTCATCACCGACTCGGTCAACGCCATGGATGCGCACATCCGTCAGCTCGCGACGGCCAACGGCTTCGCGTACCTCGACCTCAACGCCCTGCTCGCGACCGTGCGGTCGTTGAACGTGCCCTTCAACATCCAGCAGCTGCTCGCCTGCAACTACCCCTTCGGCCAGTACACCAGCCTCGATGGCGTCCACCCCACCAGCTACGGGCATCGTCTCGTCGCCAACGAAGCCGCCAAGGCCCTGAACGCGAAATACGGTTTCGCCATCCCCACGCGGCCCGTGCAGGTGCTCAGTCCCGCTCAGCTCTGCCAGTGACCACCCGGCGCGACTGACCCGCTCGTCGATCCCACCGCGAGGGCGAGGCTTCCGCCTCGCCCTCGCGTGCATCCATGCGCTACATCGGCAACAAGACGCGCCTCCTCCCCTTCATCCGCGGCACGCTGCGGCGGCTGGGGATCGCGCCGGGCGTCGCCCACGATGCCTTCGCCGGGACGGCCGCGGTGGGACGGGCGCTCAAGCTCGACGGCTGGCGCGTTCTCTCGAGCGATGTGATGACGTACTCCTACGTCCTGCAGCGCGCCTACGTCGTGGCGTCGCGCACGCCGTCGTTCGCTGACCTGGCGGCCGCGGATCCGGCGGTGCGGCAGGCGCTGGGGCGTCGCCGCGCGTCCGCCAACACGGCCGGCCGCCACCGCCTGGAGGCGGTCGGCGACTATCTGGCACGGGAGCTGGAGCCGGAGACCGGCTTCGTGACCGGCCACTTCGCGCCGGCCGGCGGCCGCATGTACTTCACCGACGACAACGCGCGCCGGATCGACGCCGTGCGCGCCGCGCTCCACCGCTGGCGCACCGGCGGCCTCATCTCCGACGAGGCGTACTACCTCCTCCTTGCCGCGCTCCTCGAGGGCGCCGATCGCGTCGCCAACACCGCCGGCGTCTACGCCGCGTGGATGAAGCGATGGCAGCCGAACGCGCTCCGGCCGCTGACCATTACCCCCGAGCCCCCCGTGCGCGGCGCGCTCGGGGCGTCCGCGAACCTGGCCGACGCCGCGGCAGTGGCCCGCCAGGCCGGTCCGATCGATCTCCTCTATCTCGATCCCCCGTACAACGGACGCCAGTACGCCGGCTACTACCACGTGCCGGAGCTGATCGCGCGCGGCTGGTTCGACGTGCCCCCGACACTCCGCGGCAAGACCGGATTGCCGGTGGAGGCGCCGGGACATCAGCGCAGTCCGTGGTGCTCCTCGCGCACCGTCGGGCGTGAGCTGAAGGAGTTGCTGGCCGCCACCGGCGCCCGTCACGTCCTGGTGAGCTACAACTCGGAGGGCATTCTCCCGGCCCGGGAGCTCCGGGACGCGCTGCAGGCGGCCTCGGCGGAGGGCCGGGTTCGCCGATTCGGCCACTCGTACCGTCGCTACCGATCCGACTCCGATGGCCCCGGCCGCCGGTACCGGGGGGACGAGGTCCGGGAGTACCTGTTCTACGCCCGATTGCGGTAGCGGCCCTGCCGGGTCCGGAGGGGGGGCGCCGGCCCGTTACTTCTCCACACGCCGGTCGTCCAATTCACGTGACGAGCATCGCTCTGCCTGTCGCCGCGCTTCCGGGACTGTCGAGAGGACAGAAATCCGGTTATCCTGTCACTGTGAAATCGACGGTGCAGGTCACGGAAACCGAGCAGCCGCTGGACTCGGATCAGCAGATCATCAATCGCGTCCTGGCGGGCAGTCGGGACGGGTTCGCGATCCTGATCTCGCGCTACAGCGATGCGTTGTATCGTCATGCGTTGGGCATGACCGGCAGTCCCGACGTCGCGGAGGACATTCTCCAGATGTCGTTCATCAAGGCGTACCAGCACCTCGCCGAGGTGCGCGGACGCTTCGATGCCTGGCTCTTCCGGATCGTGGCGAACGGCTGCAAGGATTGGCTGAAGAACATCCGCCGCACGCATCTCAGTTACGACGAGGATGACCAGCCCTCGGCGTACTCGACCCCGGAAGAGGAGCTCGACCGGACGGAGTTGCGAGGCGACCTCGATGACGCGCTGGCGGCGCTCGCGCCGTCGTTGCGCGAGGCCTTCATCATGAAGCACGTGGAAGGGCGCTCGTACGAGGAGATGGCGGACCTGCTGGGGACCACGGTTGGAGCTCTGAAGATGCGCGTCCATCGCGCACGTGAGGCGCTCCAGGTGCTGCTAGAGGAGAAGTACGCCTAATGCTCGATGACCTGAACGTGCACGGCGGCCGCGATGATGCCATGTACCATCGCACCCGCCAGACGCCGCCCAAGTCGCAGCCGCTGACGGACCGCGAGGTCCCGATCGGGCTGGATCGGACTCCGGCGACGATTCAAGAGTGGCTCGACGGCGACGCCAGCGAAACGGCGGTGCGCCAGGGAGAGACGGTGCGTCATGTAGAGTTCTGGAACCGGATCAACGCCGAAGTCGAAGAGCGCCGCCGCATGCGGACGCCGGCGCACGTCCAGAAGGCGATCATGGACGCGCTCCCCCGTACCGCGCCGCGCGCGCCGGAAGTCTGGTGGCAGCGCCGCGTGGTCGTCACACCGGCGACGATGATCGTTGGCGCCGCCAGCCTCCTGGCGGTGGGCGTCGTCCTGGGCGCGGCCCTCCGCAACCCGTAGGCGATCGCCAGCGCTGGACTCTGAGCCGGCTCCTTCGGGGGCCGGCTCTTTTGTTGTGCGGGGCAGGGACGCACATTCAGCGCTCCCCCTCCCGGATGCGGACCGCCGCATGGCTACCGCCACCACTCCACGCGCCGCCGCGCGCCGCCGCTCTTCCGGCCCCGCGCTCATCGCACTCGCCCTGCTCGTCACCTCCGCCGCCGCGGCGGCGCAGGACTCGTCCACCGTGAAGCGCTTCTCCCTCGGCGACTCGCCGATCGCGCTCACCGGGGACGCGCGCCCCGGCGTCTACCTCGCGGCGGTCGGACGGCGCTCGATCGCGATGGGCAGCGAGGACGGACGATTCGAGATCTGGAGCTGGCCCATCAAGTGGCTGCACGACTTCCAGCTCGCGTTCCGGGTCCCCAAGTACAGCACGCCGATCGCCGGCCGCGACGTCGCCCGCCACGTCACCGTGCGCCCGGAGGGCGTCACCATCGAGTACGCGTACGAAACGTTCACCGTCCGCCAGCACATCTTCGCCGTGCTCGATCAGCCCGCGGTGATCATGCTGCTCGAGGTCCAGGCGGTGCGCCCCATGGAGATCGTGGCCACCTTCGTCCCCGACGTGCACTACGCCTGGCCGGCCGCGCTGGGCGGCCAGTACCTGGTCTGGAACGCCGAGGCGCGCGCCTTCCTCTTCTCGGAAAGCCGCCGCCGGATCAACGCCCTGCTCGGATCACCGGCGGTGACCCGGGCGTCCGACGTGCCGGCCCACATGCTCGCCGCCGCGCCGCCGGAATTCGTCATCGGTGTCGGCGGTGCGGGAGAGCGCTACACCGAGCCCCGGCTCGGCGAACCGCCCGGCCACAACGTCAACCTCGACGTCGCGTTCATCCCCATCGTCCTGGCCGGCGGCGAGATGCCGCGCGATTCGGTACGCGCGCTCTACGCGCGCCTCTCGGCGCCGGGCGCGGCCGAGCGCGAGTGGCGGCGGCGCCAGCAGCACGCCGATTCCATCCGGCTGTCGACCCTGTCGATCGCGACCCCCGATCCGGCGCTCGACCGGGCCGTGGAGTGGGCGAAGGTCAACCTCGACGACGCGATGGTCTGCAATCCGGATCTCGGCTGCGGGCTGGTGGCCGGCTATGGGCTGTCCGGCGCCTCGAGCGACCGGCCGGGCTTCGGCTGGTTCTTCGGCGGCGACGCGTCGATCAACTCCTTCGCGATGAGCGCCGCGGGCCAGTTCGACCTCGCCCGCGATGGCGCCTTCCGCTTCTTCGCGAAATACCAGCGCGCCGACGGCAAGATCACCCACGAGATCTCGCAGGGCGCGGGAAAGATCGACTGGTTCGGTGCTTATCCGTACGCCTTTTACCACGGCGACACGACGCCCTTCTGGATTCTCGCGTTCGGGGAGTACTGGCGGGCGAGCGGCGACACGGCGCTGGTGCGCGAACTGTGGCCTAACCTCAAGAAAGCCTGGGAGTGGTCCAGGCGCACCGACACCGATGGCGACGGCCTGATGGAAAACACGTCGGCCGGCGCCGGCGCGCTGGAGGTCGGCGACCTGCAGATCGGGATTGTGTCCGACGTCTACCTGGGCGGCGTCTGGATCGCCTCCCTCGACCGGTTCGCGCGGATGGCCGAAGCGATGGGTGAGCCGCGGACCGCCGCCGAGGCGCGGGCGATCCGCACGAAGGCGCTCGCCACGCTCGAGTCGAAGCTGTGGCTGCCGGGCCTCCGCCAATACGCGTTCGCGATTCTCGAGCGGGGCCAGGTGAACGAGAACCTCACCGCCTGGCCGGCGACGGCGATGTCGTTCGACGTGTTCGACCGGGACCGCGGCGCCGAGATGGCCTCGCGACTGGCCGGCTCCGGGATCATGACCGACTGGGGCGCCCGTCCGCTGTCGGCGTCCAGCACGCTGTTCGATCCGCTGCACTACAACAACGGCGCCGTCTGGCCGTTCGTGACCGGCTGGGTCGCGCTGGCCGAGTACCGCTACCACAACGCCGCCGCCGGCCGCTTCGCGCTCGAGGCGATCGCGCGCACCGGCTTCGACGAGGCACGCGGCTTCAACCCCGAGGTGCTGTCGGGGCGGCTCTACAAGCCGCTCGACACCGCGGTGCCGCAGCAGTTCTTCGCGACATCGATGGTCCTCACGCCGCTCGTGCGCGGACTGTTCGGCGTCGACGTCGACGCGCCGGCGCGCCGCCTGACCCTGGCACCGCACCTGCCGCCGGACTGGGGGAACGCCTCGCTGCGCCAGCTGCGCGTGGGCGCGGACCGGGTGAGTGTCGACTTCGAGCGCGGGCCGGGGATGGTCCGTGCGACGGTGCGGCGCGCGTCCGCGGCCACCCCCCTCGACGTGACCTTCTCGCCGGCGCTCCCGCTCGGCGCCACGGTGACGTCGGTGAGCCGCGGCGATGGCGGCGGGCCGCTCTCCTTTGTCGTCGACACCACTCCCGGCGACGTGCATGCGCGGGCGAGTGTCGCGGTGTGCGAGCGCGAGACGATCACGGTCAGCTACTCGGGCGGATGGAGCGCCTGGCTGGCCCCCGATCCGCCCCGCATCGGCGACCGGTCACATGCCGCGCGAATTGTCGAGGAGCGCCTGCGCCAGGGGGAGTACCTGCTCACGCTCGAAGGGCGAGCCGGGGCCTCGTATGCGGTGACGATCGACGGCCCGCGGGAATGGCGTGTGCTCGACGATGCGATCCACCCGGTGTGCGGGGAATCAGGCACGCGCTGCGCGGTCACGGTGCCCTTCGGCGCCGACAGCTCGAACGCCGACGGCTACCGTCTCAGGACGCTGCGTTTCCGCGCCCCCTGACGCGAGGCGATTTCGACGTCCGACATCCGGACTGTCTGTCCGGCTGTCTCGGTCATCCTGTCCGCTCTATCATGGGTGAGCCGGAGCGCGTCCAGTAAGTCTTTTTCCCACAATATCTTAGAAATCTCTTATCGAGGCCCGTGCCTTGCATTGGGAGGTTCTCAGGAAGAACCACGTCCTCGCTGGCTGCCTCAAGGCCTCCGATTCGGAGACGCCCGATCCGAGCTGTGCCGGCAGGACATTGAGAACCTGAACCCGACACGCGGGACACTGTCATGAAGACGACTCGTCGCCTTCTTATCCTCGTCGCCGTCGCCTCGCTCGCCGTCGTGGTGAGCTGCGGGCGCGATGGGGTCATCACCGCTCCGCGCTCGGATGCGCCGCGCGCCAACGCCTCACTCCTCGGCGACGTCGACGGCCTCACCCGATCGCTGGGCCTGTCACTGCTTTCGTGCAACGTGACCCAGGCCGCGTCGGCCACGAAGACGATCGGGCGTGCCGGCGGACAGATCACCGTGGGCGCGCACTCGTTCTTCGTGCCGGCCGGCGCGCTGGACTCCGAGGTCACGATCACCGCGGTGGCGCCGGCCGGGAACCGCGTGCGCGTCGAGTTCAGCCCGGCGGGGCTGCGCTTCAACCGTGCGGCGTACGTGACGCTGAGCTACCGCGACTGCGGCGTGCTTTCGTGGCTGGTGACGCGGGTGGTGTACATCGACGAACGCGAGACGATCCTCGAGGTGCTCCCGTCGCTGCCCGACCTGCTGCACCAGCGGGTCACGGGGTCGGTCCGCCACTTCTCGAGCTACGCCGTCGCCTACTAGCCGTCGATGAGCGAGCGACCGTACACGCCAGCTGCCTCGCCCGCACCGGTCGCGCTTACCGGTGGTGGGCGCGGCAGCGCGTTCCTGCAGGAGGGGCGCGAGCATGACCGTGCGGGCCGCCTGGGTGAGGCGATCGACGCCTATCGCTCGGCGGTGCGCGCCGCCGAGGAGGAGGGAGCCCGGCGGCTGCTCGCGGAGGCGCTGCGGCGCCTGGGCGTGGCGCACCACCGGCGGCACGAGGCGGCGGATGCGGATGCGCTCTGCGAGCGGAGCCACGAGGTCGCCGACGCCATCCACGATGACGTGCTCGCTGCCGAGGCGCTGAACGCGCTCGGCGGGTTCCGGCTCGAGCGCGGCGACTGCGAGTCGGCGCGGACGCTGTTCGCGCGCGCCCTCGCGCGCGGCGCCTGCAGCCCGGACCTGACCGGCCGGATCGAGCAGAACCTCGGCATCGTCACGACCATCCACGGGGACGCGGGGTCCGCGCTCGAGCACTACGAGCGGGCGCTGGCGTCGTTCAGGATCTCGGACAACGCGAACGGCTGCGCGATCGCCTTCCACAACCTGGGGATGCTGAGCTCGGACCTGCAGCGCTGGGACGAGGCGGATTCGTACTTCCGGCGGAGCCTGGAGATCGCCGAATCGGTGGGCGACGTCAGTCTGCGCGCGCTCTGCCTGCTGAATCACACCGAGGTCCTGGTGGCCCGGCAGCACTTCGAGCAGGCGCGGCACAACGCCGAAGAGGCGCTCCGCATGTTCGACCAGCTGGGCGCGCAGCGGTTCAAGCCCGATGCCTACCGAGTGCTGGGGGTGATCTACCGCGAAACCGGGCGGCCGGCTCTGGCCGAGGCGCGGCTGCGCGCGGCGATCGAGATGGCCGGGCAGTCTGAATCGCTCCTGTGCGAGGCGGAGGCGTCGCGGGAGCTCGCGCTGCTCTACCAGTCGCTGGGGCGCAACCAGGACTCACTCAAGCTCCTCAACACGTCACACCGCCTGTTCCGGCGCCTCGAGGCGCGCGTCGACCTGACCGACGTGGCGCGCCGGATGGAGGTGCTCGAGGGCACCTACCTCACCATCGTGCGCGACTGGGGCGAGTCGATCGAATCCAGCGATACCTACACCCATGGGCACTGCGAGCGGGTGGCCCGCTGGTCGGAGGCGGTGGCGCGCCGGATGGGGCTCGACGAAGCCGAGCTCACGACCATCCGGCTGGGCGCCTACCTGCACGACGTCGGCAAGATCCGGATCCCGCACGAGATCCTGAACAAGCCCGGGCGGCTGACGCAGGAGGAGCGGGAGATCATGGCCCAGCACCCGGTCTACGGCGTCGAGCTCCTCGCGTCGGTCGAATTCCCGTGGGACATCAAGCCGATCATCCGCTGGCACCACGAGAAGTACGATGGCACCGGCTATCCCGACCGGCTGCGCGGCGACGAGATCCCGCTCCACGCGCAGATCATCTGCATCGCCGACGTCTACGATGCGATGACGACCACGCGGAGCTACCGGGCAGCGATGACCCGTGAGCAGGCGATGGCGGAAATGCGGAGCTGCCGGTCGTGGTGGCGGCCCGATGTCTTCGAGGCGTTCGAGGCCGCGGCCGCCACCTGGGGCGAGAGCGAACCGCCCCGGGCCGCCGCCTGACGAGTCAGCCGGCCGCGCCAGCCTCGTCCGGCGCCGCCCCCAGCTCCCGCCGCAGGAAGCGCAGCGCCACGCCGTCGCGATAGAGGTCGGGAACCCGCGACTCCTCGACGAATCCTGCCTGGAGCAGCAGGCGCGAGAGCCGATCGAGCACCGGGTCATCGGCGATTTCGCACATCAGGAACCGCGCCCCGCCCGCGCGCATGATCCGCGCGGCCTCATCGGCCAGGGCGCGGCCGAGCTCCGGCGACGACGCGGCCAGCGCGTACAGCGTTCCCGCGGCTTCGGCGCCGTCCGCCAGCCCGAACACCACCACCGCGGCCACCTGCCGCCCCTCGCCGAGGCGCGCCACCAGCGCCTGGTACTCGGCGTTCCCGCCCCGTGCGGCCTGGCTCAGCGCCCACCGCGGCAGCTCGGCGTACGGGCTCTCACCGAACGCCACGGCGATCAGCTCGGCCGCCCCCGCGACATCGGCCGGGTCCAGTGCGACCGGCGCCGGCGGTGCCTGATGCCGCCCGTCGACCGCCCGCTGGTCGTCGGACTCGCCGTGAGGCGACGTCACGCGTGCACCGCCCGGCCCAGCACCCCCAGCGCCGCCTCCCGGGTGGCCTCGGAGAGCGTGGGGTGCGCGTGGATCGTGATGCCAATGTCCTCGGACGACGCGCGATACTCGAAGGCCAGCACGATCTCCGCCACCAACTCCGACACGTTCGGCCCGATGAGGTGGGCGCCGAGCAGTTCGTCGGTGGACGCGTCGGCGATCAACTTGACGAAGCCGGTGGCGTCGCCGGCGGTGCGCGCGCGTCCGTTGGCCGAGAACGGGAACCGGCCCACCTTGTACGCGCGCCCCGTCGCCTTGACCTCATGCTCGGCAAGTCCGACCGATGCGATCTCCGGCCAGGTGTAGACCACCGAGGGGATGGACCGGTAGTGCATGCGGGCGGGCTTGCCGGCGATCACCTCGGCCGCCACCACGCCCTCCTCTTCCGCCTTGTGGGCGAGGAGCTTCCCGCCGACGACATCGCCGATGGCGAAGATGCCCGGGACGCTGGTTCGCATCCCATCGTCCACGACGATCTCGCCGCGAGTGCCGGTCCGGATGCCGAGCGCGGCCGCGTCGACACCGCCCAACGAGGGCTTGCGTCCCACCGATACGAGCACGCAGTCAGCGCTCAGCGTCTCGGTCTTGCCGCCCCGCTCGATCTCGACGCGCACGGTATCGCCATCGCGTGAGGCGCCGGTCACGCGCGTCCCCGGCCGGAGGTCCAGCCCCTGCTTCCGGAAGGTGCGCTCGGCCTCCTTGATCACGTCTTCGTCGCTGCCGGGGAGGATGGTCGGCATCAGCTCGACGACCGTGACGGTCGCGCCCAGCCGCCGCCAGACGGAGCCCAGCTCGAGTCCGATCACGCCGCCGCCGATCACGATGAGGTGTTTCGGCACCTCCTTCAGCCGCAGCGCGCCGTCATTCGAGACGACCCGCTCCTCGTCGAACTTCAGGAAGGGCAGCTCCACCGGGACCGACCCCGTGGCGATGATCACGTGCCTGGCCTGCCAGGTCGTGGTCCCCTCGGCGCCGGCCACCTCGATGGTGTTGCCGGGGCGCAGGGTACCGGTTCCCCTGGCCCAGGTGACCTTGTTCTTCCGGAAGAGAAACTCCACTCCCCTGGTGTTCTGGGCGACGACGTCGGTCTTGCGTTTCATCATCGTCGCCAGGTCGAGCTGCACGTCGCCCACCACCACGCCGTGCTCGGCCGCGTGATGCCGGGTGAATTCGTAGTGCTCGGACGATTCGAGCAGCGCCTTGGAGGGGATGCAGCCGATGTTCACGCAGGTGCCGCCCAGGGTCCGGTCCTTCTCGACGCAGACGGTGGAAAGGCCGAGCTGGGCCGCGCGGATCGCGGCCACGTATCCGCCGGGCCCGCCGCCGAGGATGGCGACGTCGACCTTCTGGACGGGGGGAGCAGAAGCCATGGACTCGTGGACGAAGGGGGCGTGTGCGAAAAAAAACTAGCGGGTGTGGTCCCGAATGGCGACCACACCCGCTGCGGCACGTCCGCGGACGGCGCTCCGTCCCCGGCTGATTCAGGCCGCCATGGCCTCGAACGTACCGCGTTCGGCGACGCCCATCGCCACATCCTGGCGCCGGCTTTCGGGGCGGGTGACGTACCCGCCGACCAGCGCATCGCCGCGGATCCGGGCCTCGATCACTGTGACGGCGCGCCCTCCCACCGTCGGCTCGTCGTACGGGCCGATCAGCAGCACGACGGTCGCCGAACTGGCCTCGAGGAGCCGCACCGGCACGGACGACATGCCGTTCCGCACGAAGGTGAATCCGCCGGCGAGCGCGCCGCTCATGGCGGCCCGGGCCAGCGCAATGGGATCGAAAGTGGACTGTAACATCGTTGACTCCAGATCTGTCTCTGGGCGCGTCCGCGCCCGCCTGACTGCCCCCGCTGTTCACAGGATGAGATGCCGGAACCGGCAAAAGGGTTTACCGGGATGCACGACGGGCCCGGCGAAACCGCCGGGCCCGTCGCACCGCCGCGCCACCGCAGCCGTTACTCGATCAGCATGGAAGCGGGATCTTCCATGAGTTCCTTGATGCGCACCAGGAAGAGCACCGCCTGCTGGCCATCGATGATGCGGTGGTCGTAGGTGAGCGCGACGTACATCATCGGGCGGACTTCCACCCGGCCGTCGACCGCCATCGGGCGATCCTGGATCTTGTGGAGCCCGAGAATCCCGACCTGCGGGAAGTTCAGGATAGGCGTGGAGAGGAGGGAGCCGAAGACGCCGCCGTTGGTGATCGTGAAGGTGCCGCCGGTGAGGTCGTCCATCATCAGCTTGCCTTCACGGGCGCGCTTGGCCAGCGCCCCCATCTCGCGCGTGATCTCGACCATCCCCTTGGCGTGCGTATCCTTGATGTTCGGCACCACCAGGCCCTGCTCGCTGGCGACCGCGATCCCCATGTTGACGTAGTGCTTGTAGATGATCGAGTCGCCGTCGACCTGGGCGTTGACCACCGGATGGCTCTTCAGCGCCATGCAGGCGGCGCGGATGAAGAACGGCATGAACGTCAGCTTCACTCCGTGCTCCTTCTCCACCCGCTCGCGCAGCCGGTTGCGAAGGGCACTGACCGCCGACATGTCGACTTCGTTGAACGTGGTCAGGTGCGCGGTGGCCTGCTGCGACTGCAGCAGGTTCTCGGCGATGCGCTTGCGGCGCGTCGTCATCTTCTCCCGGGACTCGCGGGCGCCGTCGTGCGCGTGCGGCACGGCCACCGGGAAGGCCGGCGCGGCGGGGACGGGTGCCGGCGCGGCGGGCGCGACCGGCGGCACCGCCACGGCGCGAGGCGCGACGCCGCCGGCCGGTGTCTGCGACCGATGGGCAATCGCTTCGGCGACATCCGCCTTGGTGATCACGCCGCCACGGGCGGACCCACTGACCGCGGCCAGCTCGACCTTCTCCTCGGCGGCGAGTCGCTGGGCCGCCGGTGAGACTTTCGCCATCAGGTCGGCGGCGGCCGCGGCGGCCGCGGCCACCGGAACGGCGACCCCCCTCGATGCCGCCGGCGCGGCCGCGATCGCGCTGGCCGGCACCGCCGCGGTGTCATCCAGCTCGCCCAGCGCCTCGTCGACTTTCACCACGTCACCCTCGCGGCGGAGGCGGCGGCTCAGCACGCCGGCTTTGAGCGCCGGCACTTCCACCGTAATCTTGTCCGTCTCCAACTCGACCAGGGTCTCGCCCTGGGCCACCGCGTCGCCCTCCTTCCTCGTCCATCGGGAGACCGTCGCTTCGACGATCGACTCTCCGAGCGGAGGTACCTTGATCGAGATCATGCGGCTGGTTCCGGGGGGGCGTTGGTGGCGTGAGCGGCCAGAGGGCAGGGGAGCGCGTCCGACTGCGCGGCGCGCGGCGGGTCTCCCGACCCGATCCACAATATAACGGTCCCGACATCCTGTGCGAGCGCTGACGATCTCGACCCACGGTGGCCTGGAACAACTCGAGGTGCGTGACGACCTGCCGGTGCCCGCGTTGCGGTCGCCGGGCGACGTGCGGGTGCGGATCGCGGCCGCCGCCCTCAATCATCTGGACCTCTTCGTCGTGAGCGGACTCCCGGGGGTGACGATCGTCCCGCCGTGGGTCATGGGTGGCGACGGCGCCGGCGTGATCGATGCGGTGGGAGAGGACGTCCGGTCGATCAACGTGGGCGACACCGTCATCCTCAATCCCGGCATCAGCGACCGGACGTGCCGGTACTGTCTGGTGGGCGACCACCCAATGTGCCTGAACTACGGCCTCCTGGGCGAGCATCACCCCGGCACGATCGCCGAGTTCATCGTGGTGCCCGCGGCCAACGTGCGGGCCATTCCGGCGACGGCCGACATGACGCGGGCGGCGGGGTACCCGCTGGCGACGCTCACCGCATGGCGGATGATCGTGTCGAAAGCGCGGCTCCAGGCGGGCGAGGACGTGCTGATCTGGGGGATCGGCGGCGGAGTGGCGCTGGCGTCGCTGCAGATCGCGAAGATGCGCGGCGCGCGCGTGTGGGTGACATCCGGCAGTGATCGGAAGCTCGAGCGGGCGCGGGCGATGGGAGCGGACGAAACCCTGAACCACCGGACCATGGACGTCGCCCGCGAGATCCGGGCCCGCACCGGAAAGCGCGGCGTGGACGTGGTACTCGACAACGTCGGGCAGGCCACCTGGAAACAGTCGCTGATGGCGCTGGGCAAGCGCGGCCGCCTGGTGACGTGCGGCGGAACCTCCGGACACGTGCTCGAGACCGACGTCCGGCGGCTGTTCTGGAATCAGTGGACGCTGATGGGTTCGACGATGGGGAACGACGAGGAGTTCGATGCAATTACCAGCGAATTCCGCGAGGGACGCCTCACGCCGCCGGTCGATTCCGTCTTCGCGCTCGCGGACGGGCGCGCCGCCTTCGAGCGCCTGCAGTCGGGCGAGCAGTTCGGGAAAGTGGTGATCAAGGTGGGGGACCAGTGAGCAGAGGGTGCAACAGCGCTTGCCCCCTCCCCTCGCTCTCCTCCCTCCCTCCTCCCTCCCTCCCTCCCTTCCTCCCTCCCTTCCTCCCTCCCTCCCCCCGATGCGTTTCGACCTCGCCACGCGCTACAACGACTACGACACAAAGGGACACGTCAACAACGCGGTGTTCCTCACGTACTTCGAGATCGCGCGCCACCGCACCTGGGTGGAGGTCTTCGGGCAGAGCGGAGACTTTCCGTTCATCGTGGCCGAGGCGTTCGTGAAGTTCGTGAGCCAGGCGCGGATCGACGAGCCGCTGGCGATCGACATCACCACGCGCGAGGTGCGTACCAAGGCGTGGGTCTGGGCGTACCGCCTGCTCGACGCGCGCGATGAGCGGGTGGTGGCGGAGGGGCACACGGTCCAGGTGATGTACGACTACGAGACGCACGCGACGATTCCCATTCCGGCGTGGATTCGCGGGAAGCTGGAGTCGATGTGACGCGAGCCGGTGGCGAGGGGCCGGCGGATGACCCGGCGCAGTTCAGCGCCGACGAGCAGCGGGCGATCCGCGAGGCCTTCGCCGCCGGCGGCGCCGTGCGCTGCCCGCGGTGCGGCGGGACAATGACCGGCCGGCCGATCGGGGGCGGATCGTTCGGGCTGGGCTACTCGCGGCGGCGCGAATGGCTGATTTGTTCCGGGTGCCACCGCAGCGCGCTCTTCGACGTGAAGCGGGGAACGCGGAACTGAAGCGGGGCAGCGGCGTACACCCGACGACCCCCCGCGCGGGCCGATCGTGTATCTTGTGACGGCGCGCGTGCCTCGGCGCCGCGCGCCGGCGGCGTCCACCCTTCCTCCCCGGTCCGTCGTGATCAAACGACTCACCCTCTCCGCGCTCGCAGCCGCGGCCTTGGCCGCCGCGTCCACGTCTCCGGCCCGCGCCCAGGCCGTCGAGACGCCGCAGCCCTTCGACAGCGCCGGCCGGGTGATGGCCATCACGCCGGCGATCGCCGCGAAGCTCGGCCTCATCCCGCCCGCCTGGCGAGTGACCGGGGACTACGCGCAGGCGCGGCTCTATGCGCTGGGAGATGGCGCGTTCGTGCTGGTGGTGACGCGCCGTGGCGGCTCGGTGGAGCGCTACGCCCTTACCGCGAGCGACCGGGACTACCTGCGGACCCGGACCAGCACCCTGCCGCCGACGGTGGAGGAGGAGGTGGAGAAACAGGTGGGCCACGCGGCCCGGCGCACCCTCGACACGGTGGCGCGGTCGGCGTTCATTCGGAACCAGACGGTGCTGGGGCTCGTGCTCTACGGCCCGCTGGCCGCGACCGCGATGACGACCGATGATGCGGGGCGCGCGGCCACGTACCTGCTGGTGGCCGGGGGCACCTTCTTCGGCGCCTCGGAGCTGTCCCGCGACATCGTGGTGTCGCAGCCGATGAACCAGCTGGCGACGCACGCGGCGCTGCGCGGCACCCTGGCGGGCACGGGGCTGGTGTACGCGGTAGGCGGACGCACGCGAGGACAGGCCGCCGCGGCGTTCGCCGGCGGGCTGGCGGGCACCGGGCTGGGTCTCTGGGCGGGGCGCGGCATGAACGATGGCGAGGCCACCGCCTCGGGATTCGGCTCGGACGTGGCGGCGCTGGTGACATTCGCGCTCATCAGGCCGCACTACGGGACCAACGCCCAGGGCGATGAGTACCTCACGAAGAGCCAGGCGGGGTTGCTGGTGGGAGTGGGGCTGACCGGCTATCCGCTTGGCGCGTGGTACGCCCGGCGGGCGCCGTACGACGTCACTGGCGGCGACGTCCACACGATGTGGGTCACCGGCGCGATCGGTGCGCTGGCGTCGAGCGCGTTCATCGTCGGCAACGACCCGAGCGAGTCGACCACCGCGTACACGCTCACCTCCGGATTCCTGGTGGGCGTCGTGGCCGGCGACCGGCTGCTGGTGCGCCGCATCGATCACACGCGTCCGGCGGCCGCCACCATCGGACTGGGGGCGGTGGCCGGCGGCCTGATGGGCGCGGGCGTGTTCGTGCTCACGTCGCGCAACCGGAACAACGACGTGCTGGCGGTGACGATGGGCACGCTCGGTGCGGTGGGCGGCGTGGCGCTCAGCGAGCGGCTGTTCCCGTCGGAGCCGGATGCGCGGCGCAGCGCCTCACGAGTGGAATTCACTCCGGCGGGGCTCGCCCTGGCGGCCGCAGGACTGTCGGGGAGGTTCCCGGTGCTGCACGTCTCCTTCTGAATCGCCGGGCCGGCCATGTCCCTCGAGGAACGGTTGCGACAGAGCTTCGCCCAGCTGGGCCAGGTGCTGCTGGCGCTGATCGGCGCGATGGTGGTCCTGTTCGCGGGCTACCTGCTGGCCAAGCTGGTGGAGCGGCTGACCGAGCGGGGGCTGCGGCGCCTGCGCCTGAACGCGCTCCTCGCCCACGGCGGAGTGATCCAGGCAATGGAGCGCTCGGGCTCGCACGTCAACCCGACGCGGGTGGCGGGGAAGCTGATGTTCTGGCTGGTGATGTTCGCCGTGCTCCTGCTGGCCGGGAGCGCGCTGGGCCTGGAGTCGCTGACGAACGTCTCCGAGCTGGTGAGTTACCTGCCGAGCCTGATCGCGGCGATCGTGATCGTGATCGTCGGTATCGTGCTGGGTGGATTCGTGGGGACGCTGATCACGGTGTCGGCGGGCGCGATTCACGGCGGGACCACGCTCGCCCGGGTGGGGCGCGGGGGCGTGATCATGCTGGCCGTCTTCATGGCGCTACAGGAACTGGGGATCGCCACGAACATCGTCACGACGGCGTTCGCCATCCTGTTCGGCGCGATCGCGCTGGCGCTGGCGCTCGCCTTCGGGCTGGGCAACCGGGAGCTGGCCGGCGAGATCACCCGGGGCTGGTACGAGCGCTACCGGACCGAGCGCGAGACGATCGAGCGGGAGACGCGCCAGGCCGAGCGGGCCGAAACCGACTCCGACGTCACGACCGACGCGCCCCCACAGCGCTGAGCCTGGCGCTGGCACGCGCCGGTGACGCTGGTATAGAATTCCCCCTCACTGACACAGACACATTGGAGGTTCTCGTGCGAACCGCGCTGCTGCGGCCCGCTCTGCTGTCCTTTGTTCTCGCTGGTTGCGCGGGTGGACCGGCTTCGACCGCCCAGCCGGCCGCATCGCCCACCCCGGCGGTGCCGGCCGCCACGGCGAGCTCGGCGGGCGCGCGGCCGGCCGATGCCCCGGCGACCAGCGCCGCGCCCGCCCGGGCAGAATGGGTTTCGAAGGACGACTCGGAGGAAATTCGCTACCATCTGATGGCGGACGCCCTGCGCCGCCGGATCCTGCGTGCGTCCGAACTCACCGAATTCGACTCCGACGCGTGCAATCCGGGGTCGCTGCGGACGTTCACCGACACGTCGAAACGCGGGCGCCAGCAGGTGGAGAACGACATTGACCGCCTGGAGCGGCTGGTGATTTCCCGGGGCATCGACGGCTCGGTCGATGCCCCGGAGATGCACGACCTGTTCCGGCTGGTGATTTCCTGGGAAGTCGGCGCGGTGCGGCCCCTGTGGGACGTGGACAGCGGCGTTCCAGAGAAGCGGACGATCGCCACCGGCCTGTCGGGGGAGTTCCGCAATCCCGCCACGGGAAAGTGCGAGTCGTACCTTCCGTTCGACACGGCGACCTTCGTGATCCCGATGGTGCGGAACTTCCAGCCGCCGGCACTCCTGGGCGTACGCGGGACGATCTACTTCGGAGAGGAAGGGCTCAGGGCGGCGCGCGACGCGTTCTTCGCGGCGGTCGGCAAGAACCACGATGAGATCTTCACGTACACGCGGATCCGCGCGTCGGTCGTCTGGCAGGACTACGCCGTGGTCGCGGTGAACCGCCCCACGGAACGGCGGGCGGTGCTGCAGATGGGCTCTGGCGGGGGCGGCGCGTCGTACATTTTCCACCGCGTGAACGACGAGTGGCGGCTGGTGGTGATCGCCAGGACATGGGGATAGGGCAGGGAGCGGACTCGGATGCGGGGAGCGGGGTGCAGGCGGGCGAGGAGAAATCCTCGCCCGTTTTCTTGCTTGCCGACGCGAGAGCGGGGACGGGGGTGATACGGACATCAGCCCAGCCATGTAACATCATGCCAAACAACGTTTTATCCGGTGCAATACCGTTTGAGTTACGGCCGCCTTTCGGTTATATTTCACCCGCTTGCCGCAGCCCTGATCGCCGCGGCGCCATTCCGATTCCCAGTCCCCGCCGAGCATGACCGCTCCGAACAACCGCGAACGGATTCTCCCGCGCCTGATCGAAGACGAGATCAAGGAATCGTTCATCAACTATTCGATGAGCGTGATCGTCTCGCGCGCGCTGCCGGATGTGCGCGACGGGCTGAAGCCGGTGCATCGGCGCGTGCTGTACGCGATGAACGAGTTGGGCCTGGTGCCGGGCCGCCCGTACAAGAAATCGGCGACGGTGGTGGGCGACGTCCTGGGCAAGTACCACCCGCACGGCGATTCCTCGGTCTACGACGCGCTGGTGCGCATGGTGCAGGACTTCTCGCTGCGTTATCCGCTGGTGGACGGGCAGGGGAACTTCGGGTCGGTGGACGGGGACCCGGCGGCCGCCTATCGATACACCGAGGCGCGCCTCACGCGGATCGCGATCGAGATGCTGGCGGACATCGACAAGAACACCGTCGGGTTCGCCCCCAACTTCGACGACCGCCTGCAGGAGCCGAAGGTCCTGCCCAGCGGCATCCCGAACCTGCTCGTGAACGGATCGTCGGGCATCGCGGTCGGCATGGCGACCAACATCCCGCCCCACAACCTGCGCGAGGTGATCGCGGCGGTGATCGCGCTGGTCGATGATCCCGACCTGGCGACGTCGGACCTGCGCAAGATCGTCCTCGGCCCCGACTTCCCCACCGGCGCCTACATCTACGGGCGCGAGGGGATCCGCGAGTACCAGGAGACGGGCCGCGGCAAGATCGTCATGCGCGCGCGGGCGGTGATCGAGGAGAAGGAATCGGCGAACAAGTCGCAGATCGTGGTGACCGAGATCCCCTACCAGGTGAACAAGGCGAACCTGGTGGCGAACATCGCCGACCTGGTGCGTGACAAGCGGATCGACGGGATCTCGGACCTCCGCGACGAGTCGGACCGCGACGGGATGCGGATCGTGATCGAGCTCAAGCGCGACGCGATCCCGCGGGTGGTGCTCAACCAGTTGTACAAGCACACCGCGATGCAGGCGACCTTCGGGGTGATCAACCTGGCGCTCGTGCCGGACTCGAATACCGGCCAGCTGGTGCCGAAGGTCATGGGCATCAAGGAGATCCTGGAGCACTACATCGCCCACCGGCACGAAGTGATCGTCCGGCGCACGCAGTTCGACCTCGACAAGGCGCAGGAGCGCGAGCACATCCTGGAGGGGCTCAAGATCGCCGTCGACAACATCGACGAGGTGATCAAGGTCATCCGCAAGTCGGAGGACACGCCGCAGGCGAGTGCCCAGCTGCAGAAGCGCTTCAAGCTGAGCGAGAAGCAGGCCGAAGCGATCCTCAACATGCGCCTGGCGCGGCTGACCGGGCTCGAGATCGAGAAGCTGGAGGCCGAGCTGAAGGAGGTCCGGGCCGAGATCAAGGACCTCAAGGCGCTGCTCGACTCCAAGGCCAAGCGCATGAAGCTGCTGAAGGAGGAGCTGAGCCGGATCGCCGAGACGTACGGCGACGAACGCCGCACGGAGATCACCAGCGACCAGGAAGAGTTCACGATCGAGGACCTGATCGCCGAAGAGGACATGGTGGTCACGATCTCGCACTCCGGCTACATCAAGCGGACGTCGATCTCCACCTACCGCCGGCAGCGGCGCGGGGGACGCGGACTGAACGGCGCCGACCTGAAGGAAGAGGATTTCATCGAGCGGCTGTTCATCGCCTCGACCCACGACTACATCCTCTTCTTCACCGACGACGGGCGCTGCTACTGGCTCAAGGTGTACGAGATTCCCCAGGCCGGCCGGGCGGCGAAGGGGAAACCGATCGTCAACCTGATCAACGTCACGCCGGACACGCACATCTCGTCAATGGTGCCGGTGCGCGACCTGACCAAGGAAGGCGGCCCCGGCGAACAGTGCCTGCTGTTCTGCACCAAGCTCGGCACCGTGAAGAAGACGCGCCTCACCGAGTACGCGAACCCGCGCGCGTCGGGGATCAAGGCGATCAAGATCGACGAGGGCGACGAGCTGATCGACGTCCAGATCACCAGCGGGACGAACGACATCGTCCTGGCCACCAAGCACGGGCTGTCGGTCCGCTTCCACGAGAGCGACGCGCGCGAGATGGGCCGCGACACCACCGGGGTGAAGGGCGTGGAGCTTCGCGAGGATGACCGGGTGGTGGGGATGGTGGTGATCAAGCGCGACGCCACCCTCCTGGTGGTCACCGAGAAGGGGATGGGCAAGTGCTCGCACATCGACGAGTACCGGGTGCAGCGCCGCGGCGGCAAGGGAATCATCACCGTGAACCGCACCGAGAAGACGGGCGATGTCGTGAAGCTGATGGAAGTCCTGCCCGAGGACGAGGTCATGCTGATCACCAAGCACGGCGTCACCATCCGCTCGTCGGTGGCACAGGTCCGGGTCACCGGCCGCAACGCCCAGGGCGTCAAGCTCGTCCAGCTCGATCCGGGCGACCTGGTGACGGCGGTGGCGCGGGTGGTGTCGGAAGACCGGGATGAGGGTGACGTCATCGGCGCGGCGACCGACGACGTGGGGGGCGGCGGTGGAGGGGACGAGCCGGTCGAGTCAACCCCCGAGGTCGAGTAGTGTACTGAGAGCCGCGCCGGGAACAGTTTACGCTCTTCCCGGCGCGTGGTACCTTTTCGCCCACATGCGCCATCAGCTCCGGACGGCCCGAGTGCAGGCGTGACGACTCCAGCACCCTCCGTTCCTCCCGCCCCTCCGGCTCCGCCGCCACTGTCCGGCGCCGTGCCGACGCCCCCGGCCATGCCGCGCCCGTCGATGCACGCGGCCGAGAACTCGCGCGAGCTGTCGGCGACGTTCCACCAGCTGGCCGACGCGCTCCGGCAGGACAGCATGGAGCTGCAGCGCGAGGTCATCCTCTGGCAGCGCTTCATCCGCTACGCGGCCGCCGGCACCGCCGCGGCCGGCTCGCTGCTCCTCCTGTCGCAGGGGGCGATGCCGCGGACGTGGGTGCCGATCATGGTGGTGGCGGCGATCTACCTGTTCTTCAACGGCCTCACCGCCTGGTTCCTCAAGCACGGCTCGCCGAAGGGGATTCCACCCAGCCTGCCGGCGGTGGTCCTCGGCTTCGACATGGCGATGATGTCGTCGCTCGTCTACTTCAGCACGCCGCCGGCGCAGTTCCACCGGATCCTGCTCCTCGGGTTCCTGGTGCTGCAGTTGACCGTCTTCTACTTCGGGATGGGGGCGGGAGTCTGGGCGTGGCTGGTGACGATGGGCGTGTACGCGATGGGCTCGTTCGTGCTGCCGCCGTGGGTGTCCGGCGTGCGCCCGACGGTGACCACGGTCTCGTTCAACCTCGCGACGTTCCTGCTGGTGGGCGGCGTGCTGCTGTTCACCTTCGGCCGGTTCCGCGACCGGCTGAACAAGCTGCGGGTGTTCTGCAAGCGGGTGGAGATCGGCGACCTGGTGGGGAGCTACGACACCGACAAGGACAAGCGCCCCGATGACCTGACGCTGCTGGCGCGGAGCGTGGACTCGATGCGGCACCGGCTGATCGAGCTGATCGGCACCGACCCGCTCACCGGGTGCCTGAACCGGCGGGCGTTCGAGGCGCGGCTGTCGCGCGAGTGGCGGATCGCCAAACGGCGGGACGCGATGCTGGCGCTGCTGGCGATCGACCTGGACAAGTTCAAGCCGATCAACGACACCTACGGACACCCGATCGGCGACATGGTGCTGGTGGAGCTGGCGCAGATCATGAAGCACACGGCGCGGGAGAGCGACGCGGTCGCGCGGCTGGGGGGAGACGAGTTCATGATTCTGCTGCCGGACACGGGATGGCAGGGGGCGACGACGTTCGCCGAGCGGCTGCGCCGGCACGTGGACGAGCACATGTTCGGCGGCGACGAGGCGGCGCTGCAGGTGACGATCTCGGTGGGCGTGGCGCTGGCCCGCGGCACCGACAACGTCACGCCGGACTACCTCCTCGAAGAGGCCGACCGGAGCCTGTACAAGGCGAAGTCCTCGGGCCGCAACCGGATCAGCGCGTGACGGCGGTGGAGTCGCGCCCGCTGGTGGCGCTGGAGGCGATCCGGGAGGCGGCCCGCGGACTCCGGGAGGTGGCGGTGCGTACGCCGCTCCTCCCGTGCGAGGCGCTGTCGGAGCGCATCGGCGCGCCGGCATTCCTGAAGCCGGAGATGCTGCAGCGCGGCGGGTCGTTCAAGTTCCGCGGCGCCTACACGTTCATCTCGCGGCTGAGCGCGTCGGCGCGCGCCCGTGGGGTGATCGCACCATCGTCAGGCAACCACGGGCAGGCGGTGGCGCTGGCCGCGAAGCTGTTCGGCGTGCCGGCCACGGTGGTGATGCCGACGACGGTCACCGCCGCCAAGCGCGGCGGCGCGGAACGGCTCGGTGCCCGGGTGGTGCTGGCCGGCACCACCACCGAGCACCGGATGCAGAAGGCGCTGGAACTGATGCGCGCCGAGGGGAGCACGATGGTGCCCCCGTACGATGACCCGACGATCATCTCCGGGCAGGGGACGGTGGGACTGGAGATCGCCGAGGACCTGCCTGACGTGGGGACGGTGCTGGTCCAGGTGGGCGGCGGGGGGCTGAGCGCCGGGGTGGCGACCGCGATCAAGGCGCTGGTGCCCACCGCCCGGGTGATCGGCGTGGAGCCGGCTGGCGCGCCCAAGCTCACCCGCGCGCGCGCGGCCGGCCATCCGGTGCTGCTCGACCACACCGCGAGCCTGGCCGATGGCCTGCTGGCGGTGAAGGTCGGCGAGATTCCGTTCGCGCATCACCAGTCGTACATCGACGAGGTGGTGACGGTGGACGACGCGGCGCTGCGGCGGGCGATGCGGTTCGTGCTGGAGCGCGCCAAGCTGGTGGTGGAGCCGAGCGGGGCGATCACGGTGGCGGCGCTGCTCGAGGGAGTGGCGAAGCCGGCCGGCCGGACGGTCGCGATCCTGAGCGGCGGCAACCTGGACTGGCCGGGCCTGCTGGCGGTGTTGGGGACGGGAGACGGCGGGGAGGGCCGCGATGGCTAGTTCGCGCATCCTCGTGGCGGACGACGACCCGGCAATCCTCCAGACCATGACGTGGGTGCTCAAGGAGCACGGCTACGATGTCGTGGCCGCCCAGGGCGGACAGGCGCTGCTGGAACAGCTGGAGTTGCGGACGCCGGACCTGGTGCTGCTCGACGTGGTGATGCCTGACGCGGACGGATTCCAGCTCCTGGAGCGGATCAAGTCCGACGACCGCTGGCGCGACCTGCCGATCCTGATGGTGTCGTCGCTGCCGCCGGAAGACGCGACCGTCAAGACGCTGGGGCTGGGCGCCGCCGACTTCATCCGGAAGCCGTTCCGGGTGCGCGAGCTGCTGGCGCGGATCCAGGCGCAGCTGCGGATGCGCGCGGTGTTGCGCTCGGCGCGCGACGCGCTGCGGTCGACGGAAGAGGAGCTGATCCGGGCGTGGGAGGAGGCCGAGAGCCGGCGCAAGCTGGTGGACATCCTCCACGAAGTCACCGGCGACCTGTCGTCGGACGAGATCTACCACATCCTGGCGCGACGGGTGGCGCGGGCACTGAACATCTCGCACTGCTCGGTGATCCTGGCCAAGCCCGGCGACCGGAACGGCATCGTGGCGACGGCGTTCGAGAACCCCTCGCTGCGCAACCTCGAGATCCAGCTCGAGCGCTACCCGGAGATCAAGGCGGCGCTCGACCACGGGCAGCCGGTGCTGATCGAGGACGTGCGGACCAGCCCGCTCTACGCGGAGATCCGGAAGACGTGGGAGCGGGAGGGGGTGCGGGTGACGATCCGGTCGGTGATCGCCCTGCCATTCACGTTAGGGCAGCTGCCGGCCGGTGTGTTCTTCCTCCGCCGCACCGGCGACGAGCCGCCGCTGACCATGGAGGACGTGGGCTTCGCCGATGCGGTCATCAAGGCGGCGGTGGCGGCGATCGAGCGGGCCCAGGTGATCGAGACCACCAAGGCCGACAACATCCGCCTGGAGGCACTGGCCCAGACCGACCCGCTCACCCAGGTGCTCAACCGGCGGGCGCTCACCGACCGGCTGGCGGCCGAGCTGGACCGCGCGCGACGGTACGATTCGGTGATCACCCTGCTGATGGTCGACCTGGATCACTTCAAGAGGATCAACGACACCCACGGCCACCTGGTGGGCGACGACGTGCTGCGCGAGATGGCCGCGCTCCTCCTGAACGGCGTGCGGAGCGTCGACTTCGTGGCCCGGTACGGCGGCGAGGAGTTCGTGGTGGTGCTCCCCGAGACGTCGGAGCAGGGCGGGGTGGCGTTCGCCGAGCGTTTGCGCGAACGCATCGAACAGCAGACGTTTGAGTCGTCGGGGATGGGACTCCGGCTCACGGCCAGCATCGGCGTGGCGTCCTATCCCTCGCCGAAGCTGGAGTCGGTGGAAGATCTGTTTGCCCGGGCCGATGCCGCGTTGTATCGGGCCAAGGCGGACGGCCGGAACAAGGTGCGGACCTGACGGAGCCGGAGACACCGGCGCGCGAATAACGGGATACGGGAGAGACGGTCACATGAGCATGCGGTGTCCAGCTTGCGGTACGGTCTATCCGGCCGAGGCGAAGTTCTGCACGAAAGACGGCACCCGGCTGCAGGCGGGCGCGGCGGCGCCGGCGGCGCCGGCGGCGCCGCCGCCACTCACCGACGGGCGCACGGGGGCGTTCATGACGCCGCCGCCCCCCAAACCGGGCGCGCCCGCGAAGCCGGCTGCGGCGGCGGCGCCCGGCGCGCCGGCCGGCGCCGCGCGCCCCACCGCGCCGCGCGGCGGCGACGCGGCACCGGCCGGCAAGAAGCTGACCCACGCGAATCTGGTGGGCGAGGTGCTGGAGGGCCGGTACAAAATCGTGAAGAAGGTGGGCGAGGGCGGGATGTCGTTCGTCTACCTGGCGCAGGATGTCGCGTCAGGCGTCCGCTACGCGATCAAGGTGCTGTCGCCGGCGCTGTCGAAGGACAAGAACGCGATGGCGCGGTTGCGCCGTGAGGCAGGGCTGGGGATCCGGCTCGCCCACCCGAACGTCTGCCACATCATGCGGCTGGGCGAGACCGAGGACGGACTGGTGTACGTGGTGATGCCGTTTGTGGAGGGCGAGATCCTCTCCGACCGCAACCACCGCATGGGTCACGTAGCGCTGGCGCAGACGGTGAAGTTCGTCAGCGAGATGGCGGCCGGCCTGCGGGTGGCCCACGAGCTCAAGATCATCCACCGCGACCTGAAGCCCGAAAACGTGATGATCTGCAAGAACATGGAGGGGGAGGAGTACGCGGTGGTGATGGACTTCGGGCTGGCCAAGGAGCGCAAGGCCGGCGCCGAGCTCGAGAAACTGACGGCCACCGGGATCATCCTCGGGACGCCCGAATTCATGAGCCCCGAGCAGCTGCGCGGCAAGCCGCTCGATGCCCGGACCGACATCTACTCGCTGTCGCTGATGACGTTCGAGATGCTGACCGGGAAGCTCCCGTTCGAGGGACGCACCCAGCAGGAGATGATGATCGCCCGCCTGCGGAGCGACCCGACGCCGATCCGGAAGATCCGCCCGGAGCTGAACTATCCGGCGGCGGTGGAGAAGGTGCTCCTCAAGGGGATGGAGCGGAACGCCGACGACCGGTACCAGACGGCGGTGGAGTTCGCGCAAGCGCTGGCCGTCGCGGCCGGCGCCGACGGGCAGGGGAGCGGCGAGGGCGGCGGGCTGTTAGGGAAGATCTTCGGCCGGTAGCGACAACGTGAAGTGGTAGTCGGCGATCGCCATCCGCCTGCGGAAGTAGAAGCGGTGCGCGGCGGCGCGGTGCGTGCCGGAATCCAGGTGCAGGTGCCGGCACCCGTCACGCCGGGCCTCGGCCATCAGCCAGTCGAAGATCGCGTCACCGTAGCCCTGTGACCGCGACGCCTCGTCGGTCACCAGGTTGTCGACGTACATGTGGCGCCCGTAGGCGAGCATCTCCATCACCCGGTAACCGGCCACCGCGCGCACCGCGCCGCCGTCTTCGAGAAGGGCGAGCCGGTAGCCCTCGCGCTCCATCCGGCGCACGGTGGAGACGAACGAGCCCCGGGGCAGCGCCGGGAGCAGTTGCACCATGACCGGCCAGCAGCGGTCGATGTCGACGTCCGACGTGGCGAGCCGGATGACGGCCGCCGCCTGGTGACCGCCGGCAGCGGGGCTCACGGCGCGATCGGCGGCTGGCCGGCCTGGCGCAGCTGGGCGTTGAGCGCCGCCACGTCCACGGACCGCATCGATTCCCAGCGCGCCAGCAGCTCGGCCGTGGCCCGGGTGAGCAAGTCGGCGGCGGCCACCGCCTGGGTGGTGGGCACCGCGTCGCTGCCGGCCAGGACGTCGAGCACGCCGGCCAGCTCGCCGTTGAGCCCGGTCAGGTTGCGGCTGCCGGGCGGGGCGCCGGCGCCGGTCTCGAGCGCGGCCGCGCGCGCATCCAGCGCGGCGATCGAATCGCCGAGCGCGCCGGAGGGCGCCGGGGTGCGCTCGCCGAGCGCCTTCAGGCCGGCGCGCAGCACCCGCACCCGCTGCAGCGCGCCGTACTCGCGCGACATCCCGTCCGCCATGGCGCGGGCCAGCGCGTAGGTGCGTGCCAGCGCCGCCGCCGGCGTGCGCACCCGGGGGTCCATCTTCACGGTGAGCGGCTGCGTGTACACCGCCGACCCCACCGTCAGCTTCACCACGTACTCGCCAGGCGCCACGACCGGGCCCAGCGGCTCGCGCGGCGTGTCGTGGACGATCGCCGAGATGGGATACTCGTGGCTGAGCGCGTCGGGCGGGGCTTCGTGCAGGTCCCAGACGAAGCGGTGCATGCCGGCCTGCGCGGACAACGTCCGTGGCGGACGGATCCAGTAAGTGGGGATCTGCAGCTCGCGCGCGTTCACCGGCAGCGGCTGGTCGTCGCTCGCGTAGCGACGCACCACCCGGCCCCGGTCGTCGGCGATCTCGAGCGTCACCACCCCCTGCGACGGGCTGGCGAGCCAGTAGTCGAGGATGGCGCCGTCAGGCGGATTCTGTCCGGCGGGCTCCTCCGGCGGGAGGGGTGTGTCGGTGTTCCGGCTTCGCATGACGCGCACCGCGACCTGCGGCCGGAAGAGGACCGCTTCCGAGCGTGCGACCGAGGCATCGATCTGCCGCAGCGGCGTGATGTCGTCCAGGATCCAGAACGACCGGCCGTGCGTGCCGACGACGATGTCGTCATGGTGGATGACGAGGTCGCGGATGGAGGTGGCGGGCATGTTGAGGCGCAGCGACTGCCAGTGGTCGCCGTCGTCGAACGAGACGGAGACCGCGCGCTCGGTACCGGCGAACAGGAGCCCCCGCCGCTCCGGGTCTTCGCGGACGGTGTTGACGATCGCGCCGTCAGGCAGGCCGGCGACGATCTCCGTCCAGGTCCTGCCGCCGTCGTGAGTGCGCCAGATGTGCGGGCGCAGGTCGTCGAGGCGGAAGGTGTTCACCGCCGCATAGACGGTGTTGTCGTCGAAGTGCGAGGCGTCGAGCTGGGAGACCTTGGCCCACGGGACGAGCTGCGGGGGAGTGATGTTCGTCCAGCTCTTTCCGCCATCCCGGGTGAGGTGGATCAGCCCGTCGTCGGTGCCCGCCCAGATGGTGCCGGTGGTGAACCGCGATGGCGCCACCGCGTAGATGACGCCGCGGTGCTTTCCCTTCTCGGGATCGAGCGTGGCGAACGTGCCGACGTTCTTCGGCAGGTCGTAGCGCTCGCGGGTGAGGTCGGGCGAGATGACGTCCCAGCTCTGGCCGCCGCTGGTGGTCACGAACAGCACGTTGGAGGCGAGGTAGAGGATGCGCGGGTCGACCGGCGAGAAGAGGATCGGCATGGTGCGGACGAACCGGTACTTCCCGGAGCGCAGGACTTCGGGGGCGATGTTCTGGACGTCGCCGGTGGTGCGATCGTAGCGGGTCGCCTTGCCGCCGTAGATGATGTCCGGGTTGCGGGGATCGGGGGCGACGTAGCCGTACTCCTCCACGCCCACCGGGCGCCAGTCGCGGAAGGTGATCGCGCCGTCGTCGCCTCGGCTGCGGATGCCCACCGACCCGCTCTCCTGCTGGCCGCCGTACACCCAGTAGGGGAACTGGTCATCGGTGATCACGTGATAGAACTGGGCGGTGGGCTGGTTGTACCACGACGACCAGGTCTCGCCGCCGTTCACCGTCATGGTCGCGCCCTGGTCGCTGGCGATCAGGATGATCCGGGAATCGTCGGGGCTGATCCAGAGGCGGTGGTAGTCGTCGCCGCCGGGGGCGCCCTTGATCGCCGTCCAGGTGAAGCCGCCGTCGGTGGAGCGATAGGTGGCGACGTTGGCGTCGTAGATGATGTTCGCGTTTTTCGGGTCGACCTTGAGCTCGGCGAAGTCCGAGCCCCGGCCCCAGAGGCGGGGCTCGGTGCTCACCCGCTTCCAGCTCTCGCCGGCGTCGTCGGAGCGGTAGAGGCCGCCGAGCTGCGGGGCGTCGACGGTGGCGTAGAGCCGGTTGGGGTCGCTGGGCGCGACGCAGAATCCGATGCGCCCCAGCCCCTGGTCGGCGGTGGGCAGGCCGGCGGCAAGCTGGCGCCAGGTGGTGCCGCCATCGGTCGACTTCCAGAGCCCGGCTCCCGGGGCGTTCCACGAGCCCCCCACTTCCCACGGCGCCTGCCGGCCGGCCCAGAGGTCGGCGTAGACCGTCTGGGGATTGGCGGGATCGAAAGCCAGCTCGAAGGCGCCGGTGTTCTCATCGCGGTAGAGGACGCGCTGGAACGAGGCGCCGCCGTCAGTGGAGCGGTAGACGCCCCGCTCATCGTTAGGGCCGTAGGGATGGCCAAGCACGGCCACGAACAGCCGGTCGGGATCGCGCGGGTCGACGATGATCTGGGCGATCTGCTGCCCGTCGTGGAGTCCGAGGTGGGTCCAGCTCTTCCCACCGTCGATGGACTTGTAGATCCCGTCGCCGGTGGACAGGTCGGGGCGCTGGAGCCCCTCGCCCGTCCCGACATAGATGATGCTGGGGTTCGAGGGCGCCAACGCGAGCGCCCCGATCGAGCCGGTGGGCTGGTCATCGAAGATGGGCGTCCAGACGTGGCCGAAGTCGGTCGACTTCCAGACCCCGCCATTGTTGACGCCGATGTAGAAGAGGCCCGGCCGGCCCGGCACTCCCGTGGCCGCGACCGTCCGCCCCCCGCGGAACGGGCCGATCATCCGCCAGCGCATTTCCTGGAACAGGCGAGCGTCGACCTGCTGGGCGATGGCGCTCAGCGGCGCGGCAGCGATCAGCAGGGCACCGGCGGCCGACCGGATGGCGAGACGAAGCGACGGAACGGAGACGGGCCCAGGCACGAGCGTCACCTCACGAATGCGGTCCGGGGGGATGAACTGGGGAGGGCGTCGGCCGGTGTGCGATCGGGGTGAGGCGTCGCCGGCGAGGCGAGTGAACATGCGCGCGCACCACCACGGTGCGCAACGCCGCACGTGCCTCTCAGAGTCCCAGGCTGAGGTCGAGCAGCCAGAACGGCTTGCGCGGCGACATCGAGGACTGGATCGGCATGAAGCCGCCGCCGCGAAGGCCGAAGCCGAAGATGGGAACCAACTGTGCCTCGAGCCCGACGTAGTTCCGGTGCGGGGCTCCGGCCCACGTCCGCAGAAACGTCGCCCGCGCCACATAGCCGCTGCCCAGCCTGCCGGTCCACGCCGAGTAGGCGAGCGAGGCGCGTCCGGCGCGAAGCCCCGGCTCGGCGATCAGCGTCGGCCCTTCGCGGCGATCCTCGCCGCTTCGCCACGTCACCCACATCGCGCCGAGCGCCACCGAGGCCCGCGTCGGACCACCCAGATGCAGACCGGCCGCGAACTCAACCGGCCGGGGTGGCCGCGCCGCCGCGGTGCGGATGCCGGCGTTGGCCGCGAGTGGCGGCCGGCTGGGGGCCTGCGCCGCCACGCGATACGGAGACAGCGAGCTGGCCATCACGGCGGCGCAACAGGCCAGGCCGGTGATGGCGGGGCGGCCGCGGCGGGCGGCGCGACCGGAGGGAGTCACGACGGAATTCGGGAGCACGGTGTTTAGTGGTACGGCGGACGTCGGGCATCGTTCCAGCGCGGAGCCGCTGGAGCCCTCGCCGGTGTGCGGTGGGCGGGTGTATTTTGGCGATCCGGCGCCGCCGTGGGCGAGGGGCGGGCCGGCTACGCACCAAGGAGCGTGTCCATGAAGTGGCTTGGCATCGCGATCGCCGTCGTCGTCGCGTTGGTGGGAATCATGGCCCTGATCGGGGCGATGATGCCCCAGAACCATGAGGCGTCCCGCTCGGCCGTGATCTCGGTGCCGCCGGACTCGGTGTGGCGGATCATCACCGACTTCACCGCCGCGCCGCAGTGGCGGAAGGACCTCACGTCGGTGGAGCGGCTGCCGGACCAGCAGGGGCGTCCGGCGTGGCGCGAGCACGGGCGGAACGGGGACATCGCGTACGAAGCGGTGGAGTGGGTGCCGCCGTCACGCTTCCAGTCGAGGATTTCCGACACGAAGCTGGCGTTCGGGGGGAGCTGGACGTTCGACCTGGTGCCGGAGAGTGCGGGCCGGGCGACGCGGGTGACGATCACCGAGCGGGGCGAGGTGTACAACCCGATCTTCCGGTTCCTGTCGCGGTTCGTGTTCGGCTACACGGCGACGCTCGACGCGTACCTCGGCGCGTTGGAGCAGCGGGCCAACCCGGGCGTGGGCGACGCGACGAAGTAGAGTGATTGCCGCGGCGCGCGGCGGTTCGCTTGCTCCCTGTCGTACCAGACATGACATTCCCCGCATGAAGCACTACGCCGCCTTCGAGCCGCCCGAGTACGTCGCGCCGCATTCCGACGCCGGGCCGGGGGTGGCGGCGTTCCGGGCCACGCTGGCGGCCGACACCGAGCGCCGTCGGGTGCTGCAGCGCCTGACGAGTGACGACCACCTGGCGCTGTACCGCGGCCTGCTCCGGAACCGGCTGTCGGATATCGCGCTCAAGCGGTTCGTGCGGCAGGGCGTGATCTCCAAGGCGTGGCTGGGGGCGGGGGAGGAGGCGGCGACGATCGGGCCGGTGCACGCGTTGCGGCGCGGCGGGCCGGGCGGCGACGTGGTGGCCCCGATGATCAGGAATTCGGGCGCCTGCCACGAGATGGGGATGCCGATCGCCGACATCTTCCGGGCCTACATGGGCACCGGCGACGGGCCGTCGCGCGGGCGGGACGGCCACTACGGCGACCTGTCCCGCGGCATCCTGCCACCGATCTCACACGTCGGCGACATCGTGCCGGTGGTGACCGGGATCGCGCTGGCGTTCGCGGCGCGCGGCACCGACCGGGTGGCGATGACCTGGATCGGGGATGGGAGCACCAAGGCCGGGGTGACGCACGAGGGCCTGAACTTCGCGGCGGTCCGCCGGGTGCCGGCGATCTTCATCATCCAGAACAACCAGGTGGCGTTAGGGACGAGGCTGGACCAGCATCACCTGTCGGCCGGCGGCGCCGGGTTCGCCGACTGGCCGCGGGCGTACGGGATGTGGGGCGGGGTGTTCGACGGGAACAATGTCCTCGACGCCTGGGCGCTGGCGGCGCTGGCGGTGGAGCGCTGCCGCCGCGGCGAGGGGCCGGCGCTGCTGGTGGCCGAGACGTTCCGGATGGGCGGGCACGCCACCCACGACGAGGCCGAAGCACGGGTGACGTTCGGAGAGGAGGCCTTCCGGCGGTGGGGGCGGCGCGACCCGGTCGCGCTGTTCGAGGAGTGGCTGGTGGCCGAAGGCGCCTCACGAGCCTCGCTCGAGGCGATCGAGAGCGAGGTGGACACGGAAATCGCCCGCGCCGAGGAAGAGGCGCTGGCCAGTCGCGCGGGACAGATGCCGGCGCCGGAGACCGCTCTGTCGGGCGTCCATGGCGGGACGGCCGGTTGAACACACGGATCAGGAGGTCCGGGATGAAGGCGATGACGCTGGTGGGGTTCGCGATGACGCTGGCCGCCTGCTCGTCGTCGAGCAGCGTGGCGCAGGACTACGACCCGAACCGCGGCGTGCCCGCGTACGGCGGCCGGCTGCGCGTGCCGCAGGGCTTCGCGGTGGCCGACTTCGCGCAGGTCCGCGGCGGGCGCTTCATGACCCTGGGGCCCGACGGGTCGGTCTACGTGAGCCAGCCCGGCGACGGCACCGTCACCCGCCTGGTGGATGCCAACGGCGACGGCGCCGCCGAGTCCACGATGGTGGCGGTGAGCGGCCTGAACCGGCCGCACGGGCTCGCCTTCCACAAAGGCTACCTGTACATCGCCAACACCAACGGCGTCGTCCGCGTCGCCCTCGACGCGAAAGGGATCCCCACCGGCTCGCCGCAGGCGGTGAACTCGTACGAGGGGGGCAGCGGCCACATCACCCGGACGATCGTCTTCGGCCCGGACAGCGGGATGTACGTGTCGATCGGCTCGTCGTGCAACATCTGCGAGGAGTCGAATCCGCAGCGGGCGACGGTGATGCGGTTCGACGAGAACGGCTCCAACGGGCGGGTGTTCTCGAAGGGGCTGCGGAACGCGGTGGGGATGGCGGTGGACCCGGCGACCAACGAGCTCTGGGTGTCGCAGCACGAGCGCGACAACCTCCAGCCGGACCACCAGAACCTGCCGGCCGACGAGATCAACATCCTGCGCGACGGCGGCGACTACGGCTGGCCGTACTGCCACGACGACCGGGAGCCCAACCCGGAGTTCAACGACCGCGCCCGGTGCGCGTCGACGATCCCGCCGGCGCTGCGGATGCAGGCCCACTCGGCGCCGTTAGGTATTACCTTTCTCGCGAAGGCGACCAACTTGCCGGACGACTGGCGCGGCGACGCGGTGCTCGCCTTCCACGGGTCGTGGAACCGCGACGTCCCCACGGGCGCCAAGGTGGTCCGCATCCGGATCCGCGACAACCGACCGGTGGCCGCCGAGGACTTCATCACCGGCTGGCAGACCGCCGACGGCAACCGCTGGGGGCGGCCAGTCGACATCCTCGTCTACAAGGATGGCTCACTGCTCGTCTCCGACGACTTCGCGGGCAAGATCTACCACGTCTGGCGGGCGGCCGGCGCGGGAGGAAAGGCAGGGGCCACCGGCCGGTGATCCGGCGACCGCTGGCCAGGTGTGCGCTGGCCGCGGCCGCGCTGGCGCTCGCGGCCGCGACCGTCAAGGGGCAGTCGGCCCGCGACCGCGGGCCCGGCGACCCGGCCGGGCGGGCGGCGTATCGCCCGGGTGTCGACGTGCTGGACTACGACCTGTCGATCTGGGTCCCCGACACCGGGTCCGCCATCCATGGACGCGCGACGCTCAGCGTGCGACGCACCCAGCCGCTCGACACGCTGGTGCTCGACCTGGTGTCGATGCGGGTGGACGGCGTGCTGGTCGATGGCCGGCCGGCACCGTTCCGGCGCGACGGCGCGACGGTGCGGGTGCGGCTCCCGTCCGGGGGCGATGACACGCTGGCGGTGACGGTACGCTACGGCGGCGTGGTACGCGACGGGCTGGTGATCAGCACCGACGGCGATGGCCGTTGGCAGGCGTTCGGCGACAACTGGCCCACCCGCGCGCGCTACTGGTTTCCGGCCGTGGACCATCCGTCGGACAAGGCGACGGTGAGCTGGACGGTGAACGCGCCGAGCGACCGGCGGGTGGTGGCGAACGGGACGCTGCGCGAGGAAACGCCGTTAGGAAGTCCGCCGGGGGGCGGGCTGCCGCGCACTGTCACGCGCTGGCGTGAGACCCGCCCCATCCCGCCCTACCTGATGGTGATCGCGGTGGCGCCGCTCGCCTTTCTCGACCTCGGGCCGTCGGCGTGCATCCCGGACGAGACCGGGGGGTGCGCCCCGCAGAGCGTCTACGTCTCGCCTGGTGTCCGCGATTTCCTGCCCGGCCCGTTCGCGCGCGCCGGCGACATCCTGAACTTCTTCGCCGGCCTGATCGCGCCCTTCCCGTACGAGAAGCTCGCCCACGTCCAGTCATCGACGATCTTCGGCGGGATGGAGAACGCCAGCGCGATCTTCTACACCAGCCGGGGATTCCAGCGGCGTGACATGCAGCCCGACCTGATCGCCCACGAGTCGGCCCATCAGTGGTTCGGCGACGCGGTGACCGAGCGTGACTGGGCGCACCTCTGGCTCTCGGAGGGGTTCGCCACCTATTTCGCCCAGCTGTGGGAGCAGCACGCCTTCGGCGACAGCACCTTCCGCGCGAACCTGGCGGCGATGCGCGACCAGATCGTCCGCGCCCCGGAAGTGGCTCAGCGGCCGGTGATCGACACGGCGCAGACGGAGCTCATGCAGCTGCTCAACGCCAACAGCTACGCCAAGGGTGGATGGACGCTCCACATGCTCCGGGGCATGCTGGGCGACTCGGCGTTCTTCCGCGGCATCCGGGACTACTACAAGGCGCACGTGCACGGCAACGCCACCACCGACGACCTGGAGCGGGCGCTGGAGGCGTCGTCGGGACGGGAGCTGGGCTGGTTCTTCGACCAGTGGCTGCGGCGACCGGGGTTCGCCGACCTCACCACCGCCTGGAGCTGGGACGTCCATACCCACCGCCTGACGATCGTGGTGACGCAGGGCGCGCGCTTCGCGCCCTATCGCTTCCCGCTCACGGTGGAGGTCGCGGACGTGGGCGGCGCCCGCCGGCGGGCCACGGTCGAGATCGGCGCCACGCGCGAGACGCGCCTGAGCCTGCCGATCGACGTGCCTGACGAGCCGAAGCAGGTCACCTTCGACCCGGACGTGCAATTGCTCGCCGCGTTCACCGCGCGCTGACCGGTGTCGCACCGCTCCGGGATCCTCATCGTGGCCGGTGGCCTGGCCCTGTCGCTGGCCGCGCCGGCGGCCGGCGCCCAGGGACTGGTCGCCCGCGCCGACGACCTGCTCCGCGCCGGCCGCGTCTTCGCCGCCGAGTCCGTGTACTACTACGCCGCCGCGCTGGAGCCGCGCGATCCGCGCACCCGGCTGGCGCTCGGGAAATACCTGGCGCGGCGCGGCGCCTGGCGCGTGGGCGCGGTGCTCACGGAGGAAGCGCGCTACTTCGGCGCCGAGGCGCGCCTGGTCGCGGCCGAGATCGCGCCGGTCTACGTGACGCTCAACGACTATCGCGCGCTGGCCTCGCTGCCGGGCACGGCCCTCCCGTACGCCGAGCGGGCCCGCGCCGACTGGCTGGCCGACAGCGCGCCCGGCATCGCCGGCCCCGACTCGGCGCCGGCGGCGTTCGCCGTCGATACCGCCGACGCCACCGTGCTCGGCCGCCTGACGATGATCGTCGGGGCCGACACGGTGGCCGCGACCATCGAGGCCGGCCTGAGCGGACTGGTGCTCGACAGCGCCTGGGTGCGCCGGCCAGGGATCAAGGTCTTTCGCGCCACCACCGAACGGAATCCGCGGATGTACGCCGGCGTCGCCCGCACGATCGTCATCGGGAGCGACACGCTGATGAATGTCCCGGCACGCTTCGAGGCACTGGGAGTCGGCGCCGACAGCTCGCCGGCGTGGCGGCGGGCGCGGATGGGACTCGACGTCGCGGGGCAGCTCGCGCCCACCTTCGATCCGACCGGCACGGTGGTGCTCCGCCGGAGCGGGCGGATCGGCCAGCGCCGGCCCGGCGAACGCATCCCGACGCTCGCCGACCGCGACGGGATCGCGCTGATCATCAATGAGCGGCTGGTGCCGATCGCGTCGCCCGAGGGGAGGGCTCTGCTCAACGGACGTCGCTGGACGCTGAACCCGCGACGCGGCGAGGTGGTCCTGGACCTGAAGTGACCCGCGCCTCGCGCGCCGGCCGACGCTACCCCGGCCCGCCGCCCGCGCTCCGCTCCGCCGTGCGAAGCCGGTCAACCTCGACCATCAGACAGCGGTCCTGCACCACGTCGATCCCCGCCGCCGTGAGGCGGCCGGCGGCCTCGTCGTGCCGGATGCCGAGCTGCATCCACACCGCCATCGGCCGCTTGGCGAGGATGTCGTCGACGTGCGGCGGGATGTCGTGCGGCCGCCGGAAGACGTTCACGAGGTCCAACGGCCCGGGGATCGCCGCCAGGGTGCGATAGACGGGCTGGCCGAGGATTTCCGTCGCCTCGGGGTAGTACACGGGCACCGGGACGATCTCGTAGCCGTCCCGCTGGACCTGCTCGGGCACGTAGTACGCCGGCTTCCCGGTGGCCGCGATCTTGATGCCGAGCACGGCAATCCGGTGCACGCGTCGCAGCAGGTCGAAGATCTCGGCGTCCGAGGTCAGGAGCCGGCCCGGGCGCGCCGCGGCCGGAGGTGGAGACGTGTCGCTCATGGCGTCCTGAACGTACCGGCAGCGCCGGCGGGCAACCAGACGAGCGCGCGCGACCGGAATACACGCCGCGGCGTGAACCTCGCGGCTACCATGCACCGCCCGGCCCGGGTAAATTTCCGGACTGCACGAAACGACGCTTTTTCAGAGAGACTCACGTCATGCGGATGCTCGTCCTTGGCGCCGGGCTGCAGGGCTCGGCCTGTGCCTATGATCTGTTGCAGAACCCGGATGTCAGCGAGGTCCGCCTGGCCGACCTCCACGTTGACAACCTGCCCGAGTTCCTGGCGCCGTACGCGGGCAAGCGCCTGCTCCCCACCCGGCTCGATGTCCGTGACCGCGACGCGGTGCTCGCCATCATGCGCGAGAGCGACGCGGTGATGAGCGCGATCCCCTACTACTTCAACCTCGACATGGCGAAGTACGCCGTGAGCGCGGGCGTGCACTTCTGCGACCTGGGCGGGAACACCGAGATCGTCTTCCAGCAGAAGCAGCTCGCGGCCGAGGCGGCGGCCAGGGGGATCACCGTGGTCCCGGACTGCGGTCTGGCACCGGGGATGGTCAACATTCTCGCCGAGCACGGGATCAAGCAGCTCGACAAGGTGAAGTCCGTGAAGATCTTCGTGGGCGGGCTGCCGCAGCACCCCGAGCCGCCGCTCAACTACCAGATCGTCTATTCACTCGAGGGCGTGCTGGACTACTACACGACCCTGTCCTGGGTGGTGCGGGACGGAAAGCGGGTGCAGGTCAAGGCGCTGTCGGAGATCGAGCCGGTGCAGTTCGCCAAGCCGGTGGGCGAGCTGGAGGCGTTCCACACCGCCGGCGGGCTGTCGACGATGGCGTTCCGCTACGAAGGCAAGATCCCGACCATGGAGTACAAGACGCTCCGCTATCCCGGGCACGCGCACATCATGGAGGCCATTCGCGAGCTGGGCCTGCTCGACCTCAACCCGGTGGACGTGAAGGGACAGAAGGTGGTGCCCCGCGACCTGGTGGTGGCGACCATTGGGCCGCGCCTCACCAAGCCGAGTTCCAAGGACCTGGTGGCGCTGCGGGTGGTGGTCGACGGCACGAAGGAGGGGAAAGCGAAGCGGGTCACCTTCGAGCTGGTCGACTACTTCGACCACGCGCGCGGAATCAGCGCGATGATGCGCACTACCGGCTACTCGCTGTCGATCACCGGGCAGATGCAGGTCCGCAAGGAGATCCTGCCGGCCGGCGTCCACACGCCTGACGAGTGCGTGCCGGCGGAGCGGTATATGGGGGAGCTGGCGAAGCGGGGGATTGTGGTGCAGATGAACTGAACAGGGTCAGGGTCAGGGCCAGTTGTCCGTGAGTCGGAAAAGGGGCCGGAAGCCGCATGGCGGTTCCCGGCCCCACTTCTTTTCCTCACGGATCCCTGGCCCTGACCCTGACCCTGAATCAGTTACTCCCTCGAGAATCCAGCCAGGGTCGCCCCCATCGCATCCATCGTCCGCTTGGCGTTCCAGCGGTCGCCGCCGTTGTAGATGAACGCGAAGGCGAGCACCTCGCCGTTCTGCGCGGTCACGTAGCCGCCCAGCGACGCCACCGCGTTGGTGGTGCCGGTCTTGGCGTGGAGGTTCCCCTGCGCCGGCGTCCATTGCATGCGGTGGCGCAGGAGCTCCGATTCGCCGGCCACCGGGAGCGAGGCGTGGAAGGCCGACGACCACGGCGCGGCGTGCGAGTAGCCGAGGAGCTTGACCATCGCCCGGGGGGTCACCCGGTCGAAGGTCGAGAGCCCGCTGCCATCGGCGGCGTCGATCTCATCAGGGTCGACGCCGGCCCGGCCGGCCAGGAAGTCTTTCATCTGCTCGGCGCCCGACGTCGCGGACCCCGGCGCGCCCCCTTCCTTCCCTCGTGAGGCATCGCGGAAGAGGAGCTCGGCGAAATGGTTGATGCTCTCGCGGTTCATGACCGCGATCAGCCGGGCCAGCGGCGCCGACGGGAGCGACGCCACGACGGTCGCGCCCTCGGGCGCCGTCGCCACCCGGATCGTGCCATCCACCACGATCCCCTGCGCGGCCAGCGCCGCGCGGAAGGCACCGGCGGTGAACGTCGCCGGATCGTCGACGATCATCTCGACGCTCCGCGCGCCCGACCGCGAACCGATCCAGCCGCTGGCCTCAACCCGCCCGTCGCGCCCGCGGCGGACGGAGACGCGCGCACCGGCCCGGCCGTCGATCGTGCGCACGGTGCTCACCACCGGCCACGCGCTCGACGCGGGCTCCAGCGTCACCACCGCCGGCTTGCCGGCGGCGCCGGGACGCACCACCACGGAGGCCAGGTTCTCGTTGAGCGACAGCGCCGACACCGGCGCCGCGTACGAAGCGTGCAGGTAGCGCCGCAGCCATCCCTTGGGGATTCGGCCGTCGTCGAACGCCGAGGCGTCGGCGATCAGATCGCCGGTGACGTGGCGAATGCCCGCGCCGGCCACGAACCGCGCCAGCAGATCCATCGGCTCGCCGGGCTGGCCGCGGTAGAAGCGGTTGGACAATCCGGGGTCGCCATCGCCGCGCAGCACCAGGTCGCCCAGGACCGTCCCATCGGCGGCCAGTGGGCCGGCGCGCAGCACGTCGGTGCTGAACTGGTGGTCAGGGCCAAACCGGTCGAGCGCGAACGCGGTGGTGAACAGCTTCATCGTCGAGGCCGGGAGCAGCTCGCGGCCGGCCTCACGCTGGTAGAGCGTGTCGCCGCGGGTGAGCGAAACGACCATCACGCCCCACCGGCCCCCGCGCGACCGGGTGCGCAGCAGAACGCCGAGGTCTTCGGCCAGCGCCGTCTCGCTCCGCGGCGCGCCGTATCGCAGCGCCGCCTTCGCGACGCGCACTCGCTTGCGATGCACCTTGGCCGCCGCGCGGGCGGCCGCGCCGCCGGCGCCCGGCACGGGATCCCCACCGACGCGCAGCGCCACGATCGTGGCCGCGCTCGAGCCCTCGGCCCGCAGCACGGAGGCCGGGGCGAGGCACGCCAGCGCGAGGATCGCGGCGCGGAGGGCCCGCGTTCCTGAGCGGGCGGTGCCCGGCGAGGACGAGTGGAGGAGACTCATGCAGTGAATAGCAGCAACCCGCGTTCCAGCGACGGCCCGGAAACCCGAACAAACACCGGCAAGTTCAGGCGCCCCGGACACTCAAAAGAAGCGGCCGCCACAGGCGGCCGCGCGCTCTCAAGATAAAGTATCGACAGCGTTTCGCTACACCTTGAAGACAATCCCTTTCCGGTACAGAGCCCAGAGGATCGCCATCCAGAGGAGGACGAAGGTCACCGCGAAGAGCAACGACGCGTTGACCGGCTCCAGCCACGACGCGAACGCGGTCTGGTAGATGGCGGCCTCGAGCGCCACGGGCTTGCCGTCGAGCTGCACCTTGAAGATCGAATAGATGCACCGCGCCATGATCCCCGACCCGACGAACGCGACCATCGGGTTCATCCCGTAAATCACGAACGGCCTGGTCCACCAGGTGACGCGCTGCAGGTCGATCAGCCACATGCAGGTCGCGATCGCGACGCAGGCCATGCCGCCGGTGAACAGCACGTAGCTGCTGGTCCAGATGCTCTTGTTGATCGGGAAGGACCAGTGCCACATGAGGCCGGCCATCATCGCGATCGCGCCGGCGCCGAACAGGCCGGTGACGCGCTCGATCAACGGGCGCTTGCCGCCGATCCACCGCCCGGCGAAGATGCCGAGCATCGCGGTGCCGATCGCCGGGATGGTCGAGAGCGGCCCCTCGGGGTCGAAGGTCTTGCTCCCCTGCCAGACGTGGTTGACACCGAGGATCTTGAGGTCGGTGTACGCGGCCAGGGTGTTGGCGGGGACGCCGAGCATTAGCGCGCCGATGCCGTGGCCGGGGACGGGAATGAGCGTCATCGCGAACCAGTAGCCATACAACAGGGTGGCCACGATGATGACCTGCGTCTTGAGCGAGGTGCGCAGGGTGAGCAGGGCGGCGCAGGTGTAGGCGATGCCGATCCGCTGCAGGACTCCGAGGATCCGGACGTGCTCCCACCGCCAGGCGAACCGTTCCGCGAAGGATGGCGGGTCGGGGATCCCGGTGGTGTCGAACCCCCAGCCGGATACCGGTCCCCACTGCCATCCCGGGAACGCCGAGAGGGCGAAGCCGAAGAGGAAGATGAGGGCGCCGCGCCGCAGGATCTGCCACACGAGCGCGGAATCGTCAGCGCCTCGCTCGCGGCGGGCCGTCAGCGAGAGGTGGGTGGTGATCCCGACGATGAAGACGAAGAAGGGGAAGATCAGGTCGGTGGGGGTCCAGCCGTTCCAGGTGGCGTGTTCGAGCGGGGGGTAAATCGCGCCCCAGGTGCCGGGATTGTTGACGAGCAGCATCCCGGCGATGGTCATGCCGCGGAAGACGTCGAGGGCGAGCAGCCGCTCTCGTGAGGCGCGCGGGGCGGGTCCGGCGCCGCCGGTTTCGGGCGGCTCGGTGGCCGGCAGCGGCAGCGGGGCCTCCCGCGGCGGGCGGGGCGGTGCGGCCAGGCCGGTCATCGGGTTCCCTCGGCGGTGGCGGAGGAGGCGACCTTCCAGCGCGCGCTGCTGTCGCAGGCGAAGCGGATGGTGCGCGGGGCCGCGGCCAGGCCTTCGTACTGCCCGCCGATGTAGTGCCCGCCCAGCCTGACGAGCGGCGCGCCGGTGCTGTCGGTCTCCATGCCGTGATAGACGATCAGGAGCGATGTGAAGTCGCCAAGCGTGGCGAGGCGGTCGCGGACCTGCTTCTGTTTCGCGGGATCGGGGAGGTAGAAGAACGTGGGGCCGCGATCCTGGAGGGCGGTCACCCCCGGCCCGGGCAGCGCCGAATCGGTGCTGGCGGCGGTGAGAAAGCGCTGCGGCGTCGGCGACGACACGCGGATGTACTCGAGCACCGCGATCCGGACCAGATTGGGACCGGCGGCCCCGCAGGCCGCGTTCGCGGCGCGCGCCCTGGCGGAGGGGCTACCGCCACACGCGGCCACCAGCAGCAGGGCCGCGGCGAAGGCGAACGGGATGACGGAGCGGGCAAGGGGGCGCGCGCGCATCACTGGATACTTGCACGGCCGGCGCCATTTGTCGAGGCGCGGATGGGTGTGGGGCGCCCGGGGGGGGTGCCCTAGGCAAGCGGCCCGGGAGGCTCCACATTGTCGAGAGACCTTCTGGAGGGTCACGCATGCCGGAGCGGCACAACGCGTTCCGAGAGGGGTCGATTGCCGGCGCCATGGGGGCGACGAGCATCGTGCTCTGGTTCCTGCTGATCGATACGCTGTCCGGGCGGCCATACCATACGCCGACGGTGCTGGGGCGGGCGCTGTTCTCGTTCTTCGGCCCGGTGGGGCCCGGCGACTCGCCGGCCAGCCTGATCCTCGGCTACACGGTGTTCCACTATGCCGTGTTCGTGGCGATCGGCGTGGGGGTGACGGCGATCCTGCACCGCGCCGAGAAGGAGCCGTCGCTGCTGGCGGGGTGCCTGATGCTGTTCGTCGCCTTCGAGTTAGGCTTCTACGGCCTGGTGGCGCTGCTCACCCAGATGGAGCTGCTCGGCTCGTTCGCCTGGTACCAGATCGGGGCGGCCAACCTGATCGCCGCGGCGCTGATGGGGACCTATCTCTGGCGGACGCATCCGGCGCTGGGGGACGAGCTGAAGATGGCGCTCGACGGCCGGCACTGAACCGGCCGGGGGCTCAGCCCGCCGGCTTCCAGTCGATCTGGGCGCCGGCCGCGGAATCCTCGCCGCTGGCCGACCACTTGAAGAAGACGACCGACATCACCAGCAGGAAGAAGAGCCCGCCGGGGATCCACATGATCAGGCCGCCGAGCTGCTGGTCGGCGAGCGGCGTCAGCCCCCACAAGCGGGGCGCGACCGCGTAGGCCGGATACAGGATGTGGTCCGCCATCGTCACGCAGATCGCGACGATCGACATCGGGATGCTCATCAGGAAGCAGTAGAGCATCTGCCCCGGATAGGCCAGCCGCGGCAGCTCCGGGAGCGGGCTCAGGAGCGGCCACCACATCAGCACCGCCGTGACCATGAACATGAGGTGCTGGACGATGTGCACCGGGTGGTGGGCCATCGCGGTGTTGTAGATCGGAGGCAGATGCCAGGCCGCCACCACCACGTTGAACATCGCGAAGCCGATCATCGGCCGGCTGAGGAAGGCGGCCACCGGTCGCACGCCGGGCGCGCGCAGCGCCGGCCGCAGCATCCAGCCCGGCGTCCCAGCGATCAGCAGCGGGGGGACCACCAGCGTCAGCGCCAGGTGCTGCACCATGTGGGCGCTGAACAGGTAGTAGTCGCTCAGGTCGTGGAGCGGCCCGTTGAGCGAGACGAACATCGCCAGCAGGCCGAGCATGAACCAGAGCCGGCGCCGGCCCGGTACGGGGCCCTGGGGGGAGCGGGCACGCCACTCGTAGAGGGCGCCGAGGGCGGCGATCCCGATGACCGTGCTCGGGTGGACGGTGAAGTTCGTCCAGCCGATCGGTTGCGCGGCGTGGAGCAGGGCGGCGACGGTCATCAGGCGGCCGGCTTCTCCCTCCGCCGCCGGACGCGCTTCAGGACGCGATCCGGATGGCGAGGTGGCCGAAGAGGAAGAGGAGCGAGACCAGCGTCAGGATCGCGATGATCAGCGGCCCGACGAACAGGCGGCGGAAGATCGTGTGGTCGTACTTGAGGTGCATGTAGAACATGACGACGATCGCGAACTTGAGCGCCGACATGCTGAGCAGCGTGGGGATGAACAGCTTCGAGGCGACGAACGACGGGATGTAGTAGAGCCAGACCTCGAAGATCGTGATCAGGGTGAGCCAGAGCGCGACCCACTTGTAGGTCCCCCAGTTGGGGTGCTCGTGCTCTTCGGGGTGGTGCGGCGCCTCGCCGGCGTCCGGTGCGTGCGGATCGTGAGCCATGGTCCCGTCAGCGAATCAGGTAAACGAGCGTGAAGATCGCGATCCAGACGACGTCGACGAAGTGCCAGTAGAGGGCGGCGATGTCGACGAGCAGCGCATCCTTCGGGCCGAGTCCGCGCTTGAAGTCGATCGCGAGGAGGGTGAGCAGCCAGAGGACGCCGGCGGTGACGTGCGCGCCGTGGAATCCGGTGAGGGTGAAGAACGACGAGCCGAACAGGTTGGTCCGGATCGTCAGCCCTTCGCGCACGAACGACGTGAACTCGTACGCCTGGTAGCCGAGGAAGGTCGTGCCGAGGAGCGCGGTCATGAACAGCCAGAGCTTCGACGACGAGAGTGACCGTTCCCACCATCCGGCGCCCTCGCGCACCGGCTTCCCCTTGTTCTCGACCGCCGCCAGCGCCAGCACCATGGCCAGCGAGGACATGAGCAGCACGAAGGTCGACTGCGACGTGACCGGGATGTTGAGGATCGGCTTCATCGTCTGCCCGGTGGCCGGATTGAGCCACGACTCGTGCGGGAAGGGGCCGACGACGCTGCGTCCCTTGTAGATCAGGTACGTCGAGATCAGCGACGCGAACAGCATGCACTCGGAGCCGATGAACGCCCAGATGGCGATCTTGCGGTGCTCGAGCCCGGTGGTGGTGTAGTGGTGGTGCGCGTGCGGTTGCGCCGTGGCGGACATGAAAGGGAGGGAGGGAGGAAGGGAGGAAGGGAGGAAGGAGGGAGGGAGAACAGCGAGGGGAGGGAGCGATCCCCGCCCCGCCGCTCCCTCCACCGGCCTCGCTATTCCAGCGGTGAGGTCAGCCAGTCATACAGGAAGACGACGGTGATGATGGCGCCGCCGAAGAGGAGCACTTTTCCGAAGATCAGGCCGGAGAACATGATCACGATGCCGGCGGCGACGATCAGCGGCTTGATTGTCGGGAAGGGCATCGGGATGCCGAGCTCCTTCGCCGTCTTGCGCTCGGTCTCCTGGTGCATCGGTCCCGCGTCGTCGGGGACCTCGCCGGCCTTCGGACCCGAGTGCGCGATCTCGCCGGTGCGCTCGGGGTGAGTGAGGTCCCAGAGCGGGTAGCGCGAGGTGACGGTGGGGATGGTGGCGAAGTTGTATTCCGGGGGCGGCGAGGGGATCGACCACTCCAGGGTGGCGGCATCCCACGGGTTGTTGCCGGCCACCGGGCCGCGCGAGCGGCTCACGAAGAAGTTCACGAGGAAGATCGACGTCGAGACGACGAGGATCAGCGCGCCGATCGTGGAGGCGAGGTTGAAGCCCTCCCACCCCTGGCCCGCGCCGTACGTGTAGATGCGGCGCGGCATCCCCAGCATCCCCGAAAAGTGCATCGGGAAGAAGGTGAGGTTGAAGCCGATCAGGTTGAGCCAGAAGTGCCACTTGCCCAGCGGCTCGTTCATCAGGCGGCCGGTGATCTTCGGGAAGTAGTGATAGATCCCGGCGAAGATCCCCATGATCGAGCCGCCGTACAGCACGTAGTGGAAGTGGGCGACGATGAAGTAGGTGTCGGTCTGCTGGAGGTCGGCGGGCGGCGACGAGTGCATCACGCCGGAGATCCCGCCGATCGTGAACATCCCCACCAGCGCCATGCCGAAGAGCATCGCGGTGGTGTAGCGGATGGCGCCGCCCCACATGGTGAAGATCCAGTTGAAGATCTTCACGCCAGTGGGGATCGCGATCAGCATGGTGGTGAGCGCGAACATCGTGTCGGCGATGGGGCCCATCCCGACCGCGAACATGTGGTGCGCCCAGACGCCGAAGCCGAGGAATCCGATCAGGATCCCCGAGTAGACCATCACCGGGTAGCCGAAGAGCGGTTTCTTCGAGTAGGTGGGGAGCACTTCGGACACGAGCCCGAAGGCGGGGAGGACCAGGATGTAGACCTCCGGGTGGCCGAAGATCCAGAACAGGTGCTGCCAGAGAAGCGGATCGGCGCCGGCGGTGACGTTGTAGAAATTCGTCCCGAAAAAGCGGTCGAAGAGGAGGAAGACGAGGGCGATGGTGATCACCGGGAAGGCGAGCACCAGCAGGAACTGGACGACGAACGACATCCAGGTGAACATCGGCATGCGCATCAGGGACATCCCCGGGGCGCGCATGTTGATGATGGTGGTGATGAAGTTGAAGGCCGCGGCCAGCGACGAGATGCCGAGGATCTGGAGGCCGGTGACCCAGAAGTCGATGTTGACGCCGGGCGACCAGGTGCGGGTGGTGAGCGGGGCGTAGCCGAACCACCCGCCGTCAGGCGCCTTGCCGAAGAGGATCGGGATGGTGATCCACAGCCCGCCGAACAGGTAGACCCAGTAGCTGAAGGCGTTGAGGCGCGGGAAGGCAACGTCGCGGGCGCCGATCTGGAGCGGGATCAGGAAGTTGAAGAAGGCGGCCGAGAGCGGCATGATGGCGAGGAACACCATCGTCGTGCCGTGCATCGTGAAGATCTGGTTGAACTGCTCGGCGGTAACGAAGTGCTGGTCGGGCGCGCGCAGCTGCCAGCGGATGATCTCGGCTTCGATGCCGCCGATCACGAAGAACGCGAGCGCGGTGTAGAGATAGAGCTGCCCGATCTTCTTGTGGTCGACGGTGGTGAGCCAGCTCCAGATTCCGCCCTCGGATGCGGAGTAGGCGCCAGGCGGGGATTGCGGTGGGGCGGTCGTGGCCATTCCGGTCTCCGTTACTTCAAGGACAGCAGGTAAGCGACGATGTCGGCGATCTGCTGGTCATCGAGCCCGCCGGCGGTCACCGTCAATTTCATGATCGGGTCGTACTCGCCCTTGCCCAGGGTGTTCATGATGCTCCCGGGCTTCATCTTGCGGGCGTTCTTGATCCAGAGCGCCAGGTGGCGGGCGTCGTTGGGGTAGAGGGCGCCGGCGATCGAGGTGCGTGAGGCGATGTGCGTCAGGTTCGGGCCGATGACGCCGGCCGACATCGGGTTGCCGGTGATCGTGTGGCAGCCGATGCAGGCGCTGCGGGAATAGATGTCCCTGCCGCGCGCCGGATCTCCGGTGAGCCCATCGGGGAAGGAGAGGTCGGTGGGGACCGGCGTGGTGGGCACCGCATAACGAGGCATCAGCTCGCGGCTGAACGCGAAGCCGGAATCGACGGGCGCCGGGGGCGGGGCCGGCGCGGCGGCCCTGGCGCCCTTGCCCTTCTTTCCGGTGTCCGGCGGCGGCGCCGGCGGCGCGACGCCGTAAACGGCCGGCCCCTTCTGGTGCGCGGCCCACCGCTCGAATTCGGACGGCTGCACGGTGAAGACCCGGAAGCGCATGTTGGCGTGCGACGTCCCGCAGTACTCGTTGCAGGTGCCGTTCCAGACGCTGTCGGCGGTCACCGAATCGGGCGTGAACCAGATGTAGTTGGTCCGGTTGGCCACCAGGTCGCGCTTGCCCGCCAGGCGGGGGATCCAGAACGCGTGGATCACGTCGGCGGTCTTGAGCGCGAAGTTCACGGTGCGGCCGGCCGGCAGGTAGAGCTCGTTGGCGGTCACCACGCCGTACTGCGGATAGCGGAACTCCCACCACCACTGGTGGCCGGTCACCTCGACCTGGAGCGCGTTGGGTGTGCTCCGCGCCTGGGTGGCGAAGATCGTCCGCACGGTGGGGACGGCGATGAACACGAGGATCACCGCCGGAATCGCGGTCCAGAGGATTTCGAGCGTGGTGTTGCCGTGCACGTGCGCCGGATTCTCCTGGCCTTCGCGCCGCCGGAAGCGGAGGATCACGTAGAGCAGAATCCCTTCCACCAGCACGAACACGATCACGCCGAGCAGCAGCAGGCGGTTCCAAAGCGCGTCGATGGCCCTGGCGAATTCGCTGTGCGGCGCAAACGTGGTGTTGGGGTACGCGCTCCCCGTGCAGGCGGCGAGCGTCAACGCCGTGAGGGCCGTCAGCGTGGCGATCGCCGGCCCGCGCAGGCGGTGGTGCGAGTGCATGCCTTGTCCTTGTTGATCCGTCGACAGTGGCGCGCCGCGACGCGGCGCTCGAACGGTGCCCGGGAACGCAGGGAAACTACCGGCACCGCAAAATGGACGCAAGCGAATCGCGCCCGCGGACTTCCGTCAGCTCGTCCCCTTCTCACCCTCCACCGTATGCTGCTCGCGCACTTTGGCGACCATGACCTCCAGCGCCATCCGGACCTGCGCCACGCTCTCGCGCAGAGCGCGGACCTTCATCTGCTCGCTCCCGCCCCGCGTGGCGATGAGGAGCATGGCCATGATCTGATCGGAAATCACGCCGAACTGTCCTTTCAGCAGCCCGACCAGCGGCGTCCCCACGCGCCGCAGCTGTAGACCGAACGACAACGACGGCTTCTGCAGCTTGACCGCCATCGCCATCTGCTCGACGATGCCGTGGACGCGCTGGAGGTGCGTGAGCGCGTCCTCGAGCGTCTGCATCTTGGCCATTCCCGGGCCGTCGAGCTGGGCACCTGACATCTGGGGGAGGGAGGGAGGAAGGAAGGGAGGGAGGGAGGAAGGAGGGAGGGAGGCAGGAGGGAGGAAGGAGGTGGGGAGCTGGGGAGGCGGACGTTCAGGATAAGCGGCGCTCGCCTTGAAACGAATCTCTCCGACTCTATTTCACGCGTTCCATACGCTCGTTGGCGCGGAGGCCCCGGCCGGCGCGGGCCTGCGGCTTGCCATTCAGCATTACGATATCCGACGTAAAAGAGACCCGCCCCTCGAAGAGGCCAGCGCCCACGCCGTAGGCATCCACCGGGACGCCGTCCTCGTCCCAGGCACGGATCCGGTCGGCGGTGAACGCTCCGGTTACCAGGATCTTGACGTCGCCGAACCCCTCGCCGTCGAGGGCGTTTCGCACGTTCCAGACGAGGTTCGGGTTCACGCCGGCCGGCGGGAAGGAGCCCATCTGCGGAATGATCGAGCGGTCCACCAGGTGCTCCGACGTCGCCAGTCGGATCCCCCAGAGGCGGCCGTGCAGGGCGCGCGCCACCGCCTGCGCGGTGGTCACCGAGTCGTTGACGTAGTCGACCGGCACGATCACTTCGGTCTCCTTGCCCACGTGCTCGGCGAACTTTTTCGCCGCGGCGACGGTGTCGCCGCCGCAGGCGGCGATCAGCGCGTGCGGCAGGGCGGCGATCGGTGCCTGCCCGCGCGCCGGCGGCTGGCCGTCGGCGGACAGGACCCAGGCGCCGCCGATCTGCGCCGCCAGCAGGTCGCCGGGCTGCATGCTCCAGTGGTCGTGCCGGGCCGGGAAGGCGATGATCGGCTTGGAGCGGGCGGCGTCGACCAGGGCGCGGGCGTTGCTGCTCACCAGGGTGCGCCGCGACAGCACGCCCAGGCAGAGCGGTTCCAGGTGGGCGAAGGTCTGGTACTCACCCTCGACGGTGATCACGGTGTCCCAGGTGTCGATCCGGTCGCCGTCGTAGAGCGAGTGGACGGCGAGCGTGCTCCAGTCCTCGACGCCGAGCTTGAGGATCGCGATCGCCTCGTCGGTGCCCGACACGATCCCCGGCCGGTCGGCCGAGAACTGGACCATCACCCGGGGGCGCTTGTCGTCGGCGAGCAGCACCTCGCGGCCCAGGACGGCGGACCGCTCGGAGAACGCGCCCTGCCGGATGGGCTCGATGGGGAGGTTGAAGCCGGCGGGATCGAGGCGCTTGCGGCGGCGGGGCAAGGCAGGGTCGGGGTCAGGGTCAGGGTCGGCGATCAGGACTACTTCGGGGCGGTCATCGCGGCCGGATCGAGCGCCCGCGCCAGCTGCTCGCGGGTGAGCAGCCCGCGCTCGAGGACGAGGTCGGACACGTTGGCGCCCCGCTCCAGCGCCACCCGGGCGATGTCGCTGCACACCTCGTAGCCCAGCAGGGGGACGAGCGCCGTCACGATGCCTATCGAGTGCTCGGCGAACTGCCGCATGCGGTCGGGATTGGCGGTGATCCCCTCGATGCACTTCTCGCGCAGCACCACGCACGCCGACGTCAGCTCGCGGATCCCCTGGAGCAGCCGGAAGGCGATCACCGGCTCGAACGCATTGAGCTGGAGCTGGCCCGCCTCGGCGGCCATGGTCACGGTCATGTCGCCGCCGATGATGTCGAAGCAGACCTGGTTGACCACCTCGGGGATCACCGGGTTGACCTTGCCGGGCATGATCGACGAGCCGGGCTGCATCGCCGGCAGGTTGATCTCGCCCAGGCCGGCGCGCGGCCCTGACGAGAGGAGCCGGAGGTCGTTGCAGATCTTGGAGAGCTTCACCGCGCAGCGCTTGAGGACGCCCGACAGCTGGACGAAGGCGCCGGTGTCGGCGGTGGCCTCCACCAGGTCCGGGGCGGTGATCAGCTCCAGGCCGGTCACCTGGGCGAGGTGCCGGCGCACGGTTTCCGCGTAGCCGGCGGGCGAGGTGATGCCGGTGCCGATGGCGGTGGCGCCCATGTTGATCTCGCGGATGAGCGCCTGGGCCTCGCCCAGCCGGTCGATGTCCTCCTGGACGGTGTGGCCGAAGGCCGCGAACTCCTGCCCCAGGGTCATCGGGACGGCGTCCTGCATCTGGGTCCGCCCCATCTTGAGCATCGCCTTGAACGCGGCGCCCCTGGCGAGCAGCGCCTGCACCAGGTCGCGCATCGCCGCCCGCAGCCCCTCGATCCCGTTATGCAGCGCGATCTTGACGGCGGTGGGATAGACGTCGTTGGTCGACTGCGAGAGGTTGACGTGGGTGTTGGGGTGGATGGCGGCGTAGTCGCCGCGCGGGCGGCCGAGCAGCTCCAGGGCGCGGTTGGCGATCACCTCGTTCGCGTTCATGTTGCTCGACGTGCCGGCGCCCCCCTGGATCATGTCGACCAGGAAGTGCTCGTGGTGGCGGCCGGCGCGCACCTCCTCGGCCGCGCGGACGATCACGTCGGCGGTCTCGGGCGGGAGCAGGCCGAGGTCGGCGTTGGCGCGCGCCGCCGCGACCTTCACCGAGGCGAGGGCCTCGATCAGCGTCGGAAACTCGCGCAGCGGCACGCCGGTGATCGGGAAGTTCTCGAGGGCCCGGAGCGTCTGGATGCCGTAGAGCGCGTCGTCGGGCACCTCGCGATCGCCCAGCAGGTCGTGCTCGGTCCGCCGCCTCCCGCCGCTGAAGCCGAGCAGGCGGCCGCGGCCGGCCAGGGTGGCGTCGGTGGCCGACAGCCGTTGGGAGATCGACTTGGCCGCGCGGGCGACCAGCGCGGCGTACAGCGTCGGCTGCTCCTTGAGCATCTCCTGGACCTGCGCCGCGGTGATCAGGAAGGCCTGGGTCGCCTGGAGGGCGCGGGCGCCGGTGCCGTGGGGTGTGTCGTCGAGGAGCAGCCCCTCGCCCACCGCCTCGCCGGCGCCGAGCGTCGCCAGTCGCACCGGGCGCGCGTTGACCTGCTTCTCGATCGCCACCGCGCCGGCGATCAGGATCGCCAGAAAGCGTCGCGGCGCCCCTTCCGTGAAGAGCATCTCGTCGGTCTGCCACGAGGCAGCGGTGACGGACTTGGACAGCTGGTGGAGCGCGGTGTCGTTGAGGCCGGCGAGGAACGACACGGCGCGGAGCTGTTCGCGGACGGAAGTCGACATGGGCTGCGGCGGGCGCCGCGGAGGAGCGATGTGGGGCGCGCGGGCACCCGCGGTTTCGGGCGCCGATCGATGCGGGAAGCTACGCCCGGCGGGGCGGCGGCTCAATGCGAGCGCGGCATCCCTTTTTGCCCCCCACCGACGTAGAATCACGTCGTTCGCCGCTGCCCGACTCCCCCGGAGGTACGTGTGTCGATTTCCCGTCGCGATTTCGTCGGCGCCGGCGCGGCCGCCGCCGCCAGCCTGGCCCTGTCGCGCTCCGCCGGCGCCGCGCCGGTGATCACCGGACTGGTCGATCGTGGGGCCGCCGGGCCGGCGGCCGGACGGCCGATCGTGGTGTCGTCGGCCAACGGGCTGCGTGGCGTGGCGCGGGCGTACGACCTCATGGTCAGGCAGAACGCCGACCCGCTCGACGCCGCGATCGCGGGGGTCAACATCCAGGAGCTCGACCCCGACGACCAGTCGGTGGGACTGGGCGGACTGCCCAACGAGGAGGGCGTGGTGCAGCTCGATGCCAGCTGCATGCACGGGCCCACCCGTCGCGCCGGCGCGGTGGCGGCGATCGAGGACATCGCCACGCCGTCACTGGTGGCCAAGGCGGTGATGGACTACACCGACCACATCATGCTGGCCGGCGCCGGCGCCCGCCGGTTCGCGATCGAGATGGGGTTCACGCCCCAGAACCTGCTCACCGAGAAGAGCCGGCAGGCCTGGCTGCGGTGGAAGGCCCGGCTCAACGCCACCGACGCCTGGCTCGACCACGATGACGACATCCGCATCAAGTTCACCACCGGGACGTGCAACATGAACGCGGTGAGCGCGGCCGGCGACATCGGCTCGGTGACCACGACCAGCGGGATGGCATGGAAAATCCCCGGCCGGGTGGGCGACTCGCCGATCGTCGGCGCGGGGCAGTACTGCGACAACGACATCGGCGCCGCGGGGTCGACGGGGCGCGGCGAGGCGAACATCAAGGCGTGCGGCGCGTTCCTGACCGTGGAGTTCCTGCGGCAGGGGCTGACGCCCGAGCAGGCCTGCCTCAAGACGCTCGAGCGGGTGGTGAAGATGACGGAGCCGCGGCACCTCACCGCGCAGGGCCGGCCCGACTTCGACCTGAATTACTACGCCGTGACGAAAGACGGGCGGTTCGGGGGCGCGGGGCTGTATCCGGGGACGAAGTTCGCGGTGTGCGACGCGCAGGGAGCCCGGCTGGTGGACGGCGCCTCGCTGTACCAGCGCGACGAGCGAACGAAGAAGTGACGCCGCGCCGGGAGTCGCGCGCGGGGTTCACCGAGCGGGTGCGCGCCACCGCGGTGCGCGCCGCGCTCAAGGAGCTGGACGAGCGGCGGCAGGAGTCCGACCGGCAGGTGCGCGATGAGCTGACCGGACTGCAGCGCCGGCTGATCTACGCGGTGCTGCTCACGGTCAGCGTGTTCATGCTGGGCGTGGTGGGCTACCACATCATCGGCGGGCCGGACTATTCATGGCTGGACGCGGTCTACATGACCGCGATCACCCTGACGACCACCGGCTTCCGCGAGGTGATCGATGTCTCGCACCACACCGGCGGCCGGATCTTCACCATCTTCCTTCTGGTGTTCGGGGCCGGCACGGTGGTCTACTTCACCTCGGTGGTGATCGCGTTCGTGGTGGAGGGCGACCTGACGCAGGGGTTCCGGAGGCGGCGCATGCAGCGGGCGATCCAGGAAATGTCGGAGCACTACATCGTATGCGGCGCCGGCGCCACCGGCGTGGCGGTCATCCGGGAGCTCACCACCACCGGCCGCGAGGCGGTGCTGGTCGAGTCGGACGAGGAAGCCGCGCGCCGGGTGACCGACCAGCTCCCCACGGTGCCGGTGGTGATCGGCGACTTCACCGACGACGAGACGCTGATCCGCGCCGGGATTGGCCGGGCGATGGGGATCGTGATGTGCGTGACCAGCGAGAAGGACACGCTGGTGGCGACGATCACCGCCCGCCAGCTGAATCCGCGGGCGCGGGTAGTGGTGCGCGCGGCCAACGAGCGGGCCGGCGCGCGGCTGCATAACGCCGGCGCCGATGCGGTGGTCTCGCCGGCCCTGATCGGCGGGATGCGCATGGCCAGCGAGCTGATCCGGCCGTCGGTGGTGAACTTCCTGGACCAGATGCTGCGCGACAAGGACCGCAACCTGCGGATCGAGGAGGTCGAGATCCCGCGCGGCTCGCCGTTCGTCGACCGCACTGTGGCCGAGCTGGACGTCTCGCAGATCGACGGCCTGCTGCTGCTGGCGATCCAGGACGCCGGCGCCGAGGGCGAGTACGTCTACAACCCGCCCCGGGAGCACCGCCTGGCCGAGGGCGCGCAGTTGATCGTGATGGGCGACACGCGCGGGATGCGCACGCTCCGCCGCCGGATCGAGGGAGACACCCGCGGGGCCGCGGCGCCGGCCTGAGCGGGCGGCAGTTCCCGCTAGGCGGTCGCCAGCGGCGGCAGGGCCGGCATGACGATCGAGGCCGATGGCCGCGGCTCCCCGGCCTCCGCCTGGCTCTCCGGCCGCGCGCGCGGCGCTCCGGGGCGATCGCCGCCCAGCCGGAAGGCCGTGACCAGGTGCTGGAGCCGGGCCGCCGCCTCGGCCAGCGACGTGGCCGCCGCGGCGATTTCCTGCGTGCTCGCGCTCTGCTCCTCGGTGGTGGCCGCCACCTGCTGCATCGCCGACGCGAACGACTCGGCCCCCTCGGCCACGCGCCGCAGGCGCTCGGTCACGTCGTCGGTCAGCTGCTGCGAGGTGCCGGCGAGCTCGGCGAGGGCGTTGGTCCACGACTCGCTCTCGGCCACGGCCTGCTCCACCAGCCCGAACGACTCCAGGCCGTGGCGGGTGGCGGCGCGCACGTGATCGAGGGTCGCCACCGAGCGCGCCGATGACTCGCGCGAGTGCTCGATCCGCTCGAGCACCTGCCGCACCAGCGCCTCGGTGCGCTCGGCCGATTCGCTGGCGCCGGCGGCCAGCCGGCGGACCTCGCTGGCGACCACCGCGAAGCCCTGACCGTGCTCGCCGGCGCGGGCCGCCTCCATGGCGGCGTTCAACGCCAGGAGCTTGGACTGCCGCGACATCTTCTGGACCAGCGTGACGAACGCGCGGATCTCGGCCGACGCCAGCGCCAGCGCTTCGACGGCCTGAGCGTTCTCGGTGACTTCGGCGTGGAGCCGCTCGAGCGTGGTGGCGCTGTCGTCGAACCGGGCGCGGTTCTCCTGCGCCAGCGTCCGGAGGGCGGTGTTGCGCTCCACGCCGGTGCGCGCGCCGGTCGACATCTGCGAGGCGATCTCGCGGAGTCGCGAGGCATCGGAGGACATCTTCTGGATGGTGTCGGCCATGTCCACCGTCCGGCGGCTCAGGTCGTTCGAGGTGCCGGCGATCTCCTGCGCGGACGCCGACAGCCCCTCGGCGCCCATGGTGATCGACTTCGCGAACGAGGCGGTGGACGCGCCCGCCGACCGCATCTCGGTGGCGAGGCGCGAGAGCTCGCCCACCATCGAGGCGATCGCGCGTCCCAGGCGGCCGATCTCATCGTCGGAGGCCGATGGCGCGAAGCGCTGCGAAAGATCGCCGGCGGCCACCGCTTCCGAGACCCGCGCCAGCGCGGCGACCGGGGTGGTGATCCGCCGCTCGATGAACCGGCTGACGAACCACAGCATGACGAGCATCACGAGGAAGACGCCGGCGGCGCCGCCGAGCACCAGCCGCTGGCGGGCGGCGATCACCGCACCGAGGATGTCGGCGTCCTCGTGCGCGACCAGTCGCCACAGCTCACCGTTCAGCGAGGTCACGGCCGCCCGGACGTGTCCGTCCTCGGTCTCGTACTCCGTCACGACTCCGGTCGGCGCGGCGAGCACCGCCCCGGCGCCGGGGAGCACGCGGAACCGGACCTGTCCGCTGGTCGTCGCCACCACCCGCCCGCTCGAGTCGATCACGTCGTAGACGGTGGTCCTGGAGCTGGCCGCGCCGGCCAGCGACTTCTCGAGGGTGCGCAGCCCGAACTGGATCTTGATCGCGCCGATCGCCTTGTCGCGGTCGCGCTCCCGCACCGCGCCGGCCAGCGAGACGACGACCTGTGCCGCCGACTCGTCGTAGACCGCGGTCGCGCTGGTGAGGCCGCGCGCCACCGCTTCCGTCCACCACCCCTCGTCGCTCTGGACGAAGTCGGACGTCTTCTCGGTGGTGACGGCGTTGAAGCCGTTGACGTCGGTGACCAGGACTTCGGCGATGTCGAGCGGGCGGATCTCCGAGACCAGGAAGGCGTGGGCGCGCGGCGCCACGCCCATCGTCCGCTCGACTGTGAACCGCTGCTCGAGCGCCGCGATCGGCTGGCCGACGAGCCCCAGCGCGCGCGCCCGTTGCCCCCCCTCCAGCGCGGCATCCACCACCGTGGGCGTGGAGCCGATGAGTTCCACCTGGCGCGCGCGCTCGTTCATCTGCTGCTGGACGACGAGCACCCCGCGCCGGGCGTCCTCGACCAGGCGCGAGTTGGCGGCATCGCGCAGCACGTCGGTCATCCGCGTCAGCACCAGCCAGCCGCCGACGCCGAAGACGACGATGCCGGCGATGCCGAGCACGAGGACGACGCGCCGGCGGAGCGTGCTCTCGGAGGGCAGCCACTGACTGGCGTCGCGGTCGGTCTGGTCGGGTGCAGTCATCGGGTGAGCGTCACTGTCAACAGGTTCCCGGTGGTCGATTCCGTGGAGAGCCGTTCGCGCTTGTGTGCGCTTCCCGCCTCACTAGATTGCCATTGACGCGCCCGTTCGCGCGCGGCGCGCCCCCCCCCATGACCGCTTCAACTCCCCAGCCCCTGACCGGCGAGTCCGCCGGCTACGACCCCGCCGCCATCGAACGCAAGTGGCAGGAGCGGTGGCGCGAGCGCGGCACCAATGCCACCGACCTGCGCGACGGGGACCGGCCGTTCTATGCCCTGATGATGTTCCCGTACCCCTCCGCCGAGGGTCTGCACGTCGGGAATCTGTTTGCGTTCACGGGGAATGACATATACGGACGATTCCAACGGATGCAAGGGCACACCGTGTTCGAGCCACTGGGCTTCGACGCGTTCGGGATTCACTCCGAGAACTTCGCGCTGAAGGTTGGTGAGCATCCTCTAAGGTTGATCCCCCGGAACATCGCGAACTTCCGCCGGCAGCTGGAGCGCGCCGGCCTGATGGTGGACTGGCGCTACGAGGTCGACACCACCGATCCGTCGTACTACAAGTGGACGCAGTGGGTCTTCCTGCAGATGCTGGAGCGCGGGCTCGCCTACAAGAAAAAGGCGGCGGTGAACTGGTGCCCCAGCGACAAGACCGTTCTCGCCAACGAGCAGGTGATCAACGGGGCGTGCGAGCGCTGCGGGACGCCGGTGGAGCAGCGCTTCCTGGAGCAGTGGTTCTTCCGGATCAGCGACTTCGCGCCCCGGCTGCTCGCGAACCTGGACCATCTCGACTGGTCGGACAGCACGCGGAGCGCGCAGCGGAACTGGATCGGCCGGAGCGATGGGGCGGAACTGATCTTTCAGGGAGGGAGGGAGGAAGGGAGGGAGGGAGGAAGGAGGCAGGGAGGGACGGCGAAGGGAGGAACTGCGAAGGGCGGAGCCTCCAAGGTCGCGACGGCGCTGCGCGGGAGCGCCGAAGAAGGCACCGCCATCAAGGTCTTTACCACCCGGCCGGACACCGTGTTCGGGGCGACCTACCTGGTGCTCGCGCCCGAGCATCCCGCCGTCGATGCGCTGACCACGCCGGCGCAGCGCGGGGCGGTGAATGCCTATCGCGAGCGCACCGCGCACCAGGACATCGTGTCGCGGCGGGTGACCAGGGAGAAGACCGGCGTGTTCACCGGCTCGACGGCGGTCAACCCGGCCACCGGCGCGGCGATTCCGGTGTGGATCGCCGACTACGTGCTGATGGACTACGGGACCGGCGCGATCATGGCCGTGCCGGGCCACGATGAGCGCGACTTCGAGTTCGCCGGCGTCTTCGGGCTGCCGGTGACGCGGGTGATCGCGGGGCCCGGCCAGGACGCGGCCACCGCGCTGGCGGCGGCGTACACGGACACCGAAGGGACCCGGCTGGTGAACTCGGGGCAGTTCGACGGGCTCCCGGTGGAGGAGGGGAAGCGCCGGATCGTCGAGTGGCTGGCCTCGCGCGGCGCCGCCACGGCGACGGTGAACTTCCGCCTGCACGACTGGTGCATCTCGCGGCAGCGGTACTGGGGGCCGCCCATCCCGGTGATCTACTGCGACGAGTGCGGCCTGCAGGCGGTGCCGGAGCGCGACCTGCCGGTGCTCCTCCCCGACATCCCCGACTTCAAGCCTGACGATTCGGGTGTCTCGCCGCTGGCGCGCCACGCCGAGTGGTACCACGTGCCCTGTCCCGAGTGCGGGCAGACGGCGCGCCGAGAGACCGACGTCTCCGACACCTTCCTCGACAGCGCGTGGTACTTCCTGCGCTATCCGAGCGCGCTCCGTCACGACGTCGCGTTCGATCCCGACACCACCCGGAAGTGGCTGCCGGTGCACTCGTACATCGGCGGCAACGAGCACGCCGTGCTGCACCTGCTCTACTCGCGGTTCGTCACCATGGTGCTGCACGATGCCGGCCGGCTCACGTTCGAGGAGCCGTTCACGCGCTTCCGCGCGCACGGCATGATCGTCCGCGACGGCGCCAAGATGTCGAAGAGCCGCGGCAACGTGGTGAACCCCGACGAGTACATCAATGAGTGGGGAGCCGACGCCTTCCGCACCTACCTGATGTTCCTGGGGCCGTACGAAGAGGGGGGCGACTTCCGGGACCGCGGCATCTCGGGCGTGAAGCGCTTCCTGGACCGGCTCTGGAGCAGCGTGATCGAGGCGATCGAATCCGCCGGGGCCGGCGCCCCCGATCCGGCGGTGATCCGCAAGCTGCACCAGACCATCCGCAAGGTCGGCACGGACATCCCGCAGCTCTCCTACAACACCGCGATCGCGGCGATGATGGAGTACATGAACGCGCTGCGCGCCGGCGAGCGGACCCCCGGGCGCGCCGAGGTCGAGACGCTGGTCCAGCTCGTGGCGCCATTCGCGCCGCACATCGCCGAGGAGCTGTGGGAACGGCTGCACGCGGGCGCCGCGTCGTCGCGCGCGAGCATCTTCGATGTGCCGTGGCCGGCGTTCGATGCGGCGCTGGCCGCCGAGGAGTCGATCGAGCTCGTCGTGCAGGTGAACGGGAAGGTCCGCGGCCGCCTCACGGTTCCAACCGGTGTCACCCAGGACGCCGCGGTGGCCGCCGCGCTCGCCGAACCCTCGGTGGCGCGGTTCGTGACCGGCACGCCCCGCAAGGTGATCTTCGTGCCCGGCCGGCTGCTCAACCTCGTCGTATAGACTGGCGGCGCGTGCCCCGCGCCGGCTCCGGTGATGCAAAAACGACGCGGGCGCCCACCGGGCGCCCGCGTCGTCTTCCCCTTCATGTCGATGCTAGAACAGGAAGCTCAGGAAGCCCTGGGATGACGTGATCGTGTGGTAGATGGGCTTGCCGTTCACGTCCAGACCATCGAACACCTGCACGCTGGCGACCACCGACGTGCTCAGCAGCAGGCAGTTCGGGTGCGCGATGCCGCAGTCGACGATCAGGTTGGTGCTCGTCCCCGTGTACTGCGTCAGGTCCATGGTCCAGATGTTCCCGAATTCGTCGGTCTCGGTGAACAGGCCCGACCCGGTGGTCTTGCCGCCGCCGTTGTTCGAAATGAGCTTGCCCAGGCCCTGCTGGATGAGCCAGCTGTTCTTCCCCGTCTTGTTCTTGAAGTAGTTCGCGCCCTCGAGGAACTGGTGCGTGAACGTCTGCCCGGTGGCCGCCGTCTGCGCGCCTCCGGTGCTGCTCAAGCGGGCGACGCTGAACTCGGCGTCCACCGCCGTGAAGTTGCCGGCGATGTTGCCGCTGATCGGCGGCGGTGGCGGGTTGGAGGTACCGAACCGGGGATCGGTGTTCGGCGCGCTGGTCGCGTCGCCGCAGGCCGCGAGGGACGCGAGGCAGATCAGAGCGAGGAGCTTTTTCATGGAATGGAGTTGGTGGTGGTCGGGGTCCACTCGAACCGGAGTGTCCCGCTGTTGGAAGTCACGGTCCGATAGATCCTGCGGTTGTGGTGATCGCGGCCGACCAGGATCCGCACCGTCGCCGACACGGAGCCGCCGACGCTGACGCATTCGCCGTGGAGCGGTGGGGATGCGCACTCGCCAAGTCCGGGGCCGCCGGTGAGCTGCGAGAAGTTGATCGTCCAGATGTTGCCCGCCTCGTCGGTCTCACTGATCGAGCCGGAGCCCGTGGTGTGGCCCTCGGCATCGGCGGTGAAGGTCGTCGGGTGCCGTCCATGACCGACGGTGATCACGCTGGACGTCAGATCCTCGCTGCGGTCGAATGTCGCCGGAGTGTTGAAGCTGTGCGACAAGGTGGTGCCGGATGTACTCAGCGAGAGGCCGGCCGCCGGGGTGCCGCGGGCCACGGAAAAGCCCTCGTCCGGGGGCACATCGAAGTCGCCGAGCACGGCGCCGGTCACCGGCGGCGGCGGCGGATTCGAGACGGCCGCCATGATCGCACTGCGACCGGCGGAGAGCGCGGTGGGGCCATCTGAACAGCCGACAGTCGCCACCAGCGCGATGGCCGGCAGCACCTTTACGAGTCGCATCGTCCACTCCTTTTTGCCGGAATCTTGAACCCGGAGGCGACGTCGCCCCGGGAACGGCCAAGAGGCCCCCGGCGAGAGGGCTGCAATATGCAGGCCGACCATCTGCCCGCAAGAAGGGGCGGCGGCTATGTATGGTCCCGTTCTGGGACCATCGACTACTGCCGCTCGCCCTCGGTGGTCGCTTCGCCGGCCCGGGGCCCGGCCCCCAGCCGGCGCAACGCCGCCCGGGCCTCGGCGACGAGGGGCTGGAGCACGTCGTCGGCGTTGGTCCAGGCGCCGGCCACCCGGGCGTAGCCGTCGATCGCCCCCTCGCGGTCGCGGGCCTTTTCGGCCGCGCGCGCCCGCTCCAGCGCCAGCGATACCTCGGTGGGCGTGGTGAGGACGAACGGGCGCTCATCGAGCAGCGCGGCGGCCTCGCGCAGGCGCCCATGGGTGGCGAAGAGCCGGGCTTTCGTCAGGCGGAAGATGAAGCACGAGAGGCAGACCGAGTCGGGGAGCGACTCGAAGCGCTTCAGCGCCTGGGTGGTGTCGCGGCGGGCGAGGGCGAGGTAGGCCTGGGCGGCGTCGGCGTTGTAGCGGGCGTCGCGCCGCGCGATCGGCGTGCCGGCCGCGGCTGCCGCCGCCTCGGCCCTGTGCGAAAACTCCTCGATCGAAGCCGCGTCGCCGTGTGTGGCCCACCACGGCAGCGCCCACCGCGTGGCCGGCGAACCGCCCTTCAGCCACCGTCCGAACCGGGCCGCCGCCGAGTCGTCAGGCATGGCGCCGAGCAGCGCCAGCTCGCCCACCAGCCGTTCTTCGCGCGTCCCCAGGACGGCCAGGGCGTCGCGGAGGTGTCCTCGATAGGCCAGCTGCGAGGCCAGCCGCCCGCGCGCGAACGCGGTATCGGTGAACAGCTCGTACCGGCTCTTCCGGCCGGCCGCCAGGCGCTGCGCCAGCCGGACGCCGGACTCGGCGCCGTCGGGCCAGTGGCGGAGCATGATCCAGGCGCCCGACATCGCGTCGGCCGACGCCGTGTCGAGCAGCTGGTCCAGCCGCGACGACCGGGCGCGCGCCAGTGCTACCAGCCTGTCGACCAGCCGCGCCCCATTGGCGTCCACGTCGCGCGGGTCGAGCGACAGGTACGTCCGCACGTACCGCTGCGCCCCGGCCACGTCGTCGACCGACAGGCTCAGCTCGATGGTGTGGACGTACGCCGGCGCGAAGGCGGTGTCGAGCCCGATCGCGGTGGTGAAGTTGTCGAGGATCTCGCGGTCCAGCGCGCCCACCACCGGCCCGAACCCGTAGTGGTAGCGCGCGTCGCCCAGGGCGAACCAGCTCTCCGGGTCGGATGGATACCGCGCGGTGGCCGTTTCCAGCGTGGCGAACAGCCGCCGCGCGCGCGGCAGGTATCCCGGATCGGCATCGAACGCGTCGAGCGTCGAGCGCAGCGAGTCGGCGACCACCAGCAGGCTGTCGCGCGGGGCGAGCCGCCGGTTGTGCGAACCGGCGTGCAGCAGCAGCGCCCGCGACAACGAGTCCTCGGCCGAGCGGATCCAGCTCAGCGTGAGGCCGGCGCGCCGCAGCGCCAGCGCGAATCCGGTGTCGATCGCGATCGCCTTCTGGTAGTTCGCGAGCGCCGAGTCCCACGCCGTGCGGCGGTAGAACTGCTCCCCCTGCAGGAAGGACTTGAGGGAGGTGAGCGACGTGGCGCCGAGGCCGGCCAGGCGCACCGCGCCGATCTCGCGCCTGGTGCGGAGCAGGTCGAGCAGCCGGAAGGTGACGGTGTCGGTGAGCAGGTCGATGCGTGAGGCGAGCTGCCGCGACTTGGCCTCGCCCACCACGGTCCCGTTGGCGACGTCGACGAGCAGCGCGGAGAGCTCCAGCGAGTCGGGCGGCGCGTGCTCGATCTTCCCGACCACCGCGAAGCTGGCGTTCGTCAGGCGGCCGAGTGCCGCCGCCGACGCGGCATCGGCGCGCATCGCGTTCGCCCACCGCCGCACCACCACCGTCGGCGCCACCGCGGTGATCGGGCCCGCGCCGTCCAGGTTGCGCGACAGGACGTCGACCATGCCTTCGTGCCAGATCAGGAGGTCCGGCGAGGCATCGAACGGGGCCACCACCACCAGGTCGCGGTCGAGCGTGGTGCCCGACCGCAGGCGCCCGTAGAGCACGCCGCCGGCCACCAGGAGCACCGCCGCGGCCACCGTGACGGGAATCATCCACGGCCTGCGCCGCCGCTCGGCGATGGCGCCGAACTCGCGGGTCGCGAACTGCGCCAACGCCAGGTCGAGCGTGTCGCGGAACTCCGCCGCCGTCTGGAAACGGTCGGCCGGGTTCTTGGCGAGCGCCTTGCCGATCGCCGCGTCGGCCGCCAGCGGGAGCTCCGGCATCCGGGTCCGGAGCGGGATGGCGGTTTCCGTCAGGTGGGCGGTGATCACCGCCTGCATGGAGTCGCCCTTGAAGGGCGAGACGCCGGCGAGCATTTCGTAGCCGACCACCGCCAGCGCGTAGATGTCCACCCGGGCATCGAGCTCGGTGTCGCCGAAGATCTGCTCGGGCGCCATGTAGCCCGGCGTGCCCACCGAGAGGCCGGTGGCGGTGACGCGCATCTCGCCGCTGGCGCCCGGCGCGTCGAACGCCCGGGCGATCCCGAAGTCGGCGAGCACCGCGTGGCCCTGCTCGATCAGGATGTTTTCGGGCTTGATGTCGCGGTGGATCACGCCCTGGCCGTGGGCGTAGGCGAGGGCGTCGGCGACTTCGCGGAGGATCCGGACCGCGTCGCCGGTCTTGATCTTCTCTTCGTGGCCCATCCGCTGGCGCAGCGACTCGCCGGCCACGAACGGCATGATGTAGTAGAGGAGCGTCTTGTGGACGCCGGCCGCGAGCACCGGGAGGATGTTGGGGTGCTGGAGGTGGGCGGTGAGCTCGATCTCGCGCTTGAAGCGCAGGGCGGCGATGTCGCTCACCATCTCCGGCGGCAGGATCTTGATCACCACCCGCCGCCCGAGCGACACCTCGGTGGCGAGGTAGAGCCGGCTCATCCCGCCGCCGGTGAGCTCACGCTCCAGACGGTAGGCGTCGCCGAGTGCGTCCCGGATTTGTGCGGCGAGATCGTCCAAAGGGGTGCGTTCAGGTGTGCGTGAAAGGTACCGGGCCGGCGCGTCCGGCGCACGGCGGAGCGGCGTGAGGCGGCCTGCGGATCAGAGCAGCCGCGCGATCCACTCGCCCACGTAGTAGCCGACCACCGCCACGCCTAACCCCACCACGAACATGTCGAGGCCCGAGCGGAAGACGCTCCGCCCGGTGAACACCGACCGGGCCGCCCCCACCAGGAAGTGCGACAACATGGCCAGCGTGAACGCCACCGCGATCGCCGTCAGGCCGCTCCAGATGAAGAACGGGAACACCGGGATCACCGCCCCCACCGCGGTCGCCAGCCCGGTCACCCACCCCTCCCGCAGCGGTGCCACGTCCAGCCCGCCAATCTTCAGCTCCTCCTGCACCTGCTCCTGGAGCATCCGCTGCGGATCGGCCATCACCTGGGTCGCCAACGCGTGCGCCGCCCCCTTCTCCATCCCCTTCGCCTCGTAGATCAGCGCCAGCTCGTCGCGCTCCACCTCGGGCATGAGCGCGATCTCGTCGCGCTCCATCGCGATCTCGTTGGCGTACACCTCCTGCTCGCTCTTGGCCGCCAGGTAGCCGCTCGACCCCATGCTCAGCGCGTCGGCGATCAGCCCGGCCACGCCGGCCAGGATCACCGTCTGGTGCTGCTGCGCCGCCGTCGCCCCGATCACCCCGGCCACCAGCCCGAAGTTCGCGGTCAGCCCGTCGTTGAATCCGTACACCACGTTGCGCAACATCCCGCCGGCCTCGGCGCGATGCCACGGCTCGGCCGTCGCCCCGCCTCCGGAGATCCCGGCCAGCGTGGTGGCGTGCTGCGCGCTCTCCCGCGCCAGCAGCAACGCCTCGCCGCCGCCGGCGCCGCCGCTCGGCGTCGCCCGGTGCATGTCGAGGTAGGCCTTCACCTCGCGCCCCTCTTCGGCCAACAGCATGGGGAGGAGGAAGCCCGACCCGAAGCGCCGCCCCAGCCAGGCCAGGAGCCGGGTACGCCCGGTGGGCCGGAACGCCCCCGCCGGATGCCCCAGGTCGCCCATGAGCTTCGCCCAGATCGCCACGTGGCGGTCTTCGACCGCCGCCAGGCGCGCGTAGATCTCCTTCCGCTTGGGGTCGCTCTCCGACTCGGCGAGCACGCGGTAGAGGAAGGCCGCGTCGGCCTCGTCCTGCCAATGATGCTCGAAAACCTCGACGTTGGGGGCAGACGTGGCTGTCTGACGGGAGGAGAGAGGGGCGGGCGGGGGGGCGGCTGGCGTGGTGGTTGCCATGGGAGGCAATATCGCGACCCCGAGGTCGCCGGGGAATCGCCGGGGGGAGGAAACCGAATGGCCGGTCGGGGTGACCCACCCGTTGGACCTCCACGCTCACGAGGATATATGCGCCCCAGTTCGCTGCTTTACGGTGTCGTCGCCGCGGCCCTCCTGGCCCCCGGCGCCCCTGCGCGCCCACAGGCCACCACACCCACCCCGCGGGCCGCGCCGCGCGCCGAACCGCGCGTCCGTGCGTACACGCTCGCGTCGGAAGACGATGACGACCGCCCGATGATCGGGATCTCGACCTCCACCGGCGGCAAGCGCGACACGCTCGGGCTGCTCATCTCCGGGATCACCGAAGGGGGACCGGCCGACAAGGCCGGCCTGGAGGAGGGGAACCGGATCGCCTCGGTCAATGGCGTGTCGCTCAAGCTGTCGCGCGACGATGCCGGCGAGGATGACATGGATGGGGTGATGACCCGGCGTCTGGTCCGGGAGCTCCGCAAGGTGAAGGCGGGAGACGATGTGACGCTGGTGGTCTGGGCCGGCGGGCAGACGAAGACCGTGAAGGTCACCACCGTGGCGTCCGACGAGCTGATGTCGCGCCGCACCCGCGTGTCGCGCGACGAGATGCGCGACCGGGCGGTGCTCGGCATCGAGCTGGGCCAGCGCACCAGCCGTCGCGACACCCTGGGCGTGCTGGTCACCGACGTCGAGCCCAACGGACCGGCGGACAAGGCCGGCATCGAGGAAGGGAACCGCATCGCCAGCATCAACGGGGCCGACCTGCGCGCCAGCGAGGACATGGCGAGCGATGAGGACCGGTGGTTCGGCAACTACCTGTCGTCGCGCCTGACGAGGCAGATGCGGAAGGTCAAGGCGGGCGACGTGGTAGAGTTGCGCGTCTACGCCAACGGGCAGTACCGCACGGTGAAGGTCACGGCCGGCAAGGCGTCTGAGGTCTACAAGGACCGGCGGTTCGGGTTCTCCGGCGAATTCGGCGATTTCCTGCCGTTCATCACGACGCCGAAGATCGACATGCAGCCGGCGATGGAGGGCCTGAGGCAGAGCCTGCGCGGACTGGAGAAGATGCGGATCGAAGCGCCGCGCATCCGCATGAACAACGAGGCCGAGGGGCCGATCGCGCCGCGCGTCTGGATGAACAGCGATGACAACGAACCAGTGACGCTGCTCCGTACCGGTCGTGGTTTCGGCCGCGGGTTCGCCATGGGGTCAGGGAATTTCCTGGGGCTGTCCGGCCTGTCGATGACGGAAGTGAACGCCGACCTGGCCGAGTACTTCGGCGCGGGGAGCGAGAAGGGGGCGCTGGTGCTGCAGGCCGAGAAGCGCTGGCCAGGGATCAAGGCCGGCGACGTGGTTCTCAGCATCAACGGCAAGGCCGTCCGCGACGAAGATGGGCTGAACATCCGGATCGACGACGGCGAGGACAACGCCTTCGAGTTGATCCGGAAGGGGAAGAAGATGACGGTGACGGTGAAGGGGGATCGGTAGGGCAGCAGGGTCAGAGACAGGGTCAGGGTCAGTTATCCGTGAGGAAAAGGAAGGGGGCCGGGAACCGCTATGCGGCCTCCGGCCCCTTTTCGTCCTCACGGATCCCTGACCCTGACCCTGACCCTGATACGTAAGTATTCCGGCCCGGCTACGTCACCAAGCGTATGCCCGGCCGCGCTGTTTTTCACCAGCATGGTGGTGCGAAAACGTCCCGCACGCCCACCCCCCGTTCGTGAGGCCACCATGCGTACCACCACCGCCCTTCGACGCGACGCGCGCCTGCTGATCGCGCTCGCCACCTTCGCCACCATCAGCGCGCTGTGCGTCGCGCTCCGGCCGGCCGGGGCCCAGGTGATCCCGGCGACCAATCCGGTCCCCGCCCGCGCCAACCTCAGCGGACCGCGCTTCGGGCTGACGATGGTCTCCGGCCAGCTGGTCGACTCGCTGCGCCGGCGCGCCGACGTCGGCCGCGTCTTCACCCAGTTCGGCTGGCAGTTCGAGAGGCAATTCTTCACCTCCGACAACGGCCCGCGCGCGGTGAGCGAGGTCGTGGTGCTGGTGGGCGCGCTCGACCAGGGGAGCGTCATCCCCAGCGCGAGCTGGATGGTCGGCATGCGCATGCCGGGCGGCGCGGAGTTCGGCGTGGGGCCGAACGTCAGTCCGGCGGGCACGGCGCTGGCGCTGGCTTTCGGCGCCACGCTGCGCTACGGCTACCTGAACGTCCCCGTCAATGTCGCGGTCGTGCCCGGCAAGCTGGGGCTGCGGACGAGCATCCTGACGGGGTTTAACTCCAGGAGATAAGGGACAGGGCCAGGGCTCCGTGAGGAAAAAGAGGGGGGCCGGGAACCGCAACGCGGCCTCCGGCCCCTTCTCGTCCTCCCGGACAACTGGCCCTGACCCTGACCCTGATGTTAGAAGGCCGGCCCCAATATCACACCGTTCAGCACCAGCCTGTCCAACGACCTCCACCAGGCCCGGAACATCGGCTCGTTGGAGAACAGGATCACGTGTCCGTCGCCGGTCGACTCCTCGATCAGGAAGGCCGTGCCGCGCAGCAGCCGTTCGGTGTTGTCGGGCCAGGTGAAGCCGGCGCGCGTCAGCGGGCCGGTGGTGGCGAAGACGCCGACGTTGGCGCCGTCCTTCGAGAGCTTGAAGAAGGTGGAGCCGTCGAGCATGACCGTGATCCGCGGCTGCTCGTAGCCATACGTGAGCCAGTGGGTCCGGTCGAGCTCGACGTCGAAGTGCGTCCCCGGGAGCGACTGGGGGACGTTGTTGTTCGACGACGGGCTCGCCACCGGGATCAACATCTCCTTCGCGCGTTCCGAGGTGGCCTCGCGCGCACGTCGCGCCTTGGCCGAGTCGTCCGAGGCCGGATTCTTCGACGCCGTGGCGGTGTCCTTCTCGTCCGCGCCAACCCGGCGGGCACTCGTCAGGTTCACGTCCTCGCGCGCCGCCCACGCCGATGCCCCGCCCATGGTGATCAGCGTGCCGCCGTTCTCGATCCAGGTCTTCAGCCGCTCGACGCCGCTCTTCCCCAGCCGGCCGCTCAGCGCCCCCGGATAGGCATCGGGGATGATGATCACGTTGAAGCGGGTGAGATCGCTCCCGGTGAGGGAGCCGAGCGAGATCGGCGTGAAGGCAATGCCGTACCGGCGCTCGAACGCCCACCAGATGGCGCCGTAGCTGGTCTGGCTGATCCCCTCGTCGCCGACCACCGCGATCTTCGGCGCGATCAGCGGCTGGGTCGTCTCCGACCCGGTGCCGTACTGCCCCTCCTCGATGAACGCCGACTTCACGGCGGTGACCTCGACCCCGCTCTCGCGGGCCAGCGCGTCGATCCGCGCGTGGAGCGTCGAGTCGTTGCGGGCCGCCCGCACCACGTACGTGCCGCGCGGCCAGTCCGCCTTGTCGGCCTCCATCGGCATCGTGGTGACGGCCACCCGATACCCCTCGGCCAGCAGGTGATAGGCCAGTCGTGAGGCCCCGTTGCGGTCGGGCTTGAACAGGTAGGTGGAGCCGGCGCGCCGGCCGCCCACGACGCCTGACGGGATGTCGGTGGCCAGCAGCTCGCCGCCCACCCGCCGCGGCGCCTGACGAGCCGCCGGCAGCGACGGCTCCTCGGCCGGCAGCGCCAGCAGGTCGCCGGTCACCGGCGCCGCGTCCTCCGTCCAGTACGCCTCGACGCCGTAGGCCACCGGCATCGCCCAGGCGGTGATGTCGTAGAACTCGTACCCCTCGCGCTGCCCGCTCTTCCCACGGCGGACGTTGCGCTGGTACTTCTCGATCTGCGCCTTCACGAACACCGAGTCCATCACCGGCTGCGGCTCCAGCCACGACTTGGCCAGCTTCCCCTGCGGCTGGGCGAGGTCCACGACATAGGCGCCGGCCGCGAACTGCCTGGCGGCCACCGCATCGTCGGCGTAGGCGTGCGCCTTCGTGGACGCGAAGCCCGCGCCCGCCTTCCGCACCTCGATCCCGCCGCGCAGCAGCGCCGCCACCAGCTCGGCGGTGCGGCCGGGGTCCGAGCCGGGCAGCAGCACCACCCGCTTCATCGTCCCGCTGCGGCCATCCGAGATCGCCCACTGCCGGAACTTCAGGTAGTCGCGCACCCGCTCGGTGCTGTGGTCGGCGGTGGTCTGCATCGTCGCCACCGACGCGGTGAAGTGCTTGGCGATGCCGTCACGGAAGGAGACCAGCGAACCGTCGTCGCGGCGCCAGAGCAGCCCCTTCCACCCGCCGCCATCGGTCTCGAAGGTCATCCCCGCGCCGCCCATCAGCGACGGGAAGACGTCCCAGTAGCCGACGTAGTAGAAGTCGAAGATGTCGCGCGAGTAGTACATCCACCCGTGGGCGTCGAAGGCGTTGGCGTTGCCGCGCCCCAGCAGTCCCATCCACTTCGCGAAGTCGGGACCGACGTTCTCGTTGATCGCCCGCGCGTCAGGCGGGAAGAAGTACGTCCCCACCTGCCCGTGCAGGTCGGCCGAGACCATCGGGTGCCAGCGGATCATTTCGCGCATCATCGCCTGCACCTCGCGCTGGGTGCTGGACATGACGTCGCGGTTCATGTCGAAGCGGTAGTGATTGAACCGGCCCTGGATGCTCCACGGCTCGTCGTGCTCGTTGGCGCCGTTGTCCGGGTTCCCGACGTTCACCGAGTTGTACCAGACGGTGAAGCGCTCGTGGCCGTCGGGGTTCGAGCTCGGGTTGATGACGACGATCGTCTTCTTCAGCGCCTCGACGGTGGCCGGCTCCTCGCTGGCCGCCAGCTGGTAGAGGAGCTGCATCGCCGACTCGAAGCCCGGCGACTCGTTGCCGTGCACCGAGTGCGAGAACCAGACCACCGCCGGCGTCCGGGCCACGATCGCATCGAGGTCCGCCTGGGCGACGCCCCGCGGGTCGGCGATCTTGTCGAGGTCGGCGTGGATGGCGTCGAGGCGGGCGATGTTCTCGGGCGACGAGACGATGAACACCCGCATCGGCCGCCGCTCGTACGTCGAGCCGTACTCCTCGACTTTCACCCGGTCCCTGGCCGCGTCGGCGATCGCGAGCAGGGTCTTCTCCTGCATCGCGTACTGGGTGTTCTGCCCGCCGATCTCGTAGCCGAGCACCGATTCCGGCTTGGGAACACCAGGGCGATAGGGGCCGTGCTCGTAGAAGGAGAAGCCCCTGTCGTCGCGAATCGAGTCGGGGTTGATGCGCGCCTGCGCTTGGAGCGTGGGCGCGAGAGCGAGCGCGAGAAGCGCCGGGAGAGCGAGCCGTCGCATAGTGGATTGGGGGAGGAGCGGGGAAAGGGGAACTTCTGGCAGCGGCGAAAGGTGCGCCGCGCGTGGGCCGGCGTAAAGGACGGGGATCCTCGCGGTAACAGGCGGATCTGCGCCGATACGGATGGGAGCGCGGATTTCGCGGAAGACGGCGGATTTGCGCCGATACGGCGGGGGCGCGGATTTTCGCGGAGGAAAAGCCACGGGTTTCGCGGATACTGCTCACTGCTTTGGGAACAACGTGGCCCCGACGGTTCAGCGAGTGGGGCAACCTCCTTTGCTGCGGCAGGAAACAATCCGCCGAGTGTCCGCCTGCTTCCGCGTAATCCGGGGACCCCATACTCTACCTGTGTTCACCACTCCGCCCGCGTAGGCGGCCCGCGGCTGGTTGCCGGCCACGCGCAGGATCGCACCCGCGTCCAGCGCCAGCCAGGGACGCACCAGGAGCGTGGGACCGGTGAGCACCGCGACGATCGGCGGGGCGCCGCTCGCCCCCGACGTGCCCGGGTAGCCGTACGCCTCGGCCACCCAGCCCACCGTCCCGCGCACCGGGAAGCCGAACGACGCGGTCCAGATGGTGGCGTTCCTCGGGGCCGCCGAGCCGTCGCCGCTCCGGCGCAGCCAGCCCGCGTTCAGGTCCACCGCCACCGGGCCGGCGTCGTGGCTGGAGATGAGCAGCAGCGAAATGTCGGTGGTCCCGGTGCCGCTGCCTGACGACGCGGAGCCGGTGGGGAACTTCACCGCCGGCAGGATCGCGACGTCGCCCAGGAGCCGCGCGCCCTCGGCCACCCGCCACTTGAGGCCGGCCGACGCGTCGCCGATGCCTGACGACGACGTCCCACCGGCTGCCGTCCGCGTCCAGGTGCCGGCGAGGTTGAGCTGGACGCGGCCGCCGAGCCCGATCTTGAGGACGGTCGGCGTGCCGGTGGCGTGCGAGCCGTTCGCGAAGCGGTCGCTCTCCACCCCGGCCTCGATCTCGAGCCACCCCGGCGCCACCGTGCCGGCGTGCGTCGCCACCGTGGGGCGTTCGGGCTGGACGGCGCGCGGGTCCCGGGATTGCGCCGGGAGAGAAGCGGTGCACGCGGCGAGCACGATCGTCGCGGAGAACTGCAGCGGATTTCCGCCGATACTGAAGGGGGCGCGGATTTTCGCGGAGAACAGCAACGGATTCTCGCCGATACGGCGGGGCACGGATTGGGCGGAGACCAGCAGCCGATTTCACGGTACGACAAGCGCGCAACCAACAACAAGAAGCAGAACAACAAAGGAGAAACAAACAACACAGGAGCAACAACAAAGGAACCACAAAGAAGGAACGTCACTCATTGCCGTGTTCCTGCTCGTAAGTGTCTGGCCAAGGTCCACCGAGGCCAGCCTCGCGCTGAGCAATCCGCGGACTCCGCCGTCTTCCGCGAAATCCGCGCCCCCGCCGTATCGGCGCAAATCCGCCGTCTTCCGCGAAATCCGCGCCCCCCGCCCTATCGGCGTAGATCCGCCATCTTCCGCGAAGATCCACCCGCCACTCAAAACTCGATCTGCGCCCCGAGCTCCACCACCCGGTTCGGCGGGATCCCGAAGAATTGCGTCGCCGAGCGCGCGTTCCGCGACATGATCGAGAACAACCGCTTGCGCCACCGCGCCATCGGTGACGTCCCCGTCGTGATCAGCTGCTCCCGCCCCAGGTAGTACGTCGTCTCCCCGGGTCGCGCCCGGACGCCGGCCGCCTCGCAGCGCGCCAGGATGTCCTTCACGTCCGGCGTCTCCATGAACCCGTAGCGCACCTGCGCCCGCACGAATCCGTGGGTCAGCATCTCGATCGCCATCCGGTCCTCGTTGGGAATCTCGGGGACGTCGGCCGACATGATCGACAGCAGGATCACCGTCTCGTGCAGCACCTTGTTGTGCTTCAGGTGGTGGAGCAGCACCACCGGCGCGCCCTCCGGATCGGACGTCATGAACACCGCCGTCCCCCGCACCCGCATCGGCTTCTCGCGATCCAGGCTCTCGAGCAGCAGGTTCAGCGGCAGCGACGCCTTGCGCAGGATCTCGCGCAGCAGCTCGCGCCCGCGCTTCCAGGTGGTCATCAGCGTGTACATCCCCACGCCGATCGCCAGCGGCACCCAGCCGCCCTGCTCGATCTTGATGATGTTGGCGGTGAAGAAGGCGAGGTCGATCGTGAGGAAGACCAGCGCCAGCGTGCCGGCGTGCAGCACCGACCAGTTCCAGCGGGTGCGCGCCACCACGTAGAAGAGCGCGGTGGTGATCGCCATCGTCCCGGTCACGGCGATCCCGTAGGCCGCCCCCAGCTTGTCCGACGACCCGAAGCCGATCACCACCGCCAGGCAGCCGACCATCAGCGCCGCGTTCACCTCGGGGATGTAGATCTGGCCGGCCTCCGAGCGCGACGTGTGCTTGATCGTCACCCGCGGCGAGTAGCCGAGCTGCACCGCCTGCTGGGTGAGCGAGAACGCCCCCGAGATCAGCGCCTGCGACGCGATCACCGCCGCGATGGTCGCGAGCCCGATCAGCGGATAGAGCAGCGCCCGCGGCGCCAGGTGGTAGAACGGGTTCTGCACCGCCGACGGATCGCGCAGCAGGATCGCCCCCTGCCCGAAGTAGTTGAGGAGCAGGGCGGGGAGCACCAGCGTGAACCACGCCAGCCGGATCGGCTTCTTCCCGAAGTGCCCCATGTCGGCGTACAGTGCCTCGGCGCCGGTCACCACCAGCACCACCGCGCCCAGCAGGACGAAGCCGTGGCGGCCGTGGACCATGAAGAACTGGACGGCATACCACGGGTTGACCGCCGACAGGATCACCGGCTCCCGGGCGATCTCGACGACACCTAACGTGGCGATGGTCGCGAACCAGACCAGCATCGCCGGCCCGAAGAACGCACCGACGTGGGCCGTCCCCTTCTTCTGGAAGAGGAAGAGCAGGAAGAGAATGCCCACCGAGAGTACCACCACCCAGTGCGACAGCGCCGGCGCCGCGACCTCCAGCCCCTCCACCGCGCCCAGCACCGAAATGGCCGGCGTGATCACCCCGTCGCCATAGAGGAGCGCCGCCCCGAACAGCCCGAGCATGATCAGCACCGACCGCCGCCGGGTCGCCGCCCCGGCCTGTCCGCCGTCGCGCTGCATCAGCAGCGCCAGCAGGGCGAGTATCCCCCCCTCGCCGCGATTGTCGGCCTTGAGGATGTAGACGATGTACTTGACCGCGACGATGGTGATCAGCGACCAGACCACCAGCGACAGCACGCCGTAGACGTTGTCGGCGTCAGGGACCAGGCCGTACTCGCGCTTGAAGCACTCGCGGATCGCGTACAGCGGGCTGGTCCCGATGTCCCCGTAGACCACGCCGAGCGCCATGAGCGTCAGCGCCGCCAGCCGCTTGCCGTGCGGATCGGCCTCGACGTGCGCCCGCATCGGCGGCACCGGCCGCGCCCCGGTCACGCCGCTCGCCAGGCTCGACCCGTCGCTGGCGCGCGCGGCGGCGGCAGCTGTCGCGGGCGCCGAGGGAGATGCGGCCGGGTCGGAAGTCGCCCCCGCCGGTGCGGTGGGCGAGGAAGGAGAGGGAGGGGGAGTGGGCGGAACCGGTTGGGCCGTCATGCTCGAAGCGGAGTGGCCCGCCATGGTCGGTGATGCGGGGTGGGCCGGCGACGCCGACAAATATCGGCACCCGGCCGCAAAAAAGCGGGTCGCGGACGTGCCGCGACCCGCCTCCAATCTACCCCCCGGCGGGGGCCCGTCCAGCGCGCGTCACTCCCCGTCGATCTCCTTGACGGCGCGTTTCAGGGCGTCCGTGACCTTCTTCAGCTTCTCGGCGTTCCCCATGTTCCTCGGCGCGTTGCTGTAGACGGCGCGGGCCAGGTCCTTGAACGCCCGGTTGACGTCCATCATCGGCTCGCTGAAGAATCCGGTCCCGAAGTCGGCGATCCGCTCGAAGATGTCGTCGACCGTCTCCTTGTGCTCGCCCAGGTAGGCGCGCCCCTCGGCGGTGATCTCGTAGATCTTCTTGCCGCTCTCTTCGGGGGTGGTCTTCGCGTAGCCGAGGTCCTCGAGCATGGTGAGCGTCGGATAGACCGTGCCCGGGCTGGGGGAGTACGTGCCGCCGAACTTGTCCTCGAGCTCCTTGATGATTTCGTAGCCGTGGCGCGGCTTCTCGCTCAGGAGCTGGAGGATGACGTACTTGAGGTCGCCCTGCTCGAACATCCGGCCGCGGCGGAAGGAGCCGCCCCAGCCGTGCTTGCCGCCGATACCGGCCCAGAAGGCGCCGGTGAACGGGTCGCCGCCCCCGCCCCAGCCGCGGCGGCCGGTGAAGTGAATCCCTTCCGGGACGCAAAAGGCGAATGCGCGCATGTCTCGCTCTCCTATGGTATAGTCCGATATGACGTGCGATATATCTTTGGCGAAGATATAACGTCAGATATATCGGCGTCAAGAGGGGGGGCGCGGATGGGCGCGGCGGCCCGGGGGCCCGGCCCGGTTCAGCTCGCGCCGCCGCCAGGGCCTGCCAGGCCGGGTCCGTGCCTGCGCCGGCTTCTACGGCTGGAACGCGGATGGCGCGGAAACGCGCGGATGAAAAGCACAAAGGAGTGTTGTTGGTGGGCGGTGGCGGGGGTTCTTCTCCGCGCGTTTCCGCGGCACCACCAAGCCGCGCTCATCCGCGTTCCAGCAGCAATACCCGGCGGCCGCACGATGACAGCCGACCCGCACGATGCCCGCCGACGCGCCCAGAACCGTCCCTACGGCTTGAGGTACCGATTGAGGAACGCGATCGACTCCGCCCAGCTCTCCCTGGCCTGTGGCGAATCGACGCGCGAGAACTCGTGCTTCCCGGGCGGGTCGTGCCACTCGCGGTACGTGTACAGGCCCTTCTTGTCCATGCCGGCGGCGACCATCGAGTCGCGCAGGTTGTGGTTCTCGGCGATGAAGACGTCGTCGTCGTTGTCGGTGGCGTGGACCAGGAGGGGGACCTTGAGCTCGCGCGCGTGGGAAACGGGGGAGCGCTCGATGTACGGTTTGGGGTTGGAGTCGACCAGGGCGCCGAAGCCGGGTTGCCGGGCGAAGATCCGGTTGTAGCCGGCCGAGTGGGTGTGCATGCGGGAGACCAGGTCGGCCACCGGGACGTGGGCGACGGCGACCTTGAAGTATTCGGGGTGGCGGAAGATGGCGTGGAGGGTGATGAAGCCGCCGTGGCTCCATCCCAGGATACCTAACCGTGACACATCGGCGTACGGGACCAGCTGGGCGAGGAAGTCGCGGGCGGCCAGCACGTCCTCGACCTCTTTGCCGCCGTAGTCGATGGCGTCGAAGTGGTCCTGGCCGTAGCCGGTGCTGCCGCGGTATTCGGGGGCGACCACGACGTAGCCCTGGGCGACGAGGGCGCGGACCTGGGGGATGTAGAGCGTCTCGAAGTCGCCGTGGACGCCGCCGTGGACCATGATCAGGGCGGGGTGCCTGACGAGCGAGTCGCGGGGGGCGAAGAGGTAGGCGGGGATGATCATCTGGTCGGCGCCGCTGTACTGGACCTTGCGGACGATCATCTCGGGGCTGAGCTGGATGAAGAAGGAGAGGTCGGTGAGCTGCTTGAAGAGCTCCTGCTGGTCGAATCGGCCGAAGGTGTCCTCGGACGGCGCAGTGGCCGCGCCTGATGCCGGGGAAGGAGAGGGTGCGGAGATGGTGGCCGTCGCTTTGGTAGCGGGAGCGCAGGCGGCGGCAAGCGCCCCAGCGAACAGAGCGAGCGCGATGCTTGAGGTGAGGCGCATGGGATGCGTGGGGGCGTTGGGGAGCGAGCGCGGCGAGGACGGGAACGAAAACGTGCCTTGGCGCGGCTGTCAAACGAGCCGTGATAGAGGCCCCCGGGCCGTGCCTGTGAGAGTCAGAGGCGGACCGGGTCCGGCGTGCTACGCTGCGGGCGTCCGCAGCCTATCACGCCGAGCACGCGGGAAGGCCGGCGCTCGAAGTTGAGTGCTTGTGGAGGTTTCCGCGTCCGCGTAGTCTTCTGATGCTTGGTTAGGTCGCTTGATCCTCGCTGCATATCCGCGCCTTTGCAGCATATCATGCCGGTATAATAGTCGTTAGACAGCGACAATCGTGGGCTGCCATGAGGAGTCGCAATGAGCGCGGGCTTTTCGCCGTTTCTTCTACTCTTGTTTGTTGCGCTCGTTGCCTGCCTGTCTGGTGGCTACGTTTGGGCCGCCCTGCTTGCGTGTCGCCAGAGCCGTACGCGCACTCTTGTCCTGTGGGCCGTGTCCAGCCTCATGCTGGGAACCCTGTCTACGTGGCGCATACACCACCAATTGAGCGCACTGGACGGCTCGCGCGGACGTTCAGTCTCTTTCCCGTTCTTCGCGATGTTTCTCGGTCTCTGGGCCTGCGTCCTCGCGGCGGTGACGCTGGTGGTGTGGCGCTCGGTCATCGGTGGTCAGACAAAGGTCACGGGGTCTCTCGTGGCGAAAAGCATCGCCGCGGGGATCGGTGGCATGGTCGCGTCCCTGATTGGCTTCGCGATGCTGGAAGCCAGCGGGATTCTGCGCTGAGGTCTAGGCGGCGTGCCGCTGTCTAACACGCGCTGCAGCGGGCGGGCGCGAGCCGGGCAGCCCGGTTGGCACCCAGCAGGGTTGCGGGTAACTTGACGCTCATCACGCCCAGCGGGGCGGGAGCGCCCGCCACTGAGCGCTATCTGTTGGGCGGCAGCCGAACTCGACAAGTGCGGAGGCGCATGATAAGAGGCTATGGATTGCTCGGCTGGCGACTACCGATGACGGTGGTCCTATACCTCCTCCTAATAGAGGGTTCGGTCGGCGCCCAAGAGGTACGCGCGGTGCCGTTTGCGTGGGACTCGACGTTGAGCAGCGCGCGTGCAACGCTGACGCTGGAAGAGACCAACCGCGTGGTTCGCCCGACATTCCACTCCGTGTTCTACCGGCTGCGTGCTGTCGGCTTCCAGGTCGGCCAGCCGGTCTCGTTGTGGGTTCGGCGCTGGAATCGGGTCTTCAGGTTCCCTGCTTGGTTGGACGAGCAAGGTCTGGTGCGGTTTGTGCTTGATCGCGACACGCTAGGCGAAGTGCTGACGCTCGGCTTCAGGCGTGATCACGGGCTGGCCATCTTCCGGCCTGGCGGCGGTGGCACGCGAGCCCTCCTTCTCGCCGGCTTCGCGGACGGGCAGCCTCTTGAGGTGGCGCTAGTGTCCGATAGCGCACCGCCCCGCGCCCAAGCACGGGTGGTCCCGATCCCCCGCCGAGCCGAAGGCCCGGGTGGGTGCAGCGCGGCGGCCGAGGTTCTGTCGGAAACGGGGCTGGTCTACCGTATCACGTTTCGTGGCTTTCAGCCTACCGATACGGTGCGCAATCAATCGCACTTCAGGTCGGAAGTCCTGAACGCGACCGGATCATCCGCCACAGGCGAGTTCATGTTTCCTGTGCTGTTTGGCAATGGGGACCGCGGCACGGCGAGCGTCACGGCCTCTGGTGCCAGTTGCAGCGTGCGGTTGGAGTACTCTGTCGGCCGCGACGCCTTGGTTCGCTGAGCACAGCCTGGCCGGGCACGGTGCCGCCTAACTATGGGTTGAAGCTGCCGAGCCGGCTGGCCGCGTTGGCGCCTAAACCAGGCGGGCTCCTATGCTTTGTGCACAGGGCCAGCGCGGCCAAGGCGCCGGCTCGCAGCTTAACCACCTTCGTTCGCCAGACAGGAGCAGCGCCGCGGTGATAAGTGCTCTAGAACCACAAGACGGAGACGACGTGGACTTCGTGTGGAAGGTGCGAGTCATCGCCGTCGCCATTGCCGCACGCTACGTGCCGCGTGAGGTTGTCCTGGTGAAGGTCGCCAACTGGTTCGGTCCAAAGTGGCTTCGCTTCTCCGGCAAGATGCTCGGCGCGGTCGGTGTGTGGAGGTCGAAGCTGACTGTGCCGCCCTTCGTCCCCGCCCGGGTTCGATGGCAGCGGAGGTTTCGCAGGCCTGCGTTCAAGGTCGCGCCTTCCGGAGATCCGCTGCACATCGCAACAAGAAGCGAGGCTGGTCTTCGACGGTACCTGTCGGACGTGGCGCCAGGTGCCGCGGTGATCTGGTTCAGCGGGGACACCCTCGGGAACGGACGAGGCGCAATCATGACGTACGTCCAGCACGCCGATTCTTGCTGGGCTTGGTACGCGGGCTGGATCCGAAAGAATGGATGGCAAGCGAGCCAACTCAAGGGCATATCGAGAATGGAGGTCCTCTCGCTTCTCGATCGCGAGGACGACCGGCGTGCTGCCAAACAAGGTTGAGCCGGACGGTCGGTCATCCGTTTGAACTGAGATCATGCTCCTTGGTCAGCGACGGTATGCACCCATCAGTCCGCCACGCGCAGGCACCCGCAATGCCAGTTAGGCGACTCCTGCTGACGGCATCGATGGCGCTGTGGCCCGGCCTCGCAACCGCGCAGGGCCACACGCTCGCCGACGTCGGCGACCACCGCCTCGATATCCTCCGTGCCGGCACCGGCGGACCCGCCGTGATCTTCGAGACCGGCCTCGGCGACTCGCTCGACACCTGGGCTCCGTTCGTGCCGGCCGTCGGCGCGTACACCACCGCCATCGCCTACTCGCGCGCCGGCTTCGGGCGCTCCGGGTCCGGCTCGTCGGACCACTCGGCGCGGGCCGAGGTCGACGACCTGCACGCCCTGCTCCAGCGCCTGGCGATCCGGCCGCCGTACGTGCTCGTCGGCCGCTCCTATGGAGGCCTCCTCGTCAGGCTCTACACGTCGCGCTATCCCGCCGACGTGGCCGGCCTCGTGCTCGTCGACGGGACGCACGAGCAGCAGGTCAAGCGCTTCGGCGAACTCGACGGCCGGTATCCGGCCCAGTTCCGCACGTTCTTCGACTCGGTGCTGGCCGGACTGCCGCCCGGACCGCAGGCCGCTGAAATCCGCGAGACCGTTCGCATCCAGGCCGCCGGCGCGGTCGAGGGCATGGCGCCGCTGCCGGACATCCCGATCGCCATTCTCACCAGCATGAAGGCGGACTCGACCGCGGCGTACGTGAACGGGACCGCGCGGGGACACGAAGTATGGCGGGCGTTGCACGACGAGTGGTTCCGGCGCTCGCGCAACGGCATCCACATCGAAACCACCCGGAGCGGCCACGGCATCCAGGACGACGAGCCGGAGCTGGTCCTGTCCGCCATACGATTTGTCGTGGACAGGGCGCGGAAGGAGTAAGCGTCAGGCAGGTCAGGGGAGAGGCACGCCGCATGGAACGCATAACGACTGGACCCGATCCCGAGAAGCTGGCGAACTGCGCGTATAGTGCAGCCGACCAGTATCGCGACGGCAAGCTCTCGGAGACGGCGGCGCTGGAGTGGCTGAAGGCCTGCTGTCCCGGCTACACGAAGGCGGAATACGATCAGGCCTTCGCAGAGGGCATGTTCGAAAGCCGCTAGGCGGCGCCGGCCCACATGCATTCCAGGCAACAACTCACCGCCCACCTCCGTGCCGTCGGCGTCGCACCCGGCGACGTCGTCATGGTGCACGCCTCGGTCCGGGCGGTGGGTGAGGTCGCCGGTGGGCCGGATGAGATCCATCTCGCCATCAAGGACGCGCTCACGCCGGACGGGACGCTGGTCATGTACGCCGGCTGCCCTCGTTATGTCGACGAGGTCGGACGGGGCAACCTGACGCCCGCCGAGGAAGTCGAAGTCCTCGAGCGCCTCCCCGCCTTCGACGCCGCCACCGCCCGCTCGGCGCGGGACCACGGAATCCTCGTCGAGTTCCTGCGGACCTGGCCCGACTCACGGGTCAATGACCACCCGGCCCGCTTCGTCGCGTGGGGGAGGCACACCGACCATCTCTTCGCGACGCAGCCCTGGGACTACGCCTTCGGCCACGGTTCGGCGCTCGAGCGGCTCGTGGAGCTCGACGGGAAGATCCTCCTCCTTGGCTCGGATCATGACGCCGTCACCTTTCTCCACTACGTGGAGCACATCGCCGACATCCCGGGCAAGCGCATCGCGCGCTTCAGGGTGCCGGTGCAAGAAGGCAGCGCGCGCGTCTGGCGCGACATGGAGGAATTCGACACGTCGGGGGAGGGCGTGCACCCCAACTGGCCGCCGCGGCTCTTCGCCCGGCTCGTCGACAGCTGCCTGACGACGACGTCGAACGGCGGCGGCCCGGTCGGGGGAGCGTGGTGCCACCTGCTCCCGGCCCGGGATCTGCTCGGCTTCGCCCGCCCGATCATGGAGCGTCTCGCGGTCGACCGCTCGGCCGCCGACGGGCTGATGGAGCTGGCGCCTCACGAGAGCACGCCCCAGCGCCAGGTTAAGCGCTCTCCCTGAAGCGCGTTTGATAGAAGCTCTTCTCGTCCCTTCTCCTCGTTCCTCGTTCGGTCTGTTCTCGACCGTCAGGTCACCGGCCGCCACGTCCCGATCAACACGCCGTTGCCCGTCGACCGGCTCTCGACGAGCTGCAGCGTGGCCGGCGCGCCGCCATCCGTGAACAGTCGGCGGCCCGTGCCGAGTATCAGTGGGTGGATCAGGAGCAGGTACTCGTCGACGACGTTGGCCCGCATCAACGACTGGACCAGCACGCCGCTGCCGAAAATCAGCAGGTCCTTGCCGCCCTCCGCCTTGAGCCTGGTCACCGCGTCGACGGCGTCACCCTTGAGGAGCGTCGAGTTCACCCATGGGAGCGGTTCGGTCAGCGTCGTCGAGGCGACGTACTTCTGCATGTTGTTGAGCATCGCCGTGAATGGGTTGTCGGTGCGGCCGGGCCAGACTCTGTAGAAGTCCTGGTACGTGCGCCGGCCGAAGAGGAGCGCGCCGCCAAAGGGCGAGTTGGCGCCGAGCTGCTGCATCGCGGCGTACGGCGCCGCCCAGCCGCCGTGCGGGAAGCCGCCGCGCGGATCCTCGTCAGGGCGGCCGGGCGCCTGCATCACGCCGTCGAGCGTGAGGCTCGTGAAGACGACGACCTTGCTCACGGAGTCTTCGCCCCCGCCGGCCACTCCTGCGCCAGCACGCGGTCGAGCGCGTCGTACTGCCGGTTGACGCCGCCCTCCATGCCGGAGCCCAGCATGCCGTCACGCTCCCCGGTGGTGTGCCAGAGGAGCACCGCCACCAGGCGCGTGTGTCCGTCGCCCAGGTCCTCGAGGGTGAGCGTCTCGATCGCCACGTGGCCCGGCATGCCGTCCCACTCGAACGAGTAGACGAGTCGCTCGGGGGGCGTGACCTCGCGGTAGCGGCCCTCGAAACCGTCGGCGCCCTTGGCGCCGTGCTCGACGAAGCGCCAGTGGCCGCCGCGCCGCACCTCCATCCGTTCGACCTCGAGCCGGCTGTCGTTAGGGCCCCACCACTGCGCCACCAGGGCGGGATCGGTGAGCGCCCGCCAGACGCGTTCGCGCGACGCCCGGAAGGTGCGCTCGACGCGGATCTCGCGCTCCGACGGCGTGGTGATGACGGCCCGCGCGCCGGCGGCGGGTTTGGTGGTCGGTGTCATGCGTCCTCCCTGTCCCTGGTGCGCTCGAGGAATTCCCCGAGGCGGTTGAGGCGGCGTTCCAGGCGCCGCCGGTAGGTCGAGATCCACTCGGCTTCGTCGGCCAGCTGCCGCGGCCCCAGGCGGCAGTGGCGCACGCGTCCGACCTTCTTGGTGGTGACCAGTCCCGCCGCCTCGAGCACCTGGACGTGCTTCTTCACGCCGGTGAGGGTCATGTCGAAGGCGTCGGCGAGCTCGCTGATCGCGGCGTCGGAGCGGCCGAGCCGCTCGAGGATCCCGCGGCGGGTGGGGTCGGCGATCGCACCGAAGGTGGTGTCAATGTCCCGAGCATACTGAACCATATGGTTCAGTTTAGTACGCGAAGAGAAAGTTGTCAATGGGCGGCCCCGGCGCTGTCACCGCCAGAAGCACTTCCGCGCTTCGCTCCCGCTGATCGCGACGCGACTCGAGTACTGCCACAACTTGTCCCAGTACTGCTCGCGCACCTGGCGCACTGCGGCCGAGTCGCTGACGAAGACGCCGTACTCGACCAGGTCCGACGGATAGAGATTCTCGGAGCCGATGTAGAACACCCGGTCGTCGATCATGAAGAACTTCGCGTGATTGGCGAACGCATAGGCGTTGGGCCACTTGTCCGACGGACCGAACCGCAGCGTCGTGAGGTGCAGGTTGGAGCACAGCAGGTCGACCAGGGCCTTCCCGAATGGCGCGCCGGGCTGCGCGCTGACCTCCTGAGCGATTCTCAGTGCGGTGGTGGTGAGCGAGGTTCCGGTGGTGTAGTAGACGCCGTCGGGCCCCGCCCTGGCGAGATCGTTCGAGAGGACGATGTAGACGTTCTGTCGCGCGACCAGCGCGCTCGCGATCGGCACCATCCCCGCCTCCCACCAGAGCCCCGTGTTGCCAAGGTCCTGCTGCGAGATCCTGATGGTCGACGAAGAGCTGCGCAGTGCCATCACCATGCCGACGTCGGCCGCGTTCCCGTTAGGGCCGAGGCTCGCCAGGCGGCCGGCGCCGAGTACGCCGATGGTGCCGGGGCCGACGGGATCCGTCAGTCCACTGTTCGCCAGGCAGGCCGTCGCGATGTCCGACATGCCGGACTTCCAGTACACGGCCTTCCAGCTCTTGAGCTTGTACGCACAGACGCTCGCCCAGATCTTGTCGGCGAAGCGATCCATCCCGTACGCGACCGACCCACGCAGGGCCACGTTCAGGTCGTGCACCGGCGCGATCTGCAGATAGTCGGCGTCCCAGAGGTTCTCGCCGCCGAGGATCACTCGCCCGCCGTCGACCGCGACCATCTTGGAATGATTCCACGAGAACTTCGACTGCTGCTGGGTACCGACGTAGATCGTGAGGCGTCCCGCCCCGACCCCCTTCAACGGGCCAATGATGGACCGCAGGTACACGGACTGGTCGACGCGTCCGCTCGCCAGCCCCGGGTACCAGCCGACGAGGATGCGGACGGTTACCTGCCGCCCGCTCTGCGCGAAGGCGAGGAGTTCCTGCCTCACGCCATCCTCGAACCGGCCCGTGGGGAAGGGGGAGAGCGACGTGATGTCGACGAACCGCTGCGCGCCGGCGATCAGGTTCCGCACGTCGTCGACCATGAACGCGCCGGCTCCGTTCTTCACCGAGTCGGCGGGAAGTCCCCAGACGTTGGGCGTTTGTGCGAGCCAGTTCGTGTCGAGGGCGTTGTCGCGCGAGAGGCGGTAGGCCACACTGTCCCAGTGGCCGCCGTCGGCTGCACGCATCCCCTGGTACAACGCGGTCAGGTAGTCGCTGTCCGCCCGCAGTGAGGCGGCAAAGGCTTTCAGCGCCCTGTCCGGGACCTGGGTGGCCCGTCGCGCCGGCGGGGTGTGCTCGGCGTCCGGCGCCGTGGGTGGAGCGGGTGGCACCGGCTTCTGCGCGCCGGCGTCGAGCGCGCCGGCGAGGATGAGCGCGAGTGAGGCGGCGAGGGCGGACGTGCGCATGGGAATCCTCCGCGGTGGAGAATGGTCCCGTCCAGTATACGGCAGACGGCCGCCGGGCGAAACGGTGCGAGAGGTCGACTCCGGGGTCCAGCCCTAACGTGCCGGGGCGGACCGGCGGTCGGCGGCTTCCCGCTTGTCACCCCGAGTGCATCGCGATAGACTCGCAGCGTGGCGGCGCGGGCTCGCTATTGTACCGCCTCATGGTGTATGTGGGCATCGTTAGCTGACGCACCCGCCGGGAGCGCCGCGCCGCATTCAACCACAGGCCGACTGGAATGGACTGGTTCATCAAGGCGTTCATCCGCGCCTCACTCCTCTGGTTCGCCGCCGGCATCTTCCTCGGCCTGGCGATCGCGGTCCACCCGCAGTGGATCATCTACCGGCCCGCGCACGCGCACATGACCGTGGTGGGGTTCCTCACCATGCTGGTGTTCGGGGTCGGCTACCAGCTGCTGCCGAGGCTGTTCGGGCACCCGTTGTACAGCCCACGCCTGGCGGTCGCGCACCTCTTCCTCGCCAACGTCGGGCTGATCGGCCTGGTCCTCGGCTTTCTGGTCGGGCCATCTTCGGGTTCCGCGGGCCAGTGGGTCAGCGCCTCGGGCGGATCCCTCTATGCACTCGGGGCGATGTTATGGGTCTACAACCTCTGGCGGACGTTCGACGCCGCCGAGGCCCGGCAGCGGGCGCGGCCGCCGGCGGAACACCGGCAGCTGCCGACGCTTGACGAGTAGGTAGTGCCTGACGAGCTACCGCTCCGCCCAGCTCCCGCCCAGCGCCGTGTACAGCTGCACCGCCGACGCCAGCTCGCGCAGCCGCGACTGCGAGAGCCCCAGCTCGGCATCGAACAGCCCGCGCTGGGCGTCGAGCACCTCGAGGAAGCTCGCCACCCCGCTCCGGTAGCGCAGCTCCGAGAGCTCGAGGGCGCGCCGCAGCGCCGCCGCCAGCGTTTCGTTCGCCGTCACTTCGTCGCGCGAGGTCCGCGCGCCCACCAGCGCGTCGCCCGCCTCGCGCAGCGCGGTGAGCACGGTGCGCTCGTACGCCGCCTTCGCCTGGTCGGCCCGCGCCCGGGCCGCGATCACCTCGTCGCGCTGCCGGCCACCGGAAAAGAGCGGGACGGAGACGCCGAGCTGCAGCTGGTACACCCTGGTCCCCGCGCCGAACAGGTTGTCCGGTGTCGGCGACTGGGTCCCATAGAAGCCGCCGATCGACACGGCCGGAAGCCGCGCGGCCACCGTCACGCCGACGCGCGCCGCGGCCGCCGCGTACGCCCGCTCCGCCTGGGTGACGTCGGGGCGGCGGTCGAGCAGCGAGGCGGGAAGGGAATCGGGCACGGTCACGGTGCGGGCGGCCGCCAGCAGCGAGCCGCCGCGCCGCACCGCCATCGGTGACTCGCCGAGCAGCACGTTGAGGGCGTGCTCCTGCTGCGCCCGCAGGCGCTCCACCTGCGCCAGCCGCGCGGTGGGGACCGCCATCTGGGCCTCGAACTGGCGGACGTCCAGCTCCGACACCACGCCGCGCGCATAACGCTCCTGCGCCAGGGCGAGCGTGGCGCGGCGGCTCTCCAGCGTGCGCGCCGCGATCGCGTGCTCCTCGTCCAGCTCGAGCAGCTGGAGGTAGCCGAGCGCGACGTCGCTCACCAGCGACAGCACCGTCGCCCGCTGCGCCGCCTCCTGCGCGGCCAGGTCGGCGTTGGCCGCGGCCGCGCCGAACCGGGTCCGTCCCCAGAAGTCGAGCTCCCAGGCCACGTCGCCGGTCACTCGCCAGGCATCGAACTGGATGGGCGGCGTCGCGCCGAACACGATCTGACTGGTGCCGGCGCTGCCATTCGCCGTGACGTGCGGAAAGAACGGCGCCCGCGCCACGCCGGCCTGGGCGCGGAACTCCTCGATGCGCGCCCGCGCCAGCGCGACGTCGCGGTTCTGCGCGACCGCGGTGCGCACCAGTGACGTCAGGACCGAGTCGTTGATGATGTCGATCCAGGCCAGGTCGGCGAGGGCGTCCGGCCGCAGCGTCACCACGGCCGGTGTCTGCGACTGGCCGCGCTCGGCGGCGCGGGCCGCGGCCAGCGAGTCGAAGAAAGCGCGGGTGGAATCGGGGCGCGCCGGAACGCCGACCCGCGTGGACGGCGCCACCGGCGGGGCCTGGACGCCGGCGCGTACGCATCCGGCGGCCGGGACGAGCAGCGCGACCAGGGCCGCGCCGGCCATGCGTCGTGAGGCATGCATCATGACGGCCCCCGCGCCGAGGTCCGGTCGGCGAACCCGCGAATCACCCGGAAGAAGAGCGGAATGAAGAAGATGCCGATCGTGGTCGCGAACAGCATCCCCGCGAACACGGTGGTGCCGATGGCGTGGCGGCTGGCCGCGCCGGCGCCGCGCGCGACCACCAGCGGCGACACGCCGAAGATGAACGCGAACGACGTCATCAGGATCGGCCGGAGCCGGAGCCGGCCCGCCTCGATCGCGGCCTCGACCACGCCGCGGCCCTGGTTCCTGAGTTCGGTCGCGAACTCGACGAGCAGGATGGCGTTCTTGGCGGCCAGGCCGACCACCGTGATCAGTCCCACCTGGAAGTACACGTCGCTCGGCATGCCGCGCAGCCTGATGCCGAGGAAAGCGCCGAGCACGCCGAACGGGACGCCGAGCAGCACGGCGAAGGGGAGGGAGAAGCTCTCGTACTGCGCCGCCAGCACCAGGAACACCATCACGAGTCCGAGCAGGATCACCACCTGCCCGGTCCGTCCCGCCAGACGTTCCTGGAAGGACTGTCCGGAATAGGCGAGCGCGAGGCCCTGCGCCGCGAATTTCGTGCGCACCAGCTCGTCCATCTCGCTCATCAGTTGTCCGGAGCTGAAGCCCGGCCTGGGCGCGGTGTTCACCGACGCCGAAGTGAAGCCGTTGAAGCGGGTGAGCAGGGTGGGCCCGCTGCGCAGCTCGGTGCGGGTGAGCGCCGAGACCGGGATCATGGCGTCGTTGTTTCCCTTCACGTACAGTCGCCCGATGTCGGCGGGCTGGTGGCGGAAGGGGGCCTGCGCCTCGATCTGCACGCGATAGGTGCGCCCGTACAGGTTGAAGTCGTTCACGTAGAGCGTGGAGAGCATCGCCTGCATGGTGCCGAAGAGCTCGCCGAGCCTCACGCCGCGCGCCTTGGCGGTTTCGCGGTCGACGTCGACGAACAGTTGGGGAACGTTAGGGCGGAAGTTGACGTTCACGCCGGCGGCCGACGGCAGCTGGTTGGCGGCCGGCACGAAGGCCTGCACCTGCTGCGCGTAGTCGACGTACGGCAGGCCGGTCCGGTTCTGGAGGTTGGCCTCGACGCCGGCGGTGGCGCCCAGCCCGGGGATCTCGGGGAGGTTGAAGGCGAACGCGACCGCGTCCTTCATGCCGAACAGCCGGCCGTTGATACGCTGGGTGATCGCGTCGACCGATTCCGCGCGGCCGCGCTCTTCCCACGGCTTCACGTTGACGAAGATCGTGGCGCCGTTGGGCTGGTTGGAGCGCGAGAGGATGTCGAGGCCGGCGAGCGCCACGACGTTGCGGACCGCGGGCTCCTCGCGGAGAAATCCCTCGACGCGCTCGACGACTCTGGTGGTGCGCTGCAGCGACGCGCCATCGGGAAGCTGCAGGGCGATCGCGAAGTAGCCCTTGTCCTCGGTGGGGATGAACGCGGTCGCGGTGCTCCGCTGCAGGACCACGGCCAGGCCGACCACCACCGCGAACGCGCCCAGCCAGGCACGCGGCCGGCCGAGCACCTTGTCGACGGCGCCGGCATAGCCGTCGGTCACCCGGTGGAACCACCGGTTGAAGGCGCCGAAGACGCCGGCCGTGTGCCGCTCGGGCGACTCGGTGAGCAGCAGCGCGCAGAGCGCCGGCGTGAGGGTGAGGGCGACGATCCCCGAGATCACCACCGCGATCACGATCGTCACGGCGAACTGCTTGTACATCTCGCCCGTGACACCGCCCGCGAAGCCCACCGGCAAAAAAACCGCGATCAGCGACAGGACGATCGCCACCAGGGCCGGAGCCACCTGGCGGATGCCACGGTCGGCGGCGACCCGCACCGGCACGTTCTCGGTGGCCATGATCCGCTCGACGTTCTCGATCACGACGATCGCGTCGTCGACGACGATGCCGATGGCGAGTACCAGCGCGAACAGCGTCAGCACGTTGATCGAGAAGCCGATCAGGTACATCCCGAGGAAGGTCCCGATCACCGAGACGGGGACGGCCAGCATCGGGATGAGCGTCGCCCGCCAGCTCTGCAGGAAGAGATAGACGACGAGGGCGACGAGCAGCAGCGCCTCGATCAGCGTCACCGCCACCTCGGTGATCGACGCGGTCACGAATGGCGTCGTGTCGAACGGGACCGAGATCGCGATCCCCGGAGGCAGGGTCCGCCTGATCTCCTCGGCGCGTTTCCGGATGCCGTCGATCGTGGCCAGCGAGTTGGCGCCCGGCCGCAGGAAGAGAAGCAGGAAGGCGGTGGGCCGCCCGTTGAGCCGGGCGGCGAAGTCGTAACTCTGCGAGGCGAGCTGCGCCCGCCCGACGTCCCGCAGGCGAATGAGCGAGCCATCGGCGCGGGCGCGGATGATGATGTCGTCGAACTGCGCCGGCGTCTGCAGGCGCCCCACGGTGGTGACCGGGATGGTGAGTTCGGTGCCTGACGGGGCCGGCTCGCTGCCGATGCGTCCGGCGGGGTTGGTGGCATTCTGCTCGCGCACCGCGGCGACGACGTCGTTCACGGTGACGCCGAGCCGCGCCATCCGGTCGGGGTCGAGCTGCAGGCGCATCGAGAAGAGCAGGCCGCCGAAGGTCTGCGCGTTCCCCACGCCGGGGACGCGCTTGATCTCGTCCTCGACGAACAGCTTGAGGTAGTTGGTGAGGTAGGCCGCGTCGAAGCGCTGGTCGGTGGTCGACAGGGCGAGCACGCCGAGGATGTCGGTGTTGGCCTTCACCACGGTGACGCCGATCTGGCGTGTCGCGTCAGGCAGCTGCGGCTCGGCCAGCTTGACGGCATTCTGGACGTCGACCGCCGCCAGGTCCTGGCTGCGGCTGACGTCGAAGGAGATCTGCAGGGTCATCGACCCGTCGCTCGAGTTGGCCGACGAGTAGTAAAGCATCCCCTGCAGCCCGGAGAGCTGCTGCTCGATGGGCGCCGCCACGGCTTCGGCGACGTCCTGGGCGGTGGCGCCCGGGTAGACGGCGGTGACCGTGATCCCGGGCGGCGTGATCTGCGGGTAGCGTGCGATCGGCAGGAGGCGGATCGCGAACAGGCCGAGCAGCGTGAGGCTGATCGACAGGACGCCGGCCAGTACCGGCCGCCGGATGAAGAAGTACTTGACCTCGAAGTCGGCCGGCGGGACGGAGGCGGGCCCGGTCACGTTCCCTTCCTGGCCGGCGCGGCCGAACTGTCGACGAACGCCACCGGACGGACCGGGCGGCCGGGTGCGACTTTCTGCATGCCGTCGACCACCACGCGGTCACCGGCCTTCAACCCGCCGCGGATGATCCAGCGGTCGCCGCTCCACGCGCCGGGATCGATGTCGCGGGCCCGGACCGTGTCGCCGGCCGCGACCACGTACACGAACTGGCGGCCGAGGGTGGTCTGCACGGCGCGCACCGGCACCGTTAGGGCACCCTCGGCCCGGAATCCAATGAGGCGGGCGCGCACGAACTGGCCGGGGACGAGCACCCGGTCCGGATTGTCGAAGAGCGCGCGAAACTCCTGCGTCCCGGTGGTGACGTCGAGCGAGGGCGCGACGAAGTCGAGGCGGCCGGTGCGGGGGAGGAGCGTGCCGTCAGGCAGGACGGCCTCGATGGCGAGACGGCTCCCCGGCCTGACGAGCGCCCGGGCGCCGGCGTCCTTCGACCAGTCGAGCACCTGCTGCGACGACGGGCGGAAGCTGACGTACACGGGATCCAGCCGGTCGATCGTCGTGAGCAGGTCGGCGGGACCGCTCACCCGGGCGCCGACGTCGAGCATCGTGCGGCCCACGCGGCCGTTCATCTCGGCGCGGACGGAGGTGTCGTCGAAGTCGCGCTTGGCCTGGGTGAGCGCCGACTGCGCCGCCTCGAGCTCGGTGCGGGCGTTGTCGACGTCCTGCTGGGCCACGGCATGCTTGGCGAGCAGCGGTCCATACCGGTCCATGCGCTGGCGGGCCGCGTCCAGTCGCGCCTCGGCGGCGTGATACGCCGACTCGTAGCGGGCGGGCTCGATGCGATAGAGAAGCTGGCCGGCGGAGACGAACGAGCCCTCGGTGTAGGGCCGCTCTTCGATGATCCCCTCGACGCGCGGGCGGACCTCGACGCGGCGGTAGGGGACCACCTGGGCGGAGAACTCGTAGGTGAGCGGCACGCTCTCGGGTGCGACCGTGACGACGGCGACCTCGGGCGGTGGGAAGCCGCCGCCGGGCGGGCCGCCGCCGCGGCCGCAGGCGGAGAGGAGGATGAGGCCGGCGACGATCGACGCGTGACTGCCGGTGAGACGGACGTCCATCGAGCGAACCCTCGTGGATGCGGCGGCTGGGCGGGCGGGAGCGGGTGCCCGCGGGGCGCGGCAGGGGGGAGGCCGCGCGCCACTTCTGTACAAGGGATATTGGTAATGCCAATAATTGAGATAGTCAACTATTGTCAGAGTCAAGCTTCGACGCTATCCTCCAGCCATGCCCCGCCGAGCGCCCTCCAGCCGGTCCGTCCCGGCCCGCCGCCCGTCCCCCCGCCGGCCGGCCCCGTCGCGCGGCGCCTCCGCCGACCCATCGCGGGAGGCCTGGGCGGTGGTGCTGCAGCTCGTCAAGGCGGCCAAGCAGAAGTTCCTGAGCGAGTTCGACCTCACGCCGGCGCAGGCGCACCTGCTGCTGGAGCTGGATCCGGAGCGGCCGGAGCCAATGAGCGACGTCGCCACGACGCTCGGGTGCGACGCGTCGAACGTCACCGGCCTGGTCGACCGGCTGGAGGAGCGGGGGCTGATCGAGCGCCGCTCGGCGTCGACGGACCGGCGGGTGAAGATGGTGGCGGTGACGCCGACCGGGAGCCGGCTGCGGAGCAAGCTGCTGGAGTACTGGTACGAGGCGCCGGCGCCGATCGCGGGGCTTCCCCAGCGCGATGCGAGGGAACTGCTCCGGATCCTGCGCAAGGCAGCCGGATAACGCCACACAACGGGTCTCCGCTTCAGTCTGTGAAGAGCGGTGCATCCTCAGGAGGCGACATCGTGGTCGGCCGTTGGGGTCGGAGGGCGTTTCCGGTCATGCTTGGCGTCGTGCACCAGGTGTCGGCGCAGCAACGCGCGATGCGGCCCGACGACTTGTTCCGCATCGAGCGCATCGGCGCGATCGCCTGGTCGCCGGATTGGCGAAAGGCCGCCATCGAGATGCCTCGGCCTGGTCGATGGATCGATGCGGGGATTCCAACGGCGGAATTGGCCGTTGTTGATGTGGCCTCGAGACGGATGCGCATCGTCTCCCCATCGTCCCAGGGGCTGACAGGCTCGTTCGGCGCGGCATGGTCGCCCAATGGCCGCCGCCTGCTGTTCCTGTCCATCGACACCAACGCCGTGGTGCGACCGTGGCTCTGGGACGCCGATGGGGGCGAGGCAACGCTGCTGTCCGGGCTCGAGATCGTGGATGGCCTGGCCGATCCGCCCGTCGCGCTGTGGAGCGACGACCGACACGCCCTGTTCATGGTTCGCGACTCCGCCAGCCCGCTCCGGGGCCCCCTCTATTTCGCGATCACGCGCGGACGAAACGCCACCGTGGCGTGGGCGCTCGCGCGCGCGGGACGAGTGCCGGCGGTCTCGGTGCTCGAGTCCCGCGGGCCGGATACCACGGCGCTCGCAACGATCGACGCGCCGGCCAGCCCATCCCGGATTGTGTCCGTCGACCTGCGCACTCGCGCCGTGACGACGATCGCGCGCGGACCGCTGCATCGACCGAGACTGTCCGCCGATGGCCGGACCCTGACGTACCTGCGTGAGAACCCACCGCTCGCCGCGGCCCGGGTCGAATCCTTCTTCGGCCCGGAAGCGAGTGGCGACAAGGCATACGACAAGCCTAACTGGGGCGGCGAAGTCCACGTCGTGGACGCGCGGAGCGGCGTATCGGTGGCGCCACCCGGTGCGGTGGGCCGGACGGCACCCGCCGGCCCGACGCCGACACTTCGCGTCGTGAATGCCGGGACAGATGGGACCCGGCTGTGGCTCGGCCGCCCCGGACAACCCGACGTCGAGCTCTGGCACGGCAATCGGTGGGCCCGGATGATCCTCGAGGGGCAGGCCGAGGCGATCGCGTACACCTCGACTGGCGGAGCGAGCCTCACGGGGTGGCTTCTGTTTCCCCCTGGTCACGTTCCGGGGGAGAGGATTCCGATCGTCACCGTGGTCTATCCGGGCAGCGTGTACGGTCCGGAGCGACCGACGGCGTTCAGCATTCTCAATCCCAACTTCGAGCACCCGCAGCTCTTCGCGGCGCTGGGGTACGGCGTCCTGCTGCCCTCGATGCCGGCGGACGACAAGCCCCTGGAGTCGGACGAGTTGGCGTCGCTCCCGGCCGGCGTGATGCCGCTTCTCGACACGCTGATCGCGCGCGGTATCGCCGACCCACGCCGCATCGCCGTCCTGGGGCAGAGCGCCGGTGGATACGCGACGCTTGGACTCATCATCCAGACGGATCGTTTTCGGACCGCGATCGCCAGCGCCGGGTACGCCAACCTCGCGAGCCTGTACGGGACGTTTTATGGGCAGTACCGCTACGGGGACGCTGGAAGTCCTCAGCGGGCGCAGGTGCTTCGCATGCTCCAGTTCGAGCGCGGGTTCCTCGGGGCCGGCGCGCCCCCCTGGGAAGCACCGGAGCGCTATCTCCGCAACAGTCCCATCTGGCGCATCGCGGGAGTGCATACTCCGTTGATGCTTGTGCACGGCGAGGAGGATTTCATCCCGATCCAGCAGGCGGAGGAGGTCTTTACCGCCCTCTATCGCCAGGACAAGCGGGTGCGACTGGTCCGCTATGCGGGAGAGGAGCACACGATCACCGCGCGGGCGAACGTGCTTGATCTCTGGCGACGGCTGGACGATTGGCTGCGGGAAACGATGCCTCCCGACTGAGCCTTCCAGGCGGGCGGCCGGCTCGACGGGGACGACCACGGCCTAGACAGCGGGCGCCCCTGGCGCGCAGCTTTGCAAGCCGCGAAGACGCACCGCGATTGGCCGCCGCCCGCACAGACGCCGCCCTTAGCCGCTCGACGCACAACCTGCCGCGTGCACATGCCTGACGTTCCTTCATGAGCGCTTCCGGTCAGTCGCGGGCGGACGGGTACGAATCCTTCTACAGGGAATTCGATTCGCCGCTGATGCGCACGCTGCGCCGTGAGGCGTACGGCGAGGACGTCGGGCAGCATTCATGGGTCGGCGCCGACGAGCTGCGCGCGGACATCGCCCGCCTCGCGCTCGGGCCGGCCAGTCGGCTGCTCGACCTGGGGTGCGGACCGTGCGGCCCCCTGACCTTCATCCTTGCCGAGTCCGGCTGCGCGGGGACCGGGGTGGAGCTCAGCCCGTCGGCGCTCCAGGCCGGCCGGGCGCGGGCCGCCTCGCTCGGCGTCGACGCCCGGCTCTCGGTGCGCGAGGGCGACCTCAACGAGGCGCTGCCGTTCGAGCCGGCGTCCTTCGATGCGGCGATGTCGCTGGACGTGGTCCTCCACCTGCAAGACCGCTCCACTCTCTTTCGTGAGGCGGCGCGAGTGCTGCGGCCGGGCGGGCGGTTCCTGGTCACCGACGCCGGCGTGATCACCGGCGCGGTGTCGGGCGACGAGGTGGCGAAGCGGAGCGCCCACGGCTATTCGCAGTTCGTGGTGGCGGGGTGGAACGAGGGGTTGCTGGAGGCGGCCGGGTTCCGGCTGGTCGAGACGGAGAATCGCACCGCCAGCGTCCTCCGGAACGCCGGCGGGCGGCTGACGGCGATGCGCGCGCATCGCGGCGAGCTCGCCCACATGTTAGGCGCCGGCGAGCTGGAGCGGCAGCTGGAGTACCTGGAGACGATCGTCGCGTTGTCGAGCCGGGGAGCGGTGTCGCGGTTCATGTACCTGGCCGAGGTTCGTTCGCCGGGCCGGGCGTGACCGGCCTCCTGGCGCGCGCCTGGCGTTGGGCGGTGGTGGTGGGTGTCGCCGCCGCGGTGCTGGCGTCCGGCCCGCCAAGGGGGATCACGGCGCAGAACTGGCGGCTGCTGGCGATCTTCCTCGCGACCGTCGCCGGATCGATCGTGCGTCCGGCGCCGATGGGGGCGGTGGTCTTCTTCGGCGTTTGCGCGATGACGATCACCGGCACCATGAGCCCGGCGGACGCGCTGCGCGGCTACGCCGACCCCCTGGTCTGGCTGGTGCTCTGCGCCTTCATGATCGCGCGGGCCGTCACCAAGACGGGGCTGGGGCGGCGGATCGCGTTCGGGTTCATCCGGTTGATCGGGCATCGCTCGCTGGGGCTGGCGTATGCGCTGGTGGCGACCGACACGCTGCTGGCGTCGATCGTCCCGTCCAACAGCGCCCGGGCGGGCGGGATCGTCTTCCCGGTGGCGCGCGGGATAGCCGAGGCGTTCGACTCCACGCCGGGGGAGACGCGCAGAAAGTTAGGCGCGTTCCTGATGACGGCCGTCTACCACGGCGACGTGGTGGCCTGCGCGATGTTCCTCACCGGCCAGGCGTCGAACGTGATCATCGCGAAGTTCGCGGCCGACGCCGGCGGTGTGGGGCTGAGCTACGCGCGGTGGCTCATTGGCGGAATCGTTCCGGGCGTCCTGTCGCTGCTGCTGGTGGTGTACGTCGTCTACCGGATCTATCCGCCGGAAATCACCCACACCGAGCGGGCCACAGACCTGGCGCGCGATGCCCTGTCGCAGATGGGCCCGATGTCGCGCGCCGAGCGGATCATGCTGGCGGTCTTCGTCATGACTGCCGGCCTCTGGATCACCACCGCCTGGCATCACATCAACTACACGGTGGTGGCGCTGCTCGGCGTGTGCACGCTGCTGATCACCAACGTGCTGGCGTGGGACGACGTGCTGAGCGACCATCCGGCCTGGGACACCTTCATCTGGTATGGCGGGCTGGTGAACATGTCGGAGGCGCTGGGGCGGAGCGGGGTCACGCGGCGGTTCGCCGAGGCGTCGGCGGGGATGACCGTGGGCTGGAGCTGGGAGGTGGCGCTGCTGGTGCTCGTCCTCGTCTACTTCTTCGCGCACTACGGCTTCGCGAGCATCACCGCGCACGTGACGGCGATGTTCATCCCCTTCCTGGTGGTGATCCTGGCGGCGGGCGCGCCGCCGGCGCTGGCGGTGCTGACGCTCGCCTACGCGTCCAACCTCCAGGCGTCGCTGACGCACTACGGGACCACGATCGCGCCGATCTATTTCGGTTCCCGTTATGTGACGCAGCGCGAGTGGTGGAACGTGGGGTTCGTGGTGGCGCTGGTGACGCTGGCGACGTGGGGGACGGTGGGGCTGTTGTGGTGGAAGGTGCTGGGATGGTGGTGAGCGGAGGGCGTACTTCGTGATCGAGGCTGACAGCGACACCGGAGTGTAGCGGATGCTGGGCGCATTTGTTGAGATCGTTGGTGATGCGCTGGGCTCATGGATTCTCGAACCGATCCTCGGCCCGCTTTTCCGCGCCTACCGAAGGGTACTTGGCCCCCGGATGCTGACCGGCATCTGGCTCGTCACCATCGGCGGAGTATGGATGAGCGTGATGCTGGGCAATCGCGCGACCGGGTCACTCCAAAGCGCGCTGGCGATCTCGCTCTTCATAGGGCTGCCGACCGTCGCCATCGCGTCGACTTTAGAGTTCCGCCACAAGTTGGCTGAGGGCACCAGGCGGGACGCTGCTGGACCGATGCGGAGGCAATGAGAATGTGTCGCCTCTTTGCGGGCATTGGCTGCGCTGTCGTCCTGAGCGCCATGGCCTGCGGCTCCGGGAAGCCGGCCAGTCAGCGCGAAAACCGTGCTTCGACACCGACGGTCTCCAGCACGGATTCCCTCGCATGGGGTCCCACCGATCCTGCCGGCGACAGTGCGTTCGCCTTGCTTCGCCTTCACACCATCGACACGCTGCGGCAGAGTAACATCTACTCGATCCCTGGCCGGCCGCCGCGGTTTCTCGGCGTGACCTGGACGCCCGTCGGGCATGGAGCCGCCGAGCTGCGCGTCTTCCTGATCGGGAGGCGCGCCGATTCCTGGGTGGTGCTCGACAGCACGCGCGGGTTTGGCGACGCCGAGTGGCTGACGCCGACCTTCTGGGGACAGGGCCCCGAGGCGATGGCGCTCTTTGACTATGGCTCGGAGTACTCCTGGGGAACCCTCGCCTTCGAGCTGGGTCGGGACACGCTGGGCGACCTTCGACTTCCCGCGGTCGGCTGGCCAGTAACGGACGACGTGGTGGGCGAATCAGCGTCGGCGCTATCTCACCTTACCGTGTCCGGCACCGTAGGGCGCCGGGTCGTGAGTGCGGACGGCGACCTCATCGTAGATCCCGGCCGAGCTGAACAGCACTTCCTGTGTCGAGACAGTACCAGCGTGTCGCTCAGGATCGTGCAGTCAGATTCCGGGTGGAGCATCGCCAACGCCAGTGGTCGCCCCGCGTGCCGAGGAGGGGATCTCAAGCCTTCCCCGCCACCTCCTCCAGCGCCCGCTGCCCGTATACCCGCACCGTCTCCTTCCGCCGGCCGAGCGTGAAGTCGGTGTTGTCCATCGGCTTGGCGGGACGGAACGAACTCGCTCGCCACCCGTTCACCGCCGGCAGGTGATAGCTCACCAGCAGCTCGTCAGGCGCCTGGGTGAGGTAGTCGATGGCGTCGTTCCTGTACAAAGCCGCCGCCGGGCTCCGCCGCTCGCCGCGGGCCGGAGAGTATCACGTCGTGGTCCAGCGCCATCGCCACCCGGGTGCCTTACGAGAAACGAGCCCGAGCGGCTGGCTACCGACAGTTTAGGCGCGTGCCCTTGGGCCCGAGGTCCGTGAGAATGACCGTCACCAGCCTGGCGTAGGGTGTCTGCAACGCTACTCGCAGATCAGCGACACGCATTGTAACCGCCGCTGCCGAGAATCCTCGAAACTCGTAGGTGATCCGTCCGCCATGATCTGTGATGTACTGGCGGTCCGCGTCTATGATTGGTTCGGGAAAGAAAAACCCACTCTCGAACTGCCTGTCGTCCGGAAGTGGAGCGAGGTCGGCCAAGGCCTTCTCACGCCACCCGCTGTCGATGCGCACCACGCTGAGCTCCGGCAGCGGGCGGCCGATGGATGGTGAGCTGACGCACTCAGCTCCGTTACTCCCTGAGCACGCGATGACGGCTACGCCGATCATCGCAGTCACCCTAACCTTGACACCCATATCGCCTCCCCTTCAGCTGGCTATCGGCGCCAGTTGTCCGCTGTCGCCCTCCCCGCCACTTCCTCCAGCGCCCGCTGCACGTACACCCGCACCATCTCCTTCCGCCAGCCGAGCGTGAAGTCGGTGTTGTCCATCGGCTTGGCTGGGCGAAACGCGGCGTCGGCGGCGGCGCCGATCGCGCTGGCGTCGAGCTTCGACCCCACGATCGCCTTCGCCGCCTCGGGGATCTCCATCGGGTGGCTGGCCACCGCGCCCAGCACGATCCGGGCCGTCTTCACCGTCCCGTCGGCCGCCAGCTCCACCCACACGGCCACGCCCAGCACCGGGAAGTCGAAGGCGTCGCGGCGGCGGAGCTTCACGTAGCTCGCCCGCCACCCGTTCGCCGCCGGCAGGTGATAGCTCACCAGCAGCTCGTCAGGCGACTTGGTGAGGTAGTCGATGCCGTCGTTCCTGTACAGCGCCGCCGCCGGGGTCCGCCGCTCGCCGCGCGGGCCGGCCAGCGTCACCTCGGTGCCTAACGCAACGGCCACCGGCACGCCGTCGCTCGACTGCACCGCCCAGCATCGCTTGCTGGTCGGCGCCACCCAGCAGATCTCGCCATCCCGCTTCATGCAGAAGTCGATCGACTTCCGCCACTCGTAGTTCTGGTCGTAGTAGTTGCAGCGGGTGTCGAGCAGCAGGTTGCCGCCAATCGTCCCCATGTTCCGGAGCAGCGGCGTGCTCACCACCCGGGCCGCGTGCGCCACCGCCGGGTAGTGCTCCATCACGGCGACGTGCGACGCCAGCTCGGTGAGCGTCACCGCCGCGCCAATCGTCAGGCCATCGCGCGGCGTGCCGGTGATGCGGCGCAGATCCCGTACCTGCGAGAGCGCGATCACCGTCGCCGGCGTCTGCTGGCGCCGCTTCATGTTCGGATACAGATCGGTGCCGCCGGCGACGTACGACGAGTCCGGGCCGGCGTCGGCGCGCATCCGCACGGCCTCCTCGATGGAGCCGGCTTCGCGATAGGTGAACCGCGGCAGGCGGAGCATCAGCGGCCGCCCCCGACTTCGCTGTGGGCCCGCCCGTCCGCCTCACGGCCGTCGCCGCCCTGGGCGGGCGTGAGCACCCGCGCCGGGGCGGGGAAGGCATAGTCAGGCATTCCAGCCGGCCCGAAGCGCCCTTCCTTCCCCTTCATCTTGTCCTTGAGCGCCTTCAACACCTTGTGCGGCGAGCACGGAACCTCGTCCACCCGCACCCCCACCGCATCGTAGACGGCGTTGGCCACCGCCGGAATGACCGGATTGAGCGGACCCTGGCCGGCTTCCTTCCCGCCGAACGGGCCGTTCGGGTCCGGGTCGCCGATGAGATAGGTCACGACGTCCGGCATCTCCATCGTCGTCAGGCTCTTGTACTCGAGCATGCTCGGATGGTGGTGCACCACGCGGCGCTCGGCATCCCGATAGGTCATCTCCTCCATCAGGATCTCGCCCAGCCCCATGTAGACGGAGCCCTCGACCTGCCCGATCACCAGCAGGGGATTGATCGCCTGGCCGACGTCGTGGGCGATCCAGATCTTCGGCACCCTCACGATGCCGGTCTGCGGGTCGACCTCCACTTCGGCGACGCACGCCGAGTAGGAGTAGGCGGGCGACGGGCCCACGCCGGCGCCCTTGTAGCGGCCGGGCGAACGCGGCGGCGTGTAGCTGCCGGTGCTGCCTATCGAGCCGAACTTCGCCTCGGCGGCCTGGACGGCCTCGGCGAACGAGATGCCATCCCGCGGATTCTCGGCGTCGAACACGCGACGTCCGGCGAACGTCACCCGCTCGATAGGCACGCTGAGCCTGGCGGCCACCGCCTGCGCCAGCAGGTCGCGCGCACGCTCGGCGGCCTGGATGGCGGCGTTGCCCGTCATGAGCGTGACGCGCGACGAGTAGGAGCCGAGGTCGACCGGGGTGAGGTCGGTGTCGCCGGTGACGAGGCGGATATCGACCGGCTCGATGCCGAGGACCTCGGCGATGCAGTAGGCGAGCACCGAGTCGGAGCCCTGGCCGATGTCGGTGGAGCCGCAGAACGCGGCCACGCCGCCCGAGCGGTCGAGCTTCAGCTGGACGCCCGAGTGCGGCATGTTGTTCCAGTAGATCGGCAGGCCGGCGCCGGTGATGTAGCTGGAGCAGGCGAGCCCCACGCCGCGCGCGAAGGGGAGGCGGCGGTACTTGCTCTTCCAGAGCGAGCCGTCGACCACCGCGTCGATGCACGGGCCCAGCCCCATGGTGCCGATCCGGAGCCAGTTGGCGGTGACCGAGTTCGCCGGTTGGAGGATCCGCTTCCGCATCTCGGCCGGGTCGAGGCCGAGCTGGTCGGCGACGCGGTCGAGCTGGACCTCGATGGCATAACGAGGCTGGGGGGTGCCGTGGCCGCGCTTGGGGCCGCAGGGCGGCTTGTTGGTGAAGACCCGGGCGCCGCGGAAGCGGTAGTGGGGCACCTGGTAGGTGACGGTCTGGAGGGCGCCGGTGTAGTAGGTGCTGGCGACGCCGTAGGAGCCGTAGGCGCCGCCGTCGAGGAAGGAGGTGAAGTCGAGGGCGACGATCGAGCCATCTTTTCTGACCCCGATCTTCGACTTCATCAGCACCGGGTGGCGGCCGCGGTGGCAGTAGAAGACCTCCTCTCTCGTGAGGCAGATCTTGACCGGGCGGCCGGTGGCGCGGGCCAGGGCGGCGACCACGATCTCGTGGCTGAAGGGGTCGGACTTGCCGCCGAAACCGCCGCCATTGGGGGTGGCGATGATGCGGACGTGGGCCGGGTCCATCGCCAGGACTTTCGACGCGGCGCGGTGGACGTAGTGCGGCGTCTGGGTACACGACCAGATCGTCACCTTGCCGGCCGGGTCCCAGTCGGCGAGGGCGGCGTGCTGCTCCATGGGGAGGTGCGTGTTCCCCTCGTAGAAGAAGACGTCCTCGCGCACCAGGTCGGCGCCGGCCATGGCCGCGTCGACGTCGCCGAACTCGAGGGCGATCACCTTGTGGACGTTGCCGTCGTCCGAGTAGTCGTGGATCCGCGGCTCGGGGTTGGCGAGGGCGTCGTCGATCGACTCGATGGCGCGGAGCGGCTCGTAGTCGACGTCGATCAGGTCGAGCGCCTCGGTGGCCGCGTCCTCGGTGACCGCCGCGACCGCCGCCACCGGATCGCCGACGAACCGGACGCGCTCGGGGCAGAGGGCGTGTTCGTCCTGCGAGATGGGGAGGATGCCGAAGGGGATGGGGAGGTCCTTTCCCGTCATCACGGCGACCACGCCTGGGTGGCGCTCGGCGCGGCTGGTGTCGATCCGCGTGATGCGCGCGTGCGGGACGGTGGCGCGGAGCATCTTGCAGTGGAGCATCCGCGGCAGGACCAGGTCGTCGGCGAAGCGGAGCGCGCCGGTGACCTTGGCGTTGGCGTCGACCTTCCGGCGCGGCGTCCCGATCACCGAGTACTTCTTCGTCATCGCGATCCCTTTTCGGCGGCGGGCCTGGGGGGGGCGGCCTCGCGCATCCGGCCGGCGGCGAGCTCCACCGCCTCGAAGATCTTCAGGTAGCCGGTGCAGCGGCAGAGGTTGCCGCTCAGCGCATCGGCGATCTCGTCTCGGGTGGGCGACGGGTTGGCGGCGAGCAGCGCCCGGGCAGTGAGGAGGAAGCCCGGCGTGCAGTAACCGCACTGGGCAGCGCCTAACTCAGCGAAGGCGTCCTGGAGCGGATGGAGGGCGGCCCCGTTGGCCATCCCCTCGACCGTGTCGATCCGCCGGTCGCGATACGTCAGCGCCAGCGCCAGGCAGGAGAGCACCGGGACGCCGTCGACCAGCACCGTGCACGTGCCGCACTCGCCCAGCTCGCAGCCGTGCTTGGTGCCGGTGAGGGCGAGGTCCTCGCGGAGGACTTCGAGCAGCGTCTTGTGCGGGGCGAAGGCGACCTCGACGGGTTCGCCATTCACGACGTACGCGGCCTGCACTTTTTGTCTGGACGGAAGATCGATGGAGACCAGCGGCTGCACACGACCTCGGGTGGGAGATGGATGATGCTGTAGGATGGCCGGGCGCGGTGAGGGCACGCAATACCGAGCCGCGGGTTTCCTGGCGCTGGCACGATGCCGGCCGGAGCGCACCCATGACGGGCCTGGCGACGGTATCGATCGGGCGAGCGATTCTCGCCAGCCCGCCACCCAAAGCTCACCCCCCCTTCACCGACCCTTAACAATGCGTCCATGAAGGCTCAACCAGCCCACCGTACCGTGATGAGGGCACCATCTCGACTCTCACACGGGAGGGCACATGTTCGGAACGTTGCTGGAATCTCGGCCCGGGGTTGGCCGCCGCCGGGGGCGCGCCGGGGTGACGGCGAGCGTCGTGGCGCACGTCGTGATCATTGGCGCGGTGGCCGTGGCCACGGCGCGGGCCACGGTGCCGCCGCCCGCTCCGGTCCCGACGCACCCGATCATCTGGATAACCCATCCCGCCATCGACCCGCAGCCCGCGGGCTCGCAGGGGGCGCCCGGCGCACCGGACGCACCTCAGCCCGTTCAGCTTCCGACCTCCGTGCCGGACCCGGGCACCAGCATCGACGTGCCGTCGCCGAATGCGACACCGGCTTCGGGCACGACCTGCTGGACGGCGTGCGACACGCTGGCCATACCCGGCGCGCCCTCGTCAGGCGGCCGGCCGTCCGACGCGTACTTCAGCCACCAGGTGGAGAAGACCGTGATGGTCGCGCCCGGCAGCCCGCGCCCGCGCTACCCGGACCTCCTGCGGCAGGCGGGGCTGGAGGGCGAGGTGCTGGCCCAGTTCGTGGTCGACACCACCGGGCGGGTGCGGCCGGGGAGCTTCGTGTCGCTGCGCGCGACGCACGAGCTGTTCGCGCTCGCGGTGCGGGCTTCGCTGCCGGAGATGCGCTTCTTTCCGGCGGAAGTGGGCGGGCGCCGGGTGCCGCAGCTGGTGCAGCAGGTGTTCAGCTTCTCGGTCCAGCCGTGAGGCGCCCGGCCGGACTCCGCGCTACTCGTAGCGCAGCGCCTGGATCGGATCGAGTCTCGCGGCCCGCCGCGCCGGCCAGACGCCGAACACCACCCCGACCATCGCCGAGAAGAAGAAGGCGAGCAGGATGGAGGAGGTGGCGACGTCGGTGTTCCAGTTGAACGCAGAGCTCAGCACGGTCGCGCCGCCGGCGCCGACCACCACGCCCACCAGCCCGCCCGCCAGGCACAGGACGATCGCCTCGATCAGGAACTGCGCCAGGATATTCTTCCGTGTGGCACCTAACGCCTTCCGGACGCCGATCTCCCGGGTGCGCTCGGTGACCGACACCAGCATGATGTTCATGATCCCGATCCCGCCCACCAGCAGGCTCACCGCCGCGATCCCGGCCAGCAGGAACCCGAACACCTGGGTCGTCTCGCCGAGCGTGTTCAGGAAGTCGGACTGGTTCCGGATCACGAAGTCGTCATCCTTGCCGGCGCGCAGGTGGTGCTCCCGGCGCAGGATCTTCTGGATCTCGGCCATGGTGTCGGGGATCTTCTCCTCCGACACCGCCAGCACGTTGATCGTCCGCAGCCGGTCGGACCCGAACGCGCGGAAGCGCGCCGTCTGGAGCGGGATCAGGACCTGGTCATCCGGGTTGTTGAAGCCGCCGGTCTGTCCCTTGCTCTTCAACACGCCGATCACGTTGAACAGGATGCCCCGGATCCGGATGTCCTGGCCGAGGATGGCATCGGGGTTGTCGAGGCCGAGGTTGGCGACCACCGTGGGGCCGAGCACCGCCACGCGCTTGCGCGCCGCATCGTCGCCCTCGGTGAACATCGTGCCGGCGTCGATCTCGAACTTGCGGACCGGGAGATAGTTGGCCGTGGTGCCGACGATCTGGGTGTTGGCGTTCCTGTTGGCGAATTGGACCTGGAGCTGCCGCGACATCTCGGGCTGCACCGCCGCCAGGGTCGTCCCGCGGTCGGCCAGCGCTTTGGCGTCGTCCATCGTCATCCGCTGCTGGTCGCTGGTGCGGATGCCGCCGAAGCCCACGGCCTGGCCGGGGATGACGGTGAGCAGGGTAGTGCCGAGCGCGGCGATCCGGTCTTTCACCGCCCGCTGGGCGCCGCGCCCCAGCGCGACCATCGCGATCACCGCCGCGACGCCGATCACGATGCCGAGCATCGTCAGGAAGGAGCGCAACTTGTTGACCCGCAGCGCTCCGAGCGCGACGACAATGATTTCGCCGAACAGCACGTCAGGGCACCCGGACCCGGCCGCCGCCACCACCACCCGCGCCGCCGGCACCACCGGCCGCTCCACCGGCGGCGCCGGGGGTGGTGCGCTGCATGCCGGGAACGCCGCCGCCGGTCATCCCGCGGAAGCGGTCGTTCTGCTGCTGGCGCTGGAACTGCATCGCCGCCGCGCTCAGGATCGCGACCTGGTCGCCCTCCTTGAGCCCGCCCACCACTTCCGTGTAGTCGTAGTTGCTGACGCCGAGCCTGACGACGCGCGGCGCGTACTTCCCGCTGTCCGAGATGAACACCAGGCCGGGCCGCATCCGGACCGGCGCGGCCTGCGCCGCGCCATTGCCCGCGCCAGCCTGACGAGTCGCCGCGCCCGGTTTCGCGCCCGACCGGGCGGCACCGCCGGCGCCGGCTGACGCGTCCGGCCGCCCGCCGGTGGCACCGGCTCCCGCCGCTCCGCCGCCCGCCCGCTCCTTCATCCGGCAGGCGCGGGCGATGTCCGCCTTCACGCCGACGGTCGCGTAGATCTTGTCCGACTCGCCCCGCACCGCCGAGCGGTCCAGCTCACCCGACCGCACCTTGTCCATCAGGGTGCGCAGCTGCTGCTCGGCGTCGGGATGCTTCGCGAACGCATCCTTGACCGCGGCGCAGTCCTTGTCGGTGACGTCAGGCAAGGGCTGGCCATAGCCCTGATACCCCTGCTGCTGCGCGGGCTCGGGGGTGAGCGCGACTTCGCCGCGCGAGATGGTCACCTGGCGGGGCGCGTCGCCTTGCGGGCCGCCGTTCCCGAGCATCGCGAACTGCGCCTGCAGCTGCCTGCGCACGGTGTCGGGGTTGAGCCCCAGCAGCGCGGCCGCCTGGGCGACCTCGCGCATGCTGCGGATGGCATCGTTGGGCACCGACAGCACCGCGTCGCGGCGGTCGGTGAGGATCGCCGTCTCGCCGTTCATGCCGGGGCGGAGCAGTCCCTCGCGGTTGGAGAGGGTGATCAGCACCGGGAACATCGTCACCGACTGCTGGACCACCGCCTGCGGCTCGATCTTCTCGACGGTGCCGTGGAACGGGCGGTCCGGATAGGCATCGACGGTCACCGTGGCCGTCTGTCCCGACCTGACCGCGCCGATGTCGGTTTCGTTCACGAGCGCGCGGACGCGCACCTGGTTCAGGTCGGCCATCTTGAGGAGCGTCGTCCCGCCGCCGAGCGTCCCGGTGGCCGAGGCGATCACCTGGCCGAGCGAGACATCCTTTTCAATGATGGTGCCGACCACCGGCGCCTTGACCGTGGCGTCCTCGAGCCGCTGCTGCGCGAGGTCGAGCGAGGTGCGGGCGCGCACCAGCTGGGCGGTGGCGTTGGCGTAGTCGAGCGTCGCCGCCTCGTGCTCCGTCGCCGTGATGATGCGCTGCGCGAAGAGCGTGTCGGAGCGGTTTCGCTGCGCGGTGGAGACCGTCAGCTTGGCCAGCGCCGCCTTCACGTCGGCGTCGGCCTGGTCGAACTGGTTCTTCACGTCGCGGGTGTCGAGCTGGACCAGCAGGTCGCCGGGCCTGACGAGCGAGCCCGTCTCGACCGGCATCTGGGTGATCTGTCCGGACGCCTTGGACTTCACCTCGACGACGTTGATCGGCTCGACCACGCCGGTGGCCTCGGCCTCGACGACGATGTCGCGGCGCATGACCGGCGCGGTCTGGATGGCGAAGCCCTGTTCCTTCTTCTTGGCGCACGCGGCCAGCGCGAGCAGGGCAATGGTGATGGTGACGAGTCTCTTCACTGCGGTCCTCAATGCGGAAAGCGGAACCTTGCTGTGTGAGCTAGAAACGAGTAACGAGAAACGAGAAAACTGCACCCGGCGCGGAGAGGTGTGTGCCTGTGCCCTCCCTTCGCATTTCTTCCACGCTTCTTCCTCCCTCCCTCCCTTCCTCCCTTCCTCCCTCAGTTACAGATCGCGGCCTATCAGTGCTTCCATCTGCGCCTTCGCGATCCGATAGTCGTACCGCGCCTGGATGAGCGCGGCCCGCGCCTGGACGAGGGTCGTCTGCGAGGTCAGGACGTCCAGCAGCGTCGACGCGCCCAGCGCGTAGCGCTGCTGCTGCACGCGCAGATCCTCGTCGGCCGCGGCCACGGTGGACGTCTGGATGGCGATCCGCTCCCGCGCCGACTGCATCGCGCCCAGGAGCTGAATCGCCGTCTGCCGCGCCGCCAGGCGTGCGTCGCGGAGTGAGGCGTCGGCGACATCTTCCGTGGCCGAGGCCCGGGTCAGCTGCTCTTCGCGCACGAACTGATTGAAGAGCGGATAGCTGAGGCCGAATCGCAGCGAGTTGGACTTGACCAGCGGGTCGCCACCAATGCGGAACGATTCCGCGGTGGCCGTGCGCCCGTAGTTGAAGCTCATGCTGAGCGTCGGCAGGTAGGGCGCCTTGGCCGATCGCAGCGAGGCACGGGCCGCCGACAGGCCGGCATCAGCCTGCCTGACGGCAGGTCCCTGGTCGGCGAGCGCCAGGAGCGTCGTGGTGTCGCCGGCGACGTCAGGCTCGACGATCGTGTCGGCGGTCGCGGTCACCTGGAACGGCGCGCCGACCAGCCTGGTGAGCGACGCGTTGGCGGTGCGGAGGTCGTTCCGCGCCGTGAGCAGCGCCAGGCGGGCGTTGCCCACCTGGATCGCCGACCGGAGCGAGTCCGACCTGGTGGCCGCGCCGGCGCGCGTCTTGGCGGCGGCCGAGCGCAGCTGCTGGTCGGCCTGCTCCAGCGCCGACTGGGCCGCGGTCCCGGACTCGCGGGCGGCGAGGATGTTGAAGTACTGCTGCTTGACGGCGAGGGCGATCGTGAAGCGCTGCGACACCTCGTTGGCGCCGGCGGCGCTGGCGTTGGCCCGCGCCCCGCCGAGGTCGAAGAACTGCTTGCCGCCGTTGAACAGCGTCATCGACGCGTTCAGGCCGTCGTTGTACTGCCAAGTGGTGGTGGCGCCGACGACCTGGTCGCGCAGCGCGTCGAAGCGCTCGCCGGCCTGGCGCGTGTTGCCGACGGTCAGGTTCAGCGAGGGGAGAAAGGTCCCGTACGCGCTCCGCACCGCCGCCGCACTGGTCCGGATCTGCCCGCGCGCCTGCACCGCCGCCGGCGCGTTGCGCTGCGCCAGCGCGATCGCCTCGGTCAGCGAGATCGGGCGCGCACCGCTGTCGGCCGCGCCGGACGCCTGCGCGCCCAGCACCGCCGGAACCAGCCACACGATCGCTGCACAATGCCTCACAACCTGCTCCCTCCCGATTCCTTTTCCTTTTCGGCGCGCGCCGAATCGGCGCCCTTGTGCTGCTCCTGCTGCCGCTGCTTCAGCTCCCTGCGCCACTCGTCGAACTTCTGGTTCTGGCCGGCGGTGAGGTGACTCCGGATCCGGACGCTGGCGCTCTCGCTGATCGCGTCCAGCTGCGGACGGACCGGCTTCAGCACCTCGCTGATCGCGGCGTGGCGGGCATCGAGGATCGAGTCCACCGCCGCCTTCTGCGCGGCCGTGAGTCCCAGCTCCTCGGCGAACCGCTGCCGGTACGAGGTCGCGCTCCCCACCTGCGGACAGAGGCGGTCCCTCACGATCATCCGGTCGGCGCTGAACCCGACGGCGCCGCTCACCAGCACGGCCCCGAGGAGGAACATCAGCGCGCGTTGCTTCGAATGCTGCATGGCTCTCTTCTCCACGACCTTAGTGTGGACTGACGTACTCGAGGGTTGCCTGACGCGCCGTGAGACCCGGCGAGCGGTCGGCGGTCTGGAGCGGCGCGGTGGGTGGCGTGTCGAGCACCGCCTCGTAGGCGAGCCGCCCCTCGGTGGCCCGCGCCTGGGCGAGCGTGGCCGCCGCCACGACCAGCGCGATCGCGGCCGCCACCAGTCCGGCGCGCGCCCAGTCGCCGAACACCAGCCACCACTCGTCGGCGGTGTTGGCGCTGGTGGCGACCCGCGCCATGATCCGCGACTCGAGGCCGCTCCAGTAGCGCTCGTCCTGCGGCGCGCCGTACAGCGCGCGCAGCACCGCCAGGACGCGGCTGCCGGGCGGCCGGCTCTCCGATTCGTGCGACATCCTCATGGTTCGCTCCACAGATCGCCGAGGGAACGGCGCATCATCATCCTCGCATGGTGGAGATCCGAGCGCGCGGTCCCCTCGGGAATCCCGAGCATCGCGCCGATCTCCGTGTGCTTGTACCCCTGCACATCGTGCATCACGATCACCGCCCGCTGGCGCGGCGTCAGCTTCGCCAGCGCCGCCCGCAGCCGGTCCCGCAGGTCCCCCGCCTCCGCCGGATCCCGGAACGGACTGGCCACCGTCTCCGGCAGCTCGTCCGCGTCGCGCACCTTCCGCCGCCGCGTGAGATCGAGCGCCGCGTTGGCGACGATCCGGTGCAGCCACGCCCCGAACGCCTGGTCCGGCAGGAACCGGTCCAGCGCCCGGTACGCATGGAGAAATCCCTCCTGCACCGCGTCCTCCGCGTCTTCGTGCGACAGCACGATCGAGCGCGCCACGATATAGGCCCGCCGCTGGTGCAGTCGAACCAGCTGCGAAAACGCCTCGCGATCGCCGGCCTGCGCGGCCACCACCAGCGACCGCTCGGACACGGGCGGCGGGCCCGGCTCAGACACCGGTGCCCGGATGGGTATGGGGGGCGAACTGGTGGCCAGCGCGAGTGTCATTCCAGGTCGGTAGTGCGTCCATCACACTTACGCTCGCCGTGGCCGGAACGTTGGCTCAGCCGCCGGCCGGCGAACCCGCCAGGCCGATCGCGTCCGCGGACCCCTTCATGGCGTCGATCACGAACTGGATGTGCTCGTCGAGGTCGACGCCCAGCTCCTGCGCGCCCTGGATCACATCCTCTCGGCTCACGCCCCGGGCGAAGGCTTTGTCCTTCATCTTCTTCCGGACCGACCTCGCCTCCACTTCGTGGACGCTCTTCGACGGTCTCACCAGCGCCGTCGCGGTGATCAGCCCGGTGAGCTCGTCCACGGCGAACAGCGTCTTCGCCATCCGCGACTCGCGCGGCACGCCCGAATACGTGGCGTGGCCAAGGATCGCCGTCAGGATGTCTTCAGGCCATCCCCGCTCGCGCAGCAGCCGGACACCCCACGCCGGATGCTCGTCGGTGGCCGAGTGGGCGGCGTTCGGGTAGCGCTCGTAGTCGAAATCGTGGATGAGGCCGGCCAGACCCCACCGCTCGGGGTCTTCGCCGAACTTCCCCGCGTAGGCCCGCATCGCCGCCTCCACCGCGAGCATGTGTTTCCGGAGCGAGTCGCTGGCGGTGTACTCGTGCATCAGGGCGAGGGCGACGGGGCGGGCGGGCAAGGGCGTGGAGGTCATGCGGGTCAGGAACGAGGAATGAGGAACGAGGAGACGGGCACCCACGGGTGGGTCAGGTACCCCGGTGGTGAGAAGATCTTAGCCTGCGGAGCGCCCTACTTCGAGGAGCCCGCGGGTCGCGAGGTGCCGATCCCGACTGCCCTACTGATCCCCGGCCCTGACCCTGACCCTGTTCAGTGTACCGGCCCCATCGCCCCCCTCGCCCTCCCGGTCTTGAACAGCAGCATCAACGGCAGCGCACTGAGCAGCAGGACGCCGCTCAGCAGGTAGATCTTCGAGAAGGCGAGCACGCTCGCCTGTGCGCCGATCTGCCGGTCGATCACCGCCAGCGCCTGCTGCTTGGCGGTGATCAGGTCCATCCCGCGGGACATCAGGCCGCGGGTGATAATCGTCAGGCGCGCCTGGGTGTCGGGGGCGTACGCCATGACGTGGTCGGTGAGCACCGCCTTCTGCTCGCGGGTGAAGCGCTGCAGCAGCGTCGCCATGATCGCGATCCCCAGCGACCCGCCCAGCTGGCGGAGGAGGTTGAACATCCCCGTCCCCTGGGCCAGGTCGCGCACCGGGAGGTCGGCCATTGCCGCGTTGGTAAGCGGGACGAAGATCAGCCCCAGCCCCACGCCGCGCAGGATCAGCGGCCAGAAGAGCTCGGCGATCCCGGTGTCCAGCGTCAGGCGCGACAACAGCCACATCGACCACATGAACAGCAGCGCCCCGGCCACCACCGTGTAGCGCGCATCGAGGCGCTGTGAGTTCCGCCCCACTACCGCCATCGTCGCCGCCGAGGCCAGCGCCCCCGGCAGGATCACCCGCCCCGTCTGCCAGGCCGTGTAGCCGTGCAGCGTCTGGAGAAAGACCGGCAGGATGAATACCGACCCGTACAGCGCCAGGCCGAGGAAGGCGGCGAAGCTCACGCCGGCGCTCAGCTGCCGGCTCTTGAGCACCCGGAAGTTGATGATCGGCTCCTTGATGGTCAGCTCTCGCCAGATGAGGGCCACCCCCGACGTCACCGACGTCACCAGCAGCGCGGTCACGAACCGCGACTCGAACCAGTCGAGACGCTCGCCGCGCTCCAGCATCCACTGGAGCGACCCGACGCATAACGCCAGCAGGATGATCCCCGTCCCGTCCACCGTCGACGCCCGCTCCTGGTGCAGCGCGTCGCGCACGTAGGCCAGCGTCAGCAGCGCGGCCACGATCCCCAGCGGCACGTTGATGTAGAAGATCCAGGGCCAGCTGAAATTGTCGACGATCCAGCCGCCCAGCGTGGGACCGAGCGTCGGCCCGACCATCACGCCGACGCCGAAGATCGCCATCCCGGTCCCCGCCTCTTCGGGCGGGAACGACTCGTAGAGCAGCGACTGCGAGGTCGACAGCAGCGCCCCGCCGCCGATCCCCTGGATCACCCGCCAGAGGATCAGCCCGCCCAGCGTAGTCGCCGCCCCGCAGAGGAACGACGCCACCACGAACAGCATGATCGAGCCCGCGAAGTAGCGGCGCCGCCCGAAGTACGCCGACAGCCACCCCGACATCGGGATCACGATCACGTTGGCGATGATGTAGCCGGTGGACACCCACGAGATCTCGTCGAGCGTCGCCCCCAGGTTCCCCATCATGTGCGGGATGGCGACGTTCACGATCGAGGTATCGATCAGCTCCAGCATCGACGCCATCGTCACCGCGAACGCGATCAGGTACTTGTGCGCATAGCGATCGGTGTCGTCAGGCAGGGCCCGCGCGTACGACGACGTGCCCCGCGGCCCCACGAACCGCCACGAGCGACGCGGCGCCGCCGGCGCCCCCATCCCGGCGCCGGCCGTGTCGGTTCCGGTCATTCGCCGCGCACGTCCACGTGGACTTCCGCCGACATCCCCGGCCGGAGCGGACGCTCCGGCCCGCAGCCGCTGGTGATCGCGATCCGCACCGGCACCCGCTGCACCACCTTGGTGAAGTTCCCGGTGGCGTTGTCGGGCGGCAGCAGCGCGAACTTCGCGCCGGTGGCCGCGCTCAGGCTCTCCACCCGCCCCACCGCCCGGCACCCGTCATAGGCGTCGATTGAGACGTCCACCGGCTGTCCCACACGGATCCGCGAGAGTTGCGTCTCCTTGAAGTTCGCCGACACCCAGACGCCGCTGTCGGGGACGATGCTGAACAGCGTCTGGCCCGGCTGCACCAGCTGCCCCACTTCCACCGTCCTGCGCGCCACCGAGCCGCTGGCCGGCGCGGCGATCTTCGTGTACGAGAGCTGGAGGGCGGCGTTGTCGCGCGTCGCCTGCGCCACCGCCAGCCGCGCCCGCGCCAGCCTGACGCCGGCCTCGGCGCTGGTGACGCTCGCCCCGGCCGCCGCCGCCTGCTTCTGGACCGCCAGCAGCAGCGCGCGTTGTGCGTCGGCCGCCGCCTGGGCCGCGTCGAGCTGCTGCCGCGAGACGATCGCCTTGTCGGCGAGCTCCTTCATCCGACCCAGGTCGGCCTGCGCCTTGTCGTAGTTCGCCTGCGCCGCGGCGATCTGGGCGTCGGAGGCCGCGCTCTGGCTGGACGCGGTCAGCAGCGCCGCGTCGGCCTGGCCGGGCCCGCCGCCCCCGGTCACGGCGGCCCGCGCCGCCTGCAGCTCGGCGTCGGCCTGGGCCAGCCTCACGCGGTACTCGGCGTCGTCGAGCTGGACGATCGACGCGCCCTCGGACACCGCATCGTTCTCGGCGGCGCGCACCGCCACCACGTAGCCGCCCACCTTGGCGAGCATCGGGACGATGTGGCCGTCCACCTGGGCGTTGTCGGTGGAGACGTGCACCCGGGCGTAGGCGAAGCGACGGACGCCCCAGGCCACGGCGGCCAGCGCCAGCACGACCGCCAGCGCCATCGTCAGGCGGGCGCGGGTCGAGGGCGATGCGGCCGCGGCGTCGGCGGTGGCAGGGGTGTCGAGATTGGTGGGAAGTGCGGTAGCCATGAGCGGAAGCGCTGAAGTGTGTGGAGTCGCGGCCGGATCGGCCGCCGGATTCGGTTGAACGGTGATCGTCAGCGGAGCCGGGTGACCGCGCCCTGCGCCCGCGCCAGCGACACCCGCGCCGACTGGTAGGCGGTGAGGGCGTCGACCACCAGGGTGCGGGCGGCGTTGAGGCTGAGCGAGGCGGCGATCACGTCGGCGTTGCCGGAGACGCCGGCGCGGAACCGCTCGCGCGCCTGCGCCACTTCCTGGTCGGCGAAGCGCAGGCGCTCGCGCGCCGCGTCCACCTGCTCCCGCGCCGACGCGAGGTCGAGGAGCGCCCCGCGGACCTCGATCGCCGTCTGCTGGCGGAGGTCGCCCAACCGGACGTCGACCTCTCGGGCGGTGGCGCGCTGCTCCTCGATCCGCGCCTCACGACGGAAGCCGTCGAAGAGCGGCAGGGAGAGCTGCAGCCCCCAGGTGTAGGTGTTCAGGAGGTGCGACCAGTTCTTTCCCACCACCCCCTGGTCGCCGAAGATCGCCACCGACGGCAGGCGCTCGGCACGGATCGCGGTCACCGCGCGCTCGGCCGCCACCAGCTGCCGGTCGGCGGCCAGCAGGTCGGCGCGGCCCCGCAACGCCTGGTCGATCGCGTCCGTTTCGCCGGGGAGCTGCTCGGCGGGCAGGCCGGCGAGCGAGTCCGACAGCTGGATCGGCGTGTTGAGCGGCAAGTTGAGCGTCCGCAGCAGGTCGAGCCGCGAGCGGTCGCGATCGTTGCGGGAGAGGATGAGCTGCGCGCGGATCGTCGAGGCCTGCGATTGGGCGCGGGTGACGTCGAGGGCGATCCCCACGCCGGCCTTCAGCTGGTCGCGGGCGATGCCGAGGAGGTCGCCGGCGAGCACCGAGTCGGCGGTGCGCGCCTGGAGCTGGGCGTCGGCACGGAGCGCGCGCAGATAGGCGACGGCGGCGCCGGCCGCGGCCTGCTGGGCGGCGTTGGCGGCGTCGGCGTCACCGGCCTCGGCGGCCGCGGCGGCGCCGCGGTAGCGCGCCAGCGCGTCGAGCTCCAGCAGCGGCATCGAGGCGCGGCCGCGGAGGTCGATGGTGTGCACCGGTCCCAGCACCTGGCCGTCGGGATCGAAGAACGGCGGCTGGCCGGGCGCGGAGGGGAAGTCGATGCCGAGCGTGGCGGTGTTGAAGGTGCGGTCGCTCTGCGTTCCCAGCGCGGAGAGATTCGGCAGCAGGTCGGCGCGACGCTGCCGGGCGCGGGCGCCGGCCGCCGAGGCGCGGAGCCGGGCAACCTGGGCGGTGGCGCTCTGGCGCGCGGCGATCCGTGCGGCGTCGCCCAGCGAGAGGACTATTGGAGCCGACGCGGTTGGCGCCGCGCTGGAGACCACCTGAGCGGTGAGGTCGGCTGTGGCCGCGCCAGTCTGGGCGACTGCGCGCGGTGCCGGGAAGAGGGCGATGAGCGCGGCGAGAGTCAGCGCGCGCGCGACCGGCGAGGTGGTCATGGTCAGGACGTGGTCGGAATGGCGCCCATGTCATCGGGCGTGGCGCGGATACCGGTGAGGAAGAAGTCGAGCGTTTCGTCGAAGACCTGCTCGTCGGTGCGGCCCTTGATGGCGCCGACGAAATCGCGCTGTCCACACCAGTTCGAGTGCATCACGAAGAGCGAGACGAGCATCCGGGTGGCGACGATCGGATCGAGGGGGCGGAATTCGCCCTGGGCCACGCCGCGCCGGTGGATGTCGCTGATCAGCCCGATGGCCGGCTCGAGCACCTCGTGGAGGTAGAACTCGGCCAGGTCCGGGAACTGGTGTCGCTCGGCGTGCAGGAGGTGGTAAACCACCGCGAAGATCGGCGAGCGCAGGTAGGCCCAGTACTCGCGCGAGAACGCTTTGATCTGGGCCTCGCCCGAGCCGGTGAGGGACTGCCGGGCGAAGCTCTCGATGTGGCGGGCGACGTACGAGCGGATCACCTCGCGGAAGAGCGCTTCCTTGTTGGGGAAGTAGAGGTAGATCGTGCCCTTGGAGACGCCGGCGCGCTGGGCGATGTCTTCGAGGCGGGCCTTGGCGAGGCCCTGCTGGCCGAAGATCTCGAGCGCGGCCTCCAGGATCTGCTGGGGCCGCTCCCCCGGGAGCCGGCGCCAGCGGCGCTCGGTGGCCGTATCTGAAACGGGCTGGGACATGTGACTCCTGGCCTGTGTAATAACCGTCTGGTCAGTCATTTCTCAAGGCTAGAAAAGCGGCGTTCGTAAACGCCGCTCTCATTTCAGCTTATTATGACTGACTGGTCAGTATTATCGGCACTCAGTACGGATAAGTCAAGAGGCAGGTTCCGTCCCAGCCCATCCTCAGGCAGTCCAGCTACTTCACCTGGCCCTGGGTGGCGCCCTCCATCCGGTCGTACTTGGCGTTGGTGAGCTTCACGATCGAGAAGAGGAGGATGAAGATGGCGATGACGCCGAGTATGAGGCCTCGGTAGGCGGCGGCCTTATCAGACGGGGACGTGGGATCGGACATTGGATGGGGAGGTGTGGGAGGTGGGGAGGTGGGGAGGTCGGGGGGACCCTTCCTCCCCCGGCTGGGGAGGTGGCCCCTTCTCCCGCTAGCTGACGCGCACTTTGGTCATCACATCGTTCGCTTTGATCTTCTTCACGACGTCGACGCCCTGGGTGACTTTGCCGAAGACGGTGTGGACGCCGTTCAGGTGCTTGGTGTTCGATTCGCTGAGGACGATGAAGAACTGGCTGCCGCCGGTGTTCTTGCCGGCGTGGGCCATGGAGAGGGCGCCCATCTCGTGGGTGCGGGGGTTGCCCTTGGTCTCGCAGTCGATTTTGTAGCCGGGTCCGCCGGTGCCGATCCGCGGGTCGCCGGCGGGGAGGTCGCGCGAATGGGGGTCGCCGCCCTGGACGACGAAGTCGGGGACGACGCGGTGGAACTTGACGCCGTCGTAGAAGCCGCCGTTGGCGAGCTTCTCGAAGTTGGCGACGGTGTTGGGGGCATCCTTCTCGTAGAGCTCCGCGACCATGGTGCCGCGGCTGGTTTCGAGGGTGGCGCTCTTCATGTCTGCGTCCGGACCGGGAGAGTGTGGACGGATAAGGTAGCGATTCGCCGGGGCGGGCTCAACGGTGGCTCACACCAGCGACGACGGGCAGATGTCCCGCAGCACGCACTCGCCGCAGCGCGGCTTTTTCGCGTCGCACACCCGCCGGCCGTGCCAGATGAGCAGGTGCGAGATCAGCGCCCACTTCTCGCGCGGGAAGAGCGGCATCAGGTCGTTCTCGATCTTCACCGCGTCGTGCTGTTTGGTGAATCCCAGCCGGTGCGCGAGGCGGTCGACGTGGGTGTCCACCACGATCCCCTCGTTCTTCGCGAAAGCGTTGCCGAGGATGACGTTGGCGGTCTTGCGGCCCACGCCGGGGAGTTTGACCAGCGCGTCCATCTCGTCAGGCACCGCGCCGCCGTGCCGCTCCTCCACCGCCGCCGCCATCCCCATGATGCTCTTCGCCTTGTTCCGGTAGAACCCCGTGCTCCTGATCAACTCCTCGATCCGCTCGGGGCGGGCCGAGGCCAGCGCGCGCGGGTCCGGGTACTCGGCGAACAGCCGCGGGGTGACCATGTTCACGCGCTTGTCGGTGCACTGCGCGCTGAGGATGGTCGCGATCAGGAGCTGGAAGGCATTGGTGAAGTCGAGCTCGCAGTGCGCGTCGGGATAGAGCTGGTGGAGCCGGGCGAGCACCGCGGCCGGCGGCGCGGCTTTCGCGCCCCTCTTCGGGAGTGCCTTCTTCGGGAGTGCCTTCTTCGGACGCCTGGCCTTGGCTGCCACGCGCTTCGGTTTCGTTACCGGCTTCCGCTTACCCGCCTTACGAGTCGCCATCACTGTCCTCTCCCGGCGCCCAGCCGGCCGGCCGCACGGCGGCGCTCGGCGAACGCGAGCACCTCGGCGGCAGTCTTTGTGTTCAGCACGTCGCCGGCCTCGAGCCACCCCTTGCGCGCGATCCCGATCCCGAACTCGACGTGGTCCAGCCCGTGCACCGAGTGCGCGTCTGGACCAATCTCGATCAGCGCGCCTTTCTCCTTCGCCGCGCGGCAGTACCGCCAGTCGAGGTCCAGCCGGTGCGGGTCGGCGTTGAGCTCCACGGCCACGCCGCACTCGGCGGCCTTCGCGATCACCGCCGGCATGTCGATCGCGTACGGCTCGCGGGTGAGCAGGAGCCGCCCGGTGGGGTGCCCCAGGATGGTCACGTGCGGATCGTCGAGCGCGGCGATCACCCGCTCGGTCATCTGCGCCTGGTTCATCCCGAACCGCGAGTGGACCGACGCGATGACGTAGTCGAAGCGGTCGAGCAGGTCGGCGTCGTAGTCGACGCGCCCGTCGGCGAGGATGTCGGCCTCGATCCCCTTCAGCACGCGCACCGCCGAGCCCTCGACCGCGACCGATGCATTCACCTCATTGATTTCGTCGTGCTGCCGCAATATTGCCTCACGATCGAGCCCGCCGGCGTACACCGCCGACTGCGAGTGGTCCGAGATCCCGATGTACTGCCAGCCGCGGGCGCGGGCCGCCTCGGCCAGCTCGGCCACGGTGTCGGTGCCGTCGGAATATTTCGAGTGACAGTGAAGAATGCCCTTGAGGTCGGCCAGCTCGAGCGGGCGGGGAAGGGCGTGGCGGGCGGCGGCCTCCACCTCGCCCAGCCCTTCGCGCAGCTCCGGGATGGGGAGGTCGATCCCGGCGAGACGGGCCAGCGCCGCTTCGTCGGTCACCGGCACCGCGCGGCCTGACGCATCGCGCACGGTGTCGCCGTCCAGCGACAGGCCGCGGGCCGTGAGGCGGGCGCGCAGCTGCTCGACGTGGGCGGCGCTGCCGGTGGCCCGCCAGAGCGCGACCGCGAACTCGTCAGGCGGCACGCAGTAGAGGTCCATCCGGGCGCCATCGTCCAGCTTGACGGTGATCGACGCCCCGCCGCCGCCGGTGACCCTGGCGACGCCCGGCGCCTGGGCGATCACCGCCGCCGTCTCCGCCGGCGACTCGCGGCAGGCGGCGACGATGTCGATGTCGCCGATCACCTCGCAGCGGCGGCGGAGCGAGCCCGCCAGCTCGGCGCGCTCCACGTCCGGGTGGGCGCGGACCAGCTCGAGCATCCGCGCGCCGTCGGCGAGCGCCCGCGGGTAGAGCGCCTGCCCCACCGACTCGCGCAGGAAGGCGATCCCCCGCAGGATCTTCTGCGCCGTGCGGTCGCCGAAGCGAGGGAGCGCCGCGAGGCGTCCGTCGCGCGCTGTCTCCTCCAGCTCCTGCAGGGTGTCGATGCCAAGCCCATCGTGGATCGCGCGGATCTTGGCCGGCCCCAGCCCCGGGACGCGAAGCATCTCCACCAGTCCTTCCGGCGTCTCTTCCTGCAGCTGCTCCAGCAGAGTCGACGAGCCGAGCGTGGTGAGGTCGAGGAGCACCGCGAGCGTGGCGGGACCGATCCCCTCGGTGGCCTTGAGGGTGCCGTCGGCGACCAGCGGAGTGAGGTCCTCGGCGTTCAGGTCATCGACGGCCTGACCGGCGTTGCGGTAGGCGCGGACCTTGAACGAGTTGTCGCCGCGCAGCTCCAGGAGCGTGGCGATCTGGGCGAGGACGGCGGACGCCGAGCGGGAGGACGCGGGCATGGAAGCGGTCAGCGGTCAGCGGTCGGCGGTCAGCGGTCGGCGGTCGGCGGTCAGCGGTCAGCGGTCGAACGACGGAAGCGATCGGGCTGGGAAACAGCCGTCCCGACCTCCGACCTCCGGCCTCCTGTCAGTCCTCGATGCCGGCGAACTTGGTGAGCTTGTCCACCAGGTCGTGGAGCTGGCGCTCGGTGAAGTCGATCTCGCCGGCCGCGCCCTCCACGTCGAGCAGCCCGGCGCGCATCGAGATCGCCACCTGGTTCAGGTAGCGGATCTTGGCGAGTACTTCCTCGGTGGTTCGGCGCAGCCCGTGATACCGCCGCTTCTCGGCCAGCCCCCGCTGATAGCGCTGCACCAGCTCGTCCTTCTGGAGCCGGGCGGCTTGGGCCAGGACCTCATCCTTGTTGCGGCCGGGGAGGGCGCCGCGATCGGGGATGCCCAGGTCGTCCCACGACTCGTCGGCGAACCAGAGGCGGCCAACGTACTCGATGCCATCGAACGCGATCCGGCAGGTGACGTTGAGGCGCCGCCCCTCGAAGTCGATGGTGGTGATGTACGGTTGGACGATGTCGTCAAAGCTCGACACTGGAAGGGAGGGAGGGAGGAAGGGAGGGAGGTTGGGAGGAGGGAGGGAGGAGGGCGTAGGGAGGGAGGAGGGCGGAGGGAGGACGTACAGGGAGGGAGAACTACGGCGATGTCTCCGCAAGAAACTGATCGATCGCTTCGAACAACATCTCTGGCTGCTCTACATAGGGAACATGGCCGCAGCGGTCGAGCACCACCAGTCGGGCGTTCGCCCCCAAGGCACTCGTGACGTCCCGTGACGACTCGAGGGGGATGGGGTCTTCGCGTCCGTGTATCACCAGCGCGGGGCACCGGACCGCCGCCAGTGCCTCACGAATATCGTACTCGCCCAGGCTCTCCCACACCGATTCCTGCACGCGGCCGGTGATGCGAAACGGGGTGAGGTCGCGCGCCATCGCCGGATCGGCGAAGTAGCCGGCCACGCCGGTCTCGAACAGCCGCTGGCGATACGCCGCGGGATCGGACTCCCGGAGTCCCGATGTCGCCAGTGCCTCACGCATCCCCGACACCTCCGCGCCCTGCTGGCGCCGCCTGAATTCCTCCTCGAACCGGATACGATATTGCCGAGAGGCGGGGGCCGGGTCAATGAGGACGAGACGGCGCGGGGCGGGGCGGCCGGGGTGGGGGGCGGCGTCGATCGCATAGAGCAGCGCCAGCAGGCCGCCCCACGAATAGCCCACCATTGACAGCGGCTCGAGCCCCGTTTCGCGGATCACCAGGACGAGGTCGTCCACGTGGGTGCGCCAGGTGATCGGGGTGCGATCATCGGACCGCGAGCGCCCCCCCCCGCGCTGGTCGTACAACACCACCTCGTGGCGGGCCGCGAGGTGGAGCATCTGGGGGAGCAGGTAGTCGTGGTGGGCGCCGGGGCCGCCGTGGAGGACGAGCAGGCGGGATGCAGGAGCCGGCGAGGCCACGTCCTGCGGACCCCACGAGGCCCAATACAGTGGAACGGGGGTGGAGGTAGTGAAGCCGCTCCGTGCGGGGGGAGGGATGGGAGGCACGGATTAAGAATAGGGAGCGGACGTAGACTCGGGGAGCAGACTCAGGGGGGAGCGGACGTGGGAAGGGGATGCAGAAAGGGAGAGAGATCTGCTGATCCCCCTCCCTTTCCGAGTCGGCTCCCCGAGTCAAGGTCTGCTCCCTATCTACCCAGCCAATAGCTCGCCTTGAGCAGGAACACGTTATTCGGATGCGCCTTGAACAGCGCCGAGCGGTCGCGCGAATAGACCAGGTCGCCGTCGGCGGAGAAATCGTCGCGCGACTGGCTCCAGACCAGGAAGAGCGTCGAGCCCGGCCGGTATTCCCAGCGCAGCACCGCGTTCCCCCGCAGCGAGCGCTCGGTGAAGTCCGGATTGTCGAACGAGATCGGCTGGGCGGGGCCGGCGCCGTCCACGTCCACCGTGTAGACGCGGCTGGCCTGGGTGATTTCGGTCGGGGTGAAGGCCGTCTTCTGCAGGCCGCGCGGCCGGTCGTACTGCTTGTAGTTGTAGAACGCCGCGCTGGCGATGAACGGCTGGGCGTACATCTCGAGCGACAGCGTCGGCGTGAAGGTGACGTTGACGCGCGTCTCCATCGACAGGTCGCGCTGCTTCAGGTTCGAGAAGATGTAGCGCCGGCCGTAGAAGAGGGCGGCGGTGGAGTCGGCGCCGGAGGTGACGAACTGCGCCCGGGCGTCGGCGAAGTCGACCGCCGGACCGAGCGAGACGTTGACGTTCGAGACGGGCTTGACGGTGACGTTGGCGCTCAGCGAGTAGCCCCGGCCGCCGTCGGTGTTGCGTGACACGTTGGGATTGAAGCTCACGACCACCGACCGGCGCGAGTCGGTGTTGACGTTGAGCGCGACGAACGTCCGCTTGGGGACGCGCACCACGGGGCCGCCGCGCGTCTGCCGGTCGTCGAACGACTCGGGGCGCTGGATGTAAAACGTGCTGACGTTCCAGAAGTTCGCGAGCTCGGCGCCGAGGTAGCCGTGGAACTGGCGGTCGGTGCGATCGCCGTCGTAGTTGAACTGCTGCTGCGAGCCGCCGATCAGCGCCAGGTTGCGGTAATACTTCGTGGGCTTGGTCCAGTACCGGAACAGGTTCGCCGACATCCACTTGTAGTCCGCGCGACTCAGGAAGGCGAGGTCGTTCGGCTCGTAGCCCGGGCTCCGGATGTTGGCCGACGTCTCCCACATCCAGTTGCCGACGTCCTTGGCGAGGCGCGCGTAGCCCGCGTACCCGCGCAGCGCGGTGGCATTGGGGTCCAGCCCGCGCGAGAAGAGCCCGTTGTCGCCGTTCTTCCGGTCGGGGCGCTGGAAGTAGCGCGCCGGCGAGTACTGCGCCCGCCGGATGGCGTTGGTGTCACCGGCGATGTTTGAGAAGGCGGTGCTCGCCATCAGCGAGTACGTCTTCTTCTTCCACGCCCAGATCACGTCGGACCCGAGCACCTCGGCGTGCCGGTCGAGGCGGGTGCTGAGCACCGAGTCGGAAAGGTCGCGGACCACCGAGGTCGCGATCCCGCCCACCACCAGGTCGCCGCCGCGGAGGTCGCGCCGCACGCGCCCCACGAAGTAGTTGGTGAACGGCTCCACCTGGGTGTCGAACTTGCGCAGGGGCGACCCGGGCTGCGCGGTGTCGATCACGCTCGCCATCTCCTTGCGCGTCACCGCGTCGAGCACGCCCACCGAGAAGCCGTTGCCGGTGCGGCCGGTGATCTTGGCCGCGCCCAGGATCGTCGAGTTCTCCGGCGCATCGACCCAGTCGCCATTGGCGTTCCCCTGCGGGCTACGGCCGATCCGGCGCGAATAGAAGGTCTCGATCGACGACGTGTTGCTGCAGAAGAAGCAGCTGAAGCCGCCGAACCCGAAGATCCCGGAACCCTCGATGAAGAACGGGCGGCGCTCCTGCAGGAAGGTCTCGAAGGCGGTGAGGTTCACCACCGCCGGGTCGGACTCCACCTGTCCGAAGTCCGGGTTGATCGTGGCGTCGAGGGTGAGGTTGGTGGTGAGCAGCGCCTTCACGTCGGCGCCGCCGCGGATGTCGCGCAGGCTCCCATCATTGAAGGGGTCGCCGGGGCCCGCCGGCTCCAGGTAGCGCGCGCGCGAGACGACGTACGGCAGCACTTCCACGTGATGGGGCTGGGCGGCGATGTGGAGTCCTTCCAGGTGGCCGAAGCGCGACGGTCCGCCCGCCTCGGTCTTGGTCCAGTACGCCCAGATCGTCTCCTCGTGGCGCCTGGCGACGTACCGCCGCAGCTGCACCCCCCACGTCTGCTCCGAATCGCGCTTGAAGCGGAGTTGCGAGAAGGGAATCCGCATCTCGGCGCTCCAGCCGGTGGAATCGATGCTGGTGGCGGCTTCCCAGACGGGGTCCCAGCCGTCGTCGGCGCCAAAGCCGCCCTGGTCCAGGGCGTCGCTCTTCACCCCGGACGGATTGACCTGGAAGATCGCCCGACCCAGGTGGTCGTGGTACGAGTCGAGGATGATGTGGAAGTAGTCGGAGCCGAAGTCCTGGTCGCGGCGGGTGAGGTGGGTGTTGATCCCACCGGGGCCGGCCGAGTCGTGCATCCGGGCGGCGACATAGATCGCGTCGGCGTCGTAGAGGATGCGGACCTCGGTGCCTTGCGAGGCGGGCTTCCCCTGGTCGGGATCGACCTGGGTGAAGTCGGTGATCGGGGTGGCGTCGTTCCAGGCGGCCTCGGTGATCCGGCCGTCGATGACGATCGCGCCGCGCCGCTCGACCGCCGCCACGTGCGGGGCGGGCACCGGGTGGACGCCTGACGACTGCGCGAGGAGTGACCGGGCGGGTGCGAGGCTCAGGACGAGTCCGAGCGCGAGGCCGGCGAGTTGACCGATGCTGCGGCGCATGGAGGGGGGTCGGCGTTGGGCAGGATGGACGCCGGTCGGCGCCCAATGCCAGTTGGATGCCGGGGGGTGGAAAAGGGTTTATTCCATACTGACAGGGAACGGGGCACAGGGAGCGGGGAACGGGGCGAGTTTCCAGTCAGCTCAGCCGCCACCGCCTCTCCGTGCCTCTATCGCAGTTCCGCTCCCCGCTCCCCGAGTCTGAGTCCGCTCCCCGCCACCGCAATAGTGTTCAAGTGCACCTGGACGGTGTCGGCGATGTCAGAGCCGTAGCCCCCGGCGATCGTGATCGCCACCGGGATCCCCACCTCCCGGCAGGCGTCCAGCACCATCGCGTCACGCCGCGCCAGCCCGTCGAATGTCAGGCGCAGGCGCCCCAGCCGGTCGCCCTCGTGAGGGTCGGCGCCGGCGAGGTAGACCACGAGATCGGGCGACGACTCGGCGATCGCGCGCGGCAGTGACTCCGCGAGCCGCTCGAGGTACGACTCGTCGCCGCAGCCATCATCGAGCTCGATGTCGAGCGAGCCGGCGACTTTCCGGAACGGGTAGTTCCGCCCGCCGTGCATGCTGAAGGTGTAGACGCGGTCGTCGCCGGCGAAGATCGCGTTGGTGCCGTTCCCCTGGTGGACGTCGAGGTCGACGATCAGCGCCCGGGCAATCCGGCCCGCGGCCTGGAGACGCCTCACGGCGACGGCGACGTCGTTGAAGACGCAGAACCCCTCGCCGTGCCCGGGAAAGGCGTGATGCGTGCCGCCGGCGAGGTTGACCGCGATCCCATCGCCGAGCGCCCACTCGGCTGCCTCACACGTCCCGCCCACCGCGCGCAGCGAGCGCTCCACCAGCTGCGGCGACCAGGGGAACCCGATGCGGCGCATCTCGGCGGGCGAGAGGGTGCCCGCGCAGAGGGCAGTGACGTAGGGGGGGGTGTGGACGAGGGTGAGGTCGGCGATGGACACTCGCCCGGGGTCGTGCAAATTTTCCCGCGCCACGAGCCCCTCCGCCAGCACGCGATCGCGCAGCATCGCGTACTTCACGATCGGAAAGCGATGATCGGGGGGGAGGGGAATCGTGTAGTGGGCCGAGCTCCAGCAGTGCAAGGGGCAGGGACAGGGTCAGGGTCAGGGTCAGTTGTCCGTGAGGAACAGAGTCAGGGTCAGGGTCAGGGCCAGTTGTCGGTGAGGAACAGAGTCAGGGTCAGGGTCAGGGCCAGTTGTCCGTGAGGAACAAGGGGAACTGCAACGGGGGAGGGCTGACCCCTGCCCCTGTCCCTAACTCTTTTTCCCCTCTTCTCCTCACGGAGCCCTGACCCTGACCCTGACCCTGACCCTGAATCTGCTCCTATTGACTCACAGCAACCCGAGCATCAGCGCTGCGATACACAACTCCGTTTTTCATGACAAACACCGGCCTCTCCATCGCCGTGATGTCCTTGGTCGGGTCGCCCGGCACCGCCACCACGTCGGCGAACTGGCCCGCCACCAATGTCCCCAGCCGGTCGTCCCAGCCCAGCAGCTTCGCCGCGCTCGACGTCCCCGCGACGATCGACTCCATCGGCGTGAGCCCGCCCCACGCCACCATCAGCGAGAACTCGTGACCGTTGGCGCCGTGCGCGCCCACTCCCGCATCGGTCCCCAGCGCGATCTTCACGCCGGCGGCCTTGGCGATCCTGGTCGCGTGCCGCATCGCGTTCGCCGCCGCGGTCGCCTTCTCGGCGCGCTGGCCGGTGAGCACCCCCGCCTTCACCGCCCGCTCGGTGGCCTCGCCGGCCGACATCGTCGGCACCAGGTACGTCCCGCGCTCGGCCATCATCTTCGCCCCTTCCTCATCGAGGAAGGAGCCGTGCTCGATCGACGCGACGCCGGCGCGCACCGCGATCTTGATCCCCTCCGTGCCGTGGGCGTGGGCCGCGACCTTCCGCTCGAGCTTGGTCGCTTCGTCGACCATCGCCTTGAGCTCCTCATACGTGTACTGCGGGACGCCCACCGCGTCGCCCTCCGAGAGGACGCCGCCGGTGGCGCAGGTCTTGATCACGTCGGCGCCGTACTTGGCCTGGTAGCGCACCGCCGCCCGCACCTGCTCCACGCCGTCGGCGATCCCGGTGAGCGGGCTGCCGTCGAACAGGCCGGGACGGAAGCCGTTCTCGTCGCAGTGGCCGCCGGTGATCCCTAACGAATGGGCCGCCGTCCGCATCCGCGGGCCGGGCACGTAGCCCCCCTCGATGGCGCGGCGCAGCGACACGTCGTAGAAGTCCGGCGCGCCCACGTTCCGCACCGTGGTGAACCCCGCCATCAGCGTCTTCCGCGCGTTGGCCGCGCCCAAAATGGCCGCGAAGCCGGGATAGTCCCTCGTCTCTTCACCGGCCTTGCCCGGATCCTCCAGCGGACGCCCGATCAAATGCACGTGCGCGTCGATAAACCCCGGCAGCAGCGTCGCGTCGCCGAGGTCGATCACCCGCGCTCCCTTGGGGACGGTCACGCTCCCCTCGGCGCCGGCGGCGACGATCTTGTTGTCGGTCACCACCACCACCCCGTTGGCCACCGGCGCGGCGCCGCTGCCGTCGATCAGGTGCGCGGCGCGCAGCACCACCGTGCCGGTGCCCTTCGCCTCCTGCGCGAGCGCCGGCGTGGCGGCGAACGAGACGGCCAGCGCCGCCGCGGACAGCGATCGAATCGAGCGCATTGCGAGCATGAATGGGTCTCCAGGATGGTGTGTCAGCCGCCGCGCGTGCCGAGCGTGGCGGTGAGGGTGACGCGCGCGCCGTTGCGCAGCACGACGATGGACACTTCGTCACCCGGTTTGTGCGAGAAGAGCGCGTCGCTGTACCCGTAGAGGTCCTTCACCGTCTTCCCGCCGAACTCGACGATCACGTCGCCGGCCTGCAGGCCGGCCTTCTCGGCGGGGCTCCCGGCGCGGACGCCGGTGATCCGGAGGCCGGTGACGTCGGTGGCCCCCATGTCGGGGATGGTGCCGAGGTAGACGTTCGAGCCCTCGCGCGAGCCCGACATGGGCGGCGGCGCGGCCTGCCGCACGAAGGTGAGGCGGGTGGGCCGGTCGCCCAGCGCGCGGATCACGTTGGCCGCCATCTCGATCACCCGCGCCTCGCCGCCGGCGTTGATCTTGGGCGTGTCGTCCGAAGCGCGGTGGTAGTCGTCGTGGAGGTCGGTGAAGAAGTGCAGCACCGGCAGGTTCTTCGAGTAGAACGAGCTGTGGTCCGACGGACCGAACCCGTCCCCCACCGCCTTAATCGTCATCTTCGGCGCGACGTTGGCCGAGTCAACGATCGCCGGGAGCTCGGTGGCGGTGGCGACGCCGTAGACGATCAGCTTGCCGTCGCGCAGCCGGCCCACCATGTCGAAGTTCACCATCGCCAGCACGCTGTCGAGCGGCACCGGCGGGTGCTCCACGAAGTACTGCGACCCCAGCAGCCCCATCTCCTCGCCGCTGAAGTTCGCGAAGACGATCGAGCGGCGGGTGGGATGCGCGCGGAAGATCCGCGCCAGCTCGAGCACCGCCGCGGTTCCCGACGCGTTGTCATCGGCGCCGTTGCGGATCGCGTTGCCGGCCTCGGGGTCGAGCGCCCCCTCGGTGGAGCGGCCGAGGTGATCGAAGTGCGCGCCCACCACCACGTACTGGCCGCGCAGCGCCTTGTCCCGCCCCGGGAGGATGGCGACGACGTTCCGGGTGGGGAAATCGGCCGGCTTGCCCGCGTGGGCGAGCGCCATCGAATGGGCGGTGAAGGGCTGCTCGAATGCCGCCCGCGAGGCGTGGACCCCGGGGGTCAGCTTGAGCGACAGGTAGCGGCGGGTGATCCAGGCGGCGGCGCTGTCGTTGCCGGGGGTGCCCGTGCCTCGTCCTTCGAGTTGGTCGCTCGCGAGATACGCGATGTCGCGCAGGACGGCGGCCGAATCGGCTTTCGCCCCCATGGTGCCCGACGGCGCGGGTGTGGATGGGTGGCAGGCGGCAAGCGCCAACAAGGCGGCGGCAGCAGCGTGCCGCCCTCGAATCGGGAATCGGTGCATCGGCGGCTCGAATCGGGGGTGGAGGTGGATCGGAATGTTATCGGAGCGCCCCGCTCCGTGCCAGCGGACCGCGCCGCGTCGCGCATCATCCACTCGGCGCTGGCGGCGTGTCTCCCGCCGTCCTAACTTGCCGTCGGGTCACGACGTGCGGGTGCCCGCCCTCGTTCGACGCGATGGACCACATGGACTTCGCTCTCACCTTCGCCCGACACTTCTCGCGACTCGTCTGGCTCCTGCTGCATGAGAGCCGGTCCATCGACGAGCAGAAGGCCGCGCTGCGGGCGGTGATCACGGTGGCGAAGGAAGGGTCTGTGGCGCTCGCCACCCAGGAGTGGCGCCTGGTGGTGAACGGGACGCCCCTGCCCGAGGCCCTCACCGGCGTCCAGGACCTGGCCGCTCAGCTCATCGGGCACGCGGTCAAGGAGCTGCGCTTCGACCAGGGGGCGACGCCGGCCGACGTCCTGGGCGTGGCGCGGATCCTCGCCACCGAACCGGTCCCCGGCGACGGCGGCGACAACGTCAAAGCCAAGATGGGCGCGCTGGGCGCGCAGACCGCGCACGTCGACGTCTGGGGGATGTCGGCGCTCAAGCAGAAGGAGAAGCCCGAGGCCGAGCTGCCGGTGCAGCCGGCGGTCCCCACCCCGGAGACGACGGCGGCGGTGCCGGCCGACGCCACGCCGGCCGACGGCGCGGCCGCGCTCACCGTGACGGGCTCACTCCCCGTACACGTGAAGGGTACTGTCGACGACCTGCTCCAGCAGCTCGACGCGAGCACTGCGCCCACCGCCACGACGCGCGTGCTCGACGAGCTGGTGACGCTGGCCGAGACCTCGCAGCGGGAGGGGAAGGCGGAGATCGTCTGCGACGCGTTCTACGGGATCGTGAAGCGCGAGGTCGCCATCCCCGACAACGAGCGGAAGCGCGCCTACATCATGGCGGTGCGCCGGCTCTCCAAGCCGACCATCCTGCGGGTGGTGGCGCAGATGATGGCGCGCCGCGCGGAGCGGCAGGAGCCGCTGACGCTGGTGCTGTCGCGCACCGGCGAGGACGGCGCCGACGCGCTGATCGAGCAGCTCACCGCGGCCACGTCGATGCACGAGCGGCGCACGTTCTTCGACGCGCTGGTGAAGCTCAAGTCCGGCGTCTCGGCGCTGATCCACATGCTGGGCGACCCGCGGTGGTACGTGGCGCGCAACGCCGCCGACCTGCTGGGGGAGATGCAGGCGCCGGAGGCGGAGACGCCGCTCACCGAGCTGCTCAAGCACGACGACGACCGGGTGCGCCGGGCGGCGGCCACCGCGCTCGCCAAGCTGGGGACGCCCAAGGCGGTCACCGCGCTGCACGGCGCGTTGCGGGACAGCTCGCCGCAGGTGCGGGTGCAGGCGGCGGCCGGCCTGGCGACACGGAAGGGGCAGAAGTCGGCGTCGACGCTCTCCAAGGCGCTGGACGAGGAGTCGGACCCCGAGGTGCAGCTGGCGATCATCGCCGCGCTGGGCCGGCTGGGGACGCCGGACGCGGTGACGAAGCTGGTGAAGGCGGCCGAGCCCGACGGCCGGCTGTTCAAGAAGAAACCGGTGGCCTACCGGGTGGCGGCGGTCCAGGCGCTGGGCGAGGCGCGGACGGCGGCGGCGCGGTCGGCGCTGCAGTCGTTGATCGAGGACAAGGACAAGGAAGTGAAGGCCGCGGTCTGGCGGGTGGTGATGGGGGCGCAGCGCGACACCGGCGCCGTGCCCGGGGAGAAGACGCAGGCCTAACGGTCCGTGAAGTCCGTCCGGGCGGTCACCCGGCGGCAGGCCGCGGCCAGCAGCTCGGCCGTCCGGTCGACGTCCTCCAGGCTCACCATCTCGTTGGGCGAGTGCATGTACCGGTTGGGGACCGACACCAGCCCGGTGGCGATGCCTTCCCGCGCGATGTGGATCGCGTCGGCGTCGGTGCTCGTCTCGCGGCCGGCGGCGTGGACCGTGAACGGGATCTTCGCCTCCTCGGCCGCGTCGCGCAGCAGCGCGAACACCACCGGCGAGACCACCGAGCCGCGGCTCAGCACCGGGCCGCCCCCCAGCTTGTGGTCGCCGACTTCCTTCTTGTCGGCACTGGGGTGATCGGTAGCGAAGGTGACGTCGACCACCACCGCCATCTGCGGGTTCAGGCGCGACGCGCTCACCAGCGCCCCGCCGCCGTGGTAGCCGATCTCCTCCTGGGCGGTGGCGACGGCCGCGACCCGGGCGACGCCCGGCGCCGCCGCATAACGACGCAGCGCCTCGAGCACCACGAACGCGCCGATCCGGTCGTCGATCGATCGCGACACCAGCCGTCCGTTGGGGAAGTCGATCGACGTCGAGTCGATCACCCCGGCGTCGCCGACCGCGATCATCGACTCGGCGTCGGCGCGGCCGGCGGCCCCGATGTCGACCCACATGTCGGTGAGCTTGGTGACTTTCTCGCGCTCCTCCGTCTTCATCAAATGGATGGGCTTCTTCCCCACCACGCCGAAGACCGTGCCGCCGCGGCCGAGCAGGCGGATCCGCTGGCCGACCAGCACCTGCGGGTCCCAGCCGCCGATCGCGGCGATGAAGGCATAGCCGTCGTCGTCGATGTAGGTGACGATCACGCCGATCTCGTCTATGTGACCGGCGAGCATGATCGTGGGCGAACCTTTCGGATTCACCACCGCGATGCTGTTGCCGGTGACGTCGCGCTGGACCTCGGCGAAGCCGGCGGCCTCCTCGCGCCAGACGCGGGCGGGCGGGCCCTCGAAGCCGGAGGGGCCGGGGGTGTCCAGCAGGGACTTGAGAAAGGTCAGAGAGGCGGGAGAAAGTGGCATGACGCAGGAAGCGGGAGGCGAAGCAGGAAGCAGGAGGCAGGAAAACTGCAAACGAGAAACGAGAAAACAGCGTGCGTGGGGGCGGGGACATGGTGCGTACTGCGTACTGAGTACTGAGTACTGAGTATCGTTCAGTGGATCTGACGGTCTTGTGCCGCGATGTTGGGCCTGTCTCCTCGTTCCTCGTTCCTCGTGGCGTGGTTGGCTTGTCTCCTCGTTCCTCGTTCCTCGTTCGTATTCCTGCCCGCCCCATGCTACCCTTTCACCCCGGCGGTGGGAAGTCAGGCGCCGCCTCACATCAACCGGAGTCACGGATCATGGTCCTGTATCTGCTCGTTGGGCTGGCGGCGGGAGTGCTGTCCGGCCTCTTCGGAATTGGCGGGGGGATCGTCATCGTGCCGTCATTGGTGCTGGCGGCGGGGATGACGCAGGTGCGCGCCAACGGCACGTCGCTCGGCGCACTGCTGCTGCCGGTGGGGGCGCTGGGGGCGTGGGAGTACTGGCGACACGGCAACCTCGACACGCGGGCCGCCCTCTGGATCGCGCTCGGGCTCTTCTGCGGCGCGCTGGCCGGGGCGTGGGTGGCGAACCGCCTCGCGGTGGTGATGACGCCCCTTCAAATGAAGAGGATCTTCTCGCTCTTCCTGGGGGCGGTGGCGGTGCGCTACTGGTTTGGGTAGGGGGACAGACTCAGACATAGACTCAGGGAGCGGGGAGCAGGACGGCGGGACCGGTCCCGGCCTTCCTCCCCTCCTCCCCACCTCCCCTCCTCCCCGGCCGTCTCGGAGTCCGCTCCCCGAGTCTACGTCCGTTCCCTGATTCGAGTCTACGTCCGTTCCCTGATTCGAGTCTGCGTCAGTTCCCCAATTCTACGCCGTGACTTGGATCGAGGGCCGAGAACAATTCCCCATTGAAGATTCGCGCCATCACTTCTACTCCATCCACGATCCTCGGCCCCGGCCTGCTCGTCAGGCCATTCCCGTCCATCGCCCAGACCCGGCAGCCGCTCTCCCTGAGCCACTTCCACCGCGGGTCGGCGAGCAGGCGGCCGGCCTCGGCGCGCGCGCGCGGGAGCTCGTAGCCGCAGGGTGCGACCAGCAGCACCTCCGGGTTGGCGGCGCGGACTTTTTCGGCGTCGACCACGGCCGAGTGGTCGCCGGGGCCGGCCAGGACATCCTGGCCGCCGGCGCGGTGGACCATTTCGGGGACCCAGTGGCCGGCGGCGAAGAGCGGGTCGGTCCATTCGAGCACGGCCGCGCGCGGGCGCGGGGCGCGGGCCGCCTTGAGGGTGTCGTGCACGGCGCGGAGTCGGGCGCGCAGCCCGTCGAGCAGCTCCTCCCCCTCATCGTCGAGACCTAACGCCGAGGCGACGGCGGCGATGTCGGCGAGGACGCCGTCTATGGTACGGCCGCTCAGGGTGACGATCGCCGGCGGCGGCGTGAGGCGGGCGGCCAGGGCGCGGACCTGCATCTCGTTCACCGCGCAGACGTCGCAGAGCGCCTGGGTGAGGAGGAGGTCGGGGTGGAGGGCGCGGATCACGTCCTCGCGGAGCTCGAACATCGGCGCGCCGCCGGCGGCCTTGAGGCGGACGTCGGCGTCGACCGCCCCGGGCGGCGCCTGGCCGTCGACCGCGGCCGCGGTCACCCGCGCTCGTGAGGCAACGAGCGGCGGGAAGTCGCAGGCGTGGGTGACGCCCACCAGCCGCTCCATCGCGCCCAGCGCCGCGACGATCTCGGTGGCGGCGGGGAGGAGGGAGACGACGCGCACCTACCGCCCGCGAATCGGAAAGAAGATGATCGACGTGATGAGCATCGCGCCGCCGGCCGCCATCGGCCGGAGGTCGGCGGTGAGGAAGTGGTAGATCCCGCCGTAGCCGATCAGGACCAGCCCCATCGTCCAGACGATCAGGCGGTCGGGGATCTCGAGCCAGCGGAGCTTGCGCTCGAGGGGCCAGAGGAGGAGCAGGGCGATCACCATGATTTCCCAGAGGAGCATCCCGCGCGCCTTGAGGGCGGTGAGCATGGCCGGGTCGGGGACTTCCGGGTCGGCGCCGCTGCGCAGGTAGTAGGCCACCGCGGCGGCCCCTAACGACGTGATCACCATGAACGAGCGGTAGATCGCCAGCGAGACGACCCGGACCGTCTCGCCGGTGGAGATGAGTGCCTCACGCGGGAGGAGGATCGCCTGGGTGGCGCGCTCCAGGGCGCGGCGGGCGGTGGTGGCGGCGGCCGCCCTGATGCCGGTTGTGGAAGTGGGAGTGCCAGGCATGGGGTATGAAGCAGGAAGCAGGAGATGAACGAGGAACGAGGAACGAGGAGACAAGCCGCGACAGGAAGGAACCACAACGCGACACGCACTACGGAACCCGCCCGACTACTGAACGATACTCAGTACTCAGTACTCAGTTTTCAGTACTCACTCCGGAACCCTCAACGGAAAGAGCACCATCGCCCCCGCCATGAGGATCAGCCCGCCCACGTACCAGGCGGGGTTGTCGGTCAGATAATAGTAGACCCCACCGGCGATCCCCGCTCCTTCCCCCAGCGCCCAGGCGCGGATCGCCTGCGACGGGTACGCCGCGGCGTCGCGCGCGCGTGTGACGATCAGCCGGAAGGCGAAGAGAGCCAGCACCAACGGGGCGAAGACCACCGGCAGCGCCTTGCGCAGCGCGTCGGCCCCGCCCGTGGGGACGTAGTCGGGCTGCCGGTGCAGCCACCACGTCACCCCGCCGAACAACGCCAGCCCCACCATCAACGCGAACCGGATGAGGGCGAGGTTGCGGAGTTGGGCGGCGTCAGGCGGGCCGACGGAGGGGTTGGATTGGGACAAGAGGGCGGCGGTCAGGGGCGGAATACGGAATGCGGAATACGGAATGCGGAATACGGAATGCGGAATGCGGAAACCAACCACGGTGCAGGGATCCGGCACAGGCACTGAACGATACTCAGTACTCAGTACTCAGTACTCAGTACTCACTACTCAGTACTCAGTACTCAGTACTCAGCACTCAGTACTCAGGGTACCAGCCCCGCGTCATACACCCTCACCCCCCCAATCCACGTCCCCAGCACCCGCGTCTTCAACAGATCATGCTCCGGCACCGTCATGATGTCCTGGTCGAGCAGAACGAAGTCCGCGTACTTGCCCAACTCCAGCGACCCCAGCTCCGTCTCCTGGAAGGCCGCCATCGCCGGCCAGAGGGTCATCGACTTGAGCGCCTCGTTCCGTGTCATCTTCTCGCCCGGGCGCCAGCCGCCGGCCGGATAGTTCTTCGCGTCCTGGCGGGTGACCGCCGAATGGAACGAAATGAGCGGGTTCACCATCTCCACCGGGAAGTCGCTCCCGTTAGGTACTATGACGCCGGTGCTCAGGAACGACCGCCATGCGTACGCCCCCGCCAGCCGCTTCTCACCCAGCCGGTCCTTCGCCCAGTACATGTCGCTCGTCTGGTGCGACGCCTGCATCGACGGGATGACGCCGAGCCTGGCGAAGCGCGGGATGTCAGCCGGGTCGACGATCTGGGCGTGCTCGATGCGGAAGCGATGATCCTTCACCGGGACCTCGCGCAGCGCCGCCTCGTAGGCGTCGAGCACCAGCCGGTTGCCGCGGTCGCCGATGGCGTGGGTGCAGACCTGGAAGCCGCGCCGCAGCGCCAGCGTCGACACCGCGCGAATGTGCTCGGGGGGCGAGATGAGCAGGCCGCGATTCCCGGGGTCGTCCGAGTACGGCTCGAGCAGCGCCGCGCCGCGCGACCCCAGCGCGCCATCCATGTAGAGCTTGACCGCGCGCAACCAGAGATGCCCGTCGTAGAGCGAGCTCTGCGGCCCGCGCGCGAAGTAATATTCGAGAGCCGCCGAGTCGTCGGCGATCATGACGTAATTGCGCAGGGAGTACTTGCCGTCGCGCGCCAGCGACTCGTACAGCTCGATCCCCCGCCGGCTCACCCCCGCGTCGGCGATCCCGGTGAGCCCCCACCTGTTCAGCTCGGCGATCGCGGCCAGAAGCGCCTCACGAACCTCGTCAGGCGGCGTAGGGGGCACGGCCCGCCGGATCAGCCCCTGGGCATTGTCGACGAAGACGCCGGTGGGCTCGCCCGAGGCATCGCGCTCGATGCGCCCGCCGGTGGGGTCCTTGGTGTCGCGCGTCACTCCCGCGGCCTTCATGGCGGCGGCGTTGGCGAGCAGCGCGTGTCCGTCGACGCGCCCCAGCACCACCGGGTTGTCGGGGATCGCCCTGGACAGGGCGTCGTGCGTCGGAAAGTTCTTCACCGGCCAGTCGTTCTGGTCCCAGCCCCTGCCGCCCAGCCATACGCCCGGGCGCGCCGACTTCGCCTTCGCGACCACGCGGGCGATCACTTCCTCGTACGTCGCCGTCCCGTTCAGGTCGACCTGCCGCAGCGCCTCCGCCAGCCCCAGCAGGTGGGCGTGGGCGTCGGTCATCCCCGGGATGACGGTCCGCCCGCCGGCGTCGACGGTCTGGGTGGCGGGTCCCTTCAGGGCCAGGGCGCCGCCGTCGGTGCCGACATAAATGATGTGGCCGGCGCGGACGGCCAAGGCGCTCGCGGTGGGGCGGGCGTCGTTGGCGGTGTAGACTTTTGCATTGATCAGGACGAGGTCTGCTGGAGCCTGCTGCGCGGACAGCGGCGCGGCAGGCCCGACGCCGGCGGCGCACGCGACCGCTGCGGCGATGACTCCGCGGCCGGCGGCGGCGAACAGCGCTCGGCCGGCGGCGTTATGTGCGGGCGCGTTCACGGGCGGTCGCTGTAGACCTTCGTCTGGACTCCGCCGCCCGGCTTGTCCATCAGCATCACCGTCCGCACCTGGTCGGCCGGCACGGAAATGGGACCGGTGTCGGCCAGGATCACTTTGTCGCTCTGCCGGCGGATGCGCACTCTATAGTTGCCGGCGGTACTCTGATGGTAGGTGCTCAAGGATCCGAACGGGCTGGGGAAGTAGAGGACGAACTCGGTCGCGAAGTCGGGCTGGGTGAGCAGGATGTCGACGTCGGGGGCGCCCCGGGCGCCGTTGATCACCCGGATCCTGGTCTTGCCGGGGTCCGGGCGCGCGCCCGAGTCGGTGACGACGATCCCGCCCACCAGGTTGTAGTCGCCGGCCGCCACGAAGGTGTGCGGATCGTCGGCGGTGAAAACGATCGTCCCGACCCCGATCGTCGCGGTGGAGCCCGCCACCCGCACCTCCAATTCGTGCGGCCCCGGCGGGACGGTCGCGTAGTCCGAGGCGCGCGAATAATTGAGGTTGCGCAGCACCGTGATGTTGTCGATCGCGATGTCGAGGGCCGGCGCGCTTGGGGAGACGTGGACCACCCGGAGGCGCGTCCCGGTGGTGGGCGGCGCGGCCGGCCCGTCCACCTGCCGGCACGCCGAAGCGACCAGCAGCAGCAGGACTACCACCTGTACCCGGCTCGACGCGTGCATGCGTCTACCGTACGACGGCTGCGGGCGCTGCGCAAGATGAGCGTCGAACGAGGAACGAGGAACGAGGAGACAGGCACACACGCGGTCCGGGGTCCGTAGCGGTGAGCTCTTCTCCTCGTTCCTCGTTCGCGATTCAAATGAGGAGGGTGGGGAGGGTGAAGGCGACGCCGGCGGCGATCGACTCGCCGGCCGAGCCGGTGGTCTGGACGATGTTGTTGCGGAGGATCAGCGGCTGGCTGGCGCCGAAGAGCCGGGCGATGCGGCGGAAGATCGTGATCGACAGGACGGCGATGGGGATCGACGCGCCGACGGTGAGCCCGATCTTGAGGGCGAGTCAGGCCCCGGAGGCGGCGAAGACGAGACCCAGGGCCGTGCCGAGGACGATCGCGCCCGGGGTGACTTCGGTGAACTCGGTTTGGTCGGGGACCCAGGGGGAGAACTCGTCGGGTTCGGCGGGGCGGAGCTCTTGCGCAGTGGCCATCGGCGGGGGGTGAGGGACGGGGCGAGCATTCGCGTGGGCAGGGCGAGGGGGAGGAGCGGGGCGGGGAGGGGAAGGAGTCGCCGCCGCCAGCACCGAGGGATCGGACTACTAGTGTCGCGGGCAAATGAAGTGCGCCCGGGTGCGTCAGGCCTCTGAACAAGCGGGTGGATTGGGAGGTCATTGACACATAGACGGTGAGTCTCGCCGCCAATGGCGTTGGCGGTCAGCGAATTGGACGCGCGCTACGTGAGGCCGTTTGCTTGGGATTGCGGGCTTCGACTGGTGAGGCGATGTTGGTCTTGGCTTCGCGGTCCATAGCGAGCTTCCAGCCTATCGACGCAGTCTACCTCATGTTTGCCATACAGAGCAGGACGAGCAGGCATGGCTAGTAGGACCCCGCGCACCATATTCGCTCTGATCGAGCCAGCCGTCTGGTCCGTCGCGGCCCGGCTACTCATCCTCACGACCGATAGGCAAGGTTCCAAGGCGCATCAGCCGACTGTCCGAACGTTCTATGAGACTGGCCTGGTAACTGCTCTCTACGAAGCGCTGTTGATGAGCCCTGTCTTGGCTCATCTCGAGATCCGTCACGAGATGGCGTTCAAGACCACATGGGGTAGGGGAGCCCCGAAGCAGGTCGACCTCTGGCTTCGGCCTCACAACGGTGGCCGGCCCATCATGATTGAGGCCGGCGACTTCGCTGTCGGCAAGATTCACAAGGACCTGGCCAAGCTGAAGCAGCTCAATCCGAAGGGGACAAGCTGGTTTCTCGCGTTCTTCCGAGGCGGTACAGCCGCGAGTGACCCCTTGCAGGAACTGGTGGCGAGCTTCAGGCGGAGAAATGGCCTCGACTCAACCAAGGTGAAGATGGAAGCGCGCCTTGTCCGAAGCTTTGATGTCTACCGTCCGACTGCTGCGCCGGGGGAGTGTCCCCCTCCTAGTTGAAATTCAGGCGATGGCGCTCGTGATGCGGCTTACGCCGCGGCGGGATTCGTGAGCGAGAGTCTGTGCTGCAGGGCGTGCTTCAGCAAGGGGAGGTGGCGATGGTGCTTCACGCGACGGAACTGCCGCTCCATCGCCCAGAGGGCGGCGGCGCACCACCGCAGCTTCTGATCGCTGGTCCGCCAGCGCGCCACGCGCCGCGTCTTGGCCTCGAGCCGCGCCATCACGCTCTCGATCAGGTTCGTGGTCTTGAAGCTCACCCCTAACTCGGGGAACACGTTGAGCTGGTGGAGCGTGAGCGTGTCGTCCAGTCCCTCCGCCAGACTCGCCGCCGCGGATGCGTTCACCAGCCGCAGTTCGCGACCGAGGCGGTCGAGCGCCCGTTTCGCGTCGGCATACGTGGGCTGTGCGTACGCGCTTGGAGCTTCCGGCGCCACCCGGGCTGGTCCTGCTTGGCGAGATAGCTCACGACATTCTCGCGCTTGTGCCACTGGCACCGCTGCACGGCGACGTCCCCGCACACCTCGCGCACGGCCGCGCGCAGGCCCTTCGCGCCGTCGAGCACGACCAGGAGCGGCCGATCGAGCGGGAAGCCGCGCTCCCCGGGCTCGCGGAGGAACGCCGCGATCACCCGCTTGTTCTCGCTCGCCGTCTGCACGAGCCCCAGGATCCGCTTCTCGCCCGTCGCCGTCACGCCGAGCGCGATGACGAGCTGATCGCCGGCGAACGTCTTGCCGTCGAGCACGAGCACCAGCCACTCGGCATCGTCGAGCCGCCGGTCCTGAAGGCGACGCAGCTCGTGCGCGCTCGCCCGTATGAACCGGCGCGACACACTCGAGCGCGCGAGCCCGAAGGCTTCCGGCACCGCTTCCGCCGCGGCCTCATACTCCCGACACGACAGGCCGCCCAGCACGCGACGGAACAGGCCGACGTCATGGGAGCGGGGCGTCTGCAGCTGCTGGTAGGTCGCCAGGGGGACCTCACGGCGTGCGGCGCGATCCCGGACCCGCGGCACGTCGATCGGCAGCTTCTGGTCGGCCAGAAAGATCGAGCCGGCCTGCGTGCCCCACCGGGCGATTCCCGGATGGCCGTCGTCGTGCGCGTACCGCGCGCCGGCCAACGCCCGGACTTCCTGCTGCAGCGCGTCCTCGACCGCCCGCAGGCCCAGCGGAATGAGCGCCTGGATCATCGCCAGCGTCACGGTGCCGTCGTCGAGCGGGGCGGTGGTCTGCGCGACCGTGACCGGCGCCGACTGGCGCGTCAGGGTCTTCGATCGTACTCTTGGCATGGGTGGTGTCCTCGGTATAGGAGCGGAGATCCTGGTAGGGATTCACGCTCTAGTATGGAGGCACCACCTGTTTTTCAACTAGACCTGGGACTCACCCCTGCGCCGGACAAGTTCGGGATAGCGTTGCTCAGAGGAAAGTGATAGTTGACAGGCCGACAGAGCTGACGGGTGTTTTCGGTATCCGCAGCTCATCGGCAGCCCGTTAGGCTCCGCTGGCCCACGTCGTTGCCCGAGGTTGCATGGATCCGCAGCTTGTGGATGGCTTCACACGCCAGCGCAGAGCGCTCGTTGCCACATCGATTGTGCTTGCGGCTTTCGTCGGCTTGGGCGCTGCGATGGAGGACATCGAGTTTCTTGGCAACACCGTCCACCTAGCCAAACCACTCGCCGTGGCGCTTCCATTGTGGATCACGTGGGGCTACTCCATGATTCGGTACTACCAGTATTTTCGGGATCTTGGCGACGTTGGCTTTCGGGAAGCGATTGCCGCTCGCGAGGGTCAACTGGCTCGGAAGTTCGCCCTCCACAAGCTGCGAGCGCAGCTGAGACCAGATGTCTCAGAGTTTCGGCACCCGAAGGTTCGGCTTGAGGTCCGTCCGATGGATGTACTTGACATGCCGCCTAGCATGTGGCGCCTGAAAGCCAACGGCTGGCTACATGTCACTGAGCGCTTTGGCCGGAACAAGACGGCATCTCAGATGATCGAGAACGAGGAGGTCACCTTTCCACCGTGGCATCCTCGGTTCGCGCGGCTTCGCAGTTTCGTGTGGACACTGGTGAACACACGATTCGGGACTGAGTATGGGCTGCCGTTCCTGATTGGTTTGTTGCCGTTAGTCGTGTGGGGACTTCGCCGTGCGGGCCTGCTGCAGGCTGTAGCTTTGTCCAGGATTGGCGGATGCCAAACGCACACTGATTCGGCGGCCGTTGCCACGGCTCGTGCCTAGCGATGGTCGGGGGGGGGGTGGTGGGCACCGCGGTGCCTCGACAATATGGAGACGGAGATTGTGGCGATGTCAAGCGTCGATTTCTCCTTCATCGTGCGTGACAACGAAGCCGCTGCCGCGCGCGCTCTGGAAAGCCAGAATTTCGTCCAGGCATACCTGCTTGTGCACGCGCTCGTCGAGTCTCTCCTGCGCACGTTCCTGAGCAACAAGAGACACGATTGCGCCTTTCACACGTTGATTCGCGAGTACAAGCAGTTCCTCGCTGATGAGCAGCAACTCGAGCCCACGTTCGTCGAGGAACTCACCGAATTCAATCGTCGCCGGAACAGACTTGTCCATCAGTTGTGGCGAACGGGGTTTTCCTTCACGAACGGCCACGCAGAATCCGCTGCAAGGGCAGCGGTGGTCATGTACGGCTTATTTATCGAATGGCTCGAGACCTTCGACTCCGATATCACCGATTCGGGGTTCAACTATGACGGCGCGTGACATGACGCCGCACCCGAGGGTCCCAGGCGTCAGGCTGGTTGCGACCTACAGCAACACGGCGTGCTGTTTGGCTCGGGGATCCTGGTGGTCGAAGGCGTAGGAATCGTCACATGCCTGAACCGTCTACCGAGGCTCGCCGCCTAGCCATCGAGATCATCGCGACCTTGGTGCACATCAAGAAGGCGATGGCCGACCTGCTGCTTCGCCCTGCCGGCGTCCCGAACGATGTCATCGCGAACTATCTCAACCGGCGGGACCCGACTACGGGCAAGGGGTTTTCGAAGCGGGAGCTGGCACCACTACTTCTCGACGAACTCAAGGAACGGGGTGATGAGGATGCTGTTGTCCGAAATCTGATTCAAATCGCGGCGCGTTGGTCCAGGTTTCACCTTGCCGACGACGAGTATGCAGCTCGAGCGACGGTTCAAAAGGCCCGGGAGATTCTCGACGCGATCGAGACGATGGACGCGAGTGAGCAAAGGCAAAGAGAGCTCGCGGGGCAGGAAGAAGTCGCGAACCTTAGGAAGCGTCGCGCGGAGATCTTCAAGCGAGAGTCAGATCTGCTGTTGATGATGTTCGACGAACTCGCTGGAGCCAGCGACCACCAGCAGCGGGGCTATCTCCTCCAGGATCTACTCAATCGACTCTTTCAATTGCACGAGGTCCCCGTCCATCAGGCCTTCACCAGGAACGCAGGCGGCGAGCAGATCGACGGAGCGTTCAGACTCGATGGCTGGCACTACATCATCGAGTGCCGATGGCGCGAGAAGCTGACTGACATTCGGGAGGTTGACGGCCTACAAGGCCAAGTCCGTCGCTCTGGCAAGCAAGCGATGGGGGTATTCTGGTCTATCAACGGGTGGTCGGAGAACGTCCCTGGCCTACTCAAGCAGAACCCTGAGAAGGACGTACTTCTCTTGGAAGGACACGCCCTGCGCTGCACTCTCGCCCGCCAAATTGACCTGCGCCGGTATCTGTTGGCGGCGATTGCAAATCTGAGCTTCAAGTCCGAACCGTTCCTGAGCGTCAACCAGTACCTTTCGGGTGAATGACGTATGGCCAACGCTTGGCTGAACTAACAGTTCGTGAAGATGGCACCAGGGATGAGGGCATGGAAAACCGGGCGGCGAAAGGTCACTTCCGTCAAAGCGTTCGCCATCACGGGAACTGACCTCTTGAAGCCGTGAAGGCTCAGGGCTGGCAGGTCGCCCAAATCGGAGACGACCACCTGTTCGCCCCAGACAGTTATGCGATTGGTCGGATCGCCTAGTGGATCCTGCAATCTGGTTCGCTGAGAATGTTCGCCTCGAGACCGCGCTCGGCCTCCCGACAGGCTTCATCGAGCACCTTGTTGAGGAGGACGATTGGTCTTTTGTGGTGAAGGCTCACGCGCTTCTCGAGGCATGTGCGACCGAGCTCCTCGTGCGTTCAAGTGACTCGCGTCTGACGCCAATCTTCAAAAGCATGCAATTGGGAGGCGGGCGAGCGAGCAAGATGGAGTTCGTTCGAGCGCTGGGGTTGCTCGATGATCCGGCGATCAGCTTCGTGCGGTGGCTTGGAGAGCTTCGCAATCGCATTGTTCACGATGTCAGACACGTCGGATTCTCACTTGTCACGCTGACGTTACCCCCGATTTAGGCCACGTCAGGATCGGAGGATCGGTTCGCCAACGTCCGTCTCGTCGGGGGTGAAGAGCGCCGCGTACTCGGCCGGCGTGCGCTGGCCGAGCCCCCGGTGCGGTCGCCCCGTGTGGTACTC
>JBGPGH010000004.1:0-325506 GCA_041483735.1 Gemmatimonadaceae bacterium | reverse complement strand
GGCTGTTAGGCGGCGCCACGACGCTGGTGCGGAGGGCCGAGGCGTGGTGAGTGGCAGATCCAAACCGATGAAGAGCCGGCGCAGCGTCCGATTCCCGGAGGTATTGTCCAGTCGAAGACAGGCTCACCTCGCGTAACAGTCACCATTCAGGTCCCGTCTCTCAGCGCGGCCTGCACCAGGGTGACCGCCCAGGGAGGGAACCTGGTCACGGAGCCACAAACCATTCCCGGCTTCGGTGTTCACGTCCTGTGTCGAGATCCACAGGGCAACTTCTTCGCTCTTCTCGAACCGGTATCCGATGAGCAGGCGGGCCCGCCACGGACCTCCGGTGCTCGACGACCTCACGGAGGTTAGCATGTGGCGCCTACCCACGCTGACGACCGCCCTGATCGGCCTCGCACTTGCCGCCGGACACGCGCGAAACGTTTCGCCAATAGAGGAGCAGGCCGCCGCGCCTCGATATCTCCGGGTGAGCACCGCGCATTGGAGCATCAATCTCTACTCCGCGGACGCGGAGCGCATCTTCCATCAGATTGAGACCGACGGAGTGCGGGTGTTCCGCGCCCAGCCCGGGTTCGTTCGCTACCGGCTCATGCGCGCGGACAGCAGCACGACCATCGCGGTGGCGGAATGGGAATCGGAGGAACTCGGCCGGGCGGGCGCGGAGCGGTATCGCGCGTGGATGCGGGAGGTGGGGATCATGGACAAGATCGTGCTGGAGACCCGGGCAGGGACGATCGTGGCGGGATCCTGATGGCGCGTGAACGGCGGGCAAGAAGTGGCACGATCTCAAGCTCGAGTCGGGGGCGGCGTTCACGTTCAAGACGCAGCCGCCTCCCGGGTGGGACGGCACCGTGCATTGCCGGTTCGTCGAGATCGAAGCGCATCGGAAGCTCGTCTTCACGTGGAGCGTCCCCTTCCTGGACACCGTCGTGACGTTCACGATCACGCCCACGGCGTCGGGCACACGCCTGTCCCTCGTGCAGTCGGGCTTCCAGCCGGACCAGAAGAGGGAGTTCGGCGGCGCGCGCTACGGCTGGAAGATGATGGGCGGGAAGCTCGTCGACCTGCTCGCGAGGATCCCATGAACTGGAACAACCGGGTTCGGCAGACCCACCGGTGGCTGTCCATTGCCTTTACGGTGACGGTCATCGCCAACTTCGTTGCCATGACGCAGGGGCAACCTCCGGCCTGGGTGACCTACTCGCCGCTGCTCCCGCTCGCCTTCCTCCTGTTCACCGGGCTGTACTTGTTCGTGCTGCCGTATGCCACCAAATGGCGCACCGGGCGGCGAGTCGAGCATCACAACTAGTTGGAGAGTGAACCGTGGCGCCAAGACCGGGAAAGCGCAGCAAGTCGGCCACCAAGTCCCCGCCGAAGGCGGGCGCGACCGCGAAACTCCCTTCCCGGCTCATCGACCAGCGGATCCGCGACCTGGCGGGATGGCGCGGCGAGACCCTGGCCCGCATGCGGGCGCTGATCCTGGAAGCCGACCCCGGGATGATTGAAGAGTGGAAGTGGAGCAATCCGGTCTGGGCGCACCACGGGATTGTCTGCACCGGGGAGGCGTACACGAAGGTCGTGAAGCTCACGTTCGCCCGTGGGGCCGGGGTCCCGGACCCATCGCGCCTCTTCAATTCCAGCCTGGAAGGCAACACGCGAAGGGCGATCGACATCCACGAAGGGGAGCAGGTCGACGCGGGCGCGTTCAAGGCGCTCGTGAAGGCCGCGGTGGCCCGGAACGGCCCGCCGGCGCGGAAACGGTAGACCCCGGGTTCGGAGCTGCGAGACGTTAGGCCGTCTGCCGCAGCCCGTTCGCGAAGTGCGGGCTGGCCGGGAATCGAATACTGTGGGAGCAGCGATGCCGACTTCCAAGGTCCACCCCACCCGCTCCGTCGTGCCCGCCGCGACGGCGTCCAAGCCTGCGAAGACGTCCGCCAGGAAGCCGGCCGCGGCGAAGGCGAAGACGTCCTGCTCCCCGGGCGCAGGGAAGGGCGTGCCCCGAAAAGCCCGCAAACCCGCGTCGCTGCCCAAGTCCGATGGGGACGCCGGCGTACGGGCCTACATCGCCAGCATGGAGCCGTGGCAGGCCGCGATCGCCAGGCGCGTCGACGCGCTCGTCGTGAAGCACGTGCCCGGCGTCCGCAAGGCCGTGAGGTGGCACTGCCCATTCTACGGCGTCGAGGGGCAGGGCTGGTTCCTCGCCTTCGCGGCCTTCCAGCACCACGTCAAGTTCAGTTTCTTCAAGGGCACCTCGCTCAAGCCCGTTCCGCCCACCGGCCGATTCAGGGACGTGCGCTCCCTGGACGTGCGCGAGTCGAACGAGCTCGACGAGAGGCAGCTGGCGGCCTGGATCAGACAGGCGGCCTCCATCCCCGGCTGGGACGGCGGATCCCGGCGCTACGGCGGATCTCCGCTCTAGCCGGTTGCCGCCAAGGGCGGACGCAGCCGCTGCGCTGAAAGGGTCTCGACAGCATCGGGCCGACCAACCGATCATGTGCCTCACCGAGAGACACCGGCAAATCCAACCAGGAGGATAGTCAATGAAACACAGCGTCATGTTGACCATCGCGTCTCTGCTCTCGATCCTCTTCATGACGCTTCACCTGACGGACGACATCCTCCGCGGGATGGCCTCGGGAGGCGTCTCGAACATGCTGGGAGTGCTCATCCTGGTCGTCTGGCTGTTCGGAACGCTGGTGCTCGCCGAACGGCGATCGGGGTACATCATCAGTCTCGTCGCGTCGCTCCTTGGGGCGGGCATCCCCGTCATCCACATGATGGGGGCCGGCGTCGGCGGCGAGATCGCCAGGTCCAGCGGAGCCTTCCTGTTCGTCTGGACGCTCCTCGCGCTCGGCGTGACCTCGACCTTCTCCGTCATCCTCTCGGCGCGCTTACTGTGGAGCCTGCGACGGGGCCAACCCCGGTAGTCCGACAACCCGAACGTGGAACGGCCAATCGCACCGTGCAGGTGATCGGCGACCGAATCCGGCGCTGCACTGGATGCGAAGGCAGGGGAGGCGTCGCGAAGCGGCGCCCCCTCCTGCTGCGGCTGACCGCGCCGCCGTTACGCCGCCTTGGCCCCCAGCACGTCCAGTCGCTCGATCGCCGGAGGAGCGGCGAGCATCTGCGGCGCCTGGGCAAAGAGCGCCTGGGCGATCGGCCCATTGAGGTGGGCCTGACGGCCTGCCTCGTCGCGGAACGCATCGAAGATCGCAAACGTGCTCTTGCCGAGTCGCAGGGCGAACCAGAGAGGGGTCGTCCTCTCCTCGGTCGCGAGCTGGACCGCCTGCTTCAGGAACGCGGCGACCTCCTCCTCCTTGCCGGGCTTCGCTTCCAGTCGGACGAACAGGCTGCACGTGAACATCTTGGTCTCCTGTGGTTGAAAGAAGTGGACTGGAGCCTACCGCCATCCGGGGTGGGATGGTATTGGCAAGAGCGTCATTTTCAGTATCATTATTGCCATGCGCGTCCATGTCCTGGCCCTCGACGGCGTCTTCGATCTGGGCCTGTCGGCCGTCCTCGATGTCTTTCAGACGGCGAACGAATTGATCGAGATCTCCGGCCTTGCCGCGCCGCGCTTTGAGCCACGCATCGTGGGACTGACACGCGTCGTGACGACCGCGCAGGGCCTCACCGTCCCGGTCCGCCCCGCCGGGCTGCGAGCTCCGGACTGCGTCGTCGTTCCGGCGCTCGGACTCAAGATGCCGGGCCCCCTGGAAGCGGCGCTGGGCAGGCCGGACGTCCAGGGCGCAACCCCCGTCCTGCGGCGATGGGCGCGCCAGGGCGCCACGGTCACCGCGGCCTGCATCGGGACGTTCGTCCTGGCCGAGTCCGGATTGCTCGACGGGCAGCGGGCCACGACGACCTGGTGGCTCGCCCCGCTCTTTCGCCGACGCTATCCCGCCGTGGCCCTGGACGACTCGAGCATGCTCGTGAGATCCGGCCGATTCGTCACGGCCGGCGCCGCGCTGGGGCACATGGACCTCGCGCTGTGGCTGGTGCGCCAGGTCAGCCCGCAGTTGGCCGCGCTCACCGCGAAGTACCTCATCGTCGATTCACGGCCGTCGCAATCGGCGTACGCCTTGACCGACCACCTGGTGCATGACGACCCCATCGTGCAGCGCTTCGAGACCTGGGCGCGAGCCCGGCTCACGCGGGGCTTCTCGCTCGACGAGGCGGCCAGGGCCGCCGGCGCCAGCAAGCGCACGCTCGCGCGTCGCATGCACGACGTCCTGGGCAAGTCACCGCTGTCGTATTTCCAGAGCCTTCGCGTCGAGCGCGCCGTGCATTTGCTGAAGACGGGCAACGCGAGTGTCGACCAGATTGCCTCGCGCGTGGGCTACGCGAACGGCACGACCCTGAGAACACTCCTGCGCCGCCGGCTCAATCTCGGTATCAGGGAAATCAGGAAAGGGGCTTGATAGACCGGTTCCCGGTGCCACGCCGGGGGTTGCCCGTCAGCCACGGGAAGGCCTCCTTAACGCACTTGCGCCTCAACCGCTGCCCGTCAAGGCGATTGGTGGCGCCGGCTTGGAGTGATCCCGGCAGAACGGCCTCGTTATGCCGCCAACCGGAAACTCCGCGGTGTTGCCCGCGTACGTTGAGACATCACCACCGAATCGGCATGGTACCAGCCGTCAAACGTGAGGCATGCGAAGCATGTTCGGACTCCCCATGGAAATTGTCGGGCCGGTCATCGGCTTCAGCGCGATTATCTTCTCTGTTGTCGCCGGAATAGTGACGGTGCGACTCGCGACCTCGAAGATCAAGCAGTATGAACGAGCATCCCGTGGAGCGGGGCCGGCCGGCGGCGACCATATCCTGGAAGAGGTCCAAAACCGCCTTGGCGAACTCGACCAGATGACGCGGCGAATGAACGAGCTGGAGGAGCGAGTCGACTTTACAGAACGACTCCTGACGCAGCCGCGCGAGAGCCAACGATTGGGACCACCCCGGGAATAGCCGGCGACGCCCGGCATGGGGTTGAAGCAGGCGGCTTGGCCATGGGCCATGAAGACACGCGACCGCCGACCCCTGGCGCCCGGTGGCCGGGAGTTCGAGGCGTGCCACCGTCACTCCACGCCGTCGTTGTCTGGGGCAACCCGAGCGTGTCCGACGACGACGCTCACCTGATCCAGGAACTGTCCGCACATGTGGCCGGGGTCGTCCTCACGGCCTAGGAACGGGAATCGGCACGGCGTCAGGCTCCACCACACAGCCTCACGGGGGTCCTCATGACCAGCACCGACCGGGCACGACTAATCGTTCACGGCTCGATCGTCCTGTTTGTCGGACTGCTCTGCGGGTACCCGACGGTCGTGGAAGCCGACGAATCGGGTCGCCTGTGGCACACCGCGCATGAGGCCCTGATCATGATGGCGGGAGAATGACGGAGCCCATGCGAACAACGGGATGACTCGTGAAAGCGGTCTTGCGTACGTGATACATACCACCCAACGTTTTCGAGTTCAGGGAGGTCGAGAGGCGATACGCGGTGACTCGCCGGCATCCGGTTGTCGATAGCTCCAGACCTCCGAGGTAGACATGACCCTTCAGGTGCGCGTTGGCGTGGTCGAGCCGATTCCCCTCGCCGTCGTGCGGCGCCGCGCCCGTCCGTCCGAGCTCGCCACCGTCGTGCCGCAGGGCTGTGGCGTTGTCTGGGAGTTCGCGCGGGCCCGCCAGCTCCCGGCCGGCCGCCACGTGGCGATCTACCTGAATGCCGACATCGCGGTCGAAGTGGGCGTCGAGCTCGCGGGGGACTTCGAGGAGCGCGACGGGGTGGTGCGCTCGGCCACGCCCGGGGGACTCGCGGCGTCAGCGGTGCACCTTGGCCCTTACCAGGAGTTAGGGAGGGCCCACGCGGCGATTCACGAGTGGTGCGGCGCCAACGGGTATCGGGTCAGCGGCCCGAATTGGGAGATCTACGGCCACTGGCTGCCCGAATGGAACGCGGACCCGTCGCAGATTCGCACCGATATCTTCTACCAGGTGGCCCCGGTTGGCTCCCGGGCCGGCTGACTCGAGGCCGCGGCGAACCCGTACCGCGGCCTCGAGCCGAACGATCCGCTATGGCTTCACCATCTTGGTCGCTTGTTCGTGGTAGGTATAGGGACCGTCCGGGCACTTGACCGTTGAATTGGTCGAGTGCATCAAACCATTTGGGTTGTCCTTCCACAGCCACACGTGCAGGTCCCAGTGATGCAGCTCCACCGGCAGAACCGGGGCGTGCCCCTCCATGGGCCCGTCGAGCTTGGTGCCGAAAATCATCGGGGCTTCCGCCGAGATGGCGGTCGGCATGAACCACTCCGCCGCGACGAGCCGCAGTCGATTCCCGACGGGTTCATAGATCAGCACCTGCGGTTTCAGCGAGTCGAGCTTCGGGCCGATCAGCGCGGGGTTGAGGAAGTGCACTCCCATGCCACCGGGCTTGTACGGCATCATGTCCATGCCACCGCCGCCGTTCGGATAGTCCACGCATCCGAGCGTCGAGAAGTAGCCTTCCCGAACCGCAGCAATGGGGTCCTGGTACTTGTCGAGCGCAGCCCGCACGGCGGTCAGGTTGGGTGGCAGCGCCGGGCCGGCCTGTGCGCCCTGGGCAACGGCGGCGCGGACCGGTATGGCAAGCGTCAACAGCGAGAACGCGAGAAACGTGGTCGTGGCGGATCTGAAACGCATGAGCGACTCCTGCTCGAGGGGAAGGATGTGAGCGACTGGGGCCCAGGCCGGCCGCACCGGTCACTCAACAGCGAATCCTAGCCTGGAGTCCCGCGTTCGCAAGAAGGAGGTCGTTCTGCCGGAGAGAGCAGGATGGAGGATTCGCGTTTCCTGGTGGCGTGGCGCGGCAGTCCTGCTGGCCTGGGTGTTTTGGCCCCTGACCGTCGCCACGGTGGTGGCGCTGGCGCCGGCAGCGAACACGTGCTGCCTGACGAGCAAGGGCCAGAAAGAGGTCTGATGAACCCCACCAGTCCGGGAGGGCCGGATCCTCGCTACAAGTGGACGGGGCTGGCCATCCTGCTGTTGGATTCTTCCTTGTCGTGATGTCTGCCTTTGGCATCCTCACCATGATCATGATCGGCCTGCTCACCTTCCTCGAGCGGCGGGCAGCGCGCCGGGCGGCGTGAGGCGGCACACGGTTCGCTTCGGGAGGTTCTGACTGATGCCTCGGACAACCTGGCAGTACGAGATCCGGCGCCTTGAAGTCAAGGGCGTCGTCACCGCCCGCGTCGATCTGGATGCAGCCAGAACTCAACTCGATGGCCTGGGCGCCGACGGCTGGGAGCTCGTCGCCGCGGTCTCAGGAAGTGAAACTGGTTCCGTCCTGTGTATCTTCAAGCGACCTGCCTGACGAATGGCGCTGTCCTGGATCTGGCACGCCAGGAAGGATAGCGCCGTTTTCGGGCTGATTCTGGAGGAAGAGCCTCACCTGGATCCCGGCACCTCACTGGCCCCGAGAACCCGCATGCACAACCAGCACCAGTGGAGGCCAGGATGACGATCGACTCGGCACGGCGGCTCGCCCGCGGCATCGCACTGCTCGGCGCGCTCGGATCGGCGAGATCGCTGCATACGCAGGTCGGCGTCGGGACCTGGGTGCGGCAGCCCACGGCGACCATGGCGGAGTTGACGATGGTGGTCCAGGCCTGCTGCAATGGAGGCCGTCGATTGATTTACCGCTTCGTGATCGACAAGCGCGAAACGGCGCTCACCGTCGAGTCGCGATTCGACGGCAGCGACGCCCCCGTGCTCATGGACGGGAAGCCGAGCGGTGAGACCATGGCGATCACGAAGGTGGACGAACATCACGTGTCCACCATCGTGAAAATGAATGGGCGACTGTTCGGCACGTCGAAGTCCACGCTCTCGGCGGACGGCAGGACGCTGACGGTCCTGAATGACTTCTCAGCCACCGTCGGCGGCCCCCAGCCGGTGGGCAAGTACACTGAAGTCTGGCTGAAGCGGTAGAAGAAATCCGAGTCCGGTCCATGGGTACGAGGCATCTGATCCGGCCACCGTGACACCGGGTCCTGCGTGAGCCGTACTGTGCGGGATCGCAAGTTTCGGGTTGCTGCCGTGCGCAACGGCGCTATGGTCGTGGCGCACCACCTCGCCGACATCCACCAACGGGTGCCCCAGCAATGCAGCTCATCACGCAGCTCGAAAAGACTCGCGACGAGACCGTCAAGCTCTTTGCCCTCGGGGACGAGGACCTGGCGCGGACCTACGCCCCGGGGAAATGGTCCGTCCGGTTCGTCCTGCTTCACCTCGCGGACAGCGAGGCGGTCTTCCTCGATCGCATCCACCGCGTCCTGAGCGAGCACCGTCCGGTGCTCCGGGTCATGGACCAGGATGCCTGGGCCGCCGGACTCGACTACTCCCGCGTGCCACTCGACCTGTCGTGCCGCGTCTACGAATCAGTTCGCAACGCGATCGTCTACTACGCCAGCGCACACTACGAGCAGCGGGGCCATCTCGAGTTCGTGCACAGCGTGGACGGCGTGCGGACTCTGAAGGACGAGTTCGACAAGGTGGCTTCTCACAACGAGCACCACCTGAAGCAGATCCGGACCGCCCTCTCCCGGCGCTGAGAACGGACGGGAGTCGGGATGGGGCACGCGTTTCGTCCGGCGGCCGCGCCGCGGCTTGAGCCCCTTGGTTAGGTTGCACCACATGCCTGCTCCGCTCGGTCTGGAACCAGGAATCGTACGGGTCGTGGAGTACGACGCACGGTGGCCCGGGCTCTTCGCCGCCGAGGCCAGCCGGATCGCGTCCGTCATCCAGCCTCTCACGCTCGTGCTCGAGCACGTTGGGAGCACCGCCGTGCCGGGGCTTGCCGCCAAGCCGATCGTGGACATCCTCGCGGCATTCCCGGCGGGCGATCCGGTTTCCCGCCACATCGCCGGCCTGTGTGCCGCGGGGTATGAGCATCGGGGTGACCAGGGCATTCCCGGGCGCGAGTTCTTCCGACGCGGGCAACCACGGGCCTACCACGTGCATCTGACCGTCGCCGGCAGTTCGTTCTCGCGGGACCACCTGGACTTTCGGAACCGGCTGCGGTCGGACCCCGAGTGCCGGGCCGCGTACGGGCGCCTCAAGCGCGAGCTGGCGGCGAAGTACCCGCGCGACCGGGAGGCGTACATTGAAGGGAAGAGCGCGTTCGTGCTCACCGCCCTCAGCGAATGGCGTGCTCGTGTTGATACCTGAGCGGCGCGTGACCCGGCCGAACCGGCATCGATGAGCGACACGTACGTCCACGGCTATCACTCGCGGGAGAATGAACGCCTGCGGGATCAGGCGGGTACGTTGATCGACCTGCTGCACTCGGATACCGAGTATCCGGCCGGCAGCACGGTGCTCGAAGCGGGATGCGGCGTCGGCGCCCAGACGATCCCCCTTGCTCAGCGCAGTCCGTCGGCCCGATTCACGTCCATCGATCTCTCGGCGGCGTCGATCGCGGAAGCCAGGCGGCGTACTGACGCGGCCGGACTCACGAACGTCGAATTCCGTCGGGCAGACATCTTCGCGTTGCCCTTCGAGGCGGCCTCCTTCGATCACCTTTTCGTCTGCTTCGTCCTCGAGCACCTCCCCCGCCCGGCCGACGCGCTGGCGGCGCTCTGCCGGTTGCTCAAGCCCGGGGGCACGATCACGGTGATCGAGGGCGATCACGGATCGGCGTACTTCCATCCCAACAGCGCCGCAGCCCATGAAGCGATCCAGTCCCTCGTCAGGCTGCAGCGGGAGGCGGGCGGCAACGCCCTGATCGGCCGGGAAGTCTATCCGTTGATGGTCAGGGCCGGCCTCGATGCCGTGCGCGTCACCCCCCGCGTGGTCTACGTCGACGCCAACCGCCCCGACCTGGTCGATGGCTTCACCAGGAAGACATTCACGGCGATGATCGAGGGCGTTCGCGACCGCGCGATTTCGGCGGGTCTCATCCCGGCTGAGCGTTTCGATGCCGGCATCCGCGACCTTCACCGGACCACCGGGGCGGACGGTGTGTTCTGCTACACGTTCTTCAAGGGCGTGGGCGAGAAGCGGCGCGGCCCGCTCGTCCCGTGAGGTTACCACGACAACGGCGTCCGTAGTCGCCGCGCTGCCGCGTCAGCAGCGTCAGGCTGAGAGGACAGTCCGAGAGGCATGGCGGCGCGGACTGGATCCGGTCCACCGCTTGAATGCGCGAGAGAACGCCGCCGGATCAGAGTACCCCAGCAGGCATGCAGTCTGGTTCACGGATGCCTTGTTCGCGTCCAGGTAGTGCAGCGCCAGCTTGTGGCGCAATTCATCCAGCACCTGTTCGAAGGTTATGCCCTCCGCCTTCAGCTTGCGAAAGAGCGTCTGGCGGCTGAGCCCGAGTTTGCCGGCGACCATGTCGATGCTCGCAGCCCCGGTGTGCAGGATGGGCACCAACAGGCTCTCGACGCGTCCCCGGGTCGATTGCGAGCTCTCGAGCTTCTGGAGGAGCGCCTCGGCGTGGTCCCGCAACACCCCCGTCACGTAACCTGACGACGCTGGAAGCCGGATACCCGACAGCAGGGCTTCATCGATCCGCAGGGCATTCCGGTCGCTGCCGAACACCACCGGTACCCGGAAGATCCGCTCATACTCGGCGCGATAGGCCGGCTCGGCGTGGGTGACATGCACCGTCTTGACGAACGGCGTGTCGCCCAGGGAGCGGCGCGTCGAGCAGACCATGCGGGCGAAGGTGGATTCGGTGAGCTCGGGAAAGTCGTTGGGGTTCCTTCGGGCATCGACGACCCAGAGCTGTCCCCCGGTGCGGCGGAGCTGAAAGCGATCGCCGTTCCCCACGCCCTCGACCTCGACGCCAAGCCGCGCATACCGGTTCACCTGCGCGAACGCCTCGTCGATGGTCTCCACCCCGCCCACCGTGCACGTAATCGAGATTTCGGAGACGTCGACCTCCTCGCCGAAGTGCAGGGCGAGCGCGGGATCGTTGCATAACTCCTGCCCCGCCCGCATCAGCGCGACGTACTTGTCGAACGGGAGCCGGCTGTCGCGGTCCGCGAGCTCGGCCGGATCGATCCGGGAGCGCCCGGCCAGCGCTTCCCGGCTGGCGCCCTTCGACACCGCCAGCTCCATCAGGGCATGCACGGCACTCGCCGCAATCGTCAACTCAGGCATCGCTTCGGGTCTCCCTGAAACCTGCGGTCATGTTCTTGATACGTGGCGTCATGTCCATTGGTGTCCGTCGCACGTAGGGTTGGCCGCGGATACATTCGCCACAGACCGGCACGACACCAGCCCGAGACATCCGGAGTACACATGACCCGCCACCGAAACGTCCTGATTCTGCTCGCCGTCGGCGCATCCCTCGCGGCGGCCACGCTTGGCGCGCAGTGCCTTCCCGCTGTGCAGCGCCTGATCGCCGATCGCCGGTATGAGGTGGCCCGGGCGCAGCTCGAGGCGCAGCTCCAGCGCGCGCCCAACGACGACGCGGTGATGCATTGCATGGGTCGCCTGTTCCTCGACCAGGACTCGTCGGGCGTGGCTGTCGCGTGGCTCGAGAAGGCGATAGCACTCAACGGAAAGAGCGCCCAGCATCACCTGTGGCTCGGCAACGCACTCCGGGCCGAGGGTGGGAAGGCCAGCGTGATGAGCGCGCCCGCAATTGTCGGTCGCATGAAGACCGAACTGGAGCAGGCCGTGGCCCTCGACCCGTCTCTCGTCGAGGCGCGTTACGCGCTCCTCCAGTTCTATGCGGGCGCCCCAGCCATGATCGGCGGGAGCATACCCAAGGCACGCGAGCAAGCCACCGAAATTCTGAAGCTGAATCCGATGCGCGGCCACATGGGATCCGGTGCGATTGCCGAACAGGAATCCGACTACGCCACCGCGGAGAAGGAATTCCTGGCGGCGATCACCGCCAAACCGGACAGCGACGTGTCGTACGGCGCCGCGGGGGCGTTCTACCGGCGGCGCGAGCGGTGGACGGACGCGATCGCGATGTACGAGAAACAGCTGAAGACTCTGGCAAAGGACGCTCCGGCCGCGAGAGTCTCCAACGCGCACTACTTCCTTGGACTGGCTCACCAGAAGAGCGGCCATGCGGCTCAGGCGAAGGCGGAATACCAGGCGGCCATCGCCGCGAATCCAGGCAACGCCAACGCGCAGAAGGCGCTGGCTTCGTTGCAGTAGCCACGGCGGACTCACCGAGAGACGATGATGAACTCACGCAAGCAGACCGCGCGGCTGGCGGGCCTTCTCTACGTGCTGATGAGCCTGCCCGCCGCTTTCACGCTCGTGTACATCCCGTCCGTCTTCTTCGTCCGTGGGGACGCGGCCGCGACGGCGAGCCGGATTGCAGCTTCCCCCGGACTGTACCGGGTCGGGATCCTGGCCGAGTTGGTCAGCGGAGCCCTGGCCATCTGGACGGCGATGGTCATGTATGACCTGTTCAAGGACGTGGACCGCAAACAGGCCCGATTGTTGGTGGGCTTCCTGCTCGGCATGGTCGCGATCGGGCTCGTCACGATGGTGATCCTGGCCGGCCCACTCGTGCTGACGAGCGGGGCCAGCTACCTGTCCGCCTTCGACAAACAGCAGCTCGATGCCCTCACACTCGCCTTCGTAGGTTGGCGAAACCAGGGAGTACACGCGGCCACCATGTACTGGGTGCTGTGGCTTCTGCCATTGGGCGTACTCGTCTACAAGTCCCGCTTCCTTCCCCGTCTGCTCGGCGTCCTGGTGTTCATCGCCGGGTGTTCGTACGTGATCGACTCCGTGACGTACTTCCTCTTCCCGGCCTACGGGAGCATCGCCTTCAACCTGTCAACGCTGCCGGCAGGCCTTGGGGAGGGCGGGTTCATACTCTGGACGCTGATCAAAGGCGCCCGGGAGGATGCTGCCTGACCCATGAAAGCCATCGTCTATCGCGCCTACGGGCCGCCGGACGTGCTCAGACTCGAAGACGTCGGGAAGCCGGTGGCGGGCGACGATGAAGTCCTGGTGAGAGTTCGCGCGGCCGCCGCCAATCCGATGGACTATCTCTTTCTGGGCGACGTGGCCCTGATGCGTTTGATGACCGGGCTGCGGCGGCCAAAGCCGACGACGCCGGGAGCCGACCTTGCGGGCGAGGTTGAGGCGGTGGGGCGAAACGTGACGCGGTTTCGGCCGGGCGACGCGGTCTTCGGCGTCTTGCGAGGCACTTTCGCCGAGTACGCCTGCGCTCGCGAGAGCAAATTGGCCTTGAAGCCCGCGAACCTCACGTTCGAGCAGGCGGCGGCTCTGCCGGTGGCCGGGTTGACCGCGCTCCAGGGCCTGCGCGACAAGGCGCGGGTGCAGCCGGGGCAGAGAGTCCTGATCAATGGGGCGGCGGGCGGTGTCGGCACCTTCGCGGTGCAGATCGCCCATTCGTCAGGCGCCGAGGTGACCGGTGTGTGCAGCACGGGCGCCGTGGACCTCGTCACGTCGCTCGGCGCGGATCATGTGGTCGACTACACGAAGGACGATGTCACCCGCGGCACACGGCGGTTCGACGTGATCGTCGATTGCGTGGGGAATCGTCCGTTGTCGGACTGGCGGCGCATCATGACCCCCGCAGGGATCTTCGTCCCCGTGGGCGTGAGGCATGGGGGTCGCTGGATCGGGCCGTTGCCGTACCTGGTCAGGCTGCTGGCGTCGTCGCCGTTCGTGAGCCAGAAGGTGGCATTCTTCGTGGCCAGGGCGAACAGTGAAGAGCTCGTCGCGCTGAAGGAGCTGGTCGAGGCCGGGACGGTGATGCCGGTCATCGACCGGCGCTACCCGCTGAGCGAAGCCGCCGAGGCGATCCGGTACCTCGGCGTGGGCCACGCGCGGGGGAAGGTCGTCATCACGGTGGCCTGAGCGCCGGCCACGCGGGCAGGAGCCGGGCTGAAACCCGCGGCAAGGGCTCCCGTATTGCCATCCCATAGGACCGGACCCGGGGGGCTCTTGCCCGATCCCCCCAGCGGCGTTACAGTCATATGGGAATCCAATAGGACGGGACATGGGTGACAAACTGGACGTCAAGCAGGGCACGCTCGCCCTGATGATCCTCAGGACCCTCGACGTGCTGGGGCCGCTGCACGGCTACGGCGTCGCCCGCCGCATCGAGGAGACGAGCAAGAACCGCCTCACGCTGAACTACGGCACGCTGTACCCCGCGCTCCTCAAGCTGGAACAGGAGGGGTTCGTCACCGCGGAATGGCGCCCGTCCGAGAACAACCGTCGCGCCAAGTACTATTCGCTCACCGCCGCCGGCCGCAAGCAGCTGGCGCGCGAGGCCCGCGACTGGCTCAAGACCGCCGACCTCATCGCCGCCTTCCTCGCGCCACGCAAGGAGGCGACATGAGCTTCCTTCGCGCGGCGCTCGCGCGCATCGCCGGCGTCTTCACCGGACGCCGTGCCGACGACGACCTGCTCGACGAACTCCAGGCGCATCTCGACATGGAGACGGACGAGTACATCCGCCGCGGCATGAAGCCGGAGGCCGCGCGCCGTCAGGCCATGCTGACGTCCGGCGGCCTCACTCAGGCCGCCGAAGCGGTCCGGGATCAGCGCGGACTGCCCTGGCTCGACAGCATTGCCGCCGACATTCGGTACGCCCTGCGCGCACTGTGGCACAGCCCCACCTTCACCGCGGTGGTGGTGCTGACGCTGGCGCTCGGCATCGGCGCCAACACCGCGATCTTCAGCGTGGTGCGCGCGGTGCTGCTGAAGCCGCTGCCCCACCGCGACGGCGACCGGCTGGTCTACCTGCGGCAATCGGCCGACGGGCAGACGAGAGCGAACCTGACCTTCTCCATTCCGGAGGTCGAGGATTTTCGCGCCGGCGTCCCGTCGCTGGGCGGGATCGCCGAATACTCTCCGTGGTTCGGCACGCTGCAGGGTGACGACGACGCCATCCGGCTCGACATGGGCCTCGTCACCGGGAACTACTTCGAGGTCATGGGCCTCTCCGCGGAGCTGGGCCGGCTGACGGCGGCGGCCGACGACGGCCCCGGTGTGCCGCCGGTGATGGTGCTGACTCACGAATTCTGGATGAAGCGGTTCGCCGGCGACCGGGGCATCGTGGGGAAGCAGGTGAAGATGGATGGCACGTCGGTGACGGTGATCGGGGTGCTCCAGCCCGCGCCGTTCTTCCCGGACCGGATGGACGCGCTGCTCAACATGGTCGTCAGCCCGCACCACCTGAGCTCGATGATGATCCAGAGCCGCGTGCATCGGATGACCGAGGTGGTCGCCCGGCTCGCGCCGGGCGCCACGGTGGACCAGGCCCGGTCCGAAGTCGCGTCGGTCTACGCGCGCATGCGGAGCGAACACCCGGAAGCGTACGACGCGGGCTCGCATCCCTTCGCCGCCGTGATCCCGTTCAAGGAGGCGCTGGGCGAGCGCGCGCGCCTCACGTTGTGGCTGCTCATGGGCGCGGCCGGGTTCGTCCTGATCATTTCCGCGGCCAACGTCGCCAACCTGACGCTGATGCGGGGCGTGCGCAGGGAGCACGAGCTCGGCGTGCGCGCGGCACTCGGCGCGGGCGTGTCGCGGCTGCGGCGGCTGCTGCTGGTCGAGAACCTCGTGCTGACGCTCGTGGGCGCCGGCCTCGGCGTCCTGATCGCGATCGGCGGCGTGGGGCTGCTCACCTCCCTTGCCGCGCGCTACTCGCCCCGCGCCAGCGAGATCCGGCTCGACGGCACGGTGCTGGGCTTCACGCTCGCGCTGGCGGTCGCGCTGGCGCTGCTCCTGTCGATCATTGCGGCGCTGCCGAAGGAAGGCACGCTGGCCGTGATCTCGGCGGGCGCACGGCGGCTGACCGGCAGTCTGAGCAAGCACCGTCTCCAGCGCGGGCTGGTGGTGGCGCAGGTGTCGGTGTCGGTGGTGCTGCTGGCGGGCGCGGGACTGCTCACCCGCACCATGGTGCGGCTGTCCGAGGTGAACACCGGTCTCAGGACCGAGGAAGTGCTCACGCTGCCGGTGCCGCTCATGAATCCCGCTCGGGTGGACCCCGCGTCATTCGCCGCGGCGGATGCCGCGAACAAGGCGCTGTACGATCGGATGCGGCGCGAGGCACGGGCCCTTCCCGGTGTCGTCGAGGCGGGCCTTGGCTCCACGATGCCGCTCCGCCGCTCGATGATCGACTTCGACATCAAGGCGGAAGGCAAGACGGCGGCGGCGGGTGAGGCGATCCCGCGCGCCGAGTTCCGCACCGCGAGCCCGGAGTACTTCCGGGCGGCGGGGATTCCACTGCTCAGGGGACGCGAGTTCTCCACCACCGACCTGCCCACGACCGGCAAGGTCGTGATCGTCAACCAGACCCTCGCCGACAAGTTCTTCCCCGGCGAGGACCCGATCGGAAAACGGATCGCGTGGACGGGTGAAGTGCTGCGCTTCACGCCGATCAGCGGCGACTGGCGCACGATCGTCGGGGTCGTCGGCAACACGCAGGATGGGGGCCTGGACGCGACGCCGCGCGCGGTGGCGTTCATGCCCTTCGCGCAGGAGTTCGCGATGTTCGGCGGGCTGGTGATTCGGGCCGACAGCAACGCCGCCGGCCTGGCGGCGGCGGCGACGCGCATCGTCCGGCGGATCGTGCCGCTGGTGCCTATCGAGAACGTCCTGACCGTCGCGCAGATCAAGGACCAGAGCGTCTCGCCGCGTCGCCTGAACGCCGCGCTCGTCTCCTCGTTCGGCCTCCTGGCGCTGCTGATCGCGGCGGTGGGGATCGCCGGCGTCCTGGCGTTCTCGGTGAGCGCGCGCACCACCGAGATCGGCATCCGCATGAGCCTCGGGGCCGGGAGCGGCCGGGTGCAGCGGATGATCCTGATGGAGGGGGGCGTGCTGCTGGCGATCGGGCTGGTGCTGGGCGTGGCCGGCGCGTTCTTCGTGGGTGGCGTGATTCGCGGGCTGCTGTTCGGCGTCGAACCGCGCGACCCGGTCACGCTCGCCGGCGTGGCGGTGATGATGGCGGCGATCGGGATCACGGCATGCTGGATTCCGGCGCTCCGCGCGTCGCGCATCGATCCGGCGATCGCCATGCGGGCCTGAGGCTTCGCGATGACGCAGCTGCTGGCCGTGGTGGTCCCGTTCGCCTCGAGAAGCCTGGCGGAACGCCTGGTGCTGGTGGTGCACATCTCGGCGGGATCGTTGAGCATCATCCTCGGATTTGTCGCGCTTTCCGCGGCCAAGGGGGCGCCGCTGCATCGCCAGGTCGGGATCCTGTTCGTCTACGCGATGGTGGTGATGGGCCTGCTGGGGGCGACGGTCGCCACGGTCTGGGGTCGATCGGCGTTCGTGAACATTCCCGCCGGGTTGCTGTCGGCCTACATGGTGATCTCGGCGCTGGCCACGGTGCGACCGACCTCGCGGCTCGGGAGCCGGCGCTGGTCGGTCGGCCTGATGCTGGTGCCGTTGGGAGTGGGACTGTACAACCTGACGTTCGGCCTGACGGCGCTGGCGAGTGCCAGCGGCCTGGCGCTCGGGGTGCCGCCGTTCCCGTTTTTCCTGGTCGCCACGATCGGGCTGGTGGCCGCCACCGGCGATATCCGGATGCTCCGATCGGGCGCGCTCCAGGGCACGCGTCGACTCGCCAGGCACCTGTGGCGGATGACGTTCGCCCTGTTCATTGCCACGGGGTCGTTCTTCCTGGGCCAGGCGAAGGTCATTCCGAAGCCGATCCGGATCTTCCCGCTGCTCGCGATCCCGCCGCTGGTCGTGCTCGTCGCGATGGTGTACTGGCTCTGGCGCGTCCGCGTCAGGCGGTCGTTGCGCGGCATGGTCGGCGTCAGCGAGCCCGAGGCGGCCCGGAGCCTGCCGCCGCCGGTGGCCTACCGGCGCGTGTCCTGAAAGTCCGCGTCTGGCCCTCGGTGAGGAAGCTCCGGGCGCCTCGACTGACGCCGCCGTTTCCGGGCGCGCACCCATGACGCGCCGGAACAACGCGCGGGTCGCCGGCTTCATGTTTCTCTTCTACATCGCGACCGGCATCACCAGCCTGATCCTGTTCCGCCAGGCGACCGGCGGCGCCGAGGGGACTGCCGCGACGCTGGCGAGCATCGCCCAGCATCCGACGACGGTGCGACTGACCGCCGTGCTCACGCTGCTCGCGTTCTTCGACGCCGTGGTGCTGGCGGTGGCGTTGTACGGGCTCACCCGCGACCAGGACCCCGACCTCGCGATGATCGCCCTCTGCTGCCGCATCGGCGAGGGCGTGCTGTCGGCCGCCGCCGCCGTCCGGACGCTGGGACTGATCTCGGTGGCGACGGCGAGCACTGTGGCTTCGCCGGACGGGGCAGCAGCGCAGGCGCTTGGAGCGCTATTGCTGAAACAAGACGGGTGGAGCGGTACCGTCGGTGCCGCCTGCTTCGCCGTGGGCAGCACGCTCTACTGCTGGCTCTTCCTGCGTGCGCGAAGCATTCCCACCTGGCTGGCCTGGCTGGGCGTGCTCGGTTCGGCGTTGCTCGTCGCCGCTCTTCCGCTGCAGATGGCCGGTTTCCTCCGCGGGCCGGTGACCTACTACGTGTGGATCCCGATCGCCGTCTTCGAAGTGATCATGGGTTTCCTGCTGCTGTTCAAGGGATTGCGGCCGGCCGGGGCGGCTGGGGCCGCCCCGGCGGTTGGGTAAACGATGTTCTCGATCAGGGCAGAGTGCCGGCTGCTTGACGCGCCATGGCTTGTCAGGCATGAACGGGGATGCCGATGACTCCCGGAACTCTCGACTTCGTCCTCGTGGCGATCCTCGGGGTGGCGTGGCCACTCTACGATCACTTTGTCGACTGGCCGATGTTCCTGCGCTGGCTGCGCGAGGGCCGGGGGGCGGCCTTCACCTGGTTCGCGGTGACGCTGTTCCGCGCGCCGGGCCCCTCATGATACGCCGGCGCCTAACCCGGCCGTGAGCCGCCGGGCCGGCTGATCGCGCTGGCGCCGGTGCCGCTCCGCTGATATCGTCCCGGCTCCGGGCGCCGGCGCCGTGTCGGATTCGACTCGCTGGGCGTGCCCCCAAGAGAGAACACCCGCCTTGCGCTCAGGAGTGATCGCATGAACACCCGACGTCAGTTCCTGATCCGCGCCCCGTTTGGCCTCCTGGCCGCGGCCGCCGCGTGCCGCGACCAGGGGAAGTCCGCGACGCCGCAGTCGGATGCCGGCGCGGCCGGCACGCCTGGCGCGCCGCCGACGTTCGGCACCGGCGTCGGATCCGGGCCGCCGGTGTCGCCGACGACGTTCGCCGAGGCGGAGAAGCTGATGCAGGTGACCATGACGCCGGCCCAGCGGCAACAGGCGGCCGATTCGTGGCGTCAGGCACTGGCGCCGTATCTCGAGCGCCGGACGGGGCAGCGGAAGGTCGCGATCGCGCCGGCCGACGCCCCCGGGACGCTCTGGAACCCGATGCTCCCCGGCGTGACCGGCGGACCCTCGCGCGACCGGTTCGTGCGCAGCGGCGGCAGCGGCGCGCCCCTGCCCTCCACCGACGACGCGATCGCCTTCGCGCCGGTAACACAGCTCTCGCGCTGGATCGAGTCCCGCCGCCTCACGTCCACGCGCCTCACGAATATCTACCTCGACCGCATCGGGCGCCTCGACGGAAAGATCCGCTCCATCATTACCCTGACGAAGGACCACGCCCTCGCCCGCGCCGCGCAGGCGGATCGCGAGATCGCGGCGGGACGGTATCGCGGGCCGCTGCACGGAATTCCCTATGGCGTGAAGGACCTGCTCGACACCGCCGGCATCGCCACCACCTGGGGCGCCGAGCCGTTCCGCGACCGCGTGCCGGCGGCGGACTCGGCGGTCGTGCGGCGGCTGGACGAGGCGGGTGCCGTGCTCCTCGCCAAGCTCTCGCTGGGCGCGCTGGCGCTCAACGACATCTGGTTCGGCGGCCAGACGATGAACCCGTGGCTCCCTGAGGAAGGCGCGTCGGGATCGAGCGCCGGCCCGGGCGCCGCGACCGCGGCCGCGCTGGTCGCCTTCTCGATCGGCAGCGAGACGGGTGGCAGCATCGTGAGCCCGGCGATGCGGTGCGGCGTGACGGGGCTGCGACCGACCTTCGGCCGCGTGGCCCGCACCGGCGCCATGACGCTCTGCTGGTCGCTCGACAAGCTCGGTCCCATGACGCGCACGGTGGAAGACGCGATGCTGGTGCTGCACGCGATCTCGGGACCGGACGCGGGCGACCCGTCGAGCGTGCCCAGCAAGCTGGACTTCGATGCCGGCGCCCCGGTGGCCGGCCTCAGGGTCGGCTACATCGCGAAGTGGATGAAGGAGAGCCCGGCGACCGATGTCGACCGCGCCGCGCTCGAGACGATCGGGACACTGAAGATGGTGCCGACGGAAGTGTCGCTCCCCGACTGGCCGTACAGCTCGCTGATGCCGATTCTGTTCGCCGAGGGCGCGGCGAGCTTCGAGGAGCTGGCGCTGGACGGCCGGCTGGACACGCTGAAGATGCAGGTGAAGGACGCCTGGCCCAACCTCTTCCGCGAGGCGCGTTTTCTCTCGGCCGTCGACATGGTGCAGGCCGACCGGCTGCGCCGGCGGGTGGCGATGGAGATGGCCCGCATCTTTTCGGAGGTGGACGTTCTGCTGGTGCCGTCGCTGCGCGACGAGCAGCTCACGATCACGAACTTCACCGGCCACCCATCGCTGACGCTGCGCGCGGGATTCGTGCAGGTGGCCGAAGCGCGCAGCGACTGGGCGCCGGACCCGGCCAATCCCCTGCCGAAGTTCTCGCCGCCGCGACGGGTGCCTCACGGTATCACGCTGCTCGGTCGCCTGTTCGACGAGGGGACGATCGCGCGGGCGGGGCTGGCGCTGGAGCGGGCGTTCCGGGTGGTTGGGGAAGGGCCGCCGGGATTCCAGGGCGTGGCGTAAGGCGGATCCAACCATCGGCCGTGCAGTGTCGGACCACTCTCTTTCATCGGGACCAGCATGCGCAACCTGACGATGAGTCTCGCCGTCGCGACGGCCGGCATCCTTGCCACCACCGCCGGCGCCCAGACCTCGCGATCTGCGGACAGCGCCGCCGTCGCCGCGCTCGACGTCCGGTACCAGGCCGCGGTCAAGGCGAACGATGCCGCCGCCATGGGCGGCATTCTCGCCGACGACTTCGCGCTCGTCACGGGGCGCGGCACCGCCTATTCGAAGGCCGACCTTCTCAAGGCCGCGACGAACAAGGACGTCCTCTACGAGCGCCAGGACGACACCTTGCGCACGGTGCGCGTCTGGGGAAACACGGCTGTGATCACCGCGCGCCTCTGGATCAAGGGCACTACCGGCGGCCAGGCCATCGACTACCTGCTCTGGTTCAGCGACACGTACGTGAAGATGCCCGACGGCTGGCGGTACGTATTCGGGCAGGCATCGCTGCATCTGCCGGCCTCCCCCTGACCGCAGCTCACGGCCCGGAGGTCAGATGGCGCCATCTCAGGGCCTGATCGCGCTCGCCGGAAGCCGCACATGACGGTGCTCGACACGATCGGCGGCACCAGGCTCAGGCCGCTCCGCCACATGGTCCCGGCGGAGAGCGCGCGGATTCTGCTGAAGCTGGAATTCGAGAACCCGACCGGCAGCATGAAGGACCGCATGGCGCTGGCCATGGTGGAGGCGGCCGAGGCGGATGGACGGCTGCGGCCGGGGGGCTCGGTGGTGGAGTACACGGGCGGCAGCACCGGGGTGTCGCTGGCCTTCGTCTGCGCCGCGAAGCGGATTCCCCTCCAGATCGTGACGTCGGACGCGTTCAGCCGGGAGAAGCGGGATCACATGGCGGCGCTGGGCGCCCGCCTCACGCTGGTTCCCAGTCCCACCGGCGGCACGACGAAGGAGCTGATCCTCGAGATGATCGAGACGGCGCGGCGTCTCGCCGCGGCACCCGGGAGCTACTTGACGGACCAGCTGAACAACACCGACCAACTCGCCAGCTACGAGCGGATGGGCGAGGAGATCTGGGAGCAGACTGGCGGGCAGGTCACTGCCTTCGTCCAGAGCGTCGGCACGGCCGGCTCTCTGCGCGGGGTGTCGGCGAGCCTGCGAACGCATAACGCCTCGGTGCACATCGTCGCGGTGGAGCCCGCCGAGTCGGCCGTACTGTCGGGAGGCCCAAGCGGGTCCCACAAGATCGAGGGCACCGGCGCGGGATTTGTCGTACCGTTGTGGAGCGCCGGACTGGCCGACGAGATCCAGACGATCTCGTCGCAGGACGCGATGGCGACCGCGCGGCGGCTCGCTCGCGAGGAAGGGATCTTCGCCGGCACCTCCACGGGAGGCAACGTCGCGGTGGCGCTGCGGGTCGCGGCCCGGCTGGGACCCGGCCACACGGTGGTGACGGTAGCGGTCGATTCCGGGATGAAGTACCTGAGCACGGCTTTGTACGGCCAGACCTGAGCGCGGGACTCCCGCGAACGGAGGTAGCATGGCGGAGACGATGTCGAAGGCGCGCCGGGGAGCGACCGGCGGTTTCGCACTGCTCCGCGCCCTCGCCCTGGTGGTGACGGCTGCCGGTGCGGCAGGCTCGCTCGGCTTGATGTTTCGTTTCGGGAACCGGCAACCGTCCTGGATTCTGATCGCGATGTTCACGATCTGGGTGTCGTCGCCGTTCGCCGGCCTGGTTCTGGCCGACGTCGTCGCGAAACGCTGGCGCGCGGTGCCCCGGGCCGCGCTGCACTGCCTGATGCTGCTGCTCCCGGTGGGCTCCGTGGCCATGTACGGCGGCCTGGTCGCGATGCCTCCCGGAGCCAGCCCGGCCGCCGTCTTTCTCGTCGTTCCTTTCGTGTCGTGGGCGCTGCTGGCGATCGTGTTCGCCGTGGCCTCAGCCGCGTCACGGAGGCAGCCGCCCGCCCGTCCGGATGCAACAACCGCCGGCCGCTAGTCGTCAGGCGGTGGACGTACTCCCTCGCATCACCTGACGCGCAGGGGGTTCCCTGACGTGAGAGAGCCCCGGCCTGGCGCGTTGTCTGGCGCCGGGCCTCTCCCGGCGCTTTCTTGAGAGAGACGTTCGCGGGATGCACTGCCTCACGCGCGAGCGTCCGGAGGGAGTGTCGCGTGTCGAGAGTGGAGCGGGGCGGCAGGTTGCCGCGTCGCGAACGGGCGGGCGATCCATGACGGCGGCCTGCTCGGTGCGTGTGCGGGGCGTGGTGCAGGGCGTCGGCTTCCGGCCGTTCGTCTTCCGCCTGGCGCACGCCAACACCCTCAATGGATGGGTGCTCAACGCCGGCGACGGCGTGGAGATCCGCGTCGAGGGCGCGCCCGAGCGGCTGCGCGCCTTTCTGCAGGCGCTGAGCACCGAGGCGCCGGCGGCGGCGGCGATCGCCGCGATCGAGGTGGAGCCCGCCGAACTGACCGGGCTCGACGCGTTCACCATCCGCGAGAGCCAGGGCCACGATCAGCCGACGGTCCGGATCTCGCCTGACCTCGCCAGCTGCGACACCTGCCTGCGTGAGATGGTCGATCCCGGCGACCCGCGCGCCGGCTACCCGTACATCAACTGCACCGACTGCGGTCCGCGCTACTCGATCATCCTCGGCCTGCCCTACGATCGACCGGCCACCACCATGCGCGGGTGGGCGATGGATGCGCCCTGTGCGGCCGAGTATCACGACCCGGCCAGCCGGCGCTTCCACGCCCAGCCGGTGGCCTGTCCGTCGTGCGGGCCCCACTACTATATGATGGAGGGTGAGACGCGGGTGGACGGCGACGCCGAGGTGGTGCGGCGCGCGGCCCGGCTGCTGCGGGACGGGCAGATCCTCGCGGTGAAGGGAATCGGGGGCTACCACCTGGCGTGCGACGCGGGAAGCGCGGGCGCGGTGCGCGCGCTCCGCGAGCGGAAGTTCCGGAAGGAGAAGCCGTTCGCGGTGATGGTGCGGGACCTGGCTGTCGCCCGCCGCCTCGCGACGCTCGGCGACGATGCCCTGGCGTTACTGGGTGGCGTGGCGCGACCGATCGTGCTGGCGCCGGCCCGGATGACGCTGGAGGGCGTGGCGCCGGACAACGACGAGCTGGGGCTGGTGCTGCCGTATACGCCGCTTCACCACCTGCTGTTCGCGGCCGGGGCGCCGGAGGCGCTGGTGATGACGAGCGCCAACCGGTCGAGCGAGCCGATCGCGTACGAAGACGACGACGCCTTCGCGCGGCTGGCCGGCATCGCCGACGCTTTCCTCGTGGGCGAGCGCCCGATCGCGCGCCGTGTGGAGGACTCGGTGGCGCGGGCCGGAGCGTGGGGGCCGGTGATCCTCCGGCGCGGCCGCGGCTACGCGCCGGCGGCGGTGGCCACGCTGCCAGTCCATCGCCCCGTGCTGGCGTTAGGTGCCGACCTCAAGAACACCGTCACCCTGGTCGTGGACGGCCAGGCGTTCGTGAGCCAGCACATCGGCGATCTGGAGGACTTCGATGCGGCACGGGCGTTCCGGGAGACGATCGACGACCTGCTCGGGATGTATCGCGTGCACCGGGACGACCTGCTGATCGCCTGCGACGCGCATCCCGGGTACCGGTCCACGCAACATGCCGGCGAACTCGCCGCCGGCGAGCGGCGCGTGGTGCAGCACCACCGGGCGCACGTGGCGTCGGTGGCGGCGGAGCGCGGCGCCTGGGAGACGCCGCTGCTGGGCGTGAGCCTGGACGGCACCGGCTGGGGCGACGACGGCGCGATCTGGGGATGCGAGTTCTTCACCGGCAGCGTGGCGGGCGGGTTCGAGCGGGTCGCGCACCTCCGGCCCGCGCAGCTGGTGGGCGGGGATGCGGCGGCGCGGCACCCGGTGCAGGCGGCCGCCGGATTCCTGACCCAGATCCCCGGTCTGCCCCCGATGGAGGCCGCGCCCTTCGATTTTCCCGCGCGCTGGCGCGACGCGCTGAGGGTGCTGGAGTCGGGCGCGCGCACCTTCGCCACGACCTCGATGGGGCGGCTGTTCGACACGGCGGCGGCGCTGCTCGGCTTCACCCGCGGCATCACCTTCGAGGGGCAGGCGGCCATCTGGCTGGAGCAGGTGGCGCGGCGAGCGCCGGAGGGGGATGCCTATCCGTTCCCGTTCGACGGTGCCGAGCTCGACTTCCGGCCGCTGCTGGCGGCGGTGGCGCGGGAGCGCGTGTCGGGGCGGCCGGCCGCGGAGATCGCGCGCGCCTTCCAGTCGGGTGTCGCTTGTGGCATCCATGAGGCGGCGGTCGCGCTCTGCGAGCGGCACGGACTCGAGGTCATGGCGCTTTCCGGCGGGGTCTTCCAGAACGAGCTGCTCATGACGGATCTGCGCCGGCTGTCGGAGGGCGGCCGGGTGGCGGTCTGGACCAACCACGCGGTGCCGCCCAACGATGGCGGGATCAGCCTGGGCCAGGCGGCGATCGCCGCCCTGTCGGCGACCTGACATGCACGAGCTGTCGATCGCGTTGAGCATCGTCGACGTGGCGCGGGAGGAGGCCGAGCGGCTGGGGAGCGGGCGCGTGACCGCGGTCTTCCTGAAGCTGGGCGCGCTGAGCGGCGTGGAGCGTGAGGCGCTGCTGTCATCGTACGACCTGGCGTGCGCGGGCTCGCCGCTGGAGGGCTCGCGGCTGGAGATCGAGGACGTCCCGGTGGTCGTCTACTGTCCAAGGTGTGAGGCGCCGCGCACCCTGGATTCGCTGCAGTGGTTCGCCTGCGCCGAGTGCGGGACGCCCACGGGCGACATTCGCCAGGGGAAGGAACTGCAGGTCGTCGCACTGGAGGTCGATGGATGAGCGCCGAGCCGCGTCTGGTCGAAGTGCGTAAGAACGTCCTGAAGCAGAACGACCTGGTGGCCCGGTCGCTGCGGCAGCGGTTTCACGAGGCGGGGGTCTTCGTGGTGAGCATGGTGTCGAGCCCCGGCGCGGGAAAGACGGCGCTGCTGGAGCGGACGCTCACCGAGATGCGCGGGCGATTCCGGGTGGCGGCGCTGGTGGGCGACCTGGCGACGGCGAACGACGCCGCGCGCCTGGCGCGGAGTCAGGCGCCGGTGCGGCAGATCACGACCGGCACGGTCTGCCACCTCGAGGCGGCGATGGTCGAGCGGGCGCTCGAGGAGAGCGGGTGGCGCCTCGATGGGCTCGACTTCCTCTTCCTGGAAAACGTCGGCAATCTCGTCTGCCCGGCGTCGTACGACCTGGGCGAGGACCTGCGCCTGGTGCTGATGTCGGTGACCGAGGGCGAGGACAAGCCGCTCAAGTACCCGACGATCTTCAACAGCGCCGACGTGGCGGTGATCACCAAGACCGACATGGCCGCCGCCGCCGAGTTCGACGAAGCGGCGGCGGCCGCCAACATTCAGGCGGTGCGCCCGGGGATGGTGACGCTGCAGGTGTCCAGCCGCAGCGGAGCGGGCATGGACGCGTTTCTCGCTTTCCTGGCGGAGCGGTCGCGCTGAATCACGATGGCTTCGCCGCGGCCGCCTCGGCCTTGCACTGCGCGAACTCCGGCGCGAGGCGCGGCTCGGCGCCGATCCAGTACAGCATGTTCGCCATGATGCAGAACCCGGTGGCGGCGAACCAGACCATGGCGACGCCGACGAACCCGGTGAAGGCGAGCCACCACGGGCTGTGGACGAGCGAGAGGACCGACGCCAGCGTGATGTTGATTCCGACGGTCACGTAGATCCGCCGCTCGAGATACCACGAGTCGGTGCGGATGAAATAGTACTTCGGGTCGCGCCGCGGATCGCCGAGCCGGGAGGGCATGCCCATCCGGTGGAGGACGTTGCCGACGACGCAGAAGCCAGTGAAGGCGACGACGATCGACGCGATCCCGGTGGCGGTCACGAGGACCACGAAGCGCGGGTCCACCAGCGCGGCGAGCAGAGTCGACGTGAGCAGGACGACGCCGGCAATGACCCACACGGCGCGCTCGATGTACCAGCTGTTGGTGGGGACGATGTAGACGGGGTGCGTCATCGGCAGCTCTCCCTTGGAAGCGGAGGCGATCACCCGTCGCGGCTGAGTGGTGCTCGCGATCGGGTGAGGGCCGGACCTCATGCCGGAACGGTAGTGCGCCGGCGCGGGAGGAGACGTCGGGGATTGCCTTACGCCACGCGCGCGGAGCCTGGAGTGTGCGCGCACGTGCCGCTCGGTACAATGATGATCGTTACATGAGCGTGTTCGGCCCGGCTTCGGGTGCGGCGAGGTGAAATTGCGGGGACAATCCGTACTCGCAGGTCAGGCAGCTCCCTCTATCGGTGGCGCACGCCGAGTGTTAGGATCGGACCATTGGGAGCATTCTGTTCAGGAACATGAGGTTGCCTGAGGTATCCATGACCAAGGCCCTGAATCGCGCACCGATCGCGTCCATGCCGGCGGTGGCGTACCTGCTGGTGGTGGCGTCCATGATGATCGGGTGCACCAACGAGAAGATCGTCTATCGCAGCGGGACGAACTTCACCGCGCCGCCCACCGCCGCCAAGAACTTCATTGGCTACTACGATGTCGCGAACAAGCAGACCGTGTGCGGTTCGTGCCACGTGGACTATCAGCGGCGCTGGGTGGAGACAAAGCATGCCCGGGCCTGGGGCGACCTCCAGGGGAGCGGCTTCGCCGTCGGCACCTGCGAGGCGTGCCACTCCGTGTCCGACCGCGGCAACGCCGCGATCGACACCGCGGTGGGCTACCGGTCCGCGAAGGTCTCGCGCTACTACGACGTCCAGTGCGAAAACTGTCACGGAGCCGGCTTCACGCATGCGAGTCGTCCAAACAGCTCGAACCGTCCGCTGGTCTCGATCCGCGTCGATACCGGCCTCAAGAATGGATGCGGAGAGTGCCACACGGGAACGCACAGCCCGTTCGTCGACGAGTGGCGGCTGGCCAACGCCGCCGGCCTCTCGCACTCGCACATCCAGGCGGGCGCGAAGAGCAGCACCGACCCGACGTGCAAGAACTGTCACAGCGCCCAGGGCGCTCTGAAGGCGTTCGGCGTGACGGAGAACTACCTGCAGCGGGATTCGACGGAGTGGCTGCCGAACGTCTGCGCGACCTGTCATGACCCGCATGGATCGGACAACACGCATCAACTGCGGTTCCCGATCAGTACCACGGATGTCGACCAGAACCTGTGCATGAAGTGCCACCAGCGCCGCGCCGATCCGTCGCAGGTGACGACGCGCAACAGCGTGCACTCGCCGGAAGGGCCGACGCTGGTGGGGCTGGCGGGCTGGTTCCCGCCGGGGATGAGCGCGAGCGATTCGATCTTCGGGACGCACGCGTCGACGGACAAGAACCCGAGGCTGTGCGCGGGGTGCCACGTCTACCGGTACACGGCCACCGACAAGGCGACCGGAAACTTCACCTTCCAGAGCACCGGCCACCGCTTCATCGCCGTGCCATGCGTGGACGCCACCGGCCAGCCGTTGGTGAACCAGACATGCGCCGACTCGGTCAAGACGTTCCGGACCTGCGTCAACAGCGGGTGCCATGGGTCGGAGGTGGCGGCCAGGTCGGCCTTCAACACGGCCGAGCTGCGGACCACGACCCTGGAGACGACGCTGAGCGGCCTGATCACGCAGGCCAAGGCGGGGCCCAAGAGCGCCGAGTGCAGTTTCCCCAACCCGATATACTCGACGTGTAACGGCGCGGCGTTCAACCTCAGCCTGTCGCAGAAAGAGGCGTCGTTCGTGCACAACCCGTTCCTCATCGAGCAGCTGCTGCTGGCGAGTATCAACCAGATGAAGACCGACTACAATCTGCCGCTGGCGGCCAACGTCAACCTGACGCCGATGTTCCGGAAAGGCGTCATGCTCGGGGAGGGAGGTCGCTAGTCCGCCAGCCGATGCGGGCCCCGCGGGCAGTGATCCTGGCAGTGTTGGGTGCCGTGCTGGCCTGCGGTCGCGGGAACGACGCGCCGCAGGTGCCGCTCGCACAGGCCGCCGAGGACAGCGTGCGCCAGGTGGAAGCGGCGCACGCCATTCTCGGGCCGGGCGCGAAGGCGGCGCTCGACAGCGGCAATGTCCTCTACCGCGCCAGGAAGTACCCGGCCGCCCTGGCGGAATACCGCGTCGCCGCCGATCTCGCGCCACAGCACCCGGCGCCGCTCTTCGGCGTGTACATGGTCGCGCAGGCGACGGGGAACACCGGGCTCGCCGACAGCGCGATGGCCGAGATCAAGAAGCGCAGCGGACCGACGGCGGCGGCTCCGCACGCCTTCACCGACTCGGCGCTCCGCGACCTCCACAAGAAGGTCGGCGCGCCGCTCCCGTCCCCGAAGAGCTGACCGCGGCCGTCAGGCCGTCCGCGCCTCGCGCGCCTTGGCGCGCTGCACGTAGCGCAGGCGGATGTGCTCCTCGCGCTCGCGCTCGTCGAGCGCCTGCCGCACCATCGCCACCTGGCGTTCCAGTCGCGGGGTGACCCGGCGCTCGAGCGTGACCAGGCGCCGGGTGGTTTCGCGGACGGCATCGCTGAGGCGGCGCACCCGTTGCTCCCGCGGGGCCGCGTCGATCAGCAGGTCGGCCAGCGCCTCGAAACGCGACGCGGCCGCCATGGCGGCGGGCCCCACGGCGCCCGGCGCGAGTCCGCGGGCATCGAACGTCCGCGCGACCGCGGTCCGGCTGACGACATCGCTCACGGCGAGTCCCCACACCTGGGCCGGCCGCAGCTCGACCACCGGCGCGGGGATCGACCACGCCATCGCCCGGAGTCCCGATGTCCCGTGGGCGGCGAGCGCGGCCGAGAGCGCTTCGGTGGCCAGCGCGGCGGCCTCGGCGATCCGGGCGCGGACATCCACCGCCGGTCGCGCCTCGCGAAAGAGCTCCGCCACCAGCGCCTCACGCTTGCGCCGGGTAAGGGCGGTGCCGTGCCGGACGCGACCGAGCTCGTGACGCGCCCGGATCAGGTTCATGCGCGTGGCCGCGAGGCGCGCGCCCGTCATGTCCGGCCGCCCGCGGATGCGGCCGCGATCGTGCCGGCGTTCTTCGCCGCTTCGCCGCGCCGGGCCCAGGTCGCCTCGCTGATGCGGTAGAGGTCGTCGCGCGGCAGCGACTCGAGCAGCCGCCAGCCGATGTCGAAGGTCTCGTCGATGGTGCGCCGGCCGTCCGGCTGGGCGATGAACTCCCGCTCGAACGCGTCGGCGAAGGCCAGCGCGCGCCGGTCGGCCGGGGGGAGGCCCGACTCGCTGACGATCGCGGCCATGGTGCGCGCCTCGCGGCCCCGCGCGTAGACCGCGTACAGCTGGTCGCTCCATTCGCGGTGCTCGGGGCGCGTCCGGTCCTTGCCGATTCCGCCGCTCATGAGGCGCGACAGCGAGGGAAGGACATCGATCGGCGGCGAGACGCCGCGGCGGTGCAGCTCCCGGCTGAGGACGATCTGGCCCTCGGTGATGTAGCCGGTAAGGTCGGGGATGGGGTGGGTCACATCATCGTCAGGCATGGTGACGATCGGGATCTGGGTGATCGATCCCGGTTTCCCGCGCACGATGCCGGCGCGCTCGAAGATCGACGCCAGGTCGGTGTACATGTAGCCCGGGAACCCACGCCGGCCCGGGATCTCCTCGCGGGCGGTGGCGATCTCGCGCAGCGCCTCGCAGTAGTGCGTCATGTCAGCGAGCACGGCGAGCACGTGGATGCCGCAGTCGAACGCCAGGTGCTCGGCCACGGTCAGCGCCAGGCGCGGGGCGAGCAGCCGCTCGACGGCCGGGTGCGACGCCTGGTTGAGGAAGAGCACGGTCCGGGGGAGCGCGCCGCTGGCCCGGACGCGTTCGGCGAACTCCTGCGTGTCGCGCGCGGTGATGCCGATGGCGGCGAAGACCACCGCGAACGGCTCGCCGCGGGGGGCGCGCGCCCACTCGACGATCCGGGCGGCGATCTCCAGGCTCGGCATGCCCGGCCCGCTGAACACCGGGAGCTTCTGTCCGCGCACCAGCGTGTTCATGGCGTCGATGGCGCTGATGCCGGTTTCGATGAACTCGCGGGGCGGCGCGCGGCGCACCGGGTTGATCGGCGCACCGGTGATCGGGCGCACCGCTTCGCCCACGGGCTCGGGGAGGCCGTCGATGGGGGCTCCGTGTCCGTTGAACGACCGGCCGAGCAGCTCGCGGCCGACGACGGTGCGGGCGATGTCGCCGGTGAGCACCACGGCGGCGCGGTCGGGGGCCAGGCCGATCGTCTCATCGAGCACCTGGACGACGGTTGCCTTCTCGCCGGCATCGATCACCTGGCCGCGCCGGTCGGGCTGCCCGGCGAGCCGGATGACCACCCACTCACCTAACGCTACCCGGCGGGTGCGCTCGAGGAAGAGGAGCGGACCGCCGGCGGCCACGGCGCCGTGGTGGGTGCGCTCCAGCGTCGGGCGGCTCACGGTGCAACTCCCGCCACCGATGCCGCCGGCAGCGCACCAGCCGCGGCGGAAGCCGGCGGCACCGCGAGCGATCGGCCGGCGCCTCGCGCCAGCGACGCGGCCGCCGCGGCGGCGGCTGCCGTGCGCACGGCGAGCTCCTCTTCAGCCGCGTCGCGCAACGCCGACAGGGCACGGCGAGCCTCGGAGAGGTCGAGCGAGACGTACGACACGCCGGCCGCCACCGCCCGCGAGCCCGCCTCGAACACCGCCATGGAGGATGTCGCCAGCGCGTACGTCCTGGCCAGCGAGGAGCGGGCGTCATGCGGGTGGTAGGCGTTCTGCCGGAGCAGCGTCTCGCGGATGAGCAGGGCCACGTCGATCACCAGGCGGTCCCGGTCCTCAAGCGCTTCCGGTCCCACCAGGCTGGCGATGTCGCGCAGCTCCCGGTCGCGCTGGAGGAGCGCCAGCAGGTCCGCCCTGGTCCGCTCCCAGGCGGGGCCGGCGTTGGCGGCGAACCACGGCGCGACCCGGGCCACGTAGAGCGAGAAGCTCGTTTCCCAGTCGACGGCCGGGAAGTGCCGCTGGTGGGCGAGCGACGCATCGAGCGCCCACATCGCCCCGGCAACGCGCAGCGACGCCTGGGTGACCGGCTCCGAGAAGTCGCCGCCGGGCGGCGACACCGCGCCGATGATGGTCACCGCGCCCTCGCGCGCCGGAGCGCCGAGCGAGCGGGCGCGGCCGGCCCGCTCGAAAAACTGCCCGAGCCGGTTGGCGAGATACGTCGGATAGCCCTCCTCGCCAGGCATTTCCTGCAGCCGGGCGGCCATCTCGCGCAGGGCTTCGGCCCACCGCGACGTCGAGTCGATCATCAGCGCCACCCGGTTCCCCTGGTCGCGGAAGTACTCGGCGATGCTGATGCCCAGGTAGATCGAGGCTTCGCGCGCCGCGACCGGCATGTTCGACGTGTTCACGATCAGCACGGCGCGCGTCATCACCGGGCGGCCGGTGCGGGGATCGATGAGCGCGGCGAACTCGGTCAGCACGTCGGTCATCTCGTTGCCCCGCTCGCCGCAGCCGACGTACACGACAATGTCCGCGTCGGAGAACTTCGCGAGCGACTGCTCGATGATCGTCTTCCCCGTGCCGAATCCCCCCGGCACGATCGCCGTACCGCCCTCAGCCACCGGGAAAAAGAGGTCGAACACCCGTTGGCCGGTCACGAAGGGACGCCCGGATGGGAGGCGTTCGGCGATCGGCCGGGCGACGCGGATGGGCCAGCGATGCGCGAGCGCGACCGGAGTGCCGTCGGTGAGAGCGCCGATCGGGTCCGACACCGTGTACGACCCGCTCGCCAGCGACGCGATCACTCCGCCGCCGTGAGGCGGAACCATCACCGGCTGCGGCTGGCCGAACGCGTCGGCGACGGTGCCCAGCACGTCGCCGCCGGACACCCGGTCACCGGCGGCGCGCGTGGCAGTGAACGTCCACTTGGCTGCCGGGTCGAGCGTCTCGACCTGGGCACCCGGGGTGATGAAATCACCGGTGAGCTCGGCGAGCCGCGCCAGCGGGCGGCCGACGCCGTCGAGCACCGCGCCCAGCAATCCCGGGCCGAGCTGCGCGGTGAGCGCGACGCCCAGAGATTCGACCGGCTCTCCGACGGCCAGGCCAGTGGTGTCCTCGTAGACCTGCAGCGTTGCGACATCGCCGCGCTGGCGGATGACCTCGCCGGCGATCCGCCGTTCGCCGACGACCGCCAAGTCGTAGAGCGCCGCGCGGAGCGGGGTCGCCTCCACCAGGGAGCCCGCCACTCTAATGATGTGCGCGGTCACCGGAGCTTCACCCGGTAGCCGATCGCCCGCCGCAGCAGGTTCAGGATCAGGCTCTCGGCGTCGGCGGGCACTTCACCCCACCGCGGCGATGGCACCGGCACGATGATCGGGACCGGCTTCCGCTCCAGGGCGAGACGCACCACGTCCGGTGTGGCATCGAGCAGCGGCTGCTCGACGAGGAGGATGCCCAGGTCGGGCTCGGCGCTCCGCGTAGCCAGCAGCGCCGCGCACTCCTCGGCGTTCGCCGCCTCATCGGTCGCCACTCCGGCGAGCCGGAATCCGGTCGCGAGGGCGGAGCTCACAATGGCGCGGACGCTGAGGCTCATGCGGCGATGCCGACCGCGGTTTCGATTGTCCGGCGCGGTGCGCCGAGCGCGATCCCCCAGACGATGTGCAGCAGCCTGCGCACCTCGAGTCGCTGGCGCAGGACGAAGCCCACGATCGGAGCCGTCGACAGCGGCGCGGTGAGCGCGATGCGGCGGAACTCCGCGACCATTGCCTCCAGGGCGCGATCCTCGCGCGCGCGGCCGTCCGGATCGAGCGCGGCAGCGATGGGAGTTCCGACAACGCGCCGGCGCAGCGCGGCGGCGAGCGCCGCGGGGGACCGTGCGCCGGCGGCCGCGCGCAGGTCGTCCTCGCGCACCAGCGATCCTCCGGGCGCCAGGAGCTCGGCGGGTACGACGTCCGCGGGCCCCTCAGCCAGCGCCAGCGCGGTCCAGAAGTTCTCGAGGTCCACGGTCCGTTGCACGAACAGGCGCATGGGTGCGTCGGCGCGCCGCGCCGCGGCGCCGGCGCGCCGGGCGAACGCGCGGGTCATGGCCACGTCGAGCTTGAAGAGGTCGGGGTGCGGCCCGCGGACATCAACGGAGAAGCCCTGAGCGAGCGGATGCCGCCACGCGGTCAACTGGGCTGCCACCTCCGCCACGTCGGCGGCGCGGGCGAGCTGCGCGAGGGCGCGGAGCGGCAGCGCCGGAGTCGGCACCAGTCCCCACAGCCGCTCCTGGGCGGGTACGCCCGCGGCCGCGCCCCGGACAATGGCCCGCAGCGACCGGCGGTCCTCGTCATCGAACAGCGGCGTGAGGCGCGCCACTCGCGAGCCCGCCCAGCGCGCGAGCAGGCGCAGGCGAGCGCCCGCCCGCCGGCGTACCGCCAGCTCGATCGCGCCCGGCGTCGCCGGCGCCGCGCCGGACGGCGCGAGGTGCCACCCACCCGTCGAGAGCCGCGCGGCCACCGCCGGAATGTCGGCCGCCTGGCAGAGCTCGCGCCACTGAGCCGGCGGGAGGAGCTGGCTCGTGAGGCCTCTGGCGCGCGCCACCACATCGCTCCAGTCGGTCATAACCCGGCGTCCCCGAGGAGGAGCGGGGCGATTTCGGCGGCGAGGACGGCGCGATCCCTCGTGAGGCGGCGGTTGAAGGTGGCATCGACGGTGATCGCGCCGTCGTCCGACTCGAGAATCGCGCCGAGTGGAACCGACTCGTCGGCCCGGACTTGGGCCCCATCAGCTCCGGCCGCCTTCAGCGCCCGTCGGACCGGCGGGACGAGCGCCGGCGCGCATCGGGCACGCACGGCGTCCGCGGGGAGGTATTCCACGGCGCTCTTCACGAGCGGCGTGAGGGCATCGGGCAGTCGCGGGTGCCGGGCCCGCGCCTCGATGGCCCCGGCCGCCAGCGCGAAGACCCGGTCGAGCGCCTCCGCCCGGGCCGGAAGGAGCCGTTCGTTCGCGCGGCGCTGCGCATCGGCCCGCGCGATCGCCAGCGCCTCGGCGGCCGCCCGCTCGTGCCGCTGCCGTCCCTCGGCGGCGCGCCGCTCGACCTCGGCGCGCGCGGCCTGCCGGACCCGCGCGGCCTCATCCTCCGCGCGCCGGCGCACGGCGTCGATTTCGGTCGACGCCTTGCGGAGCAGCTCGTCCAGCAGGGGACGCGCGGTCGCGGCCACGACGACGCCTCACCCGGCGGCGCGGAGAATCAGCAGGACGGCGACGATGAACCCGAGGATCACCATCGTCTCGGGAATCGCGACGAGGATGATCGCGGTGCCGGCGAGCTCGGGCTTCTCGGCGAGACTCGCGGCCGCCGCCGCTCCAATGCGCGACTGGGCCCACGCCGTGGCCAGGGCGGTGAGCCCGATCGCGCCGGCGGCCGCAATGGCGATCCACATGGTGATCATGCCTGACTCCTGGTGAAGTTCACAAATGGAGCGGAGTGTCGCCGTGCCGGAACGGATGGTACGGCGTGCCGCCGGGGCTGTAGAATTTTCCGAAGAACTCGACGTAGTGCAGACGCAGGGCGTGAATCGCCGGACTGAACAGTCCAATGGCGAAGTTCACGAGGTGGAAGAGCAGCGCGAAGACGACGCCCACGGCCACGCTTCCTACGGCGCCCACCATCTGGTTGGCGACCACGGCGAGCATCACCGAGGCCGTGCCGATCGCCATGATACGCGCGTACGACAGCACGTTGCCGAAGGTCGCCAGCAACTCGATCGGCGCGATCATTCCTTCCGCGAACACCAGGATGGGGAACGCCACCAGCAGCGCGATCACCGCCGGCGTGAACAGCGCCGACGGGAGGAGGTCGAAGGCGGCCAGCAGGGCGGCGACCACCAGCAGCACCATCACCGCCGAGATCCCCTGCCCCATCGCGTGCCGCGGCTGGCGCCGTGCCGACGTGATCGCGCCCAGCACCAGGCCGAGCACCACGTGGACGACGCCGAGGGCGATCGCCGCGGCGAGCATCGCGAGCACGGCACGCTCGCGGTCGACCAGCACGGCCGGCACGTGGACGAACCGACTCAACAGGTCGCCGAAGTACTCGCCGTAGAGCACCCCGAAGATGATCGTGAACGCGGCGCAGGGGCCCGCGACTTCGGTGGCGACGCGGAGGAAGGAGCCGGCCGCGCTCCGGCGGTGCAGCACCAGAGCGAGCACCGCCAGGACGACGCCGTACCCCGCGTCGCCGAGCATCATGCCGAACATCAGCGGGAAGAACACCGCGACGAACGGCGTCGGGTCGATCGAGCCGTAGCGCGGCAGCGGCATCAGCTTCAGCATCGACTCGAACGGCTGGAAGAGGCGCGGGTTGGACAGCACCACCGGCGCATCCTGGACCTGCCAGTCCTCGCGCGCGGCCCGCTCCACCACCACCGTCGGGCCGGCGGCCGACGCCACCCGCCTTGCCAGCTCGTCGTAGCTCCGCTCCGGTACCCACCCGTCGATCGCGAACGCGTGCGCCGTTTCGTGCCCGCGCTCGTGGGCCGCCGCGACCGACAGGCGGTCGGCGATCGCCGACCGGGCGCGGCGCAGCGCCGGCGTTCGGGCCGTCGCGAGGGCGCGGCGCTCGCCCCGCACGCCGGCGATTTCGTTCGGGATGTCCAGCAGCCGTTCGAGCATTTTCGGAATCGCCTGGTCGAGCGGCAGGTCACGGAACGCGTCGGGCAAAGGGACCTCGGCCACGCGCAGCTCGGCGAGCTGCGCGTCCAGCCGGGCGCTGAATTCCCGCGGCAGCACCAGCAGCAGGGCCACGTCGCCGCCCGGCAGCGGGTGCGTCGTCATCGAGAACTCGGCGCCGAGCTCGGCGCGCAGGGCGTCCGCCAGCGGCGCGATCGTCTGGCGCGCCGATGCCGGGACGACCAGGGCGTGGCTCCCGAGCCGCGGCGATGCGTTCGTCTTCCGCACCGCGGGGAGGATGGCCTCGAGGAAATCGCGGTACCGCGCGAGCAGCGCCCGCTCCTCGTCGAGCGCCGTCTCGCGCTCCCGCAGTACCCGCGCGTCGCGCCGCGTCCGGTTGGCGAGCCGGGCCCACTTCGCGAGGTCGCGCACGTCCACGCCCTCCGGCACTCCCACCACCGGCCCGGCGGCCGTCACGCCGAGTGCCCCTAACGCGTCGTCGACATCCCCCAGCATCCGCGCCAGCTGGCGGCGCCGGCGCTCGGCGCGGGCATCCAGCCTGGCCGGCGTCGTCCCGGTGTGCCCGGTTCCCTCGGCCAGGTGCAGCCTGCCGAAATCCTGGACCGCCGCGAGCGTCACGTCGAACTGCTCGCGAGGACCGAGGATGCGGACCCGGGTCATGGGGACGATCATGGACCACCTCCATCGCCGGGCAGGCCGCCCAGGCCCGTGACGCGCGCAGCGATGACCTCCGCGAATCGCCCCAGCTCAGCGGGAGCGAGCGAGCGATAGCGGCGGGCCTGTCGCTCGGCCTGCTCGTCGATCGCGCGCACCGCGGCGTCGCGCGCGTCCGCGGCCGCCGCGCGAAGGCCGGCCACCTCACGCTCGAGCGCCGCCTCGCCGTCACGGGAGATGGTCGCTGCGTCCGCGTGGGCCGCGGTGACCAGCGCCTGGCATTCGACTGCGACCTCGGCGGCGCGCGCCGCGATCTTCCGCTCGGCGTCGAGCAACTCGTCGAGCGCGGACGGGGGCGCTTCCCCTGGATGGGCTGACGTACCCTTCGCCATACGGCGTCTCCTCCCGGACCCCGCGGGTGAGTGACCTCCGCCGGGTCCGGGCACCACCCAACATAGGGTTCCCGGCTGTGCCAACGCCCCGGGGGATTCAGGAGTGCGGCGTGAGACTTTTCCTCACACGCTTTTCAGTCGTGTACGCACCCGGATCCGCGGGCGCGCCCGGCGCGCGACGCGCCGCTTGTCAGGGAATCCCTACGCCCACTCCAAGAAAACCTTTATGGCGTCGCGGCCGGGCAAGGCCTATCTGTCGTCCTCCGGCGCACTGACCCGAGCGGTTCGGGCCGGCACCGATGACACGGCGGCGACAATGTGTCTTGGCATCCCGGGTCGCGTGGTCGAGCTGAGTGACGACGGCGGGTTCGTGCGGGGGATCGTCGAATTCGGGGGCGTGCGCCGGGACGTCTGTCTCGCGTACGTCGCGGACCAGGTCGCGGTGGGAGACTACGTGATCGTCCACGTGGGCTTCGCCATTTCGAAGGTGGACGAAGACGAGGCCCGGCGCACCTTCGAGGTGCTCCGCGAGATGAGCCAGCTCGACGAGCTCGAGTGGATCGCCGAGGCGATCGAGCCGGCGGGCACCGCGCCGAATCTGCCGGCCCGGAGCGGAGTCGCGTGAAGTACCTGAGCGAGTACCGCGACGCGGCGATCGCCCGCGGCCTGCTGGAACGCATCCGGCACTCGGCCACCCGCCCCTGGACGCTGATGGAGGTGTGCGGCGGGCAGACTCACACGATCGTCAGGCAGGGGCTCGATCAGCTGCTCGAGGGCGTGGTCGAGATGATCCACGGCCCGGGCTGTCCCGTGTGCGTGACGCCGCTGGAACAGATCGACAAGGCGCTGGCCCTGGCCGCGCGCCCCGACGTGATCTTCACGTCGTTCGGCGACATGCTGCGCGTTCCCGGCAGCGACTGCGACCTGCAGCAGGTACGGGCGCGCGGGGGCGCCGTGCGGATCGTCTATTCCCCGCTCGATGCGCTCGAGATCGCGCGCCGCACGCCCGACAAGCAGGTCGTCTTTTTCGCGGTCGGCTTCGAGACCACCGCCCCAGCCAACGCGATGGCCGTCTGGCGCGCACGCGAGCTGGGGGTGAAGAACTTCAGCGTCCTGGTCTCGCACGTCACGGTGCCGCCGGCGATCAGCGCGATCATGGAAGCGCCGGACAACCGCGTGCAGGGGTTCCTGGCCGCCGGCCACGTGTGCACCGTGATGGGCTGGACCGAGTACGAGCCGCTGGCCGCGCGCTACCGGGTGCCGATCATCGTCACCGGCTTCGAGCCGATCGACATCCTCGAAGGCATGCTGATGGCGGTCGAGGCGCTGGAAGCGGGTCGCCATGAAGTCGAGAACCAGTACGTGCGCGCGGTGAAGCGCGAGGGCACGGTGCCGGCGCGCGAGCGGGTGGCGGCGGTGTTCGAGCTCACCAACCGGAAATGGCGCGGCATCGGCGAGATCCCGATGAGCGGGCTTCGGCTGCGCGAGGAGTTCGCGGAGTTCGACGCCGAGCGGCGGTTCGCGCTCGGTGGGATCACGGTGAACGAGCCGGCCGAGTGCCGGGCCGGCGACGTGCTCACCGGCCGGCTCAAGCCGCCGCAGTGCTCCGCCTTCGGGACGCGGTGCACGCCGGACCGTCCGCTGGGCGCGCCGATGGTGTCGACCGAAGGCGCCTGCGCCGCGTACTACCACCTGGCGCGCCACCGGATCGGCGCCGTCGCGGAGGCGTCCGCATGACGACGACCATCGCGCCGGCCGGCCTGAGCTGCGCCGTGCCGTTCGCGGCCGGGGACCGGGTCCAGCTCGGACACGGCTCGGGCGGCCGGATGAGCGCGTCGCTCATCGGCGGGCTGTTCCTGCCCGTCCTGGACAACCCGGTGCTGGCGGCGATGGGCGACGGCGCGGTGGTCGACATCGGCGCCGAGTCGCTGGTCATTTCCACGGACTCGTTCGTGGTGAACCCGATCGAGTTCCCCGGTGGCGACATCGGCTCGCTGGCGGTCCACGGCACGCTCAACGACGTCGCCATGATGGGCGCGCGGCCGGTATGCCTCACGGCGGCGTTCGTGCTCGAGGAAGGGCTCGACATGGAGACCCTCGAGCGGGTGGTGGCGTCGATGGCGCGGGCGGCCTGCGCGGCGGGCGTCCCGGTCGTCGCCGGCGACACCAAGGTGGTGGAGCGCGGCAAGGCCGATGGGCTGTACGTGAACACCACCGGCATCGGCATCGCCGACCCGCGCTGCACACCCGGCCCGTCGCGCGCCACGGCCGGCGACGCCGTGATCGTGAGCGGCAGCATCGGCCGCCACGGCATGGCGATCATGGCCGCGCGCGAAGGGCTGGCGTTCGAGAGTACGATCACCAGCGACAGCGCCTGCCTGGTGCCGCTCGTGGAGAGTCTCAAGGCGAGCGGCGTCAGCGTGCACGTCCTGCGCGACCCCACCCGCGGCGGCGTCGCCAGCGCGCTCAACGAGATCGCCGCCGCGTCCGGCGTCGCGATCATGCTCGACGAAGAAGCGCTGCCGGTGGACGAGAACGTTCGCGCCGCCTGCGAAGTGCTGGGGCTCGACCCGCTCTACGTAGCCAACGAAGGCGTCATGCTCGCGATCGTCCCCGAGTCCGATGCCGCCCGGACGCTGGAGGCGATGCGCTCGCATCCCCTTGGGCTGGACGCGGTCCGCATCGGCCGAGTCATCGCGCAGCCTTCGGGCGCCGTGCTGCTCCGCACCGCGCTCGGCGGCACGCGGGTGGTGGACCTGTTGCCCGGTGACCAGCTGCCGCGGATCTGCTGACGGCGGCCGACGGCCGGGGCTGGACAGGGTGCGGAGAAGCCGCACCCCAAGTGCGTTGTTCCCCGACTGCGGGGCGGGAGGTGGCCCCACAGTGTTGGCCTGATACTTCCGGAGGCGTGATGGTGAACCAACCGGCCTTCCCGTGGGTCGAATCCGATACGCTCGGCCGCCACCTCGAATCGCGCGGCGTGTCGCGACGCGATTTCCTCCAGTTCTGCGGCGAGATGGCCGCGATCCTCGGAGTCGGGAGCGTCGCCGCCGCACGGATGGCCAGGGCGCTCGAGTCCGTCCGGCGCCCCAGCGTCATCTGGCTCCAGCTCCAGGAGTGCACCGGGTGCGTGGAAAGCGTGCTGCGGACCGCGAACCCGACGATCGGCGACCTGATCCTGGACGTCGTCTCGCTCGACTACAACCATACCCTGATGGCCGGGGCGGGCGCCGCCGTCGAGAAGGCCAAGCAGGCCGCGATGGCCGCGAACAAGGGCAAGTACCTGCTCGTGGTCACCGGCTCGATCCCGACGAAGGAAGGCGGCATCTACACGATGGTGGGCGGACGTACCGCGCAGGACCTGCTCGAGGAGGCGGCGCGCGACTCGGCAGCGATCATCGCGATCGGGGCGTGCGCGCACTGGGGCAGCGTGCAGGCCGCCCGGCCCAACCCGACCGGCGCCGTGGGGGTGCAGGACATCATCAAGAACAGGCCGATCGTGAACATCGCCGGGTGCCCGCCGATCTCGGACGTGGTCACGGCCACGGTCGTGCACTTCCTCACCTATGGACGGTTGCCGTCGGTGGACGGCGAACGGCGCCCGCTGTTCGCGTACGGCAAGCGGATTCACGACCAGTGCCCGCGCCGCGCGCACTTCGACGCCGGCCAGTTCGTGCAGGTCTTCGACGATGAAGCGGCGCGCAAAGGCTGGTGCCTGTACGAAGTGGGATGCAAGGGACCGGCGACGTTCTCGCCATGCCCGATCTTCCAGTGGAACTCCAGCACGAGCTGGCCGATCGGAGCGGGCCACCCGTGCATCGGCTGCACCGAACCGCATTTCTGGGACACGATGACGCCGTTCTACGGGCGGCTGCCCAACGTGGGCGGCTTCCCGGTGGAGCAGCGCGTGGACATGATCGGCGCCGCGCTCGCGATCGGGGCCGCCGCCGGCGTCGCCGCGCACGGCATCGCCACGGTGTTCACGCAGATCCAGCGTCGCAAGGCCACCCACCAGGTGCCCGAGTCGTCGGGCGACGAGGGGACGCCCCATGGCTAGAACGAAGATCGTCGTCGATCCCATCACCCGGATCGAGGGTCACCTGCGCATCGAGGCGCAATCCGAGAACGGGCGGATCGCCAGGGCGTGGGCCTCGTCCACGCAATTCCGCGGCATCGAGATCATCATGAAGGGGCGCGACCCCCGCGATGCCTGGGCGTTCACCCAGCGCATCTGCGGGGTCTGCACCGTTGTCCACGCCGTAGCCAGCTGCCGGGCGGTCGAGGACGCCCTGAACATCAGGATCCCGGCCAACGCGAACACGATTCGCAACCTCGTGCACGGGATGCAGTTCATCCAGGACCACGTGATCCACTTCTACCACCTGCACGCGCTCGACTGGGTGGACGTGGTGAGCGCGCTCAAGGCCGACCCGGAGGCGGCGGCGCGGATCGCGGAATCGATCTCGCCATGGCCCGGCAACGGCGCGGCCGAAATGCGCGCCGTGCAGGAACGCCTGAAGAAGTTCGTCGGCGCGGGGCAGCTCGGCATTTTCGCGAACGGCTACTGGGGTCACCCGGCCTACAAGCTGCCGCCCGAGGTGAACCTCCTCGCCGTGGCGCACTACCTCCAGGCCCTCGACTGGCAACGTGACGTCATCCGGCTGCACACGATCTTCGGCGGCAAGAACCCGCACCCGAACTTCCTGGTCGGCGGGATGGCGTCGGCGATCAACCCGGAGTCGACGGCCACGATCAACGCCGCGCGGATCAGCGACATCACCGGCATGATCAAGCGGGCGCGCGCGTTCGTCGAGCAGGTGTATTGGCCCGACCTGCTCGCGATCGCCGGCTTCTACAAGGAGTGGGGCGCGATCGGCGGTGGCGTGCCGAACTTCCTGGCGTGCGGCGAGTTCCCGGAAGCCGACATCCGCGACCTCGACAAGCTCTACTTCCCGCGCGGCATCATCCTCAACAAGGACCTCTCCAGGGTCCACGAGTACGACCAGAAGAAAGTCGAGGAGTTCATCCACAGCTCGTGGTACGAGTACCCGGGCGACTCGAGCAAGGGACTCCACCCCTTCCAGGGCGAGACGATCCCGAAGTACACGGGACCCAAGCCGCCGTGGACCTACCTCCAGGACCAGGAGAAGTACACGTGGATGAAGACGCCGCGCTACGAGGGCAAGCCGATGCAGGTCGGCCCGCTGGCGCGGATGCTGGTCGCGTACGCCAGCGGACATAACGACGCGAAGGAACTGGTCGGCGAGGCGCTCGGGAAGCTGAACGTCGGGCCGGCGGTGCTCTTCTCGACGCTCGGCCGCACCGCGGCGCGCGGCGTCGAGACGATGCTCCTCGCGCACAAGATGGAGCAGTGGCTCGGCGACCTGAACACCCGCATCAAGAACGGCGACCTGGAGACGTTCACCAAGGACAAGTGGGAGCCCGACAGCTGGCCGAAGGAGGCCGAGGGGTACGGTTTCCTCGACGCGCCCCGCGGAGCGCTCGGCCACTGGGTGCAGATCAAGGACGGCGCGATCGCCCGCTACCAGTGCGTCGTCCCGTCGACGTGGAACTGCTCGCCGCGCGACGCGCAGGGCCAGGAAGGTCCGTACGAGGCGGCGCTCCAGGACAACCACCCGCTCGCCGATCCCGAGCAGCCACTCGAGATCCTCCGCACGATCCACTCGTTCGATCCCTGCATGGCGTGCGGCGTGCACGTCCTCGACGCCCAGGGGCGGGAGGTCGTGGAGGTGAAGGTGCAATGACCGCGCCGCCGGCGGGACAGAAGGGAGTGTCTCGGCTGTTCGGCCTGGGCCGGGCGTTCGCCCGCGAACGCGGCAACTTCAGCTGGGTGTATCTCTGGGGCGCGCCCATCCGGATGATGCACTGGATGGCCGCCGTGTGCATCGCCGGGCTGGTGATCAGCGGCTTCTACATCGGCCGTCCGTACTTCATGACGTCGGGCGAGGCCAGCAGCCACTTCCTGATGGGGTGGATGCGCTTCCTCCACTTCACCGCGGCGGCGACGCTGGTGATGACCGGCATCGTGCGCGTCTACTGGCTGTTCGCCGGCAACCAGTTCGAGCGCCTGCCGGCGCTCTTCCCCTTCACGCTCCGGACGCTGCGCAACTCGTGGCGGACGGGCGTCGCCTACCTCACCTTCCGGCCGGACAAGCAGCCGAACTACGTCGGACACAACCCCCTGCAGCAGTTCTCGTACACGGGCGTCTACCTGATGACGGTCGTCATGGTCGTCACCGGCTTCACGCTCTACGGGCAGTCGAACCCGGGCGGGTTGATCTTCCGGACGTTCGGCTGGGTGCCGGTGCTGCTGGGCGGGTTGCAGATCGTGCGACTCGTGCACCACACGTTCACGTGGCTGTTCATCGTGTTCGTCGTGCTGCACGTGTATTTCGCACTGCGGTCGGACTACGTGGAGCGCGCCGGCGTGGTGTCGTCGATCATCACCGGCGGCCGGTACATCGCCGCCGACGAGAGCTACGAGGACTTCGACACCGACAAGGTGCCGTCGTCGCCCTGGCCGACGCAGGAGCACCCGGCGAAGAAGCCGTGACCACGCCGGCCACGGTCGTCATTGGACTCGGCAACCCGCTCATGGGCGACGATGGTGTGGGCATCGTCGCCCTTGAGCGTTTGCGCGACGGCTGGCGGCTGGACGGGGTGGAGCTGGTGGACGGCTTCACGTGGGGCCTGGCGTTGCTGCCGGTGATCGAGGACACGCAACGCCTCGTGCTGCTCGACGCGATCACTGCCGGCGGCCGGCCGGGCGAGGTGGTGGAGCTCACCCGCGACCGGCTGCCCATCTACCTGTCCCGCAAGTTGTCGCCGCACCAGGTGGACATGCGCGATGCGCTCGCGTTGGCGGAGCTGCGTGGCCACCTGCCGGCGGAGGTCGTGGCGATCGGCGTGGAACCGGTGTCGGTGGAGATGCGCACCGCGCTGAGCGCGCCGGTGGAGGGCGCGGTGGACGCCGTCGTGCGGGCGGTGGTGGCGCGCCTCGAGGGCTGGGGGCACGCGTGCATGCCCGCGGCGGCGCACGTCGGGGCGTGAGCGGGCATCGCCCGTCATCCCGGCAATGGACGGCACTCACCTCCACCGCTGAACACGGAGCAGGGATAGCCGACCCGTGCGGCGGCCGAGGCGGCCAGGTCGATGTCGATCGTCGCGAAGGGTGATTCGGGTGACGTGGTCGCCAGAATCTGACCGTGCGGGCTGACGATCCAGCCCGTCCCTCCACAGGCGCCTGTCGGGTCCACCCGGTTGGACGACACGCTGAAGGCACCGGAACGCACGGCGGCGACCACACCCACCGACAACCACTTGGCCGCTGTGGCTGCCGCGGTCGCGCGTGGCGACAGGATGACTTGCACCCCCTGCCCGGCGTAGGCTGCATACGTCTCCAGCGCCCACAGCTCGCTGCAAATGTTGAGTCCGAAGGTCAGGGCGCCGGCGTGGAATGCCGGGAACGCCGGGTCTCCGCGGTCGAACCAGCGTGTTTCCCGGCCGCCCGGTTCATCGGGCAGAAAGTACTTCCGGCGCAGCGGCGTCAGGCCGCCGGCCGCTGACCAGATGTACCCCTGGTTGAAGGGACGGCCATCGATGCCGGCCGGGCGAGTCCCCACCACATGCCCGGCGCCTAACTCAGGCAGGCGCTGAAGCCAGACATCGCTCCGGGCCAGGGCCGCGGCCCAGCCTGCCTGATCGAAGAGTTCCGCCTCCCACACCGGCTCCACCAGCGCGAACTCCGGCAGCAGCACCAGCTCGGACCGATGCCGTGACGTGTGCTGACACAGTCCGGCCCATGCGGCCGCCAGGGCGCCTGGCTCATGGGGCAGCTCACAGACGGTGACGCGCACTACCAGACCCGCACCCGCGCCCCGGGCTCCAGGTACAGTCGCTGCCCCGGCTGCACGTCGAACGCGTCGTACCACGCATCGATGTTGCGGACCGTGGCGATGCGGTACGTCTCCGGGGCGTGGCCGTCCGTGGCGAGCTGGGTCCGCAACGCCTCCTCGCGAGTCTTGCCGCGCCAGCTTCGGGCGAAGCCGATGAAGAACTCCCGGTCGTGCTGCCGCACATATGCCTGGTCGGTGGCTCTGCCGCCCAGTGTGCCGCGATACGCATCGAAGGCCGCGGCAAGGCCCGCCAGGTCGGCAATGTTTTCCGTCTGGGTCAGCGTGCCGTTGATGGCCAGGTCGGGCAGCGGGTGATAGCCGGAGAACTGATTCGCCAGCGCGCCGGCCGCCGCCTGGAACCGCGTCTTGTCCTCCGGTGTCCACCAGTGACGCATCCGGTTTTCGGCATCCCATTCCGCGCCTAACATGTCAACGAAGTGACTGACCTCGTGGCCGACGATGGCGCCGATGGCGCCGTAATTCGCGGCGTCCGACGCGGCCGGGTCGAACTTGGGGGCCTGCAACAGCGCGGCCGGAAAGTTGTATGCGTTCTGCTGGAACACGAGGACGGCACCGACCGTCTGCGGCGCGATCCACCATGCGGTCAGGTCCACGGGCTGACCGAGCCGAGCCAGGGCGCGGCGATAGTCGCGGTCCGCGACGCGCCGGAGATTGCCGACGGCGTCCATCGGGTCCACGGCCAGGTCGCCATAGTCCTGCCACCGCTCCGGGTAGCCGATCCCGAAGTACAGCGTCTTCAACTTGGCCAGCGCCTGAGCCCTGGAGCCGGGCGACATCCACGTCGCCGCTTCCACCCGTTGGCGGAACGCCGTGATGACGTTGCCCACGATGGCTTCCACCCGGGACTTCTGCCCGGCCGGGAAATGGCGTTCAGCGTACATCCTCCCAAGGGCTTCGCTCATGGCCCCCTGGGTCGCTTCGAGTGCGCGTTGTTGGCGCGGGGTCGCCTGCGGCTGGTTCGTCACCGCGCCATGCATCGCCAGGGCCGGCTCGGCGAAGGCACGCGGCAATACGTCGGCAACGTCATCCAGGGCATGAAAGCGCAGGTAGTCCTTCCACGCCGCCAGCGGTTGTGACGCGACCAACGCCGCCACTCCGGTGACCGCGGTGGGTTGCCAGGCGACGAAGGCTTCCTGCCTGGCCAACCCTGCCGCGGCGAAGAATGCCGGCCAGTCCATGCCCGGCGCCTGGCGCGCGAAGTCGGCACGCGTCCACAGGTTGTCGGCGTTGTGGTCGTTGGCCGATGCCTCACGCGTGGCCTGGGCTTGCGCCAGCGACGTTTCGAGCGCCATCACCGCTTCGGCCCGCTGCTCCGCACGGTCGAAGCCGGCCAGTCTCAGCAGGCGGCCGATGTACTCCTGGTATCGGGCTCGGAGGGCCTGCATGCGAGGCTCGGTGCTGACGTAGTACTCGCGGTCCGTCAGGCCCAGCCCGCCCTGCACCAGGAAGGCCACGTAGCTCTTCTCGCCATGGATGCTCGGCTCCACCGACAAGCCAAGCAGGGAGGACGATCGGTAGATGCCCCAGCTGAGCGGGTCGACATCGGCCCGGAGCCCGCGGCCCAGGAACCAGGTCAGCGCCGCCTTGTCCCCCACACGATCGATGCTGTCCAGCAGCGGCTTGAGTGGCGCGATCCCCCGGGCCTCGATGGCGGCCTCGTTCAGCCAGGCGGCGCGGAAGTCGGCCACCTTGCGCGCGGTCGATCCCACCGGCTCGGCGCCGGCGTCGTCGAGCAATTTCGCGACCTGCTGTCGGGTGAGTTCAGTGATCTCGTTCCGGGCATTCCAGCGTTCCCTGCCCGCCGGGATCCCGGTCGACTGGAGCCAACTGCCGTTGGCATAGGCGAAGAAGTCGTCGCCCGGCCTGATGCGCGGGTCCACCCCGCGCTCGTGCTCGTGGTCCGAAGTAGTCCGGTTGTCGACGGACTGGGCGCGGGCCACGGACGCGGGGCCCCACGAGAGCCCCGCGGTCAGAAGCACGCCTCCGCATGTCGCTGTCAGCCGAATCCTGCCCATGGTCGTGGCCTCTTGAAGATGACATCGCCGAGCATCGTGTTGCCGGCGTCTGGCTGCCCTCCGCTACAGCAGGGCCGTCAGTTCGTGGAACTCCGCGCTGGTCGGATCGATGATCGTCCCGACTTCCAGCACGCGGTCCGCCGGAAAGGCTCCGAGCCTGGCGTGCTCCCGGATCACCTCGGCGTTGGGCGCGATGTACACGCAGGTGATCTTGTCCTCGGTCACGTAGCTCTGCACCCACTGAATGTCCGGACCAAGCTGGCGCAGCACCCCGCACGACCGTCGCAAGATGGCACGCAGCTCCGCGGCGGAAAGCGCCCCCGCGTTCGGGATCTCCCGTTCGATGATGTACTTCGGCATCGGATCCTCCGTTTATCGTCGATGTGAGTCGGTGGCACTACATGGGCATGACGTCGGTCGTGTTGTCGCAGTTCACCCGCGGGTTCCAGTCGGCGAAGACGCCGCGCGGGTTCTCCTTCCACACCCAGGCGTGCAGTCCCCACAGCTGGAAGGTGTCGTTCGGCTTGAACGGCTGGCCGAAGAGCATCGGCGGCGCGGAGTCGCGGCTGTGGAACTGGTACGGGATGATGTACTCCACGGCCACCAGGCGCAGCCGCCCGTTATGCTGCGGTTCGTACAGCAGCAGCTCCGGGCGCCTCACTCTGACGGTCGAATCGATCAGCGCGGTGTTGCCGTAGTGGAAGCCCATCCCGCCCTCGGCACTCGTCATGCATGCCGTGATCTTCGCCGACCAGCCGGCGGCGACCGCCTTGTGGAAGTCCTGGAACTTCTCCGTCGCCCGGCGGAGCGCGGCCAGCTCCCTGGCCACGTTCTCCCCCGTCCCCCTCTCCGACTCCACCCGCGCCTCGACGCGCACGCCGGCGACCGTGGGGGGCGACTCGCCCCCGCATCCGGCGAGCAGGGAGATTCCGGCGAACAGTGTCGCGCTCCGTCTCATCTTGTCCTCGCGTGGTGTAGGTTATCTTCGACCGCGCGCGAAGTATGAGCCGGGGCGGTTAACGGCTTCTTGCGCCCGCCGTTAGCCAGGAATTAGCGCACCACCTGAGACGATGATCACGGTCCAGTTGCTCGGGGGCGCGAGCCTGCGCTCCGGAGACAATCCCCTCACCGGCCCACCGGCGCAGCGTCACCGCATCGCGCTGGTGACGCTCATCACGTCATCCTGGCCGCAACCGCTGTCCCGCGACCGGGCGATGGCGCTGCTCTGGCCGGAGAAGGACGTGACCAGCGCGCGCCGGTTGCTCAACCTCGCGGTCCACGTGCTGCGGACGGCGCTCGGCGAAGAGGCGATCGCGTCCACCGGCGACGGCCTGCTCCTCAACCCGTCGGGACTGCGCTGCGACCTGCACGAGCTGCGCGCCGCGATCGCCGCAAACGAGCCCGAGCGGATCGTACGCCTCCACACCGGCCCGCTGCTGGACGGATTTCACCTCGATGAGTCCACCGAGTTCGGCTACTGGCTCGACGAGCGCCGTACCGAGCTCACCCACGCGTACCTGGGCGCGCTGCTCGCTCTCGCGGATCGCCAGGAGCGATCCGGTGACGTGCATGGCCGGGTGGGAACGTGCCGCCGCCTGGTGGCCGCCGACCCGCACTCGAGCGCGCACGCGCTCGCCCTGATGCGCGCCCTCGACGCCGCCGGCGACCGCGTCGGCGCGATGCAGCACGCCGGTGAGTACGCGCGCCGGATGCGCGCGGACCTCGACCTCGAACCCGATCAGGCGGTGATGGCGCTGGCGGAAGAGCTGCGCGGCGTCGCCACCAGGCGCGCGCCCGCGCCGGTCGCCGCCGGCCACCCGCGTGCCGCGGTGGTCGCGGTCTTGCCGTTCGTGAACCTGAGCGCCGACCCGGGGAACGACTACTTCGCCGACGGGATCGCGGAGGACGTGATCGCCCACCTGTCGAAGATCGGAGCCCTCAAGGTGATCTCGAGCACCTCGGTGATGCCGTTCCGGGAGCGACAGCACAGCCTGAAGGAGATCGGGGCGCGGCTTGGCGCCACCGCCCTGCTCGACGGGAGCGTGCGGCACGCCGGCGACCGGGTGCGAATCGTGGCGAAACTCATCGACGTCGGGGCCGACCAGCACCTGTGGGCCGAAACGTACGACCGGCAGCTGACGGACATCTTCGCGATCCAGACCGACGTCGCGCTGCAGATCGCCGCCGCGCTCAAGGCGGAACTGACGCGCGACGAGCAGTCACGCGTGCGCAAGGGCCCGACGACGGACATCCAGGCCTACCAGCTCTTTCTGCAGGGGCGGCAGTGGTTCATCAAGTACACGCCCGAGGCGCTGGTGCGGGCGATCGAGTACTTCGAGCGCGCCATCGCCCGCGACCCGGCGTTCGCGCTCGCCTGGTCGAACCTGGCGATGGCATGTACGGAGCAGGCCGAGAACGGCACCGTCGCGCCCGAGGCGATCTACCGGCGAGCGACGGAGGCGGCGACGACGGCGCTGCGGCTCGATCCCGAGTTGGGCGCCGCGCACTGCACGATGGGATACCTGAAGGGCGTGGGCGAGCTCGACTGGTCGGGCGCCGAGCAGGAGTTCAAGCGGGCGTTGGCGCTGAGCCCGGGCAGCGCCGATACGTACGATCTGTACGGACGCCTGTGCGCCGCGCTGGCGCGCTACGACGACGCCATCGCGTTGCAGCGGCAGGCCCATGAGCTGGATCCGCTGGCGCACCGGATGGACCTCGTGACCACCCTGCTGCGCGCCGGCCGCCATGCCGAAGCCGTCGCCGCGGCCGAGGATGCCGTGGAGCTCGACCCGGCCTACGATCGCGCCCGGGCCACCCTCGGCTGGGCGTACTTTCTCAGCGGCCGGCGGGACGAGGGGCTGGCCGAGCTGGAGCGGGCGGTGGCGGCCGACCGGGCCAACACGCTATGGTTAGGCCAGCTGGGTGAGGCGTACGGGTTGGCCGGCCACGCGGCCAAGGCGCGCGCGATCCTGCGGGAACTCGAATCGCGGGCGCGGACCACCTACGTCTCCCCCTATCACTTCGCCTACGTCTACACCGGCCTGGGCGACGCCGACCAGGCCATGGACTGGCTGGAACGCGCCGTGGCGGCGCGCACCGGGCCGGTCTACAGCATCAAGGGGTCGTTCCTGTTGACGTCGCTGCACGGGCACCCGCGATTTCGCGCGCTGCTCAGGCAGATGAAACTGGAGTAGGAGACTTCGGGAGGATACCCGTGAACTACGCTCGCCTCGCCCTCGCCACGCTCGGCGCCACCGTCGTCTACTTCATCCTGGGCGGGCTGCTGTTCGCCCTGTCGCCGATGGCCGACGAATTCCGAAAGTACCCGGCGGTCTACCGCACCCAGGAGGACATGAAGGGCGTCATGCCGGTCGGGATCGTGGCGATGCTCCTCTCGATGCTCGTCCTCGCCGTGCTCTACGCGCTCCTCTATCGCGGCGGCTCGGGCCTGGCCGAGGGAGCGCGCTTCGGCGCACTGATCGGCGCGTTCGCGGTGGGCTCGTTCGTGCTCCACAACTACGTCAACCTGAACATCGGGCTGAAGCTGACGGTGGAGCAGGCGGTGGCCTACTTCATCCAGTGGATCGTCGCCGGCATCGTGATCGGCCTCATCTACCGGCCCGCGCCCTGAGACCGCCTTACTCGACGCGGCCCAGGTACTTGTCCAGCCAGCCGAGCACTTCCTTCACGAGATCGGCTCGGTCCGCCCGCACATCGTGAGGCGTCTCGAGCACGACGTGTTTCTTGTCGGCGGCCGGCGTCCCCAGCATGCGGAAGAGCGGCTCCTGCGAGCGCTCGAGTGAGAAGGTGAAGTCGTATCGCCCGTTCACCATCAGCACGGGGATCTTCAGGCGCGGGGCGAAGTCGGCCTGGTCGCCACCCGCGTGCGGCGGATCCAGGAAGTAGCCGCCGTCCAGGAAGACCGCCGCCTTCAGCCGGTCCTGCGCCAACGTCGCGTAGATGACCCCTTCGGCCGCGCCCATGCTCACGCCCAGATAGGCGACCTTGTCCCTGGCGATATCGGGACGGGTCTCGAGGTAGTCGAGCGCGCGCTCCACGTCCTTCGCGCGCATCACGGTGACGCCGAAGTCCTGGCTCGCGCCCGGCATGGTGTGTCGCGTCCGCCGCTCGTACGTGTCCTGGTAGACCGGATACATCACCGCCCGGCCGCTCTGGATGATGTAGGTGAAGAACGACGCGTCTCCGAGCTGGTGGCTGTCCTCGAGATCCGACACTCTCGCGCTGGGGAAGAACAGGACCGTCTGATACGGGGGCTTGACCCGCTTGGGGAGGAAGAGGTGCGCCGCCATCCGCTCGGTGCCGTACGCGGCATCGAATGAGACGCGCACCTCCCGCCAGTCCTTCGTCTCTTCGATCAGGCCTTCGTCCCTCACGTTCAGCGGCGACTTGCCGTACGCGTACGACACTCGATAGGCACTGAACACCGCATCTGATGCCGGCCGGAATTTCACGAAGTCGCGCTCCAGCGGCTGGACGGGCCGGGTGAGCTCCGGTGGCAGCGGTCCCAGGTTGCGGACGCAGCGAATGCCGTTCTCGGGCGAGCGGTCGAAGGGCGAGAGGGCCTCGGGATCGGCGGCCAGGTAGGTCAGCGAGTTCCAGGCGCCGCCGAGGATGAAACGGCGATCGGTCCCAACCACGGTCATCGTCCATTCCCGGACGTTGCCCGCCATGTCGTACGTGCCGTACGGCCCCAACCCCTTGAAGGCGCCGACCCGTGCGAGGCCCGACCGCGAAATGTTGCTCTGCTGAACGATGAGGTTCGCCAGCTCTCCGGGAGCCACCTCGAACCACTGGGCGTAGCTCGGCAGGCTCTTCCCCACGAAGGCCGCATAGGCCGACGCCTCGTACCAGCTCACTCCATTCACCGGATAGTCGTCCTGCCCATCCGGGTAGTGTCCGCCCTCCCAGGTCGCGGGTCCGGCGCGCCCCGACTTGTCCCGGAAGAGCGGCATCGCATCGGTCCAGCTCAGCGCGCGGCCGTTCCGGACGAACGCCTCGTGCCAGTACTTCCCGGTGCGATAGCCGCCCGAATCGACGAACGCCTGGTACTGTCGGTTGGTGACCTCGAACCTGTCGACATGGAACGCGGGCAGACGGAACGGACCCACCCATCCGATGAACGCGATCATGTCGCCCCAGCGGCTGGCGCTCACCGGGACCATCCCCTCCGGGGCAGCCCGCGCCGAATCGAGGGCGAAGCGCATCGTGTCTTCGGTTTCGGGCGCCGCGAGCACCTCGCCCACGCCCGCTTTCGAGACTTTCCAGCGCAGATAGCCATCGGTGATGTCGACCGACAGCGGCGTCGTGCCGAGCGTAGTCCAGGCGCTGTCCGGCGTCACGTAGTCCTGGACGGCCACCGTGGCGCCGGGCGGCGACGAGGTGATGGTCACGTGCTGCGTGACTCGCTCGAGCGCGTGAGCCACCTGCGTGTCCGCCGGCAGGATACCGGCCGCCCGTCGCAGCGTCCACAGAGCTGCCAGGGTCCGGTCCGCCCGGTAGAGCTTCCGTGACAGCGGCACAGCCTCCTCGCGCGCCCAGCGCCGCGCCTCCGACCGGCGCCAGAGCCAGCCGCCGCCGGCGGCGACCAACACGATCGCGATGACGGCCACCACGAGCGCCGGCCGGCGCGAGCGCCGCAACGCCGCGATCGTGGGCGCGGTGGCGACCCCGACCAGCGCGTCGGAGGCAAGAAACGGGTGTGAAACCCGTGAGGCACCGCACTGCTCGAGGACGGCGGCCGCGTCCGCGGGACGCTGCCCCGGATCCTTGGCGAGGCACTGGTCCACCAGCGTCGTCAGGCCGGCGGGCAGGTCGCGGCGCCGCTCGGCCAGAGGCGCCGGCACCTCGCTGATGTGCGCCGCCAGCAGCGCCTGGGCGGTGGTGTGCGAGGCGAAGGGATGCGAACCCGCCAGCATCTCGTAGGCGATCACGCCCCATGCGTAGAGATCGGTGCGGGTGTCCACCCGGTCGCCGGCGGCCTGCTCCGGCGCCATGTAGGCGGGCGTTCCCACCACGCTGCCGAACCCGGTGAGGGTGCCACCCGCGCCGGCCTCGGTGGCGGCGCTGATCGCCTTGGCGATCCCGAAGTCCGCGACCACCGCCGTGCGGCCGGTGAGCAGGATGTTCTCGGGCTTAATGTCGCGATGCACCACCTGGCGCGCGTGGGCGTATTCGAGCGCCAGCGCCACATCGCGGAGGATGGAGATCGCCTCGCCGGGCGGGACGGAGCCGCGCGCCAGCCGGGCGCGGAGCGTCTCTCCCTCGACATACGGCATCGTGTAGTAGCGGAGCTCCTCGGAATGGCCGGCCTGGAGGAGCGGCACGATCCGCGGATCCTGGAGCGCGGCGGCGAGGCGGATTTCGCGCTCGAACCGCTCTCCCGACAGTCCGGCCCCGAGCTCCGGCCGGAGCACCTTCACCACCACCCGCCTGCCTAACCGCTTCTCCTCGGCCAGGAAGACATGGGACATCCCGCCACCGCCGAGCTCGCGCTCGATCAGGTAGTCGGGGCCCAGGATGCCCTGCAGCTGCTGTTGGAGGCTGGTGGTCACCGCTCGCGTCGCCGAGGGAACGCGCCAATAGTACTCCCGGCCGGCGACCGCTGCCACGTCAGGCCGGCGGCGGCGCCGCCCAGCGCAGCGAACCGGGTGTCGTCAGCAGCCCGCCGGTCTCCAGCAGCGTCTTGAGACCGGAGAGGATCATCGGCCAGCCGCCGTAGATCTCGTCGTTCCCCTTCTCGCGCAGCTGGCTGTGGGTCACCGTGAGGCGGCACGAGTCGCCGATCGGTTCGATCTGCCAGGTCACTCGTGAGGTGCCCTCGGCCTTCACCGCGTCGCTCCACAGCGCCCGGAAGCTCTGGACCAGCCGGCGCGGCCGGTCGACCTCCAGGTTCTCGCCCTCGCAGATCCGCATGTCCGGCATCTGCTGCGGGATCGCTTCGTACTTCGAGCCGGGCGTCCAGTCGGAGTGCACCCCCACCCCGAACGTGTACTTGCTCCGCAGCGCCGGGTCGGTGATCGCCTGCCAGAGCCGGTCCGGCGTCGTCTTGATGTAGATCTCGAAGATCTTCTCCATCATTCCCCCTCGAGGGTGTTCTTGAGCCCGCTGAGCATCGCCGTCCAGGGCTCCGTGTACTTGTCGATCCACCGGTCGTGGATCAGCCGGATGGGCACCGGATTCAGGAAGTGCAGCTTCTCCCGGCCACGCCGCCGGGTGATCACCAGCCCCGCCGCCTCGAGCACCCGGAGGTGCTTCATGACGCCGAAGCGCGTCATCTTCCGCCGCCGGCCGAGGTCGCTGAGCGTCTGCCCGTCGCGCTGGTACAGCTCGTCGAGCAGCCCCCGTCGCGTGGGATCGGCCAGCGCCCTGAATACCGCGTCCACATCCCCATTATAGGTGACCATTTGGTCACCTGTCAACCCCTACCATTAAGAGAGGGCCGGCACGGAAGCGGTTCGGGAAGCCTCGGGGGATCCGGACCCGCGGTGCGGCCCTCGGGGACACCGGTCAACGGCCCCTCACGTCCCCCCGACGCGTGCCCTCAGGATGCGGACGGTCTCCGGCTTCCCGAAGAACTCGGCCCAGCCTAACGGATCAGAGTCGTGCTTGCTGTCGCGGACGGTCGGGTCCGCGCCGGCCACCAGCAGCTGGCGCACGACCTCCACATGCCCCTGCGACGCGGCCAGGTGGAGCGGCGTCACCTCGGCGTCCCCGTGCGACCAGAGCGCGCTGGGATCGGCGCCGCGATCGAGCAGCCACTGCACGCCGGCGACATCGCCCCGCTTGGCCAACAGGTGCAGCGCGCCGCCGGTCGACCGGCCGCGCTCGATCAGCGCCGGGTTCTCGCGCACCAGCCGGACGGCCGTCTCCCAGTCCGCGAGCGACAGGCTGGCGACGAGGTCCATCGCGCCGCCGCGCGCCGGACGGTGCCCACGCTCGGCGCTGTCCAGCTCGGCGAATGTCATCGCGCGGATCGCTTCCATGACCGGCCGGTCCACGCCTGGCCCGGTGGCCAGCGCCGCCGCGGGAATCCCCGACGCGTCCACCGCCAGCGGGTCGGCGCCCAGCTCGAGCAGCAGCGCCACCATGTCGGGACGGTTCTGCCGCACCGCGAAGTGCAACGGCGGCTGGTTGTCCTCGTTGCGACTCTGGCGCCTGTTGAGCATCGCCGGATCGGCCGCCACCAGCCGGCGCACTTCATCGGGCAGGCGCATGGCGATGGCCGAGAAGATGTGGTGGCGTGCGCCGCGGATCACCAGGAGGTCCACCACCGCCCGGTGGGCGTCGTCGTCGCAGCCATCCCAGCACGAGGCCCAGCCGATCACCTCCAACTGGTGGTCGTCACCGTGACCGACGACATCACCGCCGGCGTCGGCCAGCCGCCTCACGACGTCGAGGTGGCCGGCGGCCGCCGCCCAGTGCATCGCACAGGTGTTGTCTCCCTCCTCGCGCGTGTTCACATCCAGGCCGCGCGTGAGCAGCAGGTCAACCGCCGCCAGGTGTCCGTTCTGCGCGGCCGCGTGCAGCAGCGACCATTGGTACGGCTTGGCGCGGGCGAGCAGCCGGTCGGGATGCTCATCGAGCAGCCGGGCGAGCGCACCGACATCGCCGGTGCGGGCGGCCTCGAACAGCCGGCCGTCGACCGTCAGTCCATCGATGTGCGACTTGAGCGCGCGCCAGCTGGGGAACCCGTACTGCCTGGCGAGGTCGAGCTGCGCGTCCGCCAGTTTCGCGGCGCGCCTGGACCTGCGCAGCTCCGTGAGGCGGCGCTTGGCCTCCTTGCGGAGCCACTCGAGATCGGGCGCGTCCGGGAGCTGGAGCGGACCGGGCGCGGACCCTGGGGTGGGGGTCTGGTCAGACATGGGCACCTTCCTTCCTGTGGAAAGGGACGAGCCCTTTCATGCCGCCCGTGGTCCGCGTGCTGGGGCGAGGAATAGAAGGTGAAGCGGACAACTGTTCGGGGGTGGGTTGAACCCTTTACGCGGACCGTCGGCCGCCCTCGCGGCGCTGTATCTATGGTAGGGCGGCAGGGCGTGCGCGACAAGGGACCGGATTGCGCCCGCGACGCGGACGCTTCTATGATTCGCTTCCCGCTGATTCCCCTGGCCGCTCAGCCGGGATGCGGTTGCCGCGGGAGAGGAGCCTGAATGACGGTATCGGTATTTTGCGGCACCAGTGTCGACGGCTTCATCGCGCGGCCGAACGGCGACCTCGACTTCCTGGACGCGGGCGGTGGCGAGCCTCACGGCTACGACGAGTTCGTCGCCGGCATTGATGCGATCGTGATCGGCCGCAATTCGTTCGAGAAAGTGCTGACATTCGGCGCCTGGCCGTACGGGAAGAAGCGCGTGGTGGTCCTGAGCAGCCGCCCCGTCGACCTGTCCGCGGCCGTCGGAGGCGTGGTGGAGCAGATGGCCGGGGCGCCCGCGGAGATCGTCTCGCGACTCGCGGCCAGTGGCGCCCACCACCTCTATGTCGACGGCGGCGTCACGATCCAGCGCTTCCTGCGGGCGGGTTGCGTGCACCGCCTGATCGTCACGCGCGTGCCGGTGCTCATTGGAGAGGGGATTCCCCTCTTCGGGCCCGTGCCGCACGACATTCAACTGCGTCACATCGCCACTCGGCAGTTCCGTGGCGGCCTGGTGCAGAGCGAGTACCACGTCGACGTCTGAGGAGACCAGCCGATGGCCATCACACCATATCTCCTGTACGAAGATGTTGGCGGAGCGATCGTGTTCCTGGCGAAGGCGTTCGGCTTCCGGAAGTTCGGCGCGCAGGCGAAGGACGCCAACGGCAGGATCAATCACGCCGCCATGAAGCTGGGGAATGACGTGATCATGATGGGGTGTCCGGGGCCCGGGTACCGCAACCCGAAACGTCTCGGTCAGGTGACGCAGAACCTCTATGTCGACGTGAAGGACGTGGACAAGCACTGCGAGCGCGCCTGGAAGTCGGGTGCGACGATCCTCGAGGAGCCCGCGGACACCGCCTACGGCGCGCGCCGATATGGCGCGGTGGATCCGGAGGGGCATGTCTGGTACTTCGCGCAGGCCATGCGCCGTCCCAGGTCCAGGCGGAAGGCCCGGTGACGGAAGAGGAAATCATGGACGCCTATCGACGCAACCGCCGGCTGGCCAACACCAGGGGTTGGCCGGCGTTCGGGCTGGGGTTCGTCGGGTTCGGGCTGGGCATCCTCTCGCTCGGTGCGGACACGCCCAGCGTGCTCGGTCTCGTCGCCCTGTTCGGGGGCACCCTCGCCATGATCGGCGGGCTCCGGGCCGTGTCCCGCTACACCCGCTGCCCGGCGTGTCACGCGGCGCTGCGTGGCAATCGCGGGCTGATGCTCGACCCCACCGCGTGCCCGGAATGCGGCGCGCGACTGCAGTAGATGCGCGCGCTGCTTCCCGTTCTGGCCCTGCTACTCGCGCGGCCGGGCGGGCCGTCTCGAGGCGGTGGGCAACCACCTCTGCGTGACCGACTCCACCGGAGTCACCTGGTGGGTGCGCCTGGAAGTCGTGGATGTGTGGCCCGACTCGGCCTAACGCCTTGGTGACGTCACCATGTGCGCCGCGCCCGGCGCGCGACAACCTGCCCGCCCGACACACTCAACTCCTGATGCGGAGGCAAGGATGAAGGCCTACCTGGTCACGACCGGAACGATCTGGGCACTGTTCGGAGCGACCCATGTATTCGTCACCTTCGAGCATTGGCGGCAGCCGGTTCACGAGACGGGGAGCCTGTTCCTGCCCGCGCTCTTCGCCGCGGCCGGTGCCGGACTGGCCGTCTGGGCGTTTCAGCTCGTTCGCAGGGCGTCGCCCGCTGCCGGCTGACGTGCCTGGCGGCCGGCTGATCGTCCCCGCCCGCCTGGCTGACGCCTGTCGGGCGACGCCGGCCGCCGAGCGATGGCTGGCGGCGCTGCCTGACGAGATAGAGACGCTGGCTCGGCGGTGGTCTCTCTCGTTAGGTTCGCCGTTCGAGGGCGAAGACGTGACCTGTTCGTGGGTGGCGCCGGCGCGGCGCGCGGACGGGTGGCCGGTGGTGCTCAAGGTCGGGATGCCGCACCTCGAGGGCGAACACGAGATCGCCGGCCTGCACTTCTGGAACGGAGACCCGACGGTCCGGCTCCTCGACGCCGACGACGACCTGGGCGCGATGCTGCTGGAGCGGTGCGAGCCCGGCACGTCGCTGCGCGCGCTGCCGGACGCCGAGCAGGACGTGGTGATCGCGGCGCTGCTGCGGCGGCTCTGGCGGGCTCCGGTGGCGCCGCATCCGTTCCGTGCCCTGTCCGTCATGCTGGACCATTGGAGAGACGAGGCGCTGGCGCGGCGCGATGCCTGGCCCGACGCGGCACTGGTCGGCGACGGGCTGCGTCTGTTCGAGGAGCTCGGGCGTTCGGCGTCGGGCGACGTGCTGCTCGCCACCGACCTGCACGCGGGGAACGTTCTCCGCGCCGAGCGCGAGCCGTGGCTGGTGATCGACCCCAAGCCGTTCGTCGGAGGCAGGGCGTTCGACGCGACGCAGCACCTGCTCAACTGTCGCGCGCGGCTTGGCGCCGATCCGGCCGGGACGATCGGGCGATTCTCGGATCTGCTGGAAGTGGACTCCGATCGCGTGCGGCAGTGGACCTTCGCGCGCGTGGCGGTGGAGTCGGGGCGCGGGCGAAGGCGCGAGGCGGTGGAGCTGGCGCGGGCTCTGGCGACCGCCGGTGCTCGCCGGTAGCGTTAGACAGTCAGTTGAATCCGTCGACCCGGACCCGAACTCCCATGATCGACACGCCTCGGATCACGAAGATCGCCGCTCAGCCCACCGCGATCATCCGTCTCACGATTCCGCGGGCGGAGATCCGGACCGTGATGGGGCCGGCCCACAAGGAGCTGATGGCGGTTGTCGCCGCCCAGGGGATCACGCCCGCCGGGGCCTGGTTCACGCACCATTTGCGGCTCGATCCGGCGACCTTCGACTTCGAGGTTGGTGTGCCGGTCCCCACGAAGGTCTCGGCCGCGGGGCGCGTGACGGCGGGGCAGCTGCCGGCCGCGACGGTGGCGCGGACGATTTATCACGGTCCGTACGAGGGACTTCCCCTTGCGTGGAGTGAGTTCGGCACGTGGATCAAGGCCGAAGGGCACACCGCGGCGCCGGACCTCTGGGAGAGCTACGTCGCGGGGCCGGAGTCGAGCCCCGACGCGGCGGCGTGGCGCACCGAGCTCACCTGGCCGCTCGAGCCGTGAGTCCGTGCGGGCACCCATGAAGAGCCGACGGTTGCTCGCACTCCTTGGCTTGGCGCTGGCGTGGGCGTGCAGGGAGGCACCCGCGCGCCCGGAGCAGTCGGCAGTACTGTTTCGCAACGATACGACCGACACCCTTTCCCCCGTGGTCGTGAATCGGCGGTGGCTCGTGTCGCGGCTGGCGCCGGAATCCACTGACTGGCTGGTGATACTCGAGCGGGACAGCGCCACGTGGTGCGGCGGCGAGGCGGAGTGGTGTCACACGCTGAGCCTGAGCGGCTGGGTTGGTAAGCGCGATCTGAACCGGGTGCCAGACTGGAAGGCAACTGCTGTCGCCGCCCCCGGCGACCTCGACGCGCGATCAAATCCGAATTTCTATCGCGCCGTACACCCGGGGTGCTGCGACGTCCGTGAGGCGTTCTCCTACTTCAACATCCGCACCGGCGCCCGCGACTTCCGGTCGTCGCTGCCACTGGTAGAGTTCGAGGAATCCGGCTCGAAGAACAGCCGCTACATTGGCTTTCTGGACACCTGGTCGGCGCTCCAGCCTGACGAGCAGGCGTCGAACCGGGGGCTTGGAGGCGTGCTCCAATTCGGAGCGCCGGGGGGCCCCGTCGACCGTGCGCTCCTCATCGAGGCGGACACACTGCTCCACTGCTGCCGAATCGAGAGAGTCCTGATCCTGGGTGGCGACTTCGATGCGGCGGCGGGGACGGCGACGTCGCCGGCATCGAGGCCGGCGATCCGGCTCATTCTCCTGCCGGACTATGACATGGACAGCATCGTGGTGGACGTACCGGTTTCCGGGGGCCGGTTGGACGTCGCCCGCGCCGTGCTGCCGCCCGGGATCACGCTTCGACGTTAGGTAGCTACGGACCGGCCAAGGGTGCCGGTGGTCTTCACTGGACTCTCACAGCATGGAGCGACAATTGTGTCGGCACACCAGCCCTTCCCCTACGAAACCCGCCTGAACGTCCTGCACGCCGCCCTGGAAACGATCGACGTCGGCGCGCTGGTGCAGGCGTGCACCTTCCCCTGGTACAACCAGACCCTCTGCCGCGTGAACGACTCCATCGTGAGGCTGGGCGTGGTACAGGGCGAGTATCACTGGCACAAGCATGACGACGACGACGAGTTCTTCTACGTCGTGTCCGGGCAGTTCATCATCGAGCTCGAGGGCCGGACGGTGACGCTCGACCCGCAGCAGGGCTTCGTGGTGCCCAGGGGCGTGATGCACCGGCCGCGGGCGCCGCAGCGGACGGTCATCCTGATGGTGGAGACGGCCGGGATCGTGCCCACCGGCAGTTCGTGACGGGTGGCGTCCGCCTTCGCCCACGCCGCCGTCGCGGCCGCCATCGGTTCGCTGACCCTGCCCGACCGGACGCCGCGGAGCTGCTGGATCGCCGGCGTCGCCTGCGCCGTGCTCCCCGACGTCGACGTGCTCGCCTTTCGCTTCGGCATTCCGTACGAGCACGTGCTCGGGCACCGTGGGCTGACGCATTCCCTGGCGTTCGCCGCCGTCATGGCCGGCGCGGCCGCGCTCATTGTGCGCCGTGCCGTGCCTCCCGGGCAGTGGTCCCGCGTGCTCGCGTTCCTCTTCCTCGCCGGTGCGTCCCACGGGGTGCTCGACGCGCTGACCAACGGCGGGCTCGGGGTCGCGTTCTTTGCGCCGTTCGACGCCACGCGGTATTTCTTCCCATGGCGCCCGATCGAAGTCTCGCCGATCGGCGTGCAGCCCTTCTTCACCCGGCGCGGCTGGGCCGTGATCGGCAGCGAGGCGGGATGGGTCTTCCTGCCCAGCGCCGTGGTGACGCTGGCGGCGTTCTGGATGCGCTCGCGGCGCCGCCGGAATGCCGCCGCGCCGGAATCGGGCGCCAGCCGTTAGGTCAACGGAAACGACGGGAGGGTTCGTCGCGATGGAGATCCGGTCGGTCAGCCACTTCCTCGACTACTGGGACGGTCTGCGCGAACGCACCCGGCGGGTGGCGGCCTGCATCCCCCCCGACCGCATCGAATGGACCTTCCGCCCCGGCGCCTTCACGCTCGGCGACCTGGTCCGTCACCTCGCCGCCATCGAGCGCGACATGTACGCCGAGACGGTCGCCGGACGACCCAGCCGCTACCACGGCTGCGGCCGCGACCTCGCCGATGGACGGGACGCCGTGCTCGCCCTCCTCGACCGGCTCGACACGGAATCCCGCGAGATCTTCGCCGCGCTCGGCGACGCCGACCTCCAGCGGAAGTGCCGGACGCCGGCCGGCGTCGGCATCACCACCTGGAAGTGGCTCCGCTCCATGACCGAGCACGAGGCCCACCACCGGGGACAGATCTACCTGATGCTCAACATGCTGCAGGTGCCCACGCCACCGCTCTATGGTCTGACGTCGGAGGAGGTGCGGGCGCGGTCGGTCGGAGCGAGCGGAATACCCGAATGAACGCACGAGCCCTGATCGCCCTCGCGACGCTGCCCCTTCCCCTGCTGGCGCAGAACGCGCCGGCGCCCCTTCCGCCGGACCCGGCGGCGGCGTGGAAGGCGTTCGTGCGGGCGGCCACCGCTTACGCGCGCGATGACAGCGTGGTCGGATGGAGCGCGCTCTACCTCCGGAACGGCCGGGTGGTGGCGCACCAGGAAGCGGGCTTCGCCGACCGCGAGGTCGGCCAGCGCGTCGACACCAACACGCTCTTCCACTGGGCGTCGACCACCAAGACGATGACCGCCGTCGCGATCATGCAGCTGCGCGACCGCGGCCTCCTGTCGCTCGACGACCCGGTCACGCGCTGGATCCCCGAGCTGCGGCGCGTGCACAATCCGTTCGGGTCGATGGACGCGATCACGATCCGGATGGTGCTGTCGCACTCGTCGGGCTTCCAGAATCCCACCTGGCGATACCGGCGCGGGGAACCGTGGGAGCCGTTCGAGCCCACCGACTGGGAACAGCTGGTGGCGATGATGCCGTACCAGCAGCTCGTCTTCGCGCCAGGCTCTCGCTTCGGCTACAGCAATCCCGGATTCATCTACCTGGGCCGGATCATCGAGTTGATCACCGGCGACCCGTACCAGGTGTACATCCAGAAGAACCTCTGGACGCCGCTCGGCATGACCCGGAGCTACTTCAATCGCACCCCGTATTTCCTGGAGTCGTTCCGCTCCAACAGCTACACGCGGATCCGCGACACGGTGATGGGCCGCCCGCGCGACACGCTGATCACCAACAGCCGAGAGTTCCACACAGGCATAACGACGGCGAACAGCGGCTGGAACGCGCCCCTCGCGGACGCGGCGCGGTGGGCATCCTTCCTCATCGGCGCGGCCCCCGGCGACACGGCCGGTTCCCGCCGGTACGAGCAGGTGCTGAAGCGCAGCACCCTCGAGGAAATGTGGAACCCGGTGGTGGCCGTCTCCTCCGACAGTTCGGCCACGACCAGCTTCGGCCTGTCGTTCTTCATCACCGTGGAGCGGGGCCGTCGCGTGGTCTACCACACGGGCGACCAGCAGGGCTTTCATCTCCTCACGGCGATGTCGCCGGAGACGCGGACCGGTGCGATCGTCGCGTTCAACACCTCCGCGGACTCGGGAGCCCCCTCTCCTCTCTACGCGCCGATGGTCCAGGCCGCGACAGCCGGCCTGCTGGCTCCATACAAGCCGTGACCGCCGGCGGCGGCGGTTCAGCCGTCGCGGTGCCGCATGCGGTACAGCACGCCGCCCAGCCAGCAGCAGGGCACGGCGGTGACCACGAGGGCGAGCGGATACCAAGCGGGGCCGAGGTCGGGGCGGTTCCAGGTCGCCGCCGCGCCGGCGCCGGCGACGACCAGGCCGACCACGCCCAGCACCATCGCGTGCCACATCGGTCGGTTGGGCGCGAGCCGGGCGGCCAGCCAGCCGCCGGCGATGGTGTAGACCACTCGATAGGCAGTCGCCAGGCCGAAGAGCGGGTCGGACATCGGCTGGCCCCAGGGCGGATAGACCTTGAGGACGTGCAGCACCTGGTCGGTGGCGAGCGAGACGATCGCGACCGCGAGAAACGCGACGACGATCGCGGCCGTGCTGCGCCACGGGCGGCGGGCGGTCGTGTCAGGCTGAGCCCCTTGCATCGTCTCTCCCCCACTGTCGATGTCGGCGCCTCAATGAGTGTGTCCTGGCCGCGCGGCGGATCGCGCCGGCTGAGTGCGAGCGGCCGGCCGGGAAGCGGCCGGACAAAGATCGGCAGGAATGGCGCGTCCGGCCACCCCTGGGCGCTTGTCTGACATCACCCATGCAACGGCGCATTGAGGTGTGGTCGCGCCCGCGAGGTACTGCGCGTCGCCCTCGGCCGCCTGGCCGTTTGAGGAACGTCGCGCCGGGTGGTAGCGTAGCACGGAGTCGCGAGCGCAGTCACCGGGTGCCGGAGGATACCGTGGTTCGTTGCGGATGGGCGCGCACGCCGCTGAGCGTCGCGTATCACGACGTGGAGTGGGGGGTCCCGGTGCACGACGACCGGATCCTCTTCGAGTTCCTCACGCTCGAGGGGGCGCAGGCCGGCCTGAGCTGGGAGACGATCCTGAAGAAGCGCGAGGCGTATCGTGAGGCGTTCCTGGGCTTCGATCCGTCGCGGGTGGCGCGCTTCACACCGGCACGGATCGAGCGCCTGCTCACGAACGAAGGGATCGTCCGCAACCGCCTCAAGATCCAGAGCACGGTGGGGAATGCCCGGGCGTTCGTGGCCGTGCAGCGGGAGTTCGGCAGCTTCGATGCCTGGCTCTGGGATTTCGTCGGCGGGGCGCCGCGCGTCAACCGCCGGCGCTCGCTCAGGGCGATCCCGCCCCGGACCGCGAAGTCCGACGCGCTGAGCCGCGAGCTCCAGCGGCGCGGCTTCAAGTTCGTCGGGTCGACGATCTGTTACGCCTTCATGCAGGCGGTGGGACTGGTCAACGACCACGTCACCGGCTGTTTCCGGTATCCGCTCGTTGGCGAGCTGACCTCGGCAAGATTGCCTGACGATGGTACCGGATGAGGCCTCCGGTCCGCACCAGCCCGCCGCCGGTGACGCTTCCCGCGAGCTTCGTGACCGTCTCGCTCGCGCTCGCCCTGCTCGTCCTTCCCGCCCGCGTCACGGGCCAGACGCCGGCGTGCCCGCCGCTCGACTCGAACGCGCCGTGGGCACTTGTGAGCCGCGCCTGGCAGGCGGAGAGCGGCCAACGGTGGAGCAACGACTCCCTGCGCCACGTCCTGCTGGCGCTGCGTGAGCAGGATCAAGCGGCGCGCCAGGACTTCGGTGCGCGCGTCGCCGACACGAACTACGCCAGACAGCTGATCGCGCTCGATTCATCGCTGGCCGGCGCCCTCGCCGGCATCCTCGAGCGGTATGGCCTCCCGACTCGCTCGCTGGTGGGAGCGGCCGGCGCCGACGCGGCGATGCTCGTCGTCCAGCACAACTGGCCGCTGCAGGAGCGGGTGCTCGCGCTGGCGAGAGCGCTGCCGCCGGGCGAGATCTCACCCGAGGCGCTCGCCATGCTCGAGGACCGGGTCCTGGTGCACCAGGGAAAACCCCAGACCTACGGAACCCAGTTCAACCTGGGCCGCGACACACTCTTCCATTTCGCGCCCACGAGCGATCTGACCGGACTCGAAGCACGCCGGGCGCGGATGGGCCTCCCACCGCTGGCCCTGTATGTCTGTCTCATGGAAGAGGCGGGGATGCGGATCAACCGCCGGTCCGTGCCTCGGTTGCCATGATCCCGTGGCGCGTGGCGCGACGTGATGGGTCGCGGTACACTCTCTTCGTGCTCACTGATGCCGGCGCTGCCCGAGCCGCATGGATCACCGTCCGCGACCTGGTCGGCGGCCTTCACGCTCCCTCACGAGGTTTCCATGGATTCCGACGATCGCCCGACCGGCCAACTCCTCTCCCGTCGTCAGGCAGTGGCGCTGCTCGGCGCCGGCGGCCTGGGGCTGCTGGCGAGCTCGCGGCGAAGCTGGGCGCAGGGCGCCACGGGCTCGGCCGGGTGCGTCGTGCGGCCGGCGCAGACCGAGGGTCCGTACTTCGTCGACGAGCGCCTGCACCGGAGTGATCTCCGCGCCGACCCATCCGACGGCAGCGTCCGTCCGGGTACTCCGCTCGACCTCACGCTGATGATCTCGAAGCTCGCCGGGGCCGCGTGCGTCCCGGTGGCCGGCGCGCAGGTCGACCTCTGGCACTGCGACCATCTCGGGGTCTACTCCGATGTCCAGGATCCGGGCTTCGACACCAAGGGCAAGCAGTTCCTGCGTGGGTACCAGTTGACCGATGCCCGGGGCCGTTCCCGCTTCACGACGATCTATCCCGGCTGGTACGCGGGGCGCACCGTGCACATCCACTTCAAGGTGCGCTCGCCGGCGGGGCAGACGCCGGGATATGATTTCACGTCCCAGTTCTACTTCGATGACGCCCTGACGGACCGGGTGTTCGAGCAGCCGCCTTACGCGGGGCGAGGCTCCCGCTCCACGCGCAACGGCGGCGACGAGATCTTCCGGGCTGGCGGCTCGCAGCTGATGCTGGCGCTCGTGAAGCAAGGCGCGGGCTTCGCCGGCACGTTCCAGGTCGCGCTCAAGGGGGTCTGACCCGAGGTGATGTGACCGCCCCGCGGCGGTCTCTCAACGCTCATGTTCGTGCTCGCCCGTGCAATCACCTACGCGACGCTGTTCATCGGCCTCCTCCTCGTCTTCGTCCCGGGGCGGATACTCCGGTGGTCAGGCATCGCGACGCCGGCGCGCATCGGCCCCGTCGAGGTCGCCGGCATGGCGGTGGGACTCGCGGGTGCGGTGCTCGCCCTGTGGTGCATCGCGACGTTCGCGCTCATCGGCCGGGGCACGCCCGCGCCGTTCGATCCGCCCCGTACGCTGGTGGTTCGTGGTCCGTATCGGTACGTGCGCAATCCCATGTACATCGGAGCGGTCCTCGCGCTCTGCGGCGCCGCTGTCTTCTACCGTTCGCTCCCACTCCTGGGATACGTGGGGCTGTTCCTCGTCGCGACTCACACGTTCGTGGTCTGGTACGAGGAGCCCACGCTCTCGCGGCTGTTCGGCGACGACTACGCCAGGTATCGCGTGACGGTGCGGCGGTGGCTGCCGCGACTCCGGGTCGCAAGGCCGTGAGCGGCCGCGAAGATCTCGACGCGCTCTTTCGTGAAGCGATCGCCGCGATCGACACCGGCGACGTGCCCGCGCTGGAGCGCCTCCTCGCCAGAGAGCCGCGCCTGCTCAGCGACCGCCTCACTCGGCCGGGCGCGTGGTTGCGCGACAAAGTGGGCGGCGCGCTCGATGGGTTCTTCAAGAAGCCCTGGCTGCTCTGGTTCGTGGCCGAGGACCCGGTGCGGAACGGCACGCTGCCGGCGAACATCGCCGAAGTGGCGCGCGCGATTATCGGGGCGGCGCGGCGCGAGCGCGTCGGCAGCCTGCAGAAGCAGCTCGACTACGCGCTGTCGCTGGTGTCGTGGTCGTGGATCGCGAGCCAACGCGGCGTCCAGATCGCGCTCATCGATGTACTGGTGGACGCCGGGGTGTCCCCGCACGGCAACCCGGACAACGCCCTGGTGAACGGCCACGTCGCGGCCGCCGCTCATCTCGTTGAGCGGGGCGCGAAGCTGACGCTGGCCACCGCGCTCTGCCTGGGCCGCTGGGACGACGTCGCCCGTCTCGCCCCGGCGACCAACAAACGCGACCGCCAATGCGCGTTCGTCCTGTCGGCGCTCAGGGGGCAGGCCGAGGCGCTGCGCCGCATGATTGCGCTGGGCATCGACGTGAACCGTGCCAGCAAGGATCTGTACTCGCATGGCCGGCCGTTGCACCACGCCGTGTGCTCGGGGTCGCTGGAGGCGGTTCGGGTCCTGGTGGACGCCGGCGCACGGCTGGACGTGCACGACACGGCCCACCACGGCACACCGTTAGGCTGGGCCGAGTACTATCGGAGCGAGGGCGCGGCGGATGAGCGGGCGGCGCGGTACGCCGCGATCGCGGCGTACCTGCGCGGCCTGGGCGCCGTGGATGACTGACGCGGCCGCCGCGGTCGCGGCGGCCGCCCCCGGTCAGCGCGACGCGGCGGCCAGCTCCCGCACCTCGCCCGCCAGCATCCGCACCTTCCCCGCGTCCCCGGACTGGTGCGCATCGCCGTCCAGCCGGCCGGCCAGTCGCGCGAGCGCCACCCGCCGCCCGGCCCCCTTCGCGCGCTCGGCGCCGGCCAGGGCCTGCCGCACCGCCGCGATCCGGCCCGTCGTCAGGCCCTTCGACCGCTCGAGCTGGTCGACGTACGCGCGCGCCACCGCGAAGCTCGCCGGCCAGACCAGCCGCGGCTGCCCCTGGGTGTTCAGGTAGTCGAAGTGCACCGTCCTGGCCGCGTCGATCTCGTTCCGCGAGACGAACGCGCTCGGCGTCAGCTCGAAAATGTCCAGGCCGCGCATGATCTCGGAGCTGACGATGACGCCGTTGTACCAGTAGGTGGACCACGAGCCGGCCAGCGTCAGGCGCGCCGGGTCCACCGGGCCGCGATCGAAGTAGGCGATCTCCCGGGGATGCGCGGCGTCGGTCCAGTCGAACACCGAGACGCCGCCCTGGTACCAGGCCTGCGTCATCACGTCGCGGCCGGGGATCGGGATCAGCGAGCCGTTGTGCGCCACGCAGTTTTCCTGCGGTGTCTGCGCCGCCGGCATCTTGTAGTAGCTCTGGAACTGCAACTTCCCATTGACCAGCGTGAAGATCGCGTCCGCCCCCCACTCGTGCTTGTCGGTCACCCGGCACTTGGCTCCCCGTCCTCCGCCCCACTCATCGGAGAAGAGGAGCTTGGTGCCATCGTTGTTGAACGTCGCCGAGTGCCAGTAGGAGAAATTCGAGTCGGCCACCGCGCCGATCCGGACCGGGTGCGCCGGGTCGCTGATGTCGAGCAGCAGCCCGTACCCCTCGCAGGCGCCGCCCGCCAGTCCGATCGCCGGATAGACGGTGATGTCGTGGCACTGGGTGGGTCCGGGCCGCGGTCCGGCGGTGACGGCCGGCGTCTGGCCGAACAGCCTCGCGTAGATTTCCGGAACCGCCGACCGCAGCGCGGCGCTGTCGGCGCCGGTGGCCGGGCCGGTGCCGGCGCGCGCCTTCACCACGCTGTCCAGCAGCGGCTGGATGAAGCCTGACGAGAGGACCACCTCCAGGCCGTTCCGCATGGCGGTGAATCCGCCCACCGCGCGCGCCGAGTCGGCCGACTTCTTCGCGGCGGCGATGTCCTCCGGGGCCTGGCCGTGCCGGGCCGGCGCCACCAGCTCGTTGAAGATCCGCGGCGAGCTCACCACCGCGGCCTGCTCGGGATGGGCGAGCGGGACCTTGATGACCTCGATGCGGAAGAGCGCCGAGTTCGGGTCCTGGGTGGGCGCGGCGTCGATGCAGCCGGGCAGCTCCCTCAGTGACCGCACGTCGGCCGAGCCCGAGATGTAGACGTAGACGTTGTCGGGGTCCTTCGGGTCGACCAGCACGCTGTGGGTGTGCGACCCGCGGCAGGTCTGGACGTTGCCGACGTTTCTTGGATTGGCGATATCGCTGATGTCGAAGACCCGCAGTCCGCGCAGCCGCTCGCTGCTCACGGTGTCCTTCACTCCCTGGGCGCCGCAGTCGAGGCGCGCGGTGAGGTCTTCGCCGGACACGAACAGCAGGTTCCGGTACACCGACACATCGCTCTGCGACGCCGGACAGAAGTACGCCGTCTTCAGGACGGGATGGCTCGGCGTCGAGATGTCCCAGATCTGGTAGCCGTTGAAACTCCCCTGAATCGCGTACGGGCCCGTGAAGGTCAGGTCCGAGTTGATGCCGTTGACGAATTTCTCCGAAGGCGGCGTGGCCGAGACCAGGCGCATGTTCCACGACGCCTCCGCGGCATCGTGCAGGCCGGCGCGGAGGCCGACGCGCGGATCCGGGCTCGGCGCCGTCGCCGGCGACGGGCCGCCGGCCTTCGCCTGGGCCGCCGCGGGGGCCGACGACGCTCCGATGGCGAGCGACAGCGAGAGCAGCGTGGTGAGGGTCGCTGTCCGGTGGATGCGGAGATCGTGGTGCGCGGATGCCATGGGCGAGTGCTCCGGAGCGCGGAAGAAGTTGGTTGGAAATGGATGACCGGGTGACGTGGTACTCATCGCACGGATGACGCGGCCGGGAGCGCCGTCAGCATCTGGACCATGCGGTTGATCTCGGTGGTCTGATCGACGCTGACGTCGGAGGCGAACTTGAAGACCGTCGCGTCCTGGGCGGCGCCCTGCGTGCCGAACAGCTCCTTGACCATCGTCAGGGCGCCGCGGTGATGCTGGATCATGAAGGTCAGGAAGAGGCGGTCGAAATCCGGACCCCTGGCCGCGTCCAGCTCCTTCATCTGCGCGTCGCTGAGCATGCCGGGCATCATCATCTCATGCTCCATGCCGTTCATCATCATCTTCATCGGGCCGGGCTGCGCGTCCGGCACCGTCTGGCGGCGATCGCGCAGCCACGTCTGCATCGCGGCGATCTCGTCCTGCTGGGCGTTGATGATCCGCTCGCAGAGGGTGCGCACCGACGGGCTGGCGCCGTGGGTGGGGGCCCACTTCGCCATCACGATCGCCTGGGCATGGTGGCCGATCATCCCCGACATGAAAAAGACGTCGGACTCGGTGTACGGATGCAGCGCGCTGTCGGCGCGCGCCCGGGCCACGTACGCCGATTCGCTCTGGGCCGCGTCGGCCGGCCGTGACGGCGGGACCGGCGGCGCCTGCGCCGCGCCCAGGGAAGCGTGGAGGCAGGTCCACGCGACGCCGGCGGCGGCCAGGGCCGCGGTGATCGGGCGCGTCTGTGAAGGTCTCATGGCGGGTCGTCTCCAGGAGCCGGCCGGTGCCGGCCCCGCGAAGCGAAGAAAGAGAGGAGGAAGGTATCGCCGTGCGCGGGGCTGGAAAATAGGGGGTTCGGGCGGGAAGTTGACGTCGTGCTGAGTTCGCCCCCGGCTGATGGAGGTGATTGTGCGCCGAGTGACCAGTGTCGTCGTCTGCGCCGTGCTCGTCGCCAGCGTGTACTTCGGTTTCGGGAACTGGCGCGACATCTTCGATACGGCCACCATCTGGCAGCGGCTGGTGGGGGTCACGGCGGGGTGCTACGCGACCGTCGCCCTGTTCGCGCTGTACGCGCTCTGGCCGCGGCGGCGGTGGCTGTTCGCGAGCCTGGTGAGCTGGGCGGGGCTGGTGGTCTTCACCGCGACGCTGGCGACTATCGTGTACGCGCCCAACCTTTGGACCAACTTGATCACCGGGTTGGTGACGGCGGCGATCGTGTCGCCGGTCGTGCTGTTCGGATGGCGCAGGCGGCGGGAACCCGTCGGCGCGGGCGGGTGACGTGGAACGAGCCACCGAGATCTTCGCCGCCCTCTTCCTGCTGGTCATCGGCGTCTCCCACCTCCTGCAGCCCATGGTGTGGGTGGAGTGGTTCACGGCGCTGCGCGGCAAGGGACGGGCCGGCATGTTCGTCGAGGGAGTGATGAGCCTCGCCTTTGGCGCGTTCATCGTCTCGTTCCACAATGTCTGGTCGGGACTTCCGGTGGTGCTGACCCTGGTCGGCTGGGGCCAGGTGCTGAAGGGGCTGGTCCGGCTGGCCCTGCCGGAGTTCAGCCTGCGGGTGTACGCGCGGGTGACCCCGGAGCGCGCGTGGACGTTCCGGGTTGGCGGGGTCGGCGCCATCGCCCTGAGCGGGCTGCTGGGCTGGCTGGCGTTTTTTCGTTAGGCAATGCGGAGGGATCGAGCGTGCAGTACCTGGTGATCGAGCACTATCGCGACCGGAATCCCGTCCCGGTGTACCGGCGGTTTCGCGAGCGCGGCCGGCTGGCGCCCGAGGGACTGCACTACGTGGGGAGTTGGGTCACCGAAGACCTGTCGCGCTGCTATCAGGTGATGGAGTCGGCCGACCGGCGGCTGCTCGATGAGTGGATGGCCCAGTGGGCGGACCTCGTCGACTTCGAGGTCATGCCGGTGCTGTCCTCGGCGGAAGTGCAGGCGCGCCTGGGGCCGCGAATGGGCGGCGATGGGCTGCGCGCCTGACGGGCGCGGCCGCCGGGACTGGTGCGCGGGCGGCCGGACCCGGCAGATTTCCCCTCACTGTTGAACTTCGGAGTGTTCATGCAACGTACCGGGCGAATCGCGGCGGGATGTCTCGTGGGCCTGAGCCTGCTGGCTGGAGCCGGCCGGGCAGCGGGCGCGCAGAGCCCGCCGCCGGCGCCAGCCAGGGAGAAACCGGTGACGATCCACGCCCGCGGCACCTTCGACGTCCAGCTCACCCCGCAGGCGATCACCGACAGCGCGACGAAGGAGACGCTGGGCCGGATGTCGATCGTCAAGCAGTACCACGGCGATCTGGACGGGACCGGCAGCGGCGAGATGCTCACCGCCATGTCGGCGGTGAAGGGGTCGGGGGCGTACGTGGCAGTGGAGCGGGTGACCGGAACGCTCGCCGGCCGGCACGGCAGCTTCCTGCTGCAGCACATGGGCACCATGGCGCGCGGCGCGCAGTCGCTGAGCATTACCGTGGTGCCGGATTCCGGCACCGACGGACTGGCCGGAATCACCGGGACGCTGAGCATCACGATCACCGATGGCAAGCACTTCTACGACTTCGAGTACGCGCCGGCCGGGGCGAAGTAGCCCGGCGGCGGGCACGATGATGCCTGACGAGCCGGCCGGCTGGCGGCGACTGATGCGCGCCGCCGGGCTCGCCGCGGCGTGCCTCACGCTGCCCTGCCTCGCGCCGGCCGGCCTCGGCGCCCAGCGCTACACCGCCCCCGACGGCTCACTGCGCGTCGCCCTCGCCCAGCAGCCCTTCCTGCCCAACGGGATCTCACGAGGGCCGCGCACCATGGCCGGCGGCGGCATCCAGCAGATCCTCGCCGGCCTGGGGGCCACCGTCCGCGTCCAGGAGACGGCCCTCACCGCCGTCGAAGACTCCGAATACGGCGGTTGGAAACGGCTCGGCATGGCGTTAGGGCACTTCGCGGACCAGGTCGCGGCCAACGAGCGCGAGGGATGGTTCACCGTCGGATTGCTCGCCACCTGCCCCTCGATGCCGGGACTGGTGGCCGGCCTCCAGCACTCGGGGCCTGGCGCCGCGCCGGTCCGCGTCGGCATGCTCTGGCTCGATGCCCACCCGGACTTCAACACGCCGGAGACCACCCGCAGCGGCAACCTGGGCGGAATGCCGGTGGCGGTCGCGACCGGCCGAGCGCTCTGGAGGCTGCGGCTGGACGCGCACCTCGACCCGCCGCTCGCCGACACGCAGGTCGTGATGGGCGGCGTGCGGCTCGTCGATCCGCTGGAACAGCAGCTGCTCGACAGCTCGCACATCGTGCAGGTGAGCGTCGACGACCTGCGCCACCAGGCGCCGGCCGTGTTCGCGCAGCTCGACCGCCTGAGCCGGATCACCGACAAGATCTATGTCCACATCGACATGGACGTCCTCGATCCGCGCGAAGTGATGGGGCACGTGAACAAGGTTCCGAACGGACCGTCGAGCGAGGAGCTGGCGTCCCTCTTCGAAGCGATTTTCCGCCGCTATTCCAAGGCGTCGGCGATCGGCTTCGCGACAATTCCCGACACCGACGAGGGCGGACTCTCGCTGGCCGCGGTGAACCGGATGATCGCCGGCGCGCTGCGCGGCCTGCAGGCGCGGGAGCGGACGGCCGCCGGTTCCACGGGCGCGCGCCGCCCGTAGGTCGAGTGACCGCTGCCAGCTCGCGTTACGCGCGCGCGGCCGCCGCGACGCTCGTTGGGTTCCTCGCGAGCTGCAAGGGCGCGACCGATGAAGTGATCGGAGCCGGCTGCTTCCAGTTCGACGCGCCCTACTTCACCTGGACGTCCTACGACTCCGCCGGCCCCCACAGCGGGGAGAGCGCGATCATCCAGCTGGTGGCGAGCCCGAACCCAGACGTCAGTCGGCGCCATCCGGGCGGGCGCGCGCTGCGCGTCCCCGGCCTCACCGACAGCGCCCAGCTGCATCGCCGCTCGCTGTTCAGCTGGTGGGAGCCGGTGACTGGTGGCGGCATCCACCTGCGTTGGCACAACGGATTCCACGGACCGGCGTTCGACCTCACGCCGCGCGGCGACAGCCTGTTGGGCCGCTACGAACAGGAGACCGACGTCGGTTCGCCGTTCGACCTCCTTCCCAAATGGATGCGCACCAAGCCCGCCCGCGCGGCTCGCGTGCCCTGCGCGCAACGGCTCGAGGAGTTCGTGCTGTACGACTCGTCGTACCAGCGGCCGCGCCGGATCTGGGTGTACACGCCGTCGGGCTACAATGCCAACGCGGCCACCCCCTATCCGCTGATCGTCGCCTTCGACGGCGACGAGTACCGCGACACGATGCCGCTTCCCATGGCCCTCGACTCGCTCATCGCGGCGGGCCGGACGCCGGCCTTCGTCGCGGTGCTGGTGGACGACTCGACGTCGGCCGTTCGCATCGCCGACCTCGGCAACGCCGCGCGCATGCCGCGCTTCCTGGGCGGGCAGCTGCTCCCCTGGGTGCGGAGCCGGTGGCGGGTGACCGGCGACCCACACCGCGTGATCGTGACCGGCTCGAGCGCCGGCGGACTCGCCGCCGCGTACGTCGCGCTCACCCGCCCCGACCTGTTCGGGAATGTCTGGTCGCAGAGCGGCGCCTTCTGGCGGGGTGCGGAAGCGTCGAACGGCGCGCCGTACGAGTGGCTGACGACGTGGGTGCGTGCGGCGCCGCGTGCCGATGTCCGGTTCGTGCTCGACGTGGGCGAGCTGGAAGACCATCCCACCCTGGGCGGCTCGGGCCCGAACTTCAGGGACGCCAGCCGGCGCTTTCACGACGCCCTGCTCGCCAGGGGCTACGACGTGACGTACACCGAAGTGCCGGGCGGCAACCACGCGCCGCAGTGGTGGCGGGAACGATTGGCCTGGGGCATCGCGGTGCTCAGCGCGGGATGGACGGTCAGGTAAGGGGCGAAACGAGAAACGAGAAAACTGCGGTGTGGACCGCCGACCTCTGACCTCCGACCTCCGACTTCCGCCCTCCACTCGCCGTTGCGCGCCCCGGTCCCACCGGTAATTTCGGTTGGCCATGCCGCGCCTCGTCGCCTTCCTCCGCGCCATCAACGTCGGCGGCCACGTCGTCACCATGGACACGCTGCGCCGCCACTTCGTCGCCCTGGGCCTGCAGGACGTCGAGACGTTCATCGCCAGCGGCAACGTGATCTTCTCGTCGCGGGTGACGCGGACCGGCCCCCTCGAACGGAAGATCGAACGGCGCCTGCTCGACGGCCTCGGCTACGAGGTGAAGACCTTCATCCGGACGGGAGACGAGGTCGGGGCGGTGGCCGCCTGGCGGCCGTTCACCGACGCCCTCCGGAAGGCCGCCACCACCCTGAGCGTCGGATTCCTCGCTGAACCGTTAGGCTCGGCGGCGATCAGGGCGCTGGCGGCCCTCCGGACCGACATCGACCACTTCCACGTGAACGGCCGCGAACTCTGGTGGCTCTGCCTGAAAGGACAGGGCGAGTCGACCGTCTCCAACGTCGTCTTCGAAAAGGCGCTCAAGGTGTCGGTCACCTTCCGCAACATCACCACCATCGCCCGGCTCAGAGACAAGTATGACTTCTAGGATCATCGTCATCACCGGCGCGAGCGACGGCATCGGCGCCGCGACCGGCGAATTCCTGGCCCGGCGCGGCGATGCCGTGGTCCTGGTCGCGCGTCGTGAGGCCGAGCTGCGGGCGGTGGCCGGCCGCTGCGGCGCGAAGGCGCTGCCGATCGTCGCCGACGTGACCGGCCGCGCCGAGGTGCAGCGGGTGGTGACGGAATCACTGGCCCGTTTCGGACAGGTCGACGTGTGGGTGAACAACGTCGGGCTCGGCATCTCGCGCATGCCCTCGCAGCTCACCGATGAAGACATCGACCAGATCATGCGGGTCAACGTCCTGACGGCGCTCTACGGCACGCAGGAAATCCTGCCGCACTTCAAGTCGCGCAACGCCGGCCACGTCATCAACATCTCCTCGATGCTCGGCCGCATCCCGTTCGCGCCGTACCGGTCGGCGTACAACGGCGCCAAGCACTTTCTCAACGCCCTCACCGCCAACTTCCGGACGGAAGTGCAGCAGACGCACCCGGGCATCCAGTTCTCGCTCGTCTCCCCTGGCGTGGTGCTGACCCGCTTCGGCCGGCACGCACTCCACGGCGGGCCGGACTCGGGCACCCTCCCCGAGCCCCAGGCCGTCGAGGAGGTGGCAGCGGTGATCGCCGACGTCATCGACTCGCGCAAGCCGGATGCGTACACGAAAAAGGGCTCGCGCGATCGCGTGCTCGGGTACTTCTCCTCGCTGGGCACCGATCCGTGACCGGTCCTTTTGTCCGCCACTGGTGCGCTCCCGCTGGAGCGAGCCCCACATCATTAGATGGGCGCGCCGGCCCGAACCTCACGCGGCGACGCACCGAAGTCTCGCCGCGATGACGATCAGGCGGGCGCTCGCCGGAGCCACACTCGCCGTCGGCGTCGGCCTGCCCATCGCGCTCTTCGCGCGGGCGGCCGCCCGGGAGGGGTGAGCGGTGACGCAGTCGCTGGGCCTGGTCACCCTGCTGGTGCGCGAGTACGATGAGGCGATCGCGTATTTCACCGGAACGCTTGGCTTCGAGCTGCGGGACGACTCGCCGCGCCCGGGTGGGAAGCGATGGGTGGTGGTGGGGCCTCCCGGATCATCGGACACGAGCCTGTTGCTGGCCCGGGCGGCTACACCCGGGCAGCGCGCGCGGATCGGCGACCAGACGGGCGGACGGGTCTTTCTCTTTCTGCACACCGACGACTTCCGGCGCGACCACGAGCGCCTGCTCGCGCGCGGGGTGAAGTTCCGGGAAGAGCCGCGCGCCGAGCCGTACGGAATGGTCGCCGTGTTCGAAGACCTGTACGGGAACGCGTGGGACCTGCTGGAGCGCCGACCGTGACCGAGCCATCGGACCGCTGGGCCGCCGTGGAGGACTACCTCACCGGCCTGCTCGTGAGGCCCGATGCCGCGCTGGCGGAGGCGCTGAAGGCCAGCGCCGCCGCCGGCCTGCCGCCAATCCAGGTGTCGCCTACCGAGGGGAAGCTCCTCCACCTGTTCGCACGGATGTGCGGCGCGCGCCGGATCCTGGAAATCGGGACGCTCGGCGGCTACAGCACGATCTGGCTGGCGCGGGCCCTGCCTGACGACGGCCGCCTGGTCACGCTCGAAGCCGATCCGAAGCACGCCGAGGTGGCCCGCGCCAACATCGCCCGCGCCGGACTGGCGCGGCTGGTGGACCTGCGCGTGGGGCGCGCGCTGGAGACCCTGCCGCGCATCGAGGCCGACGGCGGCGGCCCGTTCGATCTCGTCTTCCTCGACGCCGACAAGCCCGGCAACGCCGACTACTTCCGCTGGGCGCTCCGGCTCACCCGGCGCGGCAGCCTGATCATCACCGACAACGTGGTGCGCGATGGCGCGGTGATCGACGCGGCCAGCGCCGATGCCAACGTCCAGGGCGTGCGGCGCTTCCTCGAAGTGGTCGCGGCCGAGCCGAGGGTGAGCGCGACCGCGATCCAGACGGTGGGGAGCAAGGGATACGACGGCTTCTCGATCGCGCTGGTGATCGCCGACCAGTAGCGTCCGCCGCGCCACGCCCGGCCCGCTGGCCGGACTCGCGGGTTCGCGGTATCGTGATGGGGCCCATGCCCAGCCCCAGCCCCCGCTCGCCCGTCCAGACGATCGCCGAATACCTCGCCGCCCTTCCCGCCGCGAGGCGCTCGGCCGTGGCCACGGTGCGCGGCGTGGTGAAGCGCAACCTGCCGCGCGGCTATCGCGAGACGATCCGCCAGCGGATGATCCTCTACGAAGTCCCGCTGTCGGTCTATCCGGATACCTACAACGGCCACCCGCTCTGCTACGCGGCGATGGCCGTGCACAAGACCGGGATCAGCCTGTACCTCATGGCCGCCTACGGCAGCCCCGCGCTCACGCAGCGCCTCAAGGACTGCTTTCGCGAAGCCGGCAAGAAACTCGACATGGGGAAGTCGTGCATCCGCTTCCAGGATGCCGAGGACCTCGAGCTCGACGCGATCGGCGAAGTCGTGGCGAGCACGCCACTCGTGAAGTACGTGGCGGCCGCGAAGGCGGCGCATGCCGGTCGATGACGGACTCGCTCACCCGTGTACCCGCGACCGGGCCCGGCCCGGCGCGCCTGATGTCCGGTTGTCTCCTTCCTGGAGGTCGACATGACGGGCCTGTTCGCGCTCTGGCTTCCCATCCTGCTGTCGGCGGTGATCGTCTTCGTCGCCAGCTCGATCATCCACATGGTGTTGCCGTGGCACAAGAGCGACTACCCGAAGATGGCCAACGAGGACGCCTTCCGGGCCGCGCTGCGCCCGCTCAACATCCCGCCCGGCGACTACATGGTCCCGCGGCCGGCGAGCATGCAGGACATGAAGTCGCCCGAGTTCACCGAGAAGGTGAAGCAGGGCCCGGTGATGGTGGTGACCGTGATGCCGAACGAAATCACGCCCATGGGCAAGAACCTGACGAACTGGTTCCTCTATTCGGTGGTGATCAGCGTGATCGCGGCGTACGTGGCCGGTCGCGCGCGGCCCGCCGGTACCCCGTACCTCGAGGTCTTCCGCTTCGTCGGCACCACGGCCTTCGCCTGTTACTCGCTCGGGCTCTGGCAGATGTCGATCTGGTACCGGCGTGCCTGGTCGTCGACGATCAAGGCCACGGTGGACGGGCTGATCTACGCGATGCTCACCGCCGGCACCTTCGGGTGGCTGTGGCCGAAGTAGACCACGCAGTCGCTCGGCGCGCGGCGGTTCGACGGGGCTCCGGGAGATGATGTGGTTCAGCGGGATCCTCTGGATCGCGTTCATCGTCTACTGGAGCGCCGCCGCGCGGGGCGCGGCCCCCACCGTGAGCGCCGAGTCGGCGCACTCTCGGCAGATGCACGTGCTGCTCATGTATGGCGCGCTGCTGCTGGCGTTCGTGCGTTTTCCGCCGCTCTCACGCCGCGTCTGGCCGGAGTCCATGGGGATCGCGGCGGTGGGACTCGTCATCCAGGCCGGCGGATTCCTGCTGGCGGCGTGGGCCCGGCGCTACCTCGGCAGAAACTGGAGCGGCGAGATCACCGCCAAGGCCGGCCACCAGCTGGTGCGCACCGGCCCGTACCGCCTCGTCAGGCACCCGATCTATACGGCGATGCTGGCGATGCTGCTCGGCACCACCCTCGTCTCGGGTGAGTGGCACGCGCTGGTCGCGCTGGCGATGCTGGGGTACGCGTACTGGCGCAAGATCCGGCTGGAGGAGCGGAACCTCCTGGACCTGTTTGGCGACGAGTACGTTGCCTACCGGCGCGCGTCGGGGGCGGTGCTTCCGTGGGTGCTGTGAACGCGGGCGCCACGGCCACGGCGGGCCGGTGCGCGGTGGCGGACGCATGAGCCCGGCGCGGAGCTTCCCAGCCGCGGTTCTGTCGGCGATCGGTGCCGGCCGGTACCTGCGGATCCGCGCCGGGAGCGCGCCACACCGGTTCATCGGGATCTGGGCGGTGGTGGTCGAGAAGCGGGTATTCGTGCGGGCGTACTATTTCAGTTCACGCAGCTGGTACCGGACGTTCCTGGTGGAGCCGCGCGGAGCGATCCAGGTGGAAGGCCGGGTGCGTGAGATTCCGGTCCGTGCCCTCCAGACGCAGAGCGAGCGCCTGAAGAGCGCCGTCGACGCGGCGTACGAATCGAAGTACCGGACCAGGGCGAACATTCCCTACGTGAAGGACATGGTGCGGAAGGGCGGGCAGTCGCGGGAGTGCACCATCGAGCTGGCGCCCGTGCCGGCGCGAAAGAAACCCTGATCGGCGCGGCCGATCATCACACACGGTCGAGGCCCCCATGCGCGTCCATCTCCATCGCAGTGCCTGTCTCCTGATCCTCGCGGTCTCCGCCGCCGCCGTGCGCGCGACGGCACAGCAGCCGTTCACGCTCGAGACCCTGCGCAAGGCGGTGGGACTGAGCGGGGCGCAGGTGTCGCCGGACGGGAAGACGGTCGCGGTGGTGGTCAGCCGGCCCAACTACGACACCGACCGGAACGAGTCCGAGCTGTACGCCGTCGACGTCGCCACCGGCGCCAGCCGCCCGCTGACCTTCGAGCGCCGCGGGGTGGGCGACCCGGCCTGGTCGCCCGATGGCCGGACGCTGGCCTTCCTCGCCGCCGATTCGGCCGGCCGCTCGCAGGTCTGGCTCATGCCGATGCAGGGCGGAGACACCAGGCGCCTGACGAACATGCCGACCGGCGTCGAGCACTTCGCCTGGCGGCCCGACGGCGGGGCGATCGCCCTGGCCAGCGCCGATGAGGCGCCGGCCCGCACCGGCGAGGCGCGCCACACGGCCACCTTCCACGTCGGCGACCAGGACCTGTTCCTGCGGACCGAGCTGCGCCCGCAGCACATCTGGCTGCAGGAGCTGTCGGGCGGCGAGGCCCGCCGCCTGACGAGCGGGTCGTGGTCCCTCGAGTTCGCGCTCCCGCCCGGCAGTCCGCCGTCGCACCTCAGCTGGTCCCCCGACGGGAAGCGGATCGCGTTCGCCAGGGTGCCGGCGCCCCAGAGCGGCAAGCTCGACTCGGTGAGCGTCCAGGTCCTGGACGTCGCCACCGGCGCGATCAAGCCGCTCACCGGCAGCCGCCGGTTCGAGAACAACCCGACCTTCTCTCCCGACGGCGGCAGCGTGCTGTACTGGTATCCGCGCGACGGCCGCGGCGACATCGGCTGGGTGAACGAGGTCTACGTCGCGCCGGCCCAGGGCGGAGCCGGCCGCAGCCTCACGAGGGGGATCGACCGGATGACGTTCGCCGGCGAGTGGATGCCCGACGGCAAGTCGGTGGTCGTCGCCGCCAACAACCGCACGACGGTGGGCGTCTGGGTGCAGCCGCTGGACGGGCCGGCCCGCGCCCTCGACCTGGGCGACCTGGTGGTGAACGGCGCCTACGGCTACGAGGTCACCGCCTCGCGAACCGGGGCGGTGGTGTTCGTCGCGACCACGCCCACCCGGCCATCGGAGCTGTACGTGATGGACACGCCCGACGCGCGCCCGCGCCGCCTCACCGACTTCAACGCCTGGGCGAAGGACGTCGCCTGGGGGCGGATGGAGCGGGTGACCTGGAAGGCGGCGGCGCCGGATGCGTTCGAGGAGGACGGCGTGCTGGTCTATCCGCCGAACTTCTCGCCGACGGCGAGCTATCCGCTGGTCCTCAGCATCCATGGGGGCCCGGCATCGGCATCAAAGCTCAGTTACAACTCGCTGGCTCAGCTGATGGCCGCCGAGGGGTGGCTGGTGTTCATGCCTAACTATCGCGGCAGCGACAACCTCGGCAACGCCTACGGCGCGGCGATCGTCGGCGACTGGGGGCGCGGCCCCGGGCGCGACGTCATGGCCGGCGTCGCCGAGTTGCGGAAGCGCCCGTACGTGCAGAAGGGAAAGGCCACCGTCACCGGCTGGTCGTACGGCGGCTACATGACCACCTGGCTCGCCGGCAACTACCCTGACGAGTGGCGGGCGGCGATGGCCGGCGCGCCGGTCACCAGCTTCGAGGACGAATACAACCTGTCGGACGGGAACGTCACCTGGCGCTACAACTTCGGCGGCTCACCCTGGACCGAGGGGCGCGCGAAGATCTATCGGGAGCAGTCGCCGATCACCTACGCCACACGGATCAAGGCGCCGACGCTCGTCATGTCGAACATGGAGGACTTCCGCGTCCCGCCCACCCAGGCGCTGGCACTCTACCACGCCCTCAAGGACAACGGCGTGGAGACCGAGTTCATCGGCTTCCGCGGCCGCACCCACGCGTCGTCGGACCCGGTGAATTCGCGCGAGCGCTCGCGGCTCTGGGTCGACTGGGTGAAGCGCCACATGACCGAGGCGGCCGTGCCCTGACGCCGGCGCCGGCGACCGCCATCCCAAGTCCGCCTGACGGGCGCTCCCGCTCTCCCTCGCGGGGCGCGCGTCAGACTTTCCTGGTATTGCGCAACAGCCCGATCCGCAGCCCGCGCGCCGAGTCGGCGATCAGCCTCGCCAGGCGGCGGGCCCTCGTCTCGGGGCGCTTGGCACTGATCACGTAGAAGCTGGTGATGCGCTGATAATACGGCGCCTGCGCCTTGAAGAACTCCCACGCCGCGGCGTTCACCCGGAACACGCGCTCGTCCGCGCGGGTGAGCTTCGCGGTCCGGCGCTGCTCGTAGCCGTACACACCGGCCTTGTGCGCCAGGCGCGCCGCGAACGCTCTTAGTCCCGCGGCCCGCATCCGCCGGCTCCTGGTCAGCTCGGCCACCCGCGCCGTGTTCACGTCGCTCCATATGCTGTCCGGCCGGCGGGGAGTGAACCGGATCGCGTAGCTCACTTCATCCACCGTCTTGCGCAACCCGTCGATCCACCCGAAACAGAGCGCCTCGTCCACCGACTCCGGCCAGGTGATGCTCGGCCGCCCTGACGCGCGCCGGTAGAAGCCGACCCAGAGGATCTTCGTGGTCTTGTGATTCCGCGCGAGCCAGCGGCGCCAGTGCGCCGGCGTGGCGAAGAACCGGAGTTTCATGCCGCCATTCTATCCGGCGCCCGGCGACCTTCGCAACCTGCCGCCACCCCTGGGCCCCTGGCTCGACCGGACGGCCACCCGGCGCGCGCTACATCGCCGGGCTTGAACGCCGGCCGCCGCTCACCCACGTTCAAGCCGTCCCAAATCCCGCATCACCACAGGAAGGTGTCTCATGCGTCGCTCCCAGAACGCCGCATTGTCCGGCCTCGCGATCGTCTCCCTCGTGTTGGGTACCGCGCCCGTCCTGCGCGCCCAGGCGGGCACCCAAACCCCGCCGATCCGTGTCGCCGCCAGCAGCTTCGCCAGCGTGGAGGTCCACATCAACGCCAGGCGGATCGGCACGGAATGGTTCGAAGAGGACGCGAGCCTCACTGGCCCGTCGCGGATCGCGATCAACTGGGGCCAGCCGCACGCCCGCGGGCGAAAGGTGGAGGGCGGCCTCGTTCCGCTCGACACCGTCTGGCGCTTCGGCGCGAACACCGCCACCACCCTCCACACCGACGTCGACTTCATGCTCGGCGACCTCAAGCTCGGGCGCGGTGACTACACGCTCTTCATCCTGTACTCGAGAACCGGCTGGCAGCTGATCGTCAACTCGGGCACCGGACAGTGGGGGACCGACCGCAATGCCCCACGAGACGTCGGCCGGGTGGCCCTGACCGCCCGCACGCTTGCCGAGCCGCAGGAGTCGCTGAGCATCTGGCTCATCCCGGACTCCGAGAGGCCGGCCACCGGCTACGCGCAGATGAGCGGCACCCTGAAGATCGCCTGGGGCGGCACCGAGTTGCGCGCGCCGTGGCGGGTGCCGCAGTGACCGCGGCGCGTTGCCTGACGTTGGCCGCGGCCCTGGCCGCGGCCGGCTGGCCGGCCCGGGCGCAGGAGGGCTACGTCGTCACCTCCGACTCGGCGCGCCTCTTCTACCGGTTGGTGGGCCGCGGACCCGACACGCTGATCGCGATCCACGGTGGGCCGGGCGTCGACCTCGAGAGCATCGCCGCCGACTTCGCGCCGCTCACCGCCCGGCACGCGGTGCTCTTCTACGACCAGCGGGGCGCGGGCCGGTCGGAGCTCCCGGCGGACACCACCCGGCTGTTCGCGGCCCGCCAGGTGCAGGACCTCGACGAAGTCCGGCGCCACTTCGGTCTCAAGCGCGTGACGCTGGTCGCGCACTCGTACGGTCCGCTGCTGGCGGCCTCGTACGCCCTGGCGCATCCCGAGGCGGTGCGGCGGCTGGTCTTCTTCGGGCCGGTGCCGCCGCGGCGCGGGGACTTCTGGCAGCGGTTCGGCAAGGCGATGGGCGAGCGGCTGGACAGCACGTCGTCCGCACGGCTGGCCGATGCCGGCCGCCGGCTGGCCGATCCCGCCGCCGACACTCGTCAGGCATGTCGCGACCTCTGGGCGATCGCGCTCCGGCCGCGGCTGGCCGAGCCGGAGCGGACGCAGCGCCTGATCAAGTCGGACCTCTGCGCCTCCGACCCGGCCGGCATCCGCTACGGACTCGGCACCACCAACCGGGTGGTGATGGGGTCGTTCGGCGACTGGGACCTGCGCGAGCGGCTGCGCCACCTCGAGACGCCCACGCTGGTGGTCCACGGCGAGGACGAGGCGATCCCGATGGACCTGGTGCAGGAGTGGGTGACGTCGCTGCCGCACGCGACGCTCATCAAGGTGCCGCGCGCGGCGCATTTCACGTACGTAGAGCGGCCGGAGCTGGTGTGGCCGGCGGTGGAGCGCTTCCTCGCGGGAGAGGTGCCCTGATGCAGGATCTCACGACCGGCCCGATCACGCGTCACCTCCTGAAGACCACGGGCTTCATGCTCGTGACAATGATCTTTCAGACGCTCTACTTCCTGATCGACCTCTACTGGGTGGGCCGGCTGGGCACGTCGGCGGTTGCAGCGGTGGGGATCGCCGGCAACCTGACCTTCATCGTGCTGGCGTTGAGCCAGATGCTCGGCGTGGGAACGACCACCGTGGTGTCGCACGCGGCGGGGCGGAAGGACCACGAGCAGGCGCACCTGATGTTCAACCAGTCGCAGGTCCTGGCGATGGTGACCGGCGTCCTGTTCTTCATCGTCGGTATGGCGGTGCGCACCCGTTATGCTGTGGCGATGAGCGCCGACGCCGAGACGGCCCGGCTGGCGGGCGAGTATCTGCTCTGGTTCATCCCGGCCATGGCGCTGCAGTTCGGCCTGGTCGCGATGGGCGCGGGATTGCGCGGCGTGGGGAACTTCAAGCCGGGGATGGTCGTGTCGACCGCGACCGTTATCCTCAACATGATCCTGGCGCCCTTCCTGATCTTCGGCTGGGTGACGGGCCACCCGTTCGGCGTCGCCGGCGCGGCCATCTCATCGCTGATCGCGATCGTCGTCGGCATGGTGTGGCTGACGGCCTACTTCTTCGCGAAGGACTCGTACCTGAAGTTCGTCACCGCCGACTGGGGCCCGAAGTTCGACCTCTGGCGGAAGATGCTCGCGATCGGGCTGCCGGCCGGATTCGAGTTCGCGATCATGGCGCTCTACATGGTGATCGTCTACTCGATCGCCCGGCCGTTCGGGGCCGCCGCGCAGGCCGGATTCGGCATTGGGATGCGGGTGATCCAGGCCGGCTTCATGCCGGTGGTGGCGCTGGGCTTCTCGGTGGCGCCGGTGGCGGGGCAGAACTTCGGGGCTCGTCAGGCACAGCGCGTGAAAGACACGTTCAGGGACGCGGCGCTCATGGCCACGGGGACGATGATCGTCTTCGCGTTGGTGTGCCACATCGCGCCGGCGGCGATGATCGGCGTCTTCTCGAAGGACCCGGCGGTGATCGCCGTCGGCGACGAGTACCTGCGGATCATCTCGTGGAACTTCGTGGCGTCGGGGCTGATCTTCGTCGCCTCGAGCATGTTCCAGGCGATGGGCAACACCTGGCCGTCGCTCGTCACCTCGGGCGCCCGCATCCTCCTGGTGGCGGTGCCGGCGATCATCATGTCGCGCATGCCGGGCTTCCAGCTGCACTGGATCTGGTACCTGTCGCTGGGGGCCGTCTTGGTGCAGCTGGCGCTGAGCATGTGGCTGCTGCGCGGCGAGTTCAACCGCCGGCTGGTGTTCGCCAGGCCTGTGCCGTCCTGACGGGCCGTTTTCTGACGAGAGCCGTCGACCGCTCTGCCTGACGATAACGGCCGACTGGTTCGCCGATGCTACCGCCGCGATCGCGGACGGCGGGGCCGCGCGCCGAGGTACTCGACGTCCAGCTCCCGCTCCACCACCTGGCTGCCGCGCTTGGCCACGCGATAGGCGCGCGCGGCCGGCCGCGAGCTCACCACGCGCACCAGCCGCCGCCCGACGAAGTGCAGTGCCGCCCCGTCATCGGCGGCGTAGCCGGCGGGCAGCTCGCCGCTCTTCACCAGCGCGTGATAGGCCGGGCGGCGGGCCGCCTCCCCGTCGTAGTGCGGACAGTGGCTGCCCCGCAGCCAGCCGAGCCCCCGGATGGGGCGGAGCTCGGGCGCGTACGAGTCGCTCACCCCCGATTCGAACCAGCAGAGCGAGCCGGCGCTGAGCCCGCACATCACCGCGCCGTGCGTCCAGACGCGCTTGAGCATCCGGTCCAGTCCCCACTCGCGCCAGAGGACGAGCAGGTTGCGGGTACTCCCGCCGCCGACGTAGAAGATGTGCTGACGCCTCACGATGCCGGCCACGTCCGGCGGCGGCGTCTTGAACAGCGTCAGGTGGGTGGGTTCGCAGCCGCGCCGGCTGAACGCGTCGTAGAACTTCTCGATGTAGTTGGCCGAGTCGCCGCTGGCGCACCCGAGGAAGCAGATGCGGGGCTTCGCGCGTCGCGCCTGCGCGAGCACGTAGTCGTCGAGCAGCGGATTGTCGGGCTCCATGGAGAACCCGCCGCCGCCCATGGCGATGATCTGGCCGGCCCGCGCGCGGGTCGGTGACGACCCATTGCCAACCGTCATCCGCCGCGGCCTCCTGGATCCCCTCCAAGCTCGAAATGCGAGGCCACAAAGGCGCTCAAGTCTGCGCGCTGCCCGGGGTCCGTGAATACGCGGCTTGGCAGCCAGTGTCCCGATCCGTCTGTGAAGCCGAAGGCCATACCTTTCGGTGCGCTTACCACGCGGCTGAGCTCGGCCCATGGACGGTGGAAGGAGCCGACTCCAGAGACGAGAATGTCGAAGCCCGCATCCGTGATCTGAACGTGCACTTCCTGTGAGGACTTGTTCGCAGCACGCAGGCGGCGCTTGGCAAGCCAGGGTTTGACGAGGAACTTCCAGAGCAGGAAAGACCCTGCCAGGAGCCAAGCGATTGGCTGCCATGCACGCTCAGGTCGGATGCGCGTCGCGGCCACCACGACCGCACCCGCGAACCACATCATACCAAGCCCGACCACGCCCATTCGCGCCCAAGCGCGCATTCCCGTGCGCGCCGTCTGGTCAGCCTCGAACCCAACCAGCAGGTCGCGGTGCGTGCTGGTGAAATGAAATGCGAAGGTCATGGATCGATGGTGTCGCCCTGATGAGATCCGCGTAGCCACCTAACCAAGGTCCTTCAGCTTACCGGCGGACCCGGCGCTCCACAAGGCGCTCACCGCACCGCGATCCGCCTCAGGATCCGGTAGCGCGCCGGCTCTCCGCACTGCGTCAGCGCGGCATCGCTGCAGACCCGCTCCTTCACCTCGACCGGGTTGTCCATCGTCGCCGAGAGGATCCGCCCGTCCGTCAGGCTCACCGACAGCACGACGTCGAAGGTCTCCCGCCCCACCGACGCCACCCACGACCCGCCGCCGGCGTTGGTCACCTCCACCCAGTTGTTCGGCGTCTCCGCCACCGGCTCGCGCATCCAGTCGGCGGGCAGGCGCACGCGCATCTGCGCCGGCGGCACATGCCGCACCGTGACCCGCGCGACGTGGCGCGCGGCATCGACCGAGTCGAGGGTGATGTCGAAGTCGATCGCGTCCTCGCCCAGGACGAGCACCCGGCCGTCCGCCCACGAGTTGCTGCCGTTCCCGGGAAAGCGCACGTGATCTCCAGGATGGACGAGCCCGGGCATCTTCGCCGCCAGCCAGGTGTCGACGTAGAAGGTCAGCAGGTCGAGCATCGGGCCGATCAGCCGCGGGTCGGCCTTCGCGATGTCGACCGGCACCGCGATCTCGGGCGCCAGCGTGAGGCGCTGTCGCACCGCCGCGCCCGTGGCCGGGAGCGCCACCGCCGAGTCGTCGCGGACGAGACTGGACCAGACGAAGTCCTCGATGAACCGGCCCGCCGAGTCTTTGCGCACGACGGCGGTGGCCACCGCCTGGTAGCGCAGCAGGCGGCGGCGGCCCTGGTTGGTCGCCTCCATGCGGTAGACCAGCGTGTCGCCTTCGTGATAGCGGCGCACCAGCAGGTTGGGCGGCGGGGGCGCCGCGGCGACGCCCGGCGCGCCCTGGGCGCACGCGGCCACGGGGAAGCCGGCGAGCATAACGAGGGCCAGCGCCGCGGGCGTGAGCGCATGCCGCCGACCACCGCGGGCCGGGTGTGAGGTAAGAGAGAGGCGGGGACGCGGGATCATGAGGCGGACGACCTCCAGCGGCGGGCAGCCTGTCGGCACCAGGTGGCGCGCGCGCGAATCATGGACATGCCGAGCTCCAGCGCGAGATGCGCGGAGGGAGAGAGCTGGCCCCCGATGCTGCGATGCACCTCGGCCACCTGCTCGTGCTGCGTGTCGAGGGCGCCGGCGTGGTCGCGCAGGGTGCGCGCCAGGTCGTGCGCCGGCAGCACGTCGCTCAGAAAGGCGAGCCGGAGCTCGAAGGCGCCGGCGTCGCGGGCCAGCTGGTCGACGGAAACGGGTTCGGCGAGCCAGCGCGCCAGCGCCGCGCGTCCGCGGGGGGTGAGCGCGAACAACCGTCGCCTGCGGCCGGTGTTGCCGCCGCGCCCCTGGATCAGCTTCGCCGCCTCGAGCCGGCGCAGCGCCGGGTAGATCGAGCCGGGGCTGTCGCTGTAGCTGCCGAGCAGGGTGTCCTGGAAGATCCGGCGCAGGTCGTAGCCGGAGGCCGGCTTCCGGGCGAGGAGGCCGAGCAGGGCGTAGTCGAGGGTGGAGCGGGTGGGCTTCATGGTGCGTAGAGTACCGTACGAAGCGTACTATCGCAAGGGTTCGCCCCAGGGCGGGAAGCTCCCGACGGGGCGGCACGATGCGTCCCGTTGGGCACCCCTGCCCGACGGCAGGGTCAGGCCCTGCGCCGCCTTCCTCCACATTGGACCCGGTCACCGGCACGCCGCTTGCACCGGCAGAGGGTGGGAGCGCCCCGCCCGCCCCTCGGCTGGCGTCCGCGCGACCCGCACCCTATCGTCAGTCCGTGGAGGCCGAGCCTCCCCGCCACTCCGCTCGCCCCTCCGATCCCCGTTCTCCACCCCTGAGTCCGAGTCCGCCCATGCCCCGCCTCACGCCGCTCTCCGTCGCCCTCCCCGCCCTGGCACTCATCGCGTTCGGCTGCGGCAATCCGGCCTCACCCGCCGTCCCCACCGTAAACGTCTCCATCATCCAGGGCGCCGTGGCCCAGGGGCCGAAGGGATTCGCCCCGAACCCGCTCGTGACCACCGTCGCCGCCGGCAAGCGCGTGGTCTGGACCAACGGCGACTACACCGACAACGGGTACGGCAGCGTGTCCGGAGGGACCGCTCACCACCTTATCTCGAACGAGGGGTTGTTCGACTCGGGGAACGTGAACCCGCAGCGCTCCTTCACCTTCGACTTCCCCGGCGCCGGCACCTACCAGTACCACTGCCTGGTCCACCCGGGGATGACCGGGACGATCACCATCAACCCGTAGGCGGAGGTCGGAGGTCGGAGGTCGGAGGTCGGCGGTCGGCGGTCGGCGGTCGGCGGTCGGCGGTCAGCGGTCAAGGGCCAACAGTCAGCCGGACCGAGGGCGGCGACTGGACACCGCCTGCGACGTGTGCCAGAATCAGGCCGTCCCCAGCCTCGAGTCGCACACCATGACCGCTCGTTCCACTCTCTTGTCCGTCGCCCTGGCAGCGCTCCCCGCGCTGGCCGCCGGACAGGCCGCCCCCGCCGCTGCCTCCGCCAATCCCATCGCCGACGGCCTCCGCATGAGCGAAACGCGGAACGCCCGCATCCTCGTCGCCGCCGTCGAAGCAATGCCGGCCGACAAGCTCGGCTACAAGCCGACGCCGGCGCAGATGAGCGTCCGCGACATCGCCCTCCACCTGGCCGACGCGAACGACCTGTTCTGCGCCAACCTCGGTGGAGCGACGGCGCCGACCCGCACCAAGATGGACTCCACCGCCGCCAAGGACTCGGTCGTCGCCCGGCTGAAGTCCACCTTCGACTTCTGCGGGACGGCGCTCGCCAAGGTCGATGACTCGAAGCTCGGCGAGCAGGTGCCGTTCTTCGGCGACCGCAAGACAACCCGGGGCAACCTGATCCTCGTCACCGTCGCCGACTGGGCCGACCACTACAGCCAGCTGGCGATCTACCTGCGCCTGAACGGGCAGCTCCCGCCCACCGCGCAGCCCCGGAACCCGTAACCCGACCCTCCTCCCGGAGGATCACCGCCCGCCAGTCGCGATGCTGACGCTGCTGGCGGGCGCGTGCATCCTGCTCTTCCCGGCCCTCGCCATCCAGGCGTGGCGCGGGGACGGCGTCCGGTTAGGCGCAGTGGCAGTCGGGGCGCTGGCCGTGATCGTGGTCGCGGCGATGGTGGCCGCGTCGGCCCGGTTCGGCAACGCCCTCTCGGCCCAGCAGGGCTACGGACATACCCTGCTGCGGATCCTGCCGGTGTTCGGCCTCACCCTGGGGCTGCCGGTGCTCAGCGCCACCGCGACAATCGCCGTGCTCGGCCGCCGCACCAGCCGGCGGTGGCTGGTGTACGTGGCCGGCATCGCCGCGGCGATGGTGGCATGGGTCGCCGGCGCGATCGGCCTGATCTGGTTCATGGCGGCGATGGCCCAGTCCGTCGCCTGACGCGCCACCCCCTGCTCGTCAGGCTGCCGGCGGCCCGCTCCATCGGGTCGCGATGAGCGCCGCGGGCCGCCAACCACGTTTCCAGAGGAGAGTCCACATGCGTCTGCTCCGTCTGCTCGCGCCGGTCGCCGCGATGGTCCTCGTGCACTCGCCCAGCCGCGTCGCCGGGCAGGCCGCGCCGGCGCCGCCGCCGCCGCCGCCGATCGATGGACCGAACCGCATCTTCCAGGACTCGCTCGTCGACCGGCTGAGCGGACCGTGGCGCATGGCAGGTCAGGTTCGCGGCCGCCCGGTGGAGTACGCCGTCACCGCGACCTGGGTGCTCAACCACCAGTGGCTGCGCCTCGACCTCATCGACGTCGTCCAGCCGCCGAGCTACGAAGCGGTGGTCTACCTCGGTTACGACAACGCCAGTGAGCGTTACGTGGCGCACTGGATCGACCAGGGTGGCGGGCGCTATTCGGAGACGCTGGGGTACGGATCCCGGGAGCGGGACGGGGTACATCTGGTATTCGAGTATCCCGACGGTCCGTTCCACACCACCTTCACCGCGCACGCCGATGGCACCTGGGGCGTTCTCATGCGCACGAAGAATCCGGCCGGCGCCTGGACGACGTTCGCCGAGTATACGATGCGGCGGCGGTGATCGCAGGTTGCCTCATGACGCACGCCGCCGGCGCCGCACGCGCCGTGGCGCGCCGGCTGGTGCCTGACGATGGCCGGGTGGCGTCGCCGGTTCGAGGAGCTGCTGGCGCGGGCGCGGGGCGAGCCGCCTCCGCCTCCGCGGGAGACGTACCGGGTGCGAGGCCTGCCGGTGGTGGTCGTGAACACCCGCCCCGACATCCGCACCGGCGACACCCTCGAGCGGCTCGATGAAGCGTTAGGGCTGATCGAACGCTGGCAGCCGTGGCGGTTCGCCCACCTGCGCCGCGACGTCGGCGCCATCCACGTCGTCCGCTGGCCCTGCCGCGGCGCCTGGCTGCCCGGGCAACGCGCCTGCGTCACCGAGCTCACCTTCCTCGCCCGGCGCGACATCTCGGCGGCGCCGGTGGCCGCCAGCATCCTGCACGAGGGCGTCCACGCGCGCATCGACCGCATTGGCGTCCGCCCCGCATCGCGCGACGGCGCCCGCGAGGAGCGGATCTGCCGGCGGGCCGAGCTCGCGTTCGGCAGAGCGCTGCCGGCGGCGCTCGGCGCGCCAGTGATCGAGCGCGCCGAGCAGAGCCTGGCGCTGGCCGACGAGGACGTGGCGCCGGTGATCGACTGGGCGGAGGCCCGGCGCCAGCAGGACGAGATCGACGCCCGGGCGCTCCGCGGCCGGGGGCCGGCCGCTAGTTAGGCGACCGGCCCGGCTCGCGCGCGCCGCTACTTCACCCGGACCGCCACGTCCACCGGCGGCGGGATCGGCACCCCGGGGGGACCCGGCGGCAGCCCGAACCGGAGCGCCAGGTTTCCCGCCGCCTTCGGTGTGTACTCGAAGTCGTAGATCTCGCCGGGATCGAAGTACACCGTCGCCGGCCGCATCGTCGCCTGGTGAGCCGGGAGGGCGGCGCCGTCCTTGGCCACCGCCCGCCACTCCACCGGCTTGTCGCCCGAGAGGAGCGAGACGATGGTGTTTTGGTCGCCGGTCATGTCGATCAGCCGGAAGCGATAGGTGGTGCCGGCGCGGAGGTCCATCGGCGGCGGCTCCGCCTGTCCGTTGAGCAACGTCCGGGGGAAGGGACCGGTGATCACGTTGGTGACGGTGCCCGCCGACGTGAACATCAGCACGCGGTCCGTCTCCGGGTCGAAGGTCTGGCCCGAGTCCAGGACGACGATCGGCGCGTACAGCCCGGAATTGATCTGCTGTTCCTCGTTGAAGTGCGAGTGATACATGAACGTCCCGCTCCGGGGCGGCGTGAATCGCACCGTGAGGGAATCGCCGGGCGCGATCGACGGCAGGATCTGCGATCCGCCTCCGCTCCAGCCCGGCACGCCGTCGGGATAGCTCTCGAGCTCGATCCCATGCCAGTGGACGGAAGCCGGCTCTTGCGAATGGTTCACGACGGTCACCGCCACGCGCTCACCGCGCCGCAGCAGGAGCATCGAGCCCGGCGCGGGCAGGGCGTCCGGATTCGATGCCTCGGGCGTGCCGTCCAGCACGAACGCGAACCCCGCGTGGTCGCCGTACACGTGAGGCTTTTCCCGCACTTCCAGCCGCAGGGCCCTCGGCACGCGGCGGTCGGCCAACACAGGGCCACGGGGTGCGACCCGGATGCCGAGCACCAGGCCATACATCTGGTGTGGCCGGTCGGAGGCGTGATGCGACAGCGCGCCCATGTCCATCATGCCGCGATCGTTGTCGAGCGACACCAGCGAGGAGAGGTGGCCCGAAAAGTGGCAGTGGTAGATCCAGTTTCCGGGACGGGTGGGCGCCCACGCGAAGGTTATCGTCTGGAACGGGTTGATGATCTCGGTGACCGCGAGTCGCTGCTGTTCGCCCGTGTACGCGGTGTCGAGAATGCCGTCGCCCTTGGACTCCATCCGGAAGTAGAATCCGTGCAGATGCATCGGGTGGTCGGTCTCGGTGAGGTTGACCACGCGCCACCTTACCGAATCGCCCTGCACGAGGTCGATCCGCTCGGTGTGCGGCCACGAGAGCCCGTTGATGGCCATCGTCGCCCGGCCCAGTCCCGTCTTGCTCGTCGAGTCGAGGGTGAACCACCACGAGATGAGGAAGACGCGGTCGTCGTAGCGGCCACGCGCGCCGGCATCGTCGACGACGATCGCCCCGTTGAGCTGGCTGTCCTCGGCCAGGCGGAAGCCGAAGGGCCCGGGCGCCGAGCGCGCCGAGTAGTAGTAGGTGCCGGGGGTGGTGGCGGTGAATCGCACGTCGCGCTCCGCGCCCGGCGCGACCACCACGCTGTCGGCGGGGCCGCGGACGGCGCCGAATCCGTACACCGTCAGCGGCCGCTGGAGCGTGTTGCGCAGCGTCGCGCGCACTTCGGTGCCTACCGGCACTCGAATCAGCGGTCCGGGCACCTGCGGCGCACCCGGACCCTCCGCCCACGCCGCCACCTCGAGGCCGCGTCCGTTCGGCCCTTCCGGGTACCACATCCCGGTGCGCGCCTCGAGCCGGACCGTGAGGACGCCCTTGTCGAGCGTGCCGGCCGGCCGGCGATTGTCGTTAGGGATCGCCGAGGGGGCCGCGTGACGTGCACTCGTGGTGGCTGTCGCGGCCGGTGCGGCCGGTGCGGCCGGGGACAACGCGGCGCCGGCTTGAGACAGGGCGATCAAGGCCAGGAGCGGAAACATGCACGACTCCGAGGGGATGGTGGGAGACGGGACCGGGTAGGGCACGGCGAAGCTAGCGCGTCCCGGCGCCGTCGGCCAGAATGGGGCGCATGTCCCACTCCTGGGTACTCGCGCTCGCGTACCGCCAGGCGCGGCGGCGACATCCTCTGGTTCTGGCCGGTGCACTTCGCGCTCGACGTGACCCAGTTCCTCGTCACCGCTGCCTGACGAGCGACCGGCGGCGGGGCGCCGCCGGCCGCCCCCCCTCCGCGCTACGGCTTGACTCGTTTCCCCCACGTCGGCGGCGGCGGCTCGCGCGTGGCCCGCTCCACCGGGTGCTCCTTCAGCATCCGCAGCGCTTCCTGCACCGCGCGCTCCAGCTGCGGGTCGTGGCCGGCGATCACCTCGGCCGGCCAGTTCTCGACGTCGACGTCGGGCGCGGTGCCGGTGTTCTCCACCGCCCACTTGTCGTCGCGCGCGAAGAACCCGCCGCGCGGTGCGATCATTGAGCCGCCATCGATGAACGGCGGCGTGTCGGCCGTGTGGACCAGTCCGCCCCACGTCCGCTTCCCCACCAGCAGGCCGATCTTCCGGTAGTGGAACATCCACGGCATCAGGTCGCCGCCCGAGCCCGCCATTTCGTTGATGATCATCACCTTCGGGCCCCAGATCCCGGCCGCCGGACTCGTGAACGGGTAGCGGTCGCCGGCGACGTTGTTGAAGTAGCCGTCGAAGTCGCGCTGCAGCACGTCGATGATGTAGTCGGCCGCCGAGCCGCCGCCGTTGTACCGCTCATCGATCACCGCGCCCTTCCGGTCCTGCTGCGCGAAGTAGTAGCGGTTGAAGCTCGTGTAGCCAGGCTGTCCGGTGTTCGGCAGGTAGACGTAGGCGAGCTGGTGGCTGGAGAGCGAGTCGACGATGTGCCGGTTGCGCTCCACCCAGGCGCGGGTCCGGAGCCCCTGCTCGTTGGGCACGGGAACCACGGTGACCTGCCGCGCGCCCTCCATCACCGGTCGAGTGTTGACCGTCAGCACCGTCTGCCGGTTGGCGGTGCCGTCGAGCAGTCGGTAGATGTTGTCGGGCACGCGGAGCTCCATGCCGTTCACGGCCAGGATGTAGTCGCCGGTGTGAACATCCACGCCCGGGGCCGCCAGCGGCGCGCGCAGCTCGGGATTCCAGCTCTCGGTGTCGTAGATCTTCGTGATCCGGTACCGGCCGTCCTCCACCGCCAGGTCGGCGCCGAGCAGTCCGGTGGTGGTCTGCGGGACCTCGGGCATGTCGCCGCCGCGGACGTACGAGTGCCCGATGGCGATCTCCGAGCCCATCATGTCGAGCAGGTAGTTGAGGTCGGCGCGGTGCATCACCGACGGCAGAAGCTGGCCGTACATCTGACGCATCTTCGGCCAGTCGGCGCCGTGCATGTTCGGGACGTACAGATAGTCGCGCTGGTTGCGCCATCCCTCGTTGAAGATCTGGCGGAATTCCTCACGGGGGTCGAGGTACATGCGCAACGTCGCGTTGAGCTTCCCCTGCCCCGCGGTTGGCGGCGCGCGGTCGGCATCCACCAGGAAGAGAGCGGGTGGGGTGGGCGTGCCGCCCGCGGCCGCGGCGCCGAACCCGCCGCCGCCGGCGGTGCGATAGAGCAGCTTGTGGCCGTCGGCGCTCAGGTCGTAGTCCGCGACGCCTGACGCGAAGGTCCCGGCCTTGCGCTCGCTCAACCGGTAGCGCTGCAGCGTGCCGCCACCGAATCCGCCGCCCCCGCCGCCCCCGCCACCACCGGGAGTCGTCTCGACGTAATAGACCGTTCCCGTCGCGCCGGCGCGCAGGTCGGAGTACTGCCTCACGGGAACTCCCGGCACCGCGATCACGCGCTGTTGCAGCCCATCGAAGTCGATCTGGACCGTCACCTGCGCCGCCGGCCGTCCCGCGCCCGCGGCCGGCATGGCAGCGCCGCTGTCAGCGGCCGCCCCCGCCCCGCCTGCCGCTCCGGGCGCGCCACGCGCGCCGCGACCGCCACCGCCACCGGCCGACACGCCGTTGTCTTCATCGCTCTCGGGCAGCAGCGGCGACGGCTCGCCCTGTTTCAGCACCGCGAAGTACAGCCCGAAGTTCTCGTCGTGGTCGTACGACGTCATGTCGAGCCACTGCGAGCGCAGACCGAAGTCGGTCGACGCCAGGAACCAGAGGTACTTCCCGCTCGCGTCCCACGCCGGCCACACCGCGTCGGCCAGTCCGTCGGTGACCTGCTTTGTCTGGCCGGTCTCCACGTTCGCGACGAAAATCGCGTGATACAGCGAGCGAAGGCGGCTCGAGTACGCGACCCACTTCGAGTCGGGGCTCCACACCGGGTTGATCGTCCGCTGCGGCACCATCCACGGGTCGCTCCCCACCACCTTCGCCGTGCCGGTGGCGACGTCCACCACCCAGACGTTCAGGTTGGTGTCGGTGAACAGGATCTTCTTCGAGTCCGGCGACCACGACGCCGTGTAGTAGTGCGTCGGCTTCTGGAGCGTGATCTCGCGCGGCGGGGTGATGCCGTCCTGCGACTCGATCACCAGCTTGTACTCGCCGGACTTGTCGCTGAAGTACGACACGAACTTTCCATCCGGCGACCACGCCGGGTCGCGTTCGGCGGAGCCGCTCGAGTTGGTCAGGTTGCGCACGTCCCCCTTCTCGGCGGGAACAGTGAAGATCTCGCCGCGCGCCTCCACCACCGCCCGCTTGCCCGTCGGGCTCAGGGCGATGTTCGACATTCGGGCGGTGACGTCCTCCCACCGCGCCATCATCCAGGGGAAGTCCGCGGCGACGGTGATGTTCACCGGGTGGTGGCGTCCCGTCTTCGGGTCGAGCTCGTGCACCAGCCCGCCCTGCTCGAAGACCACCGCCCCCGCGCCGGCGTCGAGCGTCTTCACGTCGAAGTCCGAAAAGTCCGTCACCTGCGTCGTCTTCCTCGTCTTCGTGTCGTACGACCAGACGTTCGACACGCCGTCGCGGTCCGAGAGGAAAAACACGACGTCGCCCGACCAGACCGGGTCCATCTCCTTGGAGTCCTTCCACTCGGGGGTCTCGACCTTGAGCGTGGCGAGGTCGAGGATCCAGATCGGGCGGTTCTGTCCGCCCCGGTAGTTGCGGCGCTCCTCATCCCACGAGTTGTTCATCCGGTATGCGACTCGCTTCCCGTCAGGCGAGATCTTCCCCTGCCAGGCGCGCGGCATCGGCATCGGGCTTTCCACGCCGCCGGCGACGATGGCTGCGATCGGTCCGCCCGCCGGCACTGTCCAGAACCGCGGCGCGGGACTGGGCGCGTCGGTGGCGCGGGCGGAGGCGAAGACGACGGACCCGCCGTCCGGTGTCCACCCCTGCACCAGGTCCGCGCCGGGATGCCACGTCAGGCGTTTCGGCTCTCCGCCCTGGGTCGGGATCACGTACACGTCGGTGTTGCCCGCGTACTGCCCGCTGAAGGCGATCCACTTGCCGTCCGGCGAGAACTTCGGGTTCTCGGTGGCGCCCTGGAAGCTCGTCAGGCGGCGGGCGGTGCCGCCGGCCCGTTCCACCACCCAGATGTTCTGCGCGTAGGCGAAGGCGATCTGGCCGGCGCTGACGGTAGGGGAGCGGAGCAGCCGGGTCTGGGCGCCGAGTGGCGCGGCGGCGAGCGCCACGAGGGCGAGAGAGCGGAAGCGCATGGCAGTCCTGCGGGTGGAGGTGAATGTCGCGCGGCATGCCGGAGTCGATCCGCGGGGCCGGTCGCGGGCGGGAGGAAGTTTGGCCCCGGTGCGCGGGCGTCGCTAGGAGGCGTCCACCGTGAGCCGGCGCGTCGTGCGGTGACGGGGTGTGGAGCATACATTCACCGCAATTCCGGCCCCCGACGGCCGGCCACCTTCACCGGACGCCCGCTGATGTCTGCATCCACGGCTCGAGGCCACCGCCCCATCGCGCCGCTCGCCGCTGCCGCGCTCATCCTGGCCGCCGCCGCCGCACCCGCCACCGCCCGGCCCCAGCAACGACCCGCCACGGATTCGTCGCTCCTCACCGTGGCGCGCATCTTCGGCTCGCGCGAGTTCGCATCGCAGAGCTTCGGACCCGCGCGCTGGCTCGACGACAGCACCTACACCGCCGTTGAAGCGTCGGCTGGCGGAAAGGGCTCGGACCTGGTCCGCGTCGATGCCGCCACCGGCGGCAAGTCGGTGCTCGTCGGCGCCGACGTCCGGACGCCGGCCGGCCGGCAGGAACCGCTCGACATCGAGGACTACGACTGGGCGCCGGATCACTCGCGGCTGCTGATCTTCACGAACTCCGCGCGCGTCTGGCGCGCGCGCACCCGCGGCGACTACTGGGTGCTGGACGTGGCCGCCAAACGGCTGCGCCAGCTGGGTGGGCCGGACGCGAAGCCGTCCACGCTCCAGTTCGCGAAGTTCTCGCCCGACGGCCGTCGCGTGGCGTACGTGCGCGAGCACAACCTGTACGTCGAATCGCTCGACGACGGCCGGGTGACGCCGCTCACCTCCGACGGCTCGGTCACCACCATCAACGGCACCTTCGACTGGGTCTACGAGGAGGAGCTCTTCCTCCGCGACGGGTTCCGGTGGAGCCCCGATGGCGCCCGGATCGCCTACTGGCAGCTCGACGCCACCGGCGTGCGCGACTTTCTCCTGATCAACAACACCGACTCCCTCTACTCGTACACCATCCCGGTCCAGTACCCCAAAGCCGGCACGACCAACTCCTCGGCGCGCATCGGTATCGTCAGCGCCGCTGGCGGCCCCACCACCTGGCTCGACGTCCCCGGCGACCCGCGCCAGAACTACCTGGCGCGCATGGACTGGGCGGCGAGCTCCGATGAGGTGACGGTCGAGCAGCTGAACCGCCGCCAGACGGTCAACACGCTCTTCTTCTGCGACGTGAAGACCGGCCGTGTCCGGCCCGTGCTGGTCGAGCGCGACAGCGCCTGGATCGACATCTACGACGACCACGTCGACTGGGGCCCCGGCCCGTCGCTCCACTGGACGGCCGATGGAAAGTCGTTCATCTGGGTGAGCGAACGCGACGGCTGGCGCCACGCGTACCTCGTCTCGCGCGACGGCACGCTGCGGCTCGTGACGAAGGGCGCGTACGACGTCATGAAGGTCGCGTACATCGACACCCGCGGCGGCTGGCTCTACTACTACGCCTCGCCTGACGACGCCACCCGGATGTTCCTCTGGCGGATCCGTCTCGATGGCTCGGGGACCCCGCAGCGGCTCACCCCGGCCGCGGCCCGCGGCAACCACGAGTACGACATCGGGCCCGGCGCGCGGTGGGCGATCCACACCGCGTCGTCGTGGGGTTCGCCGCCGGTCACCGATCTCGTCAGGCTTCCGTCCCACGCGCCGGCCCGCGTCCTGGTGAGCAACGCCGCGCTCGCCGCGCGCCTCGCCACCCTCCGGCAGGGGCCGGTGGAATTCTTCCAGACCGACATCGGCGACGGCGTGAAGCTCGATTCCTGGCTCATGAAGCCCGCCGACTTCGATTCCACGAAGCACTACCCCATCCTCTTCCACGTGTACGGCGAGCCGTGGGACCAGACCGTGCGCGACAGCTACGGCTTCAGCAACTGGCTCTGGCACCTGATGCTCACCCAGCAGGGCTACATCGTAGCCAGCGTCGACAACCGCGGCACGCCCGGGCCCCGCGGCCGAGACTGGCGCAAGGCGATGCGCAACCAGATGGGCGGCCTCCGCGTGCGCGAGCAGTCGGCGGCCGCCCGGGTCATCGCCCGCCGCCCGTACGCCGACTCCACCAGGCTGGGCGTGTGGGGGTGGAGCGGCGGCGGGTCGTCCACCCTGCTCCTCATGTTCCGCGCGCCGGACGTCTACAAGGTGGGCATGGCGGTGGCCCCGGTGGCCGACGTGCATAACTACGACACGATCTACCAGGAGCGCTACGTCGGGCTCCCGGCCACCGACTCGGCCGCCTACCACGACGCGTCGGCGATCTACTTCGCCGGCGGCCTGCGCGGCGACCTGCTGGTGGTGCACGGCTCCGGCGACGACAACGTCCACTTCCAGGGCACCGAGCAGCTCATCAACGCGCTGGTGGCCGCCAACAAGCCGTTCACGATGATGGAGTACCCGAACCGGTCGCACGGCATCTTCGAGGCGCGCGGCACGCGCGTCCACCTCTACAACCTCCTCACCCGCTACCTCCACGAACACCTCGCCAGCGGCCCGCGGTAGGCGGCGCTCCGGCGCGTCCGGCGGCCTCGTGCGCGGCGTGTCCGGCGGCATGGCGCGTGGCGTCCCGGTGGGAGGCGTGCCATGACCCCGCCCGCGCCGCGCGTCATCGAGTACCTGCTCCCCGGGGGGTGGCTGGTCCTGGCGGGCAAGACCGACGCCGACAACGACCACCTGAGCACCGTCCTGGCGATGCCTGACGACTGGTGGTTCCACGCCGACAGCGTCCCCGGCAGCCACGTGATCCTGCGGGCGCGCCCGGAGGAGGAGCCCGATCGCGCCGTCCTGCGGCAGGCCGCCGGGATCGCCGCGTATCACAGCAAGGCCCGCGCCGCCCGGACCGTCCGGGTGTACGTCACCCGCGCCCGGTACGTCTCCAAGCGGCGGGGCGACAAGACCGGAACCGTCGAGGTCGCCCGCGGCAAGGTCTTGAGCGTCAAGCCGGACATCTCGTTCGCGACCCGAATGAGCCGGCCGTGAGGCATCCGGCCCGCGAGACACCGGCCCGCGCCGGCAGGCGGAGCCTTCCCCGCCTGGCGATGGCGCCGGCCGGACTGGCACTGGCCGCACTCGCCTGCGCCGGCGCTCCGCGCGCGACCCGTCCCGTCTACCGCGATCCCGCCGCCCCGGTCGAGGCCCGTGTCCGCGACCTGCTCGGCCGCATGACGCTGGAAGAGAAGTTCTGGCAGCTCTACATGGTTCCCGGCGACCTCGACGCCGGTGATTCGCTCTACCGGCACGGCATCTACGGCCTGCAGATCGGCGCCGCCGCCGCACGCCCGGCATCCGCCCTCGCCGGCGCGGACTCCACGACGCGCGCGGCGGCAGGAGATGCGGGCACCGTCGCGCGCGAAGCCGCTGAACGGATCAACGCCATCCAGCGCTTCTTCGTCGAGCGCACGCGGCTCGGCATCCCGATCATCCCGTTCGACGAGGCGCTGCACGGACTGGTCCGCGATGGCGCCACCAGCTTCCCCCAGGCGATCGGCCTCGCCGCCACCTGGGATACCGCCCTCGTCGACTCCGTCGCCCGGGCCATCGCCCGCGAGACCGCCGCCCGCGGCGTACGCCAGGTGCTCTCCCCCGTTCTCAACATCGCCAGTGATGTCCGGTGGGGGCGCGTCGAGGAAACGTTCGGTGAAGATCCGTTCCTCGCCAGCCGGATGGGCGTCGCATACGTCGCGCCCTTCGAGGCCGCCGGCGTGGTCGCCACTCCCAAGCACTTCGTCGCCAACGTCGGCGATGGCGGCCGCGACAGCTACCCGATCGACTTCGATGAGCGCCTGCTCAACGAGATCTTCTTCCCGCCCTTCCGCGCCGCCATCGGGCGCGGCGGCGCTCGCTCGATCATGGCCTCGTACAACTCGGTGAACGGGACGCCCGCCACCGCCAACGCCTGGCTGCTGACTCGCACGCTGCGACGCGACTGGGGGTTCCGCGGCGTGGCCATCGGCGACGCCGGCGCCACCGGCGGCGCCAACGTCCTCCACTTCACCAGCCGCGACTACATGTCCTCCACCGCTGCCGCCATCACCGCCGGCCTGGACGTCATCTTCCAGAGCTCGGCCGCGCAGGCGCCGCTCTTCTGGGAGGCCTTCCGCTCCGGACGCATCGACCGCGCCACCATCGACCAGGCGGTGGGGCGCGTCCTGCGGCTGAAGTTCGAGCTCGGCCTCTTCGAATATCCATATGTCGATCCGGCGGACGCCGCGCGATGGAGCGGCAGCCCCGCTCACCTCGCGCTCGCGCGCCAGGCCGCCCGGTCGTCCATCACTCTGCTCCGCAACGAGCGCGGCACGCTCCCGCTCTCCCGCTCGCTGCGCTCGCTCGCGGTGCTCGGCGTCGATGCCACCGAGGCGCGGTCAGGCGGCTACAGCGGCCCCGGCGTCCATCGCGTCTCGATTCTCGACGGCATCCGCGCGACACTCGGCGCCGGCACCGAGGTCCGCTTCGCGCCCGGCCCTGGTCGTGAGGCGCGCGAGTTCGTTCCCATCCCCGGCGACCGCCTCCTGACCACGGCCGACGGGCGGACGGTCCCGGGGCTGCGCGCCGAGTACTTCGACAACATCACCCTCGCCAGTTCGCCCCGCCTGACGCGGATCGATCCGCGCGTCGACTTCGGCTGGACGCTGCACTCCCCGGCGCGGGAGCTTCCCTTCGACTGGTACTCGGTGCGCTGGACCGGCCGGCTCGTGGCGCGGACATCCGGCGCCGTCCGCATCGGCGTGGAGGGAAACGATGGCTTCCGGCTCTACGTCGACGACTCGCTGCTCATCGACAACTGGCGCAAGCAGTCCTACCGGACCCTCACCCGGGAGGTCCGGCTCGAGGCGGGCCGCGCCTACGCCCTGCGCCTCGAGTACTTCGAGAGCACCGGGAACGGCCGCATCCGCCTGGTCTGGGATGACGGCGTGGATCGCGACTGGAGCGCCCGCGTCGACGACGCCGTCCGGCTCGTGCGCGCGAGCGACGCGGCCGTCATCGTCGCCGGACTCGAGGAAGGCGAGTTCCGCGACCGCGCCTCGCTCCGCCTGCCCGGACGTCAGGAGGAGCTGATCCTCGCGACAGCCGCCACCGGGAAACCGGTCGTCGTCGTGATCGTCGGCGGGAGCGCCGTCACCATGGGCGCCTGGCTCGACCGGGTCGGCGCCGTGATCGACGCCTGGTATCCTGGCGACGAGGGAGGCAACGCCGTGGCCGACGTCCTGTTCGGCGACTACAACCCGGCCGGCCGGCTGCCCATCACCTTCCCCATCTCCGAGGGACAGCTCCCCCTCGTCTACAATCACAAGCCAACCGGGCGCGGCGACGACTATCGCGATCTCACCGGCCAGCCGCTCTTCCCCTTCGGCTTCGGGCTCAGCTATTCCACCTTCGACTACTCGGCGCTGGTGATCGAACCCGGCGCGATCGCGCCGGGCGACTCCGCCACCGTGCGCTGTTCGATCCGGAACGCGGGCCCATTTCCCGGCGATGAGGTCGTCGAGCTCTTCCTGCGCGACGTCGTGGCATCGGTCGCCCGGCCGGTCATGGAACTTGCCGCCTTCCGCCGGGTGCATCTCGATGTCGGCGAGTCGCGCGAGGTGACCTTCCGGCTCACGCCCGAACAGCTCGGCATGTTCGACCAGTCGCTGCGGCGGGTGGTGGAGCCGGGTGCGTTCCGGGTGATGGTGGGCCGATCCGCGCGCGACATTCGCCTCAGGGGAGAGCTCACCGTCCGGTAGGTCGCCGCGGCGCCTCACGACCGCAGCAGCCGACGGCGGAGCGGCGACATATCGACCACTCCTCCAAACGAGATGGCGTAGGAGAAATGGTTCGATGCCTGGTGACCCCCGCACAGTCCCTTGACGTGAGGCGGGCCCGCAGTCAAGTTATCCTCGCTAAGGAGGTTGAGCCGTTATGACCTCGCTGGCACCAGAGAGCATGCTGCTAGTTGCGTCTGGTTCTCCCTACCTGAGGTCTGGGCGGCACTCGTGCGGTCCATCGCGGAGTAGTGGCTTCTCGCTCAAGACGACCACCCTCGGAGTCTCAGGCGGACCGCGAACTGCGGCTAAGCCTGCACACCCGCACGCTAATCGCCACGGGCGTCACGGCACTCATCAAGTGGGGTGGCCTGCTCGGAATTGCGTACTTCATGTATTGCTCTGTGCGCGTCCTATCCGGACAGAGCACTTTCGCCGACATCGGCATTCGCCTACTTGGCAACCTTCGGGTGAGTGAGGCGGCGGCGTGGCTACTCGGCGGTAGTGGAATACTCTATGGATCGCGTGAGAGACGCCTAAGACTGCAGGCAAATGAAACCCTCGGGAAGCGCGTTTCTGATCTTGAGGGCGAGATTGATGCGAAGAGGAGCTCGAGCAAGTTGACAACGAAAGGGCAAACGCACCCCAGGGACTCGTTATGACGATCCCATCCGAGACCGCTATCACCGCGACTTTCACTCTGCTTTCTCTCGCAGGCTGCTGGATTGTGCTTGCGTGGTTCTATCGATCATACCGTGTCGATCTCTTTCGGCACCGGCTCTTCGTGCTCCGCGCCGAATTGTTCGACCGTGCGCGGAGAGGCGAAATCGCGTTCGACCATCCGGCGTATGTGAATCTGCGAATTACCCTCAACGGGTTCCTGCGATTTGCAGATCGCATCGGATTCGTGTCGATGCTACTGACATCGCACACTCTCCGGCGCTGCCCGCCAGGGTCAATTGCCTGGACATGGGAGCGTGATTGGAGCGAAGCGGTAGGATCGCTGTCGCCAGATCTACAGAAACATTTCCTAGATCTGAGGTCACGCCTGCATTTCGAGGTATTCAAGCAGCTTCTCTTCGGCTCACCGCTGCTGATGTTGACGCTGATTCCGCCTGTTCTGGTGGCGTTCCTGCGAATCGCCAGTGACTCCTTGCTGTCTCCGCTTTTGCGCGGCGCCTATCGAGCCATCGAGCGAGCATTCAAGGAGATCGCCGATCCCCTCGATGGCTTTGCGTACAAGATCGGCGAAGCCGTGTAGGACCAAATACCTAGCGCTGGGCTGTTCGAAGGTCTAGGTTGCCTCGTATACCTTTGCGCTCAAGCTCGCCAGACGCCGTTGAGACCTCCTTCTCGCGTCGTGTGGCAATCCACCTGCGAGCACAACGAACCGGCCTTACCGCCACGCGCACGCAAGAAGCGGAAGAATCCAGCAGTCGCCCTGGGCAGGAAGGGTAGCTTGAATTGCGGACAAAGCTCGGGGCGAGAAGCTGCCGTCCCGCCAGCGTGTTCAGACGGCGCGGAAGGCGGTGCGGGTGCGATGGTCCAAGGAGGAGCAGCATTTTTCTTAGCGGGAGAGAGAGGCCGTGACGAATCCAGCCGGCAGGGACAATGCTCCGTGGTCGAGCGTCGCTGATCGCGTCGCTGAAGAGCTGGACGCTGACGTGTTCTTCTATAACGGCCCCATCCAGCCGCCACTTGACCGCCAGTTCATGGCTCTTTGTCGGCAGCGCAAGAAGCGAACGAACGTGCTGCTGATCTTGGTCACGCTCGGTGGCGATCCTGATAGCGCCTATCGAATGGCCAGGCACCTTCAAGCTCACTACGATCGGTTCCTGCTCTACGTAACGGGCTACTGCAAGAGTGCGGGAACGCTGGTCGCGCTCGGGGCGCATGAGTTGATCCTCGGAGAGGATGGCGAGCTGGGACCACTTGACGTGCAGATGTCGAAGCAGGACAGCCTCTGGGAGCAACAATCTGGACTTACGGTTAACGCAGCACTGACCGCCCTTCAAGACAAGGCGTACTTGGCCTTTGAGTCGTTCTTCCTTGAGACAGAGGAGCGCAGTCTGGGCGCCATTACCGTGAAGACGGCGGGAGACATTGCCGCCAAGCTGACGATTGGCCTCTTCGCTCCATTGTACTCACAGGTAGATCCGCTGCACGTCGGCGAGGCGGCGCGTGCGATGCAGGTGGCTGACAACTACGGCCGCCGTCTCATGATGGAGAGCAAGAACCTTGATCCCAACGGCCTACACCATCTCGTCACTCACTATCCGTCGCATGGGTTTGTGATTGACATGGAGGAGGCCACGACCGTCTTTGAGCAGGTAAGAGTTCCAACGGAAAGTGAAGAGGCGCTCGCCGCAGCGTTGGACGATAGCGCCATCGAACCACAGGTCGACCCCAAAAGGACAGTGATGAAGTTCCTCTCGAAAGAGATGGAACAGCCCGAGCTCGTGTCGCAGCCTCCTATTGCTGTGATTGCGGACGGGCTCGCAGACGTTCCCATACCGGAGAATCCTCATGGCGGAGCAAAGACGGGTCCACGGGCGTCCGCTGCTCGACCTACTACGCAGTCAGGAGCGTAGCCTTAGAGACGTACTTCGACCGAGCGCGGCTGAGCGGGAGCGTGAGCAAGAAAGGAAAGAGCCGCGTACCCCGATGGTCAGAGAACTCTCATCAGACGAACCTGCGTTATCGAAGTAGTCGTAGAGACAGCACTCGGCCAAAGCCTCCGGCGAAGACGTCGGAGGCTTTTTCGGTGAAGGGATCTTGGAAACAAGGGCGCCCCGCCCACTCCCGCGATGGCGGCTGGGCTAACAGGCACGGTGTGCACGATTGCGGAACTCAACAAACTGTCATAAGGAGACCAAGCCACTACCCCTTCCGCCCTCCGCTGGCGTGCCCGCGCGCCCGTCGTCACATTTGGAGCCCCCGTCCCTCCTTCCGCCCCCAGCCCTCCGTTCGCCGACTCCCCATGCGCGCCGATCTGCTCCTGCTGGCCGCCGATCTCGCCAAGCGCGGCGAAGCCTTCGTCGCCGCGACGGTCGTCCGCCGTGAGCCGCCGAGCTCGGCGCGGGTGGGCGACAGCGCCCTCATCACGCACAGCGGCACCTTCCACGGCTGGCTGGGGGGCGCGTGCACGCAGCCGTCGGTGGTCGCCGAGGCGCTGCGCGCGCTCGCTGATGGTGCGCCGCGATTGATCGCGCTCTCGCCCGATCCGGAAGCCGAGCGGCGCCCGGGTATCACCGCCCTGCCCATGACCTGCCACAGCGGAGGGAGCGTGGACATCTACATCGAACCGGTGCTGCCCGCCCCGCGCCTCGTCCTCTTCGGCACCTCGCCGGTGGCGCAGGCGCTGGCCCGCCTGGGACACGGAATGGGCTGGGCGGTGGACGCGGTGGATCCTGACGCCGACCGGGCCACCTTCCCCGAAGCCGACCGCGTCCTCACCAGACTCGACGCCGCCGAGTTGCGACTGGCGGCCGCCGGTCCGGGCGCGCAGCTGTTCGCGGTGGTCGCCACCATGGGCCAGTCCGATGATGACGCCCTCATGGCCGCGCTGGCCCTGCAGCCGATGTACCTGGGGCTGGTGGCCAGCCGCCGCCGCTGCGAGGAGCTGCGCCAGGCCGTGGAAGCGCGCGGTGCCGCTCGTGAGGCACTGGCGATCGTCAAGAGCCCGGCCGGCCTCGACATCGGCGCCCGTGCCCCGGAGGAGATCGCCCTCAGCATCCTGGCCGAGATCGTCCAGCGCCGTCGCGCCGCGCCGGCCCCGGATGCGGCGACACCGAAGCCGGCGCGGAAGCCGCTCGCTCAGGCTCCGGCCGCGCAGGCCACCGATCCGGTCTGCGGCATGTCGGTGACCGTTGCCGGCGCGAAGCACACCGTGGAGTTCAACGGGCAGACGGTCTATTTCTGCTGCGCCGGCTGCCGAGAGAAGTTCCTGCGCGACCCGCACAAGTACCTGGCCGGCGCCGCCACCGGCCACGCCTGACGACCGCCTCAACGACCCGTTATGCAGATTGAAAAGCAGTTCGTCGTGGCCGCGCCGGCCGACCAGGTCTGGGCCTTTCTCACCGACCCGTACCGGGTCGCGCAGTGCCTGCCCGGCGCCGCCATCACCGGCCAGTCGGATGACAAATCGTACGACGGCACGATCACGGTCAAGGTCGGGCCCGTCTCCACCAGCTACCGCGGCAAGGTGCGCTTCGAGCGCCTCGACGCCGCCACGAAGACCGCCGAGATCGTCGCCTCGGGCCAGGATGTCCGCGGCAAAGGCGGCGCCGACCTGAAAATGACCAGCCGAATCACGGCGCGCGGCCCCCGTGACACCGAAGTCACCGTGGTCCAGGACATCAGCGTCACCGGCATTCTCGCCCAGATGGGGCGCGGCATGATCCAGGATGTCGGCGACCAGCTCTTCGAGAAGTTCACCACCGCCATGCGCGCCCAGCTCGAGTCGGCGTCGACCGAGGCGGGCGCGGCCACGGCCGCGCCCGCCCCCGAAGCCGCCGCGCCCATCCAGGTCGTTTCGTTCGGCGCCGGCATCGCCGGTCGCGCGCTGGGCCGCGCCGCGCGCAATCCGGCCGCCTGGGTGGCGGTGATCGTAGTGGTCGTGCTAGTATCGTGGCTCCTGATGCGCTGAGCGTCGGGAACAACTGAACCGAGGATCGTCGTATGATTCCTGCCGCGTTCGACTACCATTCGCCCGGCACGCTGGCCGACGCGCTCGCCCTGCTCGACAAGTACGGCGACGACGCCAAGGTCCTCTCCGGCGGGCAGAGCCTGCTGCCGATGCTCAAGATCCGGCTGGCGCAGGTGGGCCACCTCGTCGACATCGGTCGCATCGCCGGTCTCGACTACATCAAGGAAGAGGGCGGCGTCCTCAAGATCGGCGCCGCCACCCGGGAAGCGGCGCTCGAGCGCTCCGACCTGGTCCGCAGGAAGTACCGCATCCTCGTCGACACCGCCGATGTGATCGCCGATCCGCTGGTGCGCAATCGCGCCACCGTCGGCGGCAACCTCGCCCACGGCGACCCGGCCAACGATCACCCGGCCACCATGCTCGCCCTCGGCGCCTCGGTGGTGGCGCGCGGCCCCAAGGGAGAGCGCACCATCCCGGTCGACCAGTTCTTCAAGGGACTGTTCACCACCGCGCTGGCGCCCAACGAGATCCTCACCGAGATCCGGATCCCGGCCCCGGCGGCGAAGAGCGGCGGCGCCTACGTGAAGCTCGAGCGGAAGGTGGGCGACTTCGCCACCGCCGGCGTGGCGGCATTCATCACGCTCGGCGCCAGGGGCGAGATCGCCTCGGCCGGCATCGGGCTCACCAACGCCGGCCCCACCCCCATCAAGGCGACCGAGGCCGAGAAGTTCCTCGCCGGCAAGATGCCTGACGAGAAGACCATCGCCGAGGCCTCCAGGCTCGCCGCCAGGGCGACCAGTCCGTCGGTCGACCGGCGCGGGTCGGTCGAGTACAAGCGCGAGATGGCGCGCGTTCTCACGGTGCGCGCCCTGGGCATCGCCCTCAAGCGGGCGGGAGGACAGTCGTAATGGCGAAGCACAAGATCTCCATCACGGTGAACGGCACGGCGCGGGAAGCCGAAGTCGACTCGCGCCTGCTCCTCGTCCACCTCCTCCGGGAGGTGTTCCGCCTCACCGGCACCCACATTGGCTGCGACACCACCCACTGCGGCGCCTGCACCGTCCTGCTCGACGGCGAGCCCACCAAGTCCTGCACCGTCCTCGCCGTCCAGGCTGATGGCCATCAGATCATGACCGTCGAGGGGCTGGAGCAGGGCGGCAAGCTCGATCCCATCCAGAACGGGTTCTGGCAGGAGCACGGCCTCCAGTGCGGCTTCTGCACGCCCGGCATGATGATGACCAGCTACGCGCTGCTGAAGCGGAATCCCAAGCCCAGCGAGGACGAGATCCGCCACGCCATTTCCGGCAACCTGTGCCGGTGCACCGGCTACGTGAACATCGTCAAGGCGGTGCAGCACGCGGCCGCCAACCAGCAGTAGGGGGCGCCATGGCACCGAAAACGTCGTTCGAAATCGGCGGGATGGGGCATTCGATCAAGCGCAAGGAAGATCCGCGCTTCATCCGCGGCAAGGGCAACTACGTCGATGACATCCAGCTGCCGGGCATGCTCTATCTCGACATCGTCCGCAGCCCCTTCGCCCACGCGACGATCAAGTCGATCAACACCGAGAAGGCCCTCAAGGTCCCGGGCGTCCTGGCCGTGATCACCGGCGAAACGCTGAAGGGATTCAACCTCCACTGGATGCCCACCCTGTCCTCGGACACGCAGATGGTGCTGCCGACCGACGAGGTGATGTACCAGTCGCAGGAGGTCGCGGCGGTGGTCGCCACCGACCGGTATGCGGCCGCCGATGGCGTCGAGGCGGTGGAGGTCGACTACGAACCGCTCCCGGTGATGGTCGATCCCTTCAAGTCGCTCGCCCCGGGCGCGCCGGTGCTGCGCAAGGACAAGAAGGACAAGAAGGACAACCTCGCGTTCCACTGGGAAGCCGGCGACCGCGCCGCCACCGACAAGGCGTTTGCCGAAGCCGATGTCGTCGTCAAGCAGAACATCTACCTGCCGCGCATCCACGTCGCGTCGATGGAGACCTGCGGCTGCGTCGCCGACTTCAACACCGCCGAAGGGAAGCTCACGGTCTACATGACCACCCAGGCGCCGCACGCGGTCCGCACCGTGTTCGCGCTCGTCGCCGGACACGTCGGCCTTTCCGAGGAGAAGATCCGCATCGTCTCGCCCGACCTGGGCGGTGGGTTCGGCGGCAAGGTCCCGGTGTACCCGGGCTACGTCATCGCCGTCGCCGCGTCGGTCGTCATCGGCAAGCCGGTGAAGTGGATCGAAGACCGGATGGAGAACCTCCAGGCCGACTCCTTCGCCCGCGACTACCACATGATGACCGAACTGGCGGCGAAGAAGGACGGCACCATGACGGCACTGCGCATCAAGACCATCGCCGACCACGGCTACACCAACGCCTCGGCCAACCCGTCCAAGTTCCCGGCCGGCCTCTTCTCCATCTGCACCGGCTCGTACGACCTCAAGCAGGCCTTCTGCGAGGTCGACGCCGCCTACACCCACAAGCCGCCCGGCGGCGTTGCCTATCGATGCTCGTTCCGGGTCACCGAGGCGGTCCACGCCATCGAGCGCATCGCCGACGTCCTCGCCCGCCAGCTCAAGATGGACCCGGCCGAGCTGCGGATGAAGAACTTCATCAAGCCGGCGCAGTTCCCGTACAAGTCCGTCATGGGCTGGGAGTACGACAGCGGCGACTACGGCCGCGCCCTCCAGCTCGCCATGGACAACATCGGCTACGCCGCGCTGCGCAAGGAACAGGAGGAGAAGCGCAAGAAGGGCGAGCTCATGGGCATCGGCATCTGCAGCTTCACCGAGATCGTCGGCGCCGGCCCGTCCAAGACCTTCGACATCCTCGGCATCAAGATGTTCGACTCGGCCGAGATCCGGATCCATCCCACCGGCAAGGCGCTCGCCCGCTTCGGCACCAAGTCGCAGGGCCAGGCGCACGAGACGACCTATGCCCAGATCGTGGCCGAGGAGCTGGGCATTCCCGCGGCCCACGTCCAGGTGGAGGAGGGCGACACCGACACCGCGCCGTACGGGCTCGGCACCTACGCCAGCCGGTCGACGCCCACCGCCGGCGCCGCCGGCGCCATGGCGGCCCGGAAGATCCGCGACAAGGCGCGCAAGATCGCCGCCTATCTCCTGGAAGCCGCCGAAGACGACCTCGTCTGGGAGCCCGGCAAGTTCTCGGTGAAGGGCGCCCCGCAGCGCTCCAAGACCATCCAGGAGATCGCCTTCGCGGCGTACACCAACATGCCGCCCGGCATGGAGGGCGGCCTGGAGGCCGTCTCCTACTACGATCCGCCTAACCTCACATTCCCGTTCGGCAGCTACATCTGCGTCGTCGACATCGACCGCGGCACGGGCATGGTCACGGTCCGGCGGTTCATGGCCGTGGACGACTGCGGCAACATCATCAACCCCATGGTCGTCGACGGCCAGATCCACGGCGGCCTCACCCAGGGCCTCGCGCCGGCGCTCTTCGAGGAAATGACCTACGACGAGAACGGCAACAACCTGGCCGGCAGCTTCATGGACTACCTGGTCCCCACCGCCGTGGAGACGCCTAACTGGGAGACCGACAAGACGACCACGCCCAGTCCGCACCACCCGTTCGGCGCCAAGGGCGTCGGTGAGTCGGCCACCGTCGGCGCGCCGCCGGCGATCGCCAACGCGGTGGTCGACGCGCTCGCCCACCTCGGCGTGCAGCACATCGACATCCCCATCACGCCCGAGAAGGTCTGGAAGATCCTGAAGGAGAAGGGGGTCGCGCTCTAACCGGCGCGGCCCCGCCCCGTCGGGCGGCGAAACCTTCCGGGCCGTGGTGGCGTTCTATATATTCGACTAAGTCGAATATATGGAGCTGCCGTGGAACCGCGTCTCGGGGAGTTCGAACAGCTGGTGATGCTGGCGCTCGTCCGCCTCGGCGACGACGCCTACGGCGTGGCCGTGCAGCGCGAAATCGCCGGGCGCACCGGCCGGTCCACCGGCTTCGCGACCGTCTACACCACGCTGGCGCGACTCGAGGGCAAGGGACTCGTCGCCTCGCGACTCGGTGACCCCACCCCCGAGCGCGGCGGCCGCCGCAAGAAATACTTCGTCCTGCTCGCCGCCGGACGCCGGGCCGTGCGCGAGTCGTTGCGCACCCTGCGCACGATGACCCGCGGACTCGATGCCTCGTGGGGGGCGCCATGAGCGATCCCCGCTCGCCGGCCCCGTCGCCCCCGCCCGCTCCTCCCGCGCTCGCCGTCTGGCTCCTCTCCCGGCTGCTGCCTGACGAGCTCCGCGAGCCGTTCCTGGGTGATCTCGAAGAGTCCTTCCACCATGAGCTGCGGCGCGGGCGCGGTCCCGCCGCCGCCGGCTGGTGGTACTGGCGCGAGACGCTGCGCGCGCCACTCACGCTGTCACGCGCCGCCGGGCACCCGGCCTCCAGCGCGCCGCGGGGAGACGGTCCCATGACCAGCCTGCTGATCGACCTGCACTTCGCCTTCCGGCTGCTCGCGCGGCGGCCCGCCTTCACCGCGCTCGTCACCCTCACGCTCGCGCTCGGCATCGGCGCCACCACGGCGATCTTCAGCGCGGTCTACCCGATCCTCTTCGCGCCGCTTCCCTTCCCGCATCCGGAGCGGCTGGTCATGGTGTGGGAGCGCGACCAGAAAGGCACGCCGGACAATTTCGGCTTTGCCACCTACCGCGATGTCGTGGATGCGAACCGCTCCTTCGACGCGCTGGCTGCCATGGGCCACTCGGAGGTGACCATGACGGGTCGCGCCGAGCCCGAACGACTCGAGGGCCAGAAGGTCTCGTCCACGTTCTTCCGGACGCTCGGCGTAGCGCCGGCGCTCGGGCGCGAGTTCCGCGCGACCGAGGATGTGCCCGGCGCCGAGCGGGTCACGATCCTCAGCCACGGGCTCTGGCGCAGCCGCTTTGGCGGCGACAGCTCGCTCGTGGGCCGGCAGATCGCCCTCGACGGCATTCCGTACACGGTCATTGGTGTGATGCCTGCCAGCTTCGAGAATGTCCTCGATCCGAAAGCGCAGCTCTGGACACCCCTTCGGTACGACCTCTTGCTGGCCTGGGCGTGTCGCACCTGTCGGCATCTGCGGGTGGTGGGGCGGCTCAAGGCCGGCGTGAGCGTGACCGATGCGGAGCGCGAGCTCGGCGTCCTCTCCCGACGGATCGTGGCCGATCACCCCAAGGAGTATGAAGGTGTGGGCATGCTTGTGCCCACGCTGCACGAGCAGGTAACCGGCGGTGTGAAGCCCGCGCTCCTCGCGGTCCTTGGCGCGGTGGCACTGGTGCTGCTCATCGCCTGCGCCAACGTCACCAACCTCCTGCTCGCACGCGCCGCGCAGCGGGAGGGCGAGTTTTCGGTGCGCGCCGCGCTCGGCGCCGGTCATGTACGGGTCATCCGGCAGCTGCTCACCGAGAGTCTCGTGCTCGCCGCGATCGGCGGCGTGCTCGGCATCGGCGTCGCGTGGCTGGGCGTGCAGGCCCTCGTCGCCCTCAGTCCACCGGGGCTGCCGCGGATCGGAGCGATCGGGGTGAACGGGCCGGTGCTGGTGTTCGCGGTGCTCATCACCACCACCGTGGGGCTCGCGTTCGGCGTCGCGCCCGCCCTGCACGCGACGCGGGGCGACCTGTATCACGGTCTCATGCGGACGTCCCGACGGCTCACCGGATCGCGGCGGGTGACGCGCGCGTCGCTGGTCGTGTCCGAGGTCGCGCTCGCGATGGTGCTGCTCGTCGGCTCGGGGCTGCTGCTGCGCAGCATGACGCGTCTGTTCGCCGTCTCACCCGGGTTCGACCCATCGCACCTGCTCACGATGGAAGTGGTGACCGGCGGACCGCGCTTCACCAGCGACACCGCGACGCATGCCTACTTCCAGCGCGTGCTCGAGGCGGCCGGTGCGGTGCCGGGCGTCGAGACCGCCGCGCTCACCAGCCAGCTTCCGCTCACCAACGACTATGATGCCTATGGTGTCCACAGTGAGGCGAGGCCGCGCGCGAACACCGAGCAGGATCCGAGCGCGCACCGGTATGCGGTCAGCGGACGGTATCTCGAGACCATGCGGATCCCCGTCCTGCGGGGACGGGGGCTCACCGACCGCGACCGTGGCGATGGCCTCGCGGTGCTACTCATCAACCAGGCGTTCGCCCGGCGGGAGTGGCCGGGCACCGATCCCATCGGCCAGCGGGTGCGCCTCGGTGACGCGACCCAGGGCCCCTGGCGCACGATCGTCGGCATCGTCGGTGACGTGAAGCAGGTCTCGCTCTCGGCCGATCAACCGAACGCGATCTATGTGCCCGAAGAACAGTGGCCGTGGGCCGATTTCGAGATGTCGCTGGTGGTGCGTACCCGTGGCGACCCCGCCGCACTGGTTCCCGCGTTGCGCCGGGCCGTCTGGTCGGTGGATCGCGACCAACCCATCGTCCGGGTGTCGACCATGGAGCGGCTGGTGACCGGATCGGCGGCGGAAAGGCGATTCACCCTCGTGCTCTTCGAGAGCTTCGCCGCGGTCGCGCTGATCATGGCGGCGGCCGGGATCTACGGAGTGCTGGCCGGCACGGTGGTGGAGCGCCGGCCCGAGATCGGCGTGCGTGCCGCACTCGGCGCCACCCGCGCGAACATTCTGATGCTGGTCGTGAGGCAGGGCCTGGGGCTCACCACCATTGGCATCGTCCTGGGGCTCGCCGGCGCCGCGGCGATGGCACGCATCGCCACGAGCCTGCTGTTCGGCATCTCGCCGGTGGACCTGTTCACCTACGTGGGGGTGACGGTGCTGCTGGTGGTCGTCGCCCTGGCCGCGTGCTGGATTCCGGCGTGGCGGGCGGCGCGCCTCGATCCCATGGCGACGCTGCGAACGGACTAGCGCATCCTTCCCGCGCGTCCCCCGTGCTGCCGCGGGGGGACGCGGGAGCGGGGCGGTGCCGGCCGGACTAGTACCGCACCAGGTAGCTGTCCAGCTCCCAGCGGCTCACCTGCATGATGTAGTCCTCCCACTCCTGCCGCTTGGCCGCCAGGAAGTGCTCGGTGATGTGCGGGCCCAATGCCTCACGAATCACCGCGTCTTTCTCCAGCTCCTCGCACGCGCTCCGCAGGTCGTGCGGCAGGTCGTCGATCCGCAGCCGACGCTTCTCCCGGTGCGACATCTCCCAGATGTTGCGATCGACCGGCTCGCGGGCGTCCGCCTTCGTCTCGATCCCGTCCAGCCCCGCCGCCAGCATCACCGCCAGCGCCAGGTACGGATTGGCGGCCGGATCCGGCATCCGCAGCTCCACCCGCGTCCCCGTCCCGCGCCGGTCCGGGATCCGGATCATCGGCGATCGGTTCCGCATCGACCACGCCACGTTCACCGGCGCCTCGAAGCCAGGCACCAGCCGCTTGTACGAGTTCACCAGCGGGTTCGTGATCGCGCACATCCCGCGCGCGTGTGAGAGCAGGCCGCCGATGTAGTGCAGCGCCGTCTTCGACAGCTCCCATTCCGCCTTCGGGTCCCAGAATGCGTTCTCCTTCCCTCCCCCCTTGAACAGCGACTGGTGCGTGTGCATCCCGCTGCCGTTCTGCCCGAAGATCGGCTTCGGCATGAACGACGCGAGCAGTCCGAACTGCTGGGCCACGTGCTTCACCACGAACCGGAACGTCGCGATGTTGTCGGCGGTGCGCAGCGCGTCCGCGTACCGGAAGTCGATCTCGTGCTGCCCGTGCGCCACTTCGTGGTGCGCGGCCTCGACCTCGAAGCCCATCTGTTCCAGCACCTCGACGATCGCCCGCCGCGCGTCCTCCCCCAGGTCCACCGGCGCGAGGTCGAAGTACCCGCCCACGTCATGCGTCGCGGTGGTCGGGTGCGCGCCCCCGTCGGCGTCCTGCTTGAACAGGAAGAACTCCGCCTCCATCCCCGCGTACATCGTGAATCCCATCGCCCGCGCCCGCGCGATCTGCCGCCTGAGCACGCCGCGCGGATCGCCGGCGAATGGCTCGCCGTCCGGCGTGGTGATATCGCAGATCAGCCGCGCCACCCGGTTCTCCGCGGTCCCCCACGGAAAGACCTGGAACGTCGTCAGGTCCGGCGCCAGCAGCATGTCCGACTCCTCGATCCGCACGAAGCCCTCGATCGAGGATCCATCGAACATGATGTCGCCCTCCAGCGCCTTCCCGAACTGCGACGCCGGGATCTCGACGTTCTTGTTGATCCCCAGGATGTCGGTGAACTGCAGGCGCAGAAACCGCACGTGATGCGCGGCGGCCAGGTCGAGGATGTCTTTCCGGCTCGCCCCCGTGAGGTCGCCGGGGAGGGCGGTGCGTCGGGCCTTGCTGGTCACGGAGTCCTCATGGCGGTGCGGGCGGGGAGGGCGAGTGGCAAGCTACCGGCGCGTCTCGCGCCCCGCAAACGCGCACCGCCGAAGGTTTCGCCTCCTCTGCCGCGGTTCACGACACCCGATAAGTTTCCGGCATGACCGCGCCCGCCGCTCCCGCGATGCGCAGCTGCCCCGCCTGCGGCCAGCCCGCCCCCGGCCGCCTCTGCACGTCGTGCGGAGCGACGATGGACGGCGTCACCTGCGCCGCCTGCCACGTCGCCCTCGCTGCGGGCGCGAAGTTCTGCCACCGCTGCGGCACTCAGGTAGGCAGCACCGGAACGCGACCCGCGCGAACGACGGTTCCGGCATCGACGCTGCCCTGGGCCGTGGCGCTGGTCGCCCTTTTGAGTCTCGTGGCGCTCGTCGCCGGCCAGCGCTACGTGGCGATGCGAGGCCAGCCGTCCGTCGCCGGCCAGGGCTCGCGCGACACCGGCGCCCCACCCGTCCCCGGCGATCCGTCGGCCGCCGCCGGCCGGCCGCCGGACATTTCCGCCCTCTCCCCCGAGGAGCGCGCCGACCGTCTCTTCGACCGGATCATGCGCCTCGGCGCCGCAGGCAAGGTCGACAGCATCCGCCTCTTCGCGCCGATGGCGGTGGCCGCCTTCGGGATGCTCGCGCCGCTCAACGCCGACCAGCGCTTCGACCTGGGCCGGATCGCCGAGTTGAGCGGCGACGCGGAGATGGAGGGCGCCCAGGCGGACACGATTCTCCGCGCCGCGCCGACCCACCTGCTCGGCCTCATTCTCGCCGCCCACGCCGCCGGCCTGCGCGGCGACGAGCGCGCCCGGCGTGATTTCGAGCGGCGGCTGCTCGCAGCCGAGGCGGTCGAGCGGCGCCGCGATCTCCCGGAGTACCTGCGTCACGAGACCGACATCGCCACCGCCCTCCAGGCCGCCCGCGCCAGCCGGCCCGGGACCTGACAGCCTAACTGCCACTCACCGGCCACCGCATGTCCACGACCCTCCCACTCCGCACCATTCGCGTGGCGCATTCGCCCGACTCCGACGACGCGTTCATGTTCTACGCGCTGGCCGAAGGCAAGATCGACACCGGCGGGCTCACCTATGTCCACGAGCTCCAGGACATCGAGTCGCTCAACCAGCGGGCGATGCGGGGAGAGCTCGAGGTCACGGCCGTCTCGATCCACGCCTATGCCTACGTCGCCGATCGCTACGCACTCCTGCCTCACGGCGCATCGATCGGCGACCGGTATGGCCCGCGGCTGGTGGCCCGCGCGCCGATGGCGCGCGCCGGCATTCGCGGCAAGCGCATCGCCATTCCCGGACCGCTCACCACCGCCTATCTCACGCTCCGGCTGTACGAGCCGGACTTCGTGGCCGTCCCCACGCCGTTCGACCGCATCGAGGACGCGGTGGCGGCCGGCCACGTGGATCTGGGCCTCCTGATTCACGAAGGACAGCTCACCTACGCCGAGCGCGGTCTCCACCTGGTCCAGGACATGGGAGAGTGGTGGTACGAGGAGACGGGCCTTCCGCTCCCACTCGGCGGAAATGTCGTTAGAAAGGACCTTGGTAGCGACTTAATAAGAACAGTATCAAAGCATTTACGCGCCAGTATCGCCTACGGACTCGACCATCGCAAGAACGCACTCGACCACGCCATGCGATTCGCCCGCGGATTGGATCGCGGAAAGGCCGATACTTTCGTTGGAATGTATGTCAACGAGTGGACGCTCGATTACGGCGAGCGCGGGCGGGCGGCGGTGCGGTTGCTGCTCGATCGCGGCGTCCAGGCCGGCGTGATCGCCAGGCCCATCGACGTCGAATTCGTCGACGACTGATTCTGATCGAGCCGTCCCCCTTTCACAACTCGTGAACCAGGACTTCGCTTCCGCACTCGCCCTGACCGGCGAGCGTTCCGACACGCCCCGCGACCCGCCCTCCGGGCGCCGGCGAGCGGCGCCTGTCGGTCCGGACCCGCCGGGAGGCCGGTGCGGCAGGCTTTCGGGTGGCGGACACTGGGATGGGTATGTCGCCCGACGTCCAGAAGCGTATCTTTGAACCGTTCTATACGACCAAGCCGGCGAGCGTCGGCACCGGTTTGGGGCTGAGCGTGAGTTATGGAATCATTCAGGGCCACGGCGGATCGATCGCGGTGCACAGCGTTCCCGGCAATGGGACGGCTTTCGATATCGTGCTTCCGATCCTCGCATCCGATGCGGACCCTGCGCTCGTGAGGTCCGAATGACCGAACCTCGGCGGACCAGCGCGTCTCCGGTCGTCACCCGCGCGTTCAAGGCGGTGGGCGATGCTGGCGTCAAGCGCATCCTCGTCTGCGACGATGAGGAGACGATCCGGCTGGCCCTCGCGAAGTTCCTGCGCTCGCGCGGCTTCGAAGTGCAGACGGCCGAGTCGGGGCTGGTGGCCCTGGAGCTGCTCGGGCGACACAAATTCGTCCTTCTGCTCTGCGACGTCCGTATGCCCGGCCTCACCGGGGTGGACGTCGTCCCGCAGGCGCTCGCCATCGACCGCGATCTCGCGATCATGATGCTCACGGCCGTGAATGACGCTCCCACGGCGACCGAAGCGCTCGCGCACGGCGCCATGGACTACCTCATGAAGCCGATCGAGCTCAGCGACCTCCATCAGGCCGTGGAGCGGGCGCTGCACAAGCGAGAGCTCGCCATCGAGCAGCGCAACGTCGAGCGGATGATCCGCGAAGAAGTCGCCCTGCGCACCGCCGAGCTGGAGCGGGAAAAGGGCGCGCTACGGGCACTCTCGGTGAGCATCGTCGAGACGCTCATCAACGCGATGGAAGCCAAGGACGTCTACTTGCGGGGCCACTCGCAGCGCGTCGCCGAGCTCTCCGCGTCCATGGCGCAGCACATGGGGCTCGACGAGGACACGGTCGAAAACGTCCGCATGGCGGGCCGCCTCCACGACGTCGGCAAGATCGGCATCCGCGAGTCGGTCCTCAACAAGCCGAGCGCCCTCACGCCCGAGGAGTTCGAGCACGTCAAGGACCACGTGCGCATCGGGATGGAGATCCTGGCGCCGCTGCGGTACGTCGGCGCGGCCCTCGAGTTCGTCCAGGACCACCACGAGCACTTCGACGGCTCCGGCTACCCGCGGGGTCTGTCGGCCGACGAAATCACGCTGGGCGGCCGCATCCTGGTGGCCTCCGACGCGTTCGACGCGCTCACCTCCAAGCGCGCGTACCGCGATCCGCTCTCCCCGGAAGAGACGGTCCTGTACCTGGAGAATCACGTCGGGACGCTGCTGGACCCGGAGGTGTACAAGGCCCTCCGCACCGTCGTGATGCGGCGCAAGTCCCTCATTTTCATCGACGACCGGCACGCCTGATCGGCCCGGCCGTGCCGCGCTCAACGGCCGGCCGGCCCGCCTCGCTCCACCCCCCGCTGGCTGGTGCTTGACGGACCGCCGCAAAGCTTGTATTGGGGTGGTGCGCGTGGTATTCGTTCCCGCCATCGCGCGCCGGACCGGATGCAATCGGGGGCGGTTCCCGCCGTTCCCCTTACGACACGCGATGCCGCTCCGCGGTGACGGACGGGCGCACACTAATACCAGGAGGCGGTCATGCCGCGCGGTGACGAGTTGAACGAGGGACTCCACTTCTCCGAGCGGGAGGACGACGTCGACGATCTCGGCTACGGTGGAGGCGGCGGCGCGTCTTACGACGACGACGATGAGGAGGACGGCGGCTGGGCCATCAACAAGGACCAGACCGAAGAGCTCTGGGACAGCACGGAAGAGTCCGGCGACGATGAGGAGGAGGCCACCACGACCGAAGAACCGGCCGAGGCCGATGAAGAAGAGGCCGACCTGTTCGGCCGCGCCCCGTCGCCGCGCAAGCGTGCGGCCGCCGCGCCCGCCAGCGGTGGGCAGCCGGCGGCAGCCCCGAAGAAGGCCGCGGTGAAGCCCGCGGCCAAACCGGCGAAGAAGGCCCAGGCCGCCAAGAAGGTGAAGAAGGCGGCCAAGAAGAAGACGGCGGCGAAGGCGAAGAAGAAGGCGGGCAAGGGCGCAAAGAAGGCCGCCAAGAAGGCGAAGAAGGCGGCCAAGAAAGCGAAGAAGGCGGCGAAGAAGGGCAAGAAGGGCAAGAAGCGCTAGTCACCGGCCGTCCGGCGGCGTTCGCCGGCGGGCGGAGGATTGGTCGACGGACGGCGGGGCGCCGCGCGGCGGCCCCGCCATTTGTCTTCCGGTCGACGGGCCGCACGCGGCGAGTTATTGTCCTGCCATGGCGGAATCACCAGTCGGGCTTCTGCGGGTGCACGCGCGGCAGGCACCGTGGAACGCCCGCGGTCTGGCCGCGCACGTGACCGCGCTGGTCGACGCCGCCGGGATGCGCCCGACCAATGCGTCCGCGCGCGCCGCACCCAGCGCCAGGTCCGTCCGTTTCTACGTCGCCCACGGCCTGCTCGACCGGCCCGAGGGGACCGGCACCGCGGCGACCTATCATTACCGGCACTTCCTGCAACTCCTCGCCATCAAAATCCGCCAGCGGGAGGGGCAGACACTGGAGGTCATCCGGCGCGAGCTCAAGGACATGACCGGTGACGCGCTGGAGCGGCGCATTGCCCAGTCGCTCGCGCCGGCGCTGGCGATTGGCGCGGATGGCGCCGCCGCGCACGACGACGCCCCAGCCCAGCATTGGCGGCGCGTGACGATCGCCGACGGCGTGGAGCTGCACGTCCGCGATGACTCGCCCGCGGCGCGGGAGAGCGCCGTCACCGCCATTCGCGAGGCGGTGCGCGCCGCCCTCGGTCGCCCCGATGGCCGATAGCCCGCGGTTCGACAATCGGGTGGTGGTGCTGACCGGTGTGGGGCGGCGCGGCCAGGTGGGCGAAGCCGTCGCCACGGCCTTCGCCGCCGCCGGCGCGACGCTCATCCTCGTCGATCGCGACGCCCAGCAGGTGTCGGAGCGTGCGGCCGAGATCGGGGGTGCGGTCGCGGCCGGTCGCGTCCATGCGCGCGCCTGCGACCTCACCGACGCCGCGGCCGTCGTGACGCTCGCCCGGGAGGTCGCCGCGGCCCACGGCGGCCGCGTCCACGCGCTGGTGAACATGGCCGGCGGCTTCGCGCTCAGTGGGCCGGTGGCCGACAGCGACCCCGCTATGCTGCAGAAGCAGATCGCCATCAACTGCACCACCGCCTATCACGCCTGTCGCGCCTTCATCCCATCGCTGCGCGGCGGAGGATCCATCGTCTTCTTCTCCTCCGCAGCTGCCATGCCCGGGGCAAAGGGGGCCGGCCTGAGCGCCTACGCGGCCTCCAAGGCGGGGGTGCTCGCCGTCATGCGCGCGGTGGCAGAGGAGGAGCGGGCGAACGGGATCCGGGCCAACGCGCTGGCGCCAACGGCGATTCGCACCGGCGACAACCTCCGCGACATGGGGGATGGCGTTCGCTACGTCGAGCGTGAAGAGGTGGCCGCGGCAGTGCTCTACCTCTGCTCGGACGTCGCGCGGAGCGTCTCGGGCCAGGTCGTCCAGTTGGGCTGACCGGACGCGGTGGATCGCGCTTGCCCCGTGCACCATGACTCTGCAGCTTGATCTGTCATGAACCTGCCGGCGCGACGCAAGAACCCGACGCGGGTGATCCTGCTGGATCGCTCCCTGGAAGCGCTGCCGTTGTTCCGGCTGGCCGACGCCGCGGACGACTCGCCGATCTCGTATTCGCCGGATTCGGGCGGCCGGTGGCGGGTACTCCCCAGCCCGGGTGATCGCCTTCCGGGCACGTTCGATCAGGATGTGTACGTCGAGCTGCTCCGTCGCTACCACGATGCCGGCGCCCCGGGAGACGGGATCATCTCCTTCACGCTCCACGCCTTCCTGCGCTCGATGGGACGGCGCGTCGATGGCCGCACGTATGAGCAGCTCCGCGCGGCACTGACCCGACTCGAGCGGACCAGTCTCGAATCGCAGGGGGTCTACTTCGACGCCAGTATCGGGGCCACGATGGACGGCCAGTTCACCGTGCTCAGCTCGATCGCGATCGACCGGCGGCGCTCCACCGACCGCGAGCAGCTCGCGCTCTTCCCCTCGCTCACGGCCAGCGAGCCCGGCGACGCGCACGTCACGCTGTCCCCGATGGTGCGTGGCAACCTCGCGGCCCGCCATGCCGTGATGCTGTCGTCACAACAGTACCTGTCGCTCGCGTCGCCCGTCGCCCGTCGCCTGTACCGCCTGCTCGAGGTGGCCCGCGCCGAAGGACATGTCACCTGGCGGGTGGCGCTGGATCAGCTCGCCAGCCAGCTCCCGCTCGCCCAGCGCTACCCGTCGCACCTGCAGCGCGTGCTGCAGCCGGCGCACGAGATGCTGGTGGCCGCCGGCCTCGTCCGGGATGCCGCCATCCGCCAGCAGCAGCGCCTCTGGCACGTCGACTACGTTCTGGCCTCGCGGGTCAATTGACGCACCGGTCAGAGCCGGGTCACCGCCCGGGGCCCGGTTGAGTCGGGAACTCCACTCGCACCAACGGCGTACCTGATTAAACTTCCTTCCCTACGCCTCTCAGGACATCCGCATGCGTCAATCCCGCAGGGTCGCCATCGCCGCGCTGATTCTGGTCCCCGTCATCGCCGGCGGGTTCATGCTCCAGGCGTCGGCGTCACGCGATGGCGCCCGGCTGCTCGACCAGGTGCTGTCGCTGGTCTCCGACCGCTTCGTCGACACGGTGGACGCGAGCGCGCTGTACGAAAAGGCGGCGCGCGGCCTGGTGAAGGAGCTGAACGACCCTTATTCGGAGCTCTTCTCGCCCAAGCAGCTGCGCGAGTTCACCACCCGCACCGGCGGCCGGTACGGCGGCGTTGGGATGCAGATCGAGGATCAGAAGGGAAACATCACCGTCAGCCGTGTCTTCCCGAACACCCCCGCCGAGCGTGCCGGCGTGCGCGAAGGCGATCGGATCGTCTTCGTGGACACGCTGTCCACCGCCGGCTGGAAGCTGGCCCAGGTATCGGACTACCTGATCGGGACGCCGGGCACTCAGGTGAACGTGCGATTCGCGCGCGCCGGTGTGCCGCAGGCGATTCCCGTCCGCTTCACGCGCGCCACGATCCACATTCCGGCGGTGCCGTACGCGATCATGCTCGACGGCAAGATCGGCTACGTCCCGTTCCAGAGCTTCAACGAGACGGCCAGCGAGGAGGTGCGCGCCGCGGTACAGCGGCTGTCGCGCGAGGGCGCGCGCGGGCTGGTGCTCGACATGCGCGACAATCCGGGCGGCATCCTCGACCAGGCGCTCTCGATCAGCAACATCTTCCTCGCCGAGAACAGTGAGCTGGCCAGCGTGCGGGGTCGCGGCGCCGACCCGCAGATCTACTACGCCCGCGAGAAGCCGGTGACGACGTCGATTCCGCTGGTGGTGCTGACCAACGGCTATACGGCGTCGGCGTCGGAGATCGTCGCCGGGGCGCTGCAGGATCACGACCGGGCGCTGATTCTCGGGTCGACCTCGTTCGGCAAGGGACTCGTTCAGAGCGTCTTCCCGCTCGACGGCGGCTACGCGCTGAAAATGACCACCGGCAAGTGGTACACCCCCAGCGGCCGGTCCATCCAGAAGGAGCGGCGCCTCACCGCCGATGGACAGTTCATCGAGGTGCACCCCGACTCGCTCGAGTCCGACTCGGCCCGCCGGGCCCGCCCCGTGTTCAAGTCGGATGGCGGACGCACGGTGTACGGCGGCGGCGCGATTTCTCCCGACATCATCGTCCCGCTGGACACGCTGACCACGCCGGAGCAGCAGCTGGCCAAGGCGCTGGCGCCCAAGCAGCAGGAGCTCTACATCACGCTCTACGACTACGCCCTGGAGCTCAAGCCGTCGGTGGCGTCGCCCGGCTTCACCATCCAGCCCGCGTGGCGCGAAGAGCTGCTCCGCCGCTTGCAGGCGGCGGGCGCGACGGTGGACCGCAAGCAGTGGGATGGCGGCGTCGAGTTCGTGGACCGCCTGATGGGGAACCGGATCGCCCGGCTGGCGTTCGGCGACTCCACCACCAAGCGGCGCGAGATCGTCGATGATGCCCAGCTCCAGAAGGCGGTCGAGTTGCTGAAGAAGGGACAGACCCAGAAGGACCTGCTCACCCTGGCGCAGGCCTCCCAGTCTCACAAGTAACCCGCCTCTCCACATCCCCATGCGGCTCCCGCTCCTCTCCGCCGCCGCGTTCCTCGCGGCGGCGGCGTGCGCCCATCCGCGGGCGCAGTCCGTCGCGCCCGACCCCGGCGAGCGCCACCTCGCCAACATCCGGCAGCTCACCGACGGCGGCGAGAACGCCGAGGCCTACTTCAGCGGCGACGGGCAGCGCCTGATCTTCCAGTCCACGCGCGACGGACGCAGCTGCGACCAGCAGTACATCATGCACATCGATGGGTCGCACCTCCACCGCGTCTCGAACGGCACGGGAAAGACCACCTGCGGGTATTTCTTCGCCTCGGACCGGAAGATCTTCTTCGCGTCGACCCACGCCGTCGATACCGCCTGCCCACCCCGCCCCGACCCGTCGCAGGGCTACGTCTGGGGGCTGGATCCGTTCGATATCTACAGCGCCGACCCTGACGGCTCGCACGTCACGCGCCTGACGAGCAACGGCGTCTACACCGCCGAAGGGACGCTGTCGCCCGATGGCTCGACCATCGTCTTCACGTCGCTCAAGGACGGCGACCTCGACCTCTACTCCATGCGCGTCGACGGCTCGAACGTGCGGCGCCTGACGACGGCCGTCGGCTACGACGGCGGTGCGTTCTTCTCGCCGGACGGCACCAGGATCGTCTACCGCGCCTACCACCCCACCGATTCCGCGGAGCTCGCCACCTACCGCGGCCTGCTCGAGCGCCGGCTGGTCCGCCCGAACAAAATGGAGATCTGGGTGATGAACGCCGACGGCGGCGATCAGCACCAGGTCACGCATCTGGGGCAGGCGAACTTCGCGCCGTTCTTCACCCCCGATGGCTCGCGCATCATCTTCTCGTCCAACCACCACACGAATCCGCGGCTCGGCAACTTCGACCTGTTCCTGATCCGCCCTGATGGATCGGGACTCGAGCAGGTGACCACCAGCCCGGTCTTCGACGGATTCCCGCAGTTCAGCTCCGACGGCAGGCACCTCGTGTGGGCCTCGAACCGCCACGACGCCAAGCCTCACGAAACGAATATCTTCATCGCCGACTGGGTGCCCTGACCGCACGGCCCCGTCCGTTGCTGCCCGCCTCGCGGCCGGGTAGCTTCAACCTGCTTCCCGGACAGGAGTCACGATGGGGTTTCTGATCGTGCTGGGCGTGATCGCGCTCGGCGTGCTGTTCGTCGGGACCAGCTCGTTCAAGATCATCGGGCAGGCCGAAGTCATGGTGATCGAGCGGCTGGGCCGGTTCCACCGCGTCGCACGCTCGGGACTCAACATCCTCATCCCGTTCATCGAGCGCCCCAAGTCCATCGACGTCCGGTATTTCGAGGCCGATGTCAGCGGCGTGAAGCGGGTCAGCGCCTCCAGCACCACCCGCATCGACCTGCGCGAACAGGTGCTGAACTTCCCCAGCCAGCCCGTCATCACCAAGGACAACGTCACCATCGACATCGACGCCGTCATCTACTACCGCGTCGCCGATCCGCAGAAGGCGGCCTACTCCATCCAGAACCTCCCGTACGCGCTCGAGACGCTCACCCGCACCACGCTCCGCAACATCGTCGGCGACATCGAGCTCGACCAGACGCTCGCCAGCCGCGACATGATCAACAAACGGATGCGCGAGGTGATCGAGGAGGCGTCCATCGGATGGGGCGTCGACGTCACCCGCGTCGAGCTCCAGGCGATCGAGCCGCCGCGCGACATCCAGCAGTCGATGGAGCTGCAGATGCGCGCCGAGCGCGAACGCCGCGCCGCGGTCACCCAGGCCGAGGCGAGCAAGCGCGCGAACATCCTGGAAGCTGAGGGCATTCGCGAAGCCCAGATCCGGAAAGCCGAGGGCGAGAAGGAAGCCGCCATTCTCAGGGCGCAGGGTATGGCCGAGGCGCGGCTCGCCATGGCGCAGGCCGAGGCCGAGGCGATCCAGCGCGTGTCGGCCGCGCTGCCCCCGGGCCAGGCCGGCATGTACCTGCTCGGCACCAAGTACCTCGAAGCGCTGCCCAAACTCACCGAGGGAAAGGGGACGACCATCTTCCTGCCGGCCGAAGCGGCCGGCGTGATGGGTGCGCTGGGCGGGCTGCGCCAAGTGCTGAACGCCGGGATGGGCGCCGACGCTGCCCCCAGGCCCGCCGCGCCGGCGCCGCCGAAATTGCCGCCCGGCGCGGAGCGCTAGGCATTGGCGCGAATCACCCAGGAGCGCGCCGAACGCATCGCGCGTGCTCACGCGTGCGAGAATTGCGGCGAGTACAGCTACAAGAAGCTGATCGTGAAGGCATCCACGGCCTCGAATCGCAAGGAGTTCAAGGAGGCGTGGCACGCCATCAAGATCTGCGGCGTCTGTGGCGCGCAGCAGGAAATGGGGATCGACGACGAGGGTGAGATCGTCTACGTGAGCTGAGCGACCCGCTCAGCCGCCCCTCCCAGGCAGCCCGGCCCGACGCGCATCGCTGGGCGGCCCCGCTCCGTATACCAATCAGTGATAAGCCTGGCAGGTCATCAGGGCGGCCACCCGGACGGGAGTCACAGGGCCCGGGACGGCGGCCCCCGTCCCTCCGGCCGGAACCCCGCGACCCGTGTGCGGTAGAATCGATTGTTGCCCCCGATTGCCGGCATTCGCACTCCGTCACTACGAATCCGGGACCGGCGAGGTTATTGTTCGATCAAGGAGACCGACGCGTGATGGGCCCCTGCGTCGGTGGCGCAAACCAGGAGGGTTCATGCGCAAGCCACGTCCGAACACGTACAACCCCGCGCAAGCGCTCCATCTGATCGCGAACGACCGGAACGGCACGCCGCTGAGCTGTCCGTCGTGTTCCGGCCCCATCGAGCGCGATCCCATCACAATCCCCGCACCGCCCCGCGCGCACGTCACGCTGCGCTGCACGGGCTGCGGCCGGGTCGCCCGGTACGTGGCTGGAGCGGCGTGACGACGGCCCACCTTCTGACAGTCCGCCGCGCGGCGACGCATCGCTCGTCGACAGCGATGCCGGATCACGCGGGCACGGAATCACCGCAAGCCCCGGTAGGGAGTGAGGAACGGCTCCATGGAACGAATCACTGGCACGGTCAAATGGTTTAACGACGCGAAGGGCTACGGCTTCATCTCGCGCGAAGGTGGGCCCGACGTCTTTGTCCACTACAGCGCGATCAGCGGGCAGGGGTTCAAGTCGCTCGCCGAAGGCGATCAGGTGGAGTTCGAAATCGTTCAGGGACAGAAGGGGCCCCAGGCCGCCGAAGTGACCAAGGCGGGATAGGCGCGACAGTGGGATCCCCGCGTTCCGCACCACCCAAGCCCCGGCTCAGGCCGGGGCTTTTGCATCCCGCCCTGCGCGGTTTCGGAGCCGCTCTGGCCGAATCCACCGGCACACTCCATCGTCACTGCGTCCGCGACGCGCAGTTCGCATGCCCCGGATCTGAATGCCCGTGATGCAGCAAAGAATGGAATGGTCTTCCGCCCTCACAACCCCGGTCGTGGACTACCCGCCAACATCCCCGTGAGCGCAGACACCCTCCGGATCGGCACCGCGACCGCCGGCCCCGGCGAGATCGCCTCGGGTCAGCTGGAGATTCCCGCCGGCTCCGATGGCGCCACCCGCGTGCCCCTCACGATCGCGCGCGGCCGGAAGGCCGGCCCCACCCTCGCGCTCATCGCGGGCACCCACGGATCGGAGCCCGCGCCGATCATCGCCCTGCAGCGCGTGCGCGCGCAGGTCGACCCGGCCGCGCTGTCGGGAACGCTCCTCCTCGTCCATGTCGCCAACCTGCCCTCGTTCCTGGGGCGCACCGTGTACTACAGTCCGGTCGACCGCCGGAACCTGAACCGGGTGTATCCCGGCCGCGCCGACGGCACGGTGTCGGAGCGTATCGCGTTCGCGATCACCAACGAGATCATCGCCCGCGCCGACTACCTGGTCGACATGCACTCCGGCGACGGCAACGAAGCGCTGCATCCGTACACGTACTGGAGCCGGCTGGGCATCGATCCGCGCGTCGACGCCACCGCCCGCGAAATGGCGCTGGCCTGGGGCTTCGACCACATCGTCGTCGACAACGACCGGCCCCGCGATCCCGCCGCCTCCGTGTTCACCCAGAACACGGCGCAGCTGCGTGGGAAGCCGGCGATCACCACCGAAGCGGGCGAGGTGGGCGTGCCGACCGAGGCCATGATCCGCCTGAACGAGCGCGGCGCCCTGCGGATGCTGCGGTACCTGAAAATGCTGCCCGGACCGGTGGAGTTCGTCGAGCATCCGATCTGGTTCGACCGCACCGCGGTGCTGACGGCCCCGGCCACCGGCATCTGGTATCCGCTGGTCGAACGAAGCCAGACCGTGCAGGGCGGCACGCCGCTGGGACGGATCACCGACTTCTTCGGGAACGAGCTGGCGGTCGTGCGCGTTCCGTTCGCGGGCACGATACTGTATGTGGTCGCGACTCCGGCCATGACCCAGGGCGAGCCCCTCGGGATGGTCGCCCACCCCATGCCGGAATCCGCGACGCCGTGAGGGGCCACCGGCTGCCTCACGCTCCGCACTCCACGCCACGCCACCGATGCTCGCGATCCTGAAACTGCTCCAGTCGCTGGTGAGCACCCTGCACTCGGAAGGGACACCCGGGCAGATCGCGGCCGGGATCACGCTCGGCGCGGCGCTCGGCCTCACCCCGCTGGTGAATGTGCATAACGCGGTGATCTTCGCGCTCGTCCTGGTGCTGAACGTGTCGTTCGGGGCCGCCATGCTGGGATGGGCCCTGTGCGTACCGCTGGGATTCCTGCTCGACCCGCTCTTCCACCGCGTGGGACACGCGCTCCTGCTCGACACGCCCGCACTCACGCCGTTCTGGACGCGGCTGTACAACCTGCCGGTGCTGCCATACGCCAACTTCAACAACACGGTCGTGCTCGGCAGCTTCGTGAGCTGGCTGGTGCTGACGCCGCTGATCTACTTCCTGTCGCGGCTGGCGGTGCTGCAGTACCGTGCGCGGTTCGCGGAGCGGATCGAGCGGTCCGCCTTCATGCGCGCCATGAAAGCCTCCAAGGCCTACAATGTCTACCGCTGGTTCCAGCCCTGACGGCGCCGTGACCACGCCGGCGGCGGCGGAGGGCGGCGACGGGAGCGGCCGCGTGAGGCTCATTCGGTGGAGCGGACTGATCCCGCTCGCCCTCGTCGTGGGCGCCCTCGTGATCGGCTGGCTGCTGTTCGCCAATGCCATCATCCGCTCCACCGCCCAGGAGGCGCTCTCCGACCTGCTCGGCACGGAAGTCGACATCGGGCGCGTGGATCTCCGCCTGCGAACCGCGGCCATCGGCGTGTTCGGCCTGGAGGTCGCCGATCCCCACGACTCCACGCGCAACCTCGCCCAGGCCGATGAAATCGCGCTCGACCTGGAGGCCCTGCCGCTGCTCCAGAAGAAGGTGGTCATCGACCGTGTCACGCTGCGCGCGCTGCGCTTCGGTGTCGCGCGGCGCCGGCCCGCCCGGCTGGCGGCGCCCAGCGGCTACGCGGCGCAGACGATGGCCGCCGTGCGGACGTGGGCGGCGCAGTTCACGGTCTCGCCCCTCAAGCTCACGCCGATCGACACGATCAAGGCGGTCGTGCTCGATCCCTCGCAGCTCGTGACGGTGCAGCGCGCCACCGCGCTCGCCGCTCGCGCCGATTCCATGCGCGGAACCGTCGAGCGCGGATACGCGTCGCTCCGCCTGGCCGAGGCGCTCGACTCCGCGCAGGCCGTCACGACCCGCCTGGCGGGGGTGAAGCCGGCCACCCTCGGTGTCGCCGGAACGAAGAAAGCCGTGGAAGACCTGCGACACGCCGTCGCGCAGGTGAACGACGCCAGGGCGCGCGTTGATGCCTATCGAACGACGCTCACCAATGGCGTCGCGCTCCTCACCAGCGACCTGCGCCAACTGGACGAGGCGCGCCAGAAGGACTACGCCTTCGCGCGCGGCCTCCTCAAGCTCCCCTCCCTGCAGGGACCGGACATCGGCGGCGCCCTGTTCGGCCAGGTGAGCATCGACCGGATTCAGCGCCTGATGTACTGGTATTCGCTCGGCGAGAAGTACATCCCCGCCGGCCTGCGTCCCGACACGACTTCCGCACCCGCGCGACGGCGGCTGGCCGGCACCACGGTCCGCTTTCCGACCACGAAGGGCTATCCGGATTTCCTGCTCCGGTCCGGAGAGCTGAGCTTCGCGGTCGGCGGCTCGCTCGCCGGCGCCTACTCGGCCACCGTCACAAACCTGACGTCGACGCCGGCCCTGGTCGGCGTACCCACCCGCTTCACCGCGCGGCGGAGCGCGCCCGGCGCGCAGCTCGCCGCGCTGCAGGTCGCCGGGATGATGGACCGCATCCACGCGCGGCCACATGACTCGCTGGCCGTATTGGCGGGTGGATTCTCGCTGCCGGGCTTTGCGTTGCCGGGGCTCCCGCTCCGGCTGCAGCCCGGCGGCTCCACCTCCGACCTCCGGTTCGCCCGCGACGGCGATTCCGTCGACCTCCGCTGGACCATTCACGCCGGGCAGGTGGCCTGGCTCGCCGACAGCACGCGCGCCGCGTCGCTGAACCGCATTGAGCAGGTGGTGATGCGCGCGATCGCCGGCATTCCCGACGTCGAGATTGTCACCACCATGACCGGCACGCTCAAGGCGCCGCGGCTTCGCGTGAACTCCAACCTCGACGACGTCGTGTCGGCACGCCTGCGCGATGTCGCGGGCGCCGAGATCTCCCGCGCCGAGGCACGCGCGAAGGCCGCGGTCGACCGGATCGTGGATGAGAAGACCGCGCCGCTGCGCGCGCGGGTCGCGGAAATTCAGGCCGACGGGCAGAAACGCGTCGACGATGCGCGCGCCAAACTCGACGCGAAACGGACGCAGCTGGAGGCGCAGCTCAAGTCGCTCGCCGGTCCGCTTGGTGGAGTCATCCGGCTCCCGGACGAGTAGCGCAGGCTCCTCCACAACGCTGCTGGTGCGGTCGATACTCGCATGGGAGAGTCGGCCCGCGCGGGCGGTCTGGCGCGTCGTGATGCGCATCACGCTCGCAGGGCGCCGCCCACCGCCGCGCGAACTCGCACCGTGACCTTACCTTCAGCGATATCGTCCTCATGATGATGAAACGCGCCCTCGTTCGAACACTCGTTCTCGCCCTCTTCACGGCAGCCGCCGCGCCCTCCGCTTGGGCGCAGGGGCGAATCGCGTCGTTGACCACGGCCGGCCTTTCGTCGTCCTTCATTGTTCGCGGCCGTATCGAGGGAAACGACGTGGTGCGCACGGCTCGCCGCTACCTGGGCGTGCGCTACCGGCTGGGTGGGACCTCGCCACGGGCGTTCGACTGTTCGGGGTTTGTACGGTACGTGTTCGCACAACACGGAGTGACGCTCCCCCGTACCGCTCGTGAGCAGGCGGCCCTGGGTGTCGCCCCGTTTCCGGGCGACCTGCAGCCGGGAGACCTGCTGTTCTTCTATGGCGGACAGGGTGCCCAGCACATCGCGATCTACGTCGGAGCGGACACGATCATTCACGCCTCGAGTGCCAGCGGGCGAGTGAAGCTCGACCTGCTGAACGGGCGAGGCACGGAGCGCACCTGGTTCGACCAGCGCCTGATCGCGGTGCGTCGTCTGCTCCCGGTTGAGGGCGTCTACTACCTGCCCAGCAGCGTGGCCACGGCCGCGCTCGCCGAGGGAACGAGATGAGGAAGCCGGCCCTGCTGTTCACGCGTGAGCTCCCTGGCGGCGGATACGTCGCGATCGAAGCAGAGCGTTCGGAAAACGCGACGTATCGGGCCCGCTTGTCGGTGGAGCGGCGCTCCGACCCCACGCGGCGCAATGGCCACTATCCGCCGGTGATCGCCGAGTCGATGGGCGCCACCGCGGCCCGCGTGTTCGACGAGCTCTATCGCATCGCCGCCGACAACGTGGAGATCGCCAAGGGACTGCTGCGTTGGCAGTCTCAGCGCCTGGCGCAGCACTAGGGCGGCGACAGCGCCGTTCTGATCTCGCCCGCCCCGCGCGGCGCGAACGAGGAAATGGTGATCGGCAGCCGCCCCGAGATCGGGGACAGGCCCAGCAGCGCCCGGGCCGCCGCGCGCTGCATCACCGGGAACCCACCCCAGGCAACCAGGTAGGCCGGCACGTCCGGCATCGCCCGCAGCAGGTACGGGTTGCCGAACGAGATCACGATCGGCCGGGCGCCGCGGATGGTCAGCTGCCTCACGAACTCGACGAACGACGCGGGCGCTCCGGCGGTGGCCGCATCCCAGCGCTGGGTGATGTACGACGACACCAGCACGACGTCCGCCGAATCCGCCGCCTGGAGCAGGCGCCAGTAGCTGGCGCCGTTTTCGGGCGAGTCCAGGTCGACGAACTCGCTCCGCGCGGCGTCGAATCGCGCCCGTAACTGCTCGTCGAACGTCGCGCCCGCGGGGAGGTCGGCCCGGCGCGCGACGGTGATCGAGAGCACCCGCGCGCCGCGATTCAGGCGGCTCAGCGGCACCGCCCGTAGCGAGTCCCGCACCAGCGTGATCGATCGCTCGGCCGCGAGGCGGGCGGCCGTCACGTGTCCCGAATCGGCCACCATCGCGGGCACCGAGTCGACATCGACCAGCCGGCGCCGGTCCAGCCCGAGCGAACGCTTGGCCTCGAGGATCCGCCGGACCGAGGCGTCCACCCGCGATTCCGGATAGCGCCGCTCGGCGACGCCGGCGACGACGGCGTCGATGGTGCGCGTCACATCCAGCGGCTGGATGAGGATGTCCGCGCCGGCGGCGACGGCCCGCTTGGTGGCCTCCTCGGCGCCGAACTGATCGAGGACCCCGCGCATGTCCATGGCGTCGGAGATGACCAGTCCCTGGAAGCCCAGTTCCCCGCGCAGGACGTCACCTAACACCTTCGACGACAGCGTGCCCGGCACGCCGCTCGAGTCCAGCGCCGGCATGGACCCGTGAAACGACATGATCGCGGCGACGCCGGCCCGAATCGCCGCCCGGAACGGGACCAGCTCGACGGTGTCGAGCCGGGCCCGGCTCACCCGTATCACCGGCAGGGCGAGGTGCGAGTTGACGTCGGTGTCGCCGTGGCCGGGAAAGTGCTTGCCGGTCGCCAGCATCCCGTGCGACTCGATGCCGCGGATGAACGCGCTCCCCAGCGCCGCGACCCGCGCCGGATCCTCGCCGTACGACCGCGTGTTGATGACCGGATTGTCCGGGTTGTTGTTGACGTCGAGCACCGGGGCGTACGTCACGTGAATCCCGATCGCCCGCCCCTCGATGGCGGTGAGCCGGCCCTGCTCGTAGGCCAGGGCGGTGTCGTCGGCGGCGCCGAGGGCCATTTCGGGCGGGAAGACCACCGCGCCCCCGAGGTCGATCGCGTTAGGGACGAAGTATCCGCCCCGCGCCCGATAGCCGGCGCCGAACTCGAGGTCCGCGCCCACCAGCAGGGGCACGCGGCTCAGCCGCTGCATCGCGTTCAGCTTGGCCGCGATCTCGATCGGCGAGCCCACCGACATGGTGAATCCGCCCACCCGATCGCCCGCGATCCAGTCGCGGATGCGGCCCCACTGCGGCGATGACCCGGCCACGTAGTCGCCGAGCACGGTGGGCCAGACCATCTGCGCGGCTTTCTCGCGCAACGTCATGGCGGCCAGCACCGAGTCGGTCCAGCTCTGTCCGCGACCGGGGGCCGAGGGAACCGGCCGGCCGGCGGTGGTGCGGCCGGCGCACGCCGCCGCGCCCGCACCGGCCAGGACGAGCGCGATGACCGCGACGCGCCGGCGCCCGATCACCAGGAGATCGTGCCCTTCTTGCTGGTGTCGACGTCCTCTTCCCCGCCCATCTTGAAGAGGAACGCCTGCATGTTGCGCGTCAGGAACGCGCGCGCCTGCGGGTCCATGACGTTCAGGCCGTGGTGGTTGATCAGCATCGTCTGCTGGCGGGTCCACTCGCCCCAGCATTCGCGGCAGATCTCCTGCACGACACGCGCGCCAATGGCGCCGGGAAATGGCGGGCGCTCGAAACCCGCCCGGGTGTTGCCGCAACGGGTGCAGCTGATGTCGGCCATGCGAGTCCGGGGACGATGCGCGCGGGGCGCGGCGGGGTGGGGTCGCCGGAAATCTAGTCCGACACCGCCCGCGCCGCGCCCCGGGGACGCGCTGGTCCGGCCCTGGTCAGCCGCGTGCGCGCGCGTACTGCACTTCGGCCAGCCCGAACAGCGAGAGCAGCCGGATGTACGTCCACCCGATATCGAATTCGTACCACTTGGCCTTGAACTTCGCCGAGTGCGGATCCGCATGATGGTTGTTGTGCAGTTCCTCGCCGCCCAGCCAGATCGCGATCGGGAGGATGTTCCGGCTGTAGTCCTTCACGTCGAAGTTGCGGTAGCCGAGCGCGTGTCCGACGCCGTTGATGATCCCCGCCGCCCAGAACGGAATCCAGATCATCTGGATCCCCCAGACGAGCGGACCCACGAAGAAGCCGAACAGGAAGATGTCGATACAGAGCATCAGCAGAATGCCGAGCGTCGCGCGGGGCGTCAGCAGGTGCCGTTCGATCCAGTCGTTGGGCGTCCCCTTGCCGTACTTCTCCAGCAGCCCGGGCTGTTTCACGGTGTTGCGGTAGTAGAACGCGCCCTTGATCACGATGTTGCGGAGCCCTTCGAGCACCGGGCTGTGCGGATCGCCATCCCGGTCGGCGAAGGCGTGGTGCTTCCGGTGCACGGCGACCCACTCCTGCGTCACGATCGAGGTCGACAGCCAGAGCCAGAGCCGCATCGGGAGCGATGCGAGGTAATGGAACTTCACACTGCGGTGCGTCTGCGCCCGATGGAGGAACAGTGTCACGCACACGTTGGTGAAATGACCGGTGATGATCACGAACAGCACCGGCTTCCACCAACTCGATGCCCAGCTTCCGAACTCCGGCATGTCCTGGCTCCTGCTTCAAATCGAGTGGTCAGACGCTGGCGCAGCCCGCGTCAGCATGGCAGGGGCGCCCGACCGCGCGCCCCGCCCTCAAGGAATGTAACCCAATCCGGCGCGTGGCACACCACGCCGGTCAGAGCCGCGATCAGGGGACGGTCGTCATCGGTCCCAGCCCACCGGAGGTTACCGGCTTCAACACGTCAGCGGCCGGCGCGTCCCCCCATACATCATTATCGGCATTCCAGTCGGGAACCGAAGGATCCGGCCAGAGCCGGACTCCCTTCACCGTTCCCGCCACGTCCAGCTCGGCCACGAACCGGTCGCCCCGCGTCCAGATATCGACCGGAAGTTGCACATCCCGCGTGGTGCCGTCGGCCAGTTTCAGGCGCAGCGACACCGGAAAGGGAATCGACGTGTGCCGATGTAAGACGATGCGCGCGACCTGCCGGTCACCCTGCACAACGGTGCTCACCGAGTCCACGCCGATGTCGAGCACATCGGTCGTGTAGAAGAACCCGCGCCAGAACCAGGAGAGGTCCTCACCGGACACGTTCTCGATGGTGCGGAAGAAGTCCGCCGGTGAGGGATGCTTGAACGCCCAGCGACGGGTGTACTCGCGGAAGGCGCGATCGAACGTCTCGCGTCCCACCACGTGATTGCGCAGCGTCAGCAGGACCGCGCCCGGCTTGCGATAGCCGATCGCGCCGAGCGCGCTCCGGTCGATCCGGTCGGCCGCCGTCATCAGCGGAGACTGGAGGCCGTTGTCCACCACTCCTCTCCACGACGACAGCATTCCGCCCCAGGCGATCGTCCCGGGATACCGCTTCTCCCCGGCGAACGCATCGATGTACGTGTTGAATCCCTCATCCTGCCACGGGTAGCGACGCTCGTTCGACCCCACGATCATCGGGAACCACTCGTGTCCCTGCTCGTGGTTGATCGTCCCGAAAATCGAGCTCGGGTCGTCGCTGCCGTAGTGCACCATCACGAACATCGGGTACTCCATGCCGCCCACCGGTCCGGCCACGGACGTCGCCTGCGGATACGGGTACGGCAGGAACGTTTCCGAGAAGTGCCGGATGGTCCACTGGGTCTGCTCGGCGGCCGCTTCCCACGCTTTGCCGGCCCTGGGGAACTGGTAGTAGCTCTGCGCCAGAACGCCGTTCCAGCTGGTCGCATCCCACCGGAAGTCCGGCGCGCCGGCCCAGGCCACGTCCCGGACGCGCTCGGCGTGGAATCGCCACGTCCTGGTGCCGGGCGTGGCGACGGCCTTCGCTTCGGAGGCGGCAATGATCGGCACGACGTCGCTCGAGTGCGCCGCCCTCGCCAGGCGCTCGCGCTGCTCCGCCGTCAGGACGTCGGCCGGGTTCTGCAGCATGCCGCTCGACGCGATGGTGTATCCTGCCGGCGCGGTGATGCTGACGTCGAAGTCGCCGTACTCGAGGTAGAACTCGCCCTGACCCAGGTACTGGTCGGTGTTCCAGCCGCGGATGTCGTCGTAGACCGCCATGCGCGGGTACCACTGCGCGATCTCGTACAGCGTGCCGTCGCGACCCATGCGATCGGACCCGTGCTCGGGGACGCGAAAGGTGAAGCGCATCGCGATCGTCGCCCGCCCGCCCGCCGGCGGGATCGGCGTGTCCAGGTCGATGCGCATCATCGTGTCGTTCACCTTCCAGCCGGCGACGCTGCCGTTCACGCGGACATCGGCGAGATCCATCCCGCCCATGAATCCGCGCACACCCCAGCGCGAATCGGCGGGATTCACCGCCGAGCCGCGGCTGCCCGGACGGTACAGGTTCTGGTCGAGCTGCAGCCAGACGAACCGCAGCGTGTCGGGCGAGTTGTTGGTGTACCGGATCGACACCGTCCCGGTCACCGTCTGCTGGTTGGTGTCGAGTGTCCCCGAGAGCGTGTAGTCGGCGCGCTGCTGCCAGTACTCCGGCCCGGGCGAGCCGCTGCCGGTGCGATAGCTGTTCGGGCCGGGCCAGTCGATGCGGCCGGTGGTATAGAACGGGTCGTCGATGGCATTCACGGGTGCGAGCGAGGTCGCCGGAGCGGCATCGGGCACGGTTACCCGCACGGGTGCCAGCACCGGTGTGCGCTGCGGCGCGCACGCCAGACCGGCTACCAGAAACGGCACGATTGAACGATTCACGGGAGCGTCGTCAGGGGTGGAGGTGCGATCGGGAGGGGGCGGTACAACCGGTCCGGGGAGGGCACTGCGACGCGACGGGAGCCGGCTGGTGGCCTGGCCGTCAGTCGATCCGCAGCTCCCCGATCTCATTCGAGCGGCGGTCGACGACCGCGATCCGATGCGCGTCGCAATCGGCAACGTAGACCACCGTATCGGATACGGCCAGACCTGACGGCTCGCTGAAGCCACGCAGCCAGGTTGTCGCGCGCCGGGCGGTGGGATCGATCCACTTCAAGGCCCCGTTGTACGAGTCGGCCACGAGGATCGCCCCGTCCGCGGCCACCGCCACCGCCTGCGGATGCTGCAGCCTTACCTCATCGCCTGCTCCGTCCTCATCGCCGAAGTCGAACAGCCCGGTGCCCACCACCGTGCGCACACCCCCGCCGGCACTTGGGTCGACAATGCGGACGCCGTTCGACTCGGCGTCGGCGACGACCAGCCGCTCTCCATCCGTGGCCAGCCCCATCGGCTGGGCGAGTGCCGCCTCGGCCAGTGGACCATCGGTGATGTCCTCGCGCCCCGAGCCGGCATGCGCGCGCGGGACGCGCTCGCCCGGGTGGAGCGACCAGATCTGATGGGTGCCCGCCATCGCGATGAACATCGTGCCATCGAGCATCGCGACGTCCCAGGGCGACGACAGGGCGCCGGCATCCAGGTCGGCGCGCGTCCGCAGCTGCCGGCCGGTGCCCGCCACGGTGCTGAGCGCGCCGCGCTCCAGGTCCAGGCGGCGCACCGCGTGATTGTCGGGATCGGCGATGAGCAGCGTGTCGCCCTCGAACCACATCCCCTGGGGCACCCGCAGGCGCCCCGGAGTACCCTCCTCGAATCCGGCGGTGCCGTCGCCGGCGATCCGCGTGATTCGCGCCCGGCGTCCGTCTTCGGCAAGCTCACCCACCAGCACGCGGTGGTGGCCGCCGTCGGCGATCGCGATCCGGTTGCCATGCACCGCGACGCGCGACGGGAAGCACAGCTCGCCGGGGACGCGTGTCGGCGGATCGGCCATGCATTCGTGCGGGCCGCGCTGCAGCGTCCCTTTCCGCTCGTGGTCCGCGGCCAGCCGCGCCAGGAACGGCGCGACGGTGTCGGCGGTGAACTCCCCGGCGTGCATGCCGGCGACGTACCCCTCGGGATCCACGACGACGATGGTCGGCCAGGCCCGCACCGCGTAGCTGCGCCAGATCCGGAACTGGCGGTCGTTCACGATCGGGTGGCGGTTGTCCAGCCTGACCGCAGCGTCCCGAAGATGGGCGGTCACGCGCTCCGCCGGGTACTTGCCGCTGTGAACCCCGATGACGACGAGTTCGCGCGCGAACCGGCGGTGGAGCTCCCGCAACTGCGGAAGCACGTGCAGGCAGTTGATTCAGCCGTACGTCCAGAAGTCGAGCAGGACGATTCGGCCGCGGAGTTGCCCCAGCGCGAGCGGCCGGCCCCCGGTGTTGATCCAGTCGAGGTCGGCGGGGAAGTCCGGAGCGCGAACGACGGGCGGGGACTCGGGAGCTGATGCCATGGGAGCGTGTTGGACGCCTGCGCCGCGGCGCGTGCCTGGTTACAATCTGCGCATATGACGAGGCCGGTACATCATCGGATCGGCGGCGGGTTCATGAATCCCTGGCCCGGCGGGACGCTGCACGGACTGGGCGGATTTCTCAAGTGGACGCTGCTCGACCGCCTGACGAATCCTCCGCCGCGTGAACCGGTGGCGGCCGTCCCGGTCCCGACCGCCGCGCCGGACTTTGGGGCGCCGCGCGCCGCGCCCGGCACGCGCACGATCACCTGGGTGGGCCATTCCAGCTTCCTGATCCAGCTGGGCGCGCTGAACGTCCTCACCGATCCGGTCTGGAGCGAGCGCGCGTCGCCGGTGTCCATCGCCGGCCCGCGCCGGCGCGTCCCGCCGGGGATCCCGTTCGACGCGCTCCCGCCCATCGACGCGGTGCTCATCTCGCACGACCACTACGATCACCTCGATGACGCCACCGTCCGCGCGCTGGTCGCGCGCGCGCCCGGGGCCGCGTGGTTCGCCCCGCTCGGCGTCGGTGCCTGGCTTGCGGCGCGTGGCGCCCGGAACGTGATCGAGCGCGACTGGTGGCAGTCGGCTGAGTTGGGCGATGCCCGCGTCACCTGCACGCCGGCGCAGCACTTCTCGGGTCGCGGCCCCGCCCGCCGCAACGCCACGCTCTGGTGCGGGTGGACCCTGCGGAGCTCGTCAGGCACCGTGCATTTCGCGGGTGACACCGGCTACTTCCCCGAGTTCGAACGCGTCGGGCAGGAGACCGGTCCGTTTGACGCGGTCCTGCTGCCGATCGGCGCCTACGACCCGCGGTGGTTCATGCGGCCCGTCCACATGGCTCCGGAGGAAACCGTGCGCGCGTATCTCGAGCTGACCCGCCCGGCTCCCGGCACGCACCGCACGCTGATGTCGGCCATGCACTTCGGGACGTTCAAGCTCACCGATGAGCCGCTGGATGAGCCGCCGCGGCGGACCCGGGCCGCCTGGCTGGACGCGGGACTGGAACCGGCCAATCTCTGGGTCCCGCTGCACGGGGAGACGTTCGGATTCTAGCCCGGCCGTCCGTCTCCCCATCCGCGCGCTACGGCGACGAGAGCGTGAACGTGACGGTCAGCGAGTAGTTGCCGGGCGTGTCCAGCGTCCAGGACCAGAGCACGCGATAGAACTCGGTGAACACCGTTCCCGCGGTCGCCGCGCCGGTGAGCGAGATCGGCGCTCCCGTGGTGAGCGGCGTGAACGGTCCCCCGACCGCCGTGGACCACTGCAGGTCGGTCGACGGCTTGTTCGCCCGCGCCGGCACGCCGGGCGTGGTGTTCGTCGCCGTCCAGGTCGCCGCCTGCGCACCCACCTTGAGCGTCCAGGTCGAATTGGAGCGCACCGTGACCGTGGGACCGGTGCCGGCCTTGAAGCCCGCCGTGAAATCGACGTCGGTCGGCGCCGGGATGGCGGTGGAGGTCGGCGAGACCGTCAGCTGCAGGACGCGACCGGCCGTCATGGTCGCCGTCGTATTCACGCTGCAGCTGTTCGGGATTCCTCGCGACTGGCACGTCTGGCCGCGGGCGCGGACCGGCGCGGCGAGCGCCACCGCCGCCAGCGCAAGAGCGAGACGCCAGGTGAGGCGCATCACGGAGACACGCGCCGGGCGCGGAAGGTGCCCGTCGTTGATGGACCGTCCGACAGCTCCAGCCACTCGCCGACGATCGAATCGCCGCCGACCGTTCCGAGATGCCGGCGCCCGGTGGCGCTGAGGAACGCGTCGAAATCCACGGTGGTTGAATCCACGGCCCGGCCGCTCACCACGCCCGACAGGGACTGCGGCGCCCCGCCCCCCGTGGTCTGCACCACCTGCAGCGTGCCGTTGAGGTCGTGGCCGCGCTGTCGAGTGATGGTGAGCGTACCGGTGAGCTGCGCCGTGGTGGGCGCCGTCTGGGCGGCCGCGTAGTTCCAGGTGCCCAGCAGGTTCACCGGCGGCGGGCCACTGTCGGTCGCCGACCGGCAGGCCTGGGCGATCGTCGCGGCGCAGGCGAACGCGGCGGCCCGGAGCAGGACGAGTCGACGACTCACGGGCGCGCCGGCTGCATCGGGTCACGCGACGGCGACCACGGATTGCCGGGTAGCATGAGCGTGTCGATCACGAGTGGGTGGCGGAGTGCGAGCACGGTCAGTTGCTGGCCAATGATCAGCAGATCGGGATCCCGGATCGACGACCGGTTGAGGTCGTACAGCACCGGCCAGCGCATCTCGTCGTGCAGGAAGCGGGTCGCCAGTCCACGCAGCGTGTCGTCGCGGCGCACCACGTACGGCCGCAACAGCCCCGCGAATCGGGGCGAGGCCAGCAATGCGCTGGTCGGCAGCTGATCGACGGCGTTGGCGTCACCCGCGTCGCCGGGCGACGACCGGGCGACCCGCCCGTAGGCGGTATCCACGATCAGCGCCCTGGCCGCGGGCGCCGTCGGCTCGGGGTTCGGCCGGACTGAATCGCCGGCGTGTGGCTCGCGACTGGTCCCGGCCGGCAGGCCGCGCGCACGCGAAGAATCGCGCCGCGAATTCGGCAATACGTTGAATCGCACCGGACGCGTGTAGAGCGGAATCCGGATCTCCCGCCGGCCGCGCCCCACCACGGTGAACGTCGGCGCCACCGGCGGCACACGGAGCGGTTCGGCCACCAGCGACAGGTCGAGCTCGATCGTGTATTCGCCGAGCGGCAGCGCGTCCAGCAACGCCCTGCCTGACGAGCTGACCCGCGCGATCCAGGTGCGGCCCAGCGTGTCGCGCGCGATGACCTGCGCCGGCGACAGGTCGACCGCCGGCGGACTGGAGCTGTCGCTCGCCGTCACCACCAGCTGCACCTCCACGGTCGAGGTCGGCATGACGCCGATCGCCGACCGGCCGCCATCGAACGCCGGCGCGCCGCTCGCAACCCACCCGAACGGCAGCGAGCGCACGTCCAGCTGCGGAGCGCCCGACACGTTGTCGGTGAACTCGAAACGGCCGTCCTGGTCGGTGACCATCGACGAGCTCCCGCGGCGCACCACGGCGCCCGCGAAGCCGGGCTCGCCCGCATCGCGTCGGCCATTGCCGTTGAGGTCCTGGTAGACCGCGCCCCTCGTGGCCCGGTCGCCGAACCGCATCAGCCGGGTGGCGCGCTCGAGCTTGAGCGCCACGACCCAGGCGCCGGTCCCCTGCCCCGTGGCCAGCAGCGGATTCCGCTCGGCATCGATCGTGGCCGAGAAGTCGGCCGGCAGGAGCGCGGTGAGGCCCGCACGCAGGATGTGAGTCGCACTCCGGTCGCCGAACCACCCGTAGCGCTGGATGCCGGCCGACGCATACACAGGCACGCCGAGGCGGCCCACCGGCACCCGGTCGGCGCGCAATCCGATGATGCTCTGCCGGGGGAGGAGCCCGACGCCGGCGCCGCTCTGCTCCAGGCTCGCGTCGAGTTCCAGCGAACCGTGAGCCGTGGCCCATCCACCCGCCCCGCGCAACACCGAGCGCGGTGCGCGCTCCTCGAAACTCGTTCCACCCGGCGTCACGGTGCTCCGGCTGACGCGGCTGCCCAGCACCGACCCGGTGCCGTACATCGCGCCGCGGGTGGTGTTCACCGTGGCGCCCAGCGCCATCTCGGCGCTGCCGAACGACCCGGCAGTGCCGCTGGCGTCGAACGATGCCGATCGCGCCTCGAAACTCAAATCGGTCCGCGGTGTGAGGCGGTACTGAGGCACCACCGACCAGCCGTGCGAGCGCAGATCGCTGAACGTGCCGCTCTGGTCGCGCAGGTCGAAGACGTTCCCGCTCACCAGCATGCCTGGCGAGAAACTGTGCGCCACGCTGGCCGACACTTCGTCTTCCGCCCGCGCGAACGCCGCGCTCCCTCCGGGCGCGTGGCTCACCCGCAACGCCAGGTTGGTGCCGCGCGAATCGCCCCGCAGCTCGCTCGCGTAGCCGATGCCGCTGCCGCCCTGATAGTCCCGCTGCGCCACCTCTCCGGTGAGCGTCGTCGCCCGCATCACCGGGACCGAGGCGCCAAGCCCGAACGCATCCAGGCGTCGGCTGAACACCGACTCATCGCGCAGGTGGGTCGCCGTCGCCGTGATCCAGGCGTCGCTCACCAGCCGCGACACGCGCGCCCCGTACAGGTCGCCGTCGCCGGTGGCGGACGAAACGCCGCTCGCCGGCCGCGCCGCGAGCGCCGAACCGGTCCACGTCGAACCGGTGTACGCGCCGGCCACGCCGCGCCCCCAGGCGTTCAGGCCGGTCACGTCCGAGAACGACTGCCCGGTGGTGCCGAGACTCACCCGCCACGTCGGCGAGTAGATCATCAGGTATGGCGCGCTGGAGTAGTAGCCCACTCGCGCGAGCCCCCGGGCGGCGTCGCCGTCGGCGCGCTGCGAGCTGGATACCTGGCCCGAAACCGCCACGTGCTCGGTCAGCGGGCCGCTGATGCTCGCCCCGAACATCGTGTTGTCGCCACCATCGGCGCCGGTGACCGTCGCCACGCCGGTCGTGAGCAGCGCTCCGCGGTGCGTGCCGGCGCCGGCCGGTGCCAGGACCTCCACCGCGCTCTCCGCCCGCGAACGCTCCTCGCCGTGGGCGCTTGCCACCACGCTCACGAGCGAGGTCCCGCTGCCGGCTGCCGAGGCCGGGATCCGGATCCGCGCGAGGTACTCGGCGCTCGCGTTCACCGGCAGCGCGAGCCTGGAACGCGACACCGACGCGTCCTTCACGGTCCATCCGGCCGGCGACATCACTCGCACGTCCACCGTGTCCGTCGCGTTGCCCGCATTGGTGATCCGGTACCGCAGCTCGAGCAGGTCGCCGCCGTGGGCGGCGTGGAGATCCTGCAGCGCGATGATCGAGATCCGCCGCTCCGTCTCGACGTCGAGGTCCACGGGAACGTCCACCGGCGCGGTAGCGGGAGCGGTGAAGCGCACGAAGGCCACGACCCGGTGACCCGCGAGCGCCCGCGCCGGCACGCCGACGGTGACCAGCACCGCCGGACGGCCTACGGCGCTGGGCACGAGATGGCCCGCCTTGGAGCCGAGGATCGGCGCGAGGCCCGTCGACCGCACGTCGTACCACACGGTCTGGTCCGGCAGGAAACCCGGCGGCACCGAGACCGACACCACCTGGTACGAGCGCGGCGCGCCACGAGCGACCACCGGAGCCGCCAACGCCACCGGCACCTCGTCGGGACCCGTGGGACGCGAGCCCACCCCGCCCTCCGGACCGCGCGCCGGCCCGAAGGCGGCGGTCGCACCGGACCGGAACGCGTCCGAAAACCTCGCCTGCGCGCGGGCGTCGCGGACCGGCAGGACCGCCGCGAGCGCGAACATGACCCGGAGAAGGTGGCCGCGGCGCGTCACGGGCTGGTCACCGACTCGGTGAGGACGAGATTCGCCATATACGTGGCGGGTGGCGTGCCCGTCCACGTCAGCAACATCCGGAACAGGATCGTGTTCGAGTAGGTGACCCGGCCCTGCCGCGTGTCGACCATCGCGTTGACCGTCGTCATGGGCGTCCAGGTGGCGACGTCGGCGCGCCGCCACTGCAAGTCGGCGAGCGGCTTCCCGCTCCCCAGCGTCGCCGACGTGGACCGGATGGACAACGTCGACGTGCGCGGCAGCAGCGCGCCACGGCTGGCGTTGAGCGTGTAGGCGAGTGGCGCCGTCGCGTCGATGAACCCGTTGGCGAAGTCCGTCCCGGTGGGGGCCGGAAAGGCGACCGGACCGCCGGTTACCGTGAGCGTGACGCGCTGCGCGGCGGCCGGCGTGCCCGCGGCGACCAGCGCCGCGCTCAGCCCGAGCACCGACAGCGCGCGCCTCACGAGATCACCGCTCCTCGAATTCGATCTGGGCCGCCGCGATCTCGGCGCCGCCGTAGTCCAGCAGTACGAGCGCCACGTACCGGCCCGGTGGCAGGTTGGGAAGCGGCGTCATCAGTCTGCGCCGTGCGCCAGGCAGCACCGGGAACTCCGCCACCACCGCCTTGCCCGCGACCGAGTTGTCGGGGCGTCTGATCTCCACCGATCCGCGCGTCGCGAGATGCATCGTCCCGCTGTTCACGAAGGTGAGGGCGAGGTCCCGCCGCACCGTGTCCGGCGCCGAGGCGCCCGGCGCCGCGACGTGCGGCTGCACCTCCATCGCCTCCACCGATCCCTCGCGGCTCAGACCCGGCGGCGTCACGTAAACCTTCACGCCGGTGCGCAGGACGTACATCACCTGTCGGCCGGCCATCGTGTGCGGCTCGGTGGTCTCGACGAACACCACCGACCAGCATTCGGTGGCCAGCGAGTCCGCATCGGTCACCGCCACGCGGACGCCCTGCGATTGATGCGGCTCGAGGCGCATGGACATCGGGAAGATCCGCAGCATCGACTTGCACGACTGCGGAATCGTTCCCACCGGAAAGAACCGGTTGTTGCCGTTCTCGGCCCGGTCCCAGTCCTCGACCGTCAGCGTGGCCTGGACCGGCTTGTCGCCGTCGTTGGTCACGTTGAACAGCCCCACGCTCCGGTCCACACGGCCCGGAGCGAGGACCAGTTCGATCTGGTCCACGCCGAGCTGCGCCCTGGCGGGGCTGAAAACGGCCCCGCCAAGAACGCAGACGGCGAGTGCGATTGCTCGCACTCGCCAGCCGGCCGCGAGCGCGCCCCGCTGGGCGCGCCCACGCTTGCGAAACGGGTCCAACGGTTACGGCGCCGTCAGGGTGAAATTCACCACGAGGGTGTAGGTACCCGGCACGTCCGCCGTGTAGCTGTAGGTCGTGCGGTAGAAGATCGACGCGTTGGTCGACGCGGTGCCGTTGCCGGTGGCGAGGGCCGCCGTCGCACCCATGTTGTTCGTGAACGTCCCGCCGGCATTCGTGTCCCACTTCAGGTCGGACGCGGCCTTGTTCGGGTTGGTCAGCGCGCCGGCGTACGACCACGTGGCCGAGGCACCAACCACGGAGAGCGTCCACGGACGGTTCGCCTTCACGTTCGCGGTGGGACCCTGATCGGCCTGGAAGCCGGCGTTCATCGCGATCGTGTCCGGCGCCGTCAGGTTGGTGGCGGTCGGCGTCGAACCGGTCGTGGGCGCGGCCGAGAGCGCCAGGCGCAGCAGCGTGGGCACGGTAACGGAGTGCGTGTTCGCGACCGTGCAGGGATTACCCACGCACGACTGCGCGAACGCTGGCGTGCCGACGGCGCCGAGCAACAGCGCGCCTGCGACGACAGCGAGGCGGGTTCGCAGCATTGCACTATCTCCTGTAGAGAGGTTTTGGCTGACTGCCGCCGAATTGACGAACAATCTATGCCACCGTCACAAAGAGCGCCGGTGCCAAGATACGCGACAGTGAGCGCCCGTAGAGAGAGATCCGGATGAAGACGCGGCCAATCAGAGCGTTAGCAGTGATTGGCCGCATGGCGAACCGACTATGTCGTGTTTCTGTACATCAGCCGCTATCACATGTTTGCGCTCCAATGGTGCCACACCGACCAGGTCGTGATCGCAAATGGGTGCCGATCTCGTGAGCTGGCACCGTCTTGGCACCAACCGCTCGCGCACTTCGCCTTGAACTTGGCAGGGTGCGAGAGAGGGGCGGACACCCCCCAGAGTCACACGGCTACCGTCGCGCCTCCGGCGATGCGGGCGGCCAGCACGTCGTAGAGCGCCTTGGCAATCGGGCCTGGCCGCCCCGGCCCCACCGGCCGTCCATCGAGCTTCACGATCGGCATGACGTCGGTGGTCGTTCCGGTCAGGAACAGCTCCTCGACCCGCGCCAGCTCAGCACTGGTGATCGCCGCCTCCCGGACGGGCAGGCCCTTCTCGGCGATGATGCCCAGCACGACATCCCGGGTGATCCCGGGCAGGATCAGGTTGTTCTTCGGGTGCGTCCGGATGACACCGTCCAGCACCGCGAAGACGTTGGTCGACGATCCCTCGGCCAGAAGGCCATCGCGAATGAAGATCGCCTCGGTGGCGCCGGCGTCCACGGCTTGCTGCTTTCCCAGCACGTTCGGGAGCAGGTTGACCGTCTTCAGGTCGCACCGGGTCCAGCGAATGTCCGGCATTGAGATCGCCGGGACGCCGGCGGCACATTGCGCGACCAGTGGCGTGAACGGTGCCGTTGAGACGAAGGTCGTCGCCGGGGTTCCTGCCGGCGGAAAGGCGTGCGTGCGCGGCGCTACCCCGCGGGTGATCTGGATGTAGATCGTCGCCTCGCCACGCAGCTGGTCGTTCTCGCGCAGCAACCGCAGGGCGATCTCCCGCATCTGGGCCCGGCCGGCATCAGCGCCGGCGGCAATCCGGAGCTCGCGAAGCCCGCGCTCCATGCGCTGCATGTGCGCGTCGTACTGGAAGATCCGCCCCTCGGCGACCCGGCAGACCTCGTAGACCCCATCGGCGAACACGAACCCGCGATCGTTGACCGAGATCAGCGCCTGGTCGCGTTCGATGTACCTGCCATTGAGATAGACCAGCATGGGAGCCGCGTGGTGAGATGGTGGGAGTGCATCAGACGTTCTTGACCTCCGCCACGAGCTTGGCGAGCGAGCTCTTCGCATCACCGAACAGCATGCTCGTGCGGCTGTTGTAGAATAACTCGTTTTCGATTCCCGCGAAGCCGGGATTCATGCTGCGCTTGAGGACGATCACGCTCTTGGCCTGATCGGCGTTCAGGATCGGCATACCGTAGATGGGGCTGGCGGGGTCGCTCCGGGCCGCGGGATTCACGACGTCATTGGCACCGATCACCAGCGCCACGTCGGCCCGCTCGAACTCGGGGTTGATCTCCTCCATGTCGTACAGTCGGTCGTAGGGCACGTTGGCTTCGGCCAGCAGCACGTTCATGTGCCCGGGCATGCGTCCCGCCACCGGGTGGATCGCGTACTTGACCGACCCGCCCTTTCGCTCGATCAGGTCGGCGAGCTCGCGCACCGTGTGCTGGGCCTGGGCGACGGCCATGCCGTAGCCCGGCACGACGATCACCGAGCTCGCGTACGCGAGCTGAATCGCGGCGTCTTCCGCCGAGATCGACCGAACCGTCAGTCCTTCGGCGGTCCGTCCGGTCGACGTCATCGTCTGCGCGCCGAACGCGCCGAAGATGACGTTCCCGAACGACCGGTTCATCGCCTTGCTCATCAGGACGGAGAGCAGGAAGCCGGACGCGCCGTCCAGCGCGCCGCAGATGATCAGGACGTTGTTCGAGATCGCGAACCCCGTGGCCGATGACGCGAGTCCCGCGTAGGAATTGAGGAGCGAGACCACCACCGGCATGTCGGCGCCGCCGATGGGCATGACCATCAGCACCCCGATCAGCAGGCCCAGTCCGATCATCGCGTAGAACACGTCCTTGCGCGACGGATCGAAGATGAGGTAGACGAACATCATCGCCGTCACGACGAACAGCCCGATGTTCAGCGCGTTCTGGAATCGGTAGGTGATGGGCCGGGTGGGAACGATCTCCTGCAGCTTGCCGAACGCCATGAAGCTGCCCGTGATCGTGAGCGATCCGAACATCACCTCGAACCCGAGGGCCGCCATCTGCGAATGCGGCAGGATGCCGCCGTGCCGGGTGTACTCCGACACGCCGACCAGCACGGCCGCCAGCGCGCCGAACATGTGCGAGATCGCGATCCGCTGCGGCATCGCGGTCATCGGCATGAAGATCGCCATCAGCGCGCCGATCACGGAGCCGATGATCAGGCCGACGATGATCCATTCGTACCGGACGATCTCGTGATTGATGAGGGTGCCGATCACCGCCATCAGCATCCCCACGGCGGCCTGGTTCATGCCGCGGCGGGCCTTGTCCGGCGCGCTGAGGCTCTTGAGGCCGAGAATGAACAGGACCGACGCCGCCAGGTACGTCGCCTGAATCAGATATTCGCGCATCACTTCGCCCGCTTCGCGGGTGCCTGCGCCGGCTCATCCGCGTTCGGTGCGCCTGCGGCGAGCTTGGGGCCCTTCACGTCCCGCCGGAACATCTTCAGCATGCGGTCGGTGATCATGAACCCGCCGACCACGTTGATCGTGGCGGCGGTGACCGCGACCGCGCCGAGAATAGTGCTGGTGCGGCCGTAGTCCGCGCCGGCCGCGACCAGCGAGCCAACCAGGGAAATCCCGGAAATCGCGTTGGTCGCCGACATGAGCGGTGTGTGCAGCAGCGGCGGCACGCGTGAAATGACCTGGTAGCCGACGAACGCCGCCAGCACGAAGACGTACAGTTCGATGATCGTGGTCGCCGTCATCGTCCCCCTCCCGGAGTGCGCTGCTGGCCGTCGTAGGTCACGACCATGGCGGCCGTGATCTCATCGGCCAGGTCGATGCGAACCTCGCCGTCTTTCACCAGGTGCTGCAACAGCGTCGTGATGTTCTTGCTCAGCATCTGGCTGGCGTGCACGGCGACCGAACTGGGCAGATTGGCGGGCCCGACTATGGTGACGCCGTTGGCGACAATCGTCTCGCCCGCCCTGGTCAGGGCGCAGTTCCCGCCCTGCTCGCACGCCAGATCGATGATCACCGAGCCGGGCCGCATGTCGCGCACCATTTCCGCGGTGATCAGCAGCGGCGCCGGCCGGTTCGGGATCAGCGCGGTCGTGATCACGAGGTCGACTTCCTTCAAGTGCGCGTGAATCACCTCGAGTTCGCGCCGGTGCTGCTCCTCGGCGAGCTCCGTCGCATATCCGCCCGCCCCCTCGGCGCCCGGCGTCGCGAGCTCGGCCGCGACGAAACTGGCGCCCAGACTCTGGACCTGCTCGCGCGCGGCCGCGCGTACATCGAACGCGGACACGATGGCGCCGAGCCGCCGGGCGGTCGCGATCGCCTGCAGGCCGGCCACGCCGGCGCCGAGAACGAAGACACGCGCGGGGGGGATGCTGCCGGCCGCCGTGGTGAGCATCGGCAGGAACTTGCCGAGCAGGGACGCGCCGAGGAGCGTCGCCTTGTAGCCCGAGACGGTGCTCTGCGATGACAGCACGTCCATCGACTGGGCGCGGGTAATGCGTGGCACCTGCTCGAGCGCCAGGGCGGTGATGCGCCGGCTGTTGAGCGCGGCGATCTGCGCCGCGCTCGACATCACCGGGAGCAGACTGATCAGCACCGTCCCCGGTGCCATCCAGCCGATTTCCTCCACCGTGGGTGGTTGCACCTTCGCCACCACCTGTGAATCGCCGAACAGTGAGGCGGCTGAGTCAACGAGCGTCGCGCCGGCCTTTGAGAAATCGGCATCGATCATGGACGCGCGCGCGCCCGCGCCGCGCTGCACCGCCACGGTGACGCCCGTCTTGATCACGCGGACGACGCCGTCCGGCACCAGCGCCACGCGGCGCTCGTGTCCGGCCGTCTCCAGCGGAATCCCAACACGCATGATGAGTCATCCCGGTTCGTCGTGCGCTTGATTCTACGCCTGGACGGCCGGAGGGCAACGCCGGCCCGCGGGCGGCGCGCGCGCCGGAACGCATGCGTGTCGGGGCGACGACTACGCGGTCGGCGAACCCCCGACAGACGCGGCCGCATCGGAACCGGTCCCGCCGCGCTGCAGCCGCTCGCGCAACCAGTCCGCGATCGCCACGATGACCCGCTCCCGGCAGTAGTCCACCGTGATGATGTGCGCGCAGCCAGCCACCCACACCAGTTGCCGGTCCGGCGTGGTGAGGCGGCGGTAGGCGTCCTCGGCCGCGTCCGGCACGATGCGATTGTCCTCTCGCGACTGGACCATCAGGGTTGGGACCGCCACGCCGGGCAGGGCATCTCGCGCCAGGTCGACCACCCGCAGCAGTTCACGGCCCAGGCGGGGCGTCGACGCCCGGTACGCCAGGTTCTTCCCGGTCTCCTCAGGATCCATGATGGAGCGCGAACGACCGCCGGCGACGACGGGCAGGACGATTGCCACCAGCCGGTGAGCGCGCGCCAGCAGTCGCAGGGCGGTGGGCATGTGGAGGTAGGGCGCCGCCAGCACCAGCCCGGCCGGCCGAGGTCCGTCGGCGGCGAGGATCGCGGCGATCCCGCCCCCCATCGACAATCCGAGCAGCACCACCGCCGGGTGCCGTGCCCGCACCTCCGCATACTCGGTGCGGGCGGCGTCGATCCAGTCGCGGGCCGAGGAGCGCACGAACTCGGCCAGCGTGCGACCGTGTCCGGGCAGGAGCGGGACGCGTACCGCGTATCCCTGGTCGTGCAGCGCGGAGGCAACGTAGCGCAGTGTTTGCGGCGTGTCGCCAAAGCCGTGCAGCATGAGCACCGCGGGCGCACCCGGACGGGGCAGATCGATGGCCTGCGCGCCGGGGATGATGCCGTCCGGACCGACCGGGAGCCGTGAGGCGTTTCGCGACACGTGGCGCGCCATGAACCACCGTCCGGCGAGCGCGGCGCCGGCCGCGAGGGCGATAAGCGGAACGAGGATCATGCGGACGGCGTGTCGCCGGAAGCGGGCGCCCGGGCGGCCCCGACCGGGGAACCGGTCAGTAGCGTGGAATGGACGGATCCACGTCCTCGCTCCAGCGGTCGATCCCGCCGGCAAGGTTCCAGACCCGCGTGAATCCGAGGCTGCGCAGGTACTCCGCGGCCGCGGCGCTCCGGCTGCCGTGATGGCAATGGATGACGAGATCGCGGTCGCGCGGCAGTGTCGAGGCGGCACCGGACAGTTCCGGCAGCGGCATGAGATGGGCGCCGGCGATGCTCGCGATCGCGTGCTCGTACGGCTGGCGCACGTCGATCAGGTCCAGCGGTTCTCCGCGCGCCATGCGCGCGGCGAGTTCGCGGGGCTCGATTTCACGAGTGCCCTGGGAGGCGATCTCGTCGTCGCCGGGTCGCTTCACGCCGCAGAAGGCGTCGTAGTCGATGAGTCCGGTGATCTCGCGGGTGCCGCACATCGGGCACTCGGGGTCGCGGCGCAGGGTGATGGTGCGGAAGCGCATGCGCAGGGCGTCGACGAGCAGCAGCGATCCGGCCAGCGTCTCGCCGGCCCCGGTGATGAGCTTGATGGTCTCGGTGGCCTGGATTACCCCGATCAGGCCCGGCAGCACGCCGAAGACGCCGCCTTCGGCGCAGCTGGGCACCACGCCGGGCGGCGGCGGCTCGCGGAAGAGGCAGCGGTAGCAGGGCCCGCCGTCGACGCCGAACACGGAGGCCTGGCCCTCGAACCGGAAGACGCTGCCGTAGACGTTAGGTTTGTTCAGCAGCACGCAGGCATCGTTCACCAGGTATCGCGTCTGGAAATTGTCGGTGCCATCAACCACCACGTCGTACTCGCGAATGATGTCCAGCGCATCCGCCGAGGAGAGCATGGTGTCGTGCGTGTCCACCACGACGTGGGGATTCACGTCGCGCAGGCGGTCGCGCGCCGAGTCCGTCTTGCGGCGGCCGACGTCGGACGTCCCGTGGAGCAGCTGGCGTTGCAGGTTGCTGACGTCGACGACGTCGAAATCGACCAGCCCCAGCCGGCCGACGCCGGCGGCGGCCAGATACAGCGCCACCGGAGAACCCAATCCGCCCGCCCCGACCACCAGCACCCGCGCGCGCGCCAGTCGCTCCTGTCCGGCGAGGCCGATCTCGGGGAGAATGATGTGCCGGTTGTACCGGCGCAGTTCGTCGGGTCCCAGCGCACGGGCGGGCGGCGGCGCCGGCGCCCGCGGTGCCCGCGCTGTTGCGGTGTCTGTGGTGGAGATGCGACTGGCCATGGAGCCTCGACGTGTCCGCGCCCGCCAACCGGGAGAATATACACCGGCATCGGCTCTGCACAGCGCGCCCGGGCGCTCGTCAGGGCGTGGCGCGCCCCTTGCAACCCGGACTCGCTGGACAATCCCGCTCCGGCTCGGTTCCTTTCTCAACTGGCGCCCGGAACCATCCCACTCCATGCCTGTGCACCTCCGTCGGGACATCGCGCCGGTCACCGCCTCGGTCGTCATCGTCGGCATCGACATGGTGCTCGCGGCGCGCCCCGCGACGCCGATTCAGCTCGCCCACGCCTGCCTCTCGCTGGGGTTCGACGCGGTGGTTCCGGCGAGCTGGGGCGATGAGCTCGTCGCGGCGGACTGCGTGCGCCGCATGGAGCGGCGCGCCGGCGGACCCGCGATCTACTGCGCCTGCGGCCTGGTCGCGGGACGGCTGCTGGGAGGCGGCCCCGATCTCGCGCCGTTCATCGAGTCCTTCGTCTCGCCTCCCGTGGCGGCGGCGCGGTACCTGCGCGCGCTGATGCCGGGACGGGCGATGCGCCTCACCTACCTGGGCGGATGCCCGGCCGCTATCGATCCGTCGATCGATGTCCGCATGCGGCCCGCCGAGTTCCTCGGATTGATGTTCGAGCGCGGGATGCTCCTGGCCGAGCAGCCGAAGGTGTTCGACTCGGTGATTCCCCCGGACCGCCGCCGCTGGTGCTCGCTGCCCGGCGGCCTGCCGCATCCCGAAGCGTTATGGCGGGACGGCGGCGGCTACTCGCTGGCCGAATTGCCTGGCGACGACCTCAGCGCCGAACTGGCCCAGCGCCTGATGGCCCAGGAGCGGGAGCTGATCGACGTCGCGCCCGGCGCGGGCTGTCTCTGCTGTGGCGCGCGCCCTGATGTCGAGCCGGCGCGGGCCCGCGAGCTGGTGATGGCGTACGAGCCGCCGCGCGCCCCGCACGCCCCCGTCGACTTCCGGGCGTCGGTGGACCTGACCCCGCCGGTGTGGCCGGACCTGGGGCTTGCCACCACGACCGCCCCTGTGCCGCGGCTCGAGCCGCCACCGCCGCGACGACACTCGGGCGAAACCGAGCTGCCCGGCACCGGGGCGGCGAGACGGCCGAGTCCGTCAGGCTTGTCCTCGATCAGCGGCGAGGGCGCCGCCTATGGCTCCCGGCGGCGCTCCATGGCGATGCGCAGCATCTCGCGCCGGCGGCGGGCTCCGCAGCCGCTGGCCCGGCTGGCCGATGGACGGGTGCTGCCGCGAGCGTACGCGGCGCTGTTCGGGCGCGCGGCTCAGTCGGCGTCGTCGAAGCCGTGGGCGATGCGCCCCAGCTTGCCGTCGAAGTCCTGGGTGGTCTTGTAGCGCTCGAATCGTCCGTCGCCGGCGATCAGTCTGACGCGCTGCCGGAGCGCATCCATTTCGCCGGGATGGAACGGCTTGAAGTTCGCGGCCAGGCGCGCGTTCTTGCGGAGCAGCGCGCCCGACTCCATCCCCGACACCACCGTCGCGACCGGCAGTGAGAGGCTGTACCGCAGCGCCTCGTCAGGCTTCAGGGTGCGCACCCGCGTAATCGCCCCGCCGCCCATCGACTTCATGCCGATCACGCCGATGCCGCGCCGCACCAGCTCCGGCAGCACCTGCCGCTCGAACGAGCGATAGGTGGCATCCATCGGGTTCAGGGGAATCTGGACCGCGTCCCACGGGAAATCGCGCTGCAGCAGCTTGAGATGGATGTGCGGCGCCTTGTGTCCCGTGAAGCCGATCCACCGGATCTTGCCCTGGTCCCTGGCCTCGAGAGCGGCATCCAGGCCGCCATGCTCGTACAGCCACTCGATGTCGTTGTCGTAGATGATCTCGTGGAACTGCCAGAGGTCGATCCGGTCGGTGCGCAGGCGGGTCAGCGATTCATCCAGCTGCTGCATCGCCGTCTTGTAGTCGCGCTGGTGCGCGCAGCACTTCGTCATCAGCGTCACGCGGTCGCGGGCGCCACTCTCCTTCAGCGCCAGCCCCATCCAGCGCTCGCATCGGCCATCGCCGTATTCCCAGGCGTTGTCGAGGAAGGTGATGCCGCGATCGATCGCCTCGCGCACCAGCCGCATCGCCTCCTTCTGGCCGGCTGCCGCGAGATGGAAGCCGCCCAGTCCGAGAATCGAGACCTGGTGGCCCGAGCGCCCCAGCGGACGATGCGGAATGAGTGGCGTGGCTTGCGTCGGCATGCCTGACGGGCTGAGTGGGCGGAAGACGGGCCGCGGATTACGTGTCGAACTCGTCCAGCGCGCGGGTGACCGCCACCCTCAGGCGCGCCTCCCGGTTCGGCCCATCGGGTATGGCGGCCGCCAGGAGCGAGAACTGCCGTTCCATCTCGTCGGCCACGTACGCCTCCTTGATGGTGCGCACGCCGAGTCCCTGCAGCGCCTGCACCGCCAGGCGGCGCAGCAGCGCCCGGGTTCCGGCATCGAGCGCCCGGAGACCCGCCGGATCGGCCGGCGGCCGGCGCGCCGAGACGGTACTCCGGTCGCGCCGGCGTCGCGGCGCCTCGAACAACGCCCGCATCGGGGCGAGTCGCACGACAAACGAGCCGGCGGTGTGCTCCTGGGTACCGGCCACCACGCCCCGCCGCCGCAGTGAGGCCAGCAACTTCACGACCGCCTCACGCACCACCGACACACCCTCGGGACTCGAATTGCCGCGGCCCGTGATGACCAGGACTTCGCCAGCCCCCAGTGCCTGTCGCTCGCGGAGCCAGGACTCAGCGCGGATCACCGCCGCGTCCGCGGTGGGGAGCGACGCGCGCAGGTTCAGCGTCCGCTCCGGTCCGAAGCGGACCGAATCGAACGCCTGATGCAGCCCGGCATCGCGCGGTCGTCTGGAAATCGGCATCCATCATCCGTCGTGAGGGACCGGGATTGGGACTCGGGCCCGGAGCGCCACCAACATACGCCCCCCTCCACCCCTCCGCGAGGAGAGCCGGCTACCTGAGTGCCTGACGCAACACCCGGCCGTCCAGCCGTTCGGTCGGGGCGACGCCCAATACCGCCGCCAGTGTCGGCGCCATGTCCACGACCCGCACCATGCCCGGGTACCGGCCGGGCCTGAACCACGGTCCCAGGAAGATGATGGGGACGTGGGAGTCGTAATCATGCGGCGACCCGTGCTCGGCCCATCCGGGATTGCCGAAGTAACTGTATGGCGAAAGGGTGATGACCATGCCGACCGGGAGGTCCGACGGGAACATGTGCAGCCACCGGCGCGCGATGGCGTCGTGCACCGTGTCGGCCCGCGCGAGCGCGCTCCACGCGTCGGCGCGCAGCACACCCGGCACGCGCCGCACCGACGCGGCAAACGCGGCGATCGCCGAGTCGGCATTCACGTGCGCCGCCCGGAACGCGCCCCGGTCCACGTAGACCACGCCGTCCCCGAACCAGAGCGCGTTGCTCCCCACGCCGCGCGATGCGAGCGCGGTCAGCTCGGCCGCGGCCAGCGGCTCGAGGTAGACCCGTTTCGCGCCCCGGTTGGGGTCGCGCGATCTCACCTCGGGATACGGCGCAACCCCATGGTCGGCGGTCAGTGCCACCACGACCGACGAGGAGTCGCGCAGGGTGAACAGCGAGTCGAAGAACGCGCCGAGATAGCGATCGAGGCGGAGAATCTGGTCGTGCAGCTCGCGGGAATCCGGGCCGTACCGGTGCCCCACCGCGTCGGTGGTCGAGAGCGAAACGGCAAGCAAATCCGTTTGCGGGCCAGCGCCCAGCCTCAACTCGTTCAGCCCCTGCAGGGCGAACTGAAGCGTCAGCTCGTCCATCCACGGAAACTCGTAGAACGACTGGATCGCCAGCGCGGTGTCCGACGGCAGCACGTGAGGAAACACGATGCCGCGGCCCCCACTTTCGATCGGGACGCTGTCCGCCTCGGGGTACGCGCTGTCGGGCAACAGGAGGGTCCACGCGGTCCCTGCACGGTTCTGCGGGACGCGACGCGCGTTCATCGCGTTGACCCAGGTGGGCAGCGTGTCCGCGTAGTACGAGCTGGTGGTGAAGCGCCCGGCGGGAGTGAACCAGAAGACCGGCTGCTTGGCCCGGCCCAGCGGCAGGATCGCGCCGCGGTCCTTCCGTGACACCGACAGCGCGCGCGACCGCGGGTCCTTCACGCGCATCCAGTCGATCAGCGCGCTGCCCCTGAACCGGAAGGGCGACGCGCCGGGCCCGCCGGCACCGATCAACGGCGCCTGCGGATCTTGCACGCCAGCCGCGTTCATCACGATCCCGGTGCTGCGCGGAAAACGGCCCGACATCGTGGCCGCATGTCCGGGTGCCGTCTCGGTGGTGGCATGGTCCTGGTATCCGTCGGTGAACACCGCGCCGCCGCGCAGTAGCCGCGCCAGGCCACCGGTGAACTGCCCTCCGAACCGGGTGAGGTAGTCCGGACGGAGCTGATCCACGGTGATGAACACCACCAGCGTCGGCGTGCGCAGCACCACGGGCGCGGGAGCGACGGCAGCGCCGCGCGAGGGTGCACCACTCTGCGCAAGGGCGAGCGATGCCGTGAGCAGAAGTGTCGACGCGACCGCCGGCACGGAGGCGAGACGAGGCATAGGGCGAGACGGGGGGTTCGGGGGTACCAGCGCGCAGGGCTGTTCGCGGGCCTTAAGTGTATCGCGGAACCGCCCGCCGCACACGAAGGCCCATGCCACCGGACCCCCTCCCGCGGGCTCAAACCCAGCCTCGTCAGGTCATCGCCAGCTCACCATCAGGCCCAGTCTCGCGGTGGTCATCACCACCGGGTCCATCGTCTGCCGGACCGCCCCACCGTCGCGGATCCATCCCCGCCCCACTCCATCCATGCCCACCCCCAGGTCCAGGTCGAACTGGACGGGCTGCCTCCGCGGCCGGCCAAGGGTGATCATGACGCCGGCCCGGTGCGACCACTGGTAGGTCAGGTGCCCGCCCAGCAACGCCGGTCCGATCGGGTCATAGCAGCCGCACTGGTCGTCCACGCTCCGCTCCGTGACCAGCCAGGCCAGTCCGGCCGACGTGCCGAGGTAGGGACGTACCGCGCCGCGGGCCAGCGCGAGTTCCGGACCGACCGTCAGGGCGTGCGTAACGCGGTTCATCGTCACCTCCCGCGACAACGACTCCGTGTCGAAGTACAGCTTGCTGTAGTCGGCCCGCACCCGCAGCGACGACCCTCGCGCAACCGGCATCAGCCCCACGATGGAGAACCCGGCACCATCCGCTGCGTAGGGCGACCAATGCTCGTTGGGCACCGAACCCACGAACGCCAACGAGACGGCGAACCCCGCGTCTCCCGGTTCAGGGCGGTCGTACGCGGCCGATGTGGACTGCCAGACGCCGGCCCGCCGGTCCTCGCAGCAGCGCTGCGCCGGAAGTGCGCGCGTCACTGCGGAGAGCAGCACCAGCGCGCCGAGTTGTCGGAAAGAAACGGACATGGGTGCCCCCGGGGTGACCGTTCGGAGCCAGCCGGCTGGTAGTCGGCGCGTAGGCGGCGACTCCGCGCAGGAACGGTCTCCCTGCAGCGCATGGACGGTGCCCGGATTGCCCGGTGTCTCCAACTCCAGACGCGCGAAGCGGTTGGCGCGCTCGCTGGTCCCTGTGTCCGGGCGCCATGCCTCACGCCTCGGACGGGCCGGCGTCCTGACACCCGGACACCGCCGCGGACTACGCCGCGACGGCGAGCTCCTCCGCCACCAGCTCGTGGCGCACACAGATCTCGGCGCACGCGAACCGCCGGGCGCAGCTGAGACAATCGCGGCGGATCTTCTCCGGGTACATGGCCCGGTCAACCACCGCGTAACCCGCCCGCTCGAAGAACGCCGGCGTCAGCGTCAGTGCGAACACCTCGCGAACTCCGCGGCGAGCGGCCAGCTCCTCCAGCCTCGCCACGAGTTCCCGGCCCACTCCGCGCCCGTGCGCGTCGCGCGCGACGGCGAGTGATGCGACCTCGGCCAGCGACGGTGAGTACTCCTTGAGCGCGCCGCACCCCGACACGCGCCCGTGCCCGTCCACCGCCACGATGAAATCGTCGAGCGTCAGGCCGATCGACTCCGGCGTGCGTGGCAGCATCACGCGGTCCTCGGCGTACCCGTTGATCAGGTTCGCAATGCCGCTGATGTCGGCGGCCCGGGCGCGGCGATACGTGATGATGTCGTTCATGACAGCACTCCTTCCAGGATCGAGATGCCCCGCGCGAGATCCTCGCGGGTGGCGATCAGCGGGGGCAGCAGCCGCAGGGTATGATCGCCGGCGGTGCAGATCAGCAGCCCGGCGTCCAGCGCGCGCTGTGCGACGTCGGCCGCGCGCTGGTGAACGTCCAGTCCCCACATGAACCCCACGCCGCGCACCGCGCGCACGCGCCCGCACCGCGCGGCCAGGGCGGCCAGCTCGGTGCCGAGCCATTCGCCCGTCTCGCGCACGTGCTCGAGCAGGGCGGGATCGGCGAGCCGATCCACGACGTGCAGCGCCACCGATGTGATGAACGGACCGCCGCCGAATGTGGTGCCGTGATCGCCGGCATTCACCGCCGACGCGATCGCCTTCGACATCAGCACCGCGCCCATGGGCAGCCCGCCGGCGAGCGGCTTGGCGAGCGTCACCATGTCGGGCACGATGCCCGCCTGCTCGCAGGCCAGGAACGTGCCCGTGCGCCCGAGCCCACACTGGATTTCGTCGGCGATGAGGGCCGCGCCATGCTGCCGCGTCAGCTCACGGAGCGCGCGCAGGAAGGCGAAGTCCAGCACCCGGACCCCTCCCTCTCCCTGCACCGGCTCGACGATGACAGCCGCCACCGTATCCGCCGCCAGCGCCGACGCCAGCGCGCCCAGGTCCCGCTCCACGATAGAGATCCCGCCGGCCAGCGGCCGGAATGGCGCGCGGTACCCGGGACGATCGGTGGCTGCCAGCGTCCCGAAAAGCCGCCCATGAAAGCTGCCGCGCAACGCCAGGATCTCGTGGCGCGCCGGACCGGACGCGGCCCGCGCCCAGCGCCGCGCGAACTTGAACGCGCCCTCGTTCGCCTCCGCCCCTGAGTTGCAGAAGAAGACCCGGGCCAGGCCGGACAGCTCGGTCAGCCGGCGGGCCAACTGCGCGCCTGGCTCGGTGTGATAGAGATTCGAGACGTGCAGCAGGCCGCTCGCCATCGCGTCACGCATCGCCATGGAAATGCCGGGGTCATCGTAGCCCAGCGCGTTCACGGCAATGCCGCTGGTGAGGTCGAGGTAGCTCCGTCCGTCCGAATCGATGAGTTCCACGCCCGACCCGCTGACGAAGGTGACCGGGAACCGCTTGTAGACCGGGAGCAGCGAGTCATCGCTGGACGGTGTCGCGACCACGGGCTGCACAGGGAGTGAGATCGTCATGCGGGCACCCCGGCTGAGGCGATCACCACCGTGCCCGCCGACGCATCGAGCAGCATCGCCGGGCCGCCAATGCGCACCTGGGTGACGCCGAGCGCGAGCGCCCGCGCCGCGGACCGGAGCTTGGCCGTCATCCCTCCCCGCACCGCACCGGACGCGATCAGCGATTCGGCCTCCTCGGTCTCGACCTCGGGGCGCGGCGACCCGTCCACCAGCACGCCGTCAACATCCGAGATGAAGAGGAGTGCGCTGGGCGAAAGCGCGGCCGCCACCGCCGCCGCGACATCATCGGCGTTGACGTTGAGTGCGCTGCCGTCGCCGGCGGTGGCGTTCCGGCTCACCGGTGAGATCACCGGCATGAAGCCGCCGGTGAGCAGGTGGCTCAGCAGCCAGCGGTTCACGCGAGCGGGAGCGCCCACCTCGCCCAGACGGCCATCGTCGAGGACCGTGGCGGACACCAGGCTCGCATCCTCGCCGGACAGGCCCAGGGCGGGAGTACCCGCGGCCACCAGGCGCGCCGTGAGGCGCTTGTTGGCGCTGCCCGAGAGCACCATCCGGAGAATCTCGAGGTCGGCGTGCGAAGTGACGCGCCGGCCGTCGACGAACTCCGACGGTTGGGCGGCGCCGAGCCGCGCACGCACGGCGGAGACATCATCGCCGCCGCCGTGCACGACGCACAGCGTGCCGGGCTCCGACTGCCAGGCCCGGGCCAGCGCGGCAGAGAGCGTCGGATCGTCCTGCACCCGGCCGCCGACCTTCACGACGCGCATCATGCCGGCAGCCCCATGGGTTCGTCGAGTCCGAGGAGGAGATTGGCGTTCTGCATCGCCTGGCCGGCCGCGCCCTTCACCAGGTTGTCGATGGCGGCGATGATCTGGAGCGTGGGGCGCCGCACGTGGGCGGCGGTGGCGACCCAGATCCGCGCGACGTTGCGATGCGCGACGTCCCGCAGAGACGGCGGCACGTCGGCGATCTCCACGAACGGTTCGCCGCGATAGGCCTCACGATAGAGCGCGGCCGGATCGGCCAGGGGCGCCGCCAACGGAACCGTGAGGGTCGCCAGGATGCCGCGTGAGACCGGGAGCAGGTGCGGCGTGAACAGGAGGTCCTGATCGCCGCCCAGCGCGGCGAGGACGGCGCGCATTTCGTCGAGATGCCGGTGGGTGTTGCCGGCGGAGTACGCGCGGAAGTCGTTCTCGACCTCGGCGAACATCAGGTCCTGCCGGGGCGCGAATCCGGCCCCGGTGACGCCGCTGGCGGCGGCGACGGTAATCGTCGCCCCCGCGGCGGCCAACCCCCGGGCCACCACCGGCGCCAGCGCCAGCAGGATGGCGGTCGGGTAGCAGCCGGGATTGGCGACCAGGGCCGAGCCGCGGACCTGATCGCGCATGAGCTCGGGCAGTCCGTACGGCACCGAGCCGGGTGCCGGCACGCCGGCTCCGGCCTGATGGGCATGTCCGGGATTTCCGGGCCGGAGATCGGCGGACAGATCGACGACCTTGGCGCCGGCCTCCCGCGCGCGCGCGACCCATTGGTACGACGCGCCGTGCGGCAGGGCGCTGAACACCAACGCGGCCGAACCCAGGTCGGCGTCGTCGGGGGCGATGAAGGCGACGTCGCGACCACCCAGGCGCGCCGATTCACCCCGCTGGGACTGGGCGGTGGCGAAGGCGAGCGAGAGCGCCGGGTGACCGGCGACCAGCGCGCACAACTCGCGGCCGACGTACCCGCTGGCTCCCAGGACCCCGACAGGGTAATTATGCATGGAGAATGCATACTAATGCTACGGCTCTCTGTCAATCCCCCGCTTTCCCTCCGGTGCCCGGGGTGCTACTGTCCGCGCACGGAGGTGCGATGGCCAACAAGCAGGAGCGGCACAACGCGATCCTCGAGCTGGTGCAGGCGCGCGCCGTGGGCAGCCAGGAGGAGCTGCGACGGTTGCTGCTTCAGCGCGGGTGGGCGGTGACGCAGTCGACCCTTTCGCGGGATCTCCACGAGTTGCGGCTGGCGCGGGTGCCCACCCCCGAGGGTGTGCGCTACGAAGTGCCCGGCTCGGGAGCGGGCGCGCGTGAGGCCCGGGCCCTGCTCGAGGGGCTGCTCCCACAGCTGATGATGCGCCTCGACGGCGTCGGGGAGCTGCTGGTGCTCCATACCTTTCCCGGCGGAGCCCAGACCGTGAGCGAGGCGATCGACAGCAAGGGGTGGTCGGACGTCCTCGGGACCATCGGCGGCGAGAACACCGTCCTCATCGTCTGCCGCTCGTCGGCGGCCCGGGAACGGATCTACCGCCAACTTCGCGACATGGCCGGCCGGGCGGGAGAGGGTTGACGCCGGGCCCAATACCGAGTAAATATGCGTCCGTAGTGGATGAATATCCAAACCCTGCGGAGCCCCCATGATCCGGACCATCGCCCTCGCCTACTCCGGCGGCCTCGACACCTCGATCATCGTCCCCTGGTTGCGGGAGAACTACCGCGCCCGGGTCATCTGCGTCGCCGCCGACCTGGGACAGGGCGACGAGCTGGAGGGCATCCGCGAAAAGGCCCTCGCGTCCGGCGCGGCCGAATGCCACATCGAAGACCTGCGGCAGGAGTTCGTGGAGGACTTCATCTTCCCTACCCTGCGCGCGGGCGCGATCTACGGGCGCAAGTACCTGCTGGGTACGTCGATGGCGCGCCCGCTCATTGCCCGGCGCCAGGTCGAGGTCGCGCGGGCCGTCGGCGCTGACGCGCTTGCCCACGGATGCACCGGCAAGGGGAACGACCAGGTGCGGTTCGAGCTCACCTATGCGGCGTTCGCGCCGGACCTGCCCGTGATCGCGCCGTGGCGGGAGTGGAACATCAAGAGCCGCGAGGATGCGCTCGCCTACGCGAAGGCCCACAAGGTTCCCGTCACCGCCACCCGCGACAAGATCTACTCGCAGGACCGAAACGTCTGGCACCTCTCGCACGAAGGGGGCGCGCTGGAGAACCCGGACTGGGCGCCCACCGAGGACGTCTTCGAGCTCACCGCGTCTCCTGACTCCGCGCCCGACCGGCCGGAGGTCGTCTCGATCACCTTCGAGCGCGGCACCCCCGTCGCGGTCAACGGCATCGCGCACGACGCGGTTTCGCTCGTCGCCCTGCTCAACACCATCGGCGGCCGGCACGGCATCGGCCGGATCGACCTCGTCGAGGACCGGCTGGTGGGAATGAAGTCGCGGGGGATCTACGAAACGCCGGGCGGCACCCTGCTCTACACGGCCCATAGTGAGCTGGAGCAGCTGGTCCTGGACCGGCGCACACTCGCCGCCAAGGACATGATCGCGCCCCGCTACGCCGACCTCGTGTACGAGGGCCGGTGGTGGACCACCGAGAAGGACGCCTACGACGCGTTCGTGTCCGTGACCCAGGAGCGGGTGAGCGGCACCATCGCGCTGCGCCTCTACAAGGGGAACGTGACCGTCGCGGGACGGCACAGCGACCACGCGCTGTACGACGAGCGGTTCGTCACCTTCGGCGAGGACGACGTCTACCAGCAGGGCGACGCGGGCGGTTTCATCCGGCTGTTCGGCCTGTCGCAGCGGGTTCGTGCGCTGAAGGACCGCGAGGCGGCCGCCGCGGCGGCCCCCACGCCCACCGCAGCTGAGGGGGCGCCGCAGGCGCTCGCGATGGCGTGACGCCCCTTACCCTGACGCCGCCCGACGTCGCCTCGCTCGGCGGCACGGGCGCCGGCGAAGCCGCGGAGACCGCGCCCAGCGCGCACAAGCTCTGGGGGGGACGGTTCAGCGGCTCCTCCGCGCCGGCGCTGGAAGCCCTCAACCGCTCGATTGGCGTGGACCTCCGGCTGTGGCCGTTCGACATCGAGCTGTCCAAGGCGTGGGCGGTGGCGCTCTGGAACGCCGGCGTCCTCTCCCTCACGGAAAGCCGGGCGATGGAAGAGGGGCTCGACGCGGTGGGGCGCCGGATCGCGGCCGGGGCGTCGCCGCTCCCCTCGGACGAGGACGTGCACACGATGATCGACCGGCTGCTCCACGAGGAGGTCGGCGACCTGGCATCGCGACTGCACACCGGGAGGAGCCGCAACGACCAGGTGGCCACCGCGAGCCGGATGTGGGCAATGGACGCCTGCGCCAGGCTCGACGTCGCGGTCCGGGCGCTCCAATCGGTGCTGGTGGGGCAGGCGGAAAGGGCAGGGACCGACCTCATGCCGGCCTATACCCATCTGCAGCGCGCGCAGCCCGTCCTGGTGGCGCACTGGCTGCTGTCGCACTTCTGGCCGCTCGAGCGCGACCGGGCCCGTTTGGCCGCGGCCGCGAAGTCGGCGGGTGTACTGCCGCTGGGCGCCGGCGCCGTGGCCGGCTGTGCATTTCCCGTCTCACGCGTGCTGCTGAAGGAGAGCCTGGGATTTCAAGCGGTGTCGCCGAACAGCATCGACGCCGTGGCGGACCGCGACTTCGTGGCGGATCTGCTCTTCGGTTGCACCGTGCTCGGGTCGCACCTGTCGCGCCTCGCCGAAGATTTCATCGTGTTCGGATCCAGCGAGTTCGGCTTCGTGAAGTTCGGCGACAGCTTCACGACCGGCTCGAGCATGATGCCGCAGAAGCGCAACCCGGATGCCCTGGAACTGGCGCGTGGCTCTGGCGCGCGCATGCTCGGCGACCTCACAGCCCTGCTCGCCACGCTCAAGGGGCTTCCGAGCGGCTACAACAAGGACCTGCAGGACGACAAGCGGGCGTTGTTCGACGCGGTGGACACGATGCTCCAGGTCCTCCCGGCCGTGGCAGGCGCGGTGGCCGAGTCGACGTTCGATACCGAGCGGATGCGCAGCGCGGTGTCGAGCGTCATGATGGCGACCGACCTGGCCGACTGGTTGGTGGCTCGCGGCGCGAGCTTCCGTGAAGCGCACGCCGCGGTGGGCCAGCTGGTGCGCGAGGCTGAGACGAGCAACCGGGAGCTGCACCTGTTGCCGCTCAAGACGTTTGCCGCGGCGCACCCGCTGTTTGACGCGTCGGTGTTCGACGCCCTGTCGCCGCGGGCCTCGGTCGGCCGGCGCGAGGTGGTGGGCGGCACGGGACCGGCCGCGGTTCGTGTGCAGCTCGAGAGCGCGCGGGAGATCCTGGCGCCGCCGAAGGATCAGACGAGGGGGAACGAGATTCAGCTGCGGGTCGGGTAGGCCTTGGCAGCGGCGCCGCTGGGCGCCGGGTTACGGACCAGGAGACCAGATGTGAAACGCGCGTCCCACCAGGCGGTGGGACGCGCGTTTCTCCTTTCAGCCGCTCCGAACCGCCAAAATCAGAAGGTGATGCCGACGGTGATCGGGATGAACGTCGTGGTCTGCGGGTCGCTCTGGACCGAGTGGAAGCGCGCCTCGGCGTAGGCGCCCTTTCCGAGCAGGGAGAACTTGACGCCGCCGCCGATGTTGAAGCCCATGTCCGAGCTGGACGTGGCACCCGACACGTCGGCCTTGGCCTTGTAGTAGCCCACGCCGCCGATGAGGTACGGCTTGAGGGCGATGCCCGGGCCGCTCCAGACCGCGTTGACCGTCCCCGACATCACGTTCACCTTGGGACCGGAGTTCTTGCCGGAGAAGCTGCTGTAGCTCCCCTCGACGCGGACGCTCAGCGGCACGGCGGGCAGGCCGAAGCCCAGCGAGCCGGTGCCGTGCCAGCCGGAGCTGACGACCTTGCCGAAATCTCCGTTAGGCATCGAGATGCCGCCGCCGATTCCGAAGCTGACCGGCAGCTGGGCGCGCACCGGAGCGGCCGCGAACGCGAGCGCCAGCGCGGCGAGTGCGAAGAGACTGCGCTTCATGCGATCGATCTCCTCTGATGTGGTGTGCCGGCCGCGGATGATGGGCCGGATGTGCGCCGTTAGACCCCTGATGGCGCCGACTGTTGCCCTATAGACGGCGCAGCGGGTCGTGGGCAACCGGACCGGTGGGCCTGGGTTTCCCGCCGAAGGCCGCCGCTCGCCACGGTGAGCGGCCCGGCTGAGAGGAAATCTCCGAGCCAGGCTTGCATCCGACGATGGAAATTGTAATTATCCTCGCATTGGAGGATAATTTTAATGAGATCATATACCTCGACCGCAGTTGCTCTCGCCCTGGATGTCGACCCCAAGTGGGTCGACAACGTCCTGTCCCGCTATCCACTCGAGCGCCACGCACGCGGCAGGCAGGGGGTGGCGCGGAGGCTGACACCCGCCGCGGTTCTGACCCTGTCGGTGGCCCAGGACCTTCATCGGGAGTCGTCGATGACGCTGGCCCGGGCGACCAGGCTTGCCGGCGCCCTCTGCGCGGACCCAAGCGGCCGAGTGGAGCTCGCCGACGGTCTCATCCTGATCCTCGACCGCGACCAGCGCATGGCGCGCGTTCTTCGGCGACTGGCGCTCGCCGGGGAGAACGCGGTGCGTGCCCCGCGCGGCCGGCCGCCGCGTCGCCGGCGGTTCGAGCACGTCGTCTGAACAGCAAAACAACGGGGCGCCCCTCGCGAGGCGCCCCGTGTTCGCTTCGACGTGTCGACGAGTTCAGCCGCCGCCGCCGGTCTTGACGACGTTCTCGGCGGCTGGGCCCTTCTGGCCCTGCACGATGTCGAACTCCACCACCTCGCCCTCAGCCAACGACTTGAAGCCGTTGCCCTGTATCGCGCTGTAGTGGACGAAGCAGTCCTTGGTGCCGTTGTCAGGGGTGATGAAGCCGAATCCCTTGGCGTCGTTGAACCACTTCACTTTGCCGGTCGTACGCATTCCAACTCCTGGTGAGGACGCGTGCAGGGAGCGGCGCGCGCTGAACCCATGCACCTTGAATCTCGCGGGTCCTGGAGACCCCCCACGATAGGTCGCCTCCAGAAAGGTCCGGGAGGCGCGGACAATCTAGCCCGGAAGGGCTAGCGCGACAATAGACCGTCAACGCCCCCGGGAGGTCACTGACCCACCGCCCTGACGGCGACGATGAAGTACTCGGTATCGCCAAAACACGAGGTGGGAACGCCCCGGTGCTGCTCGTAGGCGATCGACACCCGCTTTCCCATCGACCGGGAGAGCGACTGCGCCACTTGCTCGTTCCGAACGCTGAACTTGAACACCTCCGGCATCACTCCCGGGACGGTCGCCATCGCGAGTTCGCCCTCCCACGTTTTGCACACCCAACCCCGACGCGAGAGTTTCTGGACGTAGCCCGCCCGCTCGCCGCTGGAGAATGACCAGGAGAGGGCAATCCACGCCCAGAGGGAGACAACCAGCACCGGACTGATGAGCAGGGACCCGATCAGAAACCACAGCCAGCGCCGGCGGCGTGCCGGCGCCTTCGCCGGCTGGGCCTCGACATCCTTGGTGTTGTAGCCTCGGGCTGGTGTCTCGAGATCGTCCGGCATCGGGCGGAGAGCGATAGGACAAATTGGGAAGAGCGGCGCTGGTCCCCGGCGGGCCGCCGGCGCCGCCCAAGTTGCACGGTCCGGGCGCGAGAGGGAAGGGTCATTTCGCGCGCGACTTTCCCGCTGGAGTCACATCCCGATCCGCGGCCGCCCCGGATACCTTTCAGGCGCAACCCCGTGCAGGAGCAGGCGTGTCCCTCAGACCGCGCAGACCGACTGTCACAGCGCACGTAGGTGGTGTAGCCATTGGTTCGGCGCACCCCATCGTCGTGCAGTCGATGACGAACACCGACACCGCTGATGCCGCGTCGACCGCGGCGCAGGTGGCGGAGCTGGCTCGCGCCGGCTCTCAGCTCGTGCGGGTTACCGTGAACAACGACGAGGCGGCGGCGGCGGTGCCCGAGATCATTACGCGCGTCGGCGATCTCGGCGTCGACGTTCCGGTCATTGGCGACTTCCACTACAACGGGCACCTCCTGCTGACTCGCTTCCCGGATTGTGCGCGGGTGCTCGCGAAGTACCGGATCAACCCGGGCAACGTGGGGGGAAAGCGCCACGACCAGAACTTCCGGGCGATCATCCAGGTCGCGATCGAGTACGGGAAGCCCGTCCGGATCGGGGTGAACTGGGGCTCGCTCGACCAGGCGCTGCTGACGGAAATGATGGACACCAACGCGGCTCGCGCGGAGCCGCTCGATGCGCGGGACGTCTACATCGAGGCGATGCTCGAGAGCGCTCTCCGCTCGGCGGCGCTGGCCGAGGAGGTGGGACTGGCGCACGACCGGATCATCATTTCGGCGAAAGTGTCCGGGGTTCAGGACCTGGTGGAGGTGTACCGGCGGCTGGCGTCGCGCTGCGATTTCCCGCTTCACCTGGGTCTCACCGAAGCGGGGCTGGGGACGAAGGGCGTGGTGGCGAGCACGGCGGGCCTGGCCATCCTGCTCGGCGAAGGGATCGGCGACACGATTCGCGTTTCGCTCACGCCCCGACCGAACGGCGACCGCACGGAAGAGGTCCGGGTGGCTCAGCAGATCCTGCAGTCGCTCGGACTCCGGAGCTTCGTGCCGCAGGTGACCGCCTGTCCCGGCTGTGGGCGTACCACGTCCACGTTCTTCCAGCAGATGGCCGAGGACATCCAGGGCTATCTGCGGGAGCGGATGCCGGAGTGGCGGGAAGCGCATCCCGGAGTGGAGGACATGAAGGTCGCGGTCATGGGGTGCGTGGTGAACGGTCCGGGCGAGTCCAAGCACGCGAACATCGGGATTTCGCTGCCGGGTACCTTCGAGGAGCCCAAGGCGCCGGTTTACGTCGACGGCCAGCTCAAGCTGACGCTCAAGGGCGACACGATCGTGCCGGAGTTCCTGCGGATACTCGAGGACTACGTCGAGCGCCGGTATCCGCGCGCGGCCTCGGGAGCGAGCGTGGCGGGCGCGACCGCAGCGGGCGGGCCCGCGGGGCGCTGACCCGGACGGAGCGGGGCGGGGAAGCGTTACTCGGCGCGCGGATCGTGCGTGCCCGCGCGCGAGGCCGCGCGGGTCTACCCGAAGCGGGCCGTGTGAAAGTGCTGCGGCCGCTGCGCCAGCTTGCCGGTTCCGGCGACGAACTCCTTCCAGCTCACCGGCGGCGCACCGTTCGGGACCTGGACCATACTGATGCACTCCTCTACCGGGCAGACCAGCGAGCAGAGGTTGCAACCCACGCAGGCTTCGTCGATGATCTCGACCGCGTGAGCCCCGCCCGCCGCGACGGCGTCGCGGGTGTTCCGCCGGATCGCCTGATGGGCGCCGTCCTCGCAGGCCGCGAAGCAGAGCTCGCATTCGATGCACTTGTCGTAGTCGATGCGCGCGACGGTGTGGTAGTTGAGGTCCAGCTCCTCCCACTTCGTCACGTTCGGCACCGCCCGGCCGGCGAATTCCGCGATGGTGCGGAAGTGGTGCTCGTTCATCCAGTTGTCGAGCCCGTCGCTCAGGTCTTCGACGATGCGGAATCCGTAGTGCATCACCGCCGTGCAGACCTGCACGGTGGTGGCGCCCAGCGCGATGAACTCCGCGGCGTCGCGCCAATTCTGGATCCCGCCGATCCCGGAGATCGGAATCCCCACCGCCGGGTCGGCGGCCACCGCCGCCACCATGTTCAGCGCGATCGGTTTGACCGCCGGTCCGCAGTAGCCGCCATGACTGCCGCGCCCGTGCACCTGCGGATTGGGGGCGAAGGAGTCGAGGTCGACGCCCATGATCGAGTTGATCGTATTGATCAGCGAGATGGCGTCGCCACCGCCCTTGCGCGCCGCGCGGGCGATCCAGGCGACGTCGGTCACGTTGGGCGTGAGCTTCACGATTACCGGGATCGTGGCGACTTCCTTCACCCACTCGACGATCCGGCAGGTGTAGTCGGGGACCTGGCCCACCGCGCTTCCCATCCCGCGCTCGCTCATGCCGTGTGGGCACCCGAAGTTGAGTTCCATGCCGTCGGCGCCGGTATCCTCGGTCTTCTTCACGATGTCGTGCCACGCCTCGCGGCGGCTCTCGACCATCAGCGAGACGATCACCGCGTGACGCGGATAGTTGCGCTTGACCTCGGCGATTTCGCGGAGGTTGTCTTCCAACGGTCGATCGGTGATGAGTTCGATGTTGTTGAGTCCCATCATGCGGTGGCCGCCGAGGTCCACCGAGCCGTACCGGGAATACACGTTGATGATGGGCTCGCCGAGGGTCTTCCACACCGCGCCACCCCAGCCGGCGTCGAACGCGCGCGCCACCTGGCCATAGGTGTTGGTGGGTGGGCCCGAGGCGAGCCAGAACGGGTTCGGGCTGCGTATGCCCGCGAAGTCGACGCTCAAATCGGCCATGAGGCTACCTTCCTCTGCGATCCGCGTGACAGGCCATATCGATCACGACCGTGCTCGCAAGGATGAGCACGTCGTCTTCTCCCTCGGCGATGTCCACGCCATACGTGTCGCCGAAGGAGAACCAGCGCTTGGAGACGGAGGCGACATCGCGCCCGGCGCGCCGGAAGGCGTACTCGTGGTCGGTGAGATCACCCTCGGCGGTGAGGTCATCCGGCCCGGGGACGTCCACCGTGAAGCGGCAGTTGAAGAAGGTGAACAGCTCCTTCTTCACGACCGCCACGAGCGATCCGCCGCGGGTGATTTCATAGGTGGCCCCCCACGACAGCACCTTCTGCCGGATGTAGGCCAGTTCCCGCCCCCCCATGTCCTGCAACGACAGCTGGTCGCCGATGCTGAACGCCTTGCCGTCGACGAAGAAGCGATCCTGGCCGGCGTCGTCCTTGATGACGAAGTCGTCACCGAACGCGAAGAGCCTTTGCTTCATCACATAGCGGCTCATGTCGACCCCAGCAGTGCGTGGATCTTCGCGGCTGCCCGCTTGCCCTCGGCCGCGGCGTTCACGATCTCGGCGCCACCGTTGGCGCAGTCCCCGCCCACGAACACGCGCGGGTGGTCCGCCGGGAAGTCGAATTCGGCGCGGGCGACCTGGCCGAGCGCCTTGATCACCATGTCGCAGGGGAGGTCTTCCTGTCCTGCTGGTCCTTCCACTCGGAGTCCCTCGACGCGATCGCGGCCCAGGATTTCGACCGGCTTGCAGTGAAAGCGAAAGGCGCAGCCGTCCTGCTTCGCCAGTTCGTATTCGTAGTCGTACGCCGGCATGTCCGACTCGCCGCGGCGATACACGATGGTGCTGGATTCGGCGCCCAGCCGCCGCGCCTGGGTGACCGCGTCGATGGCGGTGTTGCCGGCCCCGATGACGACCACCCGCCGGCCCACGCGCACCTCCGTGTACGGCCGCGTTTTGAGCGTCTCGATGAACGCGAGGGCGTCCACCACGCCGTGGAGATCCTCGCCGGGAATGCCGAGCTTGCGCGTCGCGCCCAGGCCGATGGCCACGAACACCGCGTCGTACGTGTCGAGCAGTTCCTGGAAGGGCAGGGCCTGCCCGATGGTCACGCCGGTCCTGAGCGTGACGCCCAGGTCGAGAACCATCTTCGTTTCAGCAAGCGCGGTGGGTGCACGCAGCTTGTATTCGGCGATGCCGTACGTGTTCAGTCCGCCGGGCAGCTGCTTCGACTCGAACACGGTGACCGCGTGTCCCATGCGGCGCAGGTCCTGCGCGCACGAGAGCCCGGCCGGCCCGGCGCCGATGATCGCCACGCGCTTGCCGGAATCCGGCCCCGGTGTGAAGAGCCGGAGCTGTTTCTCCAGGGCGTAGTCGGTGGCCACCCGCTGCAGCTTCGCGATCTCGATCGGCTTCTCGTCGCGGGCGTCGAGGACGCACGCGCCTTCGCAGAGCACCTCAACCGGGCAGGCGCGCGCGCAGGAATGTCCCATCGGATTCGCGTCGAGAATCACGCGGGCCGAACCGGCGAGGTTGCCCGAGGCGATCTTCCTGATGAACGACGGGACGTCGATGTGGGTGGGGCAGGCGCGGGTGCACGGCGCGTCGAAGCAGTAGAGGCAGCGATGCGCTTCGGCGAGCGCCGCGTCCCTGGCAAGCGGGGGCGCGATCTCGGCGAAGTTCGCTTCCAGCTCGGCTTCGGTCAGCCTGGCGGCGTCCATCAGCTGCCGGTCCCGGCTGCGCCGGCATGACGCGCGGGCCTGAGGGTCATGCCGGCCAGGTAGACGACCGCCGACAGGCCGAATCCGATGAACCAGGCCCAGTTGTAGATCCCGCTCCAGAGCGGTGCAGCGGGATGATTCGTGAGCGCCGCGACGAATCCCGGCACGCTGGGCGCCACGCCGGCCGCCAGCGCCGCCATGGCCACCCAGTTCACGCCGCGCGAGTACTCGTACGGGCCGCCACGCCGGAAGAGCGCGTCGACGTCGAGGGTCATTCGCCGCAGCACGAAGTAGTCGGCGATCATGATCCCGGCCACCGGGCCGAGCAGCGCGCCATAGCCGATCAGCCAGGTGAAGATGTAGGCGGCGGCGTTGTTGTACAGCTTCCACGGCAGCATGAGGATGCCAATCACCGCGGTGATCATCGCGCCGGTGCGGAACGAGATCCGGCCCGGGTTCAGGTTGCTGAATCCGTTGGCGGGGGCGACGATGTTGGCGGCGATGTTGGTGGTGAGCGTGGCCACCGAGAGGCCGGCCATCGCGATCACGACGGTGACCGTTCCCCCGATCCGGGCGAGCAGCTGGACCGGATCGGCGATCCGTTCGCCGAAGATCATCATGGTCGCATTGGTCACCGTGGCGCCGATGAACGCGAACAGGGCCATGGTGACGGGAAGGCCCAGCGCCTGTCCCCGCACCTGGTCGGCCTGGCTGCGCGCGTAGCGGGAGAAGTCGGGAATCGAGAGCGCCATGGTTCCCCAGAACGCGACCGCCGAAGTGAGTCCGGCGCCGAACAGGCCCGGCACACTGCCTGACGAGGCCGCGGTGCGTGGCGGGTCGGTGAGCATGGAGCCCAGGCCTCCGGAGCGCGCCCATGCCCAGATGAAAAGCGCCGCGCCAACGACCAGCAGGAACGGCGAGCCCCACGTCTCCAGGAACCGGATCGAATCGATGCCGCGGAGGACGATCCAGACGTTGAGTCCCCAGAAGAGCAGGAAGCAGATCGCCTCGCCGCTGTTCAGGCCGGCCGACGCCGGAAGCAGGGCGGGGAGGGTGGCGATCCCCGGCCAGACCGCTTCGATCAGCTTGTAGATGGCCGCGCCGCCGATCCACGTCTGAATGCCGAACCAGCCGCAGGCGACCACCGCGCGCAGCAGCGCCGGCACATGGGCGCCGGTGACGCCGAACGATGCCCGCACGAGGACCGGGAACGGGACGCCGTAGCGCGTGCCCGCGTGCGAGTTCAGCGCGATCGGGATGAGGACGACGAAGTTGCCGAGGATCACCGAGCCGACCGCGGCTTTCCACGACCATCCGCTGTCGACGAGGCTCGACGCGAGCGTGTAGGTGGGAATGCAGATCGCCATGCCGATCCACAGCGCCGCGATGTGCCAGGTGCTCCAGGTGCGCTGGCCGGCCGCGGTGGGGGCGAGGTCGGCGTTCCAGAGTCGCGGATCGCGGTCGGGGCCGGTCACTAGTGGGTCGGCTCGCGCGTGAGGAACTGTCCGCGCCCGATTGTCCCGACGAACGTGCCGTCGCGGGCCTGTACCTGGCCGCGGACGGTCACGACGCTGGCGCGCCCGTGTCGTTCCCAGCCTTCGTAGGCGTTGTAGTCGACCTTCGAGTAGCTGCCGGTTTTCGAGAAGGTCCCGCGCCAGGCGGGATCGTAGACCACCAAGTCCGCGTCGCTGCCCACCTGGATCGTGCCCTTGCGCGGGTACAGGCCGAACAGGCGCGCCGCCTGCGTGCTGCAGGCATCGACCATCGCCTGCAGGCCGATGCGCCCGGCGTGGACGCCGAGCGTGTGGATGAGATCGACCCGCTCCTGCACGCCGGGAATGCCGTTCGGGATCTTCGTGAAGGCGTCGCGGCCCATCTCCTTCTGGCCCCGGAAGGCGAACGGCGCGTGATCGGTGGCCACGGTGCTGATCGCGCGGCTGGCGAGGCCGTGCCAGAGGACAGCCTGGTTGGACGCGTGCCGCAGCGGCGGCGACATGACGTACTTCGCGCCCTCGAACGCGGGGCGCTCGGCGTACGACTCGTCGAGGGCGAGGTGCGGCGCCACGACCTCGACCCAGACGTTCACGCCGCGATAGCGGGCCGCGAGCGCGGCGCGCACGGCCGGATCGCACGAGGTGTGCACCGTATAGACATGCGCACCGGTGAGTTCGGCGAAGGTGCAGAGGTGCTGCACGCCGTCCGCCTCCACCGCCGGCGGTCGTGAGGCGGCGTGCCACTCCGGTCCCGACTTGCCGGCGGTGAGCAGCGCCTTCTGCATCGCGTCGATGGCGTCCGCGTTCTCGCAGTGCGCGGTCACGATGACGCCCAGCTCCTTCGCCATCGCCATGGCCGCGAACAGGTGCTCGTCGCTGAGGTTGAGCGCGCCCTTGTAGGCGAGGAACACCTTGAACGACGCGACGCCGGCCTTGACGATGCGCCGGAACTGCTCGCGCACCCGCTCCTCGAACCGCACCACCGACATATGAAAGGAGAAGTCGACGGCGGCGAGCCCCTGCGCCTTGCCGCGCCAGGTTTCGAACGCCTCCATCGGCTCGTCGGCCGGCCCGGGGCAGATCATCTCGATCAGGGTGGTGGTGCCGCCGGCCAGCGCCGCCTTGCTGGCCGACTCGTAGTCGTCGGCGGCGAAGCTGCCCATGAAGGGCAGGTAGATGTGGACGTGGGGATCAATGAAGCCGGGAAAGACGTACTTGCCCGCGGCGTCGATGACCTCCGTGCCCGGCGGGAGGGTGCGCGGGTCGATGTCGCGCTCGATGCGCGAGACCGTCTCACCTTGGCAATAGATGTCGGCGCGGAGGTCGTCGGCGGCGGTGATGATCCGGCCACCCCGGATCAGCAGCGGCATGGCACCCTCACGGCAACTGCCTCACGAGATCGTCGTAGCTGTCGGGGCGGCGGTCCCGGAAGAACTGCCAGGTGCGCCGCACCTCCTCGATCACGTCGAGGTTCATCTCGGCGACCACCAGCTCATCGCGGTCCTCGCTGCCCGTGGCGAGGAACGCCCCGCGCGGATCGACGAAGTAGCTCGAGCCGTAGAACTTCCCGATGTTCCACGGCGCCTCGGTGCCCACCCGGTTGCTGCACCCCATGAAGTAGCCGTTGGCCACGGCGTGGGCCGGCTGCTCCAGCCTCCACAGGTACTGCGACAGGCCGGCGACGGTCGCCGAGGGATTGAACACGATCTCGGCGCCGTGCAGGCCGAGCAGGCGGGCGCCCTCGGGGAAGTGGCGGTCGTAGCAGATGTAGACGCCGATGGTGGCGTAGCGCGTCCGGAACACCGGGTAGCCCATGTTGCCGGGCTTGAAGAAATACTTCTCCCAGAATCCGGCGGTGTGCGGGATGTGCATCTTGCGATACTTGCCGAGGTACGATCCGTCGGCGTCGAGGACCGCCGCGCTGTTGTAGTAGACGCCGGCCATCTCGCGTTCGTAGATCGGCACGATCATCGCCATCCGGTGCTTCTTCGCCAGCCCCTGCATGACCTCAATGGTCGGTCCGGGAATCGGCTCGGCGGTGTCACACCACTTCGAATCCTGGCTGGGACAGAAGTACGGGCCGTTGAAAATCTCCTGCAGGCAGAGGATCTGGACGCCGCGCTTGCCGGCCTCCTCGATCATCGGCAGGTGCTTGTCGAGCATGGCCTTCTTGATGCGCTCGACCGGCGCATCGGGCTCGTTGATGGGGTTGCTCATCTGGATGAGCCCCCCGGTCACCATCCGCGCCATCAGAACCACCTCGAAATGACGACGGTCTTGTCGGTGTAGAACTGCACGGAGTCGGTGCCGTGCGCCTTGAGGTCGCCGAAGAACGAGCCCTTGGTGCCGCCGAACGGGAAGAACGCCATCGGCGCCGCGACCCCGATGTTGACGCCGATCATGCTTACGCCCGCGCGGTAGCGGAACTCGCGCGCCACCTTGCCGCTGCTCGTGAAAATGGACGTCGCGTTCGCGAACTCGCTGCGGTGCACGAGGTCCAGCGCCTCGTCCAGGTCCGCCGCCCGGGCGATGGACGCCACCGGCCCGAAGATCTCCTCACGGCCGATCGTCATCTCCGGCGTCACGCCATCGAAAATGGTGGGCCCGACAAAGGCGCCCTCCGGGTACTGCTCGACGCGCGCACCGCGGCCATCCATCACCAGGTCGGCGCCGCCGCTCACGCCGGTGTCGATGTACTTCACGACCCGCTCCCGGTGGCGCGCCGACACCACCGGACCCAGCTGGACGCCGTCGTCCAGGCCGTAGCCCATGCGGAGCCCGCGGGCGGCGGCGATCAGCCGGTCCTTGAGCGGCCCGTACGCCTTCCCGGTCGCGACCACCACGCTGCCGGCCAGGCACCGCTGGCCGGCGCACCCGAACACCGACTCGGTCACGATCTGCGTGGTGCGGTCGAGATCGGCGTCAGGCATGACGATGACGTGGTTCTTGGCGCCGCCCAGCGCCTGGACGCGCTTGCCGTGCTCGGCGGCCGTCCGGTAGACGTGGCGCGCCACCGGCGATGACCCGACGAACGACACGCCGACGATGCCCGGATGCGCGAGCAGCGCGTTCACCGCCTCCTTGCCGCCGTGAACGACGTTGAGCACGCCGGCCGGCAGCCCCGCTTCCTGCGCGAGCTCGGCGATGCGCTGCGACGACAGCGGGACCTGCTCGCTGGGTTTCAGGATGAATGTGTTGCCGCAGGCGACCGCGTAGGGCCAGAACCACATCGGCACCATCGCCGGGAAGTTGAACGGCGTGATGGCGGCGAACACGCCCATCGGCTGCCGGACATACTCGCAGTCGATGCCGGAGGCGACGTCCTCGAGGGTCGCGCCCATCATCAGCGCGGGAATGCCGCATGCGTGCTCGACGTTTTCGATGCCGCGCCGCACCGAGCCGCGCGACTCATCGATGGTCTTCCCGTTCTCCTGCGTCACGATCGAGGCGAGCTCGTCGAAATGGTCCTCGAGCAGCGCCCTGAGCCGGAAGAGCGAGCGGGCGCGCACGACGGGAGGAGTCCCACGCCATGCGGGGAACGCCGCCCGCGCCGCCTGCACCGCCGCGTCGATGTCGGCCGCCGCCGAGAGTGGAACGCGTCCCAACCGCTCGCCGGTGGCGGGGTTGGTGAGCGGCAACGACTCGGTGGCGGCCGCGCGGACCCACTGGCCGCCGATCAGATTGCGGATGGGGACATCGGGCTCACGCGCCGCCGGGTGAAAGGCAGCGCCACGCCGGGGCTGGGAGCTGACCGCCATACGGACCTTCCGCGACGAGGGCTAACTGGTTGTCTCGTCGAAGGTAGAGCGACGCCGATCCGATGTCGAGAGCGCCCCGCGGCCGGGGCCGTGGTCAGCTTCGCGCGCTGGCTTCGAGCGCTTGAACCATCGCGCCCAGCTCGTCCATGATCGGCGCGGAGAAGTGCAGCTGCCGCAGCCGGTCGTGGATGCCCCGATACCAGGCGATGGTGGCGTCGCGGCCGCCGAAGAACCGCGCCCAGACCGTGTCCGGGTAGCCGGTGCGCTCAAGGTCGGCGAGGATGGTGCCGGCGTTATGCACCTTGTCGGCGGCGCACACCCACCGCGCCCGCTCCCCCGCCAGCTCCAGCCGCTGCAGGTAGTCCTCCTTCTGCTCGGCCGCGGAGAACTCCACGCCATCGTCATCGACCCGCCGGCGGGTGACCGAAAGCACCGTGGTCAGCACGTCCGTGCCGAACTTGTCGCCGACGCGCTGTGCCAGCGCCTCGTGCGTGTAGCCATCCCGGACGCAGTCTTCCACCACGTCGTGCAGGATGCCGGAGACCACCGTCTCCTCATCGCACCCGTAGCGCGTGAGGATCACCGCCACGTTCGCCGGCTGCGTGAGATACGGCAGGCGCGTCCCCTTCCGCACTTGCTGATCGTGGTGCTTGGCCGCGAACGCGAAGGCGTGGTTGATGCGGTCGCTGTACCCGTGCATCGGTGTGGTGATGAGGCGAACCGGGCGGACACGTGAACCCGGAACTTAGCAGCCGAACGCGATGCGCGTCAGCGGGATGCGGCCGCGGTCGGTGCGGCCTCCATGGCGAACCACTTCACCAGCCGCTCGAGCCCCGCCCGGTCGTGTGCATCGAACGCCGCCGGTATCTCGGAGTCGATGTCGAGCACCGCCAGCAGGTCGCCGGCCCGGTCGAACACGGGCACCACGATTTCGGACCGCGAGCGCGCATCACATGTGATGTGCCCCGGAAACGCGTGCACGTCGTCGACGATCACGGTAGTTCGCTGGAGTGCGGCGGTCCCGCACACGCCGGCACCGAATGCGATCTCGAGGCAGCCGAGCGTTCCCTGGTACGGCCCCACACGGAGCAGGCGCCCCGTCTGCGCGACGCGGTAGAATCCCGTCCACAGGTGGCCGAAGGCGTGGTGGATGAGCGCGCTCATCGTCGCCATGCCCGCGATCGGGTCGGCGATGCCTCGCAGCACCTCGGCGGCGCTGGACTCCAGTTCGTCGTAGGCCCGAGACTTGGGAACCGCTCGCAGGTCCAGCGTGATTTCAGCCATGCCCTAGATCAATCGGGAGAGTGTGGCCGCGAAGCCAAAATGGAGTGTCATCAGCGCCATCCCCTGCACGAAGATCGCCGCTCCGGCCCCAAGCATGGCCGGTCGGCGACCCAGCCGCCACCCGGCCACCGCGAGCGTCAGCCCCACCGCGGCGATCCCCACATCCAGCCCCCCGGAGAACCACACCAGCCGGTCGAGGCGCATCGCCGACGCCAGGTCGCGATCGGTCAGAGCCGCGCGGCCGGCCAGCGCGATCCCCGCGATCACCAGCCCCCACGCCACGCACTGCACGGCGAACGCGCTGACGATCGGCGAGCGCGCGCGTTTGACCAGCACCACCAGCCCCACGAGGACGCCGGCGATGGCGCTCGCCGCGCCCCAGACGAGGAGACGCGTGAGGTAGAAGTACTCGGCGCGGAGCAGTGTGTCGGAGTCCAGGGTAGCTCGCTCGAGAGGGCGAAAGGGTGGAGTTCAGCCGAGCAGCGCGGTGCCGGCAATCCGCACCGGCAGGGCGCGCAGCCGCGCCGCGAGGCGGGTCAGGTCGCGCAACGGCGTGCGGCCGCGCTCGAGGCAGAGCAGCACCGGCCACTCGAGCGCCTGGTGCACTCCCGCATCCGGCTGATCGTCCCATGCCGGCACGATGCATAACGACAAGTCGTACGACAACACGAGCCGCCGGAAGTCGGCGAGGAAGCGGACGCTCTGCACGGCATCGGGCGGACCATCGACCCGCCGCCCGGAAGGAATGACGTCGATGCGCAGCTCTCCGGGGCGGCGGACCACGGCCCGGACATCGGCGAACTCCATCGCGCCCCGCGCCACGTTGCCGTAGCCCGGTTCGGGCGTGAGGTCGAGAGCACGCGCGAGACCGGAGACCGACGGGTCGGCGTCGACGACCAGCGCGTGGCGCCCTTCCCGGGCCGCGTGCTCCGCCAGTGCGATCGCGAGCCGGGCGGCCGGTCCGGGCGGCGGCGCGATGATCGCGATGGCCGTGGCCGCAGCACTGGCCGGCGCGAAGCGCTGATACAGCACCCCCAGCGCCGGCTCGTTCAGGAGTGTCGAGATGGCGTCGGCCCGCGCACCGGTCACGCGCTGGACCTCGTTCTCGTCCGCGACCACCGGCCGGCCGATTTCAACACAGAGGGCGAGAGCGAATCCGCATGTCAGAGCGAACAGCACTGAGCCGGAGAGGACGCCCAGGTCGCTCGCCACGCGGCCGCCGAACAGTCGCGTGGCGCGCGCCCGGCGGTCGATCTCGGCGTCTGCCCGCCGGTTGCGGATCAGCAACGCCTCCGTCGCTCCGAGCTGCTCGCGAACGGCTTCGGCACGGGACAAGAGCGTCAGGGAGTCTCCCGAGGACGAAGCCAGCGACTCGCGAGAGGTTGGCGCCGATCCGTTGGCCGGTGCGAGCGAGCTGGCGGCGCGCAGCAGGCGGTTCCGGCGGGCACTCGCGATCGCCTGCAGCGCGTGCCCGATTTCGGTGACCCGCTCCGTGAGCGCCACGAATACCGGGTCGACTCCGGCAACCGCTTCGAACGATTCGCGGGCACGCTCGAGCTCGCCGAGCGAGTCCGCGAGCGCGCGCACCCGCGACTGGCCACGCATCCAGGGCGCTTCGGCGAGCGCGCGATAGGACGACGGCAGCGGCGCGTCCACCGCCCGGGCCAGGAGCCGGGTGAGTTGTGCCGCCTCGGCGGCGAGCGTGTCGCGCCGGGCACGAACCACCAGCTCGGTCGCCTCGGAATCGCGGGCCGCGCGCTCGCGAGCGAACCGGGCGTTGGCGAGCGCTTGCGCGATCGTCGAGGCGGTGTCCACCAGCCGCGCCCGCATGGCGAGGAGATTCATCGTGTCCGGCTTCGCGGCGCCCCGCGGGATCTCGTCGCGCGAGCGCAGTCGCGCCACCCGATCGAGGACTACCAGCGCCGACAGCGTCGCGATCAGGGTGGCCACCGCTGCAATGGTGATCGTCCGGCGGGAACGGAGTGCGTTCCTCGCCCGTGCGGCCAGCCATTCATGGGCCGCGCCCTGGAAAAAGCCGGCGGCGGCAACATCCGTCGGATGCTGCCGCCGCCATTCCCTGTCAGACGTCGCGCCCACGGGCGCGCGCCATTACTGAACGGTGATCTCGCCCTTCATCCCCATCGCGAGATGGGGAGTGCAGTGGAACGCGTACTTGCCGGGCTTGACCTTCGCGAACGAGACGACGACGGCTTCATCCTTGGTCATCATCATCTTGCTCGACATCTCGCCCGTTTCCTGGTTGGGCATGTTGGCCATCATCTGGGCCTTCACATCCGCCGGCACCGTCGCCATGTCGAACGCGAGGTTGTGCGGGCCGCCCGTCTCCATCTCGAACTTGACGCCGTCACCAACCTTGATGGTGAGGTTCGCGGGCTCGAAGCGGTAGCCCTTGTCGTCCCCAACCATCTTGATCTCCCACGTCTTGCCGGTGATCGGCGCCATCGCCATCGCGCCGGCCGCCGGTGCGGCCGCAGCCGCGGTCGCGGTGGTGTCAGTCGCAGCCGGGTTGGTCGTGGCGGCGGTGCTGTCCGCGGCCTTCTTCTCGCCGCCGCACGCGCCAAGAACGATCACGCTCGCCGCGAGCGTCAGTCCGTAAAACCGCATTGCTGATGGCCTCCAGTGCCGAACCATGTGCTTGCTTGGGTAATGAAACGCCTCCGAGGCCCGTCCCCGGAGACTTGTGAATTTATTCACGATCTCCCGAAATGCCAGCCCCGGACCGAGGTCCCCGGGGCTGGATTCGAGACAGGTCCGCAATCAGGGGTGGACGTTGACGGTCCCGCTCATGGCGGCGCCATGGACTCCGCAGATGTATGGCCAGCTTCCCACGGTGTTGAACGTGACCGAAATCGTGCCCGAGTTGAATACGGCCGTGTTCGCCGGGGCGCCGGCGGTGGTGAACTGCACGGAGTGGTTGAACCCATTGGAGCCATACACCACCTGGCCGCCCACTTTGATGTCCACCGTGGCCGGGTTCCACGCCGTCGTGCCCACCGGATTGACGTTGATGGTCAACGGGAACGCGGACGCTACCACGGTTTGCGTCGAGTCGGAATGCGTGCCGTCCTCGGCCGTGGTGAGCGTGGCGACGATGACGGCGGTGCCGACTGCGACCCCGGAAACGAGTCCGTCTGTTGTTACCGTGGCCTTTGTCAGGTCGCGCGAGACGAACGTGGCGGGGCCAAGCCCGGGGATGGCGCCGCCACGAGCGTCCTTGGGAGTGGCGCTGAGCTGCACCGTGCTTCCCACGTTGGTGTTCGCGGGGTTCGGCGTGATCGTGAGTCCGACGTACTTCCGCCGCACCTTCACCGCGAGTGGCGAGGAGACTGTCCCGCCCGCCGAGGCGGTGATGTTGGTCGTCCCGTTGCCTACGGCGATGACCGTGCCAGCGGAATTCACCGTCGCCACTGCCGTTGCGGAGCTGTTGAACCCGATGATAGCTCCGCCGATGATGGCGTTGTTCGCATCGCGCGCCACCGCGGTCATCAGAACCGAATCGTCGGCCGAGAAGAGGGTGTCGGGCACCGTGCCGGAGAGCGTGACCGTGGCCACCGGCTGGATCACCGTGATGACCTGCGCGTCAGCCTTTCCTTCGGACGACGCGGTAATGGTCGAGGCCCCCAACGCCAGCGCGGTGACAGTGACGGTCGGGCCGGTGGCCGCCGACAGACTCACCTTCGATGGGTCGCTGGAGATCCAGTTGATCGTGCGTCCGCTGAGGAGCACGTTGCCGGTGGCCAGGGTGGCGGCCGTGAGGACCCGGGTACTGCCGATCACCAAGGCGGTGTCGTTCCCGGGCGTGAGGGTGACCACGGCTACCGGGGCTGGTCCGCCGCCTCCATCCCCTCCACCGCACCCCAGCAGCAGAGCCGCCATGACGATCTGACCAGACATTCGCATGTGCCACCTCCGAAATGGTGTCCGTCCCTGGATTCCGCACCGCCCGCCGCGAGATCAAGCCGCCCTCATGGCAGCCCCGGAGAGCACTCCGTCCCGCGACCCTTGAAGGTGTGGCGTGGTCCGCGCCCCGACAACCCGGTGGGTTGCCAGGCGACCCCGCCCCCTGGTGTAACGCCTCACCCCCGCCCGGCGCGCGCCGGCCCGGAGTATCTTCACCGTCCGGACGATTTCGTTCCGACCTCTCGCGGAGGCGCTGCCGTTGATCGTGATCCCCGCGCTCGAATTGCGCGATGGCACGTGCGTCCACTTCGTGGGAGGCGCCTATGAGCGCGAGGGCATCCGCCAGGGTGATCCGGTCAGCGTCGCCAGGTTGTGGGCGGACCTCGGATTCCGCCGCCTGCACGTGATCGATGTCGACGCGGTCACCGGGCGCGGAACGAACACCGACGTCGTCACCGAAATTCTTCACGACAGCGCGCTGGACACGCAGGTCGGCGGCGGCATTCGAGACACAGACCGGATCGAGTCGCTGCTCCGGGACGGCGCGCGTCGCGTGGTGGTCGGCACGCGCGCCATTGAGGAGATGGACTGGCTGGGCAGGGCGGCGGCGCAGTTTCCGGGCGAGATCGTCGTCGCCGCGGATGTCCGGGAGCGGCGCGTCGTCACGCGTGGCTGGTCGCGCATCATGCCGCTCGACGTGCTGGACGCCGTCGACGAGCTCGCCGCCTTTCCCCTGGCCGCGATCCTGGTGACCGCCGTCCATCGAGAGGGGCAGCTCCGGGGCGCCGACCTGCAGCTCATGGAAGATGTCGCGGAGGCGGCGCACGTCCCGGTCATCGCCTCAGGCGGGGTGACGAGCCTGGCGGATGTCCGGAACCTGGAAGACCGCGGCGTGAGTGCGGTGGTCCTGGGCCGCGCGCTCTCGGGCGGGATGATCGACCCGCGCGTCGCGGCGGAGGAGTTCGGCGAGTGATCGGCGCGGAGGCGCGGTGGACGATCCCGGGCGTCTGATGCAGGCGGCGGCCGAGGTGGCCCGTGTGGCCGGCGCGGTGGCGCTCGGATACTACCGCCGCGCGCCGGAGGTGGAGACGAAAGCCGACGGCTCACCGGTGACGATCGCCGACCGGAACGCGGAGGAGGCCGCGCGACGGTGGCTCGAGGCGCGCTTTCCCGGCGACGGCGTGCACGGCGAGGAGTTCGGGGTCACCCGTCCGGACGCGGTACGGCGCTGGCTCCTCGATCCGATCGACGGGACCCGGACGTTCGTGCGGGGCGTGCCGTTGTGGGGCACGCTGGTCGCGGTGGCGGAGGGTGCGACGGTGCTGGCGGGCGCGGCGTGGTTTCCGGCGCTCGACGAGATGCTCGCGGCCGGGATCGGGTGCGGAGCGTGGCATAACGATTCGCGCTGCCGGGTGTCTTCGGTCGCGGAGCTGGACCAAGCCGCGGTGCTGGTGACCGATGACCGCTTTCCGGACTCGCCGTCACGACGCGACGGGTGGCGCGCGCTGGCCCACCGTGCCGGTATGGCGCGCACCTGGGGCGACTGCTACGGCTACCTGCTCGTCGCCACCGGGCGCGCCGAGGTGATGATCGATGACCGGGTTGGGCCGTGGGACACCGCCGCGCTGTATCCCGCGATCGTGGAGGCGGGAGGCGTGTTCACGGACTGGGAAGGCCAGGCGACGCCGTTCGGCTCTGGCGCCATTGCCAGCAACGCGGCGCTCGCGCGACCGGCCCGCGCCCTGCTCATGGGCGACTCGTCGCCCGCGGTCGCGCCGCGAGGCTGAGGGCTCAGAAGCCGGCGAATGCGGCGCGCGGTGCTTTGAGCGAGTCGCCGACGTACGCGAACCGCACGTCGTGCATGTAGCGAACGGCTACGCGCTGCACGTCGTCAGGCGTGACCCGGCGCAGCTCGTCGACGAACCGGTCCGCCGCGTGGTAGTCACCGCGATAGAGCCACGACCGGGCCAGAAAGTTCGCCTGGTCGGAGTTGGTCTCGTTGTCGAGGAAGTACTCCGTGATGAACTGCTGCACCAGGCGTTCCAGTGCCCCGGGATCCACCTTCCGGGCCTTCAGCGCGCGGACTTCCTCCTTCATAATCCGCAGGACTTCGTCCGGTGAGACCGTGGTGACGTAGAATCCGCCGGCCGATACCGCCCGCTCCACGAACGGCGCGTGGACCGCGTAGCTCAGGTTGCGCCGGGAGCGGATCTCGGCGAACAGGCGGCCCGACAGCACCGCGGTGGCGATCCGCAATGCCTGGTAGTCTTCGCTGCCGGCCGGCGGGCCGGCGTAGTACCCGAGCACGTAGTTCGTCGGCAGCGAGCGCTGCACGTACCTCACGCCGGCGCCCGGGGCGCTGTCTGCCGGATGTGGCGGACCGGGTGCCTTCCATTGGTACGTGCCGCGCGGCAACCGGGCGATGGTCGTGCGCACCAGGCGCTCGAGTCGCGTGCGCTGGATGTTGCCCACGACCACGAGCAGCATCCGGGAGGTTACCATTTGGTTGCGCAGGTATCGACGCAGGTCGCCGGCCCGCAGCGACCCGAGCGTTCGCTCGGTGCCGATGACCGGCAGTCCGTACGGGTGGCCCTCGTACAGCAGGCTGTCGGCCAGCTCGTTGACCAGCGCATCCGGGCTGTCGTCGCGCTGCCGGACCGCGGCCAAAAACTTTTCCCGCACCAGGTCCAGCTCGACGCTATCGAGCCGCGGCGCCGTGAGGCGGTCCGCGAAAATGGCCCAGCTCGAGTCGAAGCCGGCCGTGGTGGACCGGAGTCCGAACATCGTCCAGTCGGCCCCCGGCTCCGACACGATCGTGCTCCCCAGTCGCGCCATTGACCGTCGCAGCGCGCCTTTCGAGTACCGCATGGTGCCGCTCTCGGATGTCTCGAGCAGCATGGTCTCGATTCCCGCGTTCTCCGGTGACAGCTGCTGGGTGCCGCCCAGCAGGTAGAGATTCGCGGCGACGACGTTGTTCGCCGTCACTCGCCGGAGGATGACCGGCAGGCCGAGCACGGAGAAGCTGGTCGTGAGCGTATCGTCGGCGGCGTGTGCGGCCGCGCGGGCGCCTGCCCGGCCAGGCGCGGTTACCTGCGCCGCCGCCCCGGTGGCGCCGGCCGCCAGCACCGCCACCACCAGCAGGCTTCTGGAGACCATCACGGCGCGCTCCCGGTCTTGGTGGCGGACCTGGCGCGCAGAAGCTCATCGCTCGTGAGGCCGAGCGCCCGCCGGTCATCGGGTGAAATGAGGATGCCGGTGATCCGCGGCTTCCCGACGATGTAGCGTCCCGCGTACGAGCGCAGGTCGGCCACGGTCTGCTTCGCCATCGTGTCCACGTACCCGAGGAAGTAGTCGAGGCTCGACACGCTCCACCAGAAGCCGATCGTGTGCGTCAGGCCTGACGTGCGTTCGAGGCTGAATTCAGTGTCGACCGCCCGGTGCGCCTTCACGAACGACAGCTGTTCGATGGGGACATAGCCGGGCTCGGTGAACCGGGCGATCTCGGCATCCAGAGCCGCCAGCGCGCGCCGGAGCTTGTCGGGCGTCGTCTGGCCGCTGATCGTGATCGGCCCGGTGTGATCGAGCGTGTAGTAGTTCACCAGCACGCTCTGCCAGAGGCCGCTGTCCACGAGCCGCCGCGAGAAGCCCGAGTTGGGAAGGTTCAGCGCGTCGGAGAACACGTCGGCGGCATACGTAGCGGCCGGGTCACGGCCCACGCTCGGCCCCTGCCACTGGAGCAGCACGGTCACCGCGCCCACCGGCGCCTCGACGATCACCGCGTCGTCGCCGGCCAGCGCAGGAATCGCCGGCACGGGATCGGCGGCAAACGGATCCGGACCGCGCTCCCAGTCTCCGAAGATCGACTCCGCCAGCGCGAACACCTCGCCCGGCGCGATGTCTCCGGTGACGATCAGGGCCGAGTTGTTCGGGATGTAGTACTTCCGCTGGATCGTCCGCATCTGCTCGGGGGTGACCGACTTGATCACCGCCCGATCCCCGATCACGTCCTTGCGGCTCCAGTTGCCGGGCCACAGGCGCTGACCCATGTCCTGCTGCAGGCGGAAGAACGGACTCGACTCGGCGCGGTCGTACTCGCCCAGCACCACTTCCTTCTCCCGCGCCAGCTCATCGGCCCTGAAGCTGGGGTTGCGGAGCGCCGAGGCGATAAGCTGCATCGCCGCATCCAGGCTGTCCGATGGCAGCGTCAGGTAGTAGTTGACCCGCTCCTCCTGCGTGGTGCCGTTGAACACGGCACCGAGTTCCCCCATGCGGTCAATGAACGCGTCGGGCTCGGGGTAGTCGGTGTTCGCCTTGAAGAACATGTGCTCGTACATGTGCGCGAGTCCGGAATACTCGGGCGACTGGGTGAACGACCCGTTGCGCACGTTGATCTCCACGGTCGCGAGCGGCACGCCATGGTTTTCGACTGCGATCACTTCCAGGCCGTTGTCGAGCACGTGGCGCTTGATGATCCGGTCCAGTTCGGCGCGCTGGGCCGCCGCCGACGGCGGCGCGAGCGCCAGGAGGATCGCGACGCTGAACGCGCCCAACGCTCCGGTCGGCGCGAACGACCGCGCCGCTCCGCGCCCGGCTACCGCGCGGCACGCCTCTTCAGTCGTGAGGATGGAAGTCTCCTCCCGCACACGCCGGCGCGGGCGATCAGGGACCGATGGTGATGTTGATGAACGGACTCCGTGAGGAGCCGACCGTCGCGAACACGGAAGCCTGCCCGATCCGGTTCGCCCGGCCGTGGCCGGTGGCGGGATCCACCGAGAGCGTGAGGACATCGGTCGAGTTCCAGAAAATTGCGACGGGGAGTTCCTGGCTGGCGCTGTCGTACGCCTTCCCGGAGAAGATGATGCTGTCGCCCACGGTGACCTGCGTGTTGACCGTCGTGATCGCGATGCGGGAGACCGTCGCTCCCGGACCCGTGTTGCCGAACGGTTCGCTGCCACCGTACGTGCCGCCGCACGCCCCGGAGACGAGCAACATCACCGGAGCGAGCCATGCCACAACCCTGCTGGCGGTGCGTGGGGGTGGGTGTATTCTTCGTGTCGCCATGCGTGGACGTCCTGCTGCATCTCCGGAGGCGCTCGAGGCGCTCGCCGCCAGGTTGCCCGCTTCGCACCTGCGGCGCAATGAGCCGGTGGCGCCGTTCACCACGTTCCGGATCGGCGGTCCGGCGGATCTGCTGTACGATGCCACGTCGGCCGAGGATCTCGCAATCGCCGTCCTGGCGGCCCGGGAGCTCGGCGTCCCGTACTTCGTGCTGGGTCTTGGCGCCAACATCCTGGTCGGAGACCTCGGGGTCCGGGGCCTGGTCATTCGCAACGTCTCGGCCGGCCGGCGCCTGTCGCCGGATGGACGCCTCCGGGTCGAAAGTGGCGCGATCGTGGGCGATCTCATCCGCGAGACCACCCGGCAGGGCTGGTCGGGACTGGAACACTATGTCGGCATTCCCAGCACCGTCGGCGGCGCCATCTGGCAGAATCTCCATTTCCTCTCGCCGGCGCCGGAGCGCGAGCGCACGATGTTCATCGAGGAGGTCGTCGAGTCGTGCGACCTGCTCACCGCGGAGGGCGCGCGCTCGACCGTCGGAAAGGACTACCTCCAGTTCGGGTACGACACGAGCGTGCTGCATCATCGCCCGGACATCGTGCTGGCGGTGACGTTCCGCCTGGCGCGCGGCGACGAGAGCCTGCTCCAGCGCATCATGCAGGAGAACCTCAGCTGGCGGGGCGGCAAACACCCCTGGCTCGAGTATCACCCCAGCGCGGGCTCGGTGTTCAAGAAGATCGACGGCGCGGGGGCCGGACGGCTGATCGACCAGTGCGGGCTGAAGGGACGCCGCCAGGGCCGGGCGCAGATCTCCCACCTGCACGCCAACATCATCATCAACCTTGGCGGCGCCACCGCCAGGGATGTCCGCGAGCTGATCGCGATCGCTCAGCAGGCCGTCGCCGAGCGCTTCGACCTGCGCATCGAACCTGAGATCGGGTTTGTCGGCGAGTTCTGACCGCGCGGGTCAGAAATCCTGTCCCAGGTCCGCGACGAGCTTCCAGGACGCGTGGTGATCCACCGCGCGCGCCACGCCCAGACGGACCGCGCCGCCGAACAGGCGGAGTCTCGCGTCGATCGTCGCCCGGACGCCATTTGTCGGTACGGAAACCGGAATCGGGAGACCGGATACGGGATCGAGCATCGGCGCGCCGGTCGTGGGGTCGGTGCGGATCCCAAGCTGCGAGAGCGCCGTCCGCGCGGCCGCATCGGAGGCGCCCGTCCAACCGCTGTACACGCCCACCGACAGGGCGGGCCAGGGCGCCGGCAGGAACAGTCCGCGCCGCAGCCGCAGCGGCGCGCGAAGGAGCGGGAGCGGACGGACCAGCATCGCGCGCCCGATCGCCGCCTGGTCGCCGCCGAATTCCTTGTAGCCGTATCCCGGCAACCCCTGATCCGAGCCGAGTTCGAACATCTGCTGCGGCGGCGGCGCGCCGGCGATGACCACCCCGGCGTCGCCGCGCGCGGCCAGGAGGACGCCCGCCATCCAGTGCCTCACGACGAGTTCTCCCTCCGCCCGCTGCCAATCGAGCTGGCCCCCGCCGGCGCCGAGCCGCAACCGGAGGCCGGCCCCTCCGTGGATGAAGTCGGAGTACACCTCGGGGTGGACCTGCAGCGTCACCGCGCCGGAGAGGTAGCGTCCGCCCGCGACGCCGCGATTGAACCGGAACGCCGAATCGCCCCGGAACAGTCCCCGGGTGATGCGTCGAACCGGCATGCGATCGCTCGCCGGCCCTCCTTCGAGCGTCAGGATCGTCCGACGGGTCGCGCCCAGCTGCCGCGATACCAGGAGGGTCAGGCCGCGCCGGTCGACGTAGTCGTACTCATCGCCAAAGCCCATCAACGCCGGCAGCGTCGCACTCAGATCGAACGGGATCCGGAAGTCGTTCGTCGACTCCAGCGACCGGGCGGCCGACAGCGACGTGAACCACGGGGCGCGACGCAGCAAAACGCGCGCGCCGCCCCGCGCCGTGCCTTCACTCCACGCCCATCCGCCCGCGCCGTAGAACTCGAGCCCCGGCACCGCGTCGCGCAGCCGGAGGGTCGCGCCGTATCCGGTGAACGCGCCTTCCACGCGATTGAAGCGGAACAAGTCGGTCACGCGATCCGGATGCATCAGGAGCAGCGGCTTCCCCGTCGGCCGCCAGGCGTCAGGCGCGACATCAGAGAAGTCGTCGGCGTTCACCTGGCCGGTGGCATCCCCGATCTGGCGGTCCCAGCTCCGGTACCGCACCAGGGAATCGCTTCGCGCGATCACCAGCCGGTGCGGCCGTGGCTGCAGGGTGTCGGCGGCCCACGGGTCGGCGGTGGGCGCGCCGGAATCCGCGGCCACCACCACCGGCGGCACGGTGTCCGGGTTCCAGGCGATGTCGTAGTCGTGGAAACGGGTCACCACCCGCAGCACCGAGCGATTGTCGCCGGTCACGGCCATGATCGCGTGGAGCTCGATGCGCTGGTACGTCGGCAGCCAGAAGCGCTCGCTGATCTCTCCGTTGACGAGCTCGACGAACGCCACCGCCGTGACCGCCGCGCGCGCCAGCCGGCCGCCCACGCCCTGTCGTCCGCCGACGTTCACAAAGTGTCCGCGCATGCGCACGATGTGCCGTCGCACCGCGTCGAGGTCCATCTCACCCTCGAACAGCACCGCCGGGCGGGCCAGGTCCGGGCGCGCCTGCACCAGCACCCGCACGATCGGGATCTGGCGCTCCTGCAGGTGGAGCGTCACGACCGTGTCACCGCCGGAGAACTGGTAGACCGCGTCGCGGTCATCAGCCAGCGGGTGGACCACCAGCAGGCGGTCACGGCCGCGCCTGCCTGACGAGGGCCGGGTACTGTCGCGCCCGAAGAGCAGCGCGATCCGGTTTCCGTACAGGACCGGAACGGTCCACGCCTGACGCATGTACGTCAGCGCCGAGATGCTCGGCCCCGCCGCCTCCAGCCGGTAGCCGGTGACGCGCTGTTCATACTCGCCGATCCGGCTCCACGTCCCCTCGCCGTGCATCTGCTCGATCTGTCCCACCGCCTCCACGCCGTCCGAGCGATGGATGACGAGCGCCAGCTCGCTCTCGATCTGCACCCGGTAGCCCAGCAGCGCGCGCGGGACCAGCCGGTTCAGCCGGGCCGCCTCGGCGACGATCTGGCGCAGCGCCGCGCTGCTGTACGTCGAGTCGCGCGCCGCCGGCGGCGGGGATGGCTGCCCCGCCGCGAGCTGCGCCACCGCGAACCACATCAGGCTCACCGCTCCACCCAGGTGCGCCACGTGTCCTCGGCCATGCCGATCGTCAACTGATGCTGGTGGCGGACCAGCGGCACGCGGAGCAGCAGCGGCTCGCTCGCCAGCAGCTCCAGCCAGCGATCATCCGAGCGCTGTGCCGCGCGGAGACCCAGTTCCTCGAACCGGCGCGACTCCCGGTCGAGCAGCGCCGCCACGCCGAACTTCTGCGCGAACCGGCGCAGCTCTCCCGGCGACGCCGCCCGTTCGGCCAGGTCGACGAAATGGGTCGGCACGCGCCGCTCGGAGAAGAACCGGAGCGCCTTGCGCGTGTCGGAGTCCTTCCGGATGCCGAAGACCTGTACATCCATGCGCGCGGGATGAATACCTTAGTGATGTGAGAGTGACCCCCGATACCACGAACTGCACGGCGGTCGGTTTCGCCTAATGTACGCTTAACGCGCAGTGACGCACGCCTATCGCCCAGCGTGGTGGATGCCCGGCCCGCACATTCCCACGTTGTGGGGCAAGCTCGTCCGCCGGCCCGCGCCACTGCCCACACGAACCGTCCGGGTCGAAACCCCGGACGGTGACTTTCTCGACTTGGTGCGCCTTGACGCAGCCGGCCTTGGCGCGCCGCACCTGCTGCTGCTTCATGGCCTGGAGGGCACTCCCCGGTCGCACTACGCGCAGGGCATCCTGGGCGAGGCCCGCCGGCGCGGCTGGAACGCGACGCTGCTGGTCTTTCGCTCCTGTGGCGCGGAGATGAATCGCCTGCGCCGTTCCTATCATTCGGGCGAGACCGGCGACCTGCAGTTCGTGTTCGATCACATCGCGCGCGAGCATCCCCGCTCGCCGCTGCTGCTCGCCGGAGTGTCCCTGGGCGCGAACGTGCTGCTCAAGTGGCTCGGCGAGCGAGGCCGCGCGGTGCCGGCGCGGCTCCGGGGGGCCGCCGCCGTCTCCACTCCGTTCGACCTCGCCCGGTCCGTCCGGCACATCGACCGCGGCTTCGCGCGCCTCTACCAGTGGCACTTTCTCCGCACGCTCCGCGGCAAGGCGGTGGCCAAGATGGCGCGGTTCCCGGATCTCGCCGATCCCGTTCGCCTGCGCGCCGCCCGCACGCTGTACGAGTTCGATGACGCCGTCACCGCGCCGGTGCATGGCTTCCGCGGCGCGGACGACTACTACGCGCGCTCCAGCTCGCTGGCATTTCTGGAGACCATCGCAGCCCCCACGCTCCTGCTCAGCGCCGTCGACGACCCCTTTCTCCCCGCCGAGGTCCTCGACGATGTCCGCCGCGCCGCCCGGGTCAACCCCGCGCTGAACCTTGAATTCGTCGCGCGGGGAGGGCACGTTGGATTCGTGAGCGGTCGCCTGCCGTGGCGGCCGTTCTACTACGCCGAGTGGCGCCTGGGCGAGTTCTTCACCGCCCGGCTGTCGTCGCCCGCCGACCCCATCCACTCCCGATAGGCAGGAGCCCCGTCATGAGCACGCGTCGTTCGACACTGGTCGCCACCATTCTGCTCGCCAGCGCCTGCGCACCGCGCACGACCGCGAAGAGCGCCGACCCCATGGACCACATGGATCACATGGCCCAGGCCGGGGACGTCCGCGGCGCGGTCGGCTTGCCCGCGGCACCACCGGCCACCGTGACGCCGGTCCGGCAGGATCAGTCGCTCCCGGCCGGTTTCGCCGACGCCGCGGCCCGGCTCGGCAAGTCGCCGCGCCACGGCGAATGGGCGATGATCGCATCCGGGCCGGCGCCCACCGACAGCATCCGGCTGTGGGTCGTGTATCCGGAGCGAAAGACCAGGGCGCCGGTGGTCATCGTCATTCACGAGATCTTCGGGATGAGCACCTGGGTCCGCGCCGTCACCGACCAGCTGGCCGCCGACGGATACATCGCCATCGCACCCGACCTGCTGACGTCGAAGAAGCTCGCCGGCGCCCCCGACAGCGTGCCGGTCGATTCGGCGGTGGCGGCGATCCGGACGCTCAACGCCGACTGGGTACAGCAGCAGCTGGACGCTGTGGCGAAGTACGGCATGTCCCTGCCGGCTGCACTCAGGAAGTACGGCGTGGTCGGATTTTGCTGGGGCGGTTCGACGTCGTTCGCCCACGCGGTGCACGCCGGTGCCGGACTGGGCGCGTCGGTGGTCTACTACGGCGGTTCGCCCAGGTCCGAGCAGCTCGCGAGTGTCTCCGCGCCGGTCCTCGGATTGTATGGGGAGAACGATGCCCGCGTCGATGCCACGATTCCGGGGGCCGATTCGGCGATGAAGGCGCTGGGCAAGGTCTATGAGCACTACGTGTTCACCGGCGCCGGCCACGGCTTCCTCCGCGCCCAGGATGGCCAGAACGGCGCCAACCTCGCCGCGGCTCGTGAGGCATGGCCCAAGACCATCGCCTGGTTCCGCAAGTACCTGGGCGCCTGAGGTGCCGCTCGCCTTCCTGAGCTCGTTCCTGCTGGGCCTCTTCCTCGGCGTGACCGCCATGCTGCACGGCGTGGAGAAACGACGGCCCGGGGCGGGGGTCATCATTCCCGTCCCTGGGCGCGAGCTCAGGGTGCGCTTCAACGTGCCGATGATCGCCGCGTTCCTCACCACGTTCGGCGCCACCGGGTACCTCCTGCACCGCTACACCGCGCTCGGCGCGGCGGCCGACATCGTGATCGCCGCCGCCCTGGGCGTGGCTGGAGCGGTGGGGTCCCTCGCCCTCATCGCCGCCTGGGCGCTGCCGGCCGCGCGCGCCGAGGAGATCGACGAGCGTTACATCCTCCAGGGACTCCTGGGCACCGTCACCCGCCCGATCGACGCCGGCGAATCGACCGGTGAAGTCGAGTACGAGGTGGACGGGGTGCTGCGACGGACGCCCGCGCGCAGTGTCGACGGCTCGGCGATCACGTCCGGTACCGACATCGTCATCGAGCGCGTCGAGGACGGGGTCACCCACGTGGAGTCGTGGACCCGCGTGGAGCAACGGCTCTGACGCCTGGGGCCGTCGAACGATCGTTCCGTCGCTTGCTCCCTCCGGCACCCCGTGGTATGGTGCCGAACGAGGGCATCCGATGTCCGACGCCGCCATTTTTGCGATCATCTTCGGGGGATTCTTCGTGCTCCGCATCATCGCGGCCACGGTGGTCTTCCTGTGGATTCTGCCCCGCGGCGACCGCTGCCCTAACTGCGACGCGGTGACCATTCGTCTCCAGCGGCGGTTGCTCAACCGGATCATCCCCTCGCTGCGTTCCAGCTGGTGCCACACCTGCGGCTGGGCGGGGATGCTGCGCGAAGGTCCCCTCACGCCGGAACCCGCCACCCGCGAGTACAGCGCCAGGCACAGGTAGGCAACTCGCCCCGCGCCGGCTGTGCCGCGGACCGGCCACCGCCCCGAGCGTGACCTACCGGGCCGGCGCCGCCATGACGAACAGCTGGAGCCACTCCGGCCAGTTGCCGCTCAGCTCGAAGAAGTCGTCGAAGTCCTCGAGGCCCAGTCGCTCCAGCTCCGCCACCAGCTTGGCCAGCGCCTCGCCATCGTAGACCGGCCCGATCGCGATCAGGTCTCCTTCCACCCGGAACTCATCTGCGGTCAGTGTGAGCGCGGCATCGATCGCGCCGCGAGTCAATCCGCCGCGCTCGAACGCGGCGCGCCGCACGAAGAGCGTGGATTGACCGTGAACCGCCTCGAGCGGCATTGGGGGCCGGTCCTACTTGTGCTCGACTTCGGTGACGGGATCGGTATTCCCCTTCAGCGGGCCGTAGCCATCGCGCCCCGGGTGCGACGGAATGGAGATCGGTACGTTCGCCACGTTGTTCGTGTAGTCACGTTCGGCGAACTGGTGACAGAGTCCGGTTGCAGGATCCTGCACGCGCGGGCACTGGCCCTTCTTGTCGGGCTGGTAGGCCGGGTTGACCTCGATCTGAAGGACGTAGTTCCCCGGCGGCACGGGCGGTTGGCCGTCTCCGCCGTCCAACACGAAGTACTGCCCGCCAAGTGTGAAGACGTAGGTATCGGACCATCCATGGCTGATCCCCTGAAACCCGTCGACCGCGTTGGTCCCGCAGTTCAGGTAGTTCCGCGGTCCATCACGATAGCCCGGAAGGCTTGGAGGATTCACGTCGGTGTCGAGCATGCAGAATCCGCGCTTGGCCGCCTTCCACACCGTCCCGGTCGCCGGATCGATGAGCCGGTAGGTCGCGTAGTGTCGAAAGTGAAAATGCTGATGGCATTGTGCGAACTCGTACAGGGAATCACCCGCCTGGACGTGCGCCAGCGGACTGCCGATGTAGACGTCGGCGTCGCCGATATTTGGCGTGGTCACCGTGAATCGAATGATCCGGTGAGTCCCGGCGGTTACGCCCCCCTCGATGACGCTGCAGGCATCGCCGGCGAGCTTCTCATCGCGCACCAGCCAGTGCTGCGCGGTCACATCGCCGGCGACGATCAGATCGGGCAAGCCTACGGTGTCCACGCGGGTGGGATCGTTGAAGGAAGACGCCAGGGGTCTCGTCGTAGTCCCGTCGCGATCGCTCGCGGCACAGGCAATGAGTGCCAGGCTCGCCAGCAAGATCGGAAGTGAGCGCATGAGATTCCTCCCGGTGGATGAGTCCGGCGACAGGCCGGCCGGTTATCGTGGTCTGCCGTCGCGGCGGGCGCAAGCCGTGACTGCCCTCACCGCTCCCGATCCGGCTACATTGGATCCGATGCCGTCCGAATTCCCAACCACGCTCCGGTCGTCTCCGGGCACCGAGGCCGACGTCGACGTCCTCGTCGTCGGCGCCGGACACGCCGGCACCGAGGCCGCGGTCGCCGCCGCTCGGCTTGGCGCATCGGTCGCTATCGTCACGAGCGCGCTCGAAACGATCGGCCAGATGTCCTGCAATCCGGCCATCGGTGGAGTCGCCAAGGGCACCGTGGTGCGAGAAGTCGATGCACTCGGCGGAATCATGGGACGCGCCACGGACCTGGCGACGCTCCAGTTCCGCATGCTCAATCGCAGCAAGGGACCCGCGGTCTGGGCTCCACGCGCGCAGTGCGACCGCGGACTCTACCGTCGCGCCGTCCGCTCCCTGCTCGAGGCGCATGACCGGGTGCAGACCATCCAGGGGACCGTCGCGCGGCTGTTGATCGACGAGGGCGGACCGCGCGTGCTCGGCGTCGAGACCCTCGAAGGACGGCGGCTCGGCGCGCGCGCCGTGGTGATCACCGCCGGCACCTTCCTGCGCGGACGCATTCACATCGGCACCACCACCGCGCTCGGCGGCGGGCGCGCCGGCGAGGGAGCCGCCGTCCACCTCGCCGAGCAGCTGGAGTCGCTGGGTCTGACTGTTGCCCGCTTCAAGACGGGGACGCCCCCCCGGATCGACGGACGCTCGGTGGACTTCTCCGCGCTCCAGCGCCAGGACAGTGAGTTGGATCAGTTCGACTATTCGTGGAGTCACTTCTGGGCCTCGCCGCGGGCCTCGGGCGGCCGCACCCGGCATCCCGATCAGCTCCCCTGCTGGATCACGTTCCTCGAGGACGCCGGGAAGCGGATCATCGCCGACAACATCGCGCTCTCCGCGATGTACGGTGGCGCCATTGCCGCGCGGGGCCCGCGCTACTGTCCGTCGGTCGAGGACAAGGTCCTGCGCTTCCCGGACGCCGAGCGCCACCAGATCTTCCTCGAGCCCGAAGGCCACGATACCACCGAGCTCTACGTCAACGGACTGTCGACGTCGCTGCCGGCGACCGTGCAGCTCGACATGCTGCGGTCGGTGCGGGGACTGGAGCAGGCGCGCATGACGCGCGCCGGTTATGCCATCGAGTACGACTACTATCCTCCCACCCAGCTCGATGCGTCGTTCCAGGTCCGCGCCCTTCCCGGGCTGTTCTTCGCCGGACAGATCAACGGCACCACCGGCTACGAGGAAGCGGCGGGGCAGGGGGTGGTGGCGGGGCTGAACGCCGCCCTGGCGGTGAGTGGGCGCCCACCGCTCGTGCTCGGACGGGAGACGTCGTACATCGGCGTCCTGGCCGACGATCTGGTCACGCGCGGCGTCGATGAGCCGTACCGGCTGTTCACCTCGCGCTCCGAGTTCCGCCTGACGGCTCGGCAGGACAATGCGCTGCGACGCCTTGGGCCGATCGGCCTCGAGCTCGGCATCTACTCCGGCGAGGAAGAGGCGGCGATCGGCCGGCGCTTCGAGTCCGAGGACGAGGCACTGCGACTGGCGGAGACCACGAGCGTGACGCCGGCGCAGACCGACGGGCTGCTCAGGGCCGCGGAGAGCGCGCCGCTCTCCCACGCGGTGAAGATGATCGACGTCGCGCGCCGGCAGGGGGTGTCACTGCTCGAGTTGCTGCGCGCAGCGGGTGTCGGGCAGGGCATCCCCGCCGACGCGGTGGTCACCGCCGAGCTGGAGATCAAGTACGAGGGGTACTTCACCCGCGAGCGCGCGCAGGCGGAGCGCCTCAAGCGGATGGGGGAATTCACGCTCCGCGTTGAGCTGCCGTACCAGGACATGCGCTCGCTCACCGTCGAGGCCCGCCAGAAGCTCGCCGCGATCCGCCCCCTCACACTGGCCCAGGCCGCGCGCATCCCCGGCGTGAGTCCCAACGACCTGCACAACCTGATCCTCGAGGTGGAACGGCGGCGGCGCGTCGCGTCTCCCGCTTGACCGTCCCCACGGGCGCGCCCATAGTTGCCTGTCTTCAACCGGCGGGAGCGCCAGTCATGCCTCGGATGCACGTCCACACGATCGGCGGCATCGCGCTCGTACTCGGCGCCATCATCTTCCTGGTCGCGCAGGGCGTGTTCGCGCCGGCGCTCTCCCGCGACCCCGCCGAACAGCTCACCGCGATCGCCCGCACGGCGGCGTGGGGAGAGGTGCAGCGCGCGTCGTTGGCGGCCCTGCCGCTGATGTTGATGGGGTTGCTCGCCGGCGCCGCGCGGGTGGTGAGCTCGGGCGCGCGGTCGTGGGGCTGGCTCGGCGGCGGGTTCGCGCTGTTCGGGATGTCGGCCCTGGCCCTGCCGCTGTTCTTCTTCGCCGGGTCGGCGGAGTCGACGCGACTGCTGGTGTCGGAGAACGCGCCGATCGATGCGATGCTGCTGAGCGCCTATGACCTCATCCTCCCGACCGCGCTGGTGGCCCAGACGACCGGGTGGTTCGCGCTGGGACTGGGCGTGGCGCTGCTGGGGCGCGGCGTGCACGCCGCCGGACTGAGCGCGACCTGGGCGGCCAACACCGTCTCAGCGTTAGGTGTTCTGGGAGCGGTCTTCACCTGGATGAAGGAAGGGTCGAGCGCCGTGCCGCTGGCGTCGGCGGCGATCCTGGCCGGGATGCTGATCCTGGCCGCCACGTTGATCGTCATGCCGGCCGAATCGACTGACGGCGCCGCGTGAACCGGGCGCCGGCACGAGTCGCCGCGCTCGTCGTCGCGCTCCTCGGTTTTCTTCCCATCGCCGCCTGGATCCCGGGCGGGTACGCCAACTCCGAATACCGCCTGTTCGCCGAGGAGTGGCTCACCGGCGGGGCGCTGGCGGTCGGGAGCGGCGTGGTCCTCGCCATTCTCTCCAGACGGGCACGGGGCCTGTGGTGGGATGGCGCCGGTGCGCGACTCGGGGCCTGGTTCGACCGCAGTCCGGTGGCCGGCAGCGCCGCCGTGGCGGCCGCGGCGCTCGTCGTCTACTGCGCCATTGCCGTCCTGGTGTTCAACCAGCGGCCGGTCCTGATCGACGAAATCACCCAGGTCATGCAGGCGCGGATCTACGCGCAGGGCCGACTCTGGCTGCCCTCGTCGGCGCACCCGGAGTTCACCAGCTCGCTCCAGATGGTGGACGATGGCGCAAAGGTGTACTCGCAGTTCCCGCCGGGCGGCCCGCTGATGCTGGCGGTGGGCGAGTTGCTCGGCGCCAGTTGGCTGGTGGGACCGCTGTTCGGCGCGGCGTCGGTGGTGTTGTTCGCCGCCATCCTGCGGCGGGCAGAACCCGGCGCCGCGACCCGCACCGGCGCATTGCTCCTGTTCGCGCTGGCTCCGTTCACCGCGTTCATGGCCGGTTCCCACATGAACCACGTGACCAGTCTCGCCTGGATCCTGGGCGCGGTCTGGTGCCTGACGCGGGCGGTGGATGACTCCGGTACGGCATCGCGCCGGCGCTGGGGGTGGGCGCTCGCCAGCGGATTCAGCTTCGGCATCGCGGCGACCATTCGTCAGGCGGATGCGCTGGCCTTTGCACTGCCGGCTGGCTTGTGGTACCTCGCCCGGGTGCGGCACGACCGGCGGCGCTGGGGAGACGCGGCCGCCGCTGCACTCGGCGTGGCCGTGCCCGTCTTCGCGATGATGTGGACCAACCTGCAGACGACCGGCGCGCCGTTGCTCTCCGGCTACGAGGTGCTCTGGGGGCCGGAGCACAACCTCGGCTTTCATCGCGCGCCCTGGGGACTGGTGCACACGCCAGCGCGTGGGATCGAGCTCCTGAACCTCTATTTCAACGAGTTGCAGCGGTACCTGTTCGAGGCCCCACTGCCGTCGCTCGTCCCGGCGATCATCGCCCTGGCGCTAGCCAGGAAGCTCTCGGGCTTGGACCGCTACCTGCTGGTGTCGGCGGCCCTGCTGTGTGGCTTGTACTTCGCCTACTGGCACGACGGCTTCTTTCTCGGGCCTCGCTTCCTCTATGCCCTGCTGCCCGTGATGACGCTCTGGACCGCCCGCTTCCCGGGCGCCGTCCGTGATCGAATGGGCGATTCGCTGCCCTACCGGACTGGCGTCTACTCGTGCGTCGTCGCCATTGCCGTGGCCGCCGCCTATTCCATCCCGCTGCGCGCGACACAGTACGCGCACGTGTTCTCGGTGGAGCGCTGGGACGCGGACCGCGCGGCTGACTCCGCCGGCGTCCGCCATGCACTCGTACTCGTGCGGGAGAGCTGGGAGTCACAGATGGTCGTGCGGATGTGGGCGCTCGGGATCACTCACTCGCAGGGAGAAGTGCTCTATCGCGCGATCGACGCCTGCCGGCTGGACCAGGCGATCGCGGCGCTGGAGCGGGATGGCGCGGTGCGCGGGGAGCGCGCGTTCCGGGCGCTCACGCCGCTGCTCGCCGACTCGGCGAAGCTCGAGACCGCGCGCCTCGCACCCGGCGCCAACGTTAGGTATCAGCCCGGCGCGCCCTACACCAGGGAGTGCATCGCGCGAATCGAGGAGACCAGGCGCGGCGTATTGCCCCTCTCGCCACTGCTGCTGTCACGCGGGACGAACGTGTACGCACGCGACCTGCACGAGCGGGACTCGGTGCTCGTGAGGCTCCATCCCGGGCGGGAACTCTGGCTGCTTGCGCCACGAAGTCCCGAGGTGCAGGCGGAGACGCGCTTCTTCCGGATCCCGCTCGACTCGGTACCGTGGGCCAAGGACTCCTCGACAGGCCTGGCTAAGCCGGCTCCCTAGAACCGCGCTGAACACAGACCTGTCCGACGTCGCTATGTAACTCCCTACACAATAACGAGTTATGTGATAGACAGGCGGCGTAGTGGCCGACCAGGGAGACGCTGGGCGCCAAAGCCGGGAGGTTGTTCCACGTGAAACATCCCCGTGGCTCTCCGCCCGCGCGCCTCCTATATTCGCGTGAACCCGAACACCCCCCGGCGTCCCTCGACCTGTATTCCGTGGCTCGAATCATCTCGATCGCCAATCAGAAAGGTGGGGTCGGTAAGACAACGACCGCTGTCAACCTCGCCGCTTCGCTCGCCGTCGCCGAGCAGCGCACGCTCCTCGTCGATGGCGACCCGCAGGGAAACGCCACCAGCGGCATCGGCATCACCAAGGACCGCATCCGGCTCACCGTCTACGAGGTTCTCCTCGGCAACGCGACGGTCACCGAGGCCACGCTCCGCAGCGTCCAGTTCAAGCATCTCGACGTTCTGGCCGCGACACCCAATCTCGCCGGCGCGGAGGTCGAGCTCGTCGATCACGCCAGGCGCGATCAGTGCATGCGTGATGCCCTGGAGACTGTTCGTGACGAGTACGACTACATTCTGATCGACTGCCCGCCCTCCCTCGGCCTGATCACCGTCAACATGCTCGCCGCGGCAGACTCGCTCCTCATCCCCCTTCAGTGCGAGTACTACGCGCTCGAGGGTCTCTCACAGCTCTTGAACACCGTGCACCTCGTGCAGCGGAGTGTGAACGAAAACCTCGCGATTGAAGGAGTCCTGCTCACCATGTTCGATGCGCGGCTCAACCTGTCTCGCCAGGTGGCTGCCGACGCGCGTGAGTACTTCGGTCCCAAGGTCTTCGAGAGCGTCATCCCCAGGAATATCCGCCTCGCCGAGGCGCCAAGCTTCGGAAAGCCGATCATACTCTACGACGTTGCGTCCGTCGGGGCCCAGGCTTACATGGGTGTCGCCAAAGAACTGCTCAGTCGCCACGCGCGAGAGGGCGAAGCTGCCGTCTCCGCCACCGCCAAGGCGTAGCTCCCTATGGCACTGGACAAGAACCGGCGACTGGGACGCGGACTCGAAGCGCTGCTCGGCGGGCCCGGAGCGGTGGGCATCGCGGCCGATGAGGTCGGTGAACGCGGGCCCCTGCGTCAGATCCCTGTCGCGGAGATCCGGCCGAATCCCTTCCAGCCTCGAAAGGAGTTCCCGGAAGGCGAACTCGCCGAACTCGAAGAGAGCCTGCGCACGTCCGGACTGCTTCAACCCATTACAGTTCGCCCGGCTCCAAAGGGAACTGGCTACGAACTGATCGCCGGCGAACGGCGTCTGAGAGCGGCCGCCAGGATTGGCTGGACGGAGATCCCCGCGATCGTCAAGGAACTTGACGACCGATCTCTCTTGACCTTGGCGCTCGTCGAAAATCTCCAACGCGCTGATCTGAATCCAGTCGAAGAAGCAGAGGGGTATCAACGATTGATGGAGGAGTTCGGGCTCACGCAGCAACATGTGGCCGCGGCCGTTGGAAAGGACCGTTCGACAGTAGCTAACATTTTACGGTTATTGAACTTACCTGCATCTGTGCGGCATATGCTGCGCGACGGGAGGCTATCGCTTGGTCACGCGCGCGCGCTGCTGTCGGTAGGCAATGAGCACGCGATCGCGGAGCTGGCCAAGCGAGTTGCGTCCGCCGGCCTGAGCGTGCGCGAAGTCGAGCGTCTGGTCCGCCTGCAGAATGGCAAGCCGCAATCCGCGAAGACCGGCAAGGCCGGGCCGCGTGCGGGAAGCCCGGAGGCTCGCCAGATCGAAGATCGCATTCGGCGTTACCTGCAGACCGATGTCCAACTCTCACTGACCTCGGCGGAGCGCGGCGACATCCGGATCCAGTTCTATTCCGCTGAAGATCTCGAGCGGATCCTCGATCTCATCCTCGGCGGACGAGGCGACGCATAGTGACCGAGCGAGAAAAAGAAAAGAACGGTGCGGCGCGTGGCTACGGGAACATCTACACGCCGCATGCCGGATCGATGATCATCGAGGTGCTGCGCGAAGGCGGGCTGGCGAGTCGCACGATCATCCTGAGTCCGCGGCAGGTTCGCTTGCTCAGCCTGTTGATGTCGCGGAAGGGACTGCTCATCGCGGCCGTCGCGATCCTGAGTTGGGTATTCTTCGCGGTCCAGGCTGCGCGCGTTCCACTGCTCAGCAGCCGGATCGTCAAGATGCAGGGTGAGGCCGCTCGCCTGGACACGCTCGAGTTCGCCCTGACGCAGCTGCAGAAGCGGTACGAGCAGGTGCTGCACATGCTCGGCGCGTCCGGGGGCGCAGCGACGCCCGCCGGAGCGGTGACCGGCGAAGCGGCCGCGCCAGCGCCCGTGCGGACTGCCGAGCGGCGAGCGGTGGCGAAGCCGGCCGTGAAAGCGGCGCCACCCGCGGTCGATACCACCACCCGGCCTGACTCGGTACGACCTGACTCCGTGACGCCGCCTCGATAAGTTCACGGCAGCAGGGTCGCGCCTGTGCCGTCGGCACCGGCCCGGTCGTCAAAGCTGTGCCATGTCGCGGCCCGACGTCATTCTCAACTCCGGAATCCAGACCACTCCGATGGCGATCTTCAACAAGCCCGCCGAGGAACCCCCTCAGCTCTCCCGGCGGCCGGCCCAGACTCCCGCTGACAGCGCTCTCTCGATCATCGCGGCCGGCATGAAAGTGGTGGGGGACATCGAGGGGAGCGGCGTCCTCAAGATCGAGGGCACCGTGGAAGGATCCGTGCGCGGAGCGCGCCAACTCCTGCTTGGACGGCAGGGCGAGATCAAGGGCGACGTTCACGCGCGCGAGATCGTGGTGGGCGGCAAGGTGGAGGGCACGGTGGTGGCTGCCGAGCGCGTGGAGATCCAGGGAACTGCCTCGGTGAACGGCGACATCCACACCCGGACGATCGTGGTGCTGGAGGGTGGCGTGATCAACGGAGCGGTTCGCATGGAGGAACGCGCCCCCGAGACCAGGGTTCCGGAGAGCAAGCCCCAGCCGGCGGCTGTTGTGCGGTAGCTGCGCGGGGGGCACTTTTCTGGCGTTGCGCTGAGACGCGGCCCCGGCCGCGGACCGCTCACCCCGCCGCCGCCCCGTGTTCCTTCCCGGTTTCCCATCGTTTGCGCGCCGGACAGCGTCGATCGCGCTGGCCCTGGCGGCGGTCGCGTGCGGCCCTCGCGACAAGGTCGTCAAGCGCTCGTCAGGCACCTTCCGCGTCGCGCTGCTGACACCGGGGCCCATTTCGGATCAGTCGTGGAACGGCGGCGCGTACGCTGGCCTCCTTCGCATCCGCGACAGCCTGGGCGCCGAAATCAGCCACATTCAGACCAAGACGCCGGCCGAGTTCGAAGAGAACTTCCGGCAGTACGGCGCGCAGGGATACGACCTGGTGTTCGGGCACGGATTCGAGTTTCAGGACGCGGCACTCCGGGTCGCGCCGGCCTACCCGCGCACGGTGTTCGTCACCACATCGGGGTCGTCGGTGGCGGCGAATGTGGCGGGGATGGATTTCGCCTTCGAGGAGGCGTCGTACCTCGCCGGCATCCTCGCCGCGGGGATGTCCCGGTCGAACGTGCTCGGTGAGATCGGCGGGACGGAGCTGCCGCCTGTCCGCCGGTCGTTCGCCGCGTTCGCGCAGGGAGCCCGATCGGTCAACCCGCGGGTCCAGGTGCTGCGCTCGTACATCGGCAACTGGGACGACGCCGGCGCGGGCAAGGAACAGGCGATGGCGCAGATCGGTCGTGGGGCCGACGTCATCTTCCAGAATGCCGATGCGGCCGGGTTGGGCGTCTTTCAGGCGGCGCGCGACACGCGGCGCGCGAGCGTGATCGGCTCGAACTCCGACCAGAACGCGGTCGCGCCCGAGGTCACCCTGGGGAGCGTGGTGATCGACCTGCCGCACGCCTTCCTCGAGGTCGCGCGCGAGGTGAAGGAGAAGCGCTTCCGGCCGCGGGTGATCGCGCTGGGCACGCGCAGCCAGGTGGTCCGCCTGGTACTGAACCCGGCGCGCTCCGCGGAGGTGCCGGTGCCCCTGCGCGCCCGCCTGGATTCAATGGGGCACGTGCTGGCGGGCGGCGGGCTGTCGAGTGCGGCGATGATGGGGCCCGATTCCGCGGCTCACGACTGACGATGGCCGCGCTCGACGCCATCGTGGCGCATCTGGACGCCCTGCTGGACACGCCTGGCACACCGGACTACGACGGGGCGCTCAACGGCCTGCAGTGCGAGAACCGCGGCGGAGTGCGCGGGGTGGCGGCGGCGGTCGATTATTCGCAGCGCGCGATCGACGGGGCGGTGGCGGCCGGCGCCGACCTGCTGCTGGTGCACCACGGCATGTTCTGGTCGGGCGCCCAGCCGATCCGGGGCGCGGCCGCGCAGCGGTTGCGGGCGCTGCTGGCCGGTGATCTGGCGGTGTACTCGTCGCACCTGCCGCTCGACCGCCATCCCGCGCACGGGAACAATACCCTGCTCGCGCAGGAGTTAGGCCTCACGGTGGCCGGCGAGTTCGGCCGCTACCGGACCATCCGCGTCGGGGTGCGGGGGGCGTGCGACCTGGCCACCGCCGAGCTGGTGGACCGGGCCGCCGCGTTCGCCGGCGCCCGGGGCGGCCGGGCGGTGGCGACCGCGTTCGTCGCGGGCCGGCGCACCCGCCGCTGGGCGATCGTGACCGGAGCCGGCGCGTCGTCCGACACCCTGGCCGAGGCGCGTGAGACGGCCGCGGCGGGGGATGCCGGCGGCCCGATCGACACGCTGATCGTCGGCGAAGGCCCGCACTGGACCGCGGTGGAGGCGGAGCAGGCCGGACTGGTGATCATCTACGCGGGTCACTACGCCACCGAGACGCTGGGCGTCCGGTCGCTGGCGCGTCACGTCGGCGAGCGATTCGGGATCCCGTGGACGTTCGTCGACGCACCAACGGGACTGTGACCGAACCGCTGCTGGCGCTCGAGGCCGTGGGGAAGCGCTTCGGCGCCGTCGTGGCGCTGACCGGCGCCACCTTGGCGGTGCGGCCGGGTACCGTCCACGCGGTGCTTGGCGAGAACGGGGCCGGCAAGACGACGCTCATGCGGATCGCGTACGGCATGCTGCGGCCGGACGCCGGCCAGGTCCGCGTCGCGGGCGTGCCGCGCCCGCTCGCGACGCCCGCCGACGCCATCGCCGCCGGACTCGGGATGGTGCAGCAGCACTTCGCGCTGGTGCCGGCGATGACCGTCGCCGAAAACATCTCGTTAGGTGGCCGTGGGCCGTTCCGGCGCCGCCAGGCGGCCGACCAGGTGCGGGCCCTGGGAGACGCCACCGGGCTGCGCCTCGATCCCGGCGCGGTCACCGGCGACCTGCCAGTGGGGGCGCAACAGCGCGTCGAAATCCTCAAGGCGCTGGCGCGCGATGCCCGGATCCTGATCCTCGACGAGCCGACCGCCGTGCTCGCACCGGCCGAGGCGGTCGAGCTGCTGTCCTGGCTCAGGGCGTTCGTGCGGGCGACGCCGGCATCCGGTGCGCACGCCGTGGTCCTGGTCACCCACCGGCTTACGGAAGCCCTCGAATTCGCGGACGACATCACGGTGCTGCGCCACGGCGCTGCCGCGATGACGGGCGCCGCCGGCGGGGTGACCGCCGACGCACTCGCCCGTGCCATGCTCGGCGAAGGGCTGAGTCCGCCCGCGGACGGTGAAGCGGTCCCCCCGTCCGCACGCCGCGTCGGCGAAGTCGTGATCGAGGCGCGCAACCTCCAGGTGGCCGACGACCGGGGCGTGACCCGGCTGCGGGACGCGACCTTTTCGGTGGCCGGCGGCGAAATCGTCGGTGTGGCCGGAGTGGAAGGAGCGGGGCAGCGGGAGCTGTTGCGCGTGGTGGCCGGCCGGATGAGACCGCGTGCCGGTGCACTTCGCGCTCCCCACGACGTGGGGTTCGTTCCGGACGACCGGCATCGCGACGCGCTGCTGCTCGACGCGCCACTCACCGACAACCTCGCCCTGCGCGGGTCCGGCGCCCGGCGGGGGCGGATGCGCTGGCGCAACCTGGCGAGGGACGTCAGTCAGCTGATCGCCTCATACGACGTGCGGGCCGAGGGTCCCGAGGTGCCCGCGCGGACGCTCTCGGGCGGAAACCAGCAGAAGTTCGTGCTCGCGCGCGAGATGGCGGCGTCCCCGGCCGCCCTGGTGGCCGAGAACCCCACGCGCGGACTCGACATTCGCGCCACCGCCGCGGTCCACGCCCGGCTCCGCGCCGCGCGCGATGCCGGCGCGGCCGTGCTCGTCTACTCGAGCGACCTCGACGAAGTGCTGATGCTCGCCGATCGCATCCTGGTGCTGCATGCCGGGGAGATGCGCGAGACGGCGCCTCAGCGGGAAGCGGCGGGCCGCGCGATGGTGGGCGCGGCGCCGAGCGGCGCCGGATGACGCAGGCCCGCCAGGCACGGCGGCAACTGGCGTGGCTGTCGCTGGCCATGGTGCTCGGCATGGCGCCGTGGTTCAGTGGAAGCGTGACCGCGGCCGACATGATCGCGGCCTGGCACGCTCCGGCCGGCATCGCGCCGTGGCTGACGATCTCGGTGCAGCTCGGCTTCGTGGCCGGGACGCTCGTCAGCGCGATCCTGATGCTCAGCGACCGGTGGAGCCCGCGGCGCCTGGCGGCCGGCAGTGCCGCGCTCGCCGCGCTCGCGACCGCCGGTGTCGCCGGCCTGGCCGGCTCGCCCCGGAGCGCGCTGCTACTGCGATGCCTCACGGGAGCCGCCCTGGCGGGGGTCTATCCGCCGGGCATGAAGCTCGCAGCCGGCTGGTCGCGCGAGCGGCGCGGACTGGCGATCGGGGTGTTGATCGGCGCGCTGACGCTCGGGTCCGCTTCGCCGAGCCTGCTGCGTGCGGCCGTGCCCGCGGGCGGAGGAGGGGAGGGGTGGCGCACCGTGCTCTGGCTCGCGGCACTGTCCTCGGCCGCGGCGGGGCTGCTCTTTCTGGTCGCCGTGCGGGAAGGGCCCTGGCAGGCGCCGGCGGCTCCGTTCGACGCGCACGCCCTGCGCCAGGTGGTGAGCGACCGGGGCGTGCGGCTGGCCACCGCCGGGTACCTCGGCCACATGTGGGAACTCTACGCGATGTGGACGTCGATCACCGCGTTCTGGCTGGCGGTGGCGGCACGGCGCGCGATGCCCGGCAGCGCCGGATTTGCCCTGGCGTTCGCGACGATCGCCAGCGGCACGGTGGGGTGCGTGCTGGCCGGCGCGGCGGCTGATCGGGTCGGCCGCGCCACCGTTACCATCATCGCGATGCTGGTGAGCGGAGCGTGCGCGCTGGTGATCGGCGCGCTGATCGACGCGCCGCTCGGCCTGCTGGTGCTCGTGGCGACGATCTGGGGGATCTCGGTGGTCGCCGACTCGGCGCAGTTTTCGGCGTGTGTCACCGAACTGGCACCCGCCTCGTACGTCGGAACCGCACTCACGATGCAAACCTGCCTGGGGTTCCTGCTCACCGTTCTGACGATCCGCCTGGTGCCGGCGTGGGCCGCCGCGTGGGGATGGGAGCGCGCGTTCGCGCCGCTGGCGATCGGACCCGCGCTGGGCATCTGGGCAATGGCCCGTCTGAGGCGGCTGCCGTCCTCGACGCCGGCAACCGGGGGCGCGGTGGCCGACGTCGCGCTTCGATGACCGGAGCCCCGGGTCGATGAGCACCGGCCAGCCCCCCTCGCCTCCTCAGCGCGCCCCGGTCGCGGGCGCGCCGCGACGGCGCCGGGTCCTGCTGCTGCTCGCCGCGGTGAGCATCGGGTGGAAGCTGCTGGTCCTCACCCTGGGCGCGGCGATTCCCGGCTGGATCATCGACGATGGCATCGCCGAACTTCCCAACGAGCTGCGCGCGTTCGCCGATTCCGCCAGGACGACCGCGATCTCGTTATGGAACGGCCCCATCGAGCGGCGCGGGCTGGTGCGGATGGTCCGGGTGATCAGCGTCGACAGCAACCTGACGTCGGCGCTCGCCGCGCCGTGCGGGGGGCGCGGCGCGCGGGTGCGCGCCTACACGTATTTCGCGATTCCCTACTCCGAGGTGCGAGTGGTGTGCGACACCGGAGCGGTCGAATACCGCGTGTTTCGCCGGCGACAGCGTCGTGCCGGTTGATTCCACTCGCCGGCCGTTCCGCCCCGGGCCGGCGCTGCGGCTGGCGGTGGCGGCGCTGGTCCTTTGCGTCGCGCTGGCTGTGCTGCTGCGCCTGTCGGGGCTGGATGTGGGGCGCGCCGTCGCCGCGCTCTGGCGGGGCTCGTTCGGATCCGCCGACGCGCTCCTCTCGTCGACGCTGGTCCGCGCCTCGACGCTCATCCTGGCGGGACTGGCGGTGGCGATCGCGTTCCGCGCCGGCATTCTCAACATCGGCGCCGAGGGGCAGCTGCTGGTGGGCGCGGCCGCGGCGGCCGCGGTGGGCGGGGCGATCGCGGCGTCGTTTGGCCGCGCGACGCTGATCGCCGAGCTCGCCGGAGGGGCGGCGGCGGGCGCGGCGTGGGCGTGGATCGCCGCGATGCTGCGACGACGGTTCGGCGTGCTGGAGGTGATTAGCACCCTGATGCTGAACTTCCTGGCACTCTACGTGGTCAGCTATCTCGTGCGCGGCCCACTGCAGGAGCCGCTCGGCATCTATCCGCAGACCGCTTCTCTGCCTGACGTGGCGCGCCTACCGGCGCTGTTCAGCGGGACGCGGCTCCACTGGGGATTCCCGATTGCCGTCGCATGCGCCGTGGCGGCGTGGGCGTTCCTGCGGTACACGGCGGGCGGGTTCCGGCTGCGCGCGGTCGGCATGAATCCGTCGGCGGCGTGGAGCGCCGGCCTGATCGACGTCCCGGGAGTCACCACCCGCGCCTTTCTCGTGAGCGGGGCGCTGGCCGGTCTGGCTGGGGCGATCGAGGTGACGGGCGTCAGCTTTGCCCTGTACGAAAACCTCTCGCCGGGATACGGCTATTCGGCCATCGCGGTGGCGCTCCTGGCTCGCCTCAATCCGGCGCTGGTGATCGTGACCGGTATCCTGCTCGGCGCGCTGGAAGCGGGCGGGAGCGCGATGCAGCGGGACGCCTCGGTACCCAGCGCGCTCGTCTCGGTGCTCGAGGCGCTGCTGCTCATCGGCGTGATCGTGCTGGAGCGGACGGCACTGCGGCGGGTAGCGGCCACCGGCGGGGATGTGGAGGAAGCCATGGGCGTGGCGGCGCCGTGAGCGGCGCGGTCGACCTGTTCGCGGCGGCGGCAGTGCGGTCGGCAACGCCGCTGGCGCTGGCGGCACTCGGCGAGATGGTGGCGGAGCGGGCCGGCGTGATCAACTTGGGCCTGGAAGGGGTGATCATCGCCGGCGCACTGGGCGCCGCGGTCGGGGCGTCGTCGGGGGTCGCCGCCGGGTTCACCGTGGCGGCGCTCGCGGGAGCGGCCGTGGCGGGCGTGTTCGCGCTGTTCGCGGTGCGGATCCGCACCGACCAGATCATCACCGGGACCGCCGTCACACTCCTTGCGTTAGGCCTCACCGCGACGCTGTACGTGGCGCTCTACGGTGCCGCCGGCGTGGCACTGACGCTGCCCACGCAGGCGGTCCTCACGATTCCGGTGCTGGCGCGGATCCCGGTGCTGGGGCCGGCGTTCTTCGCGCAACCGCCGATCACCTACTTCCTCTACGTCGCGGTACCGGTGGTCTGGTGGTGGCTCTACCGGACTCATGCCGGGCTGATGCTGCGCGCCACCGGCGAGCATCCGGAGGCCGCGCTGGTCGCCGGCGGTTCGCCGGTGCGGGTGCAGGGTTGGGCGGTCCTGTTTGGCGGAGTGATGGGCGGCCTGAGCGGGGGTTCGCTGGTTCTGGCGCAGGTCGGGACGTTCGCGGAAGGGATGTCCGCCGGTCGCGGGTACATTGCGATCGCGATCGTCGCGTTCGGCCGCTGGCATCCGATTGGCGTCGCGGTGGCGGCGCTCGTGTTCGGCGCCGCGAGCGCGCTGCAGTACCTCTTTCAGGCCATGGGGTGGAACGCGCCGTACCAGATCTTTCTGGCGCTGCCCTACGCCCTCACCCTCGCGGCGCTTGCCATCGCGGCCGCTCGGGGCCGGACCGCCGCCCCCGCGGCGCTGGGGCGGCGCCAGCTGCTTGCCGAGGGCGAGGTCTGACGGCAGTCTTCCGTCAACAGCCGGTGGCGGCGCTGGACCAGCGCAGACGCCAGCCGGCGGTCGCATCGCGTGTCAGCAGCGCGTACCACGCGGCCTCCCCGGCCTCGCGGCTGACAATGATCGACGGCATCCGATCGGGCCCCAGCAGCAGTACGGCCAGCACGTCGGCGCTGGCGACCTGATCCTCCAGGTCGGAGGCGCGCTCGGCGTATCGCGTGACCAGTGGAGCAGCGGACGGCTGGTCGGGGCGTTCCGCGATCATGAGTATCCGTTCCTCACGCGGATAAGCCTCCTGCGCGACGGTGCGAGTGATTTCCGCGACCACGGCGATCATGCCTGGGGCGGCGCGGAATCGATAGGCGGCGCGGACGCGGAACGGTAGCCCGCGAAACTCAGCAATCGTGTCGTCAGGAAGCGCCGAAGCAGCGCCGGCGAGATCGGCGGCCAGGCGCGCTGAATCGCCTGGCGGCAGGCCCTCGATGGAATCGAGCGCCACGGCCGCCGCGTGACCGGCGACGAGTCCCACGGTCCAGCGCCCGGAAGCGATGCCGGACGTCGGCACGACGCTGGCCAGCGGCCACTCCGTGCATTCTCCCTCCACCGCGCCGAGCAGATCGCGCACCGCTCCGCTGCCCGATGTGCCGGCGCGTGAAAAGAGATCCAGTCTTGGGCGCCCCAGCCGGCCAGCGGTGGCGAGACCGCTGTCCTCGACCGTGCCGTCAGCGAGCACGGGAATGACGATCTCCGCCGAATCGGAACCCTCGTTGAGCCGCACGAACAGCGCGGGCCCGGCCCCGGCAACCCACGCCGAGCCGGCCGGGCGCGGCCGGGCAACGGCCGGACGCGACGGCCGCGCGCGCGACGACGTGTCGGCGCCGGGCGTCCGCTCCGGGCGTCCGCACGCCGACAACACGACACAGCCGAGTGCGACCGCCAGATGCATCGGACGCATCGGGGCAAATCTGCCTCGACCCGGGCTGGCGTCAACTCGCGGCGCTCCTCATGCTTCGGGCTGATTTGGGGCGGCTTCGGCCGTGGCGATCGCAGGGCCACTCGCGCCGGACCTCATGGTGGACGGCTTCGGGCGGTGGCCGGCGGGGTGGCTGCCTATCGAGCCGCGGAGGCCGAATGATCCTGTACGCGCTGGCCCGACTCCTGTCGCGCACCGCGCTGGCGTGGTTCTATCGGGACATCCGTGCGGAGGATCTCGAACGGATCCCCGCCACCGGCCCGGTCCTGATCGCGGCCAACCATCCGAACTCCATGGTCGATGCCGCGGTCGCCATCACCGTCGTGGCGCGCCGCCTGACGTTGACCGCAAAGGCGACCCTGTTCGCCAACGGGGTGCGCGCCGCGGTGCTGGCCAGGATCGGCATCGTGCCGCTGCGGCGGGCGACCGATGAGACGCGGGAGGCGGCGGCGCCGCCGGATCCGGGCCGGAACGAGGAGGCGTTCCGCGCCATCGTCGACGTCCTGGCCGCCGGCCGCGCCGTCCTGCTCTTTCCGGAGGGGCGGAGTCACAGCGAACCGGCGCTGGCCCCGCTGCGCACCGGTCTGGCGCGGATCGCCATCCAGGCGCGCGAGCAGCGCGCCGTGCGCGATCTGGTGGTGGTCCCGCTCGGCATCAACTTCGAGGACAAGGCCCGGCCGCGATCGCGAGTGGTGGTGTGCGTCGGGCAGCCCGTGATGGTGAGCCGGCCGGAATTCGGGACCGGTGACCCGCGGACGCTGACCGTGGCGATCGAGGATGGGCTGCGGGCGGTGACGCTCAATTTTTCGTCGGCCGATGACGCGGCCGAGTCGCGCGCGCTGAGCGAGGTTCTGGCCGGCCTGTTCGATGGCGTGCGGCCGCTGGGTGACCCGGCGACGCCATACGCGGACGTCCTCCGGCTGGTGCGGCGGATCGAGGCGGCGCGGCGCCAGCTGGCGCTGGTGTCGCCGTCGCTGGCGGTGCGGGCGGTATCGTTCGCGACCCGGCTCTCCGGCTTCCGCGACCTGCTGGCGGCGCACCGCGTCGCACCTAACGATGTTGGGCTCGACACCGCGGTGGTCCCCGGCATGCGGTTCGCGGTTCGCGAGACGGCGATCGTGGCCTTGGCCGGACCCGTGGCCTGGTGGGGACGCCTGAATCACTGGGCGCCGCTGCGGGCGGCCGGCCGCGTCGCGCGGGCGACCAGCCGGAACCCGGACGAGCCGGCGATGCACTGGATTCTCGCCGGAACAGGGCTGGTGCTGCTCGCCTACGCGCTCCAGACCGCGTTGGTCGCCGTGGTGGGGGGACCCGTCTGGGCGACAGCCTATCTCATCTCGCTGCCGGTCGCGGCGCTCTGGAATTTCCGGTTCAGCGATCGGATGGGGGCCGCGCGGGACCGGATGCGGACGTACCTCCTTTTCCGGCGGGACCCTGCGCTCTGCAGCCGCCTGCGCGGCGAGGCGGCATGGTTGCGGCAGGAGGCCGCGGCGCTCGAGGCGGCGATGCTGGGCGGACCGGCCGGCGCCGCCGTGTCATCGTCCCAGGTCAGCTGACGACGGCAGGAACGGGCCCACCAGGTCCCAGTGCCAGGCGTCGCGCGGCAGGCCGGTGCGCGGGTCCTTGAGCGATTTGTGCTGGAGGCGGTGGTCCGGCAGTCCGACGGCGCGGCCATAGGCGAGCAGCGCATCGCGGTCGGTGGAGACGAGGTGCGCCATGGGGCGGCCGTTCCAGAAGTGGCGGTGCAGCCACAAGCCGCCGTCCATGGCGTGAATCATCCCATCCCGGCGGCGCGTGAATTCTCGGACCGGCGGTGGTGAGTCGCCGCGCCTCACGAATCCGCGCCGGCCGCCGCTACTGGCAGCCGATCTGACCCTCGACGGTGGCGGGCGCGAGCGCCGCCACGTTGCCGTAGAACAACGCGCACGTGAACGGATAAGACGCCGGGTGCGTCGCCGACGCCGCCCATCCCTTTCCGGTGGCCGCGGCGATCGACACCGTCACTCCGGCCGACGACCGGTACTGGAGCGAGGTGATGTCGGTCGTGTACGTGGCGTTCTCGTAGAAGTAGTTCTCCTGCGCGGTCGCCAGGTTGCGCAGGTCGGCGCGCAGCGTAGCCGCGTTCGCCTTCCCCTTCGTGCTCGAGAATTTCGGGATCGCGATGGCGGCCAGAATGCCGATGATCACGACCACGATCAGGAGTTCGATCAGGGTGAAGCCGGAGCGTCGCGTATGAGCAATCATGTTGCGTCCTTGCTGGGGATCAGCCGCCGGCGCGCGATTCCGCTGCCGTCGGGGGTTGCGCCCGTCCACATCCGCACCCGGTGTAAGGCAATGCATGGACCCGGGGGTCGTGCAATGAGGGTAATCCCAAGGGCACCAATCAGTTACTCGAGGCTGCCCGGACTCGATTTCACCCCTCTTTTCGTGTCGAATCGCGAGGAGTGTGGCAGTCTGCAACAAGGCCCGTGTGTCCGGCATCACGTGTGCTTCGTGTCGAGCCAGTTGTCGCCGACTCCGACATCGACGACCAGCGGCACCGATAGCGTGGCGGCATGCTCCATCTCGTGCCGGACCATTTCACGCACCGTATCAAGCTCGGAGGGTGGGACTTCGAAGACGAGCTCGTCGTGCACTTGCAGAAGCATCTTGGCATCGAGGCCCCGATCGCGCAATGCTCGATCAATCCGGATCATGGCGATCTTGATCAGGTCGGCCGCCGAGCCCTGGATTGGTGAATTGGTGGCGGTCCGCTCCCCGAATGCGCGGATGTTGTAGTTGCGGTCCTTGAGCTCCGGGATGTAGCGGCGGCGCCCGAACAGCGTCTGCACCCAGCCTTGCTCGCGGGCGAGCGCCACCGTGCCATCGAGATAGCGGCGGATGCCGGCAAAGCGCTCGAAGTACTGCGCGATGAACTGCTTCGCGTCGGCGAACTCGATCTTCAGCTGGCGCGCCAGGGAGTGCGCGCCCTGTCCGTAGATGGTCGCGAAGTTGATCGTCTTGGCGCGCGCCCGCATCTCCGGGGTCACCGCGCCCAGCGGGACGCCGAAGATGATCGAGGCCGTCTCGCGGTGGATGTCGCCGCCGGCCCGGAACGCCTGGACGAACGCCGGGTCGTCCGACAGGTGCGCGAGCAGGCGCAGCTCGATCTGCGAATAGTCCGCGGAGAGAAAATGCCACCCCGGGCGGGGGATGAAGCCGCGCCGGATGGCGCGTCCCAGCTCCCGGCGGATGGGGATGTTCTGCAGGTTCGGATCGCTCGACGACAGACGACCCGTGGAGGCGACCGTCTGATTGAAGGAGGTGTGCAGCCGGCCGGTGGCAGGGTTCACCAGCGCCGGCAGCGCGTCGAGGTAGGTGTTCTCGAGTTTCGCGAGCTCGCGGTACTCCATCAGCAGTCCCGGCAGCTCGTGACCCTCATCGGCCAGCTGCTGCAGCACCGAGGCGTCGGTGGACGGGCCGCTCACCGTCTTCTTGAGCACCGGCAGGCCCAGCGTGCCGAACAGGATTTCACGCAGCTGGGGATTCGAGTTGATGTTGAACGTGGTGCCGGCGGCCCGGTAGATCTCCTGCTCCACCGCGCCGCGCTCGGACTGAAAGCGCTCCTTCAGCGACCGGAACCACGCCAGATCGATGGCCACGCCGGTCGCCTCCATCTCGGCGAGGACGCTGATCAGAGGCACCTCGATGTCGCGGAGCAGCCCGTCCAGCTTCTGGGCCGCGAGCTGCGGCTCGAACACCGCGCGAAGTCTCACCGCCACATCGACGTCCATGCCGGAGTACTCGGCGGCCGCCGGCACGGGCACTTCGTCGAACCCGATCGCGGCCTTTCCCTTTCCGCACACATCCTCGTACGACAGCATCGCGAGGTCGAGGAACTGCAGCGCGAGCAGGTCCAGCCCGTGCGACCGGCGGCCGGGGTCGAGGATGTAGCTCGCGAGCATCGTGTCGAAAACGATGCCGCGCAGCGCGACGCCCGCGTGCCGCAGCACCAGCAGGTCGTACTTGATGTTCTGCCCCGTCTTGCCGACGTCCCCGTCCTCGAACAGCGCCCGGAGCGGCGCCATGGACGGGTCGCCGAGCGGAGGCAGGTTCACCACCGGCGGCGGTTCCCCCCGCTCGGATTGGTCACGCAAGTCCAGCCCGCCCTGCGCCGGCTGGCGGCGGCGGTGCCGGAACGGGAGGTACCACGCTTCGCCCGGCTCCATCGCGATCGACACGCCGACGATCACCGACCGCAGCGGATCCACCAGCGGTGGACTGCCGGGCTCAAGCACCGTTTCGATGTCGAGCGCCATCCGTCCGGCCGCGTGCACGCGCGCGACCACCTCGCCCATGGCCTCGATGGTATCGGCCACTCGATAGGCGCCGCCCGGCTTCGGGGCGCTCGCCGGAACCGCCGGCGGCCCCGCCGCCGGGGCCGCGGCTGTCCCCGCTTCGTCCTCGACGGTCTCGGATGTGGCCGGGCCCGATGGCGCGACGGTGTCCCTGGCCAAGGAGTGGAACTCGAGCTCGATGAAGAGTCGGCGCAGCCGCGCCGCGTCCACCTGCTTCACCGCATAGCTCGGCAGGTCGAGCGTGATCGGGAGATCCTCGCGGATCGTCACCAGCTCCTTCGACAGGCGCGCGCGTTCCATGTGCTCGAGCAGCGCCTCACGAGGGCGCTTCTTCGTCAGCGTGGGAGCCGCCGCGAGAATCGCCTCCAGCCCGCCGAACTGTTCCACCAGCTCGCGGGCCGTCTTCTCACCGATGCCGGGAACGCCCGGCACGTTGTCGGAGGTGTCGCCAACCAGCGCCAGGTAGTCCGTCACCCGCGACGGATCGACGCCCAGCCGCTCGCGCGCGTTCGCCTCGCCCACCCATTGCTCATCCACAGCCGCCGGGCCGCCCCGGCCGGGATTGAGGAGCCAGACTCCGGGACGCACCAGCTGCTGGAAATCCTTGTCGCCGGACACGATGACTACCGCGACCTGGGCGCCGGCCGCCTCACGGGCCAGGGTGCCGATCACGTCGTCGGCCTCGTATCCGTCGAGCGTCACCACCGGGATGCGGTACGCCGCCAGCAACTCGGCGATCCGCTCCATGCCGCGGTCGAAGTCCGCCTGCAATTCGTCGGTGAGCTTCTCGCGAGTCGCCTTGTAAGCCGGGTACCGCTGGTGGCGAAACGACAACCCCGAGTCGTGCACCCAGGCGATGTACTCGGGGTGGTACTGCGCGGTCAGGCGACGCAGGAAGCTCGCGATCCCCCAGGCCGCGCTCGTGTTCTCGCCGCGACTGGTGGTGAGCGGGCGCGAGATGAGCGCGAAGAAGGCCCGATAAATCAGCGCGTAGCCATCGACCAGAAAGAGCCGCGGAGGCGCCGGCGGCTCCACTGCGGGCGGACCGGTCAGACTTTGACCACGTTCGCGGCGTGCAGTCCCTTGTCGCCGGTCTTGATCTCGAATTCCACGACCTGTCCTTCGGCCAGTGACTTGAATCCATCCATCTGGATGGACGAGAAGTGCACGAAGACGTCGTCGCCACCTTCCTGTTCGATGAAGCCATACCCCTTGGCATCATTGAACCATTTCACCTTGCCGGTCGACATGCGTGCGGGCCTCCTCCGGAGCGAGTCAGAGCTGCGCGGCCCACGAGGTGGCCCGCGCCCAACTCGGCGGCCTATATAGGAGTGACCGGGTTTTTTGTCAAGAAGAACGCCATGCGCCACAACGGGATACCGGCAGTGACCGGCCGCCTGGTTCGAAGCGGGTGTGGCCGGCCGCCGGAGCGACTCAGTGCGCCATGACGCGACGGGCGACCGTTCGGAAGTCCGCATCGCTGCTCGTCGTCAGGCGCCAACGACCGAACCCCGTCTGATCGATGAACACCAGCTGCAGGTGGTACTGCGCGTACTCCCACACCTGAGTCCGGCCGCGCTGATTGATGTCTGTGGCACCCTGGTCGAATACCTGGTCGGGGTCGCCAAGGGTCACGAACACCATGCCGCGGTCGGTGAGCCACCCGGGGAGGCCGCTGTCATCGTGGAAGCGCTGGAGCGCGGTGTGGACTCGCGCGAAGTAGTCGCGCAGCGCCTCGTGGGTAGCGGTGCCCAGGACCGGGTCGGTCTCGCGCAGAAACGCGGACCACGCCGCCGCGCGGAGCTCCGGCGCCGTATCGCGCAGCGCCTTGAGGCGCTCGGGCGCCGCGAAGTAACGCAGGTAGCTCACCATCTGGTCGAAGGTCGTGACCGGCAGGTCATCGCCGAAGCTCACGAACAGCGGCGTGCGGGCGCTGTCCCCCGTGTCCCGCCGGTTGACCACGAGCGTCATGACGCCCACCGGCAGGCGGCTGACCGGCACGCGGACGGTGCCGCTGAAGAGGGTCCCGTGGCGGCTGAGCGAAGTGGAGTCCTTCCAGACGGCGCCGCCCTTGTCGCCGTGTACGGAGAGGGTCAGCGGCAGCGTCGTGCCGGTGCCGTACCCCTCGAGGTACGCCACCAGGAAGGAATCGCGTCCGAACACCGCGGTGGCACGCGGGCTCGCGACGATCGATGGCAGCGAGTCGAGGCTGGCCCGCGCCGAGGCCTCGACCACGGTCACCGGCGTCGCCAGCGAGCCGGCGGCGAGCCGGGGGACGTTGAGGAGAATCTCGTGCCGGCCGTTCTTGGCGCTCCCTTCGTCACGGAGCGCCAGGGCGAAGACGTACTGCCCGGGGGGGAGCCGCATGGTTTGCTGGAAGATCACGCTCTCGTCGGAGCGCGTGGTCTCCTTGAAGGTGGTGACGCGCACCACCTGGTGGGATTCGATGTGGCGCACCGTGGCGCTGCCCTGCCGGACGTCGAGCAGGACCTGGTAGGTGGCGCGGTACCGGTCCCCCTCCCGCGTGAAGGTGAACGCCCGGTTGGGGAGGGACAGCGTCATCATGACCAGGGTCGTGTCGGGCGACGGGGAGGCGAGCGACGCGACACTGCCCACGAACGGAATCGGGTCTTCCTCGGCGAGCAGACCCATGTCGAGATAGACGCGGACGGGATCGATCAGCGCGTCGATCGTCTCGCCGGTGCGCAGGGGAGGCGGCTCACCGGGCGCGCCCGTCCTGGGCCGTCGTGAGGCGCAGGCGCCGGCCACGGCCAGCAGGAGGCCGGTCAGGATGGGCGACCACCGGAGGCGGTACGGCCGGGACGTTAAGGCGGGCATGTCGCTCTCCGTGCGGGGGCGCTGGATGACGCAGCATACACCAGGCGGGCGCGCGCGTTGCATCGCTTGCCTCGTGCACTTCCTGAAGTTAGCTTCGCCGCGTGACACGCGAGAGCTTGGTGGGCACTTCGCTGGCCGGTTACGCGATCCGGGATGTCGTCGGCGAGGGCGGAACGTCGGCGGTCTATCGGGCGGAGCACCCGCAGCATGGCGTCGTCGCCGTGAAAGTGCTGCGCGAAAAGCTGCGTCAGGACCGCACCGCGGTCACGCGCTTTCTCCGCGAGGCCAAGTACGGCACGCGCGTCCAGCACCCCAACGTGGTGCGGACGATCGAAATCGGTGAAGCGTCGCCGGGCATGCACTTTCTCGCCATCGAATGGGCCCGAGGCGAGATCCTCGAGCGGTACGCGAAGCGTCGCGGCCCGCTCCCCCGCGACGAGGTCGCCCAGATCGTCCTCCAGATCGCCGACGCGGTGGCGGCCGCACACGCTGCCGGCATCGTGCATCGCGACCTCAAGCCGGAAAACGTGATGTACGATCCGGCGACGCGCCACGTCAAGCTGCTCGACTTCGGCATCGCCACCGAGACCGACAGCTCGCCGGATGAGCGCCTGACGCGCGCCGGCTTCTTCGTCGGCACGCTCATGTACGTCGCCCCGGAATCGCTCTCCGGCGAGCTGGTGGGACCCTCGGCGGACCAGTACAGCCTCGCCACGATCGCCTACTTCCTGCTCACCGCCACTCTCCCGTACATCGCGAAAACGCCGCGGGAGATGTTCACGCAGCTCCTGTCGCAGGCGCCGATAACGCTCAACAAGGCCAAGCCCGGGCTCACCTTCGCACCGGTGGTCGAACAGGTGATCATGCGTGCCCTCTCGAAGCAGCCCGGCCAGCGATTTCCGGACGTGCTGACCTTCGCGCGCGCGCTCGCCGAGGCGCTGCAGGCCGAACCCGGCGCCGATCCCGGCCTGCTGGGCAAGATGAAGGGGCTGTTCCGCCGCTAGGGCGCCACCTCCGGCGCCGCGGCCAGGTCAGCCGGATCAACCGGAAGCCAGAGCGTAAAGCTCGAACCGCGACCCAGCTCGCTTTCGAGCGTGATGTCGCCGCCGATGAGTCGCGCCAGGCGCCGTGAGATCGGCAGCCCGAGACCTGTCCCGCGCCGCATCGAGTCGCCGCGCGATCCGGCATTCACCTGCTCGAACTCCTCGAAGATCCGCTGCTGATCGGTCTGGGCGATGCCGATCCCCGTATCCGCAACCTGGAGCGCGATCCAGCGCGTCGCGGCCGGCGCCGCGCCCGTCCACCGCGCGGGTGATGGCCAGGCGGCGCCGGTCCAGCGCGCGCTGGCCGATGGCCGCAGCGCCGGCGGCGTCTCATCCACCAGTTTGGCGCGCACCGAAACCGTCCCCTGGTGGGTGTACTTCACCGCGTTCCCCATCAGGTTGACCAGGATCTGACGGAGGTGCGTGGCGTCGGTCCGCACACGGGGGAGGGTGGTCCCGACCGACAGCTGCAGCGACAGGCCGCGCGCCGAAACCAGCGGCTCCATCTCACTCGCGACCTCGAGCACGAACGGACGGAGCTCGAGGATCTCGCGGTGCACCTCGAGCCTCCCGGCCGCCATTTTCGCGAGATCGAGCATCTGGTCCACCAGCTGGCGCAGGTGGTTCGCCGAAGCTTCGATCCGTTGCACGGGGCTGATCTGCCGGGCTGCCAGCTCGCCATAGGCGCCGTCGCGCAGCAGGTCGGCGAAGCCCACGATCGCGTTGAGCGGCGTGCGCAGCTCGTGGGTCACCGCCGCGAGAAACTCGTTCTTCACGCGGTTGGCGCGCAGCAGGTCCTCCGACAGCCGTTCGAGGTCCTCTGACCGCTCGGCGATCCGGCGTGCCTGACGACGCTCGTGCGCGACCACCAGCGCGAGGGCGAGCAGCAGGCCGATCCCCAGCCCCCAGATCGTGATCCGCATGGGCCCGCGGGAGCCGGGCGAGACCAGGTCGACCCGCCACGCCTCGCCCCCGGGCGCGACCACCCGCACGCCGGCATGTCGCGCGCCCCGCCAGGTGGCCGCATCGACCGCCCCGCCCTGCCCGGGCATCGGTACCAGGCCAAGCGTGTCGCCTTCCACGAGCACCGTGAGGCGCGTCGGGTCCGGACCGGACCACGCGGCGAGAGGCGCCAGCAGCTCGTCCGCACCGAACAGGGCGCCCGCCAGCCCGATCCGCGTCCCGTCGCGCTCGATCGCCTCGACGAGATACCAGGCGCGTGATCCGCCGGCATCAGCCACCACACCGGTGGCCGCCCGACGGTCGCCCCCCGGCTCCGCGATCGCGAGTCGTGACAGCCGCTCCAGCTCCGACTGCGTCGGCCGCCGGGCCACGCCGGACTCGGGTGCGATGGCCGGCCAGATGCCGCGGACGTGACCGGTCGCGTCCGCGATCCAGACCAGCCGCGCGGCCCTCAGCTCTCCGATCGCCGACCCGGATGCGCGGACGCGCGCGCCCGGCGCCGCATCCTCGATGAGCTGTTGTCCGAGAAACCGGACCTCGTCCGACCGCACCTTGAGGGTCTCGCCCAGCGCGCGACTCACTGACTCGGCGGTTCCTTCCGCGCGACGTGCATCGAACGTGACCAGGGCATGATCGGCGAGCGCGAGCGCGAGCAGGACGATGCCGAACACCACGGCCAGCGCGAGGGTGGCCATCGGCGAGGCGTACCGCGGTGCCGACGATTGACTGGACACGTCGCCCTGCATAACCTCCGGCCGCCATGACGGACCTGGACCGCCTCGCCGACCTGCTCGCTCAGCGCTCCGCCCGGCGCGGCTCGTTCGTGCTCGCGTCGGGACAGCCGTCCTCCTTATACATCGACGCCCGCCTGACCACAATGAGCCCCGAGGGGCTGGCGTTGATCGGCCCGCTGGCCCTTGTCCGACTGCAGCAGCTCGGCTGGAATGTCGACTCGGTGGGAGGGCTGACGCTGGGGGCGGACCCCATTGCCTACGCGATCGCCTACGCCAGCGCGAGCACCCCGCGTCCGCTGCGCGCGTTCACCGTGCGCAAGGAAGCCAAGTCGCACGGAACCGGGAAGCTCGTTGAGGGCCCGTTTTCGGCCGGCGACCGGGTGGCGATCATCGAGGACGTCATCACCACCGGGAGCTCGGCACGACGCGCCGCCGATGCGGTCCGGGCCGCGGGGGGAGATGTCCGGGGTGTGCTCGCCCTGGTGGATCGCGGCGAGGGCGGCCGCGAGGCGCTGCAGGAGGCGGGCTACGAGGTCTCAGCCCTCGCGCACGCCGGCGACATCGTGTCCCGCATGCGCGACTGACACCGGCACGTCGAGGCACACCGTCCCGGCATCCTCACGCCAGGTTCGGCCCCCGCAGCGCGTCGACACCTCACGCGCGAATTCGAGCGCGCCGTTGTCGGCGAGGTCATCGGTCGGCGCACCGGACTCGAACGATACCGCCACCACCGCCGACTGGGCGTGCAGCTCGCGCAGCCCGATCGCGATCGTCGAGCCCGACCGCGCGCGCTGGAGCGCCGCCGCCACCACCGACTTGAGCGCCAGTTCGAACCCGGTGGAGTCGGTGAGCACCGTCGGCAGCGCATCGCTGATCTCGATCTCGCATCCCGCCTCACGGGCGTCATCGCGGGCGTCGCGCCCCACCGACCAGGCGACATCCCGGAGCGAGACTTCCTGGCGGGCGAACGCCGGCACGAGCGTGGAGGCATCGCTGAGCTGCTCGCCGATGACCGTGTCCATGAACTTCGCGTTGCGGACGACCATCGCGCGAAACCGCGGATCGTTGCGCATCACCTCCGGGACCGTCTCGTCTTCCATCAGCGACACGGCGCTCTTGATCGTCCCCAGCGGATTGCGCAGGTCGTGGCGCAGCTCGCGGTAGTGAGCCTGAAGGTCCTTGAGATAGGCGTGCGTAAACCCCTTCGACGCGCTCAGCGTCAGCAGCGAACAGCACTTCTGCCACTGACGCGCGGCGCCGATCCCATCCGCGGCCGAGAACGCGGTGCCGGCCTCCTCCAGCGCGCGCTGGAACGCGTACAGCGTGATCGCCGACAGGAGGTCCAGTTCCTTGAGCAGGTAATGCAGCGACCGTCCGGACAGGTGGGCGTCCGCGCCGTACTCCCATCCCGCCCTCATCACCTCATCCTGTCCCGGCCGCTCGCCACGCATCGCGGTCGCGAGCGCCACCAGGATATCCGTGACGCGGTCGGGGACTCCCTCGGCGGCCCGCGCCGGTCCACGCGGCGCCACCGCCCGGGCCTGCTGCTGCCAGCGTGTTGCGATCGAGATGCGCTCGCGGTCCAGCAGGTCCGCGAGCGCGCGGTCGGCTTGCGACACGGCGAAATCGACTCCGGGGCAGGCTCTCATCGCGGGCGTCCGCACGCGACGTATGGCCGCTCCCAATGTGCGACAGCGCCTCCACAGGCGCCACCGGCCGTGACGCGCGTCGCAGGTCCACGATGTCCTTGACCGCCCTCAGGCTGCCCCGCAACGTTGGTCGTTCCGCCGCCTCGACAGGAGTCATCGTGCCGTCGCCGAGTATCCCAGCCGCTGGCTCCGAGGTTTCAGCCGGCCACCGCGCCGCACCGGAATCCGCACCCGCCAGCGAGCCGGCCATGGACGGGACGACGGCGGCCATGCGCACCGCGCGCCAGGAGGAGCAGGAGAAGGACCTGGTCACGTTCCGGCACGGTTCCCGGCGGCGCCTGTGGAGCACGACCGCCATCGGATTTGCGCTCTTCCTCGCCACCCAGTTCGGCGTCGCCGAGGTCCCGTACGGACTCATGGCCGGGCTGTTCGTCGGCGCGCTCGTGCTCAACCAGCTGCTGACGGCGATCGCGACCAGTCCCGCCACCTATCGCTGGTGGATGCGCTACGTGTTCGCGGCGTTCGACGTCAGCCTGATCAGCGCGATCGTGCTGACGTTCGGGAACGCGGGCCTGGTGGCCATCTACTTTCTCGCCCTCATCCCGTACTCGTTCGACCGCGGGATGGCGATCGGGTATTTCACGGTGCTCCTCTCGGCGGCTGGATTCGTCGCCGCTTCCTGGGGCCACCAGCGCCTGTTTCCGGCGCCGGGCGACAGCATGACGTGGACGCTCCTGATCGCGGTGATGCTGCTGGTCATCTCCCTGCAGGTCATCCCGATACCGGCGCGCCTCATCCGGCGCATCCGGGCCACGCGTGAAAAGATGACCCAGGCCGAGCACGGGAACCTCATGGTGCGCGCCGAAGCCCGCTCGCGCGACGAACTCGGCTTTCTGGAACGCAGCTTCAACAGCATGCTCGAGGAGCTCGGGGAGATCATCGGGACGGTGCAGCGCGAGGCGGAGGACGTCGCCAGCTACGCGGAGCGGGTCACCGCGGCGGCCCGCGAGCTGGACCGCGCCGGCAGCGACTTCGCGAGCGCCGCCCAGAGCCTCAGCGCCGAGCTGGAATCGCAGCGCACCCACACCCAGGCGGGAAGCCAGCAGACGGTGGGTGCGCTCCAGTCCGCGGGCCGCGTGCACGAGCGGACGAGCGAGATGGAAGCGGATGCCCGGGCCCTGTCCGACGCGGCTACGTCCAGCCGCGACGCGATCGGCCGTGCCGCGACGACCCTGGTCCGCATCGGAGAGCGGGTCCGCGAGAGCTCGTCGACGGTGGAGGCGCTGGCCGATGCGTCGGTGAAGATCGGCGAGTTTGTCGACGCGGTGTCGCGGATCGCCCGGCAGACCAACCTGCTGGCGCTCAACGCCGCGATCGAAGCGGCCCGCGCCGGCGAGCACGGCAAGGGCTTCGCCGTCGTGGCGGACGAGGTGAGCAAGCTGGCGGACGAGAGCGCCCGGGCGGCCCGGGAGATCGCGGTCACGGTGTCCACGGTCCGCGACAACATTGGCGCGTCGGTGACGACCATGGCCGACGGCGCGCGACACGTGAGGGACGTGGGTGGCGTCGCCACCGAGGCGAACGCCGCGCTCAGCCGGATGCTCGAGGGAATCGCCCGCATCGCCAGCATCAGCTCGGAGACCGCCGGCGTCTCGCGCGTGCAGGCCGAAACGATGTCGACCCTCGCCGGCACCATTCGCAGCGTCGAAGCCCTGGCGCTGGACGCCGAGGGGCGCGCGCAAGGTGCGTCCCGTGCCGCGGCCGCGAACACCGAGAGCCTCAGGAGTCTGCTCGAGACCTCTCGGCAACTCGCCGAGCTTGCGGATCGTCTCCGCCGGTCGATGTCCCGGTTCGCGGTGAAGGCTCAGCCGAATACCCGCGAAATGCGCCACCCGCGCGGCGGCCCCCTCGGCCCCGGGGCGTCGACGCCGCCGCCAGCGTCCCCAGCGGATTGAACCGGCGCAGCGTGGCGAGGTAGGGCAGCACCAGGTCGGCGCGGAACCGCGAGATCATCGCCGCGCCATCGTAGCGCTCGCGGAAATCGCCGGCGGTGACGCGCAGCAGCGTCCGGACGTGGCGGCCGAAGCTCTGCGGCGAGGAATAGTCGAGGTGGTTCGCCGCATCGGCGATCGACAGCCCCGGATTCTCCAGCAGCCGAGCGGCACGGATCAGCCGCGCCATCGCCAGGTACCGCTTGGGAGCGGGGAGCCGGGCGCGAAAGAACCGGCTCATCAGGGTGCTCGGCACCGCGCCCAGCTCGCGGCACAGCGCGCGCACCGTGCTCACCCGTGAAGCGCTGGCGAACAGGACCTCGAAGAACCGGCGGCACTCGGCAGGACCCTGCGCCAGGTCGAGCGACACCAGCGCCGATGCCTCACGATCGATCTCCGCGGCCCGGTCGCTGAGGAGCAGCGCCCGCAGCTCGCGCCATCCCGACGGACGTCTCACGTCGACCAGGGCGCGCACCCCGCAGCGGCCGAGCGTGAGCACCGCCTGCGGCGTCAGGTCGTCCATGTCGGTGAGCAGCGCGACCGCCGGTACACGCGGGAATTCGCGCACCAGCGACGCCACCCGAGCCGCGCCGTGGCGCGTGCAGTAGCCCACTGACATCAGAATCGCCGAGGCGCGGCTGGCGCGCAGGTCCGCCACCGCCTCGTCGATCCGGTCGCGGTGCAGCGGCTGGTACAGCCCTTCGCAGGCGGCGTCGACGTGCAACCGCTCCACCGGCAGCAACACCGTGGTAACCGGAGCGCGGGGCGGGGTCATGGGGTCTCCGTGGCTGGGCTGGACGGCGGAATGCCTGTCGAGCCCCAATCTCGGCGCCGCGGTCACCGCGCCGTCAGCGGGCGCGCTCGCCGGTGCGCTCGCCCTGGGCCCGGCGTCATCGCCGGCCACCCTCCGGCGATCGTTCGATGATCGGCGCGCGCCTTGAACGCGCATCCCGACGCGTGCATCGTACCCCGGTCGATCCACCGACTCCGCCCTGCCGACGCCCCCACCCCTCCGCCACATGCCGAGCGAATTCGAGCGCCTCTCCCGCACGCTCGCCCCGGATTACCGGCTCGAACACGAGCTGGGACCCGATCCGCTCGGCGCCGTCTACCGGGCCCTCGCCACCGACGACACGCCCGTCACCCTCACCGTCCTGTCGCGCGACCTGACGCGCCGCATGCCGACCCCCGAGCGCTTCCTCACCGAGATCCAGCGCGCGGCCGAGCTGCAGCACACGAGCCTGCTCCCCATCCTCGCCTCCGGCGTCTCCACGGCAGGCGACGTCTACCTCGCGACTGTCGACGTCAGCGGGCGCGCCGCACGCGAGCGCTTCGCGCAACCGGGCATGGTCCCCGCCGAGGCACTTGGACGCACCGGCGCGGCCGTCGCCAACGCGCTCGCCGTCGCGCACCACGCCGGCATGGTCCACGGCGCGGTGTCTCCGTCGCGCCTGTTCGTCGACGATGACCAGGTGTGGCTGGGCGGACTCGGCATTCACGCGGGACTCCTCGCCGCGGGGCTGCCGCCGCTGGAAGTCAACGACCTCCTTGGTGCGGCGGCCTACATGAGCCCGGAGCAGCTGGCCGCACGGCCCCTCGAGGCGCGCAGTGACGTGTACGCGCTGGGCGCCACGCTCTACGAGCTCCTCACCGGCAAACCGCCGTTCGGCGGACGGACCACCAGCGTGGTCATGGCGAGCGTGCTGGCGGACGAGCCCGCCCGCCCTGACCCCTCCGGCGCTCAGGCACCGGGGCAGACCGTCGGCGCCATCCTGCGGGCGATCGAAAAGGACCCGGAGGACCGCTGGATGAGTGCCGTCGCCTTCGCCGACGCATTGCTGGAGCCGGTGGCGGCGGCGGGCGCCCCCGGCTCACGAGCCGGTCGCGGGTGCCTCCCCATGGTGGTCGTCGTCTCGCTTGCGATCGTGATGCCGCTGATCTGGCTCAGCGCGTGAAGAGCTCAGGCAGGGAGCGGTAGGACAAGGCCGCCGGTTCGGCTATATTTCACGACACGCTACCAGCCGGACGATCGCGGCGCGCTGCGGGACTGGGCACGTCGAGGAAAGTCCGGGCTCCACGGGCAGGCTGCCAGGTAACGCCTGGGCGCACGACCTGTCGTGCGACGGACAGTGCCACAGAGAACAGACCGCCGGCGCCACAAGCGCCGGTAAGGGTGAAAAGGTGGGGTAAGAGCCCACCGCACCCGTGGCAACACGGGTGGCTCGGCAAACCCCAGCTGGAGCAAGGCCAAATAAGCGGCGAGAGGCGGCCCACCTCGATCAAGACGCCGCGGGTAGGCTGCTCGAGTGCACGGGCGACCGTGCACCCAGAGAAATGATCGTCCGGATGCTCGCATCCGACAGAACCCGGCTTACAGGCTGGTAGCGCTGGCGGCCCTCCCGGTGAACCGGGAGGGCCGCCAGGTTTATCCCGCCAATCAGCAACGGACCCATGACCTCACCCGCTCGGACGAGTGCCACGCCCACGGCCATTCGTGCCGGCCACCGCGCGCACACGCTGGCCGCGCTGGCCGGTGTCGCGGTGCTGTCAGCCTGCGCCGGCTCGCCGCCGGCCCGGGTACCGCCGGCGGCAGGGCCGGAAGCCGCGCCGGAGCGCGCGCAGGCGGCGCTGAGTTTCACGTACGGGGCCGGGACGTTCCGCTACGCCATGCAGGGCCAGGTCGTCGTGGAGCTGCTCGATCAATCGCCACCGCAACGGGACAGCATCGCGACCGACGCGGCGATGACGGTGACGCTGCCCGTCGCCGGCGACAGCGGAGTGCTGGCGCTCACCGGCACGCTCGATTCGCTCGTCTCGCGTTCCATCCTGCGCTCGCCCGGCACGGTCACGCTCCCGGCACCGCTGCACTTCCTCCGCCACGCGGATCTTCGCGAGGGGATCACCAACATCACGCTCTTGGATCCGGCGGCCGGGTGCGATCCCGATTCGATCGCTCCGCTGTCGCTGGTGACTGACCTGCTGCCGCCCTTGAGCGCGGCATTCGCTGGTGCCGCCGGCGCGGACGACTCCCTCGTGACCAGCTCCTGCCGAGGAGTGGTCCCGGTCACCACCAGGGTGTCATACCACTACCTGCCGCCCGAATGGGTCGCCACGAACGACGGATCGCGCATCCACCTGCGACGCGACAGCCACGTGCGACTCGACGGCACAACCAGCCGCGCCGGTCGGACGATCTCCGTGCAGGGGGAAGGCGAGTCGACGTCGGACTACCTGCTGGACCCGGCGCGCGGAGTGCTGGTGGAGGAGCGCCGGAGCTTCACACTCACCCTGTCGCTGCAGACCGGGGCGACCAGCCGGCGATTCACGCAGCGCGGCGAGTTCAGGCTGACTCTGCGCTGACTGCCCGGAACCGGTCGCGGTGGACGCGGCGCGCCGCATCCCGGGTCAATCGACCAGCCGCAGCGGCATCACCAGACAGAGGTACTTGGCCGGGTCGGACCATGCTTCTGGCTCCAGGGTGCACGCGCGCTCGGGGGCTTTGAAAGTCATCCGCACTTCATCCGTGGGGATGAAGCGCAGGATCTCGAGCAGGTACTGCGCGTTGAATCCGATGTCGAGCGGATCACCGGTGTACCGAACCGGCAGCTCGTCCTGCGCCTCGCCGAGATCGGGCGTCTGGACGCTGAAGCGGAGGATGCCGGCGTTGAACGAAAGCCGGATCCGGTGTGTCTGGTCCGAGGCCACCACCGACATGCGCTTCAACGATCCGATGAGTGCCAGTTTGTCGGCCACTGCGACCTTGTCGTTGTCCCGCGGAAGAACCTGATCGTAGTTCGGGAACGGCCCCTCGATCAGTCGCGTGTAGACGACCGTGAACGGTGAGCGGAAGCCCAGATGGTTCTCTCCCCGGGCCACCTCCAGATCCTCCTCGGCGGCGAACAAGCGCCGGATCTGCTCGAGGGCCTTGGGCGGAACGATGAGGTCCGTGGCGCCGCCAATGCCGGCGGGCGCCGGCAGGTCCATCTTGGCCAGTCGGTGCCCGTTGGTCGCCACCATCCGCATGTGCTCGCCGCGCATCTCCCAGAGGACGCCGTTCAGGATCGGCCGGCTCTCCTCGGTGGACACGGCGAACGCGGTGTGGGAGATCAGCTTCTGCAGATCGCCCGAGCGAATGTGCCAGCTCTCCTGGAAGCGGATGCTCGGAAACGCCGGGAACTCGTCGCGCGGCAGTCCCAGCAGCTTGAACTTGGCCGGGCCGCATTCGAGGACGATGCGCTGCTCGCCGGCCGCCGAAATCTTCACTGGCGCGGGCGGAAGCTCACGTGCGATCTCGGACAGCTTCTTGGCTGGAATCGTGATCGCGCCAGCCTGCTGCACATCGGCGCTGACTTCGGTGCTGACGGCGATGTCCAGATCAGTTCCGGAGAGTCGCAGCCCCTTGTCGGTGGTCTCAACGAGGATGTTCGCGAGCACCGGGAGCGTCGTCTTGGCAGGAATGCTCGCGGTGACCGCCGCCAACCCTTCCTGAAGCTTCTCACGAGTGATCGTGACGCGCATTCCCGTTCCCCTGTGGGTGCAATTGCGGCTCTACTTCGGATAATTAATGAAGAGAGACTGTTTCAGCCGTAGTAGTAGAAGGTGTGGACGAGTTGAGATCGCGGAGAAGTTATTCCCTCGCAAACACTTCCGCCAGAGCAGGCGATGTGAAGTCGAGTGGGGATAGCTCCGGAGTCCACTCCGTTCTTCCACCCTTCGACTTCAAGCCGTGGATAACGGAGACGCGATCGTTACGCGCCCAGCTTTTCCAACACGGACCGCACCCGATGTACACGCTCGGCGAATACCGTGTCCTCGGCAAGCATCTCCTGGACCCGATCGAGGCTGTGGATCACCGTGGAATGATCGCGTCCACCGAATGCATTGCCGAGCTCGACAAGCTGCAGCGCGAGGAGCTCGCGACCGAGGTACATCGCCACCTGGCGTGGCGTGGTCAGCATCTTCGTCCGCGTCTTCGACTTCAGGCCGTCGGTGGTGACGCCCCATTCCTTGGCGACGTGCTGCTGAATCGCGCCGATCGAGAGGCCGCTCGATGCCGCTTCGGGGCCGCCATCGCGGAGCTTGTCGCGCAGCGCCTCATGCGCGACCTCCACGGTGATTTCCTTGTGCTTGAGGGATGCGTAGGCGAGCAGCTTGATGATCGACCCCTCCAGCTCGCGGACGCTCGACCGGATGTTCTCGGCGATGAACAGGATCACGTCCTCGGGGATCGTCATCTCGAGGTGATCGAGCTGCGCCTTGTGCTGGAGAATCGCGATCCGGTGCTCGAGGTCGGGGAGCTCGATGTCGGCGACCATGCCCCACTGGAACCGGCTCACCAGGCGCGACTCCAGCCCGGGGATGTCCGACGGCGGCCGGTCGCTGGTGATCACGATCTGGCGGCCGGCCTCGTAGAGGGCATTGAAGGTGTGGAAGAACTCCTCCTGCGTGGCCTCCTTTCCCTTCAGGAAGTGCACGTCGTCGATCAGCAGGAGGTCGGTCTCGCGGTAGCGACGCCGGAAGTCGTGCGTGGTCCGGCTCTGAATCGCGCTCACCATTTCGTTCGTGAACTGCTCCGTGCCCAGGAAGCTGATGCGGGTGGTGGGAGTCCGGAGGAGGATGTCGTGCGCGATCGCCTGCATCAGGTGCGTCTTGCCGAGCCCGGTGTCGCCGTAGATGAACAGCGGGTTGTAGACGCGGCCCGGGGCCTGGGCCACCGCCTGCGCCGCGGCCGCGGCCAGCTCGTTAGACTTGCCGATGATGAAGTGGTCGAACGTATAGCGGGCACTAAGGGGGGCGGTCGTCGCCTGGGCGGAACGGGCGAGCGCCGCGGCCTTGTCCGAGGGCGGTGCGACGAAGAGATCCATCTGCGAGCGCGACTTCCGCTCCTCGTGGACCTTGAAGACGACGTTGATCGGCTGCCCCACCGCCACCGGGGCCAGGCTCGAGAGCAGTTGGGCGTGCTTGGAGTCGTTCCAGTCGGCGGCGAACTGGTCAGGCGCCCCTACGACGATCGTTTGCTCATCGACGCTGATCGCTTCGGTCGGCTCGAGCCACGTGCGAAACGTCTGCTCGGGGAGCTCGTGACGCGCGCGCTCGAGAAGGCGCGACCAGACTTCAGTTGCCGACAGGTTCATTACGTGGCGCGCGGGGCGGAGGCGTGCGATGTGGACAACTTAGAGGCGCCGAAGGTAGACGATCCCTGTGGAAAAGTCAATCAAACACCCGTTCCGCCGTGCCGTCTGCTTGACATATATTACGGCGGCGACTAGGCTTAGCGCTCTCATCCAACGCGCGATCGACCGGTTATTCGGAGCATCTTATGGGCAAGCCCACCTACCGCCCGCGAAACAAGCGCCGCATCAGAACGCACGGGTTTCGCGCGCGCATGGCGACCAAATGGGGGCGCGAGACCCTTAGTCGCCGGCGCAAGAAGGGGCGCAAGCGCCTCACGGTTCAGCTGCCGAGCAAGTACGCCGGCGCCTGACGCGTCCTTCGGCTTCGCGCGGGCCCGGCGCCTGACGCGAGAGGCCGACCTGCGTCGCGTCCTCCGTGAGGGGAGACGATTCCGCACCGAGCGACTGGAGGTCCGTGGGCTTCCCTCCGGCCGGTCCCCGTCCCGCGCCGGTGTGATCGTGCCCAAACACGGCCACTCGAGCGTGGAGCGCAATCGGTTGAAGCGTCGACTTCGCGAGCTCATGCGAATCCGAGTCCTCCCGGCTCTGCCGGCGACTGACGTCGTGGTGCGGTCGCTGCCACCCGCCTACCGCGCCGAGTTCGAGGCGCTGGGCGCCGACCTGGGGCGCGCGGCCGAACTCTTCGCCCGCCCCGCGAGGTGAGCGATGGTGGGCCGCGTGCTGACCGCGCTGGTTCGGGGGTATCAGTTGGTGGCGTCGCCACTGATGCCGGCCGCCTGCCGCTTTCACCCATCCTGTTCCGCCTATGCGATCGAGGCGATCGAGCGCCACGGCGCCGCGCGCGGATCGTGGCTGGCGGCGCGCCGCATTCTGCGATGTCATCCGTTCCACCGCGGCGGCTTCGATCCAGTACCCTGACCGGTCATAAGGGCTGATGGACAAGCGATTCTTTCTGGCCTTGTTGTTGACGGCGGTCGTGGTCGCCTTGACGCCGGTGCTGTTTCCGTCACCGCCCAGGCCAAAGCCGGCGGCGCGCGCCGACAGCGGAGTGGCCGCCGGCGACAGCCGGGCGCCCACGCCGGCCGAAAGCCCCTCAGGCGTGGTGACGGCCCCGGCCGAGCGCGCTACGGCCGGACCGCGCGCCACGCAGTCCATCGACACGACCCGGTCGGTTCATGCCGAGACGTTGAGCGTCACCGCGGGCCGAACCGACTATCACTTCTCATCGCTGGGCGGCGTGCCGCTGTCGGCCACGCTCGCGGACTATCACATCCGCACGCCCGGCCGGTCGTTCGGCGACCCTGTATCGCTCAAGAGCGGACGCGCGCCGCTGCTCCGCTACCGCCTGGTGCTCGGCGCCGGCCGGGATACGCTGGCCCTCGACCGGGTCGCTTTCACGTCCACGCGAGTCCCGATGGGCGCGGGACCTCCGGGCGTTCGCTACACCGCGGTCGTCGGCAATGGCACGCTCACGTTCGACTACTCGTTCGCACCGGACAGCTTCCTCACCCGGATGCGGGCGCGCATCGACGGCGTGAGCGAGACGGCTTATTTGATGATCGACCTGCCGACCACGCTGACGTCGGCGGAGGCCGACACGCTGGACGACCAGCGCCACCTCGCGTACGCGTACAAGCCGCAGCGCGAGGGGGCTCGCGGCATCGGATTCGCCAAGCTGGAGCCCGGTGAGCGGAAGCTCGTCCCCGGCCCGATCACGTGGGTGGCCGCCAAGAACAAGTACTTCCTGGTCGGACTGCTCACCCCCGATGGCGGGACGCCGTTCGCGGAGCTGTCGGTGACCGGCGGGGCGCGCACGTCGAAGGTGCCGACGCAGTCCGCGTCCACGGTGCTCCTCCCGCTCGGCGAGGCCGGGCGCGGCGCGGTGGTGGAAGTGTACGCGGGCCCGCAGGAGTGGCGCCGGCTGCACGCCCTGCGGCGCGATTTCGAGAACTCGAATCCGTACGGTGGCTTCCTCCAGCCCGTGGTGCAGCCGTTCGCGACGATCGTGATGCGGGCGCTGTTGTGGCTGCACTCGACGCTGTCGTTGAGCTACGGGTGGGTCCTGGTGGTGTTCGGGGTGGGGATCCGGCTGCTGCTCTGGCCGCTGAACCAGAGCGCGATGCGGACCAGCCTCAAGGTGCAGCGCCTGCAGCCGGAACTGAGCGAGGTACAGAAGCGCTATCAGAGCAATCCGCAGAAGCTGCAGGAAGAGATGATGAAGGTGTACAAGGCGCACGGGATGAGTCCGTTCAGCACCTTCTCCGGCTGCTTGCCCATGCTCCTGCCAATGCCGGTGCTGTTCGCGCTCTTCTTCGTGTTCCAGAACACGATTGAATTCCGCGGTGTGTCGTTCCTCTGGCTGGCGGACATCTCCGTGAAGGATCCGCTGTACCTTCTCCCGCTGCTGATGGGCGCGTCGATGTACGTGCTGTCCTGGATCGGGCTGCGGGCGGCGCCGCCGAATCCGCAGGCGAAGATGATGAGCTACATCCTGCCGATCACGTTGACGGCGGTGCTGCTGAACGTGGCGGCCGGACTCAACCTGTACTACGCGGTGCAGAACGTCGCGGCGCTGCCGCAGCAATGGATGATCGCGCGCGAACGGGCCCGGCAGCCGCAGGCACGCAGTTAGGGCCGCTGGCCGCCGCGATCCTGCGCGCGGCGGCCGGGGATGTGATCGTCGCGCGGGCGACGCCCCCCGGGCGTGGGGCGATCGCGGTGCTCCGGGTGAGCGGGGCACTCGCCGGCAGCGTGGCCGGCGCGGTAATCGCGCCGTGGCCCATCCCTCCCAGACGCCCCACGCTCTGCGCGATCCGCGACGCGGGCGGCGGCCTGCTCGACCGCGCGCTGGTCACCTGGTTCGAGGCACCGCGGTCGTACACCGGCGAGCCGCTCGTCGAGATCTCCACGCACGGCGGGGCGACCGTGCCCGCGGAAGTCATGGCCGCGCTGGTCGCGGCCGGCGCGCGGGAGGCGCAGGCCGGCGAGTTCACCAGGCGGGCGGTCGCGAACGGGAAGCTCGATCTGGTCCAGGCCGAGGCGATCGCCGACCTGGTCGACGCGCGCTCCCCGGCCATGCGGCGGGCGGCGCTCGCGCAGCTCGATGGCGGGCTGTCGGCGCAGGTGTCGGCGTTGCGCGAGGCGCTGCTGGAGGTGGAGACGCTCCTCGCCTACGACATCGACTTTCCCGAGGAAGATGATGGACCGGTGCCGCGCGAGCGGATCTCGGCTGCGGTCGCGGCCGCGCGGGAGCGGCTCGATGCCCTGCTGCGGACGGCGACGGCGGGCGAACTGGTGCGGGACGGCGCGGTGGCGGTGATCGCCGGACCGCCGAACGTCGGCAAGTCATCGCTCTTCAACGCGCTGGTGGGGCGGGCCCGGGCGCTGGTGACGGAGATTCCGGGCACCACCCGCGACGCGCTCGAGGCGGTGATCGACGCCGGCGACTGGCCGGTGCGGCTGATCGACACCGCCGGACTCCGGGCCAGCGATGATGTGGTGGAGCGGCTGGGGATCGAGGTCGCCGAACGGCACATCGCGTCGGCCCAGCTGGTGCTGGCGTGCGGAGATGGCCGGCAGGCGCTGGCGGACGCGGTGCGTCGCGCGCGGGCGCTCACCGACCGGCCGATCATCGCCGTGCGGACCAAGGCGGACCTGGCGAACGGTGGCGGGGAGTCACGGTCCGTGGCGGACGTGCCCGATGGCGCCGTGGAGGAAGTGGACGTGAGCGCGCAGACGCGCGCCGGGCTGCCAGCGCTGCTGAACGCGATTTCGCGGCGACTGACCGGCGACTTCGGCGCGCTGTCGCCGGACGCACCGGTGGTGACGCGGGCCCGGCACCGGCTGGCGCTCGGGCGGGCGCGCGCCGAGCTGGTGGCGTTCGAGGAGGCGTGGCGCGAGGGAGTGCTGCCGGCGACGGTGGCGGCGGTGCCGCTGCGGAGCGCGGTGGCGGCGCTGGAGGAGCTGATCGGCGCGGTGGGGCCGGAGGACGTGCTGGATCGCCTGTTCCGCACGTTCTGCGTGGGGAAGTGACGGGCGCGGCTCCGTCGGCCGCCGGGCGACAGACCTAACGCTTCTTGCCGCCGCCGGACTGCTCGCGCAGCCGGATCACGGTGTCCCAGATCTCGTCGGCGAGCCACTCGAGGCGTTCCTGCGCGTACTCGAGTTCCGGTGCATTCAGCTCGGCGGCACGCCGCGCCAGGTCGCGGACGTGCACGATCATTTCGTCGAGGAGCTCCCGGAGCTCGGCATTGGTCCGCCGCTCGCGGCCGGTTTCGGCGCGGACGCCCGGGGTCGACTTGCGGGGAGGCATGGCGCTCGTCAGGCGGACGCGGCAGCCGCGTCGGCCAGCGCGCCGATCTCGTCGGCACCGGCGCGGATGGCCCACGCCAGGCCCCGGGCGGAGATCGCCGGCTCCACCATCCGCGCGCCCAGGAGGTAGCCGGCGCGTTCGGGCAGCACGTATCGGTCGATGGTGCGGGCCTCGTCGCTCATTCCGCCGGACAGGTAGCGCAGCCGCAGGCCGAGTCCGGCGCGGTCGAGGTCGGAGCGCACCGCCCGCTCGAGGACCGCGAGCAGCTCGCGGACGCGGGCGTACTGGCGCCGCGCGTAGCCGTAGTACTCCCAGGCGGCGTGGCCGGGGCTGATCGCGCGGGCTACCTGGACGGCCAGCCCTTCGTTCACCATGAGCTCGCGGAGCGTCGCCCGGCGCGCCGTTTCCCAGTACGAGTAGAAGCCGCCGGCATCGGCGATGAGGGTCCGCAGCTCGCTGCGGCTGCCGGGCGACGTGTAGCGCATCGCGTGAGCGATTTCGTGGGCGAGCCACATCGGGACGAGCTCGGGATCGAGTCCCAGGCCCTGGGTCTCCGGATTGGCGACGCTGGTGAAGTGCTCCAGGCAGACGAACGCGATGCCGCGGCCACCGACCACCAGCTCGCCGGCGTTGGCCGCGCCGACGCCGACCATGAGCACCACGTCGATGTCGACATCGATGTCGAGGAGCGCCGCGCACTGTTCTTCGGCGGCGCGGGCCAGGGCGACGAGATCAATCCGCTCCACCATCGCGCGAAGGTCCGCGCGGTCGGCGCGCGCGGTCGCATTGACGACATCTAAGAAATGGGGCCCTTCCGGTTCGAGCACATAGTTGTGCCAGTACGCCTCAAGAAGGCTGCGATGCGTGTCGAAATATTTGAGATAGGCGGCTATACGGTCCGAGCTGTTGAGAACGTCGAAGAAGTCGGGGAGCAGGTTGATCAGCATCAACAGGCGGGATGCGGGGACACGGCTCGACCGGCGCTCGAACGACGCGGCAAGATAGTCGCGACAATCATCTCGAACAAGGTGCGCGTGCGCACGGGGCTGGCATGGATTTTCCCGACCTCGATTCGCGCGAGCGATCACGCAGAAGGGGACCCGCGGTATGACGACGCTGCAGCAGATCGACCTGGTGTGTCCGTTGTGCGACGCGCGATTCCACTCGCAGGCAGTGGTGTCGACGAATTCGTTCGGCGGCAAGCGCACGGACTTCCATGAGCGCGCGGCCGGCACGCAGCCGTTGCCGTACATGGTGCACATGTGCAAGCAGTGCGGGTTCACGGGTGTGGAACGCGACTTCACGGAAGACGCCGAGATTTCGCCGGAGCTGCGCGAGATGGTGCTCAGCCGGCTCTCGCCGAACTACCGCGAGCGCGAAGCCACCGGCTCGGAGAAGTACGAGGCCGCGGCGATCGTGGCCGAGTGGCAGGACCTCGAGCCCCGTCACGTGGCGGACCTGCTGTTGCGCGCGGCCTGGTGCTGCGTGGACGAAGGCGATGTCGAGGCCGAGCGGTTCTTCCGCCGCAAGGCGGCGTGGGCCTTTGCCCGGGCGCTGGAGAGCTTCGACGGCGCGGGGATGGATGAGCGCGCGGTGCTGACCTACCTGGTCGGCGAGCTCTGGCGCCGGGTGGGCGACCTGCGGCAGGCGAACGACTGGTTCGACCGGGTCCCCGAGGAGATCAGCGACCAGGCATCCCAGCAGTGGGTGCTGGAGGCCGCGCGCCAGCAGCGCGAGGCACCGCGCGAGTGGTTCGGCTGATCGACCGCTAGCGCGTCCCGAACAGACGGTCGCCGGCGTCGCCCAGGCCCGGCAGGATGTATCCGTGCGCGTTGAGCTCGCGGTCGAGCGACGCGCAGTAGATCGAGACATCGGGGTGCTCACCGCCCAGCCGGCGCACGCCCTCCGGCGCCGCGACCAGGCAGAGGAAGCGGATGCGTGATGCGCCCGCCCGCTTGAGCGACGCGACCGCCGATACCGCGCTGCCACCGGTGGCCAGCATCGGGTCGAGCAGGAAGAAGTCCCGCTCCTGGGCGTCGCCGGGCACCTTGAAGTAGTAGTCCACCGGCTCAAGCGTGTCGTGATCGCGGTAGAGCCCGATGTGTCCCACCCGCGCCGACGGCACGAGACGCAGGACGCCCTCCACCATGCCGAGTCCCGCGCGCAGGATCGGCACCAGCGTCAGCTTCTTGCCGCTCACCCGCCAGCCGCTGGCCCGCTCCAGGGGCGTGTCGACGGGTACGGCTTCGAGCGGGAGATCGCTCGTGGCCTCGTACGCCATCAGCATCGCGATCTCGTCCACCAGCTCCTTGAAGATCTTGGTCGGCGTGTTCCGGTCGCGCAGGATGGTCAGCTTGTGGCGCACGAGAGGATGCCGCACGATCGACAGCGTGGGGAACTCCGGGGTGGTGTCCATGGCGACGAAGCTACTATCTTCGCGCGCATGACAGAATACCGCGGCGGGCCGCGCCGCGACGGGAGCCGCTGATGGAAATCACCTTCATGGGTGCGGCGCGGGAAGTGACCGGCTCGTGCCACCTGGTGCACGTCGGCGGGCGGACGATCGCCCTCGACTGCGGGCTGTTCCAGGGCCGCCGCGCGGAGTCGGCCGCCAAGAACGAGAAGCTGCCGCTGCCCGTTGACCAGCTGGACGCGGTGGTCCTCTCCCACGCGCACATCGACCACGCCGGGCGGCTGCCCTTCCTGGTGAGCCGGGGATACGCGCGCTCGATCTGGGCGACACCGGCCACGCGCGACCTGTGCGCCATCATGCTGGCGGATTCGGCGCACATCCAGGAGAAGGACGCCGAACACCTCCACAAGCATGGGCGCGAAGCCGTCGCGCCACTGTACACGACGCGCGACGTCGTCCGCACGATGGACCTGATGATCGGGGTACCGTATCACCGGGCGTTCGACGTCGTGCCCGGGGTTCGTGCCACCTTCATCGACGCCGGTCACATCCTGGGCTCGGCGTCGGTACTGCTCGAGTGCACCGAGGGCGGCGTCACCCGCCGGCTGGCGTTCTCCGGCGACATTGGGCGCGCGGGCCTGGCGATCATTCGCGATCCCGAAATTCCGGACACCGCGGACACGGTCATCATGGAATCCACCTACGGGAACCGCGATCACGAGTCGATGGCGTCGGCGCGCGCGCGGCTGGGCGAGATCGTGCGCGAGACCGCGGCAAAGGGCGGGCGTGTCCTGATCCCGGCGTTCGCCGTCGGCCGCGTCCAGGAACTGGTCTACGACCTGCACGTCCTCGCCCAGGAGCGCGCCATCCCGTCGATTCCGATCTACATCGACAGTCCGCTCGCCGTGCACGCGACCTCGGTGTTCGAGCTGCACCCCGAGACCTTCGACCGGTCGGAAGACCTCGTGCGCCACACTCCGGACCTGTTCCGCTTCGAGCTCGTGCGGTACACCCGCGACGTGGAGGAGTCCAAGGCGCTCGCCAGTCAGCGGGGCGCGATGGTCATCATCGCCGCATCGGGGATGGCGGAATCCGGACGCATCCTGCATCACCTCATCCAGGGGGCGCCCGATCCGCGGAACACGATCCTGATCGTCGGCTTTCAGGCCGAGCACACGCTGGGACGGCGAATCGTGGAGCGCAGCCCCGAGCTCAGGATCTTCGGCGAACAGGTCCCGCTCCACGCGCGCGTCGAGGTGCTGAACGGCTACAGCGCGCACGCCGACCGGGGCGGACTGCTGGCGTGGATCAAGACGATCCACGACCGGTCGCCAGGGATGCAGAACGTCTGGCTGGTGCACGGTGAGACGGCGGCGCAGGACGCGTTCGCGCCACAGGTCGCCGCGCTGGGCGTTCCGGTCGCCGCGCCCGCGCCCGGGACCCGCGTCGCGTTCTGACGGACGCGATGCCACGGGCGCAGGCTCCCGGACCACACGGCCGCCATCGACGCGCGCGTCGCGTCGCGGCCGTCCTCGCCGTCATCCCCGCCGCGGCCTGGCTGGCGTCGGTGTCGGCGGTGGTGGGTTGGGGGTTGTTCGATCGCGCCGCGCCGGCCGACGCGATCGTGGTGCTGGGCGCGGCGCAGTACGCCGGCCGCCCGTCACCGGTCTTCCGCGCGCGCCTGGATCACGCGATCGGACTCTGGCGACGCGGCATGGCCCCGCTCCTGATCGTCACCGGCGGAACGGGCGCGGGCGACACCACCAGCGAAGCGGCGGTCGGGCGCCGCTACGCGATGCGCCTCGGTGTACCGGACCGCGCCATCGCGATCGAGCAGCAGGGCCGCACCACGAGCGAGTCGATCCTGGCGGTCCGAGAAATCATGCGGGCGCGACGCCTGACGAGTGTGGTCCTGGTGAGCGACCGCTTCCACATGTTCCGCCTCTGGCTGCTCGCGCGCCGGGCCGGACTCGCGCCGCTGACTTCGCCAACCCCGTCGAGCCCGATCGAAGCGAGCGTGACGACCGGGCTGGGCTACGTGTTGAGCGAGTCCATCAAGGCACCGGCGGTTCTGGTCTTCGGTCTACGGACAAACTGACCGATCAAGTCCGCTGAAGGACACAAGGACGTTGGCCTGCCCCTACCTAAAGGTATGCCTGGCGATGCACGGTGCGGGGGCGTCGACTGGCGCTCGGCGACTGGCGGGTTGGCGTTTCCCCTCTTGCGTCCCTTTTCGGGGCGCGGCTAATTAGGTCGCACAAGTGCCCGGCAGTCGCGCCGCGGCATCAGCACGGCCTGCAGGGCGCCAGCGCCGGCAGTGCTCGACTCGATCGCGCGGTGGCGCGAGCGGTGGCGATGTCCATGGGCGAACGTTGTCCGATTCCGGGGTGGTGGTGGTTTCCGGGACGCCGCGTCACGCATGCGGCCGTCGCGCCCGCGCGAGCCTCTCCCCGTCCAGGTTGGCCGCCGCGGAATCCCGCGCCAGTCGTCTGATTCACCCGTTCATTGCGGACGCCGGGCCGTCCGGAACGCCGCGAACAGTTGAACCACCCGGAGGGGGTATGCGTACAACCCGTCTCATGATGTTGGGCGCCGCGGCGATCATGCTCGCGGCCCCGGCGCGGGCGCAGGAGGCGAAGCCGACGTCACCCACCTTCACCACGGTGACCGCCGACATGCTGGCGAACGCCAGGAACGACGGCGGCAGGAACTGGATGATGTACGGCCGGGACTACACCAATCAGCGATGGTCCCCGCTCACCGCGATCAACGCGACCAACGTGCAGAACCTGCGGGTCGCGTGGATGTACCAGACCGGCATCTCGCGGCTGGGATCGTTCGAGACCACGCCGCTGGTGGTGGACGGGGTGATGTACCTGACGACGCCGTACAACGTGGCGATCGCGGTGAATGCGCGGACCGGCCGGGAGATCTGGCGTTACGAGCACAAGCTCGGCACCCAGATCTACTGCTGCGGCCCGAACAACCGTGGCGTCGCGGTTTCGGGAACCACGGTCTACATGGCGACGCTGGACGCGCGCCTGGTGGCGCTCGACTCGAAGACCGGCAAGGTGAAGTGGGACATCGAAGTCGCCGACCCCGAAGCGGGCTACAGCGAAACGATGGCGCCGCTGGTGGTGGACAACATGCTGATCCTGGGCACGTCGGGGGCCGAGTATGGCATTCGTGGCTTCGTCCGCGCGTACAACAAGGACACCGGCGAGCTGATGTGTAACTGGTATACGATTCCGGCGCCCGGCGAAGGACCTAACGATGGTGGATGGGAAGGCAAATGGTCGCCGACGACCTGGGAGGGCGAGCCGCTGCATCGCGACCTCGCGGCCGAGAAGGCGGCCGTGGCGCAGTACGGCGATGCCTGGCAGCGGGGCGGCGGGTCGATGTGGATGACGCCGGCGTACGATGCCGAGACGCACACGCTGTTCGTGGCGATCGGCAACCCGTCGCCGGACCTGGACGGCGGCGTCCGTCCCGGGGACAACCTGTTCACCGAGTCGATCGTCGCGATCGACGCGCTGAAGGGGAAGATGAAGTGGTACTACCAGCAGGTGCCGCACGACGTGTGGGACCTGGACGCGGTGAGTCCGCCGGTGATCGTGAAGCTGAAAAACGGCACGAAGGCGGTGGCCCAGGCGGGGAAGACAGCCTGGGTGTACGTGCTCGACGCCCAGACCGGCAAGCTGATCCGGAAGTCGGAGGCGTTCAACCGGCAGGAGAACATGTTCGCCCAACCCTCGGCGACCGGTACCAGGATGCTGCCGGGCGCCAACGGCGGTTCCGAGTGGTCCCCGACCGCGGTGAACCCCAACCTCGGCTACATGTACGTCCTGGGGCTGGAGCAGCCGATGCACTACATCACGCATAACGCGCCGCTCGAAAAGGGGAAGCTGTGGCTGGGGTCGGCGTTCAAGGCGATCTCCGGCGAGGACCAGTTCGGCACGTTCACCGCGATCGACCTGAACACCGGGAAGAAGGCGTGGCAGGAGCGGACCGAGCAGCCGATGATCGGCGGGGCGCTGGCGACGGCGGGCAACCTCGTCTTCACCGGCGAGGGGAACGGGACGTTCCGCGCGTTCAACGCTGCGACCGGAAAGTCGCTGTGGTCGTTCCAGGCGGGCGCGGGGTGCAACGCGGGTCCGATGACCTACTCGCTCGACAATACCCAGTACGTCGCGGTGGCGTGCGGCGGGAACTTCCAACTCGGGTATCCGCTGGGTGATGCGGTGATCGTGTTCGCGCTGCCCAAGGCGGCAGCGGCCACTCCGGCGAAGAAGGCGCCGTGATCGACGGGAACCGGTGCAGGGCGACGTAGCCCTGCCCCGGTCGACGATGGACAGGTACCCATGAACGGACGCGGCACGATGTGCGCTATGGCGGCACTCGTGATGGGGTGCGGCGAGGCCGAGTCCAACGACGCTCAGCGGTCGCTCGCCGAGGCGCGCGCCGATTCGTCGGCAGCCGGCTACACGACCGGTGGCGCCAGTGCCGGGCCGGCCGCCGCGCGACCGGCGGCGGATTCCCAGCGGTCCGCGACCGCGCCGCCCCGCGCGCCCGGGCGCGTTCCGCCGGAGTCGCGACCGCGCGCAGGGAAGACCGGGCCGGCGATGCCAAGACGGACCGGCCCGAGCGACAGTGCATCGCGCGCGGTGGCTGGCCAGCCTGCGACGCCCGCCCGCGACACGGGAGTCGACGGCACACGGGCCCCGGAGCGGCGCGGGAGCGCGGCAACCACGCCGGTACGCGTGAACGAGTTCCTCGCGTACACGCCCGCCTCACAGTCGGTGCAGCTGCAGGTCATCGCGGGGGTCACCGGCGCGAACGAAGGACTCGAATTCAACGGCGGCTTTGCCGGCGCGCAGTCGGTGACCGTCCCGCTCGGCTGGCGTGTCACGGTGACGTTCGTGAATCGCGATGCCGACCTCGCGCATTCCGTTGTGGTGATCCCCGACATCGATCCGGTGCCCGATGACATTCCGGAGGCGGCCTTTCCCGGCGCGGCCACGTCGCAGGCGCGCGAGGGGCTGGCGCAGAACAACAGCGACGAAATGACCTTCACCGCATCGCGCGCGGGGCGCTACCTGGTGGTGTGCGGGGTGCCCGGGCACGCGCAGGGGGGACAGTGGCTCAGCCTGATCGTGTCGCCCACCGCACCCGAGCCTTCCTACCGGCGCTGAGCCGCGGTGGAGCCGCCGCGGGAGCGCTGCTTGCGGCGCTGGCCGTGGGTTTCATGGCAGGATCCGCGCGCGCCGGTGGCGACGCCGCGGCTCCCCACGCCACGCAACTCACCGGAGAATACTGGGCGCAGCTGCGCCCGACGGAGAAGCAGGCGTACCTCACCGGATTCATCACCGGCGCGGCGGCCGAGCAGGTGCGGGCGCGCGCGGCGGCCGAGGGGCATGCGGGCGACAGCGCGGCGGCGTCGAGCGGCGCGGTGTCGGCGCTGCGCGCCAGACGGGCGCTGCAGTTCCGGTTCGCCGCGGCCGTGTACTCCTCGCAAGTCGACGATTTCTACTGGTGGGAGAATCACGTGCCGATCCCGATCATGGATGTCGTGATACGCCTGAATCAGGACATGCTGAAGCAGCAGGGGAGCGCCGAGCCCTAGAGCGGGGCGCAGGGAACACTCCATTGACACCCCGGGTGATGGGAGCAGTATTGACGGCATTCCGGCCCCCGGCCGCCGATGTGTCGTCACTCTCCTCTTACCGGAGGCAGTCGCATGAAACGAATCGCGCAGTTCGCCGCGAGCGCAGTGATGCTGGCCGCCGTCAGTTCCGTCGCAACCGGGCAGGGCGGCTTCCTGAAGTCGCCGGTGTTCGTGGCCCAGCCGGGCCTGGTGATGACGAACGTCATCGACGCGCCGACGGGCGTGAATTCCACCACCGATTTCAATTTCCGCGTGGTGACGGCGATCCCGACATCGCAAACGAAGATGACGCTGGTCGCGATCGTGCAGTGGACGCCATTCCAGAAGGTTGCCAACTTCACCCTCAACGCACCGAGCTTCGTCTATGGCCCGGTGTTCCAGCTGCACGATTCGAAACGGATCCACCTCGACCTGGATGCGCTGGGCGGGGTTCGGGCCGGCGGCGAAGCCGACCGACGATGGCGCCTACACCACCAAGCTCATTCCGGAGCTCGACTTCTTCTGGAAGATCGGCAACCAGATGAACATGACCGGCCAATGGAAGAACACCTCGCTGTACGCGATGCTCGCGTACGTCGCCAGCGGGCTGCCGTCGGGAGCGGACCATTTCGTGATCCTCACCGGCGTGTCGGTTCCGATCGCGCCGTGGAACAACAAGTAGACGCCGATCCGGACTCAGCCGGCTCCCGCGGGGCGCTCCGATCGGGGCGCCCCGCATCGTTAAGGCGGCTGCCGCGCCCCCGGTACCGCACCGAAGAGCGGCGCTGCATCGTTCATCCATGCGACTCCCCATCGAGAGCTACCGGCTGCCGAACGGGCTGCTGGTCTGCCTGTCCGAAGACCGCACGGCGCCGATCGTGGCGGTCAACCTCTGGTATCACGTCGGCTCGGCGAACGAGCGCGCGGGCCGGACGGGGTTCGCCCACCTGTTCGAGCACATGCTCTTCCAGGGTTCGGCGCACGTCGGCGCCAACGAGCACTTCGAGCTGGTGCAGCGCGCCGGCGGCACGCTGAACGGATCGACCTGGCTCGACCGCACCAACTACTTCGAGACAGTGCCGTCCAACCAGCTGGCGCTCGCGCTCTGGCTCGAGGCGGACCGGATGGGGCAGCTCCTCCCGGCGATGACCCAGCAAAAGCTGGACACGCAGCGCGATGTGGTGAAGAACGAACGGCGTTGGTCGGTGGACAACCAGCCGTACGGCACGTGGTGGGAGAAGCTGCCGGCGATCGCTTTTCCGTCCGACCATCCCTTCCACCACTCGCTGATCGGCTCCATGGAGGATCTGTCGGCGGCGAGCCTCGAGGACATCGCGGGGTTCTTCCGCACCTGGTACACGCCTGACAACGCGGTCCTGTCGGTGGCCGGAGACTTCGAACCGGCCGAAGCGCGGGCGCTGATCGCCGAACACTTCGGTCCGATCCCGCGCGGGTCCGGTCGGCCGCCGCTGCCGGCGATGGACGTACCTCCCGTGTTCGGAAGCTGGCGCCGGGAAGTGGCTGAGGACGACGTCATGCTGGCCCGGCTGTATCTGGCGTTCCGGTCGCCGGTGTTCGGCAGCGAGGAGTACTACGCGGCGAGTGTCTGCGGCGCGATCCTGGGCATGCAGCGGGGGAGCCGGCTGTACCGGACCTTGGTGCGCGAGCGGCAGGTGGCGGCCGAGGTGAGCGCGTTCACTTTCGACCTCGCGACAGCGAGCGACCTGCTGATCGTCGACGTCACCGCACGGCCCGGCGTGGAGGTCGGCGTACTGGAGGGGGCGGCGGCCGCGGAGATCGACCGGATGCACCGTGAGGGTGTGGGCGCCGACGAGGTGTCGCGCGCGGTGGCGCTGATCACGACCGATCTGGTGGCCGCGCTGCAGTCCGCCGGTGAGCGCGCCGACAAGATGTCGCAATACGCGACGTATTTCGGGGATGCGTCGCGCATCAACGAGCAAGTCGACCGCTACCGGGGCGTGACCGCCCAGGCGGTGTCGGCGTTCGCGCGCGCGCGATTGGGCGAGAACAACCGCGCCAGCCTGCTCTACGTACCGCGGACGCCCGCCGCCGCAGACCAGGACGGCGCGATGGCCGGAGTGGAGGCCGGCGCATGACGGCCGCGACCCGGCCGGCGGCGACCCCGCCGCGCCCGTACCGGTTTCCGCAGTTCACCCGCGTCACGATGGTGAATGGGCTCCGGCTGATCGTGGCGCCTGTGCGCAAGCTCCCGCTCGTGACGACGCTGGCGGTGATCGACGCGGGCACGGCCTCGGATCCGGCCGGCCGCGAGGGGGCGTCGCTGCTCACGGCGCGCGCCCTGGCCGAGGGAACGCTGCGGTCGGATGGCGCGGCCCTGAACGACCGGTTCGAGCGGCTGGGCACGGCGCTCACCGTCGACGCCGACTGGGATGACGCGACCGCCGGCGTGACGGTGCTGCGCGAGGCGTTCGCCGACAGCGTGTCGCTGCTGTCCGAGGTGCTGCGGACGCCCTCGTTCCCGGAGCGGGAGCTGGCCCGGCTGCGCGAAGAGCGCCTGGCCGAGCTGCTGCAGATGCGGTCGGAGCCGCGGGCGCTGGCGGACGAGATGTTCACGCGGTTCGTCTATTCCGGTTCCTCCCGGTACGGGCTGCCCGCCGGCGGGAGCGAGGGATCGGTGTCGGCGATCACGCGGGACGATGTGCTCAAGCATCACGCCATGCGCTATGGGCCCGCCACCGCGACGGTGATCGTGGTGGGGGACGTGGAGCCCCGGGAAGCCGAGCGGGTGGTGGGCGCGGCGTTCGACGGCTGGCGTTCGGCATCGCCGCCGCCGGCCATGGTCCGCGCCGAACAGGCCAACGCGGCCGCGGCGGTGCGGATCGTCGCCAAAGCCGACGCGCCGCAGTCCGAGCTGCGGGTGGGACACGTGGGGTTGCCGCGCCGCAATCCGGACTACTTCGCCCTGGTGGTGATGAACGCGGTGCTGGGCGGGCTGTTCTCGTCCCGGATCAACCTCAACCTGCGGGAGCGCCACGGCTACACGTACGGCGCGTTCTCGTCGTTCGACTGGCGCCGCGCGGCCGGCCCGTTCGTCGTCTCGACCGCGGTGCGCAGCGACGTGACCGAAGCGGCGGCGCGGGAGGTGCTCGGCGAGATCGGGCGAATTCGCGAGGCGCCGATCGCGGCGGACGAACTGTCGCTGGCCGTGGACTACCTGGACGGGGTCTTCCCGATCCGGTACGAAACCACCGCGTCGATCGCGCTGGCGCTGGCCAACCTGGTGGTGCACGACCTGCCTGACGACTATTTCGATGCCTATCGCGGACGGGTACGCGCGGTGACCACCGACGCGGTGATGGATGTGGCTCGGCGGCACCTGCATCCCGACCGTCTCCAGCTGGTGTGCGTGGGCGATCCGGCGCTGGTGCGCGAGCCGCTCGCGTCGCTGGGGTCGGGCCCGGTGTCGGTGGTCGACCCCGAGGGGCGCTCCGTCCCCGTCTGAGCGGCGGCGGCAACAGGACATCCCGGAGGAACCGGCGTGAACACGGAAGCGCGGATCAGCACCCGGCGCGTCTACACCGGACGTGTCATCAGTCTCGACGTGGACCTCGTTCGCTTCCCCGATGGGTCAACCGGCGAACTGGAGATGATCCGGCACTCCGGGGCCAGCGCGGTGGTGCCTTTCCTGAGCGACCCGGCGGGCGAGGATCCGCAGATCCTCCTGATCCGGCAGTACCGTTATGCAGCCGGGGAGTACCTCTACGAGATTCCGGCCGGCCGGCTGGAGCCGGGCGAGGCGCCCGACGCCTGTGCCCGCCGCGAGCTGCTCGAGGAAACCGGATGCCGGTGTGAACGTGTCGAACCCCTGTTCACCATGTTCACGACCCCCGGCTTCACCGACGAGCGGATCCACCTCTTCCTGGCGCGGGGACTGACCATGGGTGCCGCCCAGCGGGAGCCGGACGAGTTCCTGGAGGTGGAGCAGATGGCCCTGTCGCGAGCGCTGAGCATGGTCGAGGCGGGGGCGATCAAGGACGCGAAGACCGCGCTCGCGCTGTTGTTCGCGGCGGGCTTCCGGGCGGGGCGGCGAGCGTGAAGAGCACGGCGGCCAGACGGCGTGCTCGAGTCTTCCGGTGTCCTCTTTGCATGTCCGTGAGTATGGACGATTCGGTGTTTCCTCGGTATATTTCCCGCATGGCAAGGATTGGCATCGCGTTGAGCCGCAACGAATTGGATCGGTGAACGAATCCGGCATGTCGGGGCACGCGAAGTGCTTTTTACAGAGCGACCACCATCCAACGGGAGGATAGCAACCGCGATCCTGTTTCGTCGGAATCTCACCTACTTTCGAGCACTGCGGAGCAAGTCATGGCTGACGTCGCGTTGAAGAATGCGCTCGCACTTCGGGCGGGCGGGGCGGCGGTCAGGGAACGGCTGCACACGCTGGACGATTCGGCGGTGGTGGCCGCGTTCCTGAGTGGAGAAGAGCGGGCGTTCCAGGAACTGGTGGAGCGGTACCAGAGCCGTCTCCTGAACTTCGTGTTCAGGACGATCGGGGACCGCGAGCGCGCTGAGGACCTCGTCCAGGAGGTGTTCATCCGCGTCTACCGCCACCTGCACCGGTTCGACCGGTCGAAGAAGTTCTCCACCTGGATCTACACCATCGCCTCCAACCTGGCGAAGAACGAGCTGCGCAACCGGTCGCGCAACCCGCTGGTCCTGTTCCAGACGATTCGCCAGACGTGGCAGGACGACGATCGCCCGCTGCAGTTCGAGGACACGTCGGCGCGCCCGGACGACCTGTACCGGCGGCGCCACCTGCGCGAGCTGATCGAGAAGTCGGTGGCGAGACTGCCCGAGCATCATCGCCAGGTGTTCGTGCTGCGGGAGCTGGAGGGCAAGTCGTACGAGGAAATCGCCGAAATCACCGACTGCAACCTGGGGACGGTGAAATCGCGACTGAACCGGGCCCGCAACTCGTTCGCCGAGATCATTGGGCCCTGGCTGGACTGATCGGGTTCGATGGGGGGCAAGCGTCGGGAGCGGCGGGGGACTGATCCCCCGCCGCTTCCGGCATCCGGGACCTGCTGGAACACTCCTCCCCTCCGCGATATACTGGGAACCGCGTCGTGCCCACCGGGTACCCTGTCGCGGACCGCTGCCCCCGAGTGCCCAGCCACAAATGGACTGTCGTCAGTTCCGGGAAGACCACCTCGCTTATCTCGACGCCTCGCTGCCGGCGGCCGAGTTGGCCGCCATGGAAGAGCACGCGTCGGTGTGCGAGCCGTGCGCGAGTCACGACCGCGCGGTCCGGCGTGGCCTCCAGCTGTGCCGCACCATGCCGCGGATCGAGCCGTCGAAGGGGTTCACGAGCCGGCTGAACGCCCGGCTCTCGGCTGTGCGGCGGGCACGTGAAGCCAGCCGGCGTTTCCGCGGGCCGAGCCCGGTGGTGTTTGCGGCGGCCGCGGCGGGCGTGGTGGTGGCCGGTGCGCTGGCGGCGGCTGCCCTCGAGCGTGCCTTCCCTCCCCGGGATATCGTGCTGCCGCCGGTGATCGCGAGCCGCCCCGAGTCGCGTCCCTCGCCGCTGGCGAGCCCGTCGGTGATAGCGACCGCGTCGTCCGGGGTGCCGATGTGGCCGGCGGTGCTGCTCGCGGACCAGGCGCCGGTGCATTTCGCGCGCGCCGAACTTCGACTCACCAGCCTCGCCCGCTGACGCGCATCGCGGCGCGGTCCCGCCGGGCACCGCGATCGATATATTCCGCGCATGCCCGCCGCCTCTCCGCGATCGCGCCTGAAGGCCGCCGTTCAGCAGCGCTCGTTCGATCCGGTGTACGTCCTGTACGGAGAGGACGATTTCCTGAAGGACGACATGGTGCGCCAGCTGGTGGACGCGGCGGTGGACCCGTCGACGCGTGACTTCAATCTCGAGATCCGGCGCGGGAGCGAGCTCGACGGCGAGACCCTGGGCTCGCTGCTGGGCACGCCGCCGATGATGGCGGCGCGGCGGGCGGTGGTGGTGCGCGACCTGGGCGGGCTGAAGAAGGACGCGCGCGCGGCCCTGGACCGGTACGTGGAGCGGCCGGCGCCGGATGCCGTGCTGGTGCTGGTGGCGGCGGCGGGCACCAAGCCGGACCGGGCGCTGCTGGCGAAGGCGACGGCGGTGGAGTTCGAACCGTTGACGGGCGCGATGGTGTCGAAATGGATCACGCATCACGCGACCACCGTGCTGCAGAGCGGGATCACGGCCGAGGCGTCGGCGCTGCTGCAGAGCGCGGTGGGGGATGACCTGCCGCAGCTGGCGGTGGAGCTGGAGAAGCTGGCGGCGTACGCGCAGGGCAGCCCGATCGACGAGCGGGCGGTATCAGAAGTGGTGGGGGTCCGTCGCGGCGAGACGTTAGGTAGCCTGCTGGACGCGGTGGGGGAGCGGGACGCGCGACGGGCGCTGTCGCTGGTGCCGCCGGTCCTGGCGCAGCCCAAGACGAGCGGGGTCCTGGCGGTCATGGCGCTCACCGTACAGATGTTGGCGCTCGGTTGGGGACGGGCGATGCGGCAGCGGGGCATGACGATGCCGGCGCTCTCCCGGGAATTCTTCACGTTCCTGCGCGAGAGCGGGGCGTTTCCGGGCCGCCCGTGGGGTGAGGCGGTGAGCGCGTGGATGGGGATGCTGGACAAGTGGACCGACCGGGAGCTCGATGAGGCGCTGGCGGCGCTGCTCGAGGCGGACCTCTCGTTCAAGGAGACCAGGGTGTCGTCGGACGAACAGATGGTGACGACGCTGGTCCTGCGGCTCTGCGCCGGCCGACCGGCGGCCGCGGCGGCGGGACGGTGAGGGTGTCGCGCTGCGTGACGGCGGCGCGCACGGCCGTCGTGCTGCTCGCCCTGGGCGTCGCCTCCGCCACCGCGGGTGCCCAGCGGCCGGCGACCGATTCGAGCGTGACCGACACGATGTTCCTGGTCGCGCAGCGGCTGGTGAGCGAGGGGCGAGGCGCCGAAGGGCGGGCGCTGATGGACTCGCTGCTGGCGGCGGCGGTGGCCGGATCGCCGAAATACGCGGAGGCGCTGTTCTGGCACGCGTCGCTGGCGGCCACCGCCGCCGACGCGGAGCGCGACTACCGCCGCCTGTCGGTGGAGTTTCCGCTCTCGCCGCGCGCGGAAGACGCGCTGATGCGGTTGGCCCAGATGGAGATCGCGCGGGGAGACCGGGCACTGGCGATGCGCCACCTGTAGCGGCTGGTGCTGGAGCATCCCAGCGGCGCGTCGCGACCACAGGCGAGTTACTGGATGGCGCGCGTGGCGTTCGAGAATGGCGATGTCGCGCGCGGGTGCGCGGCGTTGACCGAGGCCCGGGCGAGCGCGCCGCCCGAGGCGGTGGAGCTGCGGAACCAGATCGACTTTGCCGGGCAGCGGTGCGCGGACGTGGCGCCGGCGACGACAGCCGCGCCCGCGCCGGTATCGCCGGCGCCGGATTCCGTGAGTCGCGCGGGACCAGCGCGGGCCGACGGCACACCGGCGAAACCCGCTCCGGCGCGGGCCGCTCCGGCCCCCGCCCCGGAGGCATCACGGACGGTGCCGGCCGCGCCCCCGGCCGCGCGGCCCGCGACCCCGCGCGCCGCGGTGCCCGCGCGGGTCGAGTACACCGTCCAGGTGGCGGCCTTCCCGGCGAAATCCTCGGCCACGGCGCTGGCCGAGCGGCTGAAGAAGCGCGGCTTCCAGGCGCGGGTGTCGGGGACGCACGCGCCGTACCGGGTGCGCGTGGGCAGGTATTCGACGCACGCGGCCGCCGAGGCGGCCGCGGCCCAGCTGCGCAAGGCGGGGATGGACTCGTGGATCGCGGAGGCCGAGCCCCGGTGACGCGCGACGCGGCGACGCCCCTGATGCAGCAGTACCGGGAGATCAAGGCGCGCCACCAGGGGGCGATCCTGATGTTCCGGATGGGCGACTTCTACGAGATGTTCTACGAAGACGCCGAGACTGCCTCACGGGTTCTGGGCCTGACGCTGACCAGCCGGAACAACGGCGGGGCGGCCGAAGTGCCGCTGGCCGGCGTGCCGGTGAAGGCGGTCACCGAGTACCTCCACCGGCTGGTGCAGCGCGGGTTCCGGGTGGCGATCTGCGAGCAGGTGGAGGACCCGAAGCTCGCCAAGGGGATCGTGCGCCGCGAGGTGGTGGAGACGGTGACGCCCGGCGCGGCGTTCGCGGACGACCTGCTGGATCGCGGGAAGCACAACTTCGTGTGCGCCGCCCTGGCCGACGGCGTGCGCCTGGGGATTGCCGCGGCCGACGTCTCGACCGGCGAGCTGCGCCTGGCCTGCGGGGAGGCGGCCGACGTGCGGGCGGTGGTGTCCCGGCTCGCTCCGCGCGAGCTGCTGGTGGCGCGCGACGCCACGCCGGCGATCTCCCCCGCGCCGGAGGGGGCGCTGGTCACCGAGCGCGAGGCATGGGAATTCGATCCGGCGATGGCGCGCGACGACCTCGCACGGCAGTTCGGCGTCCGGTCGCTGGACGGATTCGGGCTGGAGGCGGCCGATGGGCCGGCGATCGGGGCGGCGGGGGCGCTGCTCCGCTACCTGCGCGAGTTGCAGCCGGCGGGCCTGCCGCAGCTGGCGCCGCCGGTGGTGGAGCGTCCCGGCGGGGTGGTGCCGCTGGACGAAATGACGCGGCGGAACCTGGAACTGGTGGAGTCGCTGCGCGGGGGCGCCGGTGAGACGGCCGGCACGCTGATCGACGTGCTCGACAGGACGCAGACGCCGATGGGCGCGCGCCTGCTCCGGGACTGGCTGCTGGCGCCGCTCACCGAACGCGGGCCGATCGAGGCGCGTCACGAGTCGGTAGCGGCGCTGTCGGCGGCGGCGGTGCCGCGGGCGGCGCTGCGCGACGCGCTGGACGGCGTGCGTGACATCGAGCGGCTGGCGAGCAAGGCGGCGGCCGGGCGCGCGACGCCGCGCGAGCTGCGGGCGCTGGGCGACTCGCTGGCGCGCCTGACGATGGTGGAGCGCGGCGCGCGCGATGCGGGACCGGCCGGCCTGCTGGCGGACGTGCTGCGACGCTGGGACGCCTGCGACGACCTGGCGGCCGAGATCCGCTTCACCCTGGTGGAGCGGCCGCCCACGGCGATCGGCCCGGACGAGGCGGCGATCGCGCCGGGAGTCGACGCCGCGCTCGACGAGCTGCGCGGGATGCGCGATGGCGGGAAGGACATGATCGCGCGGATCCAGGACGCCGAGCGCGTCCGCACCGGGATCGGGTCGCTCAAGGTCGGGTACAACCGGGTGTTCGGCTACTACATCGAGATCACCAACGCCAACCGCCACCTGGTGCCTGACGACTATCAGCGACGGCAGACGCTCACCGGCGCGGAGCGCTACGTGACGCCGGCGCTGAAGGAGTACGAGGACACGATCCTGACCGCGGCCGAGCGGATCGAGACGCGCGAGCGCGAGCTGTTCGAGGCGCTGCGGTCGCGGGTGGGCGGGGCGATCCGGCGGCTGCAGGCGGCGGCGCGTCAGGTGGCGACGGTCGATGTGCTGGCGGCGTTCGCCGAGGTCGCCGAACGGGAGGGGTACACCCGTCCGGTCATGACCGACGACGCGGCGATCGAGATCCGCGGCGGACGGCACCCGGTGGTGGAGCGCATGATGCCGCGCGACAAGTTCATCCCGAACGACGTCACGCTCACCGACGACGCGCGGGTCATCATCCTCACCGGGCCGAACATGGCCGGCAAGTCGACCATCCTGCGGCAGATCGGGTTGATCGTCCTGATGGCCCAGGTGGGGAGCTTCGTGCCGGCGGCGCGCGCGCGGCTGGGGATCGTCGACCGGCTGTTCACCCGGGTGGGAGCGAGCGACAACCTGGTGCGCGGCCAGTCGACGTTCATGGTCGAGATGGCCGAGACGAGCGCCATTCTCCACTCGGCCACCGCGCGGAGCCTGGTCCTGCTCGATGAAATCGGCCGGGGGACGTCGACGTACGATGGCGTTTCGATCGCCTGGGCGGTCACCGAGCACCTGCACGACCGGATCGGGTGCAAGACGGTGTTCGCGACGCACTATCATGAACTGACGCAGCTGGCCGACGAGCTGCGGGCGGTGCGCAACTTCAACGTCGCGGTCCGGGAGGTGGGCGACCAGGTGCTCTTCCTGCACCGCCTGCAGCCGGGTGGCGCCGACCGGTCGTACGGCATCGAGGTGGGGCGGCTGGCGGGACTCCCGGCGCCGGTGCTGGAGCGCGCCCGCGCGGTGTTGGCGCTGCTGGAGGGCGAGGAACTGGTGCGCGGCGGCGAGCTGAGGGTGACCGGCCGCGATGCGACCCGCGGGGGCGGCGCCGGTGAAGCGGGTGCGAGTGCGGGCGCCGCCCGCGCAACGCCGCAGCTCGGGCTCTTTCCGGCGGGGCCGCATCCGCTGGAGACGCGACTGCGCGCCATCGACCCGAACCGGATGACGCCGCTGCAGGCGCTGGACACGCTCGCCAGGCTGGTGGCTGAGGCGACGGAGGGTGGGGCGCAGCCGGCCGGCGGAGCTGGCCTCGAGGGTGGGGAGGGGGCTGGGCCCGGGGGGAGGCCGCGGGGTACGAAGTCGTGAGCGGACAGGCGGACCGATCCGTCGCACACGCGCCCGGCGGGGCGTAGATTTCCAATGCTCTCGGGTGCGATGCGGCGCGCGGCGCCGCTCTTCCTATTTGCCGGCGCGTGCATGGCCAAAACGGACGCGAGAACGTCGGTCGAGACGATGCGGCCCGTGCGCGGGCGTCCGGACGAATTGCCACAGATGCTCAACGCTGAGCCGCCGTTCCGCTATCCGGTCGCCATGTATGCGCGGCGTGCGCAGGGCAACGTGATGCTGCGGCTGTTCGTGGACGGCGCCGGCCGGGTGCGGCCGGAGTCGACGCGGGTGGCCGGGAGCTCCGGCTTTCCGTCGCTGGACTCGGCGGCGGTGGCGGGCTCGCGGCAGCTCCGCTTCAGTCCGGCGCGGCGCCACGGCAAGCCGGTGGCGCTGGCGCTCTTCTTTCCCGTCTACTTTCGCCACCCGGATGCCGATCCGTTGCCGGGTGACAGCGTTCTCCGTCCGCCTCCCGCCCCGTAGCCAGAGATGACCGCCTCGCGCGCCGCGTCAACCGCCTCCGAACGCTACCGGGTTCCCTGCGATTCGGTGATGGACACCATCGGGTGGACGCCGCTCATCCGCCTGACGAGAGTGACGCGCGGCATTCGCACGCCGGTCTGGGCCAAGGCCGAGTTCTTCAACCCGGGCGGGTCGGTGAAGGACCGGATCGGCATGCCGATCATCGAGAAGGCGGAGCGCGAGGGGCGGCTCAAGCCGGGGGGCACGATCGTCGAGGGGACGAGCGGAAACACCGGGGTGGGGCTGGCGATCGCGGCGGCGCTGAAGGGCTACAAATGCATCTTCACGATGCCGGACAAGATGTCGCAGGAAAAAGTGCGGCTGCTGAAGGCGTTCGGCGCCGAGGTGATCATCACGCCGACCGCGGTCCCGCCGGACCACCCGGACAACTACGTGGTGATGGCGCGGCGGATCGCACAGGAGACGCCGAACGCGGTCCTGGCCGACCAGTTCTACAACGACGCGAACCCGGCTGCCCATTACGCGACCACCGGCCCGGAGCTGTGGGAGCAGACCGGGGGGCGGATCACGCACTTCGTGGCCGCGGCCGGCACGGGCGGGACGATCACCGGGGTGGGGCGGTTCCTGAAGGAGAAGAACAAGGCCATCAGGATCATCTCCGGCGACCCGGTGGGGTCGATCCTGGCCGAGTACTGGCGCAGCCAGGGGAAGAACAAGATCGAAGGGGTGCCCTACAAGGTGGAAGGCATCGGGCAGGACAAGCTGCCCGGGACGCTCGACCTGAGCGTGGTCGACGACTACCAGACCGTGAGCGACAAGGACGCGTTCGCGATGGCGCGGCGCCTGACGAGAGAGGAGGGGCTGTTCGTCGGCGGCTCGTCGGGGCTGATCACCCACTTGGCGCTGGCGGTGGCCAGGCAGGTGAACGACCCCAACGCCTGCGTGGTGACCTTCCTCTGCGACACCGGCGAGCGCTACCTGTCGAAGCTCTTCAACGACGAGTGGATGCACGAGAACCAACTGCTCGAGACCGAGCGGGTGACGCTGGAGCAGGTGCTGGGCACCAAGGACGGAACGGGGCCGGTGCTGGTGAGCGTGACGCCGGGCCAGACGGTGCGGCAGGCGCTGCGACTGATGTCACTGCACGACGTCTCGCAGCTGCCGGTGATGGACGGGAAAAACTGCGTGGGCTCGGTGCTGGAGGGCGTGCTCTCGGCGCGCAGCCTGGAGAACACCAAGCTGCTCGATGTGACGGTGAGCGACGTCATGGATTCGCCCTTCCCGGTGGTGGAGCGCGACCAGCCGGTGGAATCCGTGATGAAGATGCTGTCGAAGGCCAGCCCGGCGGTGCTGGTGAAGGAGAACGGGACGATCCACGGGATCGTGACGCGGAGCGATGTCCTGCAGTACGTGATGGCGAGATAGGGAACGGACGCAGACTCGGGGAGCAGGGAGCGGACGGGCGTGAAAGTTACCGTGCTACTTGGTGGGTCATCGGCGGAGCGGGACGTGTCGATCGCATCCGGACTCCGGATCATCGACGCGTTGCGCGCGCACGGACATTCGGTGACGGCGGTGGACCCGGTGAGCGGGGTGGTGGACGCCGGCGCGGAGGACAAGCTGCGGCGGGCCGGGATGGGGACCGCGCCGCCACCGATGGCCCAACTCGCGCGGATGGCGCGCGCGTCGCTGGCGCCGGTGATGATGCTGCCGGCGGTGCGCGAGGCCGACGTCGTGTTCATCGGGCTGCACGGCGGGCAGGGGGAAGACGGGACGATCCAGGCGATGCTCGACGCGGCGGGCGTGTCGTACACGGGGAGCGGACACCTGGCGAGCGCGCTGGCGATGGACAAGGACCTGTCGAAGGCGCTCTTCCGCGCGGCCGGCGTGGCGACTGCCGACTGGATGATGGCGCCGCCGTCACCGGACGCGGGGGCGGTGGAGCGAAAGCTGGGGTGGCCGGTGGTGGTGAAGCCGTCCAAGCAGGGCTCAACGGTGGGGCTGACGGTGGTGCGCGAGCCGCGGGGGCTGGCGGCCGCGATCGATGAGGCGGCGCGCTACGACGATGAGGTGATGATCGAGCGGTTCGTGCCCGGGCGGGAGCTGACGGTGGGCGTGCTGGGGAGCGAGGCGCTGGCGGTGGGGGAGATCATCCCGAAACACGAGATCTACGACTACGAGTGCAAGTACACGGCCGGGATGGCGCGCGAGGAGTTTCCGGCGCGGCTGTCGCCGGCCGACACGGCGGCGGTGCGGCAGCTGTCGCTCAAGGCGTTCGCGGCACTCAAGCTGAGCGGGTACGCGCGGATCGACTTCCGCATGCCCGCCGGGGGCGAGTTCTTCTGTCTGGAGGCGAACACCTTGCCGGGGATGACGGAGTTGAGCCTGATTCCGCAGTCGGCGGCGGCGTGCGGTGTGTCATTCGACGAGTTGTGCGAGCGGATCGTGAGGCTCGCCGTCCACGAGGGAGGCAAGACATGATCGGTGCACGATCCACGGGTCCCACGGCGGCGCTCGCCGGCGTGTCGTCGGGCGTGCAGGCCCACGGCATCTGGTCGGGACGGCGGCAGGGGTTCGTCCGGTTCGCGGGCGAGGCCGAGACGGCCATCATGTACACGGCGGCCGCGCTCGCCAACGAGCTCAAGAAGCTCGCCGCCCGCACCGTGTACCACTCGCTGGCGCTGGCGGGCCGCGATGTCCTGGGCAACCTCGAGTTCCTGACCGCGGCGCTGCCGGTGGCGGGGGTGACGCTGCCGATCATGGTCGACTGCGACGGCCAGCGTCCGGAGGCGATCGCGCCGCTGCAGACGTACCTGGCGATGGTCCAGGTCACCACCGACTGCGCGGGACCGGCGGGGACGGAGGACCGGGTGATCGAGACGCTGGCCGCGGCCAGGGCCGGCGGCTGCCAGCACGCCCTGGTCATCGCCCCGGCCGAACAGGCGAGCGATGCCGTGATCCTGCGGGCCGTGGAACGGGCCCGCGACGCCAGCTCGGCCACCTCGATCATCATTCATCCGCCGCCGGGCGCGGAGAAGGACGTCCTGGACGCCCGATGGGGCACTCTGACCGAACGGGCGGTGGGATTGCACCCCGATGTGAGGCTGGTTCTGCGCTTGCCGGGTCCGGCCGGAATGCGTTAGCATGACCTGAGGGGGGAAGCGCATGACGTACGCCTACACTGACGAGCCCGAAGTACCCCGGATCACGCCAGCGGTGCGCTGGCTGATCGCGCTCAACGTGGGCGTGTATTTCCTGCAGCTCACGATCGTGAGCGCGGCCGACATGCAGGGGTTCCTCGGCTACGAGAGCGGCGCCGGCCTGCTCACGCACTGGTGGCGGGCGTTCACGTACATGTTCGTGCACGGCGGCTTCTGGCACGTGACGCTGAACATGTTCATGCTCTGGCAGTTCGGTCCGCGGGTGGAGCGGTCGTGGAGTCCCTGGGAGTTCACGCGCTTCTACGTGCTGTGCGGGCTGGGCGCCTGGCTGCTGCACGTCCTCACGGTGCGCGACGGCCTGCTGATCGGCGCGTCGGGGGCGATCCTGGGCGTGCTGCTCGCCTACGCGGTGCAGTGGCCGGACGACGAGCTGCTGGTGTTCGGCCTGGTGCCGGTGAAGGTGAAGTGGTTCGTGCTGGCCCTGGGCGCGCTCAACCTGCTGGTGGGCGTGCTGGACCGGGCGGGCACGGGCGGGACGGCGTACTTCGCGCACGTGGGCGGACTGGCGACCGGGTGGCTGCTGCTGAAGACGCCATCGCCGCGGAGCCTGGACCGGTTCCGGCAGCGGATCTCGTCGGCGCCGGACGAGCCCGAGGACACGCCGCGGGCGATCCCGCGGTCGCCGCCGCGGGGCGGTACCGCCGGCGGGCGGGAGCGTCACGAGACCGACGAGATCGTTGCGAAGAGCAAGGCGGTGGCGGCGCGGCGGTCGCCGCCGGTGCGGCGGGCGCCGGTGGCGGACACGGGGAAGGTGGGCGGCGAGGCGGCCCTGAACCTGGTGCTGGACAAGATCTCGGCGCACGGGCTGGACAGCCTGACGAGTGACGAGCGGCGGCTGCTGGAGGAGATGTCGAAGCGGCTGCGCGACCGCTGACGCGTCGGGGGTAGTGCCACTGGCGCCGGCCGAGCGGCGCGAATACATTCCCGGCGCATTTCAGCAGCACTCGGGCGCGGCGACGACGCCGCGCGGAAACGACGACCTTTCCGCTGCCGACAGGCTCCGGCCTTCGTCAGGACACGATCGCTCTGAGTTGCGACCCTGCGTGGCCGCGGCGCGCCCCGATGGACGGGTGCGGCCCGCCGCAGCGCACTCACGCGAACTCCACACAAGAGACCGTCTCTTCGTTCCTTCCCCCCGGAGGACACGTCCGTGCGTCGATTCCTGATGTGTGCGCTGCTGAGCGTGGCGTGTGTCGCGCCGCTCGCGGCCCAGAAAGACGCGGTGAAGATCCCGAAGCGGCCGAAGATGGACGCGGCGGCCGATACGAACGACCCCAAGGCGTACTACGACTATGGATGGCTGCAGCGGACGCCGTGGGACAAGTCGATGGACGCGTTCTACTGGGCGTACCGTCTCGCGCCTGACGTCACCGACTATCTGCTGGCGGTGGAAGTGGCGCTGTGGCAGAAGCAATCGCCGGAGTGGCGTTCGGAGTACTTCGACGGGGCGGAATTCGTGGTGACCTCGAAGGAGGCAAAGCAGATTGACTCGCTCCTCACCTTCGTGTACCGCATGGAGCCGTTCGCACACCTCTACGGCCCTTGCGTCCTCGAAGAGGGGGTCGATCAGATCACCGATCCGATGCTCGCGGGCGTGATCTACGAAGGGGACGGCTGCTATCGGCAGGCCGCCGAGAAATACGGGCAAGTGCTGGCGAAGAACCCGAAGCGGTACTCACTGCACCTCAACCGCGCGCAGGCCTTCTTCTACCTGCAGCAGTACGGCAACACGATCACGGAGCTGAACATCGTGTTGGACTCGATGCGGGCACGGGACCAGAAGAAGATCCAGTTCTACTACCAGTCGAAACAGTTTCTCGAGGCGATGCTCGGCACGGCGTACGCGCGCAATGGCGACATGGCCTCGGCGCGTGAGGCATACGGGCGCGCCCTGACCGAAGACCTCTCGTTCTATTCGGCACACGCCCAGCTGTCGGCGCTGGCGCTGGCTGATGGTGACATCGACCAGGCACTTCAGGAAATCGACCAGGCGGTGCAGCTCAAGCCGGATCTCTGCGTGCTGCGCGTGCAGTACGGTGATATCCTGCTGCGCACGGAGCCGCCGCGGTTTGCGGACGCCGAGGTTCAGTATCGGAAAGCGATCGAGCTCGAACCGTACTTCGCGAAACCGTACTACAGTCTGGCCCTATCGCTCGAGGGGCAGGGCAAGAACGCCGAGGCGTTGCAGAACTACCGGGCGTACCTGACGCGCGTGCCGCGGCGGCAGGTCAAGATGCAGCAGTCCGCGCAGGCGCGCATCGCGAAGCTCGAGGCACTGGCGGCGAGCAAGCCATGAAGGTCACCCGGGTAGTTGGCGGACTGTTGCTGGCGCTCGCGCCGGCCATGGCCGCGCCCCAGGCCGGCGGCGCGCAGGGGAAGCCCGACGCGCCCATCAAGCAGCGCACGTTGTACGAAGACCTGCAGATGCTGTCGGGAGTGCTCAACCAGATCCGGGTGAATCACCCCGACTCCGTCGATCAGCACCGCATGATCCTCGCGGCGATCGAGGCGATGGTGCATGAGGCGGATCCGCACTCGTTCCTCATGCCGTACTATACGCTGAGCCCGGAGAAGCAGAAGGCCCGCGAAGAAGGGAAGCTGTACCCGGTCCCGATCGACTTCGCGTACATCAGCGGTGCGTTCGTGGTGGTGAGCGTGGCGCCCGGCACCGACGCGCGACAGCTCGACATCCTGCCCGGCGATGAGCTGATCGCGATCGACAGCGTCCCGCTGACCGCGCAGAGCGCCAGCGAGCTCGAGGTGCAGCTGACCGGCGACAAGAACAGCACGGTGAAGCTGACGTTGGAGCGCCAGCGTTCGGATGGGTCCACCAGCCGCGTCTCACGGACGGTGAAACGCCAGCGGCCCGAGGAAGCGAGCGCGGTGCCGGCGGCGTTCCTGCTGGACGCTCAGACGGGGTACGTGCGCGTCTCGACCTTCCTGGGCGAGAAGGTCGCGAGCGACCTGCACGCGTCGTTGGGGATGCTGGAAGGACGGGGGATGAAGCGGCTGGTGCTCGACCTGCGCGACAACGGCGGCGGCAGCGTGGCCGAGGCCGCGCGGGTGGCCGGCGAATTCCTCCCGAAAGGCACGATCGTCTACACCGCCGAGGGGCGGAAGAAGGACCTGCTGGACACCGGGCGCGTGTCTCGTTCGTTCTGGAGTCACGAGCGTCGCTATCCCATCGTCCTGCTCGTCAACCGCGGAACCGCCAGCGCCTCGGAGCTGGTGGCCGGCGCCCTGCAGGATCACGACCGGGCGCTGGTCGTCGGACGCCGCTCATTCGGCAAGTCACTGGAGATGCTCGGCTTTCCGCTCGCCGACGGGTCCGTGCTCGAAATGGTGGTTGGGCACCTGAGAACTCCCTGTGGGCGGATCATCCAGCGTCAGTATCGCGGGCTGAGCCGCCGCGAGTACTACCGGAGGGCCGGTGCCGAGCGTGACACCCTGGGGCAGCCGACATGCAAGACGGATGGCGGGCGAGTCGTCTACGGGGGCGGCGGGATCTACCCCGACGTGCCCCTGCCTGACGAGCCGCTCGTCCCGGCCTGGATGTCGCGGCTGGACGAGGAGAACGTGCTCCTCAAGTGGGTGGGCGCGTACCTGAGCGACAACCCCACGAGCTACCCGTCGCTTGATGCCTTTGCCTCGAATCCGCTGGTTGGCGCGGAAGGGGTAGCGGATTTCCGGCGCTTCGCGGCGACCCAGCAGGTCACGGTGCCGGCGGGCGCCGATGTGGATTCGCTGCTGGCGCGGGAGCTGGCGCTCGTCGTGGCGTCGGCAAAATGGAGTGAGGCGGGATACTACCGGATCGAGGCATTGCTCGACGCCGACGTGCGCGCCGCCGTCGCCGCCTTCGACAAGGCCGCGGCCATCCTGCCGCAAGGCAAGTAGCATGCGTCCCGCGCTCGCCCTCGTCGACGGGGAGCACTGGATCCAGGCGGCGCGCGCCTATCAGGCGTTCATGGAACGGGCGCCCCGGGAGTACGACGTGCAGATCCAGCGGGCGCGGGGCCGCATCGTGGAGGCGCAGAGCAAGGTCCGATAGCGCCCGGCGCGAGTCGTGCCTATCGTTCCCGGATGCCGAAGCCCGAGCTCCTCGAGACCTTTCCGAACCCGTATCCCGGCCGGGACTACGAGGTCCGGATGCTGTGCGCGGAGTTCACCGCGCTCTGCCCCATGGGCGGGATCGAGAGCGACGCGAAGGAGCTGGAGCTGCTGCAGGGCGGAGCGCCCGACTTCGGGACGATCACGATCAGCTACGTCCCCGCCGAGCGGTGCGTCGAGCTCAAGAGCCTCAAGCTGTATCTCTGGAGCTTCCGCAACGACGGGATCTTCTACGAGCGGGCGGTGAACCGGATCCTGGACGACCTGGTGCGATGCTGCGCACCCCGGTCGATGGAAGTGGTGGGTGATTTCAACGTGCGGGGCGGGATCAAGTCCGTGATTACCGCCAAGCATGGAGCCAACTGACGTACTGAGTACTGAGTACGGAGTACTGAGTATCGTTATGGTTTGGGGGAGATTCCGGAGCGCCGGCGCGGGCACCTCCGATCAGGACGACATCGCCGGCGAGTGCGCGCCGCGTCAGGTCCGGCGCCGGCGCGCGAGGGCGTCAGGTCCACTGCACGATACTCAGTACTCCGTACTCAGTACTCCGTACTCCATACTCAGTACTCAGTACTCCGTACTCAGTACGTAGCAGGCCTACGCCTCCGCTCCACCGATAGTCCGCCCCGCCGCTTCGGCAAACAGCCTCGCTGTCCGCATCAGATCGGCGAACGCCTCGAAGGTCAGCGACTGGTCGCCGTCCGACCTCGCCGATTCCGGCGACGGGTGGACCTCGATGATCAGGCCGTCGGCGCCGGCGGCGATCGCGGCGAAGGCGAGCGGCGCCACCAGCGCGGCCCGGCCGGCGGCGTGGCTCGGGTCGACCAGCACCGGGAGGTGTGTCTCCTCCTTGAGGACCGGGACGGCGGTGACGTCGAGGGTGTTGCGGGTGGAGGTCTCGAAGGTGCGAATCCCACGCTCGCAGAGGATGACGTCGCGGTTCCCCTGGTCGAGCACGTATTCCGCGGCCATCAGCAGTTCGCGGATGGTGGCCGAGAGGCCGCGCTTGAGGAGGACCGGCTTGCGGGTGCGTCCGACTTCGGCGAGGAGCGGGAAGTTCTGCATGTTGCGGGCGCCGATCTGGAGGACGTCGGCGCAGGCGGCGACCCGTTCCACCTGTCGGGTGTCCATCACCTCGGTGACCACGGGGAGGCCGGTGCGGGCGCGGGCGTCCATGAGAATCTCGAGGGCGGCGTCGCCCAGTCCCTGGAAGGCGTAGGGGGAGCTGCGCGGCTTGAACGCGCCGCCGCGGAGCAGGGTGGCGCCGGCGCGCTGCACGGCGCGGGCGGTGTCGACGAGCATCTCGCTCCCCTCGACAGAGCAGGGACCGGCGATCACCGCCAGGGCGCGCCCGCCGATGGCGACGGTGGGGGAGACCTGCACCACGGTGCCGCGTCCGTCGGCGCTGAACTCGCGGGCGGCGAGCTTGTAGGGGCGCTGGACCGGGGTGACCGACTCGACGCCGGGGAGGGCGAGGAGGGCGACCTCGGCGAGTCGGGCTTCATCGCCGACGCAGCCGATGACGACGCGGTGCTCGCCGCGCGAGAGGTGGGTCTTGAGCCCTAACGACGCCACGCGCTCCTGGATGTGCTCGAGCTCGGGTTCGGTGACGCCGGGGCGGGTGATGATGATCATGGCAGGGAGGGAGGGAGGAAGGGAGGGAGGGAGGAAGGAGGGTGGGAGAAAAGCGAAGGGAGGGACTGCGCCTCTCTTCCTCTCTCACCCTCCCTCCCCACCTCCCTCAAAGAAAATGCCCCCGCGGAGAGGGCGGGGGCCGTGTGGGCGACGCGAGGTGGAGCGGGTGCCTGGACTACGTTCGCGCGCGACGACGACTCCCGTGGATGCGGGGCCAGCAGGGGCGCGGATAGGGGAAACGCGGAGTGATCATGGCAGGAATGTCGTGCGCCGCGCGCGGGGCCGCAACCGCGCGGTCAGCGGGTCTGCAGTGCCAGCTCGCCGCACGCCACCACCGACGTGGGGTCGGCGGCTGAACGGAGGACGGCGACGTGGAGGCGGCCGGCGGCCGGCTGCGCGGGCGGGGCGAGGGGGAGCGTCGCGAGCGACTCGGCGTGTCCGTCGGCGCGGGCGACCAGGGTGCCGTACGCCGAAGCGGGCCCGAAGACGCTGCCCGATTCGGAGCAGGGGCCGGTGAGCACGAACCAGGCGAGGGCGCTGTTGGCGGGCGCGCCGGCGATCGAGACGAGGACGCGGGTCTCGCGCGGCTGCTGGCCGACGGTGAGGTCGGCGGCGCCGTGGATCCCGCTGTCGCGCACGCCGGTGATGACGCCGTTCCAGCGGGGGGGTTCGGTGGCGGAGAGGTCGACAGACGGGTCGCCGGCGGCGCCCGGTGAGGCGGTGGCGCAGGCGACGAGCGCGAGGGTGCAGAGCGCGCTGATGGCGGGCCGGAGTTGGAGCGACATCGGTCGGTGTCGGAGTGAGGCCCGGGTCGCAGCGTCGCGTGCCCGGGCACCGCGCGGATACTATACCGGCGGGCCGTGCGGCGGGAGTGGAGGGTTGGACGACAGCGGCGTCCGGCGCGGCCGGAGCGGAGGGCTGTAAATCGGCGTTGGAGGCGGTTAGAATCCACCCCTTCGGCCAGGTAGCTCAGATGGTAGAGCAGCGGACTGAAAATCCGCGTGTCGGCGGTTCGATTCCGTCCCTGGCCACTGCGTGGGCCGCATCGAGAGGGCGACAGCATCATAAGGAGTTCCAATCGGGGCGGTGACCGCGTGCCTGGGTGTCTATCACGGTTAGGGCCAAGATGCTGCACCAAGGCTGTCTCCCCGAGCGAGCAGCAGCCGCGTTTCGCACCTTCCATTAGGAACTGGTGAGCGCGCGCGCAGATTTCGCACGGAGCGCTCCCCTCCTCTCTGCGTGAGCGCTCTGGCGCATTCTGTCGCACCACGACAAATTGCCCCTGTGAACGTGAAAAGTCCGGTAGGCTGAACGGAGACCGGGAGCGCTCGCGGGCCGGCTTTCGCGCGTGGAAGGCCGTGCTGCTACGGTACTCTTGCTCGGATCACATGGCTCACGCTGCTGCTCTCAGCGGAACGACAGAGCTCCCCTACACCAGGCGTCACTACCGTCGCGCCCCCATCGTCGAGATGGTGGTGGAGATCGGGGTTGACGCGCGGCCGAAGCCGCAAATGAAACTCTTGGCCTCGCTCGGACGGAGCGAGAGGGCCTACGGAAAGCGGGCGGAGCTTCATGACTTCCAAGGTCAGGTGGGATGGAGCACTACAAGGGGAACGCAGGTATCCGCGCGACAGCGACCCAAGGGTTATGCCTTCTCGGATGCGGTCGCAGGAAGGCAGTTTCAGGCGCGGACCGACGCGTTCGCCTTTGCAAAGCTGCATCCGTACTCGGACTGGGAATCAGTAAGAGACGAGGCACAGCGTCTTTGGTCGCGATACGCCGGCATCGTGAAGATCGAGCGCATCCGCACGCTGGGTGTGAGGTATGTGAATCGTCTCGACCTGCCAAAGCCGGTCGCCAACCTGAAGGACTGGCTGCTAACGGGCCCTGACGTCGCGGCGGGGATGTCACAGACGCTACGCGGATTCGCCATGCAACTGACAATTCCTCAGCCCGACCTCAAAGATACCGTCGTAGCTCTTCGGGAGGCCGTCGTCGCGCCCGCCGTGCCTAGCGTGGTATCGATCGTGCTGGACATCGACGTTCGGCGCAGAGTTGACCTGTCGGTATCTTCAGACACGTTGTGGGCGGTCGTGCAGGAGCTGCATGACAGGGAGAATCTTGTATTCGAGCGCTCCATCACCGACAGAGTGCGGGAGATTATCGACTGATGCCGAACCTCATCGCCATCGCACCAGTGCGTGCCACAGCTCGTTCGAAAAAGCCTGGCGAGTGTACACCTTGTGGGGAGCCGGCCCCATTTATTCGAGCTTCTACGACCAGCGACGAGCGTGCACAAGTGGAGCAGCAGCTATCGTTGGTGCAGGGATGCCTGAATCACCTCTCTGTCCGTTTTGATATTCTGGCTGCGGGATTCACGGGTGAGTTCCCAATCGCCTCGACGGAGCCGAGCTATGACTTGACAGGTCTCGAGCGAGAGGAGGGCTTCTCAATTAGCTACGCAGAGGCAGTAGTGCTAGGGCGACGACTGCAAAGCGAGATATCAAGTGACTTCTCAGAGGAGGATCGAGCCTTCTAGTCACCGAGGCTTCTGTGCCCGATCCAATGTTCCTGCCGATGCCTCGCGAGCAACTGTCCCAAGGTGACGTTTTCGAGGGCATCGAAATATCGGACTTAGCTGGCAATCCGCCCACATTTTCGGCGCGAATACTACTCCTCACAAACGATTGCGATATTGACAAGGTGAAGACGCACCCGGTCGTTCTTGGCCTGCGCGTCACACCAATGAGTGTGCTCGAGAACGCGGATCGTGGGCTCGCAGGTGACGTGCGACGAGACCGGGTTCCAGCGGCAATGTTGCTCGAGAGTTGCCCGGCGTTCCACGAGAGCTTCCTGGACTTTCGCTACGTCCACCGCGTGTCGCGCGAAGACCTCCTCTCCGCGCTCCAGAAGGGCCGACGCCTCGCGAGCATGTCTGAGGACGGCAGGATGGCCGTGCTGGCACGATTCTACGCCTACTTCGCGCGCCGACAGCAGCCGCGGGCCGAACGTGACCGGGCTCCGACGGTCGTGGGCATCCCACCGCCCGCTGGTCGTTGAAGGTCCTTCTTGGCGGCACGGTGCAGGGCACCTCGAGTCCGTACCAAGTCAGCCGTCGGTCGCACGATCCGGTACCCGCATGTCCACCCGGCTCACCGCCTCGCTGAAACGACTCACTCTCGCTGAATTCCCGAAGCGGGATCCTGATCGGGGCCTTGGGCTCAACCTCTCGCTCAACGCCGCCAAACGGGCCACAAGCCCCTCTTGACAAGCATTCGTTCCTTGCTCACGAATGATCTGGACCGCCGGAACTGGCGTTGTGTCGGAGCTGGAATCGAAGATCGAGCGTCGTTCGCGAACGACCAATGGGACGCCTGTCAATCGTTCAACCCCAGATTGGGTGGGCCATGACCTCCTTTCTTCGCAAGCGCGCTGAGCTGGTGTCGTCGGTCGCATTGACTATGGGAATCGCGCTTCTCGCGATTTCGTGCGATGCTACGCTGGGGACGTCGCCGGGCTTGATCGGACCGACTCGTCCGCGATTCGACTTGGGTGCCGATTGCACGCTTTCGGATATTGAATGCGCACCGATCGGTGCTGCCATTGGATACTTGGAACAGCACCCCGACGTTCATTGCCGAGCAACCGGACACGTCGCTCAAATGAGATTCGATGCCGAGGGCTATGGGTTTCGGCCGGGAGACGGGGACCCGGGCAAAGGGCACATGTATGTCTTGATGGATCCTGATCCGGGAACGTTCAGCGGATGGGGGCCCAGCGATCAGAACACATACGTCAATTCGAGTGCGTTTGGCGGCTCGACCTCCAGTCTGGGAGGATTGATCGCGCACGAGGAAGAGCATCAGAGTGGAGAGGATGGACCTAACCACAACACTGGCATTGCGAACGCTACTCAGGCCACGTGTTCTTGAATCCCGGGGTCTTGCCCCGGAGGAATTAGCGGTGCCCAAGGGAGGTGTCGAATGATCGGAGCAGCACTGTGCATGGTGGCGCTGTCGCAAGCCGTACCGCTCACAGCCGACGACGTGGGCCTGATCATCCGCGAGTCGGTTCTAGAAGTGACCGAACGCGGTGTGCGCCCCGACACCGGAGCCCGGCGTCGCGCACTCGTCGTGGACCTCGAGGGAAGCAACCAGGCGTTCGAAGCCTACCTTGGACATTCAATCGCCATCAACCGTGGCGCTTGGCTCAGAGACATCGACTTTCGCGAAGGACACGTCGCAACCGACCTATCATGCCCCGTGGTGGGCAAACTGGACAGCAGGTGCACTCCAGTAGGAGACGCCCGGTTCATCTTGGTCACTCGGGTCTCATCCGGGGACAACCCCGGTGAATTGAAGCTCCTCGTCATGGTTCGCTGGACTGAGCGCGTGAAGGATCGCTCGCTTCCCACCGGATTCGAAGGGTTCGTCACCGCCAAGAGGGAGAGGGGGCAGTGGCGGGTGCGGATGGTCCGCGCGGCTGTCGGCTAAGTCGCAACCCGCTTCGACGACTGAGTGAATCACAAGTGCCCGACCCGGCTCTGCGCACCCCTTGGCGCCGGGCCCGCGGGACTGATCGATCCTCCCTTCCAACCGTGCGCTTCAGCGGCCGGCGTCGCTCCCTCATGGTAGTCCTGTCCCGACGACGATCTTCCCGTCATGGGGCGCGGCTGGTGACGAAGCCCATCGCTTGCTGGTGGGAAGGCGAACGGGCAGTGCACCAAGATTCTTGGCGGTGAGTTCGAACTACACCCGATCACCTCCATGCCCACCCGGCTCACCGGCACGCTGAAGCGCCTCCGAGCCCACTATGGCAAGCCGCCGCGGCCGGTCGCGAAAACGGGGCTGGAGATGGTCCTCTGGGAGAACGTCGCCTACCTCGTGGACGACGAGCGGCGCGCCACGGTGTTCGCGGCGCTCAAGAGCCGGATCGGACTCTCGGCCCAGCGCATCGCCGACGCCACCACACGAGCGCTCCTGGACGTCACGCTGCTCGGCGGGGCGGGCTTCGCCGCCAATCAGGTGAAGAAGCTGCGTCGGATCGCCGAAATCGTGCTGACGAAGCTGGACGGAGACCTGGACGAGGCGATCAAACTTCCGGTCCCCCAGGCGAAGAGAGCGCTGATGCTCTTTCCGGGCTTCGGCGAGCCCGGCGCGGAGAAGGTCCTGCTCATGACCGGCGCCGCACCCATCCTGGCGCTCGACTCGAACGCGATGCGGGTGCTGCAGCGGCTGGGCTACGGCGAAGCGAAAAAGAGCTACCCCGCGACGTACCGCTCGGTGCAGGCGGCCGCGGCCGCCGAGCTGCCGCGCAAGGTGGCCACGCTGAAGGAGGCGCACCTGCTGCTCCGCCGGCACGGGAAGGAGTTGTGCAAGGCGACGCATCCGAGATGCGAGATGTGTCCGGTGAGTGGGCTCTGTGAATACTTCGATCGGATGTCTGGAGGGAGGAAGGGTGGGAGGGAGGAAGGGAGGAAGAAGGAACGGCGAGAGGGAGGAAGGTGATGTATTGACAGACGTCAATACGTCATCTATCTTCCTCCCCATGACCACGGCCCTGCCAGTTCTCGAGCGGAAACGCGGCGAGCGGTGCTGCAACCCCGCCGCGCGGCCGTCGCTCTCGGCGCGCGACGCGCAGCGCCTCACGACCGACCTCGAGGTCCTGGCCCATCCCATGCGGCTCCAGCTGCTCGATGTGCTGGCGCGCAACGAGGGACGCGTCTGCGTCTGCGACCTGGAGGCGTCGGTGCCGGTGAAACAGCCCACCGTCTCCCATCACCTCCGGCTGCTGCGCGAGGCGGGCCTGGTGGAGGTCGAGCGGCAGGGGCTGTGGGCCTACTACTCCGTCAACCGTCAGGCGCTGGACGGGCTGCGCGACCGCATCGCCGGCCGGCTGGAAGCCCTGGCGTAACCGGTCTGTTTTTTTCGGCTTCTTATATCGACTCTCTTCGATTCATTCACGAACCGTCGCGCAGCAGGACGAACCCGAGGGACGAGACGCTACGTCGTCCGCCCCACACAACCGAGCTGGACAAACCCGCGAGGGGATGCGACCCAGGTCGACTCCCGCGCCGCAACCGGAGGATTCGCATGACGCACGCCACCAGTCCAACCACCACGCCAAGGGCCGGCAGCTGTTGCGGACCCACTTGCTGCGGGGGCGACGCCGGTTCAGAGTCCACGAAGGACACATCCGAGCGCGGTGAGCCTATGCCCGATGCAACCTTCACGATCCGCCCCGCCATCCGCGGCGACCTGGGCGCCGTGCAGTCCCTGGTGCGCGCCGCCAAGCTGCCGCTCGACGGCCTCGACGAGCAATTCGGCGAGCCGTACGTGGTGGCGGTGAGCGACCACGACGGTCGGCTCATCGGTGTGGAAGGAATGGAGGTCCACGGCAACGATGGGCTGCTGCGCTCGGCGGCGGTGGACCCGGCGTGGCGCGGGCGTGGCGTGGGCGACGCGCTCACCCGCGACCGGATCCGGTGGGCGGTGGGCCGCGGGCTCCACTCGATCTACCTGCTCACCGACACGGCCGACGGGTATTTCCCGCGGTTCGGGTTCCGGCGCACGGAGCGGCAGAGCGCGCCGGCCGAGATGCGGGCGTCGCGCGAGTTCGCGGTCGCCTGTCCCGAGAGCGCGACGGCGATGGTGCTGCCGCTGAACGGCGAGCTGAGCGAGGGGTGCATCGGCGACGTGATCAAGGCGAAGTACGGCGCGGTGGCGCGCGAGGTGGCGAGTGGCAAGGCCGCGGCCTGCGGCTGCGGCGGGAGCTGCGGCACGGAGGCGTCGAGCTGGGACGCGGTGACGAGCGACCTGTACGACGCCGGCCAGGCGGCCAGCGTGCCGGCCGAGGCGCTGCTTGCGTCGTTAGGCTGCGGCAACCCCACGGCGCTGGCGCGCCTCAACCCGGGTGAGACGGTGCTGGACCTGGGCTCCGGCGGCGGGATCGACGTCCTGCTCTCGGCCAGGCGGGTGGGACCCACCGGCAAGGCCTACGGCCTGGACATGACCGATGACATGCTGGCGCTGGCGCGCGAGAACCAGCGCAAGGCGGGGGTGACCAATGTCGAGTTCCTGAAGGGCGAAATCGAGTCGATCCCGCTCCCCGACAACTCGGTGGACGTGATCATCTCCAACTGCGTGATCAACCTGTCGGCGAACAAGCCGAGGGTGCTCCGCGAGGCGTTCCGGGTACTCCGGCCCGGCGGGCGGTTCGCGGTGTCGGACATCGTGGCGCGCGGCGAGCTCACGCCGGCGGTTCGCCGCAACGCCGCGCTCTGGATCGGCTGCATCGCCGGCGCGCTCGAGGAAACCGAGTTCGCGCGGCTGCTGGCGGAGACGGGCTTCGACGAGATCGGCTTCGAGCCCACTCGGGTCTATCGCGCCGAGGATGCGCGCCAGTTCCTGGAGAGCGCGGGGCTGGATCCGGACGTCGAGGGCGCGGCGATCGACGGGAAGTTCGTGAGCGCGTTCGTGCGGGCGCGGAAGCCGGGGGGAGGAAGGGAGGGAGGAAGGGAGGGAGGGAGGGAGGAGGGTGGGAGAAATGCGAAGGGAGGGGACGCGGCACAGGCATCCGCCCCCGCCTCCCCGTCCACCTCCTGATGGTGACAGGCGGAGGGTCGCTCGCCACCGGGTTACGCTGCCTCCGGTGCAACCGCACCGCTCCGCTGAATCCGTCGGCGTACGACTGTCCTCACTGTCGCGCCGACGGCGACGCGTCCGATCCGGGAATCTTCGACGTCGAGTATGACTACGAGCGCGCGGGCGACGCCTTCCGGGCGGCGCTCGCGCGCGGTTCGGTGGGAGACGGGATCTTCCGCTACCGCCCGTTGCTGCCCACCGATGCGCCGCCGGTGGGACTGCCGGTGGGCGGGTCGGCGTTGGTGCCCGCGCCGCGCCTGGCCACGCGCTACGGGTTGCGGGAGCTCTGGCTCAAGGACGAGACGCGGAACCCCACCCGCTGTCTGAAGGATCGCGCGACCGCGATCGGGGTGAGCATGGCGGTGGCCGCCGGGCGCCGCGTGCTGGCGTGCGCGTCGGCGGGGAACGCGGCGATCTCGCTGGCGGGATTCTGCGCGAGCGCGGGGCTGGAGTGCCACGCGTTCGTGCCGGCGCAGGCGTCGCGGACGCGGCTGGCCTGGCTGCGGCTGTTCGGCGCGCGAGTGCGCGTCTCGTCAGGCAACTACGACCAGGCGTTCGACGAATGCGAGCGGGAAGTGGCGGCGCACGGGTGGTACAGCCGGAACTGCGCGCTCAACCCGTACCTGGTGGAGGGGAAGAAGACGGCGGCGTTCGAGATCGTCGAGCAGCTGGGCGGGGCGGTGCCGGACCTGGTGGTGGCCCCGGTGGGCGACGGGTGCACGCTGGGCGCGCTGGGAAAGGGGTTTCGCGAGCTGCGGCGCTGCGGGATCACCGGCGCGGTGCCGCGGCTGGCGGGGGTTCAGGCGCGGGCGATCTCGCCACTCGTGGCGCGGTGGGACGCCGCTGCCCCAGGCGACGAAGGCCGGCGACGGGGTCCTGCCGGCCTCGCGACGCCAACGGATCCGGCGGACGACACGGGCACGACCCGGGCCGCGTCGATCGCGGTGCGCCGGCCCCGGAACGGGCGCCGGGTGCTGCGCGAGGTCGCCGACAGCGGCGGCACGATGGTCGCCGTGGGGGACGAGGAGACGGCGGCGGCGCAGCGGCGGCTGGCGCACGACGCGGGGGTGGCGGCCGAGTTCACCAGCGCGACCACGCTCGCGGCGCTGGACGTGCTGGCCGCGTCCGCCTCACTGGCCGGTCAGGTGGCGGTGCTGGTGATCACCGGTGGCCGGCTGGACGAGGCCGACTTGTAAGGCAGGGGGAATTGTCCGGTGCGGTCCGCGGGTGCCGGCGCCGGCCTGGCGGGCACCGCCGCGGCCGCCTCGTCAGGCGGAGACGGGCGAGCCGGCGAGGCGCTCGGAGCGCTGATTCAGGAAGACGCCGCACTCCGCGGCCGGGGCGGGGCGCGCGCCCAGGAAGCCCTGCCACGTGTCGCAGCGCTGCTCGCGCAGGAAACGCAGCTGCTCCTCGTTCTCGACGCCCTCGGCGGTCACCGTCAGCTCGAGCGAGTGGGCCATCGCGATCACCGCGCTGGCGATGGCGGTGTCGGCGGCCGCGCCGGTGGTGACGCTCACGAACGAGCGGTCGATCTTCACCGCGTCCACCGGGAAGAGGCGCAGCACGCTGAGCGATGAATAGCCGGTGCCGAAGTCGTCGATGGTGATCCGGACGCCGAGTTTCCGCAGGTCGCGGAACTTGTCGATGGTGGCATCATCGCTGTGCATCGCGATCGACTCGGTGATCTCGAGCTCGAGCGACCCGGCGGGGAGCCCGGTGTCGGCCAGGGTCTGCCTCACGCGAGCGACGAAGTCACCGTGAAGGAGGTGGCGGACCGAGAGGTTCACGGCCGCCCGCAGGTGTGTGTGGCCGGCCAGCTGCCACTCCCTCACCTGCGCGCAGGCCATTTTCAGGGCCCACTCGCCGATCGGGACGATCAGCCCGGTGGCCTCGGCGAGAAAAACGAACTCCTCGGGAGAGAGGACGCCGAGCTCGGGGTGGCGCCAGCGGAGGAGCGTCTCGACGGCGATGACGCGCGTCGACTCGGTGTCGAAGATCGGCTGGTAGTGGACGAGGAACTCGCCGCGCTCCACCGCCCGCCGCATCGCGTTCTCGAGCGCGAGGTGCTCGAGCGCCTTGGCGTTCATGGCGGCGGTGTAGAGCTGGAAGTTGTCGCGACCCTCGGCCTTGGCCCGGTACATCGCGGTGTCGGCGTTCTTCAGGAGGGTCTCGGCGTCGTCGCCGTCCTCGGGGAAGACCGCGATCCCGATGCTCGAGGTGACGAACAGCTCGCGCCCGCCGATGTTGATGGGCTGCTTGATCGTATCGCGCACCTTGCGCGCGATCTTGGCCGCGTCCTCGGCCTGCGAGATCTGGGGCGAGAGGATGACCAACTCATCGCCGCCGATCCGCGACACGGTGTCGTCGATGCGGAGGGTGTCGACCACCCGCTGGCTGATCGTCTGCAGGAGCTGGTCGCCGAACGAGTGGCCGAGCGAGTCGTTGATGACCTTGAAGCGGTCCAGATCCACGAAGAACACCGCCAGCTGGTATTTCTTGCGGCGCGCGTGCACCACCGCGCGATTCAGGCGGTCGAGCAGGAGCTGGCGGTTGGGGAGCCCGGTGAGGGCATCGTGGTAGGCCAGGTGCTCGATGCGCGCCGAGGCATCGACGGTGGCCTTGCGCTCTTCCTCGAGCAGCCAGATGACGAGCCCCATGCCCACCGCGAACTGGAGGAGGAAGTCGACGAACCCCATGTACTGCAGGTAGCTGAACTCTTCCTGCCGGACCACGGTGACGTAGCCCATGACGAACAGGTGGAACTGCTCCAGGCCGTAGAGCAGGAACGCCATGCTGACGAGGCGGTGTCCGATCGCGCGGCTGGGCGCGTAGGCGCGCCAGACGGTGTAGCCGGCATAGAGGAAGACCAGGCCGGCGACCAGCAGGCGCACCACCACCCGGCTGAAGAATCGCGGGAGGGTGGCGGTGGGATCGTCAACGAACAGCACCGTGGTCGCCACGCCGACGATCACGGCCGACGCGAGGATCCACTGCTGCGTCCGGCGGGGGACGGGATTCCCGGTGGCGAGCTCGCGGGTACCGAAGATCAGCCACGCGATCTGGACGTATCCCGCCAGCGCCGATGTGATCGACATCGTCAGGCGGAGCGGGTCATCCGCCGGGAGAATGCGCAGGAGGAAGAGCCCGACGCCGCTGAACAGGAGATAGATGCACAGGGCGAACCAGCTCTTCGTCCAGTGCAGCAGGTATCCCTTCGCGTTGTGCCGGTAGAAGCTGTAAAACACCGATGCGCTGAGGAGCGCGCCGGCGGCCTGAATCAGGAACGTCGCGTAATTGACAACGACCGACTGGGGCATGAACGGCGAGAGACGATGGGCCTTGGCCCGGAGCGGGGCGCCTCAGGGGCGCCGTGGCTTCCGGGCCGACATCTGAACTGACGCCGGGACTAGCGTCCGAGCAACTCTCGCGCGGCGGCCGCCAGGTGTCCGGGGGTCAGCCCGAGTTCCTGGTAGACGCGCTGCCAGGGGGCCGAGGCGCCAAACCGCTCGAGGCCGATGACGCGTCCCGAGTCACCCACCCAGCGCTGCCAGCTCATCGGATGCGCCGCCTCGATCGCGATGCGGGGGACGCCGGGCGGCAACACGCCGTCGCGATACGACGCGGGCTGGGCCGCGAACAGCTCGTGGCTGGGCATGCTCACCACGCGCGCGCGGATCCCGGCCGGCTCGAGCTGCCGCGCGGCATCCCGCGCTATCGACACCTCCGAGCCACTGGAGAGCAGCACGATCTCGGGCCGCCCGGCTGGCGGGTCGACGAGGACGTACCCGCCCTGGGCGAGCCCGGCGGCCGCATCGAACGGGTGTTCCAGAAACGGCAGTTTCTGTCGCGTGAGGACTATGGCCACCGGCCCGCCGCGATGCTTCACCGCGACTCGCCAGGCTTGGGCGGTCTCGTCGGCGTCGGCGGGGCGGATGACGGTGAGGTTGGGGATGCAGCGGAGCGCGGTGAGTTGCTCGATCGGTTGGTGCGTGGGCCCGTCCTCGCCCAGGCCGATGGAGTCGTGCGTGAAGACGTAGATCACGTGCTGCTTCATCAGCGCCGCGAGGCGGATGGAGGGCCGCATGTAGTCGGCGAAGACGAGGAAGGTGCCGCCGTAGGGGATCACCCCGCCGTGGAGCGCCATCCCGTTCATGATCGACGCCATGCCGTGCTCGCGGATGCCGAACGGGATGTTGCGCGCGCCGTACGCGGCGGCGCTGAAGGTCCCGCCGTCCTTCACCGTCGTGAGGTTCGACCCGCTGAGGTCGGCGGAGCCGCCGATGAGCTCGGGGAGCTTCGGGGCGATGGCGTTGAGCACCACACCCGAGGCGGCTCGTGAGGCGACCGAGCCGTTTTCGGCGGTGAAGCGCGGAATGGCGCTCTCCCAGCCGCCGGGGAGGTCGCGCTGGAGGCGGCGGCCCAGTTCCCTGGCCTCGGCCGGATGCTCCTTCGCGTAGGCGATCAGGCGGCGGCGCCACGCCTCGTGCAGCGCCTCACCGCGCGGCCGGGCCTGGCGCCAGGCGGCGAGCGCCTCGTCAGGCACGTGGAACTTGTCGAGCGTCGGCCAGCCCAGCTGGCGCTTGGCGAGCTCCACCTCCTTCTCGCCGAGCGGCTCGCCGTGCGCCTTGGCGGTGTCCACCCGGTTGGGGGAGCCGAAGCCGATGTGCGAGCGGACGATGATCAGCGACGGCCGACCGGTTTCGGCGCGGGCCGCGGCGACGGCGGCGTCGAGCGCCGCGAGGTCGTTCACGTCAGCGACCCGCAGGACGTGCCATCCGTAGGCTTCAAACCGGCGCTGAGCGTCGTCGCTGTACGTGAGATCGGTAGCGCCGTCGATCGTGATGCGGTTGTCGTCGTAGAACCCGATCAGCTTGCCCAGGCGGAAGTGACCCGCGAACGACGCCGCTTCGTGGGAGACGCCCTCCATGAGATCGCCGTCGCTGGCCACGAACCAGGTGTGGTGGTCGATGATCTGGTGGCCGGGGCGATTGAAAACCGCGGCGAGGTGCGCTTCGGTGGCGGCCATCCCGACGGCGTTCCCGAAGCCCTGGCCCAGCGGGCCGGTGGTGGTCTCGACGCCGGCCGTCTCGCCGACCTCGGGATGACCGGGCGTCCGGCTGTGCCACTGCCGGAAGTTCTTCAGGTCGTCGAGGGTGAGGTCGTAGCCGGTCAGGTAGAGCAGGCTGTAGAGCAGCATCGACGCGTGGCCACACGAGAGGACGAAGCGGTCGCGGTCGGGCCACCTGGGGTCGGATGGGTTGTGGCGAAGGTGCCGGGTGTAGAGGACGTAGCCGAGCGGCGCGAGCGCCATCGGCGTGCCCGGATGCCCCGACTCGGCCTGCTGGACCGCATCCATGGCGAGGGTGCGGACAGTGTTGATGCAGAGAGTCTCGAGGTCCATGGTGGACGCGTCGGTCGTCGAGGGCGCGGCGGTCTGCAGGGCGGGTGGCGAGGACGGCACGTTGGATCCGAGGGGACTGCGTCAGCGAACCGTTGGGGGGCGTCGCCGGGTGCGGGAATTCGAGCGGGCTTCGCGCCAGTAACTTAGTGGCACCGGGGAGATCGTGCAGGGTGTGGCGCGGGTGCTTCCGCGGGTCGCCGCCGACTTGCCGGATCGGTCCTGGCGCGGTATTGCTCGGGGATGCTGATGCCGGCGGTGGTCGCCGCGCTCCTGCTGGTGCCGCAGGGCCAGGCGACGGAGACTCCGCGACGGATCCTGCTGCAGGCGACGCGCGCGGTGGAGGGCGACAGCGCGCCGGCGCTCGAGGCGGCGTGGCGCGCGCGACTGCGACGCGACTCCACCGACCGTGCCGCCCGGCTTGGCGTGGCGACGCTCGCGCGACTGCGATTCGACTACGCGACCGCGGCGCACGACTACGCGCTCCTGTTCACGCGCGACAGCGCGGCACTCGACGGGTACGCCGTCCAGGCGCGGCTGGGTCAGGCGTCGGCGCTCCGCGTGCGCGGCCAGTATGGGCGCGCCGACGAGTGGCTGGCGCTGGCGGTGCGCGAGGCGCACGCGATTGGGGACTCGGCGGCGGAAACGGAGTCGCTGATCGGCTTGGCGCTCACGCGCATCCGGACCTCGGCGGCGCCGGCCGAGTCGCTGCTCGACAGCGCGGCCCGGCTGGTGCCGCCCGCGGACGACCGCCTGCGGGGAGCGGTCCGGTGCGCGCGGGCCGCGCTGTTGAGCGCCACCGGGCGCGACGGCGCGCGGGCCGAGGCGCAGGCCGGCGCGGAGCTGGAGGAACGGGCCGGCGACCGGCGCTACCACGCGAGCTGCCTGCACCTGCTGGCGCAGCACTACATCGTGCGGGGCGTCATGGATTCGGCGGGCTTGTACCTGTCGATGGCCGTCGGCGAGTATCGCGCCGCGCGCGACCATGCCGGCCTGTCGGTGGCGCTCCAGTGGCTGGGGTGGGCGCGGGGGACGATTGGCGACTTCGGCGCGGCGCGTTCGGATCTGCGGGCGGCCATCGGGGAGGCGCGCCGGTCGGGTGCCGCGTCGACGGAGGCGTGGGCGAACATGAATCTCGCCGAGATCTCGCTCCGGATCGGCGAAATGGACAGCGGCACGGCTGAGGCGGCGAGGGCATCGGCGCTGCTGGCGGCACAGGGCGATCCGTACGGCGAGGCGGCGGCCAGGGCGCTGGAGGGCGACATGGCCCGCGCCGGGCGGGACATTCCGCGTGCCCGCGCCGCCTATCGCGAGTCGCTGGCGCTGGAGGAGAAGAGCGGCCGGCCGGCCGCGCAACTCACGCTGCATAACGGTTTGGCGAGCCTGGCGATGATGGAGGCGGACTGGAGCGCCGCCGGGCGCGAGCTGGACGCGGCGCTGGGGATCGCGCGCACGCGCGGAATGACGGGATGGGAGCGCGGGCTGGACTACCAGCTGGCGATCGTGGCGCTGGGGCGCGGCGACCTGACCGAGGCGGAGCGCGCCCTGCGCCGGCTGTGGACCGCTCCGCAGCAGCCGGTGCGCCTGTACCAGTCCCATGTGCTCCTGGCCGAGGTGTACGCGAGGCGAGGCGGCGAGCTGGCGATCGACAGCGCCGGCGCCGAGCTGGACGCGGCAATGGACGAGCTCGATCGGTGGCGGGCCAGCCTGCGCGAGCGGGATCTGCGGCTGCTCGCGTTCCAGGTAAACGAGACGGGACTCGACAGCGACCAGGGGGTGGCGACCGTCCTGGACGCCCTGGCCGGCCGCGGCCGGGTGGCGCTGGCATTCTCGCTCGCGGAACGCCGGCGGGCACGCGAGCTGCTCGATCGCCTGGTGCAGGGCGAGTCGCTGCGCGAGGAGGAGGGGCACGAGGGCGGCGCGCGCGACAGCAGCCGGCGCGCGATGGCGGCCGCCACCGTGGACGACGTGATCGCGGCGCTGCCGGACGGCCGGACCGCCGTGGTGGAGTATGTGACCGGCCGCGGGGGCGAGCCCACCACGGTGTTCGTGCTCACCCGGGCTGGCCTGACCAGCCATAGACTGGCGTCGATCGATTCGCTGGAGGCGCGGGTGGCGCGATTTGCCGCGCTGGTGGAGAGCGGGTCCGAGGCGCCGGCGCTGGCCCGCGAGCTGGGCTCGGCCCTGCTGGGGGCGGTGGTGGCCGGCCTGCCGGCGGGCATCGTTGGGCTGGTGGTGATCCCCGACGACGTCCTGCACCGGGTGCCGTTCGAGGTGCTGCGGACTGCCGATGACCGGCCGGTGCTGGAGCGCTTCGCGGTGAGCATCGCGCCGTCGGCGGCGGTGGAAGTGCGGCTCTGGCGTCGGGCGCGGACGCGGCCGGGAGCCGGCGGGGCCATCCTCGCGCTGGGCGACCCCATGCCCGGTGCCGGCGCGGCGGCCGACTCGTCGGGCAACGGCGCGATGCGCGGGGCATTCCCGCGGCTGCCCGCCTCCGGGCGTGAGGCCGAGCTGGTGGCTCGTTATGCACGGCGCGCCGACGTGCGCCTGCGGCAGGACGCCAGCGAGGCCTGGCTGAAGCGGGCGCCGCTGGCCGGGTTCGACCTGCTGCACTTCGCCACCCACGCGGTGGTGGACGAGCGGACGCTGGCGCGGACGGCGCTGCTGCTGTCGCCGGGCGGCGGCGAGGACGGTGTGGTGGGCCCGGGCGACCTGGCGCGGCTGCGTCTCGACGCCGAGCTGGTGGTGCTGTCCGCCTGCCGCACCGCCGGCGGCGTGGTGGTGGGCGGCGAGGGGGTGCAGGGTCTGACCGGGCCGCTGCTGGAGGCGGGGGCGAGGGCGGTGGTGGCGACGCAGTGGCCGATCGGCGACGCGAGCACGGTGCGGTTCGTCTCGGCGTTCTACGCGGCCCTGGCGCACGGCGCCCGGGCCGGCGCGGCGCTGCACGCCGCGAAGCTCGACGCGCGGTCCCGCGGGGCGCCGGTGAGCGAATGGGCGGCCTTCGTCCTGGTGGGGGACCCGTTCGCGCGGGTCGCCCTCCGGTCGCCGAAGAGTTAGGCCTACCGGGCCCTACGGACTGGCCACCCGGAAGGCGCGGGCCGCCGACCGGCGCTCGCCGCCGCCTGCCAGCGCCGCACGGACGATCCAGCGATACTCGGCGCCGGCGTCCAGTGTGACCGTGGGCGGCAGCGTGACGCTGGTATCCGCCGTTCCGGCCATGAACGCCGGGCGGCCATCCGGATCGATCATCTCCAGCGCATAACGAGTCGCACCCGGCACCGCGTGCCACACGAACACCACCGGCCGTGCCGCCGGCCGGTCCGGGTCGGGCAGCACCGTCGACACCGCCCCCTCCGCGCCGCCGCGCATGACCGGCGGCCCCGGCGCGCGGTCCTGCCGCGCCCGCCAGAGCCCACCGAGTCCCACGGCAATCAGCACCGTCGCGGCCAGCGCCAGCACCGGCCACGTCAGCCGCCGGCCGGCCGGCGGCCGTCCCGCCACCACGACCGCGCGCAGCAGCTCGAACTCGGCCAGGCACGCCGCGCATGCCATGACATGGTCGAGCGTCGCCAGCCGGCCCACCTCCGCGCCGGCGCGCTCCACCAGCGCGAGGATCGCGTCCGGCGCCGGGCAGGCGGGACGGCCGCGCCCGGCCGCCTCCGCCCGGCGGGCGACGACTTCGGCGTACAGCGCCTGCAGCCGTTCGTCGGTCATTCGGTTCGTCCTCCGGGTCCAATGCCCAGGTCGCCGAGGCGGCGGCGCACATCGCCGAGTCCGCGATACAGCAGGTTGCGCGTCCGGGCCGGTGTCCAGTCGAGGAGCGTCGCGATCTCGTCCAATCGATAGCCGTTGAGGTACATGCGTACGACCGCCCGCCGCGCGTCGGCGATGGCGTCCACCGCCTGCCAGATCCGCTCACCGAGCTCGGAGCGCTCCAGACTACGGTCCGGTGTCACCGGACCCCGATCGCCGGATGGCGCGGGTCCGCGGGCGTCGAGCGTTTCGAGCTCCACCTCGCGGCCGCGGCGCCGGCGAATGAGGTCCAGCGCCGCCGAAACGGCCGTCCGGTACACATAGGACGCAGGGGCGGCGGCGATTTTCTCACCGGTGCCGAGCGCGCGCCAGACGCGGATCCGGACCTCCTGGAGGACGTCATCGACGTCCCCGTCCGAGAGGCGACGTCCGCGCCCCACCCGCCTCACCATACCGGCGAACCGCGCGATCAGCGCTTCGATGGCCGGGGAGGCGGGATCGGGTGGGGGCGAAGGTGATGGGGAGGACGTCGCCATCCGTGGATGCTACGTCCCGCCGGATCGGGAGGCAAAGCACGGGAGCAGGCATCGCGGCCCGGGCGGGTCCGCGGTCAGACGATCCGATCGTGTGGCTCGCGGCCGGCGAAGAACGCGACCAGGTTGACCATCGCCCGTTCACCCATGGCGACCCGGGTTTCGAGGGTGGCGCTCCCGATGTGGGGGAGAAGGACGACGTTCTCCATGTCGAGGAGCGCCTTCGGGACCCGGGGCTCGTGCTCGTAGACATCGAGGCCGGCGCCGGCGATCTGCCCGGCGCGCAGGGCTTCGATCAGGGCGGACTCATCGACGACGTCGCCGCGGGAGGTGTTGATGAGGAAGGCGGTGTTCCTCATCCGGGTGAGGCGCGGGGCGTTGATCAGGTGGTGCGTCTGCGGGGTGGAGGGGCAGTGGAGGGTGAGGACGTCCGCCTCGTCGAGCACCGCCTCGATCGAATCCTTCCGCTCTGCGCCTAACGTGGCGGCCGCGTCGGCCGGCATTGCCGACGGATTGTAGTAGGTCACCGACATCCCCAGCCCGCCCGACGCGCGCCGGGCCACCGCCCGGCCGATCCGTCCCATCCCGATGATCCCGAGCGTCTTGCCGGTGAGCGAGGTGGCGAGCATGTCGGTGGGGCGCCACCCGGTCCACTTGCCGTCGCGCACCAGCCGCTCCCCCTCGCCCAGCCGGCGGGCGACCATCAGCATCAGGGCGATCGTGAGGTCGGCGGTATCGTCGGTGAGGACGTCCGGCGTGTTGGTGACCACGATCCCGGCGGCCTTCGCGGCCTTGACGTCGATGTTGGTGTAGCCGACGCCGAAGTTGGCCAGGATCCGCACCTGGCGCAGCGGCGTGTTGAGGAGGTCGGCGCCGATCCGGTCGGTGAGCGTGCAGAGCAGGCCATCGGCGCTGCGCATCGCGTCGGCCAGCTGCTCGGGAGAGAGCGGAACGTCGTCGGGATTGAAGCGGGCGTCGAACAGCTCGGTGAGGCGCTCCTCGACGGTGGGCGGGAGGCGCCGGGTGACGACGATGGCCGGCCGGTCGGAGAGGGGAGGGGAGTGTGAGGGGGGCGCCGACGAATCCGGGCGCACGGGGCCGCGCGAGGGAGACACGGGAACGGTCGGGCGGCGGCGCGCCGCACCGGCGGCGCGGCGGAGGGCCGGTCGGCCCTCCGTGCGCTACCAGGTCAGCGGATCAGCTGCTCGACCTCGGCCGCCTTGCACTTGTTCTCGTGGCCGGGGTAGGCGTGATCGCAGTGGATGCAGTGCTCGCCAAAGCCGCTGCGCTTCCAGATCAGGTAGTACACGGCGCGCTGCAGGGCCTTGATGCGTTCCTCGATCTGCTTGGTGTCGGTCTCGGGCATCGCGTCCTCGGTGGGTGGCGGCGGTCGGAAGTCGCCTGTGGATTATACCGGCGGCCGAAGGGTTCGCAATACGGGGCGAGGGGAATGTCGGGCGGCCCGGTCAGGGCCGGATGCGGCCGGCGACGACGGACGCCAGCGCCATGATCGTCTCCTGCGGATTCACGCCGGGCGCGGTGGGGAGGAGCGAGCCGTCGCAGATGTAGAGGCCGGGGACGCCGTGGCGCGTGCCATCCGGGTCGGCGCCGGAGCTGGCCGGATCGGTGCCCATCCGGCAGGTGCCGTTCACGTGCGCCGAGAACAGCGAGATGTCGTTCGGGCCCATCGGGCGGTCGCGGAGCGTGGCCAGGTCACGCTCGCTCGTGAGGCGCACGGGATCCCGGTGGAGGGTGAGCACCTCGCGGGCGCCGGCGGCGAGCTGCAGGCGCGCGGCGGCCTCGATCGCCGCGGTGAGGGTCCGGGCGTCGCGCGGCGCCAGGCGGTAGCGGATGCGAGTCCGGCCGCTCCGGTCGACGGTCACCGCGCCGGAGGAGCGCAGGCGATCCGCGCCGTCCCGGGCGAGCGCGATCATCGCCGCCAGCCGGGGGAAGTCGTCGAGCACCCGGTGGTGCCCCTCGCCGAATCCCGGGCAAGCGACCGCGGCCAGCGACGGGTGGAAGGGCGGGCACTCGATCCAGAAGCCGTAGCCGTCGTCGCCGCGCAGGAAGTGGTCGCACATCGTCGACAGGGGGATGCCGGCCGCGGCGTAGACTTCGCGGTCGTGGCGGCCGACGACGGCGGTGGTGGGGTGGAGGCGGAGCCAGCGTCCCACGCCGCCGCCGCCCAGTCCCGACCGCAGAAGCAGCGCCGGCGTCCCGACGGCGCCGCCGGCCAGCACGACGACCGGCGCCTCGATCGTGAGGCGTCCGCGTGGCGGGCCTCCGGCGCGGTCGAGCAGGGTGGCGGTCACGCGCTTGGTGCGGCGCGGTCCGGCGCCGGCCAGCTCGATCCGGTCCGCGCGCGCATCGCAGTACAGGCGGGCGCCGGCGGCGAGGGCGCGGGGGATCCAGGTCCGCGCCGCCCCGCGCCGGGCGTCGTAGCGGCAGCCGAAGCCGCAGGTGCCCGCGCGCACGCAGCCGGCCGCGTTGATCACCGCCGGACCGGCCCGCCAGCCGAGGGCGGCGGCACCGTCGAGCAGGATCCGGTTGTTGGGCGAGTGCGCGTCGTCAGGCACCGTGCGGGCGTGCACCTCCCGCTCGATGAGCTCGAACACCGGGCGCAGCTCGGCGGGCGAGAGGCCGGTGGCCCCGGCGTCGCGCGCCCACTCGTCCAGGACCCAGTCCGGGGTGCGCAGCATGATCATCCAGTTGACCGTGGTGCCCCCTCCCACCGCGCGCCCCTGCAGCATCGTCACCGCCAGGTCCTCGGTGGCGCGCAGCCCCTGCTCGGCGTAGAGCCGCTCGGTCATGTCGACCTCGCGCTCGGTGAAGTCGGCCGCGGTCCAGAAGCCCCCTTCCTCGAGGAGCACGACTTCGCGGCCGGCCTCGGCCAGGCGCGCCGCGGCCACCGCGCCGCCGGCGCCGGTGCCGATGACCAGGACCTCCGTCGTGAGGCGGACGTCGCCGGCGAGTTCGGCGCCGGTGGTGACGCGGCCGGGGACGCGGTGCGCCTCACGCCAGGCGAGCGCGTCACGGGCCCCATCGACCACCTTGTGCGGCGCGCCGGCCGGGGCGCGCGCCACCGGCTCGGCGTCCAGCGTGGCGGCGCCCGGGACCGGCCCCTCCCACGGGTACACGGGCCGCCGTTCGCTGAGCGGCCCCAGGTAACCGACGGTCCTTGAAACCTCGGGGCGCGAGTAGTGGATGGCGAGCACCAGCCGGCGGACCGCCTGCAGGACCGTGCGCAGTGGCGGCAGCGGCGACCGGCTCCACCGCTCGAGCAGCCGGTCCTGGCGCGCGCCGTCGAGCCGCGCGAAGGGCGTGAACCGGCCCACGGTGACGAACGCGCTCAGCGGGTGGCCGAGCAGGTCGAGGACCAGCTCAAAGTCGGCGCGCTTGTGCGGGACCATGCCGGTGATCCGCGTCTCGATGGCGTCGGTGAGGTCGCCGGCCGGCGTCGCCGGCGGCCAGGCGCGGGGCGCGATCCGGCGCGCGGCCGCATCGAGGGTGGCGTGGCGCGCGGGCGAGAGCCGGGGGGAAGCGGAGGGGTTCACGCGGGGGAGTTATCGCGCCGCGGGGACCGCGTCCAGCCGCCTACTGCTTCACCAGCCGGTAAACGGTGCCGTTGAACGAGGTCAGGTAGAGCTCGCCGGCGGCATCCTCGCCGAACGAGGAGATGTTCCCGACGTTGGGGACGTTCCACTCCGCGAAGTCCGTCAGGCGGGTCCCGTCGAAGCGGAAGCTGTGGAGCCAGCCGCTGCAGTAGTCGGAGTAGAAGTAGTGGCCGACGATCTCCGGGATCATGGTGCCGCGGTAGACGTAGCCGCCGGTGACCGCGCACCCGCCTGACGCGGAGTGGTCGTACTCGATCCGCGGCAGCACCAGCCCGGCACTGCTGCATGGATCGGATGGGTAGCAGAGCGATGCCTCCATGGTGTTCCAGCCGTAGTTCAGTCCGGCCTGGCCGGCGTCGGCGATGTCGATTTCCTCCTCCCGGTTCTGGCCGACGTCGCCGATGTAGAGGCGACCCGCCACGCGGTCGAAGGAGAACCGCCACGGGTTGCGGAGGCCGTACGCCCAGATCTCGCCCCGCTTGCCGGCCTGCCCCACGAACGGATTGCCGGCCGGGATCGCGTACGGCGCCTGGGCGGTGGCGCCGCGCACGTCCAAGCGAAGGATCTTCCCCAGGAGCGTGTTCTGGTTCTGCCCGTAGCCCTGCGGGTCGCCGGCGCTCCCGCCGTCGCCCAGCCCCACGTACAGCAGGCTGTCGGTGCCGAACAGGAGCAGCCCGCCGTTGTGGTTGGTGTACGGTTGCGTGACGCCGAGGATCGGGAGACGGGTGGTGGTGTCGGCCACGTTCGGATCGCCGGACGACACCGTGTACCGGTCGACCTGGGTGTTGCCGTTCGTGTCGATGTAGTCGACGTAGAAATACCCGTTCTGCGCGTACTTCGGATCGAAGGCGACGCTCAGCAGCCCCCGTTCGTCGGCGAAGATCACGCGGTTCCGGATGTCGAGGAACGAGGCGGCGAGCAGCAGCCCGTTCTGGACGATCCGCACCCGTCCCACCTGCTCAACCACGAAGACGCGCGAGTCGCCCGCCGGCGCGGTGACGAAGAGCGGCTGGGTGAGCCCGCTCGCCACCGGCTGGAGGGCGAGGTTGACCGTCCCCGCTGGGGTTCTGGCGAGGACGCTGAACTGGACCGGCGCACGGCCGGCCGCCTGGGCGGTGACCGTGTAGCTCCCCGGTGTGGCGCCGAGGGTGAGTCGCGTCCGGGCGATCCCGTTCGCGGCGGTGAACGACGACTCCGGTGACGCGATCGCCGTCCCGGTCGCGGTCCAGCGCACCAGGACGTTGCCCTCCGCCGCGCCGGATGCGTCCACCGCCCTCACGGCCAGCGAGTCGGCGAGCGGCTGGCCGGCGTCGGCGGACTGGGTGTCTCCGGCCGCGATCTCCAGCCGCGGCTGAGGGGGCGGCGGCGCGGACGAATTCGAGCCGCCGTCGCACCCGGCGATCAGGCTGCCGGCGACGAGGGCGAACGCGAGGGCGGTGACGCGGCGGGACGGACGCATGTTTTCAGACTAGCAGGTGGACGCGGCCGGCGTGAGTGCGCCAGCGCACAGTGCCCGCCTTGCCCGGCCGGAGGGGAACGGCTTTCTTCCCGCCGGTCGAGTTCGCGCCAGTTGGCTGGTCCCGCCCCCTCCACTCCCGCCTCGATGCCCGATCCCGCACCGGACCTCAGCGCCCTGGCCCGCGCCCGCTGGCGGGTCGCGATCACGCTCACGATCGCGATGACCGCGGTCTACTTCGGCTTCATCGCGCTCATCGCGTACGACAAACCGCTGCTCGGCACGCTGCTCGCGCCGGGGCTGACCCTGGGGATGCTGCTGGGGGTGGTGGTCATCCTCGCCAGTTGGCTGCTGACGTGGATCTACATGCACTGGGCGAACCGGCACTATGACGTGCATGTGGACAGACTGGGGAAAGAGAACGAGGAACGAGGAACGAGGAGCCAGGCATGACGGCGCCTATGCTCCTGCAAGCGGCCGCGACGGCCGCGCCGGCGACGCGCATTGGCGAGCCGAACGTGGTGGCGATGGGGTTCTTTTTCGTGTTCATCGCGATCACGATGGGGATCACGTGGTGGGCCGCGCGCCGCACCAAGACCACCGATCACTTCTATGCCGCCGGCCGCACGATCAGCGCCCGGCAGAACGGTCTGGCGCTGGCGGGCGACTACATGAGCGCGGCCTCGTTCCTGGGCATCGCCGGTTTGGTGTCGACCACCGGGTTCGACGGACTGATCTACTCGACCGGATGGCTGGTGGGGTGGCCGGTGGTGCTCTTCCTGATCGCCGAGCCGCTGCGGAACCTGGGGCGGTACACGTTCGCGGATGTGGTGGCGGCCCGATTGTCCCAGACGCCGGTGCGGCTGGCGGCGGCGGTGGGCACCCTGGCGACGGTCATCCTCTACCTGATCGCGCAGATGGTGGGGGCCGGCGGGCTGATCCGCCTCATGTTCGGGCTGCCTTACGAGACCGCGGTCGCGATCGTCGGCGCGGCGATGCTCGCGTACGTGCTGTTCGGCGGGATGCTCGCCACCACCTGGGTGCAGATCGTGAAGGCGGTGCTGCTGATGTTCGGGGCGTTCATGCTCGCGGTGATGGTGCTGGCGCAGTTCGGGATGAACCCGCTCCGCCTGTTCGCGGCGGCCGCCGAGAAGTACGGCGCCGGGGTACTCGCGCCCGGGAAGCTGGTGTCGAACCCGCTCGACGCGATTTCGCTGGGAATGGCGCTGATGTTCGGGACCGCCGGCCTGCCGCACATCCTCATGCGGTTCTACACGGTGCCCGACGCCCGGGCGGCGCGCACCTCGGTGTTCTACGCCACCGGGCTGATCGGCTTCTTCTACCTGATGACGTTCATCCTCGGGTTCGGGGCGATGGTGCTGGTGGGTCCGGACGCGATCAAGGCGGTGGACAAGGGCGGGAACATGGCGGCGCCGCTCCTGGCCGAGTACCTGGGCGGGACGCCGGTACTGGGCTTCATCGCCGCGGTCGCGTTCGCGACCATCCTCGCGGTGGTGGCCGGCCTCACCCTCTCGGGCGCGGCGGCGCTGTCGCACGACCTGTGGGTGAACGTGGTGCGGCGGGGCGAGGCCAACGCCACCGAGCAGTTGCGGGTGGCACGCGGGGCGACCGTGGTGCTGGCGGTGGTGGCGATCGTGCTGGGGATCGCGTTCAAGGGGCAGAACGTCGCCTTCATGGTGGGACTGGCATTCGCGATCGCGGCCAGCGGCAACTTCCCGGCGCTGGTGCTGTCGATCTTCTGGCGGCGGTGCACCACCGCCGGCGCGGTGTCGGCGATGCTGCTGGGGACGGCGGGGACGCTGCTCCTCATCTGGCTCTCGCCCACGGTCCAGATCGACCTCCTCAAGCACACCCAGGCCTGGTTCCCGCTGAAGAACCCGGCGCTGGTGACCATCCCGCTGTCGTTTGCCGTGGGTGTGGTGGTTTCGCTGGCCACCGGAGGGTCGCGGTCCCTTGAGGCGGTGGACCGGTTCGCCAACGCCGAGCGGCGGATGCACCTGGGAGGAGCCGCCGGGACCGGCTGAGGGGGGCGGGAGGCTGAAACGCCGGGTCGTCCCCATCGTCTACAGATGGACCACCGGTCGCCCGCGGGCGCGCGCCGTCGCGCGCCCTCCGCTTCAGCTCACGCCGGCACTCCTCGATGACGAGCAAGGGACCGATCTCGAGCGGGGAATCCGCGGCGCTGTCGCGGGATCTGGCGGATTTCCTCATCGAGCTGTCGATCGGACTGCACAAGAACTCCATCTACCCGCCGGGTCATCCGCTGCTGGACGGCGCGGTGCGCGGGGTGGAGCGCCGCCTGACCGTGCTGTTGGACAAGCGCGACTCGATTTCGCTGGGCGTGGCGCGCAACCAGTTGGTGATCGAGGGCGTGGCCACCGATCCCGAAAACCCGCTGCTGCGCGAGCTCGCCGGCCGGCTGCACCGGCACCAGCTGGGCGCGATTCGCTTCGCGAAGGACGCCACGCCCGACGAGATCCGGGTCTTCCTGGCCACGGTCGCCGTGGAGCCGCAGCGCACCGACCGGCCGCTGGGGCTGGAGCCGCCGGAAGTCCTGCACCAGTGGTCGCACATCCGCCTCTACCCGATGACGTTCGACCAGCTGGAGCTGGTGGAGGAGGGGGCGGACAAGCCGGTGGAGGCGCACGAGGCGGGGGACACCAAGGGCGGGAGCGGGAAGCCGGACACCGGGGCGCGGTCGCGGGCGGCGCAGCTCTGGGTGGGGTTGGCACGCGCGGCGATGGCGACCGGCACCGGCGCCGCCGATGAGCCGCCGCCCTCCACGGATCCGGTGGTGGTGGCGCAGGCGATCGACGACTCGGTCAAGGATGTCGCCTACGACCAGGTGGTGGTCGGGTACCTGCTGCAGATCGCCGAGGAGTTGAAGCGCGCGCACGGCCAGGAGGCGCTGGCGCTGCAGCGGCGGATCTCGAAGCTGGTGCGGGCGCTGCGGCCGGAGACGCTGCGGCGACTGATGGACATGGGCGGCGACGTGCTGCAGCGCAAGCGGTTCGCGCTCGACACGTCGCAGGGCCTGGCGGTGGACGCGGTGGTGGAGCTGGTGCAGGCCGCGGCCGACACGTCCAAGCAGACGGTGTCGCATTCGATGATGCGGCTGCTGTCGAAGTTCGCGGTGCACGCCGAGCAGGATGCGGGGGACGTGCGGGGCGAATTCGAGGGGGCGCTCCGCGAGCACGTCCACAAGCTGATCAGCGACTGGAAACTCGACGACCCCAACCCGGATGCCTATCGACAGGCGCTGGAGCAGATGTCGCAGTCGGCGCCGCTGTTCACGACGTCCGACCAGGCCTTTCCGCCGGAGCCCGAGCGCATGATCCAGATGGCGCTGGAGGTGGGGACGGTCGGCGAGGCGCTGTGGCGGGCGGTGGACGCCCGGGCCGGTCGCGACAACTTCCTGCCGCTGCTCGACCTGCTCGACCGCGCGCCGGAGAGCCAGATCCGCACGATGATCTGGGAGCGGATCACCACCGAGGACCGGTTGCGCACGCTGCTGGCGGGCAAGCTGGAACATCGTGCGCAGGTGGAACGGCTGATCGCGAAGATGGGACTGGCCGCCGCCGCGCCGCTGCTCGACGCGATCGAGGCCGCCGACGAGCAGGCGGCGCGGCCGTTGAGCGAGCTCCTGCTGTCGCTCGGGAAGGATGTCGCGCCGATGATCCTGAGCCGGATGGACGGCGCCCGCTGGGCCAACCAGCGGCGGCTGCTGGCGCTGCTCGCGCAGATTCCGGAGACGCCGTCGCACGCCGACGCGGCCGACTACCTCCAGCACGCCGACCCCGACGTGCGCCGGGAAGCGCTGCGGTGCGCGCTGCGGTCGCCCGCGTCCCGCTCGTACGCGCTGTCGATCGCGATGAGCGACGCCGATCCGCGGATGGTCTTCACCGCGCTCAACGCCGCCCTCGGCGACTGCCCGCCCGATGCGGTCCCGGGCATCATGCGCAAGGTCGACGATCCGGACATCGCGCCGGAGCTCCGCCAGCTGGGCATCCGGGTGATGGCGTCGATGGCGACCGAGGAGACGCTCCTGTGGCTGGTCCAGCGCGCGCTGGGAAAGAAGCGCGCCCTGCGCCGACAGGGGCTGGCGCCCAAGTCGCCGGAGCTGCTGGCGATTCTCACCGCGGTCGCCGGCGAGTGGCGCGACCACCCCGATGCCGCGCGCCTGATGGCGCTGGCGCGTACCAGCGACGATCCGGAGATCCGCGGCGCCGTCGCCGCCCGGCCCAGCCAGGTGGGGGTGCGCGTGCCGCGGACCACCGTCGAGTTCATGCGCGCGGTGCAGACGCGCGAGGAAGAGGAAGCGGCCGCTCGTGAGGCGGCGGCCCGCGAGCGGGCCGCCCGGCCGGAGAAGGGATCATGAGCGAACCGGTCCAGTTCCTGACGTCGTTCGCGCAGGCCCTGCAGACGATGACGCTCTACGGCACGGGCCATCCCGCGCGGGAGCGCGCCATCGAGCACGCCTACGACCGGCTGCTGCGGCTGCAGGCCGTGGACCAGTACGCCGACTTCTCCTTCCTCGGCGCCGATGTCGTCTACCGGCGCCGGACCATGCGCGAGCTCAAGGAGTGGGACTGGGGAACCAAGCTCGCCAACGCCGGCATCCAGCGCATCGAGTTCATCGGCCCGGTGGAGCGCGACGACTTCGATGGTTTCCTCGAGGACATCCTGCAGCGCATCGGGACCGTCGCGATCGACAGCGCCACCGTGCGCCAGGAGCGCGGCTCGAACATCCGCTACGGCGCGGTGGGCGTGAAGGGGACCGGCGGCCTCACGCACAAGGATGCCGAGGCGATCACCGTGGCCGGCATCGCCTATACCCTGCGCGAAGAAGCCGACACCGTCCGCTGGATGCACGAGGAGGTCCAGTCGCACGGCCAGATTCCCCTGCTCGAGGCGGAGACGGTGGTGCGCTCGCTGTCGGTGGCGATGCACGGCGGCCGCGAGATCGTCATCCCGCTCGTCCAGCTGAAGGAGTTCGACCAGTACACCACCACGCACTCGCTCAACGTCAGCGTCCTGACGATGGCGCTGGCCGAGTACCTGGGACTGGGCGCCAAGGACGTCCGCGCCTTCGGGGTCGCCGGTCTGCTCCATGACCTGGGCAAGGTCCGCATTCCCAAGGAGATCCTGACCAAGCCCGGGCGACTGACCGACGACGAATGGGAAGTGATGAAGAAGCACCCCGCCGATGGCGCGCGGATCATCGTCGAGAGCGACCGGATGCTGGACCTGGCCGCGGTGGTCGCGTACGAACACCACATCATGATCAACGGAGGCGGCTATCCGTCGCTGCACTTCCATCGCGAGTGCCACCAGGCGAGCAAGCTGGTGCACATCTGCGATGTGTACGACGCGCTGCGCACCAACCGGCCGTACCGCGATGCCTGGGAGGCGGAGGCGGCGCTGCGCTTCATCGAGAGTCGCGTGAAGACCGACTTCGACCCCGACCTGGTCAACTCGTTCAGCGAGATGATGAAGTCGTGGGAGGGGCGCCTGGCGGTCGTCGACGAAGAGACGCCGGTGCAGTCGGCGCTGCCGCCGGAGCCGATCGTCGTGGAGGGGGAAGACGGCGAGATCATCATCAACCTCCGCGACGACGACGAAGGGCTGAAGGAAGTGAAGTCGTTCGTCTGGCTGAAGGGCGACGAGGAGGCCGCCGACAGCGCCGCCGGAGAGATCGCGACCGTGGTCCACGAGCCCGCGTCGCTGGAGAGCGACGATCGTCACGACGAGATCCCGGTCTACGAGATCCGCGACGAGGACGACGAACTGCCGGTCTACCTGATCGAGCACGTGAAGGGCGACGACACGCCCGCCGTGCCCGCGCCGGCCGCCGCCGTGACGGACGACGACGACCTGCCCGTCTACGAGATCGGCGGCGCAACGAAAGCCGCGACGCCCGCCGGGAACGACGACCTCCCGGTCCACGAGATCAAGGTCGGAGCCGCGGCCGATGACGATCTGCCGGTCTACGAGATCAAGGGCGGCAAGCCTGACGACGACGACCTGCCGGTCTACGAGATCGGGAGCGGCAAGGTGGCAGCCGACGACCTGAAGGTCTACGAGATCGGCGGCGCGCCACCCGCGGACGACGATGACCTGCCGGTCTACGAGATCAACACGTCGCCCGACAAGACGCCGCCGCCGTCCGCCGCCGCGGACGACAAGCGGAAACAGAAGAAGAAGAAACGCGGCGACCCGACCTGATCACTGGCGGCCGCCCAGTCCGCCGGGGAGGATGGCGTCGGGACCGAACCGGGCCCGGACGCGATCGACCACCGCCGCCAGCCGGCGGTCGCGCGGGCTCTCGGCCGGCTCATCGGCGCCGCCATCGAAGAGCGGGAGCTGGTCGGCCTCGGGGTCCGACGCCAGCGACGAGAGCGCGACGCCCAGCAGCCGCGCCGGCGTCCGCCGCGCCGCGCGCAGCCGGCCCAGCAGCGCCCGGGCGACGCCGAAGATCACCCGGTCGGTGACCACCGGCGCGGCCAGCGTCCGCGACGCCTGACGAGTGCGGAAGTCGGCGTCGCGGATGCGGACGGTGATCGTGCGCGCGCAGAGGCCATCGCCGCGCAGGTCCGACGCGGCCCGCACCACCAGCGCCAGCAGCGCCCGCTCCAGCGACGCGTCGTCGGCCAGGTCGACCGGGAAGGTCTCGTCCCGGCTGATGCTGCGGGCGTCGCCGCGCGACTCCACCGGCGTGTCGTCGATCCCCCGCACCCGCCGCGACAGCCACGCCGCCTCACGCTCGCCCAGCCAGCGCGCCAGCGTCGCCGGATCGATCGCCAGGACGTCGGGCACCGCCCGCAGCCCGAACTGCGCCAGCCGCTGCTGGAATTTCGGCCCGACCATCGGAATCTCGGCCAGCATCACGCCGCCCAGGAACTCCCCCTCGGCGCCGGCGGCCACCACGCGCACGCCGGTGGCGTCGTTCCCGGGCCGGGGCTTGGCCCGCTCCACCGCCAGTTTGGCGATCAGCCGCGAGGTCCCGCCGCCGAACGAGACGCTGAGGCCAGTCGTGTCCGCGACCTCATGCCGGATGCGCGCGGCGGTGTCGGCCAGTGCCTCACCGTGGTAGAGCGCCTCGGTGCCGCTCAGGTCCAGGTACCATTCGTCGATGCTGGCCGCCTCCACCACCGGCGCGAACCGGTCGAGCACCGCGCGGATCTCGCGGCTCCGGGCCACGCACGCCTTGCGGGGCACCGGCACGCAGACCGCGCCCGGACAGAGGCGCAGCGCCTGCGCGATCGGCATCGCCGAGCGCACGCCGTACTGTCGCGTTTCGTAGGACGCCGAACAGACCACACCGCGGCTCTCCCGCGTGCCGCCCACGATCAGCAGCGGCTCGCGGCCGGCGCCGTCGGGATCGACCATCCGCGCGACGGCGACGAAGAACGCGTCGGCGTCCGCGAGCAGAATGCGGCGGGGTGGGCCCGCCGCCGCCGCGCCGGCCGGGCCCACTACCACCCCATGCGCTGGCGCAGCGAGGTGACGTGCGCGGTGTGGTGGGGTCCGTGCCAGGCGTAGAGCGCCAGCAGCTGGTCGAGGTTCATCGGCCCGTTGTCCGGATGAACGAGCGGGCGCGAGAACGCGGCCGGTTCCATCGCGCGGAGCAGCGCCACCCAGCGCTCGTGCAGCACCGTCAGCATCGTCAACGACGTCTCGGGCGCGGTGCCGGCGGTGTCAGGCAGATTGGCCCACAGCGCCTCGTCGTATGGCTTGATCGTCGGGTTGTCCTCGGTGAGCGCCAGCTTGAAGCGCACGTACGCGTTCATGTGGCTGTCCGGCATGTGGTGCACCAGCTGGCGGACGGTCCAGCCGCCGGGGCGATAGGGGGTGTCGAGCTGGGCGGCCGACAGGCCGTGCACCGCATCGCGGAACTTGGCCGGCGTGGCGGCGATGGCGTCGATCGCCGCGGCCCGCTCCGCGGGCGTGAGGCGCGGGGGACGGACGAACTTGCCGATCGGGAATTTGAGGGAGTCGGGGGCGGGGGCGGTCATGGGCGACGGGGCAAGGGGGTACGAGAGCAATCGAGAAACGAGAAATGAGAGACGAGAGACGAGAAACGAGAAACGAGAAAGCTGCGTGGGGCGATGGCGAATTTCGTGCCGCCGGCCGCGGGGGCGATCGGGCCCGGTGGCTCATAATGTAGCGCGGCCCCCGCGCGGCGCCGTAGCTTCCCGGTCGCTTCCAGCGTCTCCAGCCATGATCCGCCCAGCCTCCCACGCAACCGCCGCTCGTTTCGTTTCTTTTTCACTCGTTCTCTTCGTGTCCGCGTGCCACAACCCGCCAGGCACGGACGGGCGCGAGGCGGCGGCGCTGGCGGCGGCCGAATCGCAGTACGAGAGCCTCCGGTCGCTGAAGGACGCCATCGACGTCGGCCGGGAACGCGGAAGCGACCCGCCCCGCGCCGACGACGGAGAGCCGCTGGACGTGCTGGCCGGCCGGTACGCCGGCCTGCGGGCGCGTTCGGCGACGGCGCTGGCGGCGGTGCCCGGGCGGTCGCTGTCGCGAGACGACCAACGGGCGCTGGCGACGATGCGGCGGACGATGGAGCAGGAGCTGCCCGAGTCGCTGCGCGTGACGCGGGCTGGGGCGCGCACGGCCGAGCCGGATTGCGCGTACGACGCGCGCGCGATCGCCGCCCTGGCGATGCCGCTCGCCCTCGACTCGCTGCAGCGGCGGATCTACGCCTGCTACGGCGCGGCTGCGCGGCGGATTGTCGTGGGCGCCGACACCCTCGACCGCCTCACGATTCTCGCGATGACGGCCCGCACCGATGATCCGGCGCGCCGGCGCGCCCTCTTCCTGTCGCTCGAGCCGATGTTCCGCACCGTCAACGGCGACGACGGCGCCGGCAGTCCGTATCGCGCCATGGTGCGCTTGAGCGCTGCCGGGTGGCGGCGGACCGGGTCGCCGGTGGACGCGGCGGCCCGCGCGCTGGGGTTCGGGCCCGGCGCGCTCGAGCGCGGACTCACCGACATCCTCGACGCGTGGTCGCGGATCACACCCGACAGCCTGATCGAGCCGTGGGACTTCGAGTACCAGTCCGGCGCGGCCGGCCGGCGGCTGGACTCCCGCGTGCCGCTCGCCGACCTGCCCCGGATCACCCGCGACGCCTGGGCCGCGCTCGGCGCCGACCCCCGGGCGCTCGGTGTGTCGTACGACCTCGAACCACGCGCCGGAAAGACGCCGGTGGCGTTCACGACGTTCGGCGGGCGGGACGACAACCGCCCGGGCGGGCCGGCCGGGACGCGGCCGGCGGTGTTCGCGACCTACCGCACCGGCGGGCTGGGGAACCTGAACGAGTTGCTCCACGAGACCGGCCACGCCGTCCACCTCGCCGGCATCCACACCCGCCCGGCGTTCCGCGACTGGCCCGACAGCGACCCGTTCACCGAGGGGATCGCCGAGCTGGCGGCGCTGGACGTCTACGAACCCGCCTGGCAGTGGCGGATGCTGGGCGACTCGGTACCGTTAGGTGAGTCGCTGCGGGAGCGCTACGCCGGCATCGTCCTCGACATCGCCTGGGCGCTGTTCGAGGTCCGGATGCACCGCGCGCCCGAGTCGGATCCGAACCGGGTCTGGGCCGATCTCACCAGCCGCTACCTGCACGTGCGGCCGCACCCCGAGCTGTCGTGGTGGGCCCGGCGCGGCCAGCTCGTCGACTCACCCGGCTACATGATGAACTACGCCCTGGGCGCGATCATCGCCGCCGACGTCCGGGCGCGGATGCGCGAGCTGGGCCACGACCCGCTGGCCCCGGACCCGTCGTGGTTTGCGTGGACCACGGCGCGGCTCTATCGGTTCGGGCTGGAGCGCCCGACGCGCGACGTGCTGGAGGAATTCCTGGGGCGCCGGCTGTCGGCGCGCGCGCTGCGCGACGACATGGCGCGGGCAATGCCTCACGAGAATGGCGGCCGCGGCGCGGCGGCCCCGCGACCGCTCCGCGGGGCCGCGCCCTGAGCGCTCAGCGGGCGGCAGGCGCGGCGGTGGCGCCATCAAGGGCCATCGCCATCACCTCCAGGTCGAATCCCTCCTTCCGGATCCGCAGGTCGTAGTAGAGCAACGTGGCCACCGTCGCGACCGCCGGATAGAAGAGGATGGACAGGATGCCGAAAACCAGGTCGGAGGCCCGGCCACTCAAGTCGCCGGCCACGGCGGAAATCACCGCGATCATCGCGATCACGACCAGGTAGAAGACGAGATACGTCACGACGAGCGTCTTGAGAATGCGCCATACCTCGCCCCTGGCGAGTGCCTTGGACCGGTCGAACGATGCCGATGCGCCGAGGTTTTCCACGACGACGACCATGGGCATGGCGAACGCCCACGCACCCCAGATGATGCCGGGGACGATGAGGAGGAGCAGCCCGAGGCCGACGATCAAGCCCTGCATTACCGACGCCCAGAAAATCGCGCCGAGCCGGTTGATCGCGCGGCGCATGGCGCTCCCGACATCCGCGGGCCGGCCCAGGTAGACGTCGCTGACCAGCAGGATCACCGCGCCGGTGGAACCGGACTGGAGAATCCGGCTGAGCAGGTTGGGAATGATCGCCAGCTCCTCGGGCATGACCAGGCGCAGCAGCAGCGGCGGGAGGACGAACATCGCCGTCACCGCGACCAGCGGCGTGTAGTGGAATCGCAGCAGCTGGAACGCCGCGTCGATGATCTCGGTGGGCGAGCGCGGACGCAACGCGGTCTCGATCATCGGACCTCCCGGCTGAGAGTGCGCTGATCCTAACCGTTGCCGGGCGGGCGCGCCAGCAGCGCCAGGGGGCTCAGCCGGGCCAGGCCGCGTCGACCAGCGCCGGTAGCACCTCGCCCGCCTTCCCCGCCAGCCAGTGAATACCCGGGCCGGCGCGCTGCCCGTCCATGACCGGGTTGATCACGATCACCGGCGCACCGGCCGCGGCGGCGGCCCACGGGAGCGACGCCGCGGGTTCCACCACGTTCGACGTCCCCACCGACAGGAAGGCGTCGCAGGCGGTGGCCGCCGACATGGCGCGCCGCAGCGCGCCCTCGGGCAGCATCTCGCCGAACCAGACCACGTCGGGGCGGAGGCGGGCGCCGCAGCCGGCGCAGCGCGGCGGAGGGTCATCGGGTTCCTTCCACCGCTCCACCACCGTCCCCTCGCGCTCGCAGCGGGCGCGGAGCAGGCTGCCGTGCAGCTCCACCACGTCGGTACTGCCGGCCCGCTGGTGCAGCCCGTCGACGTTCTGGGTGAGGATGGTCGCCCGCGGCGCCCCGGGCACCCGCTCGAGCCGGGCGAGCGCCCGGTGCGCTGCGTTAGGCTCTGCGCGCAGGACCATCTCGCGGCGCTCCCGGTACCACTCCCACACCACCCGCGGGTGGCGCGCGAAGGCCTCCGGCGTCGCCAGATCCTCGGGACTGAACCGCGCCCAGAGGCCGGTCAATGCCTCGCGAAACGTCGGAATCCCGCTCTCGGCCGACACGCCGGCACCGGTCAGGACCGTCACCCGCCGCGGGCCGGTCGCGTCCGCACCACCGCGGAGGGCGGCGGCGGCGGCGCCAAGCGCGCCCTGCCAGCCGGCGAGCTCACGCCGGCGCGTCATCCCGATCCGCGGCCAGCCAGGCGAGCAGCGCCGGCGCGCCGAGCACCACCAGGGCGACGATCCACCATCCGCGGCGGCGCCGGCTCCAGCCGCGGCGGCGCATCTCGCGCAGCCACCAGGCGATGCCGGCGATGGTGAACACGCCGGTATGAATCAGCAGCGACACGAGCAGCCAGTCCGAGTGGGCCGCGTCCATGAAGTGCCGGATGGCGTCGGAGATCGACCACCCGGCGTCCTCGATCCAGAATCCGGCGGTGGCGTTGGTGACGATGAACGCGATGAAGGCGAGGACCAGCCAGAGGAGGCGCTTCATTTCGGGGTCAGGGTCAGGGCCGGTGTTCAGGACAGCGGTCGGCGGTCAGCGGTCGGCGGTCAGCGGTCGGCGGTCAGCGGTCAGCGGTCGGCGGTCAGCGGTCAGCGGTCAAGGGCACGCACCACCTAACTCTAGTCCGCCGGCGGCGTGAAAGAGGACCAGGGGCCGCGGCTCTTGCGCATCAGGATCTCGCCGTGGCCGGCCACCAGGTAATCGGCGAGCTCGCCCACCACCGCGTAGCCCAGGCGCTGGTAGAGGCGCAACGCATCGGGATTGAAGGTCGAGACGCAGAGGAAGACGTTGGGACTCTCGCGGAAGATCCGCGATTCGGCGAACGCCACCAGCCGGCTTCCCACGCCCGCGTTCCGCCGACCGGGGTCGACGCAGACGGTCTGGATGTAGCCGTTGAGCAGGCCGCGGTGGTCGACGATGATGAAGCCGAGCACGGCGGCGCCGTCGACGGCCACCCAGATGTCGCGGTCGGGCTGCCTCACGACGTCCAGCGAGCGCTGGTACGTCCGCCCCAGCGTCCGCCACGGCTCCGACGCCGCCATCATCCGCGCGCACTGCTCGGCTTCACCCGAGCCGGACGGGCCGATGGCCCGGATGGCGGGTGCGACCGGCGGGGAGGGGGCGGCGTCCACGGTCACGGAGCGGTGGTGGCGGTGCGGGACGCGGCCGGCCCGCCGGCTACACCCGGGGCTTCCGCGACATCAGCGCCAGCGTGTTGTGGTCCGGATCGCGGAAGAAGGCCATCCACAGCTCGAAGTCCGAAGCCCGGTGCACGATGTGCGGCTCGCTCAGGAACTCGACGCCGCGATCGGTGAGCGTCCGGTAGGCATCGTCGATGTCCTCGACGCTGAAGTAGAGCAGCGAGGACGGGTGGTCGAACTCCTTGTCCTCCGGGATGTCGAGCATCAGCGAGATCTCGCCGCACTGGAAGAACGCCATCGTCGGCACGTTGAACAGGAACGGCACGCCCAGCGTGTCCCGATAGAACGCCACCGCGCGGTCGATCTGCTTCACGCGGACGGCGATCTGTCCGATGCGCGAAAGGCCAAACGCGGTCTGTGCCCTCATGGCTCACTCCCGGTGGAAGCGCGTCGCTCCAATGTGTCCCGCGTGCGCCACCGGGGCCAGTCGAGGGAGTGCGCGGCCGTGCGCGTTGAAAGGCGCCGCCCGCGGTCCCATCATTCCTCTCCCATGCCCCCCGCTCCCCCGCTCACGCTCGTCATTCTCGCCGCCGGACTGGGCAGCCGCTACGGCGGACTGAAGCAGCTCGAGCCGGTGGGCCCCGGCGGCGGGGGGGCGACGCTCATGGACTACTCGGTGTACGACGCGATCCGCGCCGGCTTCACCCGGGTGGTGTTCGTGGTCCGCGCCGACATCGAGCGCGCGGTGCTGTCCCTCGCGCGGGAGCGGTTCGGCCGCCGGGTGGAGGTGTCGGCCGCGCTCCAGCGGCTGGACGACGTGCCGCCCGGCTACCCGGTGCCGGCGGGCCGGTCCAAGCCGTGGGGAACGGCGCAGGCGGTGCTCGCCGCCGAACGCCACGTGCCCGCGGGCGGCGCGTTCGCGGTGGTGAACGCTGATGACTTCTACGGCCGGCCCGCGTACGAGGCGCTCGGCGCGTTCCTGCGCGATGCGTCCGGCGGCGGAACGGACGCGGCGGCGCGGGCGGGCGGCGTACCGGCCTGGTCGATGGTCGGCTATCCGCTCCGCGACACGCTCTCCGAGGCCGGCACGGTGAATCGTGGTGTGTGCGTCGTGGACGGCGACAGCTGGCTCACCTCGATGGAAGAGGTGACCGGACTCCGGCGGCTGCCTGACGGCGCCTTCGAGGGTCGCTCGGCCGCGGCCGGCGGCGGAGGAGTGTCCCGGTTCGACGGCGGGGCGCTGGTGTCGATGAACATGTGGGGATTCACGACGGCGGTGTTCGGCACACTCCGCCGGGGATTCGCGCGCTTCCTCCAGCCGGGCCCATCTGGCGCATCGGGCGCGTCAGCCGCGTCAGGCGCGTCAGCCGCGTCGAGCCCGGCGGCGTCGACGGCGGCGTCGACGGCGGCTCGCACGGACGACGACACCTCCCGCGAATACCTCCTCCCCACCGCGATCCGGGAAGCGCTGGCCGCTCGTGAGGCACGCGTCCGCATGCTCGCTCCGCGCAGCCGGTGGCTGGGGATCACCTATCCCGCCGACCGGCCGGCGGTCCAGGCCGCGATCGCCGGGATGGTGGCCGAGGGGCTCTACCCGGAGCGGTTGTGGGAGGGGAGCGCGTGAGCCTGGACGCGGCGCGGGCCGCGCTCGGGCACTTCCGCCTGCCGGGCGCGGTGTCCGCGATCGAGCCGTTCCCCGCCGGTCACATCAACGACTCGTTCCTCGTCGCGTGCGCGCCGGCCGCCGGCCGCGGTCGCCGATTCCTGCTGCAGCGGCTCAACCGGATCGTCTTCCCGCGCCCGCGGCCGGTGATGGAGAACGTGGCGCGGGTCACCGCCCACCTCGCGGACAAGCTCCAAACCGGCGGCGCGACTGATCCGGAGCGGCGGGCGCTGTCGCTCGTCGCCACGGACGGGCCCGCGCCCTGGTACCTGGATGAGCGTGGTGACTGCTGGCGGGCCTATCGGTTCATCGAGGGAGCCGGCGCCCGGGAACGGATCGCGACGCCTGACGAGGCGCGGGCGGCCGGCCGCGCGTTCGGGGCGTTCCTGGCCGCGCTGTCGGACCTGCCGGGCGCGGCCCTGCACGAGACGATCCCCGGCTTCCACGACACCGCCGGCCGGTACGCGGCGCTGGACGCGGCGGCGGCGGCCGACCGGGTCGGGCGGGCGGCGGCGGTGCGCGACGAGCTCGCCGTGCTGCAGTCCCACCGTCACCTGGCCGGCGTCCTGCCGCCGCTGGTCGCCAGCGGGCGGATTCCCATACGCACGGTGCATAACGATGCGAAGGTCTCCAACCTCCTGGTCGACGGCGGCACCGGCGAGCCGGTCTGCGTGGTCGACCTCGACACGGTCATGCCCGGCTCGGCGCTTCACGAGCTGGGCGACCTGGTCCGCTCGGCGGCCAGCGAGGCGGCCGAGGATGAGCCCGACGCCGGGACGGTGCGCGTGCGGCCGGAAATTGTTGAAGCGCTGCAGCGCGGATACGTCGAAGGCACCGGCGCGCTGCTGACGCCTGACGAACAGGCGCTCTTCCACTTCGCGGGCCAGCTGATCACCCTCGAACAGGCGGTGCGCTTCCTCACCGACTACCTGGACGGGGATCGCTACTACCGCACCACCCGGTCCGGGCAGAACCTGGACCGGGCGCGGGTGCAGATCCGGGTGCTGGAGGGACTACTCGGGCTCGGATAGTCGAAGGCCCGCCGTCAGGATCGCGGCGTCACCGGCGAGAAGCCGAGCAAACGCCCGCCCACCTGGCCCGACGTGATCACGCCGCGGCCCGATCGGGCGAATCCGGCGCGCGCCAGGCGGTCCACCGTCCATCGGTTGCAGTCGAACCACCACAGATAGGTGCCACGCGCCGGGTAGAAGCGGCCGTCGTATCCGGGCGCCGGCGCGTAGGGGACGGGCCTGCCGGCCGACACACTCCGCGGCATCGCGCCCTCGAGCTCGGCCACGAGCACGCGCAGCTCGGCGTCGCGCACCGTGCGCGCGAACACCGCGCGCGCACCCGCTTGCGTGGACGGCGGCGCGCCGTGGCCCTCCAGGTAGAGCACCGATGGGGTGGGGAGGAAGAGCGCCTTCAGCGTCGACGCCACGCCGTGGTCTTCCAGCATGTAGTAGCGCCGGTCGCCCCACGCGTACTCGAGGAACGGCGCGTGCTCACGTCCCGGCGGACCCAGGTTCCACCCCGCCGGTTGCTCGATGGTGATCGAGGTGTGGTATCCCCAGTCGGCCACGTAGACGTGGAAGACGCGGCCGGGTGCGATCGGGGGCACGGGAGCCGGAAAGTCGGCGAGCCCCTTCAGTTCGGCCAGGAGCGACGGGCCGGCGATCACGACCAGGAACAGGGCGACGAAAAGTCGCCACCGCCGCCGGCGGGGAACCGACGTGCCCCGAACGTTCACAGTCCGGAGCTGCCGCGGCCCCGTCTCGTGGTTAAGGCCGCGCGGGTCCGCCTCACGGTGCTCGCAGGTACCGGAACGTGCGGTTCGCGAGCGGCCGGCCCGGGAGGTCCCGAACCCGCAGCACGATCTCGTCGCCGCTGACCGTTCCGGTATCCGAGTGCGGAGGCGCGCCCGCCAGCAGCGGCCGCGAGATCACCACCCGGGTGCCTGACACCGAGAACCCGCCCACCAGCGTGTCCGGCCAGGTCTCGGGAATGGAGTAGCTCGAGATGTCGAGGATGCGGCCACGCGAATGGAACTCCAGGCGTCCCGCCTTCACCGAGTACAACCGGACTTCGAAGGGGAGTACCACCCGCTGGTAGACGTAGGGCAGCCCCGAGTCGTTGACCGACTCGAGCAGGTACTTGCCCTGCATCGCCGAGGCGTCCGTCGCGCCCGACCCGCCGCAGGCGGCGGCCACCACCACGACCACACTCAGCAGCAGGCAGAGACGCAACCGTACCGTGTCTGAACGCACCTGCACCTCCCGCGGACCTGGACTCGCTATCCCGGGAGAAGGTACAGTCGGTACCGGAACGTACCAGTACCCGGCGCCGCGGGACGAATCGCTACGGTCATGGGGCGAACACCGTAACTCCGGGCGCGATGACGGGGTAGATCACAACAGACGCCTTTCCGGAGAAATCTCCTGTTCCATCGCTCCCTGCTGCTCCTCGCGCTGGCGGCCTGTACTGGATCCACGGAACCCGGAGGCACCGGGCCGCGCGTCCTCTACATCGGCAACAGCCTCACCAACGCCAACAACCTGCCGGAAATGGTAGCCGCCATCGCCGCCGCCGACAGCCAGCCGCGCCCGCGCTACCGGGAGATCACCGTGGGCGGGTTCAGCCTGGAGGATCACTGGAACCAGGGGACGGCGACCGATGCGCTCCGGCGGCAACGGTGGGACGTGGTGATCCTGCAGCAGGGACCGTCGTCGCTGGACGAGAGCCGCGTCCTGCTGATCGAGTACGCGCGCCGCTTCGCGACGCCGATCCGCGCGGCCGGCGGCCGGCCGGCGCTCTTCGCCGTCTGGCCCGAGCAGTACCGGCTGTCGGCGTTCGACCGGGTGAGCGAGTCGTACGCGCTGGCCGCCGACTCCGTGGATGGCATCCTCATGCCGGCCGGTGAGGCGTGGCGGGCGGCGTGGCGCCGCGACTCGACGCTCGCCCTGTACAGCTTCGACCAGTTCCATCCATCCGTCATAGGATCGTTTCTCGCGGCGCTGGTGATCTACCAGCGGATCTACGGACGCACGCCCGTCGGGCTGCCCTCGAGGATCGTGGTGGGTACGCCCGATGTTCCCGAGATCGACTATCCGCCGGCGCTGGCCGCGTTGCTGCAGGCGGCTGCCGCCGAGGCGAATCTGCAGGCGGGTCCGGCGCGCGGGGCCGGGGTCAGAAGCGCCAGCCGGTGATCAGCTTGACGATCCGCCGGTCGCCGGCGTCGGTGAGGCCGAATCCCACGCCGAGGTTGAATTCGAAATTCGGCGACAGGTCGAGGTTGAGCGCCGGGTAGAGCTGGTGCTCCTGCCGGGCGGCCGGGTCGAAGCCGGACACGGGTCCCAGCGCGCCGTAGTACTCCAGCCCGACGTTCACGACCTTCGTCACGTCGAGCGTGACGACCGCGTTAGGTGCGAACTGGAATCCGGCGCCGGTGTTGGGGCCCTTGAGGGCGCGGTCCACCGTGGGGTTGAACGACCAGTAAACCCGCCCCATCTGCTTGTCGACGATGGGGCGGATCTCCACGGACCAGGTGTCCTCGGAGAACGCGCGGCGCTGGTAGCCGGCTTCCATGGAGAAGCTCGCGCCCACCGGCCAGCCCCAGCGGTCGGGCGCGCGCACCCGGGGGCGAATGTGGTCGCCCACCCAGTTGAGGCCGCCGCCGTCGGGGACGCTGGTGAAGATGTACCACCCCACCTCGAGCCACGGCGTGAAGCCGCGGGTGATCTCGATCGTCTCGTGCAGCGCGCGGTTGGTGGGCAGGAGGCCATTGGCGGCCGCACGGCTGCCGCTGGCGGTGTAGTTGGTGTGGAGCTCGAAGATGGTCCGGCCCGGCGCGATGAGGTCCGAGCCGTAGACCTGGATCTCGTAGTTCTCCTGCGCGCGCGCGCGAACGGCGCCGCCCAACAGCGCGGCGCCGAGCGCGAGGCGAACGACGCGCGCCGGAACCCGGAATGGGTGCCGGCGCGCGCGCCACGTCAGGCGGGCGGTCAGGGTGTGCCCGCCGCCTGGGCCACCTGCTTGCTGCCGTACTTCTCGAACCAGCTGCGGAGGTAGAGCTGGGTGCGCAGGTAGTTCGAGGGCGTGCTCGACGTGCCGTGGTATTCGTTGTTCATCCGGATCATCACCGTCGGCACGCCCTTGATCTTGAGGGCGCGGTAGAACTCCTCGATCTGCGGGATCGGGGTGCGGAGGTCGAGGACGCCGGTCATCAGCATCGTCGGCGTCTTCACGCTGCCGACGTACATGATCGGCGAGCGGCGCAGGTGCTCGCTCGGATCCTCCCAGAACGGCTTCTCGAAGTTGTCGTACCAGCCGGCCCCGTCGGTCTCGCCCACAAAGCTGATCCAGTCGATCACCGGGCAGAGCGCGGCGGCCGCCGCGAACCGGGTGGTGTGGCCCACCGTCCACGAGGTGAGCACGCCGCCGCCGGAGCAGCCGTAGACGAACAGGTTCTTGGGATCGATGTAGCCGCGGTTGAGGACGGTGTCGACGCCCGCCATCAGGTCATCGTAGTCCTTGCCCGGATAGGCATTCTTGATCTCGTTGGTGAACTTGACGCCGTAGCCGGTGCTGCCGCGCGGATTGGTGTACAGGATCACGTAACCGTTGGCGGCGTGGTCCTGCCGCGAGAAGTTGAACCCGACGTTGTACATCGCCTGCGGCCCGCCATGGATCTCGAGGATGAGCGGGTACTTCCGCGCCGGATCGAAGCCCGGGGGCTTCACGATCCACCCCTGGATCTTCAGGCCGTCCTTCGACGTGTACCAGACTTCCTCGGTCTGGGCGAGCTCCTTGCCCGTGAGCACGTCGTCGTTCACCTGGGTGACGCGCGCATAACCGGTCGCCGTCCCGGTCTTCGGGACGGTGAACGTCACGACATCGTTCGGGATGACCGGCGTGGATCGCGTGCCCACCGCCAGGCCGTTCCGCCCGATGCCGGTGACCGACAGTACCTGGGCGCCGCCGGTGACGGCGCGATACTGGCCGGCGCTGTTGGCGAAGTAGAGGTTGCGCGAACCCTGGTTGTCGACGGTGAAGTAGACGCCGCTCGCGTCAGGCGCCCAGAACAGTCCCGAGATGGGGCGCTCCAGGGCGCCCGTCACCAGGCGCGCGTTCGATCCATCGGTGTTCATCATCCACAGCGCCGGCTCGGTGTACGCCGAGTGGTCCACCGAGTCCGCCGACATGAAGGCGATCGTCTTGCCGTCCGGGGAGTACTCGGGCGAGCCGCTGAAGCCGGCCCGCGTGGTGAGCTGCTTGATCTCGCCGGTCTCGAGATTGGCCGCGTAGATCTGCGCCTTCCGGAACGAGCGCTCGTCGTCGTTGGTCCGGTTGGCCGAGAAGGCGACCGACTTGCCGTCGGCCGAGAACGCCGGTCCGGAGTGGTTGAAGTCGCCGTTGGTGACCTGCCGGGCCGTGCCGCCGTCGGCGGGAATCACGAAAATGTGCCGGTACCAGTCGTCGGTGAACCCGATCCGGTCCGAGCGGTAGTTCATGCGGGTGACGATCTTCGGCGCCTCGGTCCACTTCGCCCCCTTGGGCGGCGTGGGCATCGGGATCCGCCAGTCCTGCTTCGTGGGGACGTTCATCGAGAAGGCGATCGTCCTGCCGTCAGGCGACCACTCGAGGTTCGACGGCGACTCGGTGAGGTGCGACACCTGGGTCACCGCGCCCTCGGCGTCCATCCACCGGACGAAGATCTGCGACCCGTTCGGCTCACCCTGCGCGGTGTAGGCGATCCGCTTGCCGTCGGGCGACCAGTGCGCGTCGCCGCCCTTGAGCAGTGACCGCGGGTGCGAGCCGTCGGCGTTCATCAGCCAGAGGGTCGTCTCCCACTTGTCGTTCATCTTGTCCACCCACCGGCGCGTGTACAGGATCTGCGTGCCGTCGGGGGAGAGCTGCGGCGCCTGGACCTCTTCCCAGTCGAGGTACTGCTCCAGCGACACCCGGTTGGCCGGGCGTTGCTGCGCGGGCAGGCTGGGTGTGACGGCCGCGACGACGCCCGCCAGGAAAATCAGCAGGGCCGCGCGGGTGAGATGGAATACTCGCATTACGCCTCCGGATGGGATGTACTGCCGTGCCTTACTGCGAAACGACCTTGGCTTCCTTCACGGGCTGCTTGCCCGGGTTTTTCACGTAGAGGTCGAGCCACGCCGTCCAGCGCGCCCACTGGTCGAGGATCGTCTCCCTGGTCGCCGGCCCGTGGTCCTCGTACGGGTACATGTACAGCGCCGCCGTTTTCCCCAGCCCCTGGAGCGCCTGCATCATCCGGATCGAGCTGATCGGGTCGGTGCCGACGTTCTGGTCCTCGAGGGAGTGGTACATGAGCAGCGCGCCGGTGAGCTTGTCGGCGAACAGGAAGGGCGACATGTCGAGATAGGTCTTCTGCCCCTCCCAGAAATCGCGCCGCTCGTTCTGGAACCCGTTGGGCGTCAGCGAGCGGTTGTACATCCCGTCGCCGGCGATCCCGGCCTTGAAGTACGGCGTGTGGACCAGCGCGTTGAGCGTGCTGAACGCGCCGTAGCTGTGCCCGCCGATCCCGAGCCGCGTCCGGTCGATGTAGCCCTGCCGGTCCAGCTCGTCAATCACCGCGTAGAGGTTGGCCTGCAGGTCGGCGACGTAGTTGTCGTTCATCCGCCCCTGCGCGCCCACGATCGGCGGGTCGAAGTTGATCACCGCGTACCCCTGGGTGACGAGGTACTCGATCGAGCGTGGCTGCGACTGCGGGAAGCGGTTGATGTTCTCGGTGCGGAGGGTCCGCTCGTACGCCGCCTGGTCGGTGTACTCGTACGGGTAGAACCAGAGCATCGCCGGAAGCCGCGTGCCGTTCGTGTAGTCCTGCGGCAGCGTGAGGTTGACCAGGAAGTGGTAGCCGTCGGCGCGGGTCACCTGGATCCGCTTCCGGATCGCGGCGGTGAACTCGGGCGTATAGTCGACGTTGTTGGTCAGCTTCGTGAACTGCCCGCTCTTCGTGTCCAGCCGGTACGAGTCGGGGACCATCGTCTTCGACTCACGGACCACCACCGCCCGGGCGAAGTCGTCGTCGAGCGCGGTGGTCACCGACTCCGACATGCCGTCGCCACCGGTCGACTCGAACACCTTCGCCTTCTGCCCGGTCCGGATCTCGAACCGGTCGACGAAGCCGTGCGGGGCCTGCTCCTGCCAGTTCTTATAGTAGTGGGTCCCTTCGAGATAGAGCGACTTGCCATCCGGGGAGAGAAGCGCGGCCAGCCCGCCGGAGGGCACGCGCCGCGTCATGACGCTGCCCGGGTTCTGGTAGAACGTCAGTGAGTCGTCGCCGGTGCCGCCGCGCGCTCCGCCGCCGCCCCCGCCAAAGCCGCGGCCGGCGCCGACGCTCGCGTTGAGCCCGCGCAGCCGCCAGATCGTGTAGCGCTTGCCCGGCTCGTCGAAGTACGTCGCGTACACCTGCCCGAAGCCGTTCGCGTTCTCGGCTGCCAGCACGCCCTTCGCGTCGGGAGTGAAGAGGACGCTTCCGATCCGGTTGTCGCTCTCGAGCAGGACCTTGAGGCCGGCCGAGTCGAAGGGCGCGCGCCAGAGGTAGAGGTGGTCCTTGCGGCGCGGCCGTCCGCCGGGTCCACCCGGGCCGCGCTCGCGCGGGGCGGCGTCGGCGCTGTCGGCACCGGCACCGGCGCCGGCGGGAGCCGGATCCTGGCGCAGGAAGTAGAGGCCGGAGCCGTCAGGCATCCAGCCGAAATCGCGGCGGGCCGTGTCGGCACCGGCGCGAGGCGCGCCCGGCGGCAGGTCGTCGCCGGTCCCATCGTTCTCGCGCAGCGGGCGCCTGGCGAGCTCCACGACCGTGCGGCCGGCGGAGTCCCAGAGCTGCTCGGATTGGCCGAAGCTCCCGTACTGGACGATGTACGAGAACGGCTTCTGGAGCAGCGTCACGCGGAAGTACTTCGCGTCAGGCGCGGGGTCCACGGCGAAGATCATGGATGGTGCGCCGAGGCGGCGCACTCCGCCTGTCTTCGCGTCGACCACCGCGAGCTGTCCGGTGATGTAGTACTCCATCGCGTCGCGGTCGTACGGGTCGCGCAGCAGGCTCGCGTAGTTGCGCGTCTTGTTCTTCTTTCCCTCGGTCATCCGCACCAGCGGCCCAGTCTCGATCGCCGGCCGGCGGGGTTCGGCGCGGCGCCCGTCAGGCACCAGCACCACCACCAGGCTCTTCCCATCGGCGGTCCAGTCGACGTCGGTCACCAGGGTGGCGAGCAGGGGCGCGGCGGTCAGCAGCCGCGACTTGCCGGTGGCGACGTCGGCGACGTACAGGCGCGACGCATCCTCGAAGTTGCCGATGAACGCGAGCTGACTCCCATCCGGCGACCACTGCGGACTGCTGGCGGTGGCGCCCTTCGGGAGCTCGATCGCGCGCGACTGGCCGGTGACGGCGTCGATGATCGCGATCCCGGAGCTGCCGCGGGTGGTGAGGACGCGGGCGCGGTTCGCCTTGAAGTCGACCTGCAGGCCGGCGAAGTAGGAGTGCGGCTTGCCGAAAGTCTGGACGCTGGGGAGCCCGTCGCTGAGGAGCTTGAGGAAGTGCGTCCGGTCGGGGCTCTGGTTGGAGAGCGTGACGTTGTTCTGGCGCGGGGCGGTGACCAGCCGCTCGATCTCGGCCGGGGGCCGGACGTAGCTCTCCCTGGCGAGGACGTCGCGCGGCGACCATTGCTGCGGCGCGGCGGCCGGGGCCGCCGGAGCCGCCGGAGCCGCTGTCGCCTGCGCACGGGCGGCGAACGGGGCGGCGGCCGCGGCGATCGACAGGATCAGGGCGACGAGGAGCGGCGTGGCCGCGAGACGGCGACGGATCGGGTGCTGCATGGAAGCTCCGGAGTGGGACGGCGCGCCGGGGATGGCGGGGGGTCGAGTGGGGCGTGGGCGATCGGGATCCAGCCGGCCGCACGGGGAGCGGCTGGGTGGAATACGCGCCAGGGGAGGGAAACGTGGTGGCGCGGGGCGGCCGATGCGAGGGGCGAGGGGGGACACACCCCTCACCGGGCGGCTACGGCCCCGACCAGGTGGGCGGCCGTGTGATGACGATGTCCAGCGCATCCCCAGATGGCGCCGGGCGCGACCGACCTCGAGCCTACTCCTGGCGGAGCGCCACGATCGGGTCGAGCCGGGCGGCGCGGCGCCCGGGGATCCAGCAGGCGGCCAGCGCCACGGCCGCCAGCAGCAGCGCCGCGCCGGCGAAGGTCGTGACGTCGGTGGGGCGCACACCATAGAGGAGCCGGGTGAGCACCCGGGTCACGACCAGGGCGGCGAGCACGCCGGCGGCGATTCCGGCGGCCGCGTAGCGCGCGCCCTGGCCCACCACCAGCCGCAGGACGTCGGCGGTCCGAGCACCTAACGCCACGCGCAGCCCGATCTCCTTCGTCTGAAGGGTGACCGCGTAGTTGATCACCCCGTAGATCCCGATCGCCGCCAGCGCCAGCGCCACCGCGCCGAACACCGCCAGCAGCACGGCGTTCAGGCGCTGGCCGGCCACCGCCCCGTCCAGCCGGTCCTCCATCAACGACACGTCGTAGGCGGGGACGTTCCGGTCCACCTCCTGGGCCGCGGCCCGGACCGCGGCGATCATCGACGCCGGGTCGCGCGCGACCCGGACCGCGAGGAAGGTCCACGGCGCCGTCTCGTCCTGCGCGATCGCCGTGTACATCGTCGCCGGCGCGCCCAGGGCGCTGAGGTCGTCGTGCTTCGCGTCGGATACCACGCCCACCACGTCCCACGATCGGCCCCGCACCCGCAGCCGGCCGGCTACCGCCTGGCCGTTGGCGAAGAACCGGCGCGACAGCGCTTCGTTCACGATGATCGCCGGCTGCGCCGACGCATCGTCATGGACGGTGAAGAGCCGTCCGGCGACCAGCCGGACCCCCATCGCCGCGAAGTAGTCCGGGTTCACGGTGCGGTGGTCGGCGTCGGTCACGACGTCCGGCGGCAGCGGCTGGCCGCCGGTCTCCACCGCGAACGAGCTGGTGGTCCGCGATCCGCTGAAGGGGAGGTCGTTCACCGCGCCAACCCGGGTCACGCCGGGGATCGCGGCGATCCGGTCGGCCACCGCCTGGTAGAAGCGCGCGCGCCGGGCCGACTCGGGGAAGCGCGACTCGGAGACCGAGATCCGGAGCGTGATCATCCCGCTGGGATCGAACCCGGTGTCGACGTGGCGCAGGCGCCAGAAGCTCTGCAGGAGCAGGCCGGCCCCCACCACCAGCATCAGCGCCACCGCGATCTCGGCGGCGGCGAGGGTGAAGCGCAGCCGGGTGCCGCTCCGTCCCCCGCCGGCCAGGCCGCCGCCGGCGCGGGCGGCGGTGCGCAGGCCGGCGCGCGCGTGCCAGAGCGCGGGCGCGGTGCCGAAGAGGAGTCCGGTGAGGACCGTGATCAGGGCGGTGAAGCCGAGTACCGCCGGGTCGACGCGGACGGTGACCAGGCCGGGAAGGACGCGGCCGCCGGTGGCGAGGATGAGGCGCGTCCCCCACGCGGCCAGCGCCACGCCCAGCGCCCCGCCGATGGCGGCCAGCACCAGGCTCTCGGTGAGCAGCTGCCTGACGAGTCTCGTGAGGCTGGCGCCGAGCGCGGCCCGGATCGCCGTCTCGCGCTGGCGGGCGGCGGCGCGCACCAGGAGCAGGTTGGCCGCGTTGGCGGCCGCGATCAGCAGCACCATCGCCACCGCCCCCCACAGCACCAGCAGGGCGAACCGAAGGTTCCCCACCAGCTCCTCGCGCAGCGGCACCGCCAGCACCCCGCTCTTCGCGTTCGACTCGGGAAACTGGACCGCGAGACGCGCCGCCACCGCGTCGAGCTCCGACTGGGCGCGCGCCAGCGTCACCGACGGCGCCATCCTCCCGATCGCGAACAGGTAGTGGCTGCCGCGCGCCTTCCGGGTCAACTCGTAGGCCGGCGCCGTCCAGATTTCGGTGCGGGGGCTGGGGAAGGCGAACGTCGCCGGCATCACGCCGACGATCGCATACGGCTCGTCGTTGAGGATGATCGTCCGCCCCACGATGTCGCCGGCGCCGCCGAACCGGCGCAGCCAGGCGGCGTGGCTCAGCACCGCCACCCGCGAGTCCGGCCGGTCGTCGTCAGGCACGAACGTCCGCCCCCGCTCCGCGCCCGCCCCCAGCGTCGGGAAGAAGCCGCTGGTCACCCGGAGGCCGGTCAACCGCTCGGCGGCCGCCCCGCCGGTGAGGGTGAAGCTCTCGTACCCGTAGGCCGCCATCAGCGGCAGGCTGCGGTTGTCGCGCCGCCAGTCCTCGAAGTTGTACGGGCTCACCGGTCCGCGCGGGCCCGACCACGGGCCGGTCTCCCAGAGCTGCACGAGCTGTCCGGCGTCGCGGAACGGGAGGGGGCGCAGCAGCACCGCCTGGACGACGCTGAACACGGCGGTGTTGGCGCCGATCCCCAGCGCGAGGGTGAGGATGGCGACGATGCTGAAGCCCGGGTTGCGGCCCAGGGCACGGATCGCGTAGCGGAGATCCTGCCGGAGGACGGACATGGGAGCTCCCGATGGTACCCGCTACATATGATGACTCAACTGCGTGGAGCGTTGCCAGCGCGCACCGGGGTTGCCGGTGCGCGCCCGGCCCCGCTCAGGTCGCCGCCGCCCGGGCCGCCACCGGCCGCCCAAGCCCCGGCCGCGCGTGCAGTGCCTCACGACTCCTGATGATCAGGTAGGCAAGCAGCGCCACCAGGAAGAAGACGAGCAGTACCTCGGCGACGGTCTGCAGCGTGCCCATGAGCGTGCGGTAGACCTCCAGGGCCCAGCGGTCCGCCGTCAGGAGCAGCGGCTCCGGGAGCCCGCCGCGCGGCAGCACGTACTTCTCGAACTCCCAGATCCGCACTCCGCCGTTCACTCCCACGAGGTAGAGACCGAAGTGGATGTAGCGGTGCCAAGCCACAGCCATCTCGTCGGGGATCAGGCGCTGGACGATGCCACCTAGCGGTCGATCGAACAGGCGAGCGATCACGAATGACGCCGCCGCCGAGATCGAGAAGGTGACGATGAGGAGCATGACGAACATGGAGCCTCCCGTGCCGGTGAGCGGCGCGCCACGGCGGCGCGCACTGGAAGGGAGGTTGGCGCAGATTACCCGCGCGGCCCATACGTCGAACGACGTAGAGAATCCGCGCGCCAGATTGGCAGGCGTCGCGGGTGAATGCGGCGCGCTCTCAGACGTCCAGGCGTCGCTCGTACGGCACGGTCTCGCCGGCCTCCAGATAGCGTTTGAGGATCCGGAGGTACATCGCCCAGCAGTAGCAGGAGATGCGATAGTGCTCGTTGGCTTCGGGCCACCCGGTGTGGGTGAAGCGGACCTGCGTGCCGCCGCCCGCGGCCGGCGCGAGGCGGACCGCCACGCGACTGCCCACCCAGTCGGGGCCGGCGCGGACGATCTCCAGCTCGAACGCACTGTCGGGGACGCAACGGGTGACGCGTCCACGCCAGTCGAACTCCGGGCCGAACCAGAGCACGTACTCGTTGCCGATGGCGGGAGTGCCTGACGAGCGCGCCGTCCACCACTGGTCGAGGCCGGCGGGGGTGCTCACCGCCGCGAAGACGCGGGCCGGCGGGGCCTGGATGGGAAAGTCGTGGAAGATATCGGGCACGGGATTGCGCGGAATAAGGCGGATTTGCGCCGATACGGCGGGGGCGCACGGATTTCGCGGACGACGCCGGATTCCGCGGATACAGCAACAACAACGCCAGAACTTTGGAGAAAAGGCAACAAGAAACACCACAAGGACTCTGGTCCTTGACCCTCGGCTGGCTTCCCCCGCCGGGAGCACCTGAGCCCGAACTCGTCCCGCTGAGCGATCCGCAGAATCCGTCTTCTTCCGCGAAAATCCGCGCCCCCCGCCGTAGGACCCTCCGTGCGCACCGATCCCTGCGACGCGCGATGAACCCGGTGCGCGATGAACCCGGCTAGTCCTCCACGAGATCGATATCCGTGACGTCCCCGTTCGCTACCAGGTACACCAGCACGTACCGGTTCAGGGTGGCGGTCTGCAGCTTGTAGTAGACGATCCGAGTGACCGCGCCACCATGCCGCTCCAGCCGGCGCGCGGCCACGTCCTGGCCGGCGACGTACCCCAGCGTGCGCAGTCCGGCGAGTGGCACATACCCGCCTGTCCCGAAATCCGCGATCGCTCCCGCCGTCAGGTGCGCCGAGTCGGTCATCGCCGCTCCGCCACGAGCCAGCCCGCGGAGCGTTGCCTCGATCCGGCTCGTCAGGGCCGGATCCGGGTCGGATTGTCTCGCCATCGACCCGATCAGCGGGCCGACCCGCGGCGCCGTTCCGCCTCGCTCGCCCATCTTCCAGATGACATCGGTCACCTGGCCGGTGCTGTCTCGCTTGAACGTGAGGCGGAAATCCCGCTCGGTGGACGCGAACCGGTCGTCGGCCTCGGGCACGAACTCCTCGTCGGCGAACCCGTCGGCGCGCGTGAACAGGCGTCCGTTGCCGGCGACGAACGTGACCATCTGGTTGTTGGCGCGCTCGTAGCGGCCCGCGTACGAACGCAGCAGTGCCGCCGCGACCGGTACCGCCTTCACGGGCGGCGGGGCGGCGTCGGCCGGCGGGGGCCAGTGATACTCGCGGGCGACCTCTGCGACGATCCGCCCCATCATCCGCGAGTTATCGTTGGCGTTGATCATGATCACGACGCCGCGCCCGCCCTCGGCCCAGGCGATCATCAGCGCATCGAACCCCTCGTCGCGCCCGTTATGGCTGAACTGGAGCGTCGCCCCGCTCCCCGCCAGGAAGACGCCCAATCCGTCGCCGGCCTTCTGGTCGGTGAGCATCTGGCGCGTCATGGCCTGCGACAGCACCGGGTTCGACGTGCCGGCGAACGACTGCTGCACCGCGATCGCGAACCGGGCGAGGTCGGAGGGCGTGGTCCAGAGGCCGGCGGCCGCCATCTCCGGGTAGACGTGCCAGCGACCGCGCACCGCGGTCCGGTCGTCGTAGTGGCCGGTGGCGGTGGCCCGCGCCCGGTCGGCCGGCGGCGGCTGCTGGTAGCTGCTGGCCGTCATCCCGAAGGGCGCCAGCACGGTCCGCTCCATGAACCGCGGGAACGGCTGGCCGGTGACATCGATGATCATCTGCTGCATGACGGTGTAACCGCCGCCCGAGTACCGCCAGATCGCGCCGGGCTCGGTGTCCACGCGGATGGCCGCGGTGTTCGCCGGCCGCGCGCCGTCCAGCACCTGGACCAGCGTCGGCATCGCCGAGTCGGTGTCGTAGCCCGGGAAGCCGTGCACGGTGAGTCCCGCGGAATGGCTGAGCAGGCTTCGCAGCGTCACCTTCTTCGCGGTCGTGAACCTGTTCTCCGGCACCTTCCAGCCGGTGAGCTTCGCGTTCACGTCTTCGTCCAGGGACAACGTGCCCGCCTCCACCAGGTGGAGCGCCGCCACCGCGGCCACCGACTTGCTGATGGAGCCCGCCTGGAAGAGGGTGGCGGTGGTGACCGGCGCCGGCTTGTCCTTTTCGATCACGCCATAACCGGCCGTGCGAACGATCTTCCCACCATCGATGATCGCGATCGACAGGCCGGGGACGTGCCGTTTGGCGAGCTCGGCGGTGATCAGCGCGTCGAGCGGATCCGCCTGACGCGGCGGAGCGCCGCCGAGCGCGAGGGCGAGCGGCAGCAGAACGAGAGTTCTTGGCACGATGGTCATAGGGCTCTCAGGCGAAACGGCTGAGTGGGCGGCGGCCGATCCAGAGTCAGGTCGCGCGTGTATTGAGTGGCGAAATACTTGAACGTCACGCGCCCGGTCATCGCGTCCGGCGTGTTCCGGTGCCAGACCCCGGTGAACGAGCCGTTCAGGCCAGACAGCGTCAGCGTGAGGCTCGAGTCTCTGAGCCTTCCGTAGGCCGCGCAGGAACCCGCGGGAGTCTGCCCAACGAACACCTGGCAGACCCCCGTGAGGCTGTCAGCGGTTTCGGTCACGATCCACATCTCGTACTGCACCGGTGCCTGGTTGACCATCACGGACTTGCCAATCCAGTAGCCGAGCACGGTCACCGGAGTCTTCGGCCCGCTGGCCTTGTCTCCGCCGCATGCGGCCATCGCGGCCGCGGCCATTGCCGCGCACGCGATCAGGCGCTGTGAGGCACGACGGGAGACCGCCACCGGCCGGCCCTAGGGGGTGGCGGGCTTGGGCCGCCCATCGGCGTCCAGCAGCTTCACCTCGCCCAGGTTGAGCTCGCGGATCCCGGCCTCCACCTTGGCGCGGTCGCCGATCACCACCCAGACGATCCGGTCGGGTGAGATGAACTTCTTCGCCGCCGCGTTCACCTCCTCGTCGGTCGACGCCTGCACCCGCCGCGAGAAGGTCACGTAGTAGTCGTCAGGCAGCCCGTAGGTCACGATCTCCCGCAGCGCCCCGGCCACCGCGCCGCCGGTCTCCCAGCGGCCGGCCAGCGTCTTGACCTGCCGGTCCTTCGCGTCGGAGACCTCCTGGGCGGTGAGCGGACGGTCGGCGACCACCGCGTGCAGCTCCTTCACCACTTCCTGCGTCGACTCCTTGGTCTTGTCGGTCTGCACCGGCGCGAACGCGGCCCACAGGCGCTGGCCCCGGGCGTCGAACGCGAAGCTGCCGGCGCCATACGACCAGTGCTTGTCCTCGCGCAGGTTCATGTTGAGGCGCGAGACGAACGCCCCGCCCATCGCATCATTGAACGTCTGGAACGCGACCTCGTCGGCGTTGGCCTTGGGGGCGACCAGCTGGCCGGCGAGGATCACCGACTGCTCGGCGCCCGGCCGGTCGAGGATGTAGACCTCGTTGGCCGTCTTGGCCGGCACCGCGGCGATGTTCTTGGCCGGGATGTCGCCGGTCGCCCACCCCGCGAAGACGCGCTCGAGTCTGGCTTTCAGCTCGGGCATGGTGATGTCGCCCACCGCCACCACGGTCGCGTGGTTCGGCTTGAACCAGGCCTTGTGGAAGGCGACGAGATCGGCGCGGGTCATCGCCCCCACCGACTCGGCGGTGCCGCTCCCGGTGAGCGGCTGCCCGTAGGCGTGGCCGGCGCCGTACAGCAGCAGTGGGAGGACGCGGAGCGCCATGCTGAAGGGGTCGACTTTCTCCTGGTCGATCTGGGCGAGCGTGTTCTGCTTCACCCGGTCCAGGTCGCGTTGCGGGAACACCGGGTGCAGGATGACGTCGGCGTAGATCGCCATCGCCGGATCGAGCTTGTCCTTGAGCGCGGTGATCGCGACGGTCGACGCATCCAGGCCGGCGAACGCGCTGAGGTTGGCGCCGAGTGCCGCGAGCTCATCGGCGATCTGCGGCGACGTGCGGGTGGCGGTCCCCTCATCGAGCATCTGCATGACCATCGAGGACACGCCAGGCAGGCGCGACTGGTCGGCCGCGAAGCCGGCGTCGAGAATCGTCGACAGGCGCACGACGGGAACCGTGGTGCGGCGCGAGAGCACCACCTTCATCCCGTTGCTGAGGGTGGCGCGCTCCGGCGCCGCCAGCGGCGCGTCGGGCGGCGCGGCGACGTCAGGGAGCTTCGTGCGGTCGACGGTGCTGGCGACGGTGGCGTACTCGGGGAACGGGTGCACCTCGAGGACGTAGACGCCCTCGGAGAGCCAGCGCCGGGCCGCGCCCTGGACATCGGCGACGGTCGCGGTCGCGACCCGCTGCTGGATCTTGCGGTAGGCCTCGGGGTCGCCGCGGAAGACGGCGCCGCGCGCGAGAATGTCGGACTTGCCGCCGAAGCCGCCGATCCGTTCGGCGCCGCGAATGAAGGCGGCGCGCCGCTGCGTCTTCACCCGCTCGAGCTCGGCCGCGGTGGGTCCGGTGGCGATGAACTTCCGGATCTCGTCGTTGAGCGACTTTTCGACTCCGGCGAGGTCGCCGCCGGGCTGGGCGGTGGCCCAGAGCACCACCTGGCTGGCGATCTCGCGATCGTCCATGAAGCCGACGACGTCGCTGGCGGTGCGGTCGGTGTAGACGAGCCGCTTGTAGAGCCGCGACGACTTACCGTCGGCCAGCAGGTCGACGACCAGCGACAGGTACGTCTCGTCAGGCGCCCCGTATTCGGGGACGTTCCAGACCTTGACCACCCGCGCCTGCGGCACGCGGTCCTGCATGACCTGCCGGTGTTCGCCCGACATCTTCGCGATCCAGGCCTGGTGCTTGATGATCGGCGGTCCGGAGGGGATGTCGCCGAAGTAGCGCTCCACGCGCTGGCGGACGTCGTCGGTCTTCACGTCGCCGGCGATGACCAGCACCGCGTTGGCCGGCCCGTAGTACGTGCGGAACCAGTCCTTGACGTCGTCGAGCGACGCCGCGTTCAGGTCATCCATCGACCCGATCACCGACCACGAATACGGGTGCCCCTTGGGGAAGGTGTTCTCGGCCATCGTGATGAACATCTTGCCGTAGGGCTCGTTCTCCCCCTGGCGCTTCTCGTTCTGGACCACGCCGCGCTGCTCATCCAGCCGCGGCTGGTCGATGGCACCTAACAAGTGCCCCATCCGGTCCGACTCCAGCCACAGGATGCGGTCGAGCGCCGACACCGGCACGTTCTGGAAGTAGTTGGTGCGGTCCTCGTTGGTGGTCCCGTTCAGGTCGGTGGCGCCGATCGTCTCCACCGCCTTGAAGTAGTCCGTGTTGTAGTTCTCGCTCCCGTTGAACATCAGGTGCTCGAACAGGTGCGCGAACCCGGTCTTCCCGGGCCGCTCGTTCTTCGAGCCCACGTGATACCAGATGTTGACCGCCGCGATCGGCGCCTTGTGGTCCTCGTGCACCAGCAGCGTCAGCCCGTTCCTGAGAACGAACTTCGTGTACGGAATGCCGGGGAGGGGAGCGGACGTAGACGCGGGGAGCTGACTCAGGGCGACGGCCGGCACCGAGGCCAGCGCGGTCGCGAGCAGACGGAAACGACGAAGCATGGGAGGACTCCTCTGCGGGGCGTCGAACGGGGACTGGAACATACGGCGCGCGACCCGCCCTGTCGAAGCGCCCGCGGCCCGGGCCGCCGGCCCCGGCGGCTGCCCGGGCGCCGGCCGGCCCTCATCTCCTGTGAGGCAGTGGGAGCCGCGTAAGGGTTGCCCCGGCGCGGCGCCTCCGGGATGGCTGATCCCGACCGCAACCGTGCGGGCGTATATTCGGGCGTTCGCAGGACTTCCCGAGTGCGCGTCCCCTCCCCCATTACTCTACCCGATGTCCACCGGCCAATCCGACCGTGCGATCGACGTCAGGAGTGTGGGCAGGCGGTTCGGCCTCCGGTGGGTCCTGCGCGGCGCATCGTTCGAAGTCCGGCCCGGAGAGGTCGTCGGGCTGCTGGGTCCGAACGGGAGCGGCAAGAGCACTCTACTGCGGGTGGTCGCGACGCTGCTCAAGCCGAACGCGGGCTCGGCCGTGGTCAACGGGCTGGATGTCGTGGAGGACGCCGTCGCCGTCCGCGCCCAGGTCGGCTACCTCGCGCACAGCCCCGGGCTGTACGAGGACCTGACGGCGCGCGAGAACCTGCGGTTCGCCGCGGATATGCTGGGCGTGCCGCACGCGCTGGTGGAGGACAGTCTCGCCCGCGTCGGCCTGATCGCGGCGGCGGACACCCGCGTACGCGGCTTCTCGGCCGGCATGCAGCGCCGCCTCGCCCTGGCGCGGCTGAGCCTGCGCAATCCTCGCGTGCTGCTCCTGGACGAGCCGTACGCCAACCTCGATGAAGAGGGCGTCGGGCTGGTGAACGGCATCATCGCCGGTATCGCGCGCGGCGGGGGCGCCGCGCTCGTGGCGCTGCACGAACTCGCCCCGGCCAGAGGGCTGCTCAGCCGCACGATCACGCTGGTCGACGGGCGCATCGACGCCCAGGCGGAGCGCGCCGGCCGCGAGCAGCCGGGCGTGGCCTCGGGGGCTCACTGATGGCGTTTCGCGATGACTGGCGGCGGGTTCGCGCCATTGCCAGAAAGGATCTCACCACCGAGCTCCGGAGCAAGGCCGGGTTCAACGGCGTGGCGGCGCTCGGCGTGACGATCCTCGTTCTCCTCGGCCTGGCGCTGGGCCCGGACGCCGAGGCCCTGCGCAACGCCGCGGTCGGCGCGGTGTGGCTCGCCACACTCTTCTCCGGAGTGCTCGCCTTCAACCGGTCGTTCCAGGTCGAGCTCGAGAGCGGCGCGCTGGAACCGCTGCTGCTCTATCCCGGTGCGCGCTGGACGATCTTCGCCGGCAAGCTGCTCGGGAACCTGGCTTTCGTGACGCTGATGGTCGCGATCGTCGTGGCCGCGGGGATCGTGCTTTTCGGCGTCCGCATTCCCGCCACATGGTCGTCGCTGCTCCTCGTCCTGGCGCTCGGCGTTTTCGGCCTGGTGGTGCTGGGCACGTTCTACGCGTCGATGGCGAGCCGCAGCCGGGCCCGCGAAGTCTTGCTTCCGATGCTGCTCTTCCCCATGCTGGTGCCGGTGCTGCTCGGCGCGACCACGGCGTCCAAGGCGCTGCTGGGCGCCGATTTGATGCACGAAGCGGGCGCCTGGATGCGGCTGCTGGCCGCGTACGACCTGATCTTCCTGGTCGCCACGTTCCTTGCCTTTGACCACGTCATTGAAACCTGAACGCACTCTGATGCCTGCCTCCGACCGCTCGCAGGATCCGCGCTCATCGCGCACGACGACCTGGCTGGGGATCGCCGGGTTCGGCGCGGTGATCGCCGCCCAGACCTTCTCCATCCTGACGTCGCCGGCGGAAGGCGACATGGGGGACCTGCAGAAGATCATGTACGTGCACGTGCCGGCGGCGTGGATGACGTTCCTTGCCTTCCTGGTCGTGATGATCTACAGCCTCCGCTACCTGTGGAAGCGGCGGGAGGACGACGACCTGCTGGCCGCGTCGGCGGCCGAGGTCGGCGCGACGTTCAACGGCCTCACGCTGCTGCTGGGGATGATCTGGGGCCGGCCGGCCTGGGGCGTCTGGTGGGTCTGGGACGCGCGCCTCACCTCGACGCTGGTGCTCTTCCTCATCTTCGCCGGCTATCTTGCCTTGCGCGCCTTCGTCGACGATCCGCAGGAGCGGGCGCGGTGGAGCGCGGCGGTCGGCGTGATCGGCGCCATCAACGTGCCGATCGTGTACATGTCGGTGAAGTGGTGGCGAACGCTCCACCAGCCGCAGTCGAGCCCCGCGACGCTCGATCCGGTGTATACCAGGGGGCTGCGGCTGAACGCGATCGCCCTCCTGATCCTGATGATATTCTTCATCCGGAAGCGCTATGAGATCGCGCGGCGTGAGCGGGCGGTCGAGCACGCGGCCGAGACGGCCGCACTGGGAGGTCGGTGAACATGTTTGCGTCCAATCTGGCGTTCGTCATCGCCGCGTACGCGGTGACGTGGGCCGTCATCCTGGGATACTTCCTGCGCCTGATGCGTGCCGGCGGGCGCGTCGCCGGCGCCGAGCGGCTGGCCGCCGGCCCCGGCGCGGAGCGTGGGCGATGAAGAAAGCCTGGTTGTTCGGCGGGGCGGCCGTGATTCTCGCCGTGTTCGCGTGGCTGCTCTTCGGCGGCCTGGAGAAGAACGTGGTCTTCTTCCTCACGCCGCAGGAGCTGCTGGCGAAGGGCGCCGAGGGCGTCGGCGTGCCGGTGCGGCTGGGCGGGCAGGTGAAGCCGGGCTCGGTGACCTGGGACGCGAAGGCGCTGGACCTGCGCTTCATGGTCACCGACGGAGCGAAGGAGATGGCGGTGCACTCGACGGGCGCCCCGCCCCAGATGTTCCGTGACGGCATGGGTGTCGTCGTCGAGGGGCGGGTCGGTGCCGGCGGAGTGTTCGAGGCCTCGCGGCTGATGGTCAAGCATTCGAACGAGTACCGTCCGCCCAAGCCGGGCGAAGAGCCGCACCAGAAATACAAGACGCTGATCAAGTCCTCATGACCGGCCTCCTCGCGCATAACGCGCTGCTGGTTTCGCTGGCGACGGTGCTGTTCGGGGCGGGCATCGCGCCGGTCGCCATCCGGACCGGCCGGCGCGAGTGGCTGCAGCTGGCGTACGGCGCGGTGTACACGAACTTCCTGCTCGTGACCGTCGCGACGGCGTCGATGATCGTGGCGCTGGTGACCCACGACTTCTCGGTGTCGTACGTGGCGGCGGTGGGCAGCCGCTCCACGCCGCTGCTCTTCACGATCATCTCGCTGTGGGGCGCGCTCGAGGGCTCGATTCTCTTCTGGGCGTGGGTGCTGTCGCTGTACGCGGCCGTGGTCGTGTGGGTGCACCGCCGCCGGCCCGGCGACCTGGTTCCCTATGCGGCCATGACGCTGCTCGCCGTGGCGGCGTTCTTCGCGATCCTGCTGGTGGGTCCGGCCGACCCGTTCCGGCCGGTCTTCCCCGTGCCGGCTGACGGCCCCGGGCCGAACACGCTGCTCCAGAACCACTACCTGATGGCGGTCCACCCGCCGCTGCTGTATCTCGGCTACGTCGGCATGTCGGTGCCGTTCGCGTTCGCCGTCGGCGCCATCCTGTCCGACGAGGCGGCCCGGAACGACTGGGTGGTCCTGTCGCGCCGCTGGATGCTGGCGTCGTGGGGATTCCTGTCGGCGGCGATCATCGCCGGCATGTGGTGGTCGTACGAAGTGCTCGGCTGGGGCGGCTACTGGGCGTGGGATCCGGTCGAGAACGCCTCGTTCCTGCCGTGGCTCACCGCCACCGCCTATCTGCACTCGGTGATGGTGCAGGAACGGCGCTCGATGCTCCGGCTGTGGACGCTCAACCTGTGCGTCGCGACGTTCGTGCTGACGATCCTCGGCACCTTCCTCACCCGCTCGGGGATCCTGTCGTCGGTCCACGCATTCACCCAGGGGAGCATCGGCTACTATTTCCTGGCGTTCATCGCCCTGGTGATGGTGTCGGCGCTGGTCCTGCTGGCCGGCCACTCGGAGCGCCTCCACTCGAAGGGGAATCTGGGCGGGGCCGCCTCACGGGAAACGGTCTTCCTGCTGAACAACCTCTTCCTGACCGCGGTGATGCTGACCGTGCTCGTGGGGACGCTTTATCCGCTCATCGCCGAGGCGATGCGCGGCGTGAAAGTCAGCGTCGGCGAGCCGTTCTTCAACCAGATGGCGGTGCCGGCGATGGTGGCGCTGGTCTTCCTCATGGGCGTGGGACCGGCGCTGCCGTGGGGGAGCACCACCTGGGCCGATGCCCGGCGGCGGCTGCTCCCGCCATTCGGCGGCGCGGTGGTGCTGGGCGCGATCGGCGTGTTCGCCGGCGCCCGGAAGGTCTACGCGATCCTCACCTTCGCGTTCGTGGGGTACGCGGCGGTCGGCAACCTGCGCGAGTACTGGGTGGGCGCGCGCGCCCGGCGGAAGGCGCACGGCGAAAACCCGGTGACGGCGCTGGCGCGCCTGATCAACGGCAACCGCCGCCGCTATGGCGGCTACCTGGCGCACATCGGCGCTCTGCTCGTGGCGCTCGGCGTCACCGCGTCATCCACCTTCCGCAGCGAGCGCGAGGCCACGCTGGCGCCTGGCGAGTCGCTCACCGTCGCCGGACAGACGATCCGCCTGACGCGGGTCTGGGGCCGGGAAGAGCCGCAACGGTCGGTGATCGGCGCGACCTTCGACGTTTTGGGCCGGGACGGCGCGGTGATCGGGACGATCACGCCGCGGATGAACTACTACCGCGTGTCGGACCAGCCGGTGCCGACGCCGGATGTGCGCAGCAGCCTGCGCGGCGACCTCTACGCCAGCCTGATGGCGTTCGAGCCCCGCGGCGCCAACGCCACGGTGAAGATGATCGTCGAGCCGCTGGTGCCGTGGATCTGGTTCGGCGGGCTGGTCGTGGTGCTGGGCGCCGTCCTCGGCCTCTTCCACGGCACGCCCCGGGCGGTCCGCGCGCCGGCCACCGAGCCCGAGGCCGAACCGGTGGCCGCGCCGGCGGCGCCGGTCATCGCGCCGGCACACGCATGAACTGGAAGCGCGCCGTCTTCGCCACGCTCGTCGCGGTGCCGGTCATCGCCCTGTTCGCGTTCGGATTCACCCGCGATCCGGGCGCCATCCCCTCGCCGCTGCCCGGGCACGTCGCCCCCACCTTCGCGCTCACCGTGTTCGCGCCCGGCGAGCCGCCGCTCGCCCGTCCCATGGGCGACACGATCCGGCTGCGCGACCAGGCGGGCAAGGTGGTGGTCGTGAACTTCTGGGCGTCGTGGTGCCTCGCCTGCCGCGCGGAACACGTCGAGCTCACCGAGACGGCCCGGCAGTACGCCGGCCGGCCGGCGCAGTTCGTCGGCGTGCTCTACGCCGACCAGCCGGAGATGGGCCGGCAGTGGATCACCGCGATGGGCGGTCAGAGTTATCCGTCGGTGCTGGACGACGGCTCGCGGATGGCGATCGACTACGGCCTCTACGGTGTGCCCGAGACCTTCATCATCGATCCCGGCGGGCGGATCGCGTACAAGCACACCGGCGCCATCACCGGGGAGATCCTCCACCAGAAGATCGACTCGCTGCTGGCGGCGGCGCGGCCCGCGGGGCCGGCGGCCCGGACGCCGGACCGGTGAGGCACGCCGCGCGGGCGGTGCTGGCGGCGGCGGTCGCGCTCTGGTGGGCGGGGCCGTTATCCGCGCAGGACAGCGTGGCGCGTGCCCGCCCTCCGGTCGCCACGCCGGTCGCCGATTCCGCGCTCGACGCCACGACCGCGGCGGTGTCGTCATCGCTCCGCTGCCCGGTCTGCCAGGGCGAGTCGATCCAGGAATCGCCGTCGTCGCTCGCCCAGGACATGCGCGCCGTGGTGCGCCAGCGGCTGCGCGCCGGCGAGACGCCCGAGCAGGTGAAGGCGTACTTCGTCTCGAAGTACGGTGAGTGGATCCTGCTGAAGCCGGCCGCCACGGGACTGAACAAGCTGCTCTACCTGTTTCCGGTGCTGTTCGTGGGCGGGGGGCTGGCGCTGGTGGTGTTCCTCGTCAGGCGATGGACCTCACCGGGGACCGGCGCGCCGCCGGCCTCAGGCGCCCCGGACGATCCCTCCGACCTCCACTCCTCCTGACCATGCCCGCGAACCCGACGGCAGGATCCCATCCCCGGTTCTGCAGCGAATGCGGAACGACACTCAACACCGGCGCGAAGTTCTGCCACAACTGTGGCGCGTCGATCCACGGGGGGCGGGCGACCGCGTCAGGCGGATCGATGCTGCTGCGATGGGGGATGCCGGCCCTCGCGTTCGTCGCCCTGGTGGTGCTCTCGGCGGTCCGCTTCGGCACGCGCGCGACGGCGCCGGAACCCGACGGCGGCGTACCGCTCGACGCCGGCGCGATCCGGGCGCCGGACATTTCCTCGATGACGCCGGACGAGCGCGCCGACCGCCTGTTCAACCGGGTCATGCGCCTGTCGAGCGAAGGGAAGGCGGACAGCGCCGCCTTCTTCGGGCCGATGGCGCTCGGCGCGCTGGAAGCGCTGCCGATGGACGCGCACCGGCGCTACGACCTCGGCCTGGTCGCGCTGGTGACGGGCGACGCGGCGCGGGCCGCGGCCCAGGCCGACACGATCCTCCGGCAGCGTCCCACCCACCTGCTCGGCCTGTCGCTCGCCGTCCGCGCGGCCGCGGCCCGCGGCGGACAGGGCGCGGGCCGCGAGTTTCAGCGGAGGCTGCTCGCGGCCGAGGCCGGCGAAATGGCGCGACCCCTGCCCGAGTACACCGACCACGCCGCCGACCTTCGCGCCGCGATCGCGGCGGCGCGGACGCCGTAAGGGAGGGCGCGCCGGCGCGCTACGCGGTCAGGGCGCCGCGGCCTTCGCGCCCGCCGGCGGCTTGGCGGGGGCCGGCGTGCCAGCCGGCGCGCCCTCCTCGCCACCGTTGTGCGGCACGCGACTCGAGGCGCCCAGGATGCCCATCAGCGACGGGACGTTCAGCGAATCGGCCAGCCCCGACGGCACCACCATCAGCGATCCTCGCTTGACGATGCTCTCGTAGAGCATGTTCATCGCGCGCAGGTTCATGGCCGCGGGGTGGTCGCGATAGGCATCCGCCGCCTCGACGAACTTGTGGGCGATCTCGGTCTCGGCGGTGCCGAGGATGATCCGTGCCTGCCGCTCGCGCTCGGCCTGTGCCTGGCGCGACATCGCGTCCTCGAGCGCCGCCGGAATGATGACGTCGCGGATCTCGACCGACTGCACCTGGATCCCCCAGTTCAGCATCTTCTGCTCGAGCGCCACCTTCAGCCCGTGCCCGAGCTCCACCCGCGACTGGATCAGCTCGGCCAGGTCGTGCTTGCCGATCGCGTCGCGCAGCGCCGTCTGCGCCGAGAGGATAACGGCCTCGTCGTAGTCCTGCACCTCGAGCGCGGCGCGCTCGGCGTCACGCACGATCCAGAAGGCGATGGCGTCGACGTTCACCGGCACCGTGTCCCGCGTCAGGCACGACTCGGCGCCAAACGCGGTGGTCCGGATGCGCTGGTCGACCGTGTAGGCGATGCGGTCGATGATCGGCACGACGGCGAAGTACCCCGGGCCGCGCAGGCCGCGGTAGCGGCCCAGCCGCATCAGGACCGCCCGCTCCCACTGGTCGGTGTACTTGATCGCGCCGGCGAGATACATGAATGACGCCACGCCCGCGATCGCCACCAGCGGGAGCGGCGCGCTCAGGAGATACAGCGCTCCTGCCAGCCCGGCCCCACCGACCAGCCCTGCTGCCAGGGCGGCGATCGAGTACCGGGTGTCGTTCGGAGCATGTCGGATCATGGTGACTACCTCACGAGAGAAAGTTGCCCGGCCACCGGCCGGGCCGTTGCACTAGCGGGTCCGCACCGGCCGGACCTCCCGGGGCGGGCGGGTACTGCGCGGGCGGACGAGCGGCGCCTCACGACCATCGGTCACGTACGGACTCCGCACCTGGCCCAGCTCGATCGGCAGGGCGACCCTGACGAGTACCGTCAGGACGAACAGGCCGAGCGCCCAGATGCCGATGGTGACGGCCAGCTCGACGAGGCTCGGCCGGTACTCGACGATCTCGCCCAGCGGCGACGGGATGAATCCGGGCACCACCAGGCCGATTCCTTTCTC
>JBGPGH010000003.1:0-330021 GCA_041483735.1 Gemmatimonadaceae bacterium | reverse complement strand
GGAGTACCACACGGGGCGACCGCACCGGGGGCTCGGCCAGCGCACGCCGGCCGAGTACGCGGCGCTCTTCACCCCCGACGAGACGGACGTTGGCGAACCGATCCTCCGATCCTGACGTGGCCTAAATCGGGGGTAACGTCATCCCGATGCCGCGTAAAGTGAAACAGTGTGCTGGAGCTAAGCTGGGTTGCTATTCGCATTCGAGCAGAGAGTGTCGAAGAACCAGCAATTACCAAGACCCGGCACGCCCAGGAGCGCACATGGATGGACTAGCGAGCATGGTTAACCTGTAAGAGTGCAATGCGACGTTTGCGCAAAGCCGGGTGCTGAAGGCCTAGAGTATAGGGCAACGAGTAGTTAGCTGTCAGATGGTTGAGGAGACGCACGAAACAGCGACGCGCTCGGATCCGGTGCTCCAACGGTGAGAGTGGCCCAGTCATCGTCCTCGCCGGGTGCGGAATCGATCTCGGCATCTACCAACAGCCTACCCTCATCCATCCATTGGTGGAAGACGTTCGAAGTTGAGGATCCCAGATGAAGTCTCTCGATGAACTGACTGTGCGTAATCTTTCCCGCGAGAAGCTCCAGGAGAAGGCGAGCGCTAAGTCGGACTGAACGCTTGGTCATTTGTCGCTCTGTGAATGGATAGCTGAGTCGCGACTTGGAGCGTCTCCAGAGCGCAAGGGCTGATTCGCCTGACCTCACGGGCTTCGGCAGCCTTCGGTGCACGCGCTGAAGCACGCGGAGTGCACGCTTTCCGAGATGCGGACGACCGGTTCGGGACGAATAGAGGCGAGAGTAAATGCACGCCCGCCGTTGATCGAAGGAACTCCACACGCCTACTGAGGCAAGTACAAGGACGAAGTCCACGGAAGAATGCTGACACAAGAAGCGGTTGATAATAGCACTTACCCCCAGGGCAGACCCGCGACGCGCCTCATCCAGTTGAGTATCCGCGGCACAGAGAATGAGGCCCTTTGCCTTCGGAGAGCTGACCCCAGCCAACTGCTTTGCCTTAGAATGGAGCCGGTTGTAGATCGGATTGCGAGTGAGCGATCTTGCTGACCGAAAGGCTAAGTGCGTCATGCCGAAAAACGCTCGATCAGGATCGAAGTCCAATTCGACATCGATACCTTGCTCGGCGATATGAAGCCGATGGCACTCGAAGGGGCTAGCAGTACACTGCTGGAAAAAGGACCTGAAGCGCCGCCCAATCAGGGCTCGGGCCGTACCCTTCGGCGGAAGTGAGAGCTTCACCACGCGTGCCTTTCTCTTTCCCTCCTCGGACCCTCCGATTCGCAAGAAGAACCGATTGCCGGAGACTTGGGCGCGCCGAGCCTCGTCCAGAATGAGATCGCGCAGCTCCGGGACTGGGTTCTCGTCCACCCTTCCGGTATCGGAAAGGGTCGTGATGTCAGCCACAAATGTCGCCCGAGGATCGCCTAGAAGCGCAAATTCCACGTCCGGAAGGCAAGATCCGATGTCGGTTGGCTCATACCGGACCACCCCAAGTGTCGAGAGGGCAGCAAGGATGGCCACTTCCCACTCGAGGGCGATCGCCTGCTGCCCGCCGCGGTTGAGCCCCGCTACATGTGCGTTGACCTGACCCTCTGACAGGAATCGGGCGTTTAGGTCGATCAACTGCTGAAGCACGCGACGAGAGAAGAGAGCCAAGTGATCACCCTGCAGATCAGTGCCCCAAGTGTTGGGCGCTTGGTGGTAGGCGCTCAGCGGCCATGCGGTCCAGCCAACCCCACGAATGGCGAGCAGACGCATTGCCCAACCAGATGGTACCAATCGCGCACACCACCGCCCGCCCACTGAATTAAGCGGCACCTAACGATACCATTCGGTGCACTACGCTGATAGAGCGCACAATTCGCAGCGGCCAGCAACCTAACCTAACCTTCAGAACACTATTGCGGCCGGTAGCCCGCTACAAGCGGCATGCGTCGCTCTCAGAAGGGTCGAGTCACCCAACGAATTGCTTGCGGCCGGCTGGTGACCAGCGCGCGACCACGGCGCCCTCCAGTGTCCGCTAACCGGGCGGCACCGAAACTTCCGCACCCAGCCCACCTTCACCCGGAATCGCCTGCCAGGGTCAAGGGAGAATAGCCCCCGACCTTGACACTCCGGCCACCGGTGGACTAACATTATATCCGGATATCCGGATAATATGTCCCGCCGCCCAGACCTCTTCCGCCGACTCACAGCCCTCGCCGACCCCATCCGGTGCCGGGTCCTGCTCGCCCTCGAACGACACGAGCTCACCGTCTCCGAGCTCCACGCCGCGCTCCAGCTCCCGCAGTCCACCACCAGCCGCCACCTCAAGGTCCTGGGCGACGACGGATGGGTCGTCTCACGCGTCGACGGCGCCAGCAACCGCTACCGCATGACCCCGGCTCTGGAGCCCGCTCCGCGCCGCCTCTGGCAGATCGTCCGCGAACAGCTCTCCGAATCGCCGGCCGCGGCCCACGACGCCGAGCGCGTGCGCGCCGTGCTCGCCCGCCGCCACACGCGCTCGCAGGAGTTCTTCTCCACCGCCGCCGGCCAGTGGGACCGCCTGCGCACGGAACTCTTCGGGCAGCGCACCGAGCTCATGGCGCTCCTCGGCCTCCTCGACGACAGCTGGACCGTCGGCGACCTCGGCTGCGGCACCGGCCTCCTGGCGGCGTCGCTGGCGCCGTTCGTCCAACGGGTGATCGCGGTCGACGAGTCGGCGGCGATGCTGCGCGGCGCCCGCGCCCGCCTGCGGGGGACGTCGAACGTCGAGCTCCGGAGCGGCACGCTCGAGGCGCTCCCGATCGCCGACGGCGAGCTCGATGCCGCGATGCTCGTCCTGGTGCTGCACTACCTGTCCGATCCCGCGGCGGCGCTGGCCGAGACGCGGCGCGTGCTCCGCCCCGGCGGCCGGCTGCTGCTGGTCGACATGATGCCTCACGAGCGCGCCGAGTACCGCGTGGAGATGGGGCACGTCTGGCAGGGATTCGGGCGCGACCAGATCGACGGCTGGCTGTCGGCGGCCGGGTTCGGCGCCTGGCACTACCGGTCCCTCCCGTCTGATCCCAGTGCGAAGGGCCCGGGGTTGTTTGCGGTGTCGGCCCGGAGGGCCGAGAATGAGGCGCTGGCGCGGGTGGGGTGAATCAACTGAGTACAGAGTACTGAGTACTGAGTACTGAGTACTGAGTACTGAGTACTGAGTACTGAGTATCGTTCAGTGGTCGTGCTGGCTTCAGTGCGCTGTATTACGCATTCAGAGATCGCATTCCGCATTCCGCATTCCGCATTCCGCATTCGGTAACTCCGACCTTGCCTGTCGCGGCTTGTCTCCTCGTTCCTCGTTCCTCGTTCATTCCCTGATCCCCAATCCAGCTCCCTGCTCCCCGAGTCCCCAATGGCTACCCTGACTCAACCCCGTCCAGCCACCCGCGAGCCCTTCAAGGTCCGCGACCTCTCCCTCGCCGAGTTCGGGCGCAAGGAGATTCGCCTGGCCGAGCACGAAATGCCGGGCCTCATGGCCTTGCGGAACGAATATCGCGGCAAAGCGCCGCTGGCCGGCGCGAAGATAATGGGATCGCTCCACATGACCGTGCAGACCGCGGTTCTCATAGAAACGCTCGTCGACCTCGGCGCCGACGTCCGCTGGGTGTCGTGCAACATCTTCTCGACGCAGGACCACGCCGCGGCCGCGGTCGCGGTGGGACGCGACGGGACGGAGGCCGAGCCGCGTGGGACGCCGGTGTTCGCGTGGAAGGGCGAAACGCTCGAGGAGTACTGGTGGTGCACCGACCAGGCGCTCACGTGGCCCGACGGGTCGGGGCCCAACATGCTCCTCGACGACGGCGGCGACGCGACGCTGCTGGTCCACAAAGGGGCCGAGTACGAGAAGGCGGGGCGGATCCCGGCCTTCAAGCCTGACGAGGACCCCGAGGAGTGGGGCGTGATCCTCGACCTGCTGCGCGCCACGGCCAAGTCGCAGCCGGGACGGTGGACGGCGGGCGCGGCGGCGATCAAGGGCGTGTCGGAGGAGACGACCACCGGCGTCCACCGGCTCTATGAGATGATGAAGGCCGGGACGCTTCTCTTTCCGGCGATGAACGTCAACGACTCGGTGACCAAGTCGAAGTTCGACAACATCTATGGATGCAGGCATTCGGTGATCGACGGCTTGAATCGCGCCACCGACGTGATGCTGAGCGGCAAGGTGGCGGTGGTCTGCGGCTACGGCGAGGTGGGGAAGGGGTGCGCGCAGGCGCTGCGCGGCCAGGGGGCGCGGGTCGTGATCACCGAGATCGACCCGATCTGCGCGCTGCAGGCGGCCATGGAAGGCTTCGAGGTGAAGACGATCGACGACGTGATCGCCACGGCCGACGTCTTCATCACCGCCACCGGCAACAAGGACATCATCACGGCCGCCGACATGGCGCAGATGAAGGACAAGGCGATCGTCGGCAACATCGGCCACTTCGACAACGAGATCGACATGGCCGGTCTCAAGAAGGTGAAGGGGATCACGCGGATCAACATCAAGCCGCAGTACGACGAGTGGGTCTTCCCCGACGGGCACTCGGTGCTGATCCTGGCCGAGGGGCGGTTGCTGAACCTGGGATGCGCGACGGGGCATCCGAGCTTCGTGATGTCGGCGAGCTTCACCAACCAGGTGATGGCGCAGATCGAGCTCTTCAACCACACGTCGCGCTACGAGCGGAAGGTCTACGTCCTGCCCAAGCACCTGGACGAGAAGGTCGCCCGGCTGCACCTCGACAAGTTAGGTGTGAAGCTGACGAAGCTGACGGCGTCGCAGGCGGGGTACCTGGGGGTGGCGCAGGAGGGGCCGTACAAGGCGGAGCATTATCGGTACTAGAGTCAGGGACAGGGTCAGGGTCAGTTGTCCGTGAGTTCAAGGGGGGGGCTGGGAGCCGAGTTGGGCTCCCGGCCCCCCGTCGCAATCGTCTGATGGCGCGGGCGCTCGAACGATGACGGTGCGGTGACGGTGGTGCGGTAGGCTTGGCGCCACCCTTAACAACGCCGCGCCCCGGCCGGTCGTAATCCACACAGATGCCAAGACTCTTCTCACTCCACATGGTCCGCTTCGGCGGCGAGCCCGCGCGCGCCCGTCAGGGATCGCGCGCCCCTCATGGACCCCGCGGCCCGGCCCAGCCCCCGCGCGCCCCTCACGGATCCCTGGCCCTGACCCTGACCCTGATGTTGCTGGTCCTCGCCCCCCCCGCCCACCCCCAAACCACCGACATCCTCACCGGCACCGTCACCGGCCCCGGCGGCCTCCCCCTCGAGGGCGCCCGGGTCGAGGCGACGTCGCTCGAAACCCAGATCACCCGCGCCCGCCTCACGAACGCGAAGGGGCAATACACGATCGTCTTCCCCGACGGCGGCGGGCAGTACCAGCTCGCCGTCCACTACATCGGGATGGCGGCCGCGCAGTTCCGGGTCGTCAGGCAGGCCGACGAAGACCGGCTGGTCGGCAACGTCCAGCTGTCGCCGGTGGCGGCGACGCTCGCTCGGGTCGACGTCCGCGCCGGCGCCCGGCAGGACAACCGCCCGCCGCCCGGCTCGATGGAGCGGAACCTCACGCCGGAGATGCTGGCGCGGCTCCCGGTCGACGCCTCCGACCTCAACCTCATCGCCGCGCTCGCGCCCGGCGTGGTGGGGCTCGACGCCACCGACTCGACCACGGCGTCGTTCTCGGTGGCCGGCCAGCGCCCCACCCAGAACCAGATCACCCTCGATGGGTTGTCGTTTGCAGCGGGTACCGTGCCACAAGAGGCTCTTCGCACCACCCGCGTGATTACCAACAGCTACGACGTCGCCCGCGGCCAGTTCACCGGCGGCGAGGTCGCGTCCACCACCCGCGGCGGCACCAACATCACCGGCGGGATGTTCACGTATTCGCTGCGCGCGCCGGAGCTCGAGTTCTACGACGACGCCGGCGCCGCGTTCGGCCAGCGCTACACGCAGAACCAGCTGAGCGGCGGCCTGGGCGGCCCGCTGGCGAAGGACAAGGCGTTCACCTTCGGCTCGTTCGCGCTGCGCCAGCGCGTCGACGGACTCCCGTCCATTCTCTCCGCGAATCCAACGGTCAACGGCCGGCTGGGGACGAGCCCAGACTCGGTGGCGCGCTTCCTGGCGCTGGTGCAGGGGTTAGGCATCCCGCCAACCACCCCGGACGTCCCAAACAACCGCTCCACCGACTTCGTCACCCTGATGGACCGCTCGGACTTCTTCGTCACCGAGACGCAGACGCTGACGATGCGCCTCGACTGGCGGTGGTCGATCATGGACGGCACCCGGATCGCCCCCAACGCGCTCCCGCACCACGGCGGCGACCTCACCAGCCTGGGCGGCGGGCTGCTGTTCAGCCTCACGTCGCACATCGGCGGCAACTTCATCAACGAGGCGCGCGCCTACAGCTCCCGCGACCGCCGCAACACCGATCCGTATCTCGCGGTTCCCGAGGGACGCGTCCGCGTCGCGTCGGACCTGCCTGACGGGACCACCGGCGTTTCGCTCCTCTCCTTCGGGGGAAACGCCGGCCTCCCCCAGGAAGCCTCCAACAATTACGTCGAGGCGACCGACGAGCTGTCGTGGCTGCCCGGCGCCGGCGGCCACCGCGTGAAGCTCGGCCTGCTCGCCAACGACAGCCGGTTCGCGCAGTCGATGGACTTCAACCGCTACGGCGCCTTCACCTACGCCTCGCTGGCCGACCTGCAGGCGGGGACGCCGGAGATCTTCGCGCGCACGCTCACCCCGGTCACCCGCGACGGGGGCGCGCTCAACACCGCGATCTACCTCGGCGACACCTGGCGACAGAAGCGCGGCGACGGGCCGCAGCTTACCTATGGGTTGCGCCTGGAGGGCTCGACCTTCAGCGGCGCGCCGGCGTTCAACCCGCTGGTCGACTCGCTGTTCGACCGGCGCACCGACCGCTTCCCGAGCGAAGTGCACCTCAGCCCACGGGTGGGGTTCTCGTGGGTGCTGGGTGGCGATCCGCAGCGCCAGCTCCCGCCCACCGTGCTGCGCGGCGGCGTCGGCGAGTTCCGCGGCCGCACGCCGGGGGCGCTCTACTCGTCGGCGCAGGGCGCCAACGGACTGGCCGGCGGCGCGTCGCAGGTGGTCTGCATCGGGCCGGCGGTTCCGACGCCCGACTGGGCAGGATACCTCGCGGATCCGTCGACGATCCCCACCGCCTGCTCGCCGAACCCCGGGCCGCCGGCGTTCGCCGGCGCCAGGCCTAACGTCGCGGTGTTCGACCCCGGCTTCGGGGCGCCGCGCTCGTGGCGCGCCTCGCTGGGCGTGCAGCGCCGGCTGGGCCAGCGCTTCCAGCTGTCGGTCGACGCCCTCTACGCGCGCGGCGTGAACCTCTACGGCTTCCACGACCTGAACCTCGACGAGACGGCGCGCTTCACCCTCGCCGACGAGGGCGGACGCCCGGTGTTCGTGGCGCCGGCGTCGATTGTGCCGGCCACCGGCGCCACCGCGCTGTTCGGCTCGCGGCTCCACCCCCAGCTGGGGCAGGTGATCGCGATCGACAGCCGGCTGGGCTCCGATTCGCGCCAGATCATCGTCGGGCTCAACGGCTTCACCTCCCGCGGCGCGCTGGTGACGACGTCGTATACGTTCAGCCGAGCGCTCGACCACTCGAGCTTTTCCTGCTGCTCGGCGGTGTCGGGGTTCGGGTTCGCGCCCACCGCCGGCGATCCGAACACGGCCTCGTGGGGGACGAGCGACCTCGAGCGCCGGCATTCCTTCCTCGCCACCATGACGTACCCGGTGAAGCCGCCGCTGATGGAGGTCACGCTCATTGGGCGGCTGATGTCCGGGGCGCGGTACACGCCGATGGTGGGCGGCGACATCAACGGCGACGGCGCGCGCAACGACCAGGCGTTTGTCTTCGACCCGCGCACCGCGCCCGACTCGGCGGTGGCCAACGGCATAACGAGGCTGCTGGCCGGCTCGCCGCCGAGGGTGCGCGACTGCCTGACGCGGCAGCTGGGGACGGTGGCGGCGCGCAACAGCTGCCTGGGTCCGTGGGTGCCGTCGCTCGACTTCCAGGTCAACCTCAAGCCGGCGGGGCTGGGACTCAAGCGCCGCCTCACGCTGTCGCTGATCGCGCAGAACGTGCTCCCCGGCCTCGACCAGCTGCTCAACGGCAGCGACGGGCTGCACGGGTGGGGACAGCCCGGGCGTCCGGACCAGACGCTGCTCTACGTCCGCGGTTTCGATCCGTCGGCGCAGCGCTACCTGTACGAGGTGAACGGGCGCTTCGGCGACGCGGCGAGTGCGCGAAGCGTTTTCCGCGCGCCCTTCCAGATCGCGATTCAGGGGCGCTGGCTGGTGGGCCCCGACCCGGTGCGCGAGCGGCTGCGGTCGATGATCGGCGCCGCCTCGCGAGGCGGTGTGGACTCCGCCGGCCGGCCGCGGCTGAGCTTCGCCGAGCGGATCGCCCAGGTGGTGCCGAATCCGATCGACACGATTCTGGCACGGAGCGACTCCCTCCACCTCACGCCGGAGCAGGTCGCGAAGCTCCGACCGATCGGCGACTCGCTGCGCGACCGGAACGCCAAGTTGGGCGAGAAGCTGCAGAAGGACCTGCTGGTCGACGGCCCGCCCGACCCGGCCAGCGCGATGTCGCGGATGCAGAAGGCGGTGGCCGAGCTGCGCGTGAACTTCGACCGCGCGGTGGCGGAGGCGAAGGCGGTGCTCACCGAGGAGCAGTGGGCGAAGGTGCCGGAGGACGCGAAGGTATTGAGAAACCGGCTGCCGGGGGCAGGGCCAGGGCCACGTCGGAGGCCGAGTCCCGACTGAGTACTGAGTACGGAGTACTGAGTATCGTCTGACTGAGTGTCGGGGCAGGAGTACCAGCGCCCGGCCTTGCCGAGTACTTTCATGTGCTGGCAGGGCTCCGCCCTCGCCGCTTCCCGATACTCAGTACTCAGTACTCCGTACGGGAGCTGGCAGGGCTCCGCCCTCGCCGCTTCCCGATACTCAGTACTCAGTACTCAGTACGTCCCTTGGCTCTTCCAATGTCCGACTTTTACAACATCGATTCCGCCCTGAGTGAGGAGGAGCGCGCGGTCCGCGACAGCGTCCGCCGCTTCGTGGACGAGAAAGTCCTGCCGATCATCGGCAAGTGCTACGTCGACGGACGGTTTCCGAAGGAGCTCGTCCCCGAGATGGCCGAGCTCGGCGTGTTCGGCGCGAACCTGCCCGAGGAGTGGGGGTGCGCGGGCCTCAACAACGTCGCCTACGGACTGATCATGCAGGAGCTGGAGCGCGGCGACTCCGGCATCCGGTCGTTCGCGTCGGTGCAGGGCGCGCTCGTCATGTATCCGATCTACGCCTTTGGAAGCGACGCGCAGAAAAAAGAATACCTGCCGAAGATGGCGAAGGGTGAGGTCATCGGCTGTTTCGGCCTCACCGAGCCCGACTTCGGCTCCAACCCGTCGGGGATGATCACCCGCGCGAAGCAGCAGGCCGATGGCGGCTGGCTGCTCAACGGCGCGAAGATGTGGATCACCAACGGCTCCACGGCGCAGGTCGCGATCGTCTGGGCCAAGACCGGCGACGACCCGAGCGAGAACTCGATCCGCGGCTTCCTCGTCCCGACGAACAGCAAGGGCTTCACCGCCCGCGACCAGAAGGGGAAGCTCTCGCTGCGGGCATCGGACACGAGCGAGCTGGTGATGCAGGACGTGCGCCTTCCCGCCGACGCGCTCCTCCCGAAGTCGGGCGGGCTGAAGAGCCCGCTCATGTGCCTCACGCAGGCGCGCTACGGGATTTCGTGGGGCGCGCTGGGCGCGGCGATGGCCTGCTACGAGGAGGCGGTGAGCTACGCCCGGAATCGCGTGATGTTCGGCAAACCGATCGGCGGCTTCCAGCTGCAGCAGGCGCGGCTGGCCGAGATGCTCACCGAGATCGTGAAGGGACAGCTGGTGTCGCTGCACCTGGGGCGTCTCAAGGACGCCGGCACGTTCACGCCGCAGCAGGTGTCGCTCGCCAAGCGGAACAACATCAGCATGGCCACCGACATCGCCCGTGAGGCGCGCCGCCTGCTGGGGGCGAACGGGATCCTCGCCGAGTACGCGTCGATGCGCCACATGGCGAACCTCGAGAGCGTCTACACGTACGAAGGCACGCACGACATCCACACGCTGATCCTGGGGCAGGCGATCACCGGCCTGAACGCATTCAGTTGATCCGCGGCAGGGCCCTTGCCGCCGAGCCATGTTTGACCGACCCCGTCACCCCTCCACACCGAGACTCATGACCGACACTCCTCTCCGCGCGCGCGCCGCCTCGCGTGCGTCGTGGTCCCTCGCCGCTCCCGTGCCGTCCTCCACGTCTGCCCGCGGCACCTTCGTCGCGCTCGTCGCACTGGTCCTGTCGGTGTCATCTGCGCGCGCCCAGGCGCCCGCCGCGCCGCCGATCGCCGATGCCTATCGAGCCGCCGCCGACCGGATCATCACCTCGGCCACCGGCGACAGCGCCGCCTGGAACCGCCTGGCCGAGATGACCGACAAGTTCGGCAACCGGATCAGCGGGTCGGAGAGTCTCGAGCGTACCATAGACTGGGTCCTCGACCAGATGAAGCGCGACGGACTGCAGAACGCGCACACCGAGCCGGTGATGGTGCCGCACTGGGTGCGCGGCGCGGAGTCGGCCGAGCTGGTCTCGCCGCGCGCCAGGCGCCTGCCGATGCTCGGCCTGGGTGGCAGCGTGGGGACGCCGGACGGCGGGATCACCGCCGAGGTGCTGGTGGTGGGGAGCTTCGATGACCTGACGCAGCACGCGGCCGCGGCCCGCGGGAAGATCGTCCTGTTCGACGTCCCGTTCACGAACTACGGCGCCACGGTTGCCTATCGAGCCGGCGGCCCGACCGCGGCGGCCAAAGTCGGTGCCGCGGCGGTGCTGATCCGGGCGGTGGGGCCGTTCGGGATCCAGACGCCGCACACCGGCGCGCTCCGCTACGACACCACGGTCAAGGCGATTCCGGCGGCCTCACTGACCCTGGAAGACGCGCTGCTGATCCACCGCATGGTGAGCCGCGGCGAGAAGGTCGTGGTCCACCTGGCGATGGCGGCCCGGATGCTGCCCGACGCGCCGTCGCGCAACGTCATGGCCGAGATCACCGGCTCGACGCATCCCGAGGAGGTCGTGGTCATGGGCGGCCACATCGACTCGTGGGACGTGGGGCAGGGGGCGATGGATGATGGCGGCGGGCTGATGGTGGCCTGGGAGGCGCTGCGGGTGCTGAAGCGGCTGGGGCTGACGCCGAAGCGGACGATCCGGGTGGTGGGCTGGACCAACGAGGAGAACGGCCTGCGCGGCGGCGAGGGGTATCGCACCGCCCACGCGTCCGAAGTCGACCGGCACGTGCTGGCGATCGAGTCCGACGGCGGCGTCTTCCGCCCCACCGGATTCGGGTTCACCGGCTCCGACTCGGCGTACGCGATCGTGAAGACGGTGGGCGCACTGCTGGCCCGGATCGGCGCCGACACGGTGACCAAGGGCGGCGGCGGCGCCGACATCGGCCCGCTGATGCGCGAGGGGGTGCCGGGGATGGGGCTGGACGTGGACGGCACGAAGTACTTCTGGTACCACCACACCGAGGGGGACACGCCCGACAAGCTCGACCCGCAGGAGGTGGCGCGCTGCGTGGCGACGATGGCGGTGATGGCGTTCGTCGTGGCCGACCTCCCCGACCGGCTGCCGCGCGGCGCGCCGGTGACCGGCCCGGTTCGTTAGGTAAGGATGGCGCGCCGGCGCTCCCGGGCCCTGCGCGCCGCCCGCCGCGCGGCGCTCGCCCTGGCGGTCTTCGCGCCGGCCGGCGGCGCCGCGCGCGCCCAGTCGGCCGCCGCGCCGCCGCCGCCGCCGCCCCGCGACTCCCTCGACTCGCTGGCGCCGCCGCCGGTGCCGCGCGAGTTCCGCGGCCTCTGGGTGGCCAGCGTCGCCAACATCGACTGGCCCTCCAAGCCCGGCCTCACCATCTGGGAGCAGCAGGCCGAGCTGATCGTGCTGCTCAACCAGGCGGAGGCGATGCGTCTCAACGCCATCATCCTCCAGGTGCGCCCGGAGTGCGACGCGCTCTACGCCTCGTCGCTGGAGCCGTGGTCGTACTTCCTCACCGGCGCGATGGGGCGGGCGCCCGATCCGTACTACGACCCGCTCGCCTTCGCGGTGGAGGAGGCGCACCGGCGGGGACTCGAGCTCCACGCCTGGTTCAACCCCTTCCGGGCCCGCCACCCCGACGACGTCTCGAAGGCCACCGTGATGCACGTCTCCCGCGAGCATCCCGAATGGGTCAAGCGCTACGGGCCGTTCCAGTGGCTCGATCCCGGCGAGGAGGGCGCCCGCCGCTGGTCGATCCGGGTGATCACCGACGTCGTGAGGCGGTACGACATCGACGGCGTCCACATCGACGACTACTTCTATCCGTATCCGGAGAAGGACGCCCGCGGCCGCCCGATCGACTTCCCCGACGACCGCAGCTGGAAGCGCTACCGGCGGCAGGGCGGCAGGCTGTCACGCGCCGACTGGCGGCGGCGGAACGTCGACACCTTCGTCCACGACCTGTACATCGCGGTCCGGGCGGCGAGTCCGCGCGTCCGCTTCGGCGTCTCCCCGTTCGGCATCTGGCGCCCCGGGGTGCCGGCCGGCATCGACGGCTTCGACGCGTACGCCGAGATCTACGCCGACTCGCGGAAATGGCTGCAGGAGGGGTGGGTCGACTACTTCACGCCGCAGCTCTACTGGCCGGTGTCCGATCCGAAGCACGGTTATGCACAGCTGCTGGCCTGGTGGTCGGCGCAGAACGCGCACCAGCGCCACCTCTGGCCCGGCAACTACACGGGGCGGGTGGGCGCGCGCGGCGCCACCGGATGGGCGGCCGGCGAGGTGCTGGAGCAGATCCGGGTGACGCGTGATCAGCGCGGCGCTTCGGGCAATGTCCACTTCAGCGCCGAGGTCTTCCGCGCCGACCGCGACAGCATCACCGAGCGGCTGGCGGAGGCGGGCGGCCCGTACGCCGGGCCGGCGCTGGTGCCGCCGTCGCCGTGGCTGGACGCGCGCATCCCGGGCGCGCCGGCGGCCTCGATCGGCACCGACACGCTCACCAACGACACCGTCGTCAGGCTGGCGCCGGCGCCGGGCGAAACCGCCTGGCTGTACGTCGTCCGGTCGCGCGCTGGCAGCCGGTGGACGACGGCGCTCGTGCCGGGAACCGAACGGAGCTGGGTGCTGGCGCTGGCGGGCGCCGACTCCTCGGCCCATCCCGACGCCGCCGTGGTGTCGGCGGTGTCGCGGACCGGGATCGAGGGGCCGGCGGTGACCGTGCGCCCGCGTTAGGAGGCGGCGGGAACTCCTTCAGCACGGCGCCGGTTCGTCGCGGGCGTTGCCGGACCCCGGGCGCGGGCTATCTTCCTGTGGACTTTTTCGCATGGGGTGGACGCGGTGCGCATCGCGGTGGGCATCAAGCGCGTGCCGGACATGGAGGCACGCTTCAAGATCGGCGCCGACGGCAAGTCGGTGGATGAAGCGGGGCTCAAATTCGACATCGCCGACTTCGATTCGTACGCCGTCGAAGTCGCGCTCCAGATCACCGAGAAGCAGGGGGCCGGCGAGGTGGTGGTGATCTCGGTGGGGCCGGACGTCGTGCAGGAGACGCTTCGCAAGGCGCTCAGCATGGGAGCCGCGCGGGCGGTGCAGCTCCAGTGCCCGGCGGTGCCCTTCGATGGGCTGTCGATCGCCCGCGCCCTCGCCGCCGAGCTGAAGGACGGCGGCTTCGACCTCATCCTGTTCGGCAAAATGGCGATTGACTCCGCGAACCACTCGGTGGGTCCGATGACGGCCGAACTCCTGGGGCTGCCGTGCGTGACGGCGGCGTCGAAGCTGGACGTGACGAGCAAGCCCGGTGTTGGCACCGCGCGCCGCGAGCTCGAAGGCGCCGCCGAGCTGCTCGAGTTTCCGCTGCCGGCGGTGGTCACGATCGACGAAGGGATCGCGCGGCCGCGCTATCCGTCGCTCAAGGGGATCATGGCGGCCAAGAAGAAGCCGCTCGACGTGAAGCCGGCGCAGCTGGGCGCCGTCCATCTCTCGGTGACGGCGATGGCGCTGCCGCCGGAGCGGTCGGGCGGCCGCATCATTGGTGAGGGCGCGGCCGCGGTGCCGGAGCTGATCCGGCTGCTCCAGACGGAGGCGAAGGTTCTCTGATGCCGAACATCCTGGCGTTCGCGGAGACGCGCGGCGGCGAACTGCGCAAGGTCGCGCTCGAGGCGGTGACGGCGGCGCGCACCCTGGCCAACGCGGTGGGCGGCGGCGCCGAAGTGCACGCGATGGTGGCCGGCGCGTCGGGGATGGCGCAGCGCGCCGAGCGCCTGGGGCAGCACGGCGCGGACGTGGTGGTGACGCTCGAGCACGCCGGGCTGGCGTTCTACAACCCCGAGGCGCTGGCGGCGGCGGTGGCCGCGCGCATCACGGCCGGGGGCTACCGGGCGGCGCTGTTCAGCGCGTCGGCGCAGGGGCGCGACCTCGCCCCGCGGGTGGCGGCCCGGCTGGGGGTGGCGATCGCGTCGGACGTCACCGGCTTCGAGCTGGCCGGCGACGCGATCGTCGTCAGGCATCCGGTCAACACCGGGAAGGTGGTCGCGACCGTGTCGCTCACCGGGACGCCGGCGATCATCTCGGTGCGGCCCAGCGCGGTGACGCCGGCGGTGGCGGCGCGGACGCCGCGCGTGGAGGCGGGTGCCCTCCCCGCCGACCCGGCCGTGTCGCGGGTGAAGGTCACGGAGATGGTGCAGGGGAACACCGGCGCGCTGGACCTGGGCGAGGCGCCGGTGATCGTCAGCGGCGGGCGCGGGCTCAGGGCGCCCGAGAACTTCAAGCTCGTCGAGGAGCTGGCGGCGGCGTTCGGCAACGCCGCGGTCGGCGCCACCCGGGCCGTGACCGATGAAGGGTGGCGGCCGCACAGCGACCAGATCGGCCAGACCGGACGGCTGGTGAGCCCAGAGCTCTACGTCGCGCTCGGGATCTCCGGCGCCATCCAGCACCTGGCGGGGATGCGCACGTCGCGGACGATCGTCGCCGTGAACAAGGACAAGGAGGCGCCGATCTTCAAGATCGCCGACTACGGGATCGTCGGCGACGTCTTCGAGGTGGTGCCGGCCCTGATCCAGGCGGTGAAGGCGGCGCGCCAGGCGCACTGACCGGGGCGTGGTGGCGCCCCGGGGCGGGCCTCTTCCCTGATCCCGCCGCACCGGGGTAGCTTCTGGCCATGCCTCCACGACTCGTCGCCGTTCTCCTCGCGCTGTCTCTCGCGCGGCCGGCCGCGGCCCAGTTCCCCGAGCGCACCCGCCGCGCGTTCGAGCGCTCGATCACCGGCGCCGCCGGCATCACCTCGTTCGGCAACCGCGTGACCGGCCCGCTGGGGACGTACCGGTACAAGGCGTCGCTGAGCCTCACCGCGGAGGGCGAGGTGCCGGTCACCCGCCGCAGCGGAGTGCTCGCCCTGGTCACCATCGCGCCGCTCTCCAAGCAGAAGCTCGACGTCACCGGCGGCTCCACGCTGCTCGGGAGGAGCCTCACGGTCTTCTCGGGCGACGCCGCCCTGGGCTGGCGCCTCAAGCCGTCCGCGCCGGTGTTCATCGCCCTGGGCGGGGGCGTCACCAGCTCGGCCACCACGCTCGCCAGCACCGGCGGGAGGGGCGTCACCGAGCCGCACGGCACGATCGTGCTCGGCTACGATGGCCGCCGCGATGGGCGCGCCAACTTCCGCGTGATGTTCGTCCAGCACCTGGTGGTGCCGAAGTCGCCTGACGAGTCGACCTACACCGCCAAGTCCATGGCGCTCGACTGGAGCATCGCCCTTGGTGCCCGGATCCGCTTCGGGCGGGACGCCGGCCGCGCGGGCGACGGAGGGGCGGAGTAGCCCCGGTGAGCCCCCGGAGCGCGATCTTCCTCGCCGTCGTCGTCCTGGCGGCCGGCTTCTTCGCCTACAACGTCCAGCGCCTCTGGCGCTACCTGATGGTGGGGACGCGCGAGGATCGGGCCCGGGAGGCCGGCACCCGCGCGAAGAACGTCGTCACCATCGCGCTCGCCCAGACCCGCATCTTCCGCGATCCGGTCGCGGGCCCGATGCACGCCGCGATCTTCTGGGGATTCTGCGTCCTCACCGCCGGCACGGTCGAGTTGATCGTGAACGGGATCCTCCCCGGATTCTCGTTCGGCTTCCTCCCGCGGCGACTGTACCAGCTGTACTCGGTGTCGCAGGACGGGTTCGGCGTGATCGTCCTGGTCGCGGTCGCGTTCGCCTTCTTCCGCCGGCTGGTGCTGCACCCCAAGCGGCTGCAGGGCGACAAGATCCACCACGGCGACGCGCTGATCATCCTCGGCCTGATCGGCGCGCTGATGGTCACGATGTTCGCCGCCAACGCCTTCCAGGCCGTGGCCGAGCCGAACTCGGTGGTGCGCGCGAAGGCGGTGTCGCTGGCGCTGGCCTCGCTGCTCCAGCGGACCGGCGGCTTCTACACTTCAGCGGGCGCCTGGCACGAAGGCTTCTGGTGGGCCCACGCGCTGCTGGTGCTCGGCTTCCTGAACTACCTGCCGTACTCCAAGCACCTGCACGTCATCACGTCGATCCCGAACGTCTTTCTCTCGAACACCAGCGGGCCGGGCCAGAAGGGCGTCATGCGGCCCATGGAGCTGGAGGCCGAGGGGGTCGAGAGCTTCGGCGCCGCCGACGTGATGCAGCTGTCGTGGAAGAACCTGCTCGACGGCTACTCGTGCACCGAGTGCGGGCGCTGCACCTCGGTCTGTCCCGCCAACATCACCGGCAAGCCCCTCTCGCCGCGCAAGATCATCGTGAACATGCGCGAGCGCCTGATGGAGGTGGCGCCGGAACTGATCAGGGAGTCAGACGCAGGGAGCGGGGAGCGGACTCCGAACCCCGTGCTCGAACACCGGCTGCTGGACCAGTTCATCACCGAGGATGAACTGTGGGCGTGCACGTCGTGCCGAGCCTGCGTGCAGGAGTGTCCCGTCTCGATCGACCAGCTCGACGTCATCAACGAGATGCGGCGCCACCTCGTGCTCACCGAGAGCCGCTTTCCCGAGGAAGTCCAGCCCGCGTTCGAGTCGATGGAGCGCAACGGCTCGCCGTGGAAGTTCAGCCCCGCCGACCGCGGCAAGTGGGCGTCCGAAGCGGGCCTCGGCATCCGCACCATGGCCGAGGTGATGGCCGGTCCGGATGCGCGCGCCCCGGACGTCCTCTTCTGGGTGGGGTGCATGGGGAGCTTCGACGATCGCGCGAAGAAGGTGACCGTCGCCTTCGCGCGCATCATGCAGGCCGCCGGCATCGACTTCGCCATTCTCGGCCAGGAAGAGAAGTGCAATGGCGACCTGGCCCGCCGGATCGGGAACGAGTACCTGTACCAGATGCTCGCGAAGGAGAACATCGGGACGCTCGACCGGTACCACGTGCGCACCGTGGTGACGATCTGCCCGCACTGCTTCCACCAGCTGGGGAACGAGTACCCGCAGCTGGGCGGTAACTACGAGGTGGTGCACCACTCGACGTTCATCCAGCGGCTGCTCGACGACGGCCGCGTGCCGCTCTCGGCGCGCGACTCGGACATCAAGACGCTCACCTACCACGACAGCTGCTACCTGGGGCGGTACAACGACGTCTATGACGCGCCGCGCGAGTCGCTGAAGCGGGCGCTGCCGGTCATGACGCTCGTCGAACCGCCCCGGTCGCGCGACCGGGGGCTCTGCTGCGGCGCGGGCGGCGGCCGGATGTTCATGGAGGAGCGGACCGGCAAGCGGATCAACCTGGAGCGCACCGAGGAGCTGCTCGCCACCGGGGCCGACGCGGTGGCGGTGGCCTGCCCGTTCTGCATCACCATGCTCACCGACGGGATGAACGCCAAAGCGGGCCGCGGCGAGGCGTCGGTGCCGGTGCTCGACATCGCCGAGGTCGTGGCGGGCCGGCTGGCCTGACGCTCGTCAGGCGGTGAAGCGATCGACGGTGAGGATGACCTGCGCGCCGTCGCGGCGCATGGTGAGGTGCCGGCCGCAGCCGCCGCAGTGCGACGCCCAGCTGAGCGGGATGACCCCTTCCAGGAGCGACGCGCCGCAGGCGGGGCAGTGCAGGGCGCCGGAGGGCGGGGCGGCGCCGGTGGGCGCCGCCGGTGCGGCGGCGATGGCCCCGCTGTCGCGCAGCTTCCGGCCGGTGGTGTCGAGCAGGAACTGGCGCTCCCGGGGCGACATCGCCGCCAACTGCTCGGGCGAAACGATCCCGCGGTCCACCAGCGTGTGATAGGCGGTGGGGCTCAGCTGCTCCGGCGCGTTGCCGGGGGGCATGACGTCGGAGTCGAGGGGCGAGATCTGCTCACGCAGCGTCCTGCCCACCCATTTGATGAGCCCCCAGGCGAGCCCGATCAGGAAGAGCGCTTCAAAGATGTATTTGAAGTTCATGCGGTCGAGATGGGCTCGTACGGAGTATGGCACCGCGAAGTCCGCCACCCATGAAGACGCGCGTCGAACTCGTCTGGTAATTTCGCGAACCAGCAGTCGGCTGGCCCTGATTGACTCGCCGGTGCTTTCTTCCTGTTTCCTGCTTCCTGCTTCGTGGCCTGCCCGGCAACCTTTTCGTATGCGCCGCCATCTCACCAGGTGCACGATCCGTTCGTTCGACCCCGCCGACGCGGCCGCCCTGGCGCGGTGCGGCGACAGCCGGGCGATCTGGATCAACATGCGCGACCGGTTCCCCTCGCCGTTCACCCTCCCGGCGGCCGAGGACTGGATCCGGCGGGCGCTCGCGGACGTCCCGGAGCCGAGCTTTGCGATCGACGTCGGCGGCGAGGTCGCCGGCGCGGTCTGGTTCCACCTGCAGGATGACATCTCCCGGCACTCCGCCGAGCTGGGGTACTTTCTGGGCGAGGCGTACCAGGGACGGGGACTGGGCGCGGAAGTCATTGCGGGGGCGACGGAACACGCGTTCGACACGCTCGGCCTGACCCGGATGTTCGCGATCACCTTCGACTTCAACACCGCCTCCATGCGGGTGCTGGAGAAGGCCGGCTTTACCCGTGAGGCGGTGATGCGACAGGCCGCCGTCAAGGAGGGGAAAGTCGTGGACGAGGTGATGTTCGCGCGCCTTCGCGAGTCCCTCTGACACGCATTTGACAAATGCCGTACGCCGGATCACGTTTGCGCGCGAGAGCAACCCACTCAACGCCGCCCGTTCGGGCGGCCCAGCGGAGGCGCACGTTGATGCGAGTGTCCCGACTCGTTATCCCACTTCTCGCCGTCCTGGTCGCGAGCAGCGCCGCGCTGGCGCAGCGCCGCGTGGTCGGTCGCGTGGCCGATCAGGGCACCGGTGAGCCGCTCCCCGGCGCGAGCGTCGTGGTCGTCGGAACGAATATCGGCGCGATCACCGGAGACAACGGCGCGTTCGTGTTGCGCGCGCCGGATGGATCGATCGCGCTCCTGGTCCGCCGCATCGGCTACAAGCGCGTGAACGTGACCGTCGGCCCGTCCGATTCGGTGGTGACGGTGACGATGCAGCGTGACGTGCTCCAGCTGGAAACGCAGGTCATCACCGGCGCCGCCACCTCGGTGGCCAAGCGGAACGCGGCCAATGACGTCGCGACCGTGACCGCCGACCAGCTCACCAACGCCCCGTCGCCGTCGATCGAGAGCGCCCTCTCGGGCAAGATCGCCGGTGCGCAGGTGATCGCGAACTCCGGCGCCCCGGGCGGCGGCAACCAGATCCGGCTCCGCGGCGTGACCTCGGTGTTCGGCTCGGCCGACCCGCTGTACGTGGTGGACGGCGTGATCATCAGCAACGACGCCATCCAGCCGGGCACGAACGCGATCACCGCGGCGGCCCGGTCGTCGAACGCGTCGAACCAGGACAACGGCGTCAACCGCATCGCCGACCTGAACCCGAACGACATCGAGAGCATCGAGGTGCTGAAGGGCGCCTCGGCTTCGGCGATCTACGGGTCCAAGGCGTCGAACGGCGTGGTGATCATCAGGACCAAGTCGGGCGCGGGGCTGGGCGGCACCGGCAAGCCGGTGGTCGACTTCATCCAGCGGGTGGGGACGCGCGGCCTGAACCGGAAGAACGGGCTCCGGAAATTCAAGCTGGCCGATGCCTACACGCGCGGCACCGCCGTCGGTCTCGACTCGGCGACGATCCTGCAGAGCTACAACTCGTGCGGCGGCTTCTGCGACTACGAGGAGCAGCTGTTCGGCGAGCACCCGCTCAACTACGAGACCAACCTGAGCGTGCGGGGTGCGAACTCCGGCACCAGCTACTTCGCATCGCTCCTCAACATGTACGACGGCGGTATCCAGCAGAACACCGGCTACCGCAAGCAGGGCGTTCGCCTCAACCTGACCCAGACGGTGACGCCGAAGCTGTCGGTGCAATTCAACAACAACGTCGTCCGCTCGCTCACCCGGCGCGGCATCAGCAACAACGACAACGTGAACATCACGCCGTACTTCGTGATGGCGTTCACGCCCAGCTTCTGGGACCTGCGTCCGAAGAACGGCGTCTATCCCACGAATCCGTTCGTCGGCAACCCGGGGACGAACCCGTTCCAGAACGCCGCGCTCATCCAGACGCCTGACGAAGTCTGGCGGCTGATCTCGGCGGCCAGCGCCACCTACAGCGTCTTCGCGCACGACCGCTCGAGCCTGTCGGTCAAGCTGGATGGCGGAGCCGACCGGTTCAGCGAGCAGGTCAACGTCGTGTCACCTCGCACCCTGTACTTCGAGGGGAATGACGGCCTGCCGGGCACGGTGACCTCGCTCAGCGCCACCGAGATCCTCGCCAACTGGAACTTGGGCGCGATCCACACCTGGACGCCCGAGTCCCGCAACTGGCTGGCGACGACGTCGGCCGGGCTGCAACGCGCCATCAGCGAACGCCGCTCGACGAACGCGGTCGGACGCGACGTGCTGTTGGGGCAGGAAAACGTCGACCGTGCGGCTGCAATCAGCATCTTCGCCGACCACCAGAAGCAGCGTGGCCTGGCGGCGTACGCGCAGGAGGAGCTGCTGGGACGTGACGAGCGGCTGCTCGCTACCGTGGGCCTTCGCGCCGAGCGGAACACGGCCAACGGCGACGACGGCAAGTACTACACGTTCCCCAAGGCGTCGGTCTCGTACCGGTTCCTGACGCCGACGCTGCTGAACCACTGGCTCCTGCGCGTCGACGAGATCAAACCGCGGCTGGCCGTCGGCCAGTCGGGCAACCTCCCGCTCCCGATCGAGAAGTATTCGCCCGCGCTCACCGCCACGTACGCCGGCCAGAACGGCGTGACGCCGGGTCGCGTGCTGGGCGACCCCAACATCAAGCCCGAGACGCAGACCGAGATCGAGGGCGGGTTCGACGCCTCGATGTTCGACGGCAAGGCCTCGATCAACTTCACCCTGTATCAGAAGACGATCAACGACCTGATCCTGATCTTCGCCCGGGCCCCGTCCACGGGCGCCGAGGCGCAGATCCGGAACGGCGGGTCGATCCGGAACCGTGGGGCCGAAACCATGCTCGCCATCACCCCGCCCACGCATCTGTCGTTTGGCGGATCGGCGGTGCAGTGGATCTCACGCACGACGTTCGCCAAGAACGTCGGCATCGTGACAGCGCTTCCAGTCCCCGCGTACATCGTGGAGCGTGACTTCACCGGCCAGCGCGTCGCGTTCGGCGCGGGGTACGGCATCGCGCGCCTCGAGAAGGGAAAGAAAGTCACCCAGATCGTCGCCTCGTGCAACAACGGCGCGGCCGTGTGCGTCGCCGGTGACGCGGCCCCGGCCTTCAACATGGGCTTCTCCAACGAGCTCAACTGGAAGAGCTGGCGCGCCTCCACCGTCCTCGACTGGCAGAACGGCGGATCGCTGGTGGACGTCAGCCAGGACGTGTTCGACGCGTTCGCGACCTCGCCCGACAAGGCCGACGGCGGCGCCGCCCGCGCCACCGAGAACGACGGGAAGGGCAACCATCAGTACGTGTACAAGGCGGGATTCTGGAAGCTTCGCGAGCTGTCGGTGGCGTATACCCTGCCGCCCAACCTCGTGAACACGATCTTCCAGGGGCGCGCCGCCACCGCCCGGCTGGAGTTCTCCGGCCGCAACCTGTTCACCTGGTCGAGCTATCCGGGTGTGGATCCAGAGGTCAGCAACTTCGGCAACCAGAGCCTGAGCCGCTTCGTTGACCTCGCGCCCTTCCCGCCCAGCCGCACCTTCTACTTCTCCCTCGCCGCGAGCTTCTGACCATGACTCCACACGACATGCTGCCCGGTGCGGCGCGCACGCGCCGCCGGTTCGCGGGGTGGGCGATGGTCGCCGCCTGCGCGGCCGCCGCGTCGCTCGTCGCCTGCAGCGACAACCCCATCCCCGATCTCAACAACCCGACGGTGCAACCGTCGGTCCCAAACGCGGCCGTCCTCCAGACGTACGCCAGCGGGCTCCTCGTGGGCGATCGCGAACAGCTCTCGTTCGAGATCCTCGTCTTGGAGACGATGGGGCGCGATGCCTATCGCATCGACCCCGCCGATCCGCGCTTCATCCAGATGCCGCTGGGGCAGTTCAGCCCGGGCGCGTTCCTGTCCGACTTCACCTGGAACGTCCACTACCGCACGATCAAGAACGCGGTGAACCTCGTGACCGGGATCGACGCCTCGAGTTTCTCCACCGAGGACAAGGCCGCGGTGCGCGGATTCGCCCGGACGATACAGGCGCTCCAGTACATCCACGTGATCGACACCCGCGATACCGTCGGCGTGCCGATCTTCACCGCCGCCGGCGTGATGAACCCCATCAGCTGCAGACCGGCGGTGCTCAATCACATCTCCGCGCTGCTCGACTCGGCCAAGACCGACCTGGCGGCCGCGGGCGCGGCCTTCCCGTTCAGCCTCCCGTCCGGCTTTACCAGCAACGGGACGTTCAACACGCCCGCGGAGTTCGTGAAGTTCAATCGGGCGCTGGCCGCCAAGGTCTACATGTACCGGGGCTACGCGACCAAGGACTCCACCGGCGCGTCCGCCGTGCAGCTCATGCTGGATTCCGCGCTCATCGCGATGACCGCGTCGTTCGAGACGGACGGCGGCACGCTGCGTACCGGCATCTTCCACACCTACAGCACGTCGTCCGGCGACCTCGTGAACCAGAACTTCGACAACTCGGTCTACCGGGCCAATCCCAAGGTCCAGTCGCAGGCCGAGGGCGGCGACGGCCGGCTGTCGAAGATCACCACCGGCGCGGCGCTTTCGTTCCCCGCGGACGCGGCCATCGCGTCCAACCTGGTCTTCACCAACGTCTCCTCGCCCACCACGCCCCTCCCGATCATCACCAACGAGGAGCTGATCCTCCTCAAGGCGCAGATCCTCTGGGGCAAGAATACCGCGCCGACCGACGCCCAGTGGCTGGCGCTCGTCAACGACATCAGAAACCGCGCTGGCGGCCTCGGGGCCAAGGTCCTGGGTGGATTCGCCACCCGGACGGCCATGCTCCGCGAAATCCTCAACCAGAAGCGCTACTCGCTCCTCTGGGAGAGCGGCGACCGGCTGGTGGATTTCCGCATGCACGGGCTCTTCCCGACGCTTGGACAGGAGTTGGTTGCCAGTCCGCCCGCCGGCGGTCCGCCGATGACGATCACCTACCCGCAGGCCGAGCTCGATGCGCGGGGAATTACCGCTCCGGTCTGCACGCCTTAACAGGGTCAGGGTCAGGGACGGGGTCAGGGATCAGGCCCCGCCCTCCCTCCCCAACACACAGAACGCCCCGTCCGGCTCAGCCGGGCGGGGCGTTCGTTATGGGGGCGGGCAGGCCTCAGCGCAGGCGGAGCTCGTAGAGGTCGATCGTCTGCCGGATGGTGCCGTCCTCGTAAGGCACGCGCTCGGCCAGCCGCACGTCGAGTCCGCGCTCCGCGCACGCCTGTAGAAAGGCGCCGGCCGCGACGCGGCCCGGGTCGGCCATGACGCCCGTCCCGCCGGGCGCGATCGTCCGCAGGAACGCGTCGGCCACGAGAGAGGCGTAGGGGCGCTCGTAGAGGACGTCCGACGCGACCACCAGGTCGAAGCGACCCAGGTCCTCCGGAAAGGCGCGCCAGTCGACCAGCCGGGTCGCGAGCTCACCCAGCCCGTTCCGGCGCGCGTTGGCACGCGCGAATCGCAGCGCGTCCTCGTAGTAGTCGGTGGCCAGCACTTCGAGGCCGGCCAGGCGGGCCGCGACCGACACCAGTCCCGCTCCGCACCCCAGCTCGAGCATCGTCCGGCGCGGGCCATCGCCGGCGCCGTGCGCGGCGATCCACGATGCGAGCGCGTGCGCCGATGGCCAGAGATCCGCCCAGTACGGCAGCCGCTCGTCGCGCGCGAAGTCCGACTCGCTGATCAGCTCGTCGGCGTTGGCGGGGTGGAGCATCGTGAGCTCGCGGCCGCCGATCCCCACCCGCGTGAGGCGGGTGCGGAAGCGGCGCTCGAGGTCGTCGTCGGCCGCGGCCGGCTGGCCGGCGTCAGGCATTCGAGCGGAGCCGGCTCACAGCTCGAACCGCTCGGTCATCGCCGCCTCGTCGGTGATCAGGAGCGCCTGTACCGTCTCACCGGCCTCGCGCCGCGGCGGGTCCTCGGAGACTATCAAGAGCGCGTTGGCGCGCGCCATCGACGTCAGGATCCCCGACCCCTGCGCCCCCGTCAGGCGGGCGTGGAGCCGCCCGTCGGCCGCCACCGACACCACCCCGCGCAGGAAGTGGAGCAGCTTCGCCCCGATCGAGACCGGCTCGTCGAGCACCACCGGCACCGGGCGCCGGAAGAGGCGCGAGTGACCCAGCATCCGCCGCAGCACCGGGCGCACGAACAGCTCGAAGGTGACCATCACCGACACCGGGTTTCCCGGCAGCCCGATCCAGGGGAGCCCGCGCACCGACCCGAACCCCACCGGCGCGCCCGGCCGCATTCGCACCCGCCAGAACGTCAGCTCTGTCCCCAGCTGGGCCAGTGCCTCGCGAGTGTAGTCGAACTCGCCCACCGAGACGCCCGCCGAGGTGACGATCAGGTCGGCGCCGCTGGCCACCGCGCGTTCCAGCCGCTCGCGCACCGCCGCGGTCGTGTCCTCGGCGACACCTAACGAGATTGGGTCGCCGCCGGCCGCCCGCACCAGCGCGTCGAGCGTGTAGCTGTTCGAGCTCACGATCTTCCGGCCGGCCAGCACCTCGTCGAACCGGTCCACGTCCACCAGCTCGTCCCCCGAGCCGATGATCGCGACCCGCGGACGCCGGTACACCGGCACTGACGGCAGGCCGATCGACGACAGGACGCCGATCTGGGCGGCGCCCAGCGGCGTGCCCGCCGCCACCACCACGTCGCCGATCCGCATGTCCTCGCCCGCCTGACGGGTGTTCTTCCGGACATCGCGGTTGTTGCGCACCGCCACCCGCTCCAGCCCGCCGTCGGTGTCCTCCACCCGCACCACCGTGTCGCTCCCGTCAGGCAGCGGCGCACCGGTCATGATCCGGGTCGCCTGGCCGGCCCCCACCGGGCGCGTCGGGAACCGGCCGGCGGCCACCGTCTCCAGCACCGCCAGGGTCACCGGCGCCCCCTCCGATGCCCGCTCCACGTCCTGGCCGCGCACCGCGTAGCCGTCCATCGCCGAATTCGCCCACGCCGGCAGCGTGATCGGCGACACCGAGTCCGCCGCGGCCACCCGGCCCAGCGCATCGCGCAGCGCCACCATCTCCACCGGCAGCGGCGCGATGTCGGCCAGGATCCGGGCGCTCGCCTCGGGCACCGTCAGCATCAGCGACTCGTCAGGCGCAGGCGGGCCAGCCGGTCGGCGATCGCATCCTGCACATCCTCCACCTGCCGCACCGGCACCGTCCAGTTGTTGCAGAGGAACGAGAACAGGAGCAGCCGCCCATCGGCGGTGGTCACGTACCCCGACAGCGACCGCGCCTTGTCCACCGATCCGGTCTTGGCGTGCACGTTCCCCTCGGCCGCCGTTCCCTTCATCCGGCCGGAGATCGTCCCATCCACGCCGGCGATCGGGAGCCCCGCGTAGAAGACGGTGAACGCCGTGTCGCGTCGCATCGCGTCGAGGACACGTATCACCGTCTCCGGCGAGATGTAGTCGTGTCGCGAGAGTCCGCTGCCATCGCGCACCGCGAATCCGTCCGGCGCCGCCCCCCACGCCGCCAGCTGGCGCTCCACCACCCGCCGGCCGCTGTCGGCGGTGCCCACGCCGGTCCGCTCCAGCCCCAGCGTCTTGAACAGGATCTCGGCGACCTGGTTCTGCGACGGCTTGCTCATCGCCGCGAAGACGTCGCGCAAGGGCATCGAGAGGAAGGTGAAGAGCGAGTCGGGCGCGCGGGCCGCGCCGGCATCCATCGCATCGCCGTCGGCGGCCATCGGTCCCAGGGTGTCGCCCTCGCTCCGCGCGGTCACGCCGCGCTCCACGCGGACGCCGCGCTCGCCCAGCGCCTCGCGCAGCGCGGTCAGGTAGGCGAGCGCCGGATCGCGGTGGGCGATCGCGACCGGGGCGCTGTCGTCGGGAAACATCGTGCCCACCACCACCACCGTGGTGTCGCCGTCGGCGTAGAGGTTCAGGTTCGCGCGGCGCGAGCGGCGTGCGCGGACCGTGTCCCCCGGAACCGGCGGCGGGCGCACCACCGTCTGCGCGGTCACCCGCAGGCGCGGATAGCCTGACGCGGGCTGCGCCTGCACGGTGACCGGGCGGCCGGCCTCGTGCGCGCCCCGCACCGTCAGCAGGGTGAACCCCTCGTTGAAGAACAGCTCGTCGACGCCGGCCGAGTAGGGGAAGTCAAAGTCGCTCCACGACCAGCCGAATCCGTGCGTCGAGTCGGGGAACGCGTCGCCGCCGTGGATGAGCCGTCCGGTCACGCGGGCGATGCCGTGTGCGCGCAGCGAGTCGGCCAGCTCGCGCAGCGGCGCCATCCCATCGCCGCCGCGCATGTGGTCGCTGATGCTCGGGTCGCCCCGTCCGGTGACGATCAGGTCGCCGTGCAGCACGCTGTCGCGCACCGCGCCGCGTGACGAGTAGGTGGTGCGCCAGCGGAAGTCGGGGCCGAGCTGCGCCATGGCCGTGGCGCCGGTGAGCAGCTTCATGTTGGAGGCCGGCATGAACAGCTTGCCGGCGTTATGCGAGTAGAGCGTGTCGCCGGTGGCGGGGTCGACGACCAGGATCCCCCAGTGCGCGTTCCGGAACGCGGCGCTCGCGACCATCGAGTCGATGTCGGTGCGGAGGGAGGCGCGGGTGACGGGGGGGGCGGGGGGGGGAGCCGGGGAGGGGGGGCTCGCGGGGCGAGCGGAGGAGCACGCCCCCAACGACAGGGTCAGGGTCAGGGTCAGGGCCAGGGCCAGGGATCTGGGGGAAACGAGAGACGACAAACGAGAAAACAACATCTGCAGTCTCCCCTTTGGGTGTTGCCCAATTGCTGCCTGCCTGGCCGCGACCTGACCCGGCCTGCCCTCATCTGTCGAATTGCTGCCTGCGCCCCGCGTTCAGCTGCGACCCATCACCTTCTGCTCGACCAGGTCCGCGAGGCGGCTCACCCAGTCGCTGTCCGAGAGATGCAGGATCGGGACGTCCGCCTGCAAGTCGTCGGCGTCGGTGACGATCGCCAGGTAATGTGCCGCTCCGGGCGTGCCCACTGCGTACAGGGGCGCGTCGTGCTCGGCTCGGCGCCAGATCTCGACCTTCGGCAGCGCCGACGCCTTGAATCCCTCGCACACCACCACGTCGGCGTCGGCGAGCCAGCGCGCGGCGATCTCCTCCGGCGGCAGCTCCTCGCTCCACCGCATCACGATCGCGAACTTGTCGGGCGCGGACATCGCGACCCGCTCCGCCTCACCCTCGTGGTAGTGACGGTACGTGTCGGTGGTGGCGGGGTCGAGGTTGAAGGTGTGCGACCCGTGCTTGAGCGTCATGACCCGCCGCCCGCGCCGGCCCAGCTCGGCCGCCAGCCGCACGGTGAGGGTCGTCTTGCCGCTATGCTTTCTGCCGATCACGGCCACCATCGGTGGTCGAGGCATGCTCCTCCGCGAGGCCCAGGTCGTCCGGCGTGTTGACGTTCAGAAAGATGCGCGCCGGATCGCCGAAGCGGGCCACCGTGGCCGCGTCCATCCGGTCGACCCGCACGTCTTCGTAGAAGGCGATCACCCGCCGGTCGCCGGCGTCCAGGCGCCGCTCGATGGCGGCGAGGCAGGCCGGCGCGTACCAGGCGCACATCGGTTCCAGGCCGCGCTTGGAATCGCTCTCGGGGACGACGACGTCGGCGCCGGCGCCGCGCGCCCGGAGCTCGGCCAGCAGCGCCGCCGGGACGAAGGGCATGTCCCAGGCCACCACCAGCACCGGCGTACCGGCACGCGCCAGGGCCGCGTGGATGCCACCTAACGAGCCGAGGCCCGGCCGGACGTCCGCCGCCACCCGCACCCCCGGCAGCCACCCGCCGGCCGCGGGATCGTTGGCGATCAGGAGCAGTTCGTCCGCGACCCGAAGTCCGACCCCCACGTCCACGTCCGCCCCCGCCCCCCCGCCCACACCTCCCCGGGCGCCCGCCCCGACCCCGCTGCCGCCCAGCAGCGCCTCGGCCACCCGGTCGACGATGCGCCGGCCGCCGACCTTCACCAGCCCCTTGGGCTCTCCGCCAAACCGCGACGCCATCCCTCCCGCGAGGATGACGCCGGTGACGCGCGCTGGGGGCGGTGGTGAGGGAGAGTGCGTGGCGGCTCCGAAGTTGTGAAACGAGAAACGAGAAACGAGAAACGAGAAACGAGAAACGAGAAAACAAACCCGTCCATCCGACAGGCCTGCTTCACTGCCGCACGATGCCCACCGTGCCCGCTTCAGGTTTCTCGTTTCTCGTTTGGCCTTACCACCAATCGATACTCAGTACTCAGTACTCAGTACTCTCACGCCTGATGCAGATGTATCTGCGGCGCCCCGCTCACCGCCCGCCCCACCAGCATCATCCCGCTCGCCGCCGCGATGTCCACCGCGATCGACGACGGCACCGAGGGGGTCGCGACCAGTGCCACCTGCGCCCGCGCCGCCTTGTACGCCAGCTCACCCGAGATCCGGCCCGTCACCAGGAGCCACAGGTCTTCCGGTGAGTGTTTCGCGTACACCGCCGCGCCCATCACCTTGTCCACCGCGTTGTGCCGGCCGATGTCCTCGGCGTGGAAGAGCAGCCGCTCGCCGTCGGTGAGCGCCGCGGCGTGGACGCCGCCCGTCTCGTTGTAGCGGGTACCGCGCGCGAACAGCTCCTTGAACAGCGCCCGCATCCGCGGCGTGTCCACCACCGGGGCCGGGTTGCGCCGACGCGGGACCTGCGCCAGCGATCCCAGGATCGTCGTCACCGCGCCGCACCCAGAAGCCAGCACCCGGCGTCGCTCCATCCTTTCCACCGTGTTGTACCGCTCGGGCGGCACCTCGACCCAGAAGCCGAGCTCGGTGCTGCACGGCCGCATGCTCACCAGGTCCTTGGTGCTGTCGATGTAGCCCTCGCCGTAGAGCCACCCGATCACCAGTTCGTCGAGCTGGTCGGGGGTGCACATCCAGGTGACCGCCGGCGCGCCGTTGAGCTGCAGCCAGACCGGCGCCTCCTCCACCGCATCGAGTGGAGTCGCGGGCGTCGACGGCGGCAGGTGGTGCGCCGCGTCGTGAGCGGGCGGGGCAGGGTGGTGCGAATCCGGCGGATGGGCGTCGGCCATGCCTTGCAATCTGGCCGCCCGGCCGCCGCGGCGGTACGGGCGATGCGGGCTCCAGCCTTCCTGTTTGAGCTCGACCGGTGGGGCGGGGAGGGGCCTTCCTCCCGCCGTCCTCCCTCCGCCCTCCTCCCTCCCTCCTTCCTCCCTTCCTCCCTTCCTCCCTCCCTCCCTACAGACGCAGTCCTCTCCGCTCCGCCGCCGCATCCAGCTGCGACCCCAGCAGGCGCTCCGCCCACGGGTCGGCGATCGCCCCGTCGAGCGGCTCCTTGATGTACCGGCCGCATGAGTTGCACATCACCAGCTGCAGCCCCAGCGCGTACGACGACACGCGCGCGATCGACGGCGGCTCGACGGCGCCGCAGGTGAGGCACCCCAGCCGCGACGTCGGCCACCGGGTGTCGCAGCGCGAGCAGATGAGCGTGCGCGTTCCGCCGCCCGGCAGGAAGTCCTCGGCGGTGATCGCGAAGTCGGCCGGCCCACCGCAGCACGGGCAGCGGTCGTTCGACCAGTGGGCGAGCGGCTCGCCGCCGGACAGCACCTCCTGGCTGGTGCGTCCGAGGATCACGTTGCCGGCCAGCGCGGCCGCGCGACGGATCGCGTGGGCGGCGTTGTGCGGCGACACGGGCTCGCCGACGAGCCAGGATCGGAACGCCGCGACTGCGTCGGCGACCGGCAGGTCGGGAGCGGACATCGGCTCGCTTCCGCCTTTCGCCGGCACCAGCATTGCCCGCTCCAGGGCGCGCACGGCCCGCTGGATGACACCCAGCGCCGCATCGCCGGCGCCCAGCGCCTCCATCGGGTCGTAGGCCACCTGCCCACCGCGCAGCCTGGCGCGCGCGCCGCGGGCGTCGACCGCGACCACCCAGCGGCGTCGCTCGGCCTCGCGGAACGAGGACAGCGGAACGAGTTGTTCGGTGAGCAGCTGCCGGACGGGTGGCAGCGGGCGGGACGGCGTTGCGATCACGTGATGCCTGCGACGAGAGTGAAGTCGCATATAGAAGAACCACGCGCGCGAACGTCACGCGTGTGCGGCATCGCACATGAGGAGCGGTCAATCCTGCGCCGAGTCCGGACAGATCGACCGTTACGCGCCCTCGACCGTCGCGCTGAGCGTCGCGTCTTCGGCCACCGTGACGCGCGCGACGGTGGCGTGGGTGTCGAGCGCACGCCGCACCCGCTCGAGGATCACCCGGGCAATGTTCTCGCCGGTCGGCGTCAGTTTCCCGTCACCGAACTCGGGCACGTCATCATTCATATTGCGATGGTCGAATGCGCGGCGCACCTCGACGTCCAGCACGCGATCGAGCTCGCCGAGATCGACGACGAAACCGGTGAGGGGATCCACCGTGCCGCGGACGGTTACGTCGCACACATAGTGATGCGAGTGCGCGCGCACGTAGTCCCCGAAGGTGGCCGAGTTCCGCTCGGCGCTCCATTCCGGGCGCCAGTAGCGGTGTTCCGCGGTGAACGTTACCCGGCGCGTGAGCGAGGCGCCGTGGGCGGATGGGGCGGGCGCCCGCTTGGACCGGGCCGGCGCCGGCCGCTTCCGGGCCTTCACATCCCGGCCGTCATCGGAAGAAGAGGTACGAGCCCCCGATGGTGAGCGCCGCGTTATGCTTCCACGCGCTCGCCGACCGGCCGCCCAGCACCGACGTGCTGTCGCTCGCCGGCAGGGCGTACGAGCCCGGATAGGTGATCTGGTACAGGTAGTCGGCCAGGTCGGCGCGCACCTGCCACTTGCCGCCGGGCACCCAGCGCACCCCCGCGCCGAACGAGAACGCGAACTGCGAGCCGATCCGGAATCCGCCGACGTCGGCGCCATGGAAGTCCCCGATCAGGCCGATGCCGCTGTTGAGCACCGGCACCAGCCGGCGGCGGCTCTTCTGACCGGTGAGGTTGAGCGTGAGGCTCAGGTCGCCGAGATAGAGGGGCCAGGATTCCGTGCCGAGGAATCGGGTCGCCTGCGGCCTGGTCGGGTCGACGATCCGGCGGTCGGAGAGCACCTTTGCCAGCCGCACCGTGAACTGCGCCGGTCCGCCCACGCGGACCTCGTAGCGCGCGCCGAAGATGGGTCCGCTCCGCGGCGCGATGCCCACCGGATCCCGGCCGGCCGCGTACCAGCCGGTGATCAGCGAGAACTCCTGCTTGAACTCGAGGTCGCGGTAGGGGCTGCGCTCGGGCGGGTAGCCGACCTGGGCGGGGGCGCTTGTGAGGGGCGCTGTGAGCAGAAGGAGGGCGAGGACGGTCGGGCGAAGCATCAGAGACAGGGTCAGGGTCAGGGTCGGTTGTCCGTGAGGTGGAACAGGGGCAAGGCGGCTCCGGTCCGCGCCCGCCGGAAAGCTAACTGACATCACGGACACCTGACGCCGTGTCTGGTTCCGTACGCTGCCCCCCACTGAGCCCTGACCCTGACCCTGACCCTGAACTCGTACATTCCCGCAACTAACCGCCCCCCGATCGCCGGCTCCGCTCCCCGCTCCCCGAGTCCACGTCCGCTCCCAAGTCCACCCCCCCCATCTCCGCCGGCCTCTCCAGCCCCATCATCCGGAGAATCGTCGGCCCCACGTCACAGAGCGCGCCCCCGGCCCGCAACGGCTTGTCCCCTCCCTGGGGATCGATCACCACCAGCGGCACCGGGCTGGTCGTGTGCGCCGTGTGGGGGCCGCCGGTGGCCGGATCGATCATCATCTCGCAGTTGCCGTGGTCGGCGGTGACGAGCAGCCGCGCGCCCGCCTTGGCCGCCGACGTCAGCACCTGCGCCAGGCAGGCGTCGACGCACTGCACGGCCTGGATGGTCGCGGGGAGCGAGCCGGTGTGCCCCACCATGTCGCCGTTCGCGTAGTTGGCGAGGATGAAGTCGTGCTCGCGCGCTTCGATCGCCGTGCACAGCACGTCGGTGATCCCCGGCGCGCTCATCTCCGGCATCAGGTCGTAGGTCGCCACCTTCTGGCTCGGCACCAGCAGCCGCTCCTCGCCCTTGTACGGCGGTTCCACGCCGCCGTTGAAGAAGTACGTCACGTGCGCGTACTTCTCGGTTTCGGCGGTGCGCAACATGGTTCGTCCGGCATCGGACACCACTTCCGCCACGATCCGCGCCATTGAGCTCGGCGCGAACGCCACCGGCACGTCGAACGTCTGGTCGTACGACGTCATCGTCGCCACCGAAATCCGCGGACGGCCGCCACCGCCGCCGCCGGCCGGCTCCCGCGCCACCGCGAACCCGTCGAAGTCGGGGTCGATCAGCGAGCGGACGATCTGCCGCATGCGGTCGGCGCGGTAGTTGAAGCAGATCACCGCGTCGCCGTCGCGCATCGGCGCCACCGCGCCCCCGGCCTCCACCACCGCCACCGGCGGGATGAACTCGTCGGTCTCGCCCCGGTCGTATGCCTGACGAATCGCGTCCACCGGATCGGTGATCTGCGGGCCCACCCCGTCCACCGCGGCGCGATACCAGAGCTCAATGCGCGGCCAGCGCTTGTCGCGGTCCATGCCGAAGTACCGACCGCCCAGGCTGGCGATCTTCGCGCGGCCGCGCGCGTAGGCGATCGTCTCCTGCATGAATCCCAGCGCCGACTTGGGCAGGGTGTCGCGCCCGTCGAGCAGCGCGTGGATCGCCACCCGCGGCACCTTCTGTCGCTCGGCCAGGTCGATCAGCGCGAACAGGTGCCGGTCCACGGCGTGCACCCCGCCGTTCCCGATCAGTCCCATCAGGTGCAGGGTGCCGCCGCTCTTCTGCACCTTCGTGCAGGCGTCGATGAACACCGGGTTGCGGAAGAACGAGCGGTCGCGGACCGCTTCCGAGATGCGCACCAGGTCCTGCATCACCACCCGGCCGGCGCCGAGGTTGAGGTGCCCCACCTCGCTGTTCCCCATCTGCCCCTCGGGCAGCCCCACCCGCAGCCCCGACGCCTCGAGCAGCGTCCGCGACGGTCGTTTCCAGAGGGCATCCCAGGTCGGGGTGTCGGCGAGCGCGATCGCGTTTCCCTCGCGCTCCTCGCGGTATCCCCATCCGTCGAGCACGACCAGGACGACCGGTCGCGAAGCGGCGTGCGGCATCTTTGCGGGCTGTGTGTTGGATGGTAGACTAGGGGCGGCCGTCCGGGGAACGCCGCCCGGGAAATGTACCCGCCCATTCCGCGCCAAACCAGCGATGCGCTCCGCGCTCTCCCGCGTCTCCCGCCAGCTCGCGCTCTCCGTGATCGCGGCCGGCACCGTCTCCGCACAGGTGACGCTCGCGGTGAAGGGCGAGATGCAGGCCACTCCCTACGGGCGCTCGTTGGCGGTACTTCGGAAGGGCGCCACCGTGGCCACCGGCGCCGCGCGCTCGGGCTTCACCCACATCACCATCGAAGGCTTCGTCGACGCCGCGCTGCTGGGTGGCCCGCGCGACTCGTTCGCGGTCACGATCAAGTCGTCGAACGGCGCGCTGCTGCACACCGGCGCGGACCAGAAGGCGCCGGTGATCGCCGAGCTCGGCAAGGGGATGGGACTGGCCCTTGTATCGCGGTCCAAGGGGTGGGCGCGGGTGAAGCGCGCCGGCTGGATCACCACCCGGACGCTCGCCGGTCCCGCGCAGGCGGCGGGGAGTCGTCCCGCCGCCACGAGCCAGCCGGCCCCGAGCCGCGCCGCCGCGCCGGCGCCGGTCGCGCCGGCCGCCGAGCCACCGCCCGCCGGTCCGCCGCCGGCCGGCGCGCTCACGCCGTCTAGGCGGGCCTCGATCCGCCTCGCGCCCGACGCCCGCGTGGTGGCCGAAGCCGACTCGGGCGCGTGGCTCGAGCCGCTGACGCGCGAGCGCGGATGGGTACGGGTGCGGCTGGACGGGTGGATGCGGGAGAGCGATCTCCTCCCGGCCGACACCGCGCTGGGCGGGGCGCTCAGCGCCGCCGACCTGCGCGCCGAGCCGGTGGCCACGAAGGGACGCGTCGTCCACTGGAACGTCGAGGTCTACGGGCTGCAGACGGCCGATCCACTCCGCCGTGATTTCGCGCCTGACGAGCCGTACCTCCTGGCGCGCGGGCCGTCCGGAGAGAACGCGCTGCTCTACCTGGCCATCCCGCCATCGCTGGTGGACGCGGCGCGGGGGCTGCCGCCGCTGGCCGCGGTCACCGTCACCGCCCGGGTGCGCACCGGCCGCAGCGAGCCCACCGGCGTGCCGATCCTCGACGTCCAGACCCTGATCCGGCGCTGACGCGCCGGCCACCCGTTATGCACGACCTCCCGCCCGGGGACATTCCTCCGTCACAGATCTCGCCAAACGGGTCGGAATCGCCGTCTCCCTCCCCACCTCCCCCACCTCCCTCTCCTCCCCGGGGAGGAGGTGGGGAGGAAGGGATCATCGACCTCCGCAGCGAGCGCCTCCGCCGCCAGTGGCGCGCCCTGCGCCAGGAACACCCGGTCCTGCTGGTGACGCTGGCCCTGATCGCCGCCGGCATGGTGGCGTTCAACGGCTGGCTGGCGGTGAAGGCGATCGCCTACGCGCGCGAGACCGCTCGGCTGCGCGCCGGCATGACCACCGTCGAGCGCCAGCGCGCCGACCTCGCGCTGGCCAACGACAAAAACCACCTGCGCGTCATGCTCGAGCTCATCCGTCGTCAGGCACAGGGCGACAAGGAGCTCCATCTCTCGATCGCCGTCGACAGCGATGTCATGCACCTCGAGCGCGAGGGTAATCACCTGCGTGAGATGCGGGTCGAGGTCGGCCCGGAACGGTGGGTGGGGCACGCCCCGGATACCGTGAAGATGACCGCCCCGCGCGGCGCCCGGACCGTCGAGCGCCTGCTCGACGAGAAGGGGGCGTGGGAAGTGCCGCGCTGGGTCTACGAGGACCGGAAGCTCCCCGTCCCCGACATCCGCACGATCCCCGGCGCGCTCGGACCCGCCGCGGTCGTCCTCAGCGGCGGCATCGTCCTCTACTCGCTCCCCACCGTCGGCCCGCTCGCCGACTCGACGTACCTGCTCCCGGGGAGCGTCCGCGTCAGCGCCTCCGATCTCCGCGCCATCGTCCCGGATCTCCGGCCCGGCATCTCGGTATACTTCTACTAGATGACCCGCCACCTTCCCAGCTTCTTTCGCGACGGCGGCCGCATCTCCTGGGCGATCGTCGCCGGCCTGGCCGCCCTCTGGCTCGCCACCGGCGCCGCCGTGCGCGCCGCCGCCGAGGTGCGCTATCGCCGCGACGTCACGCGCATGGTGTACAACGACAACCTCGACCTGCTCGACCAGATCCGCCGCAACGCCGGCGACGAATCCGACTCGCTGGCCCGGCGCCTGGCGTCCACCAGCGAAGCCCCCGGCGATCGCCCCTACATCGTGGTCAGCATCGAGGACCATCGCCTCTGGTACAAGCAGGGCGAGCGCATCCTCTTCACCACCCGCGTCGCCACCGGCAGCGGCAAGGAGCTCATCCAGGACGGCGGCCTGCGGTGGAAGTTCGAGACCCCGCGCGGCCGCCTGGTGGTCGAGAGCAAGGAGATCGAGCCCTTCTGGGTCCCGCCCGATTGGCACTTCATCGAGATCGCCAGGAAGAAAGGGCTCGGTACCGTCCGCCTCCTCCGCGGCCAGACCCTCCCGGTCGGTGACGGTACGCTGCTCACCGTCGTCGGCAACGAGGTGGTCAAGCAGTTCCAGGATGGCCACACCGAGGCGCTCGAAGTGAAGGAAGGACAGGAACTGGTCGTGAACGGCAACGTCGTCATTCCGCCGTTCGGCACCACCCAGCGGAAGTACGTCGGCGTGCTCGGCACCCATCGTCTCTATCTGGGCGATGGCTACGGCATCCACGGCACCGATGAACCCACCTCGATCGGCCAGTCGGTGAGTCACGGATGCGTGCGGGTGCGCAACGAGGATATCGAAACGCTGTACCGGCTCGTCCCGATCGGGACACCGGTGTACATCTACTGAGCTACGGACGAAACTACGAACGAGGAACGAGGAGAAGGGCCGCTGTTTGCTCTTCTCACCCATCGGTCCCTCCTTCTCGCTCTCCTTTCGCCCCTCGTCCCTTTCGCCGCCGCCCGGCCCGCGCTAAGATTCCCTCCCCCATGCCCGTCCCTTCCCGCCGCTCCCTGGCCCCGGTCGTCGCCGCCCTGCTCGCCCTCGCCGGCGCGGGCGCGGCGCATCCGGCCGTCGCGCGGGCCGCGGGTCATGCGGGCGGGGGAGTCACGCCGCTCGACGACTCGCTCTTCGGGCGCAGCGGCAAGCTCCGCGCGCGGATTGTTTCGCGGTCGCGCTCGCCGCTCGCCATCCCGATTCTCGAGCGCCTCTTCGGCGACTCGGCGATCGCTGTCCCCGGCGTCTATACGATCGAGGACTCCGCCACCGGCAATCCCTTCTCGTTCATCACGCTGCGCCCGTTCGAGGACAAGGCCAGGGGACGCGTCGGCGCGTATCGCGTCGGCAACTGGCCCGCCGAAAAGAGGCGCCGCATCCGGTCCGAAGCGTATTCCAATCCGGAAGGCTTCATCGAGGTGACGCCGGACAACCAGGACACGCCGGTTTCCGATCACTTCCGGCTGCGCGACTTCCTCACGCACGACCAGCAGGACGTCTGGCCCAAGTTCCTCGTGCTGCGCGATGAGCTGGTCGACAAGCTCGAGCTGGTGATCGACGACCTCGAGGCCCACGGGACCCACGTCGCGCGCCTCGCGGTCATGTCGGGCTTCCGCACGCCGCAGTACAACGCGAACGGCGTGGGGCGCGGCCGGGCCCGCGACAGCCGCCACCAGTTCGGCGACGCCGCCGATGTCTTCGTCGACAACGACGGCGACGGCCGCATGGACGACCTCAATCACGACCACCACATCAACACCAGGGACGCGAAGGTCATCCTCGCCGCGGTCGAGCGCGTCGAGCGGGAACACCCGGAGCTCGTCGGCGGCGCCGGTACGTACCGTGCCACCCGCGCCCACGGCCCCTTCCTGCACATCGACGTGCGGGGCGATCGGGCGAGGTGGGGGCGGGGTTGAGGAGCGAGGCTCCCAAACGAGAAACGAGAAACGAGAAAACGGCGTATCCTTCAGGGTACGCCGTCTTGCGTTGCAGCCCGACCGCCGACCGCCGACCGCTGACCGCTCATTCTGGCCCTGACCCTGACCCAGACCCTGACCCTGAACCCATGAACCCCCCCCTCCTCGACCGCATCGTCCGGAAAATCGAAACCCTGCCTGACGAGCGCGCCTATCAGATCCTCGACTACGTCGAGTTCCTGGAGTCGAAGTACGCCGAGCGACAGAGCCCCGCCGGCAACGTCTTTACCCGCTTCGCCGAGACGGTCGAGGACAAGCTGCGCGCCGGCAAGGTCTCGGCGTCCACCATCGCCGAGACGATGGGGCTCATGAACAAGGCGATGAACGTGCTGGGTGGGGTGGCGGCCGCGGGGAAGTCCGTTGCCAGCGACCTCGTCGGCGCGGCCACCCGGACGGTGCAGGGGAGCGGGAGCGAGGGGACTCACCCCGCCACCACGCCCGCCGGCGGCTCGCCGGCCGGTGCCTCGTCAGGCAGTCAGCCAGCGGCCGCCCCGCCGCCGCCCGCGGGCGGAGCACCCGCCAACCAGCCGGCTGCGAGTCCGCCCCCTCCGTCTACATCCACACCCCCGTCGTCGCCGCGGTGACCCGCGGCGCGGTGCCGGGCTGGTGCGGCGGTGAAGAGGAGTCAGCGCCCCTGCGCGGGCGCCGGACGGAAATACCCACCGCCCTTCCGTTTATGACAGCCCTGCACGGTGCCAAGGACGAGGACCAGGGCGAGCAGAACGAGACGTGAGCGCATTTCGACCTCCATTCGGGTGAGGGAAGTCGAACACCGTGGCCGGGGCCCTGGTTCCCCACGCCTTGCTCGCGGTCCGCGGCGCTTCTACATTTCGCCATGGCGACCCCGACTCATTCAACCGCACCCTCGCCCAGAGCCAAGCGGCCCGCACCGGCACCACCCGGCAGCGGGCCTTCGCGTTCTCCGGGGGCCGAAACACTGGACAGCAGCGCTCCCGCCCCGGGGCTGGCGCGCGTCCGCATCGACGTCGCGCTCACCTTCGACGACGTCCTCCTCGTCCCGCGGCACTGTACCACCCACCCGCGCGACGTCTCCACCGTCTCCCGCTTCACCCGCGGCATCGGCCTCAACGTCCCGCTCATTTCGGCGGCCATGGACACGGTCACCGAGAGCGAGATGGCGATCGCCATCGCCCGCGCCGGCGGGATCGGCGTGCTCCACAAGAACATGTCGATCGACCGGCAGGCCGCCGAAGTCGACCGCGTGAAGCGCTCCGAGAGCGGGATGATCCTGAACCCGATCACCCTCTCCCCCGACGCCACGCTCCGTGAGGCGGTGGGGCTGATGTCCAAGTTCAAGATCTCGGGCGTCCCGATCGTCGACCGCGAGGGCGTCCTGATCGGGATCCTCACCAACCGCGACCTGCAGTTCGAGCGGAATCTCGACCGCCCGTTGCGCGACGCGATGACCCACGAGGGGCTGGTCACCGCGCCCATGGGCACGACGCTTGATGAAGCCGAAAAAATCCTCGGCGCCGCCCGCGTCGAGAAGCTCCCGGTCACCGACAACGACGGGAAGCTCCGTGGCCTGATCACCATCAAGGACATCCACAAGCGCCGGCAGTACCCGAACGCCAACAAGGACCAGCACGGCCGGCTCCGCGTGGCCGCCGCCATCGGCGCGGGCCCGGGCGCCCGGGAGCGCGCCAAGGCGCTGGTCGACGCCGGCGTCGATGTCCTGGTCGTCGACACCGCCCACGGACACGCCGACGAGGTCCTCCGCGCCACCGCGATGATCCGGGACGCGTTCCCGGACGTCCAGCTGGTGGCCGGCAACATCGCCTCACGAGAGGGCGCCGTGGCGCTCGTCGAGCGCGGCGTCGATGCCGTCAAGGTCGGCGTCGGGCCCGGCTCGATCTGCACCACCCGCGTCGTCACCGGCGTCGGCGTCCCGCAACTCACCGCCATCTTCGACGCCGTCGACGGCGCCGGCGACATCCCGGTCATCGCCGACGGCGGCATCAAGTACTCGGGCGATATCGTCAAGGCACTGGCCGCCGGTGCCAGCTCCGTCATGATGGGTTCGATGCTCGCCGGCACCGAGGAGTCGCCCGGCGAGTCGCTCCTCCTCGAAGGGCGCCGCTTCAAGATGATCCGCGGCATGGGCTCGCTCGCCGCCATGCAGGACGGCAGCGCCGACCGCTACTTCCAGGAAGGGGAGATGTCCGCCCGCAAGCTCGTCCCCGAGGGGATCGAGGGGCGCGTCCCCTACAAGGGCCCGGTCTCGGACGTCCTGTACCAGATGGTGGGCGGGCTCCGCAGCGGAATGGGCTACGTCGGCGTCTCGAGCATCGACGAGCTCCGCACCGACACCCGCTTCGTCCGCATCACCTCCGCCGGACTCCGCGAATCGCACCCGCACGACGTGACCATCACGAGGGAAGCGCCGAACTACAGCGTGTGAGCGACCAGGCCCTCCGCGCCTGGCTCCTCGGCCCCCGCGCCGAGCGCCTGACCCATCACGCGGGCTGAATCCGCCGTCCCTTGCAGTCTCCTGACGTGGCGTTTGCTTGACAACATCCTGACGGAACCCGCAACTTGGCGGCGCTTCCGGCGCCGCCCCTTCGGCGACGCCTTTCTTCTGCCCGCCTCCCTACCTCCCCTCCTCCCCTCCCTTCGGAGTTCTCATGGGTCTGTCCTCCACGAAGAGTATCCCCCAGCTGATACGTGAGGCCGAGGGGGAAGGGCAGCAGGTCACGCTGAAGCGTGCCCTGACCGCCCTGAACCTCACGACGCTCGGGATCGGCGCGATCATTGGCGCCGGCATCTTCGTCCTCACGGGGAGCGCCGCCGCCCAGTACGCCGGACCGGGCATCGTCTACTCCTTCATCCTCGCCGGCTTCGGCTGCCTCTTCGCGGGGCTCTGCTACGCCGAGTTCGCGTCGATGATCCCGGTGGCCGGCAGCGCCTACACCTACGGCTACGCCACCCTCGGCGAGTTCGTCGCCTGGATCATCGGCTGGGACCTCATCCTGGAGTACCTCTTTGGCGCGTCCACGGTCGCCGTCGGCTGGTCAGGCTACTTCACCGCCTTCATGACCGAGCTCGGGATCAAGCTCCCCGCCGCGCTCACCAGCGCGCCGCTCTCCGTGGAGGGGACACACACTCTCGTGCGGTCGCAGATCTGCGTCGACGCCGGCGGCGCGGTGGCGGTCGACCCCATCGGCCACGCCCTGATCGCGCTCGACAAGTGCGCGACCGTGGGAGGCCAACTCGTCCACGGCGTGCTCAACGTGCCGGCCATGGTCCTGATCGGACTCATGAGCACGCTGCTCGTGATCGGGATCAAGGAGTCCGCCCGCTTCAACAACGTGATCGTGATCGTGAAGGTGATCATCGTCCTGCTCGTCATCGGCTTCGGCTTCCAGTACGTGAACAGCGCCAACTGGCATCCGTTCGTGCCGCCCAACACCGGTGAGTGGGGACACTTCGGCTTTACCGGCATCGTCCGGGCGTCGGGCGTGATCTTCTTCGCCTACATCGGCTTCGACGCCGTGTCCACCGCGGCCCAGGAAGCCAAGAATCCGCAGCGCGACATGCCGATCGGCATCCTCGGCTCCCTGGCGATCTGTACCGTGCTCTACATCCTGATGTCGCTCGTCATGACCGGCCTCGCGCCGTACACCGAGCTGAATGTCCCGCACCCGGTGTTTGTGGCGATCGACAAGGCCGGACCGGCGCTCCACTGGCTCACCTACCTGATCAACATCGGCGCCATCGCCGGCCTCGCCTCGGTGGTGCTGGTGATGCTCATGGGCCAGCCGCGCGTCTTCTTCTCCATGTCGCGCGACGGACTGCTCCCGGCGGCGTTCTCCAAGGTGCATCCGCGCTTCCAGACACCGTACATCCCGACCATCCTCACCGGCATCGTCGCCGGCATCGTCGCCGGACTCTTCCCCATTGGCCTCCTCGGCGAGCTTGTTTCGATCGGCACGTTGCTGGCGTTTGTGATCGTCTGCGGCGGCATCGTCGCCTTGCGTTACGCGCACCCCGAGATTCCCCGGCCGTTCAGGGCGCCTCTGTCGAATCCGAATCTCCCGATCGTCCCCGTCCTGGGCATCGCGATCTGCGGATACATGATGTACGGCCTGCCCGGCGACACCTGGGTCCGTCTGGCCGTCTGGATGGTCATCGGACTCGTCATCTACTTCGCGTACGGCAAGTCGCACTCGAAGCTCGCCAGGGGTGGGGCTCTGCCTCCCTCGGGCGACTGACCCTCACCGTCGTTATCTTACGAGCGGCGTCCGGACCTCCGGGCGCCGCTCGTTGCATGGTGGGCGGGAGTTACGGTTTCTCGTTTCTCGTTGGACCATAGTTGCCCCTCTCCTCGTTCCTCGTTGGGCTTTGGTTGCCCTTCTCCTCGTTCCTCGTTCCTCGTTCCTCGTTCTCTCTCCGTGTCCGCAACTCACTCCGCCACTCCGGATCTTCTCGCCGTCCCCCCCCATCGCGTTGCCGCGATCCGGCAGCTCGCCCGCGAGTTCACCCCCGGCCGGACCGTCGCGCTCTCGACGCACATCAACGCCGACGGCGATGGCTGCGGTTCCGAGGCCGGTCTGGCGCGGATCCTCACCGCCCTCGGCCTCCGCGTCCACATCGTCAATCCCACGCCGTGGCCGTCCATGTTCTCCTTCCTCCTCGATGGCGACGTCATGGAGCGGAGCTCGGCCGGCGCCGCCGCCCTGAAGGGGATCGACCTGCTGGTAGTGCTCGACATCAGCGACGTCAGGCGGCTGGGAATGCTCACCGAGTCCGTTCGCGGGCTCACCGTACCGAGACTGGTGATCGACCACCACATCGCCGCCGACGAGCCGGCCGGCGGCGTGGTCTTCACCGACACCGCCGCCTGCGCCACCGGCGAGCTGGTCTTCGACCTCGCCACCGAGCTCGGCGTCGAGATCACCGAGCCGATCGCCCGCGCACTTTACGCCGCGATCCTCACCGACACCGGCGGCTTCCGCTTCAGCAACACCTCGCCGCGCTGCCACGCCATCGCCGGCCGGCTGCTCGCCACGGGGATCGAGCCCGAGGAGATGTACCGCCGGATCTACGCCTCGGTCTCGTTGGGCAAGTTGCTGCTGCTGCGCGACGCCCTCGACACCCTGCAGGTGGACGACGCCCACAAGCTCGCCTGGATCTCCGTCCCCGCCGGCGCGCTGGAGCAGTACGAAGTCACCGCCGAGGACCTGGACGGGATCGTCGAGCACCCGCGCTCGATCTCCGGCACGCGGATGGCGCTCTTCTTCCGCGACCTGGGGCACGGCAAGGTGAAAGTCTCCTTCCGCAGCACCGGCGACGTCGACGTCAACGCCTTCGCGCGCCGCTTTGGCGGCGGCGGCCACGCCAAGGCGAGCGGCGCGATGATCGTCGGCAAGCTCGACACGGTCCGCGAGACGGTCGTCGCCGCGGCCCGGGAGTTCGTCGGCGAGGCCTAGCCCGAATGGCGGGTCGCCGCACGCTGGCGCCGGATCGCGTCCTCTCGCCCAACGCGCGCCCTTTCGATGTTCTGCGCAACAGAATGATGCCGGTCACGCGGGCGACGCTTCCCATCGTCGGGCATGCTCCACGCTTGCCCACCCGCCCACCCGGTCGCATCCATATGCGCATGGTCGCCCCCGCCTACTACACGGCCGACATGGTCCGCGCCCTCCCCGACGACGGCAACCGCTACGAGGTCGTCAACGGCGAGCTCCTCGTGAGCCCGTCGCCAACCCTCACCCATCAGGAGCTCGCCGGCCGCCTCTATCGCGCCCTCGTCGACTACCTGGAGACGGAGCCCATCGGTCACGCCCTCTTCTCCCCCGCCGACATCTCCTGGGGCCCCGATACCCTCGTCCAGCCTGACGTCTTCGTCGCGCCCCTCGACCTGGTCCGCACCGGCGACTGGAGCCGCATCCGCACGCTCCTTCTCGTCATCGAAATCCTCAGCCCCTCCACCGCCCGTTACGATCGCTTCACCAAGCGCCGCCTCTACCTCGCTCAGGGCGTGCCCGCCTACTGGATCGTCAACGGCGGCGACCGGAACGTCGAAGTCTGGTCCCCCGACGCCGTCTTTCCCCGCGTCGAAACCGAACAACTCGTCTGGCACCCCGCGGGCGCGACGCAGCCCCTCACCATCCCGCTCGCCGACCTGTTCCGGCCGATATAGCCCGCCTACCTTTCGGGCATGGCCGCGTCCCGCCGCACTGCCCGCCAGGCCGAGCTCGAACATCGCATCCGCGACGCCATCGCCGAGCTCCGCCCACTCATCCCCATCGATCCCTGCGGCCTCGAGCTCGTCGAGTTCCGCGTCGAAACGGGCATCCTCGTCCTCCGCATCGAGGGCGACTGCCCCGACTGCGACCTCACCGCCGCCACCTTCATCCAGGGCATCGAAGCGAATCTCCGGCTGCGCATCCCGGAAATCAGGGAAGTGCGCACCGGCGCCTCGCCTCTTCACTCATGACGCCGACGCTCACTCAGCGCATCGAATCCGCGCTCTCGCAGGTCCGCAACGCCCGCACCGGCGCCGACGTCGTCTCCTCGGAGATGATCCGCGACGTCGCCACCACCACCGCCGGCAAGGTGCGCCTCACGCTGCTCCTCGCCGCCGCCGATGACGCCGCCCTCGTCCGCGATGTCCGCAAAGCCCTCGAGCAGGTCGACGGCGTCACTGACGTCCGCGTCGACGTGAAGGACCCGGCCGCGCTGGCGCGCGCCGCGTCGTCGCCGAAACCGGCTGCCGCCGCCCCCCCCCCCGCGCACGCACCCGGACGGGGCCGCCAGCTCCCGATGCTCGAGCAGCCGAAACCCGCGCCCCAGCGCCCGCCCGCCCCCACCCCGGTCGCCTACCCCAACCTCGGCCGCATCATCGCCGTCTCGTCAGGCAAGGGCGGGGTGGGGAAGTCCACCGTCACCACCAACCTCGCCATCGCCCTCGCCAGGCAGGGCGCCCGGGTGGGGCTCATGGACGCCGACATCTACGGCCCCAACATCCCGCGGATGATGGGCGTCAACGCGCCGCCCCCGGTGGTCGAGGAACGCATCATCCCCCTCGAGGCCCACGGCGTGAAGCTCATGTCGCTCGGCTTCCTCGTCGATCGCGACCAGCCGGCGATCTGGCGCGGCCCCATCGTCATGAAAATCATCACCCAGTTCCTCAAGGACGTGGAGTGGGGACAGCTCGACTGGTTCTTCGTCGACATGCCCCCCGGCACCGGCGACGCCCAGCTCTCCCTCGTCCAGGCCACCCAGGTCCACGGCGCGATCATCGTCACCACCCCGCAGGAAGTCTCCGTCGGCGACGCGCTGCGCGGCGCGAAAATGTTCGAGCGAGTCGGCGTTCCCGTGCTCGGGATCGTCGAGAACATGTCGTACTTCGAGTGCCCGCACTGCGGCAAGCCGACCCCCATCTTCGGCTCCGGCGGCGGCGCCCGGCTCGCCGAAGAGCTCAACCTTCCGCTGCTCGGCGAAATCCCGCTCTATCCGCGCGTCCTCGAGGGCGGCGACCGCGGCGTCCCGATCGTCGTCGCCGAGCCCGCTTCGGGCGCGGCGGTCGCGCTGACCGCGGTGGCCGAGCGCGTGGTCGCCGCCATGGGAGCGGCCGCCACGCCGTGACCGACGCCGTCCGTCCCGTCGAGCCTCGGGAGCGGCCGCCGGCACCGGAACCGGCGGCCGCTCTGCCGTTGGACGCCCACGATGTGGTCGCCAGCGTCGACGCCGGCCTGCGCGCCCGCATTCTCCACGATTCGCTGGCCCGCACCATCTGGCGCATCGCGCTCCCGGCCATCGTCTCGAGCCTGCTGCTCACCCTCTTCGCGTCGGTCGACGCCTACTGGGTGGGCACCCGCATCGGCGCCGAGGGGCTGGCCGCGGTGTCGACGTCGCTCTTCTGGATCTGGGTCATCGTCTCGCTCGCCGAGATGGTGAGCGTCGGCCTCACCGCGGTGGCCGCGCGCCGCCACGGCGAGGGCCGCCCCGACGATGCCGCCCGCGCCGTCGGCGACGCGGTGCTCTTCGCCGTCGCCCTCGGCCTCGTGGTGTCAGTGGCCGGCCTGCTGGCGCTGGACCACCTCTTCGCCTGGATGCACACGCCGCCCGGGGTCACCGCGCTCGGCCGCCGCTACCTGGGGGCCTGGCTGGTGGGCGCCCCACTCGTCTACGGCTACTTCGCGGTCGACGCCGGCTTCCGTGCCTCGGGCAACACCCGTACCCCGTTCGCGCTCCTCGCCGCCGCCACCTCGGTCACGCTGGTCCTCGACCCGGCGCTGATCCTGGGGTTAGGCGGACTGCCCCGCCTCGGCATCATTGGCGCCGGGGTCGCCGGCAGCGCCACCCGGGGAATCGGCTTCGCGGTCGGGCTCTGGCTGCTGGTCCGCGCGCGCCTCGTGCGCTTCGCCCGGCCGAATCCCGCCACCCTGGCGCTCATCGCGCGGATCGGACTCCCCACCGCGCTCACCGGCGTCCTCTTCTCGCTGATCTACGTCGCCCTCACGCCGATCACCACGCGCTTCGGGACGCCGGCCCTGGCCGCGCTCGGACTCGGCCACCGCGTGGAGAGCTGGCTCTTCATGATCGGCGTCGGCGGCGGCGCGGCCGCGGCCGCGGTGGTCGGGCAGAACCTCGGCGCCGGCCAGCCGGCGCGAGCCGCCCGCGCCGGCTGGATCACGCTCGCCTTCACCAGCGTGCCGGGCCTCATCATGTGCGTCCTGGAGCTCGCCATTCCGCGCCAGCTGGCGGCGATCTTCACCCACGACCCGGTGGTGATCGTCGAGGCGGCGCGCTACCTGAGCATCGCCGCCTGGTCGCAGCTCGTGGTCACGGCCGAGATCGTGCTCGAGGGCGCTCTCGGCGGAGCGGGGTACACTCTCCCTCCAATGGTTGCGTCCACCGCGCTCACCGCCCTCCGCATCCCGCTCGCCGCGTGGGCCGCGGCGCGCTGGGGCGCCGTCGGCATCTGGTGGACGATTTCGCTCACCGCCGTCTCCCGCGGGCTCGCGATGATGGCCCTCTGGCGCGCCGGACGGTGGCAGCGCACATCCGTGTGACATGGGCGCCATCGTCACCCTGCTCACCGACTTCGGCACCGCCGACGGCTACGTGGCCGAGGTGAAGGGCGTGATCCTGGCGATCGCCCCGGACGCGACCATCGTCGATGCGGCGCACGACATTCCGCCGCAGGACATCGATGCCGGCCGGTTGGCGCTGGCACGCTACTGGCGGCGCTTCCCGCCCGGCACCGTGCACCTCGCGGTCGTGGATCCGGGCGTGGGCTCGAGTCGCGCCGCCATCGCGGTGGCCAGTGAGTCGCGCTTCTGCGTGGGCCCCGACAACGGAATTCTCTCGCCGGCGCTGCTCGCCGGTGGGGGAGAGTCGAAAGTGGTCGCGCTACCCATTCCAGAGGGGGCCGCGCCCACCTTTCACGCCCGCGACGTGTTTGCGCCCGCCGCCGCGCGGCTGGCCTCCGGTGCCTCGATCGATTCGCTGGGACCGCCGCACGAGCACCCGGTGATCCGGCGGACGCCCGAGGCGCACCGCCGTCCGGACGGCGCCATCGAGGGCGAGGTCATCCTGATCGACCGGTTCGGGAACGCGATCACCAATCTCCGCTCGCAGCATGGCGGTGCCGTGGAGATCCTGGGCCGGTCGCTTGCCGTCCGGCGGACCTACGAGACGATCGACGCCGGTGGCGTGTGCGCGATTGCCGGCTCCAGCGGGTTCGTCGAGATCGCGGTGCGCGACGGGAGCGCGGCACGCACGATGGGGATCGCGCGCGGCACGCCGGCGGTGCTCTTCCCCGAGCGGAGTTGACGGGCGCGCGGGACGCGCGCTAGCGGAGCGACCGGTCGAGCTCGAACCCGCCCAGCGTGGCGTGCGCCCGAATGCGCACCCTCCGCTTGGCCGAGTCCCAGTTGTCGGAGTAGTACGTGTCGCCGCGCTTGGTCATCCCTTCGGTGTCGATGCTGGCGAGGAACTTCTCGACCTCGAGCCGCACACCGACATCGCGCGGCACGTGCACGGTCACGCTCCCCAGCGCCACTTCGGTGGTAAGGTCCATCTCGCCGGTCCAGTCACCGCCCAGGTCCAGGTCCAGGCTGCCCACGCCGATCTTCGCCGTGATGTCGCGGACGTTGGCGTTCCCCATCCGCACCGCGCGCACGCTGGCCGCCCCGATGTTGAGATCGAGCGCCCGCATCCGCGTCCGGTTGAGCGTGTCGAAGCGGATCGTGGTCTCGCTGGCCCCGATGTCCATCTTCAGGCGCTCGACGGTCAGCCCCGAGAGGTCGATGTCGGCCTGCACCGCGCCCAGCTCCATCGACATGTCCAGCGGCACCGTCTTCGCCAGGGCCAGCTGCATGTCGCCGCCCTTCTCATCACCGTGGTAGGTGGTGGTGTGCTTCTGGATGCCGACTCGCAGCGTGTGCGCCGCGAGCTGGTAGTCGTAGAGGGGCTCGGTTCGCTCGGCGTCGTAGCGCATCTGCATCTGGTAGAGCACCGGAGTCGCGGCCGGATGCAGCGCCATGCGGCCGGCGCCGTACGTGATGCGCACCTGCAGCGCCGACGTGTCGTGCAGCTGCCGCGAGACGTCGAGCGTCCGCCACTCCTGGGCCTCCGTGCGCGCCGCGCCAATCGCCAGCGCCGGCAGGATGACCATCAAGCCCGTCGTTCTCATCGATGCTCCTTCGTTGCGTAAGACGCCGGCGTGGGGCGGCGTGCCGCCACCACACCCGTCACCGGCGTCGGTGTCTGCCACGACAGCTCCTCGGCCTTCTTCTCCTCCGGCGGCGCCGCGCTCTCGGCTTCGCGGCGCGTGCCCGCGCGCGAGAGGATCGCCGCGCCGAATCCCGCGGTGGCGGCCACGTACGTCACCGCAAGCGCCAGTCCGCGGAGCACCGTGCCCGCCGCCGGCTGCCAGGAAAAGGCCGCGGCCAGCATCCAGAGCGCGAAGTACGCCACCAGCCCCACCACCAGTCCGCGCAGCGAGGCGCCGCGCTCGCTCAGCATCCGGCCGCCGGCCCGCGAGCGTGACAATGACCGGCCGGTCACCTGTGACATCGCCAGGAAGCCCAACGTCAGCACGCCGATCGCGGCGATCGCGTACGCCACCACCGCGAACGGGATGAGCAGGATGCCGATGATCGACAGCACCAGCGCCAGCAGCAGCAGCGCCAGCACCGGGAGCAGCGCCACCTCTCCCGCCAGCCCGTACCAGAACGCCCGGGAGAAATCCTGTTCCAGCGTCTGGACCACGCCATCGAGGTACGAGCTGGCAAAGACCAGCACGCCGATCCCGATGACCATCAGGACCATCAGCCAGCCGAGCGCCAGCTTGAGCGCGCGCTGGACACTCGCCGCTCCGGAGAGCGGCGCCACGACGCGTTCCGGCGCCTTGCCCAGGCTCCCCTGCAGCGAACGCATTTCGCCGCGGATCGTGCCCCCGTCCAGCCGGACCTGCCCCAACACGGAGATCGCGTCGCCGGTGACCACGCCGCCCTTGTGGACGATGACGTCGCCGTGGAAGGCGACCGCGTTCCCATCCACCAGCCCGAAGATCTCCAGATCGCCGTCGGCGACCGCCACCGTGCCTCCCACCTTCGAACCCGCAGAAACGACGCGCCCGCCGATCGAGAAGCTGTCGGTGGGCGGGAGCGTGGCGAGCGAGGAGTCTTTTCGGGCGAGCTGGATCTGACGGAGGGCGGAGTCGCGCCGTGCTGCGCTGAGGGGCTGGGCCGGAACCTGCGTGGCCGCTGGCGCGGTCTCCTGCGCGGATCCTGCCATGGCCGTCCCCATCATCGCGACCCAAAGGGCCGCGGGAAGCCAGGCGGGCCGCATCTCATGCCCTCCGGCGGCGCGAGGCCGTGGCCAGGGCGCGGAGGCCCAGTGCGGCCCCGGCCACCACGACCAGGAACGCGGTCAGGCCAATGGTCATTCCCATCGGCCCCGCGGTCCGCAGCGCGTCAAGGGCGGCATCGCCGAACAGCGCGGCCACCGTATCGCCCAGGCCGGCCACCAGCGCCTCGCGGCCGCGGGAGGCAGCCAGTGTCCCGAAGAAGAGCACCTGGTCGAACCGCGTCGCGAGGAACACCGCCCCCAGCGACACGGCCAGCGCCATCGACGCCGCCATGACACCGGCCACCACCCGCAACGGGCGCGACTGGGGCAGCCAGCGCCGCGCCGAATCCAGCGCCGCCACGTGCCACGGCTCGAACACCTGGACGCGCGCCATCAGTTTGGGCGCGAACTGGGGTGACGGACTGAAGTGGGGCAGATGGTCCAGCGCCTCGACCACGGCGCGCGCCTCGTCCAGCGAGGCCCGGCAGGGGGCGCAATCGCGAAGATGGGCCTTCAGCTGTGTGATGCCGAAGCCCTCTTCGCCATCCAGGATCAGTTCGATTTCGTTGGGTAGAAGATGCCGCTCCACAATACCTCCGACTCGTCGTACGCTTCGCGAAAACAGGGGGTTTCACAGGCCTCGATCCCGGGGCCTCATTCCTTCAAATGCTCCAATGCCCGGCGCAATTCGTGCCGCGCCCGGTGGATGTAGGTCTTCACCGTGCCCAGGGGCAGGTCCAGCGTGGTGGCGATTTCCTCGTAGCTGCGCCCCTCGACGTGGCGCAGCATGATGCAGGCGCGGTATTCCGGGCGCAGGCGGGTGATCGCCCGCTCGATCGCGGATCCGAGCTCCTTCGACTCCATTTCCTCCAGCGCCGACTCGCCGCGGGCCTCGACATCGAACGAGGTCGCCTCGATCTCGGCGGCCGTGGCGGCGTGGGGGGACCCATCGATGCTCACCGTGCGCAGGTGGCGTTTGCGCAAGTGATCGATGGCGACGTTGTTGGCGATCTTGAACAGCCAGCTCGACAGCTTGAATTCCGGGCGGTAGCGGTCGATGTGATTCAGGACCTTGATGAAGGTCTCCTGCGACAGGTCCTCGGCGATCTCCCGGTCCCGGACCATGCGGAAAATGAGCGAGAAGACGGGTCGCTCGTACCGACGAATCAGCTCACGGTACGCCGATTCGCGCCCCGCCTGCGCGAGTGCGACGACGTCCGCATCGGGGAGGTTCGTGAGCTCGAGCAGCGCCTGCGGCCTGGACGGCGCCGGAGACGGGAGGGGCGGAGGGGCCATGAATGGCAGGAAGGTAAGGCAGTGGGAAAAACGGGGCCAGCCGCCGCTTGCCCGGCCTCCCGCGACGGGGCAGCTTTCCCCGATGCCACTGCTCGACGATGTCGACACGCGCGCGTCGCGCGCGGCCGCCGCCGGTGGCCGCAGCAAGCCGAACTACGTGCGCCGCATCTTCTCCGAAATCGCGCCGCGGTACGACCTCCTCAATCACCTCCTCAGCTTCAACATCGATCGCCACTGGCGAAAGCGCGCGATCCAGGCGCTGAACTGGCAGCGGGAGCCGGCCGGCCTCTACCTGGACCTCTGCGCCGGCACGCTTGACGTGGGCGCGATGCTCGTCCGCACGCCCGGGTTTCGCGGGCGGGTGGTGGGCGCCGACTTCGCCGAACCCATGTTGCGCGCCGGGCGCGGCAAGGCGCCGGCCTCGTCGCTGAGTCCGGTGGTGGCCGACGCGATCGACCTTCCGCTCGCCGATGGGTCCGTCGCCGGCGCGATCGTCTCCTTCGGCATTCGCAACGTGGGCGACCTGGACGCGGCGCTCGCCGAGGCGCACCGGGTGCTGGCGCCCGGTGCCCGGTTCGTCATCCTCGAGTTCTCCACTCCGCCGTCGGCTCCGGTGCGCGCGGCCTACCATCTGTACTTCCGCCGCGTCTTGCCGGTCGTCGGCCGCCTGGTGAGCGGCCACCCGACCGCCTACACCTACCTCCCTGAATCGGTCGCCCAGTTCCCGGACATCCGGGCGCTGGCCGCCCGGCTGCGGAACGCCGGATTCGCCGGCGTCGAGTCCAGGAGCCTGACGTTCGGCATCGCGACGATCCATACCGCGACCAAGGGATAGGTCCCGGACCCGTGCCGCTCGATTCGCTCTCCGACTTCATCAGCGCGCTCGACCGCGCGGGCGAGCTGGTGCGCGTGCGGCATCCGGTGGCCGCGCGTCTCGAGCTCAGCGAGATCGCCGATCGCGCCATGAAGCAGGCCGGCGGCGGGCCGGCGCTGCTCTTCGAGCAGGTGACGCTCGCCGATGGCTCGCGCTCGAACTTCCCGGTGGCGATCAACCTGTTCGGGAGCATGCGGCGCATGGCGATGGCGCTGGATGTGGACGACCTCGACGTCCATGGCCGCCGCATCACCGCGCTGCTCGACCTGAAGGTGCCCCCGGGGATCGTCGGCAAGCTGTCGCTGCTGCCGCGGCTGCTCGAGGTGTCGAAGTTCCCGCCGCGCGTGCACGGCGGGCGGCCCGCCTGTCAGGAGACGGTCTGGCGCGGCGACGAGATCGACCTGGGCCGGCTGCCGGTGATCACCTGTTGGCCCGAGGATGGCGGCCCATACATCACCCTCCCCATGGTCATCTCCCGCGACCCGGTGCGCGGCATCCGGAACGTCGGGATGTACCGGGTGCAGGTGCTGGGGCCCCGCACGCTCGCGATGCACTGGCAGCGCCACAAGGTGGGCGCGGCGCACTGGCGGGTAATGGCCGAGCGCGGGGAAACGATGCCGGTGTGCATCGCGATCGGCGCCGATCCGGCCTCGGTGTACTCCGCCTCGGCGCCGCTCCCGCCCACGGTCGACGAATTCCTCTTCGCCGGTTTTCTCCGCGGGGCGCCGGTGGCGCTGGCCCACGCGCTGACGTGCGATCTCGAGGTCCCGGTCGAATCGGACTTCGTGATCGAGGGCCACATCGACCCTCGTGAGCCGCTGGTCACCGAGGGCCCGTTTGGCGATCACACCGGGTTCTACTCGGAGGCGGATCTCTATCCGCTGGTCCATGTCACCGCGGTCACCATGCGCCGCGACCCGGTCTATGCCACGACGATCGTCGGGCGTCCTCCCATGGAGGATTTCTATTTGGGACACGCCACCGAGCGGATCTTCCTCCCGCTCCTCAAGCTCACCGTCCCCGAGATCGTCGACTATCACATGCCGGCCGAGGGGATCTTCCACAACCTGGTGTTCGTGTCGATCGACAAGCAGTTCCCCGGCCAGGCCTGGAAGGTGATGAATGCGCTCTGGGGCCAGGGGCTGATGTCGCTCGCCAAGGTGCTGGTGATCGTGGACAAGACCGTCAACGTCCGCGATCCGCGTGAGGCGTGGTGGGTGGCGCTCAACAACCTCGATCCGGAGCGCGACGTCCGCTTCACCATGGGTCCGGTCGACGTGCTCGACCACGGCGCCCGCGACTTCACCTACGGCTCGAAGATGGGGATCGACGCGACCCGGAAGTGGCCCGAGGAAGGGCACACCCGGGCGTGGCCGAAGGTCATCACGATGGACGACGCCACCCGCGGCCGCGTCGACGCCATGTGGAGCGCGCTGGGAGTGCCGTTCCGGTGACGCGCGAAGGACAGACGCTGCGCGGCCGGTCGCGGTGGGTGGCCTGGGTGAACTTCGTGAAGCTCCCCCACACCGTCTTCGCGCTCCCCTTCGCGCTGGTCGGCGTCACCCTCGCCAGCACCCACGCGGCGGTGACGCCGCGCATCCTGCTCTGGGTGGTCCTCGCCTTCACCAGCGCCCGGTTCGCGGCGATGGGCTTCAACCGCATCGTCGACCGTCATGTCGACGCCCTCAACCCCCGCACGGCGAAGCGGGAGATCCCCGCGGGCCTGCTCGGCGTCGCCGAGTCGTCGGTGGCGGTGGTGGTGGCGGCGGCGCTGTTCGTCCTCGCGGCCTGGCGGCTGAACCCGCTCTGCCTGCTCCTCTCCCCGCTCGCGCTGGCCTGGGTTTTCTTCTACAGCTTCACCAAGCGCTTCACACGCTGGTCCCACCTGGTGCTCGGGATGGGACTCGCGATCGCGCCGGTGGGCGGCTACCTCGCGGTGACCGGCCAGTGGAGCACTCCGTGGTGGATGCTGGTGGCGCTGGCGATCGGCGTGATGACCTGGGTGGGCGGATTCGACGTTCTCTACGCGCTGCAGGACGTGGCCTTCGACCGCGCCCAGGCGCTGCACTCCCTGCCGGCCGCCCTGGGCGAGCGGGCGGCGCTCGCGATCGCGCGCGGACTGCACATCGCCACGGTCACCGCGCTGGCGCTGGTGGGGGTGGCCGCCGGCGCCGGCTGGCTGTACGCCGCCGGTGTGGCGGTGGCGGCGGTGCTGCTCTTCTACGAGCACACCCTGGTGCGCTCCGACGACCTGTCCCGCCTGGACGCGGCGTTCTTCACGATGAACGGCGTCATCAGCATCGCCTTCTTCGGGTTCGTGCTCGCCGAACGCATCGTGAGGCATGGAGCAGCGGGGCCGTGACCGAGCCGGCGCCCATCGTCGTCGCGATCACCGGCGCCTCCGGCGCGCCCTACGCCGTCCGCCTGCTCTCGGCGCTCGTCGCCGCCCGTCGCCGCATCTGGCTCATCGTGTCCAGTCACGGCCTCCGCCTGCTGCAGACCGAAACCGGCCTGGACTCGGTCGCCGCGCTCCGGACCCGCATCGGCACCGAGGGGTGGGATGCGTGGGTGCAGGTCTTCGACGACGGCGATCGCGGCGCGGCACCGGCGTCCGGCTCGGCCCGCACCGCCGGCATGGTGATCTGCCCCTGCTCGATGGGCACGCTGGCCGCGATCGCCGCCGGAACCTCACGCTCGCTGGTCGAACGGGCCGCCGACGTCACCCTGAAGGAGCGCCGTCGCCTGCTGCTCGTTCCCCGCGAGACGCCGCTCAGCGCGATCCACCTCGAGAACATGCTCCGGGTGACCCGCGCCGGCGCCGTCGTCATGCCGGCGGCGCCCGGCTTCTATCACCGCCCCACGACCGTCGACCAGCTGGTCGACTTCATCGTCGCGCGGATCCTCGACCACCTCGACGTTCCACAGACCATCGTCCCACGGTGGGGCGCGAGCGGCGACGATCGGTGACGCGCGCGGCGCGCCGCGGTCGATCCCGGTGCCCATGACGCACACCCCGGACGGGGAACCAGCGGTACAACACCCCATGCTGTTCGGGGTGCTCTACTTCCCCTTCGGCCTCATGATCGGGTATCCGGCCGTGGCGCTCGGATACCTCGGGAATCGTGCCGGACTGCCGGTCTCGGCATCGGCGGCGATCGTCGGCATGGCCTTCCTGCCTCACGCGTGGAAGTTCCTCTGGGCGCCGCTCGGCGACCTGACGCTGACGCGCAAGCGCTGGTACCGCCTCGCCACCGGATGCTGCGCCCTGGGCGTCGTCGCGATGAGCGCGATCCCGATCCGGGCCGCGACCGTCCCGCTGCTCTCCGTGCTGGTGCTGCTCTCCAATCTGGCCGCGACGTTTGTCGCGTTTTCGGTGGAAGGGCTGATGGCCCACAACACGCCGGCCCGGGCGAAGGGTCGCGCGGCCGGATGGTTCCAGACCGGGAACCAGCTCGGCCAGACGCTGGGCGGCGGCATCGGCCTCTGGCTGGCCGCCCACCTTCCCGCTCCGTGGATGGCCGGCGCGGTGCTGGCTGCCGTGGTGCTGGCGTGCTGGAGCGCGCTCGCCTTCGTCGACGAGCCGCCCCGGGTGGTGTCGTCGGCGTCGGTGACGGCACGCGTCGGCGTGATCTGGCGGGAGTTGTGGGAGGTGGCGCGGTCGCGGAGCGGATGGATCGGTCTCCTGCTGGCCGTCCTTCCCATTGGGAGCGGGGCGGCGCTCTACTTGTTCTCGGCGCTGGCTCACGAGTGGAACGCATCCGCGAATACCGTGGCCGTGGTGCTCGGCGCGGCCGGTGGGGTGGCGGTCGCCGCCGGCTGCCTGGCCGGCGGCTGGCTGGCCGACCGGATCTCGCGACCGGTCGCCTACGCCGCGTCCACGGCGCTGATGGCGGTGGCCGCCGTGGGCATGGCGCTCACGCCGCGCACCGCGCCCTTCTACGCCGCGGCGACCCTCGCCTACACGCTCTCGCAAGGCATGTGTGTCGCGACGCTGACCGGCCTGATCCTCGGCATCGTCGGCCATGGCGCCGCGGCCACCAAGATCAACCTGTTCATTGCCCTGAACACGCTCTCCGGGCTGGTGATGGTCCGCGTCGATGGAGCCGTGCACGACCGCTGGCAGGCGAACGGGATGCTCTACACCGAGGCGGCCATCGGCGCCGTCGCGCTCGTCGCGTTCATCGCGCTCGCCTTGCTGCTGCCGCCGGTGGCGGCCGGTGCGGCAGCGATCCCGGCCGACGCACCGGCGCGGGGCGCCACGTCGTGACGCGCGCCAGGACGCACCTGGTCGGGCTGATCGCCGACACCCATGGCCTGGTGCGCCCGGACGTGCACACGGCCCTGGCCGGCGTCGAGCTGATCCTGCACGCCGGCGATGTCGGCGGCGATGCCATCCTCGACGAGCTGGCGCTGATCGCGCCGGTGAGCGCCGTGCGCGGCAACACCGACCCGCCGGGCAATCCACGGCTGGCCGACGCGATCGAACGGACCATCGGGTCGATACGCGTCCACGTCAGTCACGGGCACGAGCTCGCGGCGGCGACGCCGCAGGCGCTGCTCGAGCGGTATTCCTCGGACGTGATCGTCTACGGACACACCCACCGTCAGCTGGTCGTTGCCGCGGGCGGGCGGGTGGTGGTGAACCCGGGCGCGGCCGGCCCGCGCCGCTTCGACCTCCTGCCGAGCGTCGCGCGCCTGACGATTACGGGCCGGGACGCGAAAGTGGAGCTGGTTCCGCTCGCGGGTTAGGCGACGGTCTCGATCGCGTCGGGCGGGGCGACGGCGGCGGCCGCCGCGCGCCACCCCATGGCCAGGAACTCCGCCGGCGCGCGCGTCTTCCGCAGCTCGCGCGGCAGCCGCCGGAACCAGCTCGACAGGAGCAGCAGCTCGTCGATCTCGTGTGCCGGCACCGACGACGTGGCGCGCTCGGTGGCGTCGAACGTCTCGCGCACCAGGTCGTTGAGCTCCGCCCGCGTCTTGCGCGTGCGGGGCATGGGTCGCTCGGCGCGCACGCGCCCGCGCCGGATGAGGTAGACGCGATGGTCGCCGGCGTGTCCGGTCACGCGGTACACGAACGACAGCGACTCCACGGCGAACCGGAGACGGCCGAACTGCTCGCGCAGCGCCTCGAGGCGGGCCAGCTTGTCGCGCAGCGATGCGGCGCGCTCGAACAGGAGCTGCTCGCTGGCCTCGGTCATCTGCCGGCGCAGCGCGTTGAGCGGCCCATCGCTCCGCCCGTCGAGGAACTCGCGCGCCAGCGCCAGCCGCTCGCCGTACTGCCCCTCGGAGCAGGCGGCCACGCAGGGACCCAGGCACTTGCCGATTTCGTAGCGGATGCAGCCGGGGGTTCGCTCACCGAGCACGAACAACTCGCCCTGGTCGGTGAAGGACATCCCCGTATCCATGGAGCAGTCCCGCAGCCCCAGGAGGTCGTTCAGCTCGCGAACCGCGTCGCCCGTGTTCAGCGCGCCGTGATAGGGTCCGTAGTAGACGCCTCCGTCATCCGCGCCCGGGACGCGCACCACCTGCAGCTTGGGCGCCGGCCCGCGGCTGATCTTGATGAAGGCGTAGTGCAGTGCGTCACGCTTCATCTGGACGTTGAAGCGCGGCCGGTGGCGCTTGATCAGGCGCAGCTCCGCGAGCAGCGCGGCGAATTCGCTCGGCGTGTACTCCCACCGCACCGCCTGCGCTTCCCGCACGATGCGCGCCCCCTTCTCCGCAGGGAACGTCGCGCGGAAGTAGCTCAGCAGGCGGGAGCGGAGGCGCTTCGACTTCCCGACATACAACACTTCGCCGTCGGCCGCCACCATCTGGTAGACGCCCGGCCGGTCCTCGGCATCGGCGCGCACCGACTCCCGCATCGCGGCGACGATCGCTTCGTGGCCCGCATCCGTGCGCCGGCGGGTCACGACTGGCAGCGCGGGCAGAACACCGTGCTGCGCCCGTCCACCGCCTGCGTCACCACCAGCCGGCGGCCACACCGCAGGCATGGCTGCCCGCCCCGCCCGTACGCCTGCAGGCGCTCTCCATAGCCGCCGCGTGCGCCGCTCGGGTCACGATAGTCGCGGAAGGTCGTTCCCCGTGCCGCCACGGCCTCACGAAGGACGGACACGATGGCGGACTGCAGCGACTCACCCTCGTCCGTGGTCAGCGCGCGCCCCGGGCGGGATGGGTCGATTCCGGCGCGCCAGAGCGCCTCGTTCGCGTAGATGTTGCCGATGCCCGCGATGCGTCGCTGGTCCATGAGGAGCTTCTTGACCGCCTGCCGGGAGCCCCGAAGAAGTCCCGATAATCGTGCGGAGGTGAAGTCCGGGTCAAGAGGCTCGACGCCAAGTCGCGCGCTGTAGCGCGAAAACGTCGTCGTCGTAAAGAGCTCGACCGTCCCCAGCCGCCGGACGTCGCGGTAGGAGAGCCGGCGACCGTCGGAGAGGGAGATCGCGACGGTGATGTAGTCGTCGGCAGATGCGGCCGGCGTCCCCTCGCTGACCAGCAGGGAACCGGTGAACCGGGGCTGCACGGCGAGCCGGCGGCCGTTGCTCAAGTCGAATACAACCAGCTTGGCGCGGCGCCAGCACCTGAGGATCGTCGCCCCGGTGAGCGCCGCCGTCAGGCTCCTGGGCGTGCACCCGCGGAGCACGTCCCGCTTCAAGACCTCGACGCCGACGATCGTACAGCCGGTGACCAGCCGGTCGAGATCGCCCGCGATGGTTTCCGTCTCAGGCAGTTCGGGCATGGCGCGCCGATTCACGCCAACCGATGTCGCGGCGGAACTGCTTCCCCTCGAACCGAACCGCGGCGGCCGCCTCGCTGCTCCGGCGATGCGCGATCTCGAAGCTCTCTCCCAGTCCGGTCACGGCCAGCACCCGTCCACCCGCCGTTCGCAGCTCCGCGCCGCTCGCGTCCCTGCGGCCGTCCGACGCGTCGGCCGCAGCGCGTCCTCGTGCGGTGCCGCAATGAAAGACGAGGACATCAGGCTGCGGACCTGGCAGCGTGATCGTGTCGCCGGCGCGGGGAGCATCGGGGTAGCCGGCGGCCGCCACGACGGTGGTCACCGCGCTCCCCGCGAGCCACCCCAGCGGTCCCGCGCCGCCCAGCGAGCCGCCCTCCGCGACGATGCCGAGCGGATCGATCAGGCTGCCGCGCAGGAGCGGCACGACCGCTTCCGTTTCCGGGTCGCCGAACCGGCAGTTGAACTCGACGACGCGCGGGCCGTCCTCGGTGAGCATCAGTCCGGCATAGAGCAGGCCCGTGAACGGGCACCCGGCATCACGCATCGCTTCCAGGGTGGGGAGGAGGATCGTGTCGGTGACGCCGGCGATCAGGTCGGGCGAACCAATGCTCACGGGCGCGTAGGCGCCCATCCCGCCGGTGTTGGGGCCGCGATCGTCCTCCAGCAGGCGCTTGTGGTCCTGCGCCGGGAGCATCGTGACGACGTTCGTGCCGTCGGTGATCGCGAACAGCGACAGCTCCTCGCCGCGCATGAATTCCTCGACCACCAGCTCGCGTCCGGCCGCGCCGAACGCCGTCCCCTGGAGCATGTCGCGCGCGACCGACTCGGCCTCCTCGACGCTCTCACAGATGACGACGCCTTTGCCGGCCGCCAGGCCCGACGCCTTGATCACCACCGGCGCGCCCAGCTCCCGGATGGCGCGCTGCGCCGAAGCCAGCTCGGTGTGCCCGGAGGCCGCCGCCGTCGGGACGCCGGCGCGGAGCATCAGCTCCTTCGCGAAGCGCTTCGAGCTCTCGATCCTGGCCGCGGCCTGGGTCGGTCCGAACACCGGCAGTCCGCGCGCGCGGAACCGATCCGTAAGGCCGGCGGCGAGCGGGGCCTCCGGTCCAACGATCGTGAAGGTGACCTGCTCCGACTCGGCGAGCGCCACCAGCCGGCCGATGTCCGTCGCGGCGATGGTCACGCAACGCGCGAGCTCGCCGATCCCCGGGTTACCGGGGGCGGCGAGCAGGTCGAGCGATGGATTGTCCTGTTTGAGTTTCCAGGCGATCGCGTGTTCGCGGCCGCCCCCGCCGACGAGCAGGATTCTCATCCCTCGAACCGTCGGCGGGGGGAGAGCAACGTCACTCGGTGCCCTTGCCGCGCCCCATGGCGTTGTTGAACGCGTCCCGGGCGTTGCCGATGAGACTGTCGATGGTCTTCATGGCGCCGCGGGCCTGCTCTCCGTAATAGCCGGCGGCATCCGCGTAGTCGTCGCCCAGCGGACGCTGTTCGTCGCCACGCTTGGGGTACTCGCCGCGCAGGATCCGGTCATAGTCGCCGCTCTGCACCCAGCGCTGCAGTTCGGCGGCCCGCACGGTATTGAACGGGTGCGTCTTGAACGCCGTGTTGAGCACCTGCCAGATCTTGTCGGCGAAGCTGCCCTCGGTCTCGTATTCGGACGCCTGGGCCAGGAACGCGTCGAGATCGATCGTGTCATCGGTCGCCGAGCCGCCGGCGAGCTTGAGCGAGACGCGCATCGCCGCCAGCGGATCCTGACAGCCGAGCAGGCCGGCGCGGTCGGCGGAGAACTCCGCCTTGCGATACCACTCCAGCAGCGCCAGCTCCAACGGCAGCAGCGCGATCCCGGCGAGCGGGAACGCCCGGAAGCCGAGGTTGATCAGGAGCAGCGCCAGCGTGGTGTAGGTGGCGTGACCGCTCATGATGTGGCCGAGTTCGTGCGCCAGCACTTCGCGCCGCTCCTCCGGCTCGAGCATCGCGATCATGCCCGAGTTGAGCACGATGAACGGCTTTTCGAATCCGACCGCCATCGCGTTCGCGATCGGCGTCTGCGAGACGTACAACTCGTTCCGGATCGGCCAGTCGAGCGTCTCCAGGACCTCGGTGTACATGGCGTCGAGCTTGGGGCGCTGCTTGGGGCCGACCCGGACGGCATTGGCGAGGAAGATCTGGCGAACGCCGCGCTCGCCGAGGTAGCTCATGACCTTTCTGACCACCTCGTCAAAGCCGGGAAGTGATCGAAGGGTGTTCAGGGCGGCGCGATCTGCGGGGTGCTCCCAGGCTCGGGGCGAAATCTGGGTCAGCTTGACTCGGTCGGGCATTGAGGGCCTCGGAAACCGGAGATGAGATAGCGCTACCTACGGAGAATAGCCGGGATAAGAGTCACGCGCAGGCCCGGCGTCCCGGCCGGCTCCGTCTTGCCCTACAGGCCCTTGCCGGCCTGCTCGAGGTCTCCGAGCAGGTCGTTGATGTCCTCCACGCCGCACGACAGCCGGACCAGCCCTTCGGTGATCCCGAGCTGGGCGCGGCGTTCCGCGGGCACCGAGGCGTGGGTCATCGACGCAGGGTGGCTCGCGAGACTCTCGACGCCGCCCAGCGACTCGGCCAGCGCGAAGACGCGCAGCCGGCTGAGGAGCGCGTTGGCCCGGTCCTTGGTGCCCATCTCGACGCTGATCATCCCGCCAAACCCGCGCATCTGGCTGGCCGCCAGGGCGTGCTGCGGGTGCGAGGCCAGGCCGGGGTAGATCACGTGCTCGGCGCCGAACCGTTCCGCCAGCCAGGCGGCGGCGCGCCGGCCGTTGCTGTCGTGCACCGGCATGCGGAGGTGGAGGGTCTTGGTGCCGCGGAGCGCGAGCCAGCAGTCGAACGGGCCGGCGACAGCCCCGGCGGCGTTCTGCAGGAACTGGAGCCGCTCGGCGAGGTCGTCATCGCGCACCACCGCCATCCCGCCGATCATGTCGCTGTGGCCGTTGAGGTACTTGGTGGTGGAGTGGAAGACGATGTCGGCGCCGTGATCGAACGGGCGTTGGAAGAAGGGCGTGGCGAAGGTGTTGTCGACGATCAGCAGCGCGCCGGCCTTCTTGGCCACTACCGAGGCGGCCGAGAGGTCGGTGAGCCGCATCAGCGGGTTGGTCGGCGTCTCGACCAGGATTGCCCGGGTGCTGCTGGTGCAGGCATCGGCGATCCGCTGCGGATCGCGGGTGTCAACAAACGAGAAGCACAAGCCGAAACTCGACAGTACGCGGTCGAACAAACGGAACGTGCCGCCGTAGACGTTTTCACCGCAGACGATGTGGTCGCCGGATCGAAAGAGCTTCATGATCGAGTCGACGCACCCCACGCCGCTGGCGAAGGCGAATCCATGAAGGCCGCCCTCGAGAGACGCGACATTGCGTTCGAGGGCTTCGCGCGTGGGGTTTTTCCCCCGCGAGTACTCGTAGCCCTTGTTCTGGCCCAGGGCTTCCTGGACGTAGGTGGACGTGAGGTAGACGGGCGTCATGATCGCGCCGGCGAGCGGTTCGGGTCGCTGGCCGGCGTGAATGGCGCGGGTCGCGAACGCGAACGGCAGGTCGTCGTCGAACACGCGAGTCATGCGGGACTCAACTGTTGATGATGGGGCAAAGATAACGGAGCGAGCGAAGGGTGGGGAGGATCACACCTGACATGGGGAGCGCAGGGAAAGACATGATGAGCGTCGACGCGCCGCGCATTGCGCCGGCCGTGCCGCGCTGCCTGGTGGTGGACGACGAGCCCCGGCTGCGGTACGTCCTGCGGCGGCTTCTGGAGAGCGATGGATTCGAGTGCTTCGAAGCCGGCGACGGCGTCGAGGCGCTCGACGTGCTCGCGCGCGTCCCGGTCACGCTGGTGCTCAGCGACCTGCGGATGCCGCGCATGGATGGCCTGGAGCTCCTCCAGCAGGTGGTGGCCCGCTCCCCCGAGACCGCCGTCCTCCTCATCTCCGCCGTGGCCGACGTCGAGGTGGCGGTCAACTGCCTGGCGATCGGCGCCATGGACTACCTCACCAAGCCGTTCCACCTCGATGAGGTCCGCGCGCGGGTGATGCAGGCCCTGGAGAAGCGTCGCCTCATCCAGGAGAACCGCGGTTACCGCGAGCACCTCGAGGAGCGGGTCGCGGCGCAGGCGCGGCGTCTGGAAGAACTCTTCCTGGCCAGCATCCAGTCGCTGGCCCAGGCGCTCGAAGTCAAGGATCCCTACACCCGCGGCCACTCGATCCGGGTCAGCGACTACTCGGTGGTGATCGCGCGGACCATGGGACTCGACGCCGAGATGGTGCGGCAGATCGAGCTCGGCGGCCACGTGCACGACATCGGCAAGATCGGCGTCCGGGAAGCGGTGCTCAACAAGCCCGGCCCGCTCACCGATGAAGAGTACGAGCACATCATGACCCACCCGATGGTGGGCTGGCGCATTCTCTCTCCGCTGCTCACCGACACGCCCATGGCGCTCAACGTCGTGCGGTGGCACCACGAGCGCGTCGACGGACGCGGGATCCCCGACGGACTGGCGGGCTCGGACATCCCGCTCGAAGCGCGCATCGCCTGCGTGGCCGACTCGTTCGACGCGATGACCAGCAGCCGCCCCTACCGGCGCAACCGGCCCCGCACCATGGACGAGGCGATCGCCGAGCTCAGGCGCTGCAGCGGCAGCCAGTTCGATGCCGAGGTCCTCGACGCGTTTCTGACCGCGGCGTCATCCGGCGCCCTCGAGCTCCCTTTCTCGGCCACGGAGCCGGCTCCCTTTCAGGCGCTGCGGACGTCCTTCTCGGCCTGACCCGGGGCACACCGAGCGCGTTCCGTCGCCGCCGGACACGTGTCCGGGTGACACGACTACAGCTCGAACCGCGTCATCGCGCTCTTCAGGCGCGTGGCGATGTCGGCGAGGTGCTGGCTCGACTCGGTGATGTGCATCATCGAGGAGGTCTGCTGCTCCACTACGGCGCTCACTTCCTGCGACGTGGAGGCGTTCCCTTCCGCCACTGACGCGATCGACTCGATCTCGGCCACCAGGGCCTCCGATTCACGCTGCTGCTCCTCGGCTGACTGGACGATCAGGGCGACCGCGCTGCGGCTCCCCTCGATTTCGCGGCCGATCTGGGTGAGCGCCTGCGTGGACGAGCGAATGACCGTCTCGCCGCTGGCGACGCTGTCGCTCATGACGGTGATGCGCTCGCCGGTGCGGACGGCGGCGGTCCGGATTTCGGCCGCCAGCTGACGGATGGTCGCGAGCGCCTTGGCGCTCTCTCCCGCCAGCTTGCGCACCTCATCGGCGACCACCGCGAATCCCTTGCCGTGCTCGCCGGCGCGCGCCGCCTCGATGGCCGCGTTCAGCGCGAGGAGGTTCGTCTGCCGGGCGATGGCCGCGATCGTGTCGGTGATCTTGCCGATCCGCTGCGACTTGTCGCCGAGTTCGGTGACCGCCGGCACCGCCTCGCTGGTGACGGCGGCGATCTCGGCCATGCTCTGGAGCGCCTGCTGCGCCGCCTGGGAGCCGCGCCGGGCCGACGTCGCGACCAGGTCGGCCGCGCTCTGGGCACTGCGCGCGTGCTCCGAGACCTGCGTGGCGCGCGACGCGACGCGGGCCGAGGCGTCGACTACCCGGGTAATGCTCTTCGTCTGCACCCCGGCGGAGTCGGCGATGGCGTGCGCGGCGCTGGCCACCTCCTGCGTCGACGCGCTCATCTGCTGGGCGCCGGTCGCGAGCTCCTCGGCGGTGGCCGCCACTTCGCCGGCGCCGGCATCGATCTCGCGCAGCAGCGAGCGGAGGCTCACGGTCATCTTGCGGACCGCGTCGGCCATGGCGCCAATCTCGTCGTTGGAACCGAACGCAAGGTCGTGTCGCAGCGACCCCCGGGCGACCATGAGGGCGTGCTGGGAGACGGCGGTCACGCCCCGGGTCAGCCGCCCGGACGCATAGAACGCCAGGCCGGCGGCGAGCACGAAGGCGATGAGCGAGTAAATGCTGAAGCGCATCAGCCGGCGCCACACGTCCGAGGTGATGGCGTCGCCGCGCAGGGTGGTGATGATGAATCCCGAGGTCGAGCCGTCCGCGTGGCGGACCGGCGCCGCCGCCGTGATCAGCGACCCCTCGCTCGTCTCGTAGATCGACGTGTAGCCCCCGCGTCCGGCGGCCAGGCTCTCGGCCAGCGCCGGCGGCGGCGTCCACCGGCGGTTGTACTGCGGCTGGCCGGCGTTCCATCCCGAGTGCACGAGGTACCGGTAGCTGGTGCCCTGGCGCCGGACGATCGCGATGCCGTTGGAGAGCTCGCTCAGGGTGCCGCCGTTGGCGAGCCAGAGGCGCTTCAGCGCCAGCCGCGTGTACACGAACGCGCCGGTGTTCTGCCCCTGCGGCGCCGCGACCACGTCGAGCGATTCGGCGGGAAACGCGGCGCCGGCGCTCAGCGAGATCGCGGACAGGCGCTGCCCCTGCAGTTGAGCGAGACTCGCGCGCGAATCGAAGTAGATCGGAACGAGCAGCACGATCAGCGTCAGGAACACCGCCCCGGCGCTGACCGCCGCGAGTTTGCCGCGGAAGTTCAGCTTGGAGGCCCAGGTACCGACCGGCGAGGACAGAGATGCACTCCGCGTTGTGCGCGCGGTGAAGTTAGACTCGGGCTCCGAGTGTGTAAAGCGCGCTGTCGCGCTTGATTGTCCCCGCCCGCAGAGTAGCTTTTTCTCTCGCACTTGGAGGTGACATGGGCCTCGATGGCCTCATGGTGAGCGTGTCGGGAATCCGGGGCCGCGTCGGCGAGGCGCTGACCCCGGAAGTCGTCTCTACGTATGCCGCCGGTTTCGGCGCCTGGTCCCGGAACCGGGCGATGGCCGCCCGCACCGATGGTGCCCGCGCCGCCGGCGCGGGCACCATCGTGGTGGGGCGAGACAGCCGCGTGTCGGGCCCGATGTTCCACCGGGCCGTGCTCGCCGCGCTCGAGTCGGTCGGCTGCAAAGTCATCGACCTCGGCGTCGCGCCCACGCCCACCATCCAGCTCGCGGTGGAGGATCACCACGCGGCCGGCGGGCTGGCGATCACCGCCAGCCACAATCCCATCGAGTGGAACGCGCTCAAGTTCATCGGCAGCAGCGGCCTCTTCCTGGACGCTGCCGAGGGCGCCGAGATGCGGGCCACCATCGAGCGCGGGTTCGCGCGCGCCACTTGGGACAAGTTGGGCGTGATCGAGACCGATCGCGGCGCGGTGCGCCGGCACATCGAGCGCATCCTCGAGCTGCCGTTCATCGACGTGAAGCGCATTCGCAAGCGGAAGTTCCACGTCGCGCTCGATTGCGTGCGCGGCGCCGGCGCCTCGATCATGCCGCTGCTGCTCGAGCGCCTGGGTTGCACGGTCACCGCGATCAACCTGGAGATGGACGGGCGTTTTCCCCGCCTGCCCGAACCGGTGGCCGAAAACCTCGGCGATCTGGAGCGGCTGGTGCGCTCGTCGGGCGCGGACATCGGCTTCGCGGTCGATCCCGACGTCGACCGCCTGGCGCTGGTGTCGGAACAGGCCGAGGCGATCGGTGAGGACTACACGCTGGCGCTCTCCGCGCTGCTGGTGCTGCGTCACCGCAAGGGTCCGGTGGTGACCAACCTCTCCACCAGCCGGATCGTCGACGACGTCGCGGTGCGCTCGGGCTCCAGGGTGATCCGGGCGCCAGTGGGTGAGGCGAATGTGGCGGCACGGATGCGACAGGAGAGCGCGGCGATCGGCGGCGAGGGGAATGGCGGCGTGATCCTCCCGGACCTCCACCTGGGGCGCGATGCCCCGCTGGGGGCCGCCATCCTGCTCCAGCTGCTCCTGGAGGAGCAGCGGCCCCTCTCGGAGATCGTCAGCGACTTTCCCCGGTACGCGATCGTCAAGGAGAAGATGGAGCTGCCGGTGGCCGGCCTCGCGAGCGTGTATGAGGCGCTCCGGGGCGCGTTCCCGGAGGCGACCGCGGACACCCAGGATGGCTTGCGACTTGCATGGCCTGATCGCTGGGTGCACGTCCGCCCGTCCGGGACCGAGCCCATCGTGCGGGTCATCGCGGAAGCCCCGACCGTGGATCAGGCGAAAGCGCTGATCGCGCAGTCCCGGGTTCCGCTGGAAGCGTTGGCGGGCTGACTTTCAACAACCGATCGAAGACATGTGTGGAATCGTAGCGTACGTCGGCCCGCGCGTCGCGACGCCGGTGCTGATTGAGGGGCTGAAGCGGCTCGAGTATCGCGGCTACGACTCCGCCGGCATCGCGCTCATGAACGGCTCCGGGCTGGAGACGCGGAAGGCGGCGGGCAAGATCGCGCGTCTCGAGGCCGCGGTGGCGGGCCAGCCGGTGTCGGGGACGATCGGGATCGCCCACACGCGGTGGGCCACGCACGGCGCGCCCAACGAGTGCAACGCGCATCCGCACGTGGACTGCAAGAACGAGATCGCCGTGGTGCACAACGGGATCATCGAGAACGCGACCGCGCTGCGCCGCACGCTCGAGGATGCCGGCCACACCTTCGTGTCCGACACCGACACCGAGGTGCTGGCGCACCTGATCGAGGAGCTGTACGACGGCTCGCTCGAGGATGCGGTGATCGATGCCCTGCGCCGCGTGGAAGGCACCTACGGCATCGCCGTGATCTCCAGCCGCGATCCGGACAAGATCGTCGGCGCGCGCAAGGGCAGCCCGCTGCTGGTGGGACTGGGCGATGATGAGCGCTTCCTGGCGAGCGATGCCTCGGCGATCCTCGCCCACACCCGCGACGTGGTCTACCTGGACGACGGCGACGTCGCGGTGATCACCCGCGACGGCTACCGGCTCATGGACATGAGCGCCGAGACCGTCCACAAGAGCGTGACCAAGATCGACTGGGACCTGGACCAGATCGAGCGGGGCGGCTTCGCGCACTTCATGCTCAAGGAGATCTTCGAGCAGCCGAAGACGATCGAGAACACCATGCGCGGCCGTCTGATCCTCGACGATGGCACCTCCAAGCTGGGCGGCATCAACCTGACGCACGAGCAGCTGCTGGCGATCGACAACATCGTGATCACCGCCTGCGGAACCAGCTGGCACTCGGCCCTGATCGGCGAGATGATGATCGAGGAGCTGGTGCGCGTGCCGGTCGAGGTCGAGTACGCGTCGGAGTTCCGCTACCGCAATCCGATCATCAACGACCGCACGCTCTGCATCGTCATTTCACAGTCCGGCGAGACGGCCGATACCCTGGCGGCGATGCGCGAGGCGAAGCGGCGCGGCGCGCGGACGCTCGGCATCGTGAACGTCGTGGGCTCCACCATCGCCCGTGAGGACGACGGCGGCATCTACCTCCACGCCGGCCCCGAGATCGGCGTCGCCTCGACCAAGGCGTTCACCAGCCAGGTGGTGGCGCTGGCGCTGTTCACGCTCAAGCTCGCCCGCAAGCGCGATCTCTCCGTCGTGAAGGGCCGCGAGATCGCCGAGGCGATGATGGCGCTCCCGGGCCAGGTCCAGCACATCCTCGACCGGGCCGAGGAAATCGAGACGCTGGCCGAGGAATTCAAGCGGTCGTCCAACTTCCTCTACCTCGGCCGCGGCTTCAACTTCCCCACCGCGCTGGAAGGGGCGCTGAAGCTGAAGGAGATCAGCTACATCCACGCCGAGGGATACCCGGCGGCCGAGATGAAGCACGGCCCCATCGCCCTGATCGACGAGATGATGCCGGTGGTGTTCATCGCGCCGCACGACTCGGTGTTCGACAAGGTCGTGTCGAACGTCCAGGAAGTGAAGGCGCGGAAGGGCAGGGTGATCGCGATCACCAGCCGCACCGAGCCGTCGCTCAAGGGGAAGCTGGACTACGAATTCCGCATCCCCGAGACGCTCGACATGCTCACCCCGATCCTGGCGTCGGTGCCGCTCCAGCTGCTCGCGTACTACATCGCGGTCAAGCGCGGCTCCAACGTCGACCAGCCGCGCAACCTCGCCAAGAGCGTCACGGTCGAGTAGTTGCGTGTCCTGATCCAGCGCGTGTCGCGCGCCGCCGTCCAAATCCGGCAGCCCGGTGCCGCGGCGCGCATCAGCGGCCGGATCGGCCGGGGCTTCGTCGCCCTGGTCGGATTCACCCACACCGACGGCCCCGGGCAGGTCGACTGGATGGCGGACAAGATCGCCGGCCTCCGCCTGTTCGCCGACGACGAAGGCAGGATGAACCGCTCGCTCGCCGACGCGGGGGGAGCGGTGCTGGTCGTCTCGCAATTCACCCTCTACGGCGATGCCGCCAGGGGCCGCCGTCCCAGCTTCATCGATGCGGCCCCGCCCGAAATCGCGATCCCGCTCTACGAGCGATTCCTCGCCGCCCTGCGTGAGCGCGGCCTGCCCGTGGAATCGGGTGAGTTCGGCGCGATGATGGATGTCGAGCTCGTCAACGACGGGCCGGTCACCATCTGGCTGGACCGGTAGCCGCGGTCAGCGGGGCGACGGCTCCGGCAGCAGACCCGACAGCCAGTGCAGCACGTTGAGGATGAACTGGACGTTCTGCGCGGCGCGCGGGTCGTTGAACCCCATTGGGTTGCCGCGCGGTCCCTGCCGCTGCGCCGACATCATCGCCGCCTCGCCCAGCGCCACCACCCGGCCGCGGCCCACCCGCAGCGCCGCCCCCTGGAGCCATCCCGCACCGGACTCACGCCGCGTGTCGCGGGAGAACCGCCACGCCTCGGTCGGATAAAGCAGCGTCACGTGAGGCGGCAGCCCGAAGAGCGGCGATCCCGCTCCCGCCAGCCCCAGCGCCGATCCCGTAAACACCACGATCGAGTCGATCCGCTCGCCCGACGCGCGCCCCTCGAACACCGCATGCGGTGCCAGCTCCGCGCCGCGGTGCAGCACGAAATTGCCGCCCCGGGAGGCGGAATCCAGGGCGAACGCGTTTGCCCATCGCACGCCGACGGCCGTCGCCAGTGATTCCGCCGCCCCGCCAAAGGGCATGTGATCGGCGATCAGCAGCAGCGAACCGCCACGCTGCAGCCACCGCACCACCGCCGCGATCTCGTCAGGCGTGAACGCAGAGGGCGTCGGCAGCGTCCACCGGCCTCCCTCGTTCCGTTCCGCGAGCGCGTTCGCGATCACGAGGACGTCGATCCCCGCGAGCAGGCTGTCGGTGAACGGGCCGGGCGTGCCGGCCACCCGGTAGCCGTCTCGGGCGGCGAGCATGGCGAACGGGCGATAGCGGCCGGTGGAGGTGTGGAAGTTGTGATGGCCGTCGTCGATCGCCAGGCGGGGCCCCTGTCCGCTCGCAAAGGCCGGGTCGCTGATCGGCGGCGTGAAGGACGTGTCGGGGACCTGCTGGGCGCCGGCGGCCACGCCCGAAACCACGACGATCGTCGCCACAAAGCTGCGCCACATGGTGGTTGCTCCTCTCATCCCGCCCGGCCGGTCTCGATCGCCACTAAATTATATGGGTGGGAGTAGTTCCGGTTCCCTGACCCTGACCCTGACCCTGACCCTGACCCTGACCCTGACCCTGACCCTGAGTCTGACCCTGTCCATACCCCCCATCATCCTCGCCTCCGCGTCGCCGCGCCGCCGTGAGCTGCTCGCCCTCATCGGCATCCCGCACGAGGTCAGTCCCTCCCACGTCGACGAATCGTTGCTCGGCGGTGAGGCGCCCGATGCCCACGCCGACCGCCTGGCACGCGAGAAGGCGCGCGTCATCGCCGCGCGCCGCCCCGACGCGCTGGTTATCGCCGCCGACACCATCGTCGTCATTGACGGCGACATCCTCGGCAAGCCCGCCAGCGAGGCCGACGCCCGCGGCATGCTCCGCCGCCTCAGTGGACGGACCCACACCGTCGTCACCGCCGTCGCGGTCGCCCTGGCCGACCGCCTCGAGTCGTCGGTCGAGGACGTCGCGGTGACTTTTCGCTCGCTCACCGACTCGGAGATCGACGCCTACCTGGCGACGAAGGAACCGATGGACAAGGCCGGCGCCTACGGTATCCAGGGGTTCGGCGCGACGATCGTCGAGCGCATCGACGGCGACTACTTCGCGGTGATGGGGCTGTCCCTCGTCAGGCTGGTGCGGGTGATGCGGCGGGTCGGCGTCGAGTACACGTTCGGCCGGCTGAGTCAGGTCGACGGCGCCGCCGCGCCCCGATAGCACGATCGCCAGAGCTCCACCTTGTCGAGGACGTCGCGAACGGTGATCCGCGGCATGCGGTCGCGGCGGTTCTCCATCGAGATCGGATAGGCCTCGCCGGGGTCGCCGTAAGCATCCACGATCAGGTCGTGGCAGGCGCGGTAGGGCCCGGTGCGCCGCGGGTTGGTATATCCCATCAGGCTGATCACCGGCCGGCCGAGCGCGACCGCCATGTGCAGCGGTCCGGTGTCGGGCGTGAGGACCAGCGCGGCGCCGTCGAGGATGCCCACCAGGTTGCGCAGGCCACTGCCCAGCGCCGAGCGCGGCGCGTGCGCCGCGCGCTCGCGAATGACCGACTCGGCGTGCAGCTCGCGCGGCGAGCGCCCGCCCACCAGCACCGGCTGCAGCCCGAAGTCGCGGTCCAGGGCATCGGCCACCTCCACCCACCGCTCGGGCAGCCAGTCCTTCTGCGGCTTGCTGGTGGCCACCACAATGGCCGCCGCCGGCCGCTCGATGGGCGCATAGAACTCGCGCTGCCAGGGCCGCTCCTGCGGCCACGGCCCCAGCCCCCAGGTCACCGGCTGGTGGCTGATGCCCAGCGCGTCGAGGAACTCGAAGTACTGGTCCTGGACGTGCTGCCCGTGCGGATGCGGCGGGATCCGGTGGGTCGTGAACAACCAGTTCGCGTCACGCGCGCGGGCACGGTCGAACCCGAGCTTGATCGGCGCGTGCGTGAACGACGTGACCAGTCCCGCCTTGAAGTAGACCTGCAGCCCGAGCACCAGGTCGAACGGCCGCGCGGCGAGCTCGCGCCGCACGTCGAGGAACGCCCGCCGGCCGCGGGCGCGGTCGAAGAGGATGATGTCGTCGACGGCGGGATGGCCCCGGACGAGCGTGGCGGGCCCCGGCTGCAGGATCCAGGTGATCCGGCAGGCCGGCGCGCGGCGCTTGATCGCGTTCAGGACCGGAAGGACGTGTACCGCATCGCCGACCGCGCTCATCATCACGATGCAGACGCGGCCGAGCGTGGCGTCGATCACCGGGGACCGTTCCTCGACATTTCCGCCAGTGCGGCCAGGTCGTCTTCGTCGACGGCGGCGCCGTACAGGTCGCGCCACTTGCGCGCCGAGCGCGCGAGCCGCTGGAGGTTGGCGTCGGCGATTCTCGAATCGCCCGGCGCCCCGAAGCTCACCCGGTCGAGATCCAGGAGCAGCGCCTCGGTCCGGTCTTTGCCGTTGCCGGCCGGCGACAGGAGGACGTTCTTCAGGTTCAGGTCCGGATGGCGCACGCCGGCCGCGCCCATGGCGCGCAGCAGCCGCGCGGTCGCCTCGAGCACGGTGCGCTTGGAACTCTCGTCCACCGGGCCGAGCAGGGCGAGGGCGAGGTCGCGGCCGCGCGGGATCTCGCGGGTGGCCACGTCGCTGCGGCGCAGCCACGGACCGGCCGGGTACACGGCGTAGGCGACGAACTCGGGCGTCGGGATGCCGGCGGCGAGCAGCCGGTGCGAGGCGTCGAGCTCGTGGGGGGCGCGGGTCGGCGCCAGGAACCGGTCGCCGGTGATCGGCGCCAGCAGCCCGCCATGGCGGCTGTGCCTGACGACGACGCTGGTCACGCCATCGGGCAGGGTCACCGCGTACGCCACCCCGCGGCCGGTCAGCGCCCTGGCTCGCGGATGCTGAGCGGCGAAGGTGTAGAGGGTGCCCTCGTGCAGCGCCTCGCGCAACGCCTCGGCGAGCGGCTCCAGGCAGACCACGTCGGCCTGCTGATACTGGAAGCGCGCGTATCCGGGCGGCAGCTCGCCGGGTCCCGACATCACGACCTCACCGAGTGCACCTGCACGGGCTCCCGCTTTCCCTTCAGCTCCATGGGCGCGTGCTTCTTCATCTTCTTGGGCGGCGACGACAGCGTCCGGCGGAATTCCTCGGAGAGCAGGATCTCGCCCCCCTCGGCCGCCCCGCACAGGCGGCTCGCCGTGTTCACGGTGTCACCGATCACGGTGAACTCCAGGCGCCGCTCGGACCCGATGTTGCCGGCGAACGCCTCGCCGAAGTTCAGCCCGATGCCGATCTGGAGCTCGGGCCGTCCCGCGGCGCGCCACTTCTCGTTCAGCGTCTCCAGCTCCTTCAGCATGTCGATCGCGGCGTCCATTGCCTTGTCGGCATCATCGGGCGACCCGATCGGAGCGCCCCACTGGGCCATGACGGCGTCGCCGATGAACTTGTCGAGCGTGCCGCCGTGCCTGAAGACGCACTCCACCATCTCGGTGAAGTACTCGGTGAGGAGCGTCGCCATCTCGTCCGGCTTCATGGTCTCGGACAGCGGCGTGAAGCCGCGGATGTCGCTGAACAGCACCGCCACCGGCCGCTTCTCGCCGCCCAGCTTCACCGCGTCGGGCGAGCCCGCGATCCGGGCCGCCAGGTTCGGGGCGAAGTAGCGCTCGAAATTGCTGCGCACCAGCGTCTCATGCTGAATCCGCAGGGAGAACTGCCCGTTCTCGATCGCCACCGCCGCGATCCCGGCGAACGCGATCAGGAACTCGAAGTCCTCTTCGCCGAACCGGTGGGTCGTCGTGAGGTTGTCCACGTACAGCACGCCCAGGACGCGATCCTCGCCGCCGATCAGGGGCGCGCAGATCGCCGAGCGGACCTTCTGCATCAGGATCGACTGTCCGCCAAACCGCTGGTCCTCGGGCGCGTTGTCGGACAGGATCGCCACCTTGTCCTGCACCGTGGTCCGGGCGATCGACATCGGGACCGCCCGCACGGCTTCGCTGCCGCGCTTGTCCCGGCCGATCTTCGGCACCAGGTCGCCCTTGTCGTCCATCAGCATGATCGCGACGCGGTCGACGTCCATGATCCGGAAGCAGATCCCGACGATCTTGTCGAGCAGGGCATCGATGTCCGCCGCCTTGCCGAGCTGCTTGGAGACCTCGAGCAGGAGCTGGAGCTTTTGCTGGCTGCGCTCGGCGTCGGTCGGGATGCTGCTGGTGTCGTCGACGGCCCGGTGCCCGCCGCTGGCCCGCATCGCCGTTTCCAGTGAGTTCTTGGCTGGCGCGACCGGCAGCTGCCTCACGATGGTCGCGCCGGCCCGCGGCCCCGGCGCTTCGGCGCCGCCGGTCCGGACCGGCGGGCCGGGCGTGTACTCCTGCAGCCGGAACGCCACCTTCCCGAACGTGACCACGTCGCCGGGCGAGACCTTGGCGGCCTCGATCTTCGCGCCGTTCACGAACGTGCCGTTGCTCGATCCCAGATCGCGTACCTGGACGCCGCCGTCGTCCGCCGTCACCTCCGCGTGACGCCGGGAAATCGTCGGATCGAAGACCGGGATGTCGCTGGTGAGCGCGCGCCCCACGACCAGCGTGCCGGGCTTGAGCTCGAACGACTGTTCTCCTTCGGTGCTGATGAGCTTGTAGAGCATCGTCGGTAATATGGGGCTCGCCCGGCCCGTCGTATAGTCGGCGCGCTGGAGCGGTGTCCGCGCGGTCACGACGCGGCCGCGCCGCGGCCGCTGACCATCGGCGGCGGAGCCTTCGCCGGCCGCGACGCGCGCACCTGGGCGATCGCCTGCAGCATCGCGCGCGCCTTGCTCTCGGTCTCCTCCCACTCCCGCTCGGGAACCGAGTCGGCCACGATCCCCGCGCCCGCCTGCACCGACGCCACGCCGCCGGCCAGCACGCACGTCCGGATCGTGATCGCCAGGTCCATGCGCCGGTCGCCCGACGCGATGTACCCCACCGCCCCGGCATACGGGCCGCGACGCTCCGGCTCCAGCTCGTCGATGATCTCCATCGCCCGGACCTTGGGCGCGCCGGTCATCGTGCCGGCCGGGAACGTGGCGCGGAACACCCCCAGCGCCGACGCGCCCTCGGCGAGGTCGCCCTCCACCTGGCTGACGATGTGCAGCACGTGCGAGTACTTCTCGATCCGCATCAGCTCCGTCACCCGCACGGTCCCGTAGCCGGCGATCCGCCCCACATCGTTGCGCCCGAGGTCGACGAGCATGACGTGTTCGGCCCGCTCCTTGTCATCGGCCAGCAGCTCGGCCGCCAGCCGCGCGTCGTCCTGATCGGTGAGCCCGCGCGGCCGCGTGCCGGCGATCGGGCGCACCGTCACCCGCCCGTCGGCCACCCGCACCAGCAGCTCGGGCGAGCTCCCCACCAGCTCCACGCCGTCGAGCACCAGGTGGTACATGTACGGCGACGGGTTCAGCGCCCGCAGCGCCCGGTAGAGATCGCTGGACGAAAAGTCGTGAGGCACGGCGATCCGGCGAGCCAGCAGAGCCTGAAAGCAGTCGCCGGCGCGGATGTACTCCTTGATCGTGTCGACGTCCGCCAGGAAGCGCTCGCGCGAGCGGCTGGAGACCCCGGTGGCGGGCTCCAGGCCCGGGCGCAGCTCGAGGAGAGGCAGCCCGTGCCCCTCGGTGCCCTGCAGCCGCTGGATCGTCTCGGTCACGCGGCGCCCGGCGTCGGCGTACGCGGTGCGCAGGGCGGCGTCGCCGGTCCCGGGCGCCACCGGTACGCCGCACACCACCCGGGCGCGGCCGCGCAGGTTGTCGATGATCACCACCACGTCGGTGAAGACGAACAGGGCGTCGGGGACGTCCAGGGCGCGCGGCGGCGCGTGCGGGAGGCGCTCGAGCAGCCGCACGATGTCGTACGAGAAGTAGCCGACCGCGCCGCTCCAGAACGCACCGAGCTCGGGCACCGGCACGGGCTCGTAGGCGGCGATCAGGCCGCGCAGGTCGTCGAGCGGATCGGCGGGACGGCGCGCGCCATGCCAGCCGCGGAGCGCATTCCAGTCCTCCACGACATCGTCCGTCAGGCGCCACGCGCCACGCGGCGCGGTGCCCAGGAACGTGTAGCGGGACCAGGTCTCGCCGCCGGCCGGCGCCGACTCGAGCAGGAATCCGAACGCGCCGTGATGCAGCCGGTGGAACGCCGAGACCGGCGTGTCGGCGTCGAGCAGGATCTCGCGCCACACCGGCACCATGCCGCCCGTCGCCGCCAGCGCGCGGAAGCGCTCGAAGCTCACGCCGGCTGCCGTTGCCGCGCGACCGGCGCGCCGCGATATTCGGTGATCATGGGTCGATTCCTCGCGGCGGCATCCGCCGCGTGCTGGGTGATCGGGGTGACGCAGGCGCCGGCGACGCTCGCGGCGCAGGTCTGGAACGATGAGCGCACCACGTCGCTCGTCAAGCGGGGCGTCGCCGTGCGCCAGCGCGAACTCGCCGACACCGCGCTCACCGACTACCAGGCTCGCGCGCACGGCTACCTCACCTTTCTCGCGCAGCTCGGCGGCGATCCGGCCGCCGGCGGTGATCCGTTCACGGAGCCGCCGCGCGTCGTGAAGTCCGATGAGCTCGAGCTGGAAGTGTACTGGCGCGCGCCCGCGTCGAGCAAGCAGCGCATCGTCGGCCGCCGCGACACGCTCCTTCTCCCCACCGACATCAACTACCACCGCGACCACCTCGGCATCGTCCAGAACAATTTTCCGGGCGTGATCCGGCTGGGCGAGGGCGATGAGGTGCGGGATGTGCCCCACCCGCTCTCCGATGCCGGACTGGCCGCCTACGATTTCGCCGTCACCGATTCGCTGCGCATCCGGCTCCCCGATCGCGACATCGAGGTCTACGAAATCCGCGTCCGCCCGAAGAATGACGCGCTCCCGCGCCTGGTGGGCGCCATCTACTTGGAGCGCGGTTCGGCGCGCGTGGTGCGCATGGCGTTCAACTTCACCCGCGCCGCCTATCTCGACGCGCAGCTCGAGGACATCGCCGTCGTCCTCGAGAACGGCCTGGTCGAAGGCCGGTTCTGGCTCCCCTGGCGGCAGGAGATCGAGATCCGGCGCTCGGGCACCTGGCTCGACTACCCGGCGCGCGGAATCATCCGCGGCCGCTGGGAGGTGTGCTGCTACGCCGTGAATCGCGGGCTCGACCCGACCCTCTTCGCGGGACCGGAGATCGTCCTGGCCCCCCCCGAAGTCCTGCGCGCGCACCAGTGGCAGGGCGCGGTACTCGACGCGCTGCCGGGCGGCGTACGCGCCTTCACCGACGCCGATGTCCAGCGGGTCCAGGAGGACGCGCGGGCGCTGGTGCGCGCGCAGGCGCTGGCCCGCGCGCGCGGCGCCACGCTGTCGGCCCGCGGTGTCTCTGATTTCGCCCGCGTCGATCGCGTCGAAGGGTTCGCGCCGGGCGCCGGATTCCGCCAGCGACTCGGCGATGGACTCTCGCTGGCCGCCGGCGGGCGCTGGGGACTCGACGACCGGCGGGCGAAGGGCACGCTCTCGGCGGGCTGGCAGCGGGGGTCGGGCGCGGGAGCCGAGCTACTGGTGCGCCGCGACTTCCGCGACGCCGGAGATGTGCGCGAGATGTCAGGGCTCGCGAACAGCCTCGCCGCGCAGGAGTTCGGCTCGGATCGATCGGACCCGTACGACGTGCGCGGCGCCGGTATCCGCCTGACGTCGGGAGCGATGCGTGGCGTCCGCTGGTCACTGGAGGCCGCCCGCGAGTCACAGGGACCGCTCTCGGTGCACGCCGCGCCCGCGACCGGCCGCTACAAGGCGACGATCCCCGCGTGGCGAGTCCACGAAACGCGCCTCTCCCTGCGCGGACAGCGTGGTGCGTGGGAAGGCCCCCTGGGGGTCACGTGGCGCCTGGAAGGCGAGGCGCGCTACGGCTGGTTCGCCGGCCGGGACACCGCGTTCGCCGACCAGCGTCCCGCGTTCGCCCGCATGACGCTGCAGGCCCGGGGCGAGCGCCGCATCGGGCGACGGAGCCTGGTCTTCGAGAGCTTCGGAGGCGCGGCGCGGGGCCGCGGGGAACTTCCCCCGCAGGAGTTCGTCTTCCTTGGTGGTCCGGTCACCGCCCCGGGCTATGCCTTTCACAGCCTGGTGGGCCGGACTGCCGCCACTCAACGCATCGAATGGCGCGTCCCGGTACCGTGGGTTGCGGTGCCGCTGGGCCGCTTCGGGCGCGCGCCGGGCTCGGCCACGATGGCGCCGTTCGCGCACGTCGCCTGGGTGGGCGGCAAGCCGCGGCCGGGTGCTCCCGCGCAAAACGGCAGCGGCTGGTATCCATCGGCGGGGCTCGGATTGATTGCGCTGTTCGATCTGCTGCGTCTGGATGTTGCGAGGGGTCTCCACCGTGGCCGGTGGACCCTGTCGCTCGACGTCGGGCGTGAGCTGTGGGGCATCCTCTGATTCCCCTCTGGCACGCGCCCGCACTGGCTGCGTATCGTGGCCAGGCACACGACGTTATCTTGGAATCCAGTGATGTTCGCTGCTGTCCGGGGTGTGGATGACTGATCGCCCAGTGCGCGATGAATGGCTCCTGCCGACGCTCGAGGCCCTTCTGCCGGAAGAAGGGGTCGGGAAGCTGAAGGCTGCCGTGCAGGAGAGCTATTGGGAGGTGGCCGTGCGGGGTGGAGCGCTCACCGACGAGCAGCTCCTCACCGCGCTCTCGGCGCGTTTCCGCATGAAGGTCGCGGACGTCGCCATGGTCTCCCAGCAGGCACGCGACATCGTGCCGGAAACGCTCGCCCGGAAGTACCGGGTTCTTCCGCTTGCCGTGTCGGACTCGATCCTCGACATCGCCACGGCCGACCCCTACGACCTCGACTGCGAGCGGACGCTCGCCTTCGCCACCGGGCGCACCGTGCGTATGTCGCTGGGAGCGCCGGCCAAGATCGCGCAGCGGATCGATGAGGTCTATCGGCCCGAGAACGCGGTCGAGAAGATCCTGGAAGGCGTCACGAGCAATTACGACATCCAGGAGATCGCCGAATCGGTCGAGGACTCGGAGCTCGACCTGTCGGCGGGGAAGGCCACCGAGCGACCCGTCATCCGGCTGGTGGACCACATCCTGGCCGAGGGAATTACGTCGCGGGCGAGCGACATCCACCTCGAGCCCGAGGAAGCCGGCTACGCGGTGCGCTACCGCATCGACGGCGTGCTGCGGCAGGCCATGAACCTGCCGCGGGCGGCGGGCCTGCCGCTGGTGTCCCGCATCAAGATCATGGCGTCGCTCGACATCGCCGATCGCCTGCGGCCACAGGACGGGCGCGCGCGCGTCGCCGTGAACGGCGTCCGGATCGACCTTCGCGTCTCGACCCTGCCGGCATCCCACGGCGAAAAGGTGGTCATCCGCATTCTCGATTCGCGGGCGACCGTACTCTCGCTCGACTCGCTCGGTCTGGGAACGGATGAACTCACACGCGTGCAGACGCTGCTGGGCTCTCGCGAGGGGATCGTGCTCGTCACGGGACCCACCGGCTCGGGCAAGACGACGACGCTCTACTCGATCCTGCGGCAGATCCAGAACCGCGGCGTCAACATCGTCACGGTGGAGGACCCGGTAGAATACCGGCTTCAGGGGATCGTCCAGGTCCAGGTGAACGAGAAGGCGGGGCTCACCTTCGCGACGGCACTGCGCTCGATCCTCCGCCAGGACCCCGACGTCGTCCTGATCGGTGAGATCCGCGACCGGGAGACCGCGCAGATCGCGATCCAGGCGTCCCTCACCGGGCACCTCGTCTTCTCGACGCTGCACACCAACGATGCCGCGAGCTCGATCACCCGGCTCGTGGACATCGGCATCGAGAGCTACAAGATCGCGTCGGCGCTGAAGGGGGTGGTCGCTCAGCGCCTGCTGCGGAAGCTCTGCCTCAAGTGCCGCGTGCCCAGTACCGAGCCGATCCCCGAGCGGCTGCAGCGCTGGCTGCCGGCGGGCGTCACGCTCAACAAGGCGGTCGGATGCCCCGACTGCGCCCAGACGGGGTACCGCGGACGCCTGGCGATCACCGAGATCCTGATTTCCGGCGCCGAAGTCGAGCGCCGCATCTCGGGCAGCGAATCGACGGAGCGAATCAGCCAGGCGGCCCGCGAAGCCGGAATGAAGCTGCTCTGGGACGCGGGCATGAACCACGTGCGCACCGGCACCACCAGCCTGGAAGAGCTCATGCGCGTGGTGGAAATACCTTCCGAGCAGGCGCCGGCCCCACCACCTGCGCGGCGCGCCACACCCGCCACGAGCCCAGAGCCGCCCAAGGAGCGCGCCGGCGACGCGGCCACGGCGGGCGGCGCCGATCACGGCACCCGGAGCCCGTCGCGGTCGGTCCCGGCGGTCCCCGCCAACATCTTCGGCGACGCCTTCCAGCTCGTCGACGACGGGACCGCGACCGCCAAGAAGGTCGAGAAGGGGACCGTCCTCCTGGTGGAGGACGAGGAGCCCCTCAGGCGGGTCCTCAAGGACCTGCTGGAGCGGGAGGGTTACATGGTGGTGGAGGCCCAGGACGGCGTGCAGGCGCTGGACGAGATCGATCGCGCCGCGCCGGACATCGTGGTGCTGGACCTGAACCTCCCCAGGCTGGACGGCTACGGCGTCCTGACCCACCTCCGCTCGCGACCCAAGACGGTCGAGCTCCCGGTGATCGTCCTGACCGCCAAGGGGGACGAGGACAGCGAGGTGCGGGTGTTCGAGTACGGAGCGAACGACTTCCTCACCAAGCCCTTCCGGCCGCGGGCCCTGAGCGCTCGGCTGAAGTCGATGCTGAAGCAGGTCAAGGGCTAGAGGGAGCACTGTTGGATGCTCCCGAGCACGGACGCTATGCTCCCGTCACGTGACTGACATAAGCGTCGGTACTATAGACGTTTATGTTATTGCCAGAACCGCCCGCTCTTGGCGATTTCTGGCCCTTCAGCGGTCTGGGAGCACGAGATGTCCGGCCGCTTGGGAGGCTGTGCACGGCCATCTGGAGGACGGCGAGCTGCCGGAGCACGCGGCGATCCGGGAAGTGCTCGAAGAGACCGGGCTCCGGCCCGAGCGCCTGTACAGCATCGGAGTCAATCCATTCTACCTGCGGGCCACGGGCACGGTGCAGCTGGCGGTGGTCTTCGCCGCGGTCGTCCCGTTTGCGGCGGCCGTCAAGCTGGGCCCGGAGCACCAGCGATTCGAGTGGCTCAGCGCATCCCGCATCCAGCGACGCTACACCTGGCCCAGGGAGCGGGTCGCGGTCACCGAGATCATGACCCTGCTCAGGGGCGGCGACGCCGGTCCGGCCGAGGACGTGCTCCGGATCATCTGACTGGGGGCCGCGCACACCCGCGACCCCGGGCGTCAGGTCCGGTCGAGCGACGAGGGGAGGACCACGTCCGGCTGGGGCGCGTTCGGCTTGACCCGCACGCTCTTGGCGGGAATGCCGACGTTCACGTGATACGGCCGGACGTCCTTGGTCGCCACGGCCAGGGCGCCCACCATCGCCTGCGTGCCGACGCGGACGCCCGCCAGGACGGTGGCGTGGTAGGTGATCCGGACGCCGTCCTCGAGCACCGTGGTCGCGCTGGTCACATCGCGCTGGTCGACGATGCTGTGGGTGTGGCTGTAGATGTTGGCGTAGTCGCTGATCGACACGTTGTTGCCGAGCACCAGGCTGCCGCGGTCGTCGAGGAGCACGTGCCGGTGCACGACCACGTTGTCGCCGACTTCCAGGTTGTAGCCAAACGAGAACTCGACGTGCTGGAACGCCTTGAAGTTCGCGCCGCAGCGCTTGAAGATCAGCGGTGCCAGCAGTCGGCGCAGCTGCACGCCAAGGTGGACGTTCTGGCCGCCCAGCGGGGTCCGGTCGAACGAGTACCAGAGCCAGAGCAACGGCTTCACGCGCTGGAAGCGCGCGTCATCGCACTCGCCGTAGTACTCGGGCTCGAGGGTCACGTTGCGCGGGTCGAGCGACGCGAGGGAGAGCCGCGTCCCCAGGGGCAGCGACTCGTCGGCCACCGCCGTCTCCCAGTTCTTCGCGTACTGCGGGAAGGACAATTCCGCGAGCGTGTCGCGGCAGATGCCCACCCGGTCGGCGTTGGCATCGGAGAGTCGCTCGCGCAGCGAGCCCAGCCACTTGTCGGCGAGGGCGCTGGGCGGGGCGGCGACGATCTGGCGGAGGGGGAGATGTGCCATGGACAGGGGAGTTGTTACTCCGGCGGCTTGGCGGTCCGGGCCGCGCGTGAGCGGATGAGCGAACGTTCCCGTTCGATGAGCTGCACTGTCGAGCCCCAGCTGGAATTGGCCGCGCCCTCGATGGTCACGGTCAGCGGCTGGGTCACGTCGACATCGCGGTCGAAGATGAAGATCGCGGCCTGGACTTCGCGCTGCTTGAGGCGCTGTTCGCCAAAGCCGTTGCTCAGCGGAACGACATCGACCGGACGGAAGTCGCGGCCGGCCGAGTTGATCAGGAACTCCATGGGACTGAACCGGGCGTCCGGCTCGAGCCCGAAGTACTGCACATACCAGAGCGAATACTGCTGGGCGCCGTACCGCCGTGCGCGGGCATCGATGTCGGTGAGCTTGCTGGCCTTGAGTCCGGCGAGCGACTTGTAGAGATCGGGAGCGAGCATCCGGATCACGGCCTCATCCAGCGGCAGCGCCTTCACCAGCACGGACTGGAGCTGGATCTTGATCGCGATGTCATCCTGCCGGAGCGACCCGTATCCGGCCGGCACGAGCGTCGAGCCCAGCGTGTCGGCCGTCGAGTCCCGCGTCACCGGTACGGGGGGCACCTGTGCCTTCGCGCCTCCGATGGCGGAACACGCCAGACCGGGCAGGAGGAGCGCGGCGAGCAGGGCGGTGCGGATCCTCACGATGGACTCCGGTCACGGGGCGGCTGTTCGAGCAACGCTACGATGGCACCGGCCAGCGCGTCGCGTCCAGAGCCGGTCACGGCACTGAACGCGATCACCTGGTCCGCGTCCAGGGCCAGTTCGCCGGCGAGCGCGCGCACCCGCGCCGCCGCCGCGATCGCCGAGAGCTTGTCGATCTTGGTGACCGCGACGATCGTCGGGATGCCCAGGCTGGCCAGGTAGGCGAGCATCTGCCGGTCGTCCGGCGAGGGCTCGCGCCGGACATCGAGCAGCAGGACGATACCCCGCAGCCGGGCCCCGCGTTTCAGGTAGCCCTCAATGAGCGGGCGCCATTCGGCGCGCTGATCCTTCGACACGCGGGCGTAGCCGTATCCCGGAAGGTCGGCGAGCACGAACCGGTCGTTGACGACGAAGAAGTTGATCTCGCGAGTGCGCCCCGGCGTCTTGCTCACCCGCGCGAACGACCGCCGCCGCATCAGGCGATTGAGGAGCGACGACTTGCCGACGTTGGAGCGGCCGGCGAACGCGATCTCCGGAAGGTCCACCTCGGGCCGCCAGCCGCCGGACGCGGCCATGCCGCCCAGGAACTCCAGGCTGCGCACCACCAGCGGGTCCCGCGCCGGCCCCGGGGTCTCCCCGGACATCAGTGCGGGAGCGTGACGTCCGCGACCGGCTGGCTCCCGCTCTTCCGCGCCGCGGGGGCCTCGGCGGCCGGCGGACGCAGGGCGATCGCCAGCACGTCGTCCATGGTGCGCACCGGGTGGAAGCGAATGGTGCCGGTGACTTCCTTGGCGAGGTCATCCAGGTCACGCGCGTTGCCGTGCGGGATGATGACGTGGGTGATCCCGCCCCGGTGCGCGGCCACCGACTTCTCCTTCAGTCCGCCGATGGGCAGCACGCGCCCCCGCAGCGTGATCTCGCCGGTCATCGCGACGTCGCCGCGAATGGGAACGCCGGTGAGCGCGCTGATGATGGCCGTGGCGATGGCGATGCCGGCCGACGGCCCGTCCTTGGGGGTGGCGCCGGCCGGGATGTGGACGTGAATGTCACGCGTCCGGTGGAAGTCGCGCTCGATCCCCAGCGCGCCGGCGCGCGCCCGCGCGTAGCTGAGCGCGGCGCTCGCCGACTCCTTCATCACGTCGCCGAGCGTCCCGGTGAGCTGGAGCTTGCCGCGTCCGCCGACGATGCTCACCTCGACCTCCAGCGTCTCGCCCCCCACCGCGGTGTAGGCGAGGCCCACGGCGACTCCCACCTTGTCGTCGAGCGACGTTTCGTCGGGGTCGTACGGCGCCGAACCGAGCAGGCTCTTGAGGTCGGCCACCCGCACGCCCAGCGGCGACGTTTCGTCAGGCGTGGGGGCGCCCCCGGCGGCCGGTGCCGGCGTCTCCCCGGCGCCGGCGCGCTTGCCGCGGCGCGGGCGCTTCGCGGGGGGGACCAGCAGGAGCTGCGGTCCCATGGTCATCGTGATCGGCGGCGCGATCGTCGCGGCCGGCAGGACGGCGGCGGCACGGGTGACGGAACTTGCCTTGCGGCGCGCCAGCTTGCGCGCCACGCGGGCCAGGCGCCGCTCGAACTCCCGGACGCCAGCCTCACGAGTGTACCCGCGCATGATCTCCTGCAGCGCGCCGGACTCCCAGGTCACCGTGGCCGGGTCGATGCCGTGCTGGCTCAGCTGCCTGGGGACGAGATACTGCCGCGCGATCGCCAGCTTCTCGTGATCGAGGTAGCCGGCCAGGCGGATGATCTCCATCCGGTCGCGCAGCGCGTCGGGGATGTTCGTGAGCGAGTTGGCGGTGGTGATGAACAGGACCTGGGACAGGTCGTAGTCCATTTCGAGGTAGTGATCGTTGAACGCCCGGTTCTGCTCCGGATCGAGCACCTCGAGCAGCGCCGCCGCCGGATCGCCGCGATAGTCCTGTCCCAGCTTGTCGACTTCGTCGAGCAGCAGCACCGGGTTGATGACTTCCGCCCGGCGCATCGCCTGGATGATCCGTCCCGGCATCGAGCCGATGTATGTCCGGCGGTGTCCGCGGATCTCGGCCTCATCACGCACGCCGCCGAGCGACATGCGGACGAACTTCCGCCCCAGCGCGCGGGCGATCGAGCGGCCGAGCGAGGTCTTGCCCACCCCGGGCGGGCCCACCAGGCAGAGGATCGGACCCTCCAGCCGCCCCACCAGCGCCAGCACGGCGATGTAGTCGAGGATGCGATCCTTGACCTCTTCGAGCCCGAAGTGGTCCTCGTCCAGCACGCGGCGGGCGTGCTCGACGTCGAGCACCTCATCGGTGCGCTCGGTCCACGGCAGCGCCAGGATCCAATCGAGGAAGTTCCGCGAGACCGTCGACTCGGGAGAGAGCGGCGCCATTCGTCCCAGCTTGCGGAGCTCGCGGAGCGCCCGGGTCTGGACCACTTCGGGGAGCTTCTTCTCCTTCATCTGGGTCTCGAGCTCGGCCAAGTCGTCGTGATCGTCCTCACCCAGCTCACGGTGGATCGCCTTCAGCTGCTCCTGGAGGTAGAACTCGCGCTGGTTCTGGAAGAGCGACCCGCGGACGTCGTCCTCGATCTTGCGCTCCAGCCGCAGGATCTCGATTTCCGACGCCAGCATTTCGGCGGCGAGCCGCCAGGAGGCGCCGAGGTCCGGCGCCTCGAGGAGCTTCTGGCGCAGCTCGTGGCGCACGCTCATGTGGGCGGCGACGCCGTAGAACTGGCGGTCCTCGGTGTCGGCCGACTGGACGATGCCGACGATCTCCGGCGGCAGGCGCCGGTGCAGCCCGACGTACTCCTCGAACAGGGTGAGGGCGCGCCGGGAAAGGACGCGGGTGTCCTCGCGGCCGGCGACGACCAGCGGCAGCGAGACGACGGAGGCGCGCAGCGCCCGGCCCGCCGGCACCATGCGGGTGATGCGGACGCGTCCCAGCCCCTCGACCAGCACGCGGATCGTGCCGTTCGGGAGCGTCGCCTGCTGGACGATGCGCGCGGCGACGGCGGTGCGGTGGAGGTCCGAGGCCGCCGGGTCGTTCACCTCGCCGCTCTTCTGGGCGGCGAGCAGGATGAAGTTGTCCTGTTTGGCCGCGGCCTGAATGGCGGCGACGGACCCCTCGCGGCCGATGAGGAGCGGCGTGACGACGTACGGAAAGACGACGACGTCGCGGAGGGGGAGGACGGCCAGCCGGTCGGGGACGAGCATGGCCTCGCCGCCGCGGACGATCAGTGGGGACATGCCCGAAATGTACCGATTGGGGCCCGGAAACGCGCGTGGGGCCGGCGGCGCGAAGCGCCGCCGGCCCCACCCATCCGCGCGCCGAGGCGCGGCGCCGTCAGGCCTCTTTCTTCTGCCGTTTGGCGGAGATCTCGAGCAGGGGCGGAGTGCCGTTGGTGATGCTCACCTCGGTGAGCCGCACCTCCGTGACATCGTCCCGGCTGGGCAGGTCGAACATGATGTCGGTGAGCACTTCCTCGAGAATCGCGCGGAGTCCGCGCGCACCGGTGCCGCGCTTCAGCGCCTTGAGGGCGATCGCCTTCAGGGCGCTCTCCTCGAAGGTCAGCTTCACTTCCTCGAGGTCGAAGAGCTTGCCGTACTGCTTGGTGAGCGCGTTCTTCGGCTCCTTGAGGATGCGGACGAGCGACTCCTCGTCGAGCGCCTCGAGCGGGACCGCCACCGGGAGGCGTCCGACCAGCTCGGGGATCAGCCCGTAGCGGAGCAGGTCATCCGGCTCGACCTCGGCGAACGGGTTCTTGGCCAGCCGCTTGGCCTTGCCCGACCGCAGCTCTTCCTGCGTGAAGCCGATCTGTTTCCGGCCGGTGCGCGACTCGATGATCTTCTCGAGCCCGTCGAACGCGCCGCCGCAGATGAACAGGATGTCCTTGGTGTTGATCTGGATGTATTCCTGCTGCGGGTGCTTGCGGCCACCCTGCGGCGGCACCGAGGCCACCGTCCCTTCCAGGATCTTCAGGAGCGCCTGCTGCACGCCCTCGCCAGACACGTCGCGGGTGATGCTCGGGTTCTCGGACTTGCGCGCGATCTTGTCGATCTCGTCGATGTAGACGATCCCGCGCTCGCACTCGGCGACGTTGAAGTCGCCGGCCTGGAGGAGCCTGACGAGAATGTTCTCCACGTCTTCACCGACGTAGCCCGCCTCGGTGAGCGTGGTGGCGTCGGCGATCGTGAACGGGACGTCCAGGATCCGCGCCAGCGTCTGCGCCAGCAGCGTCTTGCCCACGCCGGTGGGGCCGATCAGGAGGATGTTCGACTTGTCGAGCTCGACGTCGTCCTCGCGGGGAGCGCCGGCGTTGATCCGCTTGTAATGGTTGTAGACCGCCACCGAGAGCGCCTTCTTGGCCCGCTCCTGCCCGATCACGTACTGGTCCAGGACGTCCTTGATCTCCTGGGGCGTCGGGACCTGGGTGATGGCCTCCGCGACCTCGCGCTCCTCGTCCTCCGCCAGAATCTCGTTGCAGAGGGCGATGCACTCGTTGCAGATGTAGACCGAGGGGCCGGAGATGAACTTCCGGACCGAATCCTTGGACTTTCCGCAGAACGAGCAGCGCAGGTGTTTGTCGTGGGACATGTCGGTCCGGGAAGCGGGAGGCTCGTGCTCCAAGTCAGCGTCCGGCGAAAGCCAAGGGAGACATAAGCGGCGTCCGCCAGCCGGTCAAGAAAAGATCGCGTTCGACGACTCGTGAACTATTTCACATGACGCTGGCTTCAGTCGGGCCGGCGCCTCTGGACGATTGCCGGACAACGCCGGCAACGGAATCACTTGACCGCTTCCACCACCTCGCTGCGGTGGACGACGATGTTGTCGATCAGTCCGTAGGTCTTCGCTTCTTCCGCCGACATGAACCGGTCCCGGTCGATGTCGCGCTCGATCTGCTCGACCGGACGGCCGGTGTGCCGGGCCATCAGCTCGTTCATCTTCGAGCGGAGGTAGAGGATCTCCTTCGCCTGGATCTCGATGTCGGCGGCCGTGCCCGACGCCCCGCCCGACGGCTGGTGGATCATAATCCGCGAGTGGGGGAGCGCCGAGCGCTTGCCGGCGCGGCCGGCGGCGAGCAGGAACGCGCCCATGCTCGCGGCCAGCCCCATGCAGATCGTGTTCACCGGCGACTTCAGCCACTGCATCGTGTCGTAGATCGCCAGCCCCGCCGACACGCTGCCGCCCGGCGAGTTGATATACAGGTGGATGTCGCGCTCGGGGTTGTCGGCGTCCAGGAAGAGGAGCTGGGCGATGACGATGTTCGCCACATCATCGTTGATCGGCGTGCCGAGGAAGATGATCCGGTCCATCAGCAGCCGCGAGAAGATGTCGTACGTCCGCTCGCCGCGGCTGGACCGCTCGATCACATAGGGAGGATAAATCGTCGGCATGGTGACTCGTCCGTGATGCGAAGGTGAAATGGCCCCGGGGGCGATCGACGCCGCCGATGCTCCACCATTCGAAGAGTATCGGCAGGACGCGGCCCTCGGGTTACTCGATCGTGTTCCGCTCGGTGAGCCAGGCGAACACTTTGTCCTCAACGATATTGCGTTCGATTTCGCGGAGCCGCCCGGCCTTCTGCAACCCCGCATAGACCTCGCCGGGCTTGGCGTTGCGCTTCGCGGCCAGCGCGGCCACCCGGTCATCCACCTCCGACTCGCTGGCCGACAGCTTCTCTTGCTCGGCCAGGGTGTCGATCACCAGGTCGCGGCGGACCTGTCGCTCGGCCATGGCGCGGAACTCGTTGCCGAACCGCTCGCGCTCCGGCTCAGGAATCTGATAGGCCTCGCCGTACGCCTGCACCAGCTGGTTCACCCAGCTCTGCGGCACGTCGAATGGATTGGCGCCGATGATCTCGTCGAGCAGCTTGGACCGCAGGTCAGCCTCGGCCTGCCGCACGGCAGCCGCCTCGAGGTCCTGCCGCACCGCCTTGCGCAGCGCGTCCAGCGAGTCGAAGTCCCCCACCTCGCGCGCCAAGGCATCGTCTAGGTCGGGCAGGGCTTTGCGCTTGGCTTCGGTGAGCGTGACGCGCGTCAGCTTCGTCTTGCCCCGCTGCGCCTCGTCCGGGAAGTCATCCGGCCACTTCACCGGCCGTTCGACCGTCTGCCCCGGCGCGGCCTCCATGATCAGCTCCTCGATCCCGGCAATGGCCTGTCCGGAGCCGAGCACCAGCCGGTACTCCTTGCCCTCGGGAAGCACCCCGGCCTCATTGGCGCTGGAGAGGTTCACGGTCACCAGGTCGCCGGGAGCGGGCTTTTCCTCCGAAGGTGCCCAGGTGCCGCGCTGATCGCGCAGCTGTTCGAGCTGCTCGTTCACCTGCGCCTCGGCCACGGCGCTGTCGGTGCGGGCGACGCGGAAGCCCCCGGTGCGCGGCAGCGCGATCTCGGGCCGCACCTCAAGGTGCAGCTCGAAGGTCAGCGGCTTGCCGTCCTCGAACTTGAGGTCGTGCACGTGCGGCTGAGCGATCGGCTTGAGCTGCTGCTGCTCCAGAGCTTCCTGGTAGGCCGCCTGGACGATCGACTCGAGCATCTCCTGCCGGATCGCATCGGCGAACTTCTTCCGCACCACCGCCACCGGCGCCTTGCCCGGCCGGAAGCCGGGGAGACGGGCATTGTGCGCGTAGCGGCGGACCGCCTTGTCTTCCTCGTCCCGGACGGTCTCCACCGGAACGGAGATTTCGAGGAGGCGCTCGGCGCCGTCGGTTTTCTTGGGGGTGATCTGGATGTTCATGGACACTTGGAGCCTGATGGAGCGTGCCGGCGCCGCCAACCGGGGTGCGGGGGCCCGCCAGCACTGTCCCCGGTAAAGCTAACCCCCGTCCGGGGCGGGTACCAGCGACGGGGTAGCCCGCGGGGACACGCCGCGGTAGCTTCGCTGCTGCGGGAGCGGAGGAAGACCATGCGACGTCGAGAACAGGAGCTCCCGCTGCTGGCGGCGATGGGGGGCGCGGTGCTCTGGGCCATCGGGCTCGTGCTCCTCGCTGTGGCCCGACTGTAACGGGCGTCCGACAGCTACAATCTCGCGACATTGGGGATGCGTTGACTCAGAGTAATCACGGGTGCGCCGCTGTCGCGCGCCGCGTTTTCCGGCGACGGGGCGTATACCAGTGATGCGCATCTCGCTTGGCCGGTGCCGCCCGGTCCCGTTCGCACTGGCCGCGTGCCTGGCGCTGCTGACCCATTCGGCAGGGGCCCAGTGGGGCAGGGTGCCCAGCTCCGCGCCGCAGCTCGAATTTGCCGACGACCCCAAGGACTGGATCTCCTACTTCCAGGCCGGTGCCACGCTGCTGCACGTGAGCCCGAAGCGGGCCCTGCAGTTTTTCTACTGGTCTTCGCGGCTCGATCCCACGCACGCCGAGCCGTACATCGGCGGCTGGTTCGCGGTGTACCTCCAGCGCCAGGCCGAGACGCCGCAGGGCGACAGCCTGCTGCGGTACGCGGCGTGGCGGGATCCCTTCGTGCATCCGGTGCGGGTGCTGCAGGTGATCGCCGACTCCAGCGAGCGCCCGTCGCCTGACGATCGGGCGTGGGGCGCCTTGTCGGCGGCGCGATACACCGATGCGGCCGGCCTCTTCGCGGCGGCGCTGCGGGCGGCCGAGGCCGACGCGGCGTCGCGTCATCGGCCTCCGGACGATTCCCTGCTGGCCAACCTGCACTGGGGGCGGGTACTGAGCTTTCACTATGCCGCGGCGCATGACAGCGCGGTGGGGGAGCTGGAGGCGCTGCGTGCGGCCTTCCAGCGGTCGGACACGGTCCACCTGCAGCCGGTGTACCGGTCGGGCGAGTGGCTCGACTACCTGGTGGGCCTGTCGTGGACTGCCGCCGGCCACGACTCGGCGGCGGCCGAGGCGTTTCACGGGGCGCTGAGCGAGCAGCTGTCGTTCTACCCGGCGCGCGGCGCGCTGGGGAACCTGGCGCTGGCGCGCGGCGACACGGTGGCGGCGCTGGACGAATGGCGCCAGGCGGCCGAGCTCCACGGCGGGGCGCAGCCGGGGAAGAGCCAGCGGCTGTTCTTCGCCTGGCAGTACGGCGGGCTGCTGCTGCGGCTGGGGAAGGCGGGCGACGCGCTGCCGTGGCTGCGGACGCTGGTGGAGCTGGCGCCCGCGTACGCCGAGGGGCACCTGCTGCTGGGCGATGCCCTGGCGGCCGGTGGCGACGCGGTGGGCGCGGCGGCCGAGTACCAGCTGTTCCTGCGTGCCGCGCCGGACCGGTTGACCGAGGCGAAGGCGCGGGTGCAGCGGGCGCTGGCGGCAGTTCGTTAGGCGATCTCGGGCGGCTGCGCCCGATGCGAAAGCCGGGAGTCGAACCCGGATGGGTTGCCCCACAGGATCCTAAGTCCTGCGCGTCTGCCAGTTCCGCCACTTTCGCGTGCCGGTAATCTAGCGTTTCCGGCGCCTTCCACCCAGACGCGAAGGCCCGGCTGCCGTCACCGGCAGCCGGGCCTCGCCCCACCGTTTGGCCGCGCCGCCCGCGGCGCCGCGGCCTGACGCCTTACTTGCCCACCCTGAGATTCACGATCCGCGTCGTCCAGCCATCGGCGGTGGCCGAGAAGACGAGCAGGCTGACGTAGTCACCGCCCTTCACGCTGTCCAGCGCCCGGCTCAGGTCGGACGGCGTGTGGAGGACGTGCCGCGGAGCGGGGTAGAGCACCTCGAGCAGGACGTCGGCGTTCTCGAACAGCTTGTTGTGCGCCGGCCCCGACCCGTCCACGCCGGCCACCCGCAGGCCGTGGCGGTCGTCAGGCAGCTTGGTCTGCTGGGCGAAGTCATCGCTCACCGGCTCGACGCTGATGCCGAGCTTGTCGGCCGGGCTCACCTTCTTCGCGGCGTCGTCGTTGGAGTCGGCGCGGGCCACCTGCTCCTCGCCCGGCGCCTCCTGCAGCTTGACGCGGAACGTCTTGCGGCTGCCGTAGCGCATCACGTCGATCGCCACCGTCTCGCCGGGCGCGTGGAGCCTGACGATGCGCTGCAGCGTGCTCACCCGGTCCACCGGCTTCCCCTCGATGGCGACGATCACGTCGCCCGGCTCGAGGCCAGCCCGCTGCGCGGGACTGGTGCCGTCGGCGGGGGTGAACGCGTTCACCTTCACGCCGGCGATCTGCTTGAGGCCGGCCACCGCCTCGTCTTCCGGCGTCACGTCATCGATCGCCACGCCGAGAATGGCGCGCCGCACCTTGCCGTACTTGAGGATGTCGTCCATCACGCTGTGGGCGAGCGAAATCGGAATCGCCAGCCCGTAGCCCGAGTAGAAGCCGGTGGGGCTCAGGATGGCGCTGTTGATCCCGATTACTTCGCCCTTCGTGTTGACCAGCGGGCCGCCGGAGTTGCCGGGGTTGATCGCGGCGTCGGTCTGGATGAAGTCGGAGATCGCATAACGGCTGGGGAGGAGACGGCCCAGCTCGGCGCCGCCGCGCCCCTTGGCGCTCACGATCCCGGCGGTCACGGTGAAGTCGAGACCGAGCGGGTTGCCGATCGCCAGCACCCAGTCGCCGATCCGGACCGCGCTGTCATCGCCGAGCGGGACCGCCGGCAGGTCGCTGGCGTCGATCTTCAGGACCGCGATGTCGGTGGTGGGATCGCGGCCGACCACGGTGGCCTTGAACACCCGCTTGTCGGTGAGCATCACGGTGACGCGATCGGCCGCGTCGACCACGTGGTTGTTCGTGAGGATGTAGCCGTCCTTCGAGACGATGAAGCCGGAGCCGCTCCCCTCCTGCGGCTCGTTGTTCCGCGGCTGTTCGAACTGGCGGAAGAAGTCCTCGAAGCCCGGCGGGACCTGCCCGCGCGCCCGCGGCCGCTGCTGCTGCGGCCGCGCATCTCGGGCCGTCTGCACGTACACCACCGACGGCGTCACCTGCTCGGCGATGTCGGCGAAGCCGGCGCGGATGTCCAGCGTCACCGGCTTCACGGCCGGCGCGACCGCCCTGGCGCTGGAGCCCTGGGCCCAGCTGAACCGGGTCCAGTCGAGTGAGGAAGCGAAGAGGAGGCCGCAGACGAACGCGATCGAGATCGCGGCCCAGACGCGCATGCGAGAGATCGGGAAAGACATGGACGAATCCGCTTGGTTGCTGATTGTGGAATCTACACCCGTTTGCGTCATTCGTTCTGGCCGGGGGTCAACCACCCCGTACGGCCGGGGCCCAGTACTGTTACGTCACCCGCGGCCGGCCCGATGGATTCCACGGGGGCCGAGACGACGGCGCCGGCGGGAGTCTCCCGCCGGCGCCGCCCACCTGCCCTGCCGCCGCTACTTCTTGTCGTCGACGATCTCGTAGTCCGCTTCGACGACGTCGTCGGGCTTGGCCCCGGCCGGCCCACCCTGCGGGCCAGGCCCGCCGCCCGGTGGGGGCTCCTGCGCTCCGCCACCCGACGGCGTCTGCTGGTAGAGCGACTGCCCGGCTTCGCTGTATGCCCGGGTCAGTTCCTCATGGGCCGAGCGGATCTCGCCGACGTCGGCGCCCTTCAGCGCCTTCCGCGCGCGCTCGATCGCGCCGTCCAGCTTCGACTTGTGCTCCGCCAAGAGCCGGTCCTGCCACTCCTTCATGTTCTTCTCGACCTCGTACGTCATGCTGTCGAGGCGGTTGCGGGTGTCGATCTCCTCGCGCCGCTTCTTGTCCTCGGAGGCGTTCTTCTCGGCGTCCTTGACCATGCGGTCGATTTCGCCGTCCGAGAGCCCGCTCGAGGCCTCAATCCGGATCTTCTGCTCCTTCCCGGTGGTCTTGTCCTTGGCGGTCACGTGGAGGATGCCGTTGGCGTCGATGTCGAAGGTGACCTCGACCTGCGGCATGCCGCGCGGAGCGGGCGGAATGCCCGTCAGCTGGAACTTGCCGATCGTCTTGTTGTAGATCGCCAGCTCGCGCTCGCCCTGCAGCACGTGGATCTCGACCGTCGTCTGGTTGTCGTCGGCGGTGGAGAAGATCTCCGACTTCTTGGTGGGGATCGTGGTGTTCCGCGGAATGAGCACCGTGGTCACCCCGCCCAGCGTCTCGATGCCGAGCGACAGCGGCGTCACGTCGAGCAGCAGCACGTCCTTCTGCTCGCCGGTGAGCACCGCGCCCTGGATCGCCGCGCCGATCGCGACGACTTCATCCGGGTTCACGCCCTTGTGCGGGTCCTTCTTGAAGAAGTCCTTGACGATTTCCTGGACCTTGGGGATGCGGGTGGAGCCGCCGACGAGAATCACCTCGTCCACGCTCTCGGGGGCGAGCCCCGCGTCCTTCAGCGCCTGCTGCATGGGCGGAATGGTCCGCTTGATCAGGTCATCGACCAGCTGCTCGAACTTGGCCCGGCTCAGCTGGTAGTTGAGGTGCTTGGGCCCCGACTGGTCGGCGGTGATGAACGGCAGGTTGATGTCCGTCTGGAGCACCGACGACAGCTCCATCTTGGCCTTCTCGGCCCCTTCCTTGAGGCGCTGGAGGGCCATCGGGTCCTTGGAGAGGTCGATCCCCTGGTCCTTCTTGAACTCGGCGACCAGCCAGTCGATCACGCGCTGGTCGAAGTCATCGCCGCCCAGGTGGGTGTCGCCGTTGGTCGACTTCACCTCGAACTGGCGCGAGCCTTCGACGTCGTAGAGCTCGAGGACCGAGATGTCGTAGGTGCCGCCGCCGAGGTCGAAGACCGCGACCTTTTCGTCCTTCTTCTTGTCGAGGCCGTAGGCGAGCGCGGCAGCCGTGGGCTCGTTGATGATGCGGAGCACGTCGAGGCCGGCGATCTTGCCGGCATCCTTGGTCGCCTGGCGTTGCGAGTCGTTGAAGTAGGCCGGTACGGTGACGACCGCCTTGGTCACCGTGTGGCCGAGGTAGTCCTCGGCGGTCTGCTTCATCTTCTGCAGGATCATCGCCGAGATCTCGGGCGGCGTGTAGCGCTTGCCCTGGATCTCCACGGCGGCCAGATCGTTCTGGCCAGTGAGAATGCGGTAGGGGACGCGCTTGGTCTCTTCCTGCACTTCGCCGAGCTTCCGGCCCATGAAGCGCTTGATCGAGAAGACGGTGTTCTGGGGGTTGGTCACCGCCTGGCGCTTGGCGATCTGGCCCACCAGCCGCTCGCCGTCCTTCGTGAAGCCGACCACCGACGGTGTAACGCGCCCGCCCTCCGCGTTGGGAATGACGACCGGGTCGCCGCCTTCCATCACGGAGACCACGGAATTCGTCGTACCCAGGTCGATTCCTATCACCTTGTCTGCCATCGTTTCCTCGCTGTAGTTAGATCCAAGAGCGCGTAGCCGGCCCGTGTGTCTGAGCGGGGGCCGTGTGCGCGCTGCCGTCGACCGCTGTTCAGCCCGAGAGTGCATGGGCAAGAGAGAGGCCCCGCCAAACTGTCAGACTGGCAGGATCCCAATGACCGCGGCTATATCCTTGGTGACAAGTTGACTGCGATTCCCGGAACGTTGGCGGCTGGGCCTACACTACGCCGAAATAGCACCCGTGATTCCACTTAGCGACGAGAACCCAACCATCCGAACGCCGGTCGTGACCATCGCCATCCTGGTGGCAATGTTCGCGACCTGGATCGTGGTAGAAGGGGCGGGATTCGACGCGCCGAGGCTGGCGGCGTCGGTGTGCAATTTCGGGATGGTGCCGGCGGAGCTGACGCACCGGGCGACGCTCGGGGCGGCGGTGCCGATCGGGCCGGGGCTGGTGTGCGTGGTGGACAACGACCCGATCAACCTGCTGACGCCGCTGCTCTCGATGTTCCTGCACGGCGGGTGGGGGCACATCCTCTTCAACGCGCTCTTCTTCTGGGTGTTCGGGAACAACGTCGAAGACAGCATGGGGCGGATGCGCTTCGTGGTCTTCTACGTGGTGTGCGGGCTGGCGGCCGCCGCGACTCACACGCTGCTGAATCCCGGATCGATCGTTCCGACGGTTGGGGCATCCGGGGCGATCTCGGGGATTCTGGGCGCGTACCTGGTGCTGTATCCGCGGGTGTACGTGCGCATGCTGTTCATCTTCGTGGTGTTCTTCAAGGTGATCCGGATCCAGGCGTGGCTGGTGCTGCTCTGGTGGTTCGGGTGGCAGGTGGTGGCGGGGTTGCCGGAGCTGAACTCGCTGCGGCGCGACGTGTCGGGGGGGGTGGCGGTGTGGGCGCACATCGGCGGGTTCGTGACCGGCGCGCTCCTGATCAAGGTGTTCGAGAACCCGGCGCTGGTGAGCCGGCGCGCGCAGGTGGTCTGACCGGGCCGGCCGTTTGCGCTCCATCGGGAGCCCGACCAGATTTCCGGCCACATGCATCTGGCACGAGTGATGGGGCGCGTGGTCGCCACCGTGAAACAGGACACGCTGCACGCGGTGACGTTGCAGTGGATCCAGCCCCTGAACGCCGCGGGGACCTCGGTGGGCAAGCCACTGGTGGCGGCCGACCGGATCGGGGCCGGCCCCGGCGAGGTGGTCTACTTCATCACCGCCCGTGAGGCCTCGATGACGCTCGACCAGCCGTTCGCGGCGGTGGACGCCGGGATCGTGGGGCGCGTGGACCGGCTGGACGTGGACGGCGTGCAGCGTCCGCCGTCCGAGCGATAGAACGGGCCACCATGTTCATCGCGCGCGTGGTCGGCGACGTGGTCTCGACCCACCGGCACCCGAACCTGGGTGGCCGGAAGCTGCTGCTCGTGAGGCGGCTGGACCTGGATGACCGCGAGGAGGCCGGCGCGGCGGAGACGATCGCCCTCGACGTGATCGGCGTGGGCGTGGGCGAGAAGGTGCTGGTGGTGCAGGAGGGGGGCGCGGCGCGGGCGCTGTTCAACGACCAGAAGATTCCGGTACAGGCGGTGGTGGTGGGCGTGATCGACCACGTGGACCTCGACCGGAAGGCCGGGGCTGCCAGTGGGAGGGGGACGAGGTGACGGTCGACCTGCAGGAGCTGGCGACCCGCATTGCCGGGGAGCTGGCGCGCGCCGACGAGGCGAGGCGGGATGGGCGCACTGATGGGGGGGCGGCGCCGGGGCCGGCCGCCGCCGGCGTGCCGGCGGCGGCCGCGGCCGCGGCGCCGCCCCCCGGGGTCGCGTACGCGCGCGACAAGGCCCGGATCGCGGACTACATCGATCACACGCTGCTGAAGCCGGAAGCGACCGGCGCCGAAGTCGAGCAGCTCTGCGCCGAGGCGCGCGAGCACCGGTTCGCGACCGTCTGCGTGAATCCGGTCTGGGTGCCGCGGTGCGCGTCGCTGCTGGCCGGCAGCGAGGTGGGGGTGGCGACGGTGATCGGATTTCCGTTAGGCGCCAACCAGCCGGAGACCAAGGCGGCCGAGGCGGCGCTGGCGGTGCGACAGGGGGCGACCGAGCTGGACATGGTGGCCGCGATCGGGGCGATCAAGAGCGGCGACTGGCGTCACGTCGCCGACGACATCGCGGCGGTGGTGCGGGCGGCGTCCGGGCGGCTGGTGAAGGTGATCATCGAGTCAGCGGCCCTGACGCCGGTGGAGATCATCAAGGCGAGCGCGCTGGCGAAGGAGGCTGGCGCGCAATACGTGAAGACGAGCACGGGATTCCACGCGGCCGGCGGGGCCAGCGCCGAGGCGGTGGCGCTGATGCGCCTGGTGGTGGGCGACACGATGGGCGTGAAGGCGTCGGGGGGCGTGCGGGAGTGCGCCACAGCGCTGAAGATGATCGGCAGCGGCGCCACGCGGATCGGCACCTCGAGCGGCGTGGCGATGGCGAAGTGCCTGGGGCCCGGCCCCCTGCCGCTGCGGGAGCTGCTGTCCTCGGCGCACGAGCACGAAGGACATTGCGTGGTGTGCGCGGCGGAACGCGCCGCGCCTGCCGGCGCCGCGAAAGCGTACTGACCACTTCTGACCCTGACCCGATTCCCGACATGCGACTCATCCCGCGCGACGAAGAGTTCTACCGGCTGTTCTCCGAGATCGCGCAGCGGGTCTCGACGGCGGCGCGTCTGATCGCCGACCTGTTCGCCGATCCATCCCGGCTGGAGCAGGTGGTGGCCGCGATCAAGGTCGTGGAACACGAAGCGGACGACCTCACGCACGATGTGATCGCCCGGATCGACACGAGCTTCGTGACGCCGTTCGATCGCGAGGACATTCACGAGCTGGCGTCGCAGCTGGACAACGTGATCGACCTGCTGGACGGGACGGCGCGGCGGGCCGCGATGTTCCACATCACCGAGGCGCGCGAGCCCGCGCAGCGGCTGGCGAGCGTGCTGATCCGGGCGGCCACCAGCATCGAGGGGGCGGTCCAGGGGATCAAGCAGCCCAAAGTCGTCATTCGCCGGGGGCGCGAGATCAAGCAGCTCGAAGAGGAAGGCGACGCGATCTACCACGAGGCGGTGGGCGGCCTGTTCGCCGGGACGCCGGACCCGCTCGAGGTAATCAAGTGGAAGGAGCTGTACGACACGCTCGAGCGGGCGATCGACGAGTGTGAGGACGTGGGGAACGTCCTCGAGAGCATCGCGCTCAAGAACGCCTGACGCCGATGATGTACTATGTCATCGCCATCATCGCCGTCGCGTTCGCCTTCGACTTCATCAACGGATTCCACGACTCGGCCAACTCGATCGCGACGATCGTCGGCACGCGGGTCCTGAGTCCGCTGGCGGCGGTGGTGTGGGCGGCGTTCTTCAACTTCGCGGCCGCGTTCACGATCGGCACCGCGGTCGCCAGGACGGTGGGGAAGGGGCTGATCGATGTCTCGATCGTCACGCCGAACGTCATCCTGGGCGGGCTGCTCGGCGCGATCGCCTGGAACCTGATCACCTGGTTCTACGGGCTGCCATCGAGCTCGTCGCACGCACTGATCGGCGGCTACGCCGGCGCGGCGGTGGCCAAGGCCGGATTCGGGGCGATCATCCCCGCCGGCTGGACCAAGACGCTGATCTTCATCGTGCTGTCGCCGCTGATCGGCATGGTGCTCGGCTTCTCCCTGATGGTCGCGGTCTACTGGCTCTTCCGCCGGACCACACCGGTGCGGGTGGACAAGGTGTTCCGGCTGCTCCAGCTGGTGAGTTCGGCGTTCTTCTCGCTGAACCATGGTGGGAACGACGCGCAGAAGACGATGGGGATCATCGTGGGCCTCCTGGTGGCGTCGCAGAGCCTGTTCGCCGCGCAGACCGGGTGGATGCACCACCTGCACGTGACCGACGCCAACACCATCCCGTACTGGGTGGAGATCCTCGCCTACACGGCGATCGCGCTCGGGACGCTGTCGGGCGGATGGCGGATCGTCCACACGATGGGCAACCGGATCACGAAGCTGCGCCCGGTGGGCGGCTTCTGCGCCGAGACGGGGGGCGCCCTCAGCATCATGATCGCGACCAGCCTGGGGATTCCGGTGAGCACGACGCACGCGATCACCGGGGCGATCGTCGGCGTGGGCGCCACCAACCGCATGTCGGCGGTGCGGTGGGGGATCGCCGGGCGGATTGTCTGGGCGTGGGTTCTCACGATCCCTGCCTCGGCGACGATCGCGGCGCTATCTTTCTGGCTACTCCACGCCGTCACACGAATGTGACCGACTCGTGACCTGTCCGGCCCAGCGGCCGAGCGATTTCCTCCTGATACTCCGCCGGCGGTCCCTGAGTCAGTGGGCCGCCGCTTCGTTCCCCGCCTCATGCCGACACCGACGCCATCGCCGCTGTTCTTCAATCGGGAGCTGAGCTGGCTCGCGTTCAACGAGCGCGTGCTGCACGAGGCATCCGACCCGCGGACGCCGCTGCTGGAGCGGCTGAAGTTCCTGTCGATCTTCAGCACCAATCTCGACGAGTTCTACATGGTGCGCGTGGCGGGCCTGCGACGGCAGCTGGCCGCGCGCGCCGTGCAGCTGCCGCCCGACGGGCTGTCGGCGGCCGACCAGCTCGAGTCGATCGAGCGGCGGGTGCGGGCGCTGCTGCAACTGCGCCGCAGCCTGCTGCACGACGAACTGTTGCCGGCGCTGGCGCCGCACGGCATCCGGCTGGTGACGATGGCCGAACTGGGGCCACCGGAGTGGCGGCGGGTGGACGAGTTCTTCGAGTCGCAGGTCTTTCCGGTGTTGACGCCGCTGGCCGTCGATCCGGGCCACCCATTCCCGTACATCTCGAACCTGTCGCTGTCGCTGGCGGTGGACCTGCGCGATCCGGCGCGGGACACCGAGCACTTCGCGCGAGTAAAGGTGCCGCGGAGCCTGCCGCGATGGGTGCCGGTGGGGAGCGGCCACGAGTTCATCCCGCTCGAGCAGGTCATCGGCGCCAACCTGGGCGCGCTCTTCCCGGAGATGGACATCGTCCGCTGGTACGCGTTCCGCCTGACGAGATACTCGGATCTGGAACTGCCGATCGGCGATGACGCCGAGGACCTCCTGGAGCAGATCGAGCAGCAGGTGTTCGAGCGCAAGTTCGCCGAGGTGGTGCGGCTGGAGGTGCAGGAGGGGATGCCGGCGGCGCTGCGCGGGCAGTTGCTCGACGGGATCGTGAGCAGCGAGCCGCCGGAAGTGGCACCGCCGCTGACCGAGGCCGACGTGCACGAGGTGGGTCCGCTGCTCGAGATGGGGGACCTGATGTCGCTGGCGTCGCTCGACGTGCCGGCGCTGCGCGACGCGCCATTCGTGCCGGTGAGTCCGGTGGAGTTCCGGGATTCGAGCCGCTCGGTGTTCGAGGTGCTGCGGGAGCGGGACGTCCTGGTGCACCATCCGTTCGACTCGTTCGTGGCGTCGGTGGAGCAGTTCCTGGAGAGCGCGGCGGCCGACGAGCAGGTGCTGGCGATCAAGCTGACGCTCTACCGGACCTCCGGCGACACGGAAATCGTCCGGTCGCTGATCGATGCGGCGCAGCGGGGCAAGCAGGTGGCGGTGCTGGTGGAGCTGCAGGCGCGATTCGACGAGGTGAACAACATCTCGTGGGCGCGCACGCTGGAGTCGCACGGCATCCACGTCATCTACGGGATGCCCGGGCTCAAGACGCACTGCAAGACGGTGCTGATCGTCCGCCGGGACGCCGACGGGATCCGCCGCTACGCGCACATCGGGAGCGGGAACTACAACTCGAAGACGGCGCGCGTCTACACCGACGTCGGGTTGTTCACGAGCAGTCCGTCGATCGGCGCCGACCTGACGGACCTGTTCAACATGCTGACGGGCTTCTCACGCCAGCGGCTCTACCGGAAGCTGCTGGTGGCACCGGCGAACATGCGTGGCCGCTTCCTGGAGCTGATCGCGCGGGAGACGGCGGTGGCGCGGGCGGGCGGGGGACACAAGGGGCGGATCATCGCCAAGATGAATTCACTGGCCGATCCGGAGATCATTCACGCGCTCTACCGGGCCTCGCAGGCGGGGGTGGAGATCGACCTGATCGTCCGCGGCATCTGCTGCCTGCGCCCCGGCGTTGAGGGACTGAGCGAGCACATCCGGGTGATGAGCATCGTCGGCCGGTTCCTGGAGCATTCGCGGATCTGGTACTTCGGCGGCGGTGGTGAACCCGAGTACTTCTTCGGCTCGGCGGACTGGATGCAGCGCAACTTCGACCGGCGGGTGGAAGTGGTGGTGCCGGTGGAGGCGCCGGCGCTGCGCGAGCGGCTGCGGGCGCTGCTGGAGACCTGCCTGGCGGACCGCCGGCAGGCCTGGGACCTTGGCACCGACGGCGCCTATCGACAGCGGCAGCCCGATCCGGATCGCGAGTCGGCGGCGCACGTGGCGTGGCTGCGCGATTCGTGGGGCGCGGGCACCGGCGGCGCGCGCGAGGCGGTGCCGGACCCGTCGATGGAAGAGGACGCGGTCTAGAGGTCCCGCAAGGTCAGCCGCCGTCCGGGCTGTCGGGACCGAAGACGGGGACGCGGCCGTCGGGCGCGACGATCTCCACCGGGACGCCGGCGAGCTTTTCGAGCAGATCGGACTTCCGGTTCGCGCCCCACAGCTCCAGGCGGACGGAGCGTGCACGCGCGTGCGGGACCGCCGTGAGTCGCAGCGCCCGCGACAGCCAGCGCACCCGCACCTGCTCGACGCTGCCGGCATGGCCGCGGTCGAAGCCGTCGGCGACGCGGAGAATGGCCGCCAGCCGGCGGACACGCCGCCGCAGCGCCTTGTTCAGTGGCCCGAAGTTGCGGTGGCTCCGGCGCGGCGCGTTGCCGCGGTGATAGCGGGCGACGTTGGCGACGATCACCTGCTCCTGTGGCGACATGCCGAGCAGGTCGGCGTGCAGGATCAGGTGGTACGAGTGCTTGTGGTGCTTGTCGTAGTTGATGTGGTAGCCGACGTCGTGGAGCAGCGCGGCGTCGGCGAGCAGCCGCCGGTCCGAGGGATCACACCCGAGTCTCGCGCCGATCGAGTCGAACAGCTGGAGCGCGAGCGCCTGGACGTGCCGGGCATGCGACGCCTCGAAGTGGCACCGTTCGGCGAAGCCACGCACCGAGCGGTCGCGCGCCTCACCGGGATCAGAGATGGGCGGGGCGACGCGGGCGGTGTCCAGGAGCAGGCCCTCGCGGATGCCGTACGCCGACACCTCCACCGCGGCCGACTCGATCCGGGCGAGCACCTCGGCGGCGACAGCGAGTCCGGCGACGATGATATCGGAGCGCGCGGGGTTCAGCCCCGGTACGGACTGCCGCTCGGCCGGATCCAGGTCCTGGAGGGCATCGAGGATGTGCTCGAGCTCGGCGCGCGGGACCACGGTGCCATGGATCGTGCGCGCGGTCTGGATGCCCTGCCTGGCGAGGTGGATGCCGGCGAGGTTCGTGAAGGTGCCGCCCGATCCGATGATACGGGCGCCCCGCCAGTCGCGGAGCGGGAGGGAGCGGCGGATGTCCGCGCGGATGAACTTCCGCAGCTTCTCGGTCGCCTGCCGACTGATGCCACGTTTGAAGAAACGCTCGGTGAGCCGGAGCGCGCCGAACGGGTGCGACCGGAGGCGCTCGATGAGTCCTTCCGCGCTCAGGGCCAGCTCGAGCGAACCGCCGCCGATGTCCATCACCACGGCGCGGCCGGAGCCCAACTCGAAGTGTGCCAGCGCGCTCAGGAACGCCAGGCGGGCCTCTTCGTCGCCGACCAGCAGGCGCACGGGCAGGCCGGCGACCCGCTTCACCTGGGCGATGAACTGGCGCCCGTTGGCGGCGTCGCGGACGGCGCTGGTGGCCACCGCCTCGATGCGTCGCGCGCCGAGCTGGCGGGCGAGAGTGACCATGCGCTCGACCGCTTCGGCGGCGCTGCGCATCGCGGCCGGACCAAGAGCACCCGCGCGCCCGAGGCCGGCTCCCAGGCGGGGGGCCGCCTTCATCTCGTCGACGACGCGAATGGCACCGTTCGGCGACACGTCGGCGACGATCTGCCGGATCGAATTCGAACCGATGTCGATGGCGGCGATCCGGAGATCGCCTTCGGTGCCCGCCTTTGGGGAGAGGTCGCTGAAGGCGGAGGGGCGCGCGGTCGTGGTCGTGGTCATGGGCTACCGGGTGATGGCCGCCGGCGGCGGCGCGGCCCGCTCCTCGGCGTGATGCTTGATCTGCTTGCCCTCGGCCAGGAAGACCGCATCCTCGCCGATGTTGGTGGCGAGATCTGCGACGCGCTCGAGGTTGCGGCTCACGAGCAGCAGTTCCAGCGACTGGGTGATGGTGCGGGGGTCGGCCATCATGTGGGTGAGCAGGATCCGGAAGACGGAATCGTGGAGCGCATCGACCTGGTCGTCGGAGCGGCAGACGGCCCGGCCCATGGCGCCGTCGCCACGGATGAACGCGTCGATCGCTTCGCTGAGCATGCGGCGGGCACGGCGCGCCATGTCCTCGATCTCGGGATCGGGGGTGATGGTCGAGCGGCTGGTGATGAGCCGGATGGCCGACTGGGCGATATTGACGGCGTGGTCGCCGACGCGCTCGAGGTCGCTGGAGACGCGGATGGCGCCGACGATGAAGCGCAGGTCGCGCGCCATGGGCTGCTGCAGGGCGAGCAGCTCGACGGCCAGGTGCTCGATGTCGAGCTCGAGGTCGTCCACGTCCCGGTCGCCGACGAGCACGGCATCGGCCTTGTCCTGGTCGTGGGTGAGCAATGCCTCCACGGCGAGATCCACCAGCTCTTCGGCGCGCTCCGACATTTCCAGGAGGCGCTGCTTGAGGGTGGCGAGCTGGTCGTGGAAATGGCGAAAGCCCGGTGTGGTGTCGGGGCTCATCCGAATCTCCCGGTGATGTAGGCTTCGGTGCGTTCCTCTTGCGGACTGGTGAAGATCCGCTGCGTCGCGTCCACCTCGATCAATCGACCGAGGTAGAAGAACGCGGTGAAATCGGACACGCGCGCCGCCTGCTGCAGATTGTGGGTCACGATCACGATCGTCAACTCGGCCCTCAACTCATACAATAACTCCTCGATGCGCTGCGTGGCGATCGGATCGAGGGCGCTGGCCGGCTCGTCGAGGAGCAGGACCTCGGGCTCGTTGGCCAGGGCGCGCGCCACGCAGAGCCGCTGCTGCTGTCCGCCGGACAGTCCGAGCGCGTTCTCCCGCAGCCGGTCCTTCACTTCATCCCAGAGGGCGGCGCGGCGCAGCGACTTCTCCACGACGCCATCGAGCTCGGCGCGGTCGCGCATGCCGTTGATGCGCGGACCATAGGCGACGTTGTCGTAGATCGACTTCGGGAACGGGTTCCATCGCTGAAACACCATTCCCACGCGTTGCCGCAGCGCGACGACGTCCATGGCTGCCCGATAGACGTTCTCGCCGTCGAGGCGAATGGCACCTTCGTGACGGATCCCGGGGATGAGCGCATTCAGGCGGTTGATCGAGCGGAGGAAGGTCGACTTGCCGCACCCGGAGGGGCCGATCAGGGCGGTGACCGATCGCGTCGGGATGGCGAGGGTGATGTCGAAGAGCGCCTGCTTCTCACCGTACCAGAACGAGAACGCCTCGGCGGCAATGGCGCCGGGGTGCGTATCACCGCCGACCGGCGTCGCCGGCGTGATGCGGTGGGTCACCAGGGGAGCCGGTACGGTCATCCGAACCGCCCGGTGATGTACGCCTCGGTTCGCGGGTCGCCGGGCGCGGTGAAGAGCGTTCCGGTGTCGGCGACTTCCACCAGCTCGCCGTTCAGGAGGAACGCGGTGCGGTCGGACACCCGGGCGGCCTGCTGCATGTTGTGGGTGACGATCACGATGGTGACGTCGGCCTTGAGCTCGTAGACCAGCTCCTCGACGCGCTGGGTGCTGAGCGGGTCGAGCGAGGCGGTGGGCTCGTCGAGGAGGAGGATGTCGGGAGAGGTCGCGAGCGCGCGGGCGATGCAGAGGCGCTGCTGCTGCCCACCGGAGAGGGCCACGGCGCTGGTGCCCAGCCGGTCGCCGACCTCATCCCAGAGCGCCGTGCGGCGGAGCGCCCGCTCGACGATCGCATCGGTCTCGGCGCGACCCGGGCGCCGGTTGCCGAGCGTCTTGAGGCCGGCGGCGACGTTGTCGCGGATCGACATGGTGGGGAATGGAGTGGGGCGCTGGAAGACCATGCCGATGTGCCGGCGCACCCAGGTGGGATTGACGTCGGGGGCGTAGATGTCGCGTCCCTCGAACAGCACGGTTCCCTCGACGCGGGCGCCGGGCACGGTTTCGTGGAGTCGGTTGAGGCATCGCAGCAGCGTGGACTTGCCGCACCCCGACGGCCCGATCACCGCGGTGACGCGCCGGTCGTGGAGCGACAGGGAGACGTCGGCGACGGCGCGCGCAGCTCCGAAGAACGCCGAGAGCGACCTCGCTTCGAGGCGGACGCGGGGCGGCTCGGCGGTCGGCGAGACCGGGGTGGCCGCGACACCCGGTCGCGGCACGTGGATCGGAGCGCTCACGCGTTCAGTCCGCGGCGCGACCATAACGGGTGCGGGTCGCGAGGCGGGCCGCGATGCTGATGAGGAGCACCAGCAGAATCAACACCAGGGCACCGGCCCAGGCCTGGATGTGCCACTCGTCATAGGGGCTGATGGCGTAGGTGAAGATCTGCAGCGGCAGCGCGGCGATGGGCTGCGACAGCTTTACGCTCCAGAACTGATTCCCGAATGCGGTGAAGAGGAGCGGCGCCGTCTCGCCGGCGATGCGCGCCACGGCGACCAGGGCGCCGGTGACGATCCCCGGCATGGCGGTTCGCAGGACGATGCCGAGCGACGTGCGCCACCGGGAGTAGCCCAGGGCGAGCGCCGCCTCACGGAGCGAGCCGGGAACCAGCCGGATCATCTCCTCGGTGGTGCGGGTCACGAGCGGGATCATCATCGCGCCCAGCGCGATGCCGCCGGCCAGCGCGGAGAAGTGTCCCACCGACCGGACGAGCAGCTGCCAGGCGAAAATCCCCATCACGATCGACGGCAGGCCGTTCATCACGTCGGACAGGAACCGGACCGAAGTGGCCAGCCGGGCGCCGCGGTGCTCGGCCAGGAAGAGGCCGCTGCCGATGCCGATCGGGAGTCCAATGCCGCCGGCGACGGCGATCAGGATCAGCGTGCCGACGATCCCGTTGGCCATGCCGCCGCCGGCCTCGCCGACGGGCCTGGGCGTCTGGGTGAAGAACGCCCAACCGACCGACGCCGCACCAAGCCTGACGAGATGAGCCAGGATGAACACCAGCGGCAGGCAGGCCACGACCGCCGCCACACTGGTGACGCCGATCATCAGCGCGTTCACGACCCGGCGCCGGCGGATGGTGCGCACGGTCCGCTCGGCGTACACCCGCTGCACGCCGCTGGGCCGGGAGCGGCGGGCCCCGGCCGGGAGCGCGTCACGCGGGAGACCGACCCGGATGCCGGGCGGCATCAGGCGCGCCGCTCCCCGCTGACGCGCCACACCAGCCACCGTGCCAGTGCGTTGACGAGCAGCGTGATCATGAACAGGGTCGCTCCCACCGCCATCAGCGCCGAGATGTGCAGGTCGTTCGTGGCCTCGCTGAACTCGTTGGCGATGAGCGAGGCCATGGTATAGCCGGGGGCGAACAGCGAAGCGGCGATCTCATGCCGGTTGCCGATGAGCATGGTGACCGCCATCGTCTCGCCCAGCGCGCGACCGAGGCCGAGAATGATCCCGCCGATGATGCCGGAGCGGGCATACGGGACCACCGCGTCGCGGATCATCTCCCAGCGCGTGGCGCCAAGCGCGAGCGCCGCCTCACGCTGCGAGCGCGGCACGGCCAGGAGCACTTCGCGCGATACGGCCGAGATGTAGGGGAGTACCATGATCGCGAGGATGACACCGGCCGCGAGCATGCTGGGCCCGTACGCCGGGCCGGAGAAGAGCGGCGTGCCGCCGAGGTGCAGGGTGTCAGCCAGGAAGGGCATGACCCGCTCCCGCAGCAGCGGGACCAGCACGAAAATGCCCCACAGGCCGTAGACCACGCTGGGAATGGCGGCCAGGAGGTCAACCAGGAACGCGAGCGGCTGCCGGATCCAGGCCGGCGCGAACTCCGAGAGGAAGATCGCCACGCCCAGGGCGAACGGGGTGGCGAGCAACAGGGCGATCGCCGAGGATACGAGGGTGCCGTAGATCGCGGGCGCGGCCCCGAACATGCCGGCCACCGGATCCCAGCGACTGGAAGTCAGGAAGGATGGCCCGAAGGCCCGGAGCGCGGGCCACGACGCGCGTGCCAGCTCGAACGCGATGACGAGGAGCAGGAGTGGGACACAGAAGGCGAAGCCGGTGATCGTGATCCGGTAGATCCGATCACCGGCTCCGCCTGACGCGAGTCCGCCGGATTGCGCGCGCGCCACCGCGGTGGTCAGCTCCGCACGCCGAACTTCACGGCGCCCAGGCGCTCGAGCAGCCGCGGCACCATCGCCTTGGGAACGGGAGCGTAGTCGAGCGTGGCGGCCTGCGCCTGCCCGTCGGTGAGCGCCCACTTCAGGAAGTCGACGAGCTTCTTCCCCTTGGTGGCGTCCGTCTGATTCTGGTAGATCAGGATCCAGGTGAACGAGGCGATCGGGTACGCCTGCTCGCCGGGCGGGTTCACGATCGAGATGCGATAGTCCGTGCCGTCCGGGAGCCTGGCGGCGACCCCGGCCGCGGCGGCGGTGGCACTCTCGATCGACGGTTCGATGAACCTGCCTGACGAGTTGGCGACGCTCGCGTACGGCAGGCGGTTCTGCCGGGCGTACGCCAGCTCGACGTAGCCGATCGATCCGGGGAGCTGCTTCACCTGGCCGGCCACGCCCTCATTCCCCTTGCCGCCGAGTCCCACCGGCCACTGGACATCCTTGCCGCGGCCCGGGCCAACCGCCCACTCCTTGCTGACCGCCGAGAGGTAATCGGTGAAGATGTAGGTGGTGCCGCTGCCGTCGGAGCGATGGACGACGAGGATGTCCCGGTTCGGGAGCGAGACGGAGGGATTGAGCTTGGCGATGCGGGTATCGCTCCACTTCGTGATCTTGCCGAGGAAGATGGCGGCGATCGTCGGCCCATCGAGCTTGAGCGGCTGGCCCAGCTCGGGAAGGTTGTAGGCGAGCACGTCGGCGCCGATCACGGTCGGGATGTGGAGCACCCGACCGCCTTTGGCCTTGTCCATCTCGGAGTCGGACATGGGGCCGTCGGAGGCGCCGAAGTCGACGGTCTCCTCGGAGATCTGCCTGACGCCGCCGCCCGAGCCGATCGACTGGTAGTTGATCTTCACGCCGGTCTTCTCGGCGTACATCGAGAACCACTTGGAGTAGATCGGATAGGGGAAGGTGGCGCCGGCGCCGGTGAGGTCGACGTCCTGGGCGGCCGCGGGGGCGGCCGCGAGGAGCGCAAGCGCGAGGAGCGTGCGAAGTCGGGTCATGGGAGAGTCCGTTGCGCGGGGTAAAGCTGGTTCAGAAGTTTGCGATCACGTGCACGAAGAGCGTCCGCGTGTCGGCGGCGGTACTGCCCTTCTTCGGCTCGCCATCCTGGTAGTCCAGGGTCACCGTCGCCTTCTTGCTGAGCTCGTACTGCAGGCCGGCGATCACGAAGGTCTGGTAGGGGTCCTTCCCGGTGTCGACCCGGACGCGGTCCCACCGCAGGACCACCGCCAGCGGCCAGTTGGGACCGGCGGAGACGAAGGTGAGCGGCTTGGCGATCGTGTACAGCGAGAGCACCGAGCCGGTGCGGGTCGTCACGGTGGGCGCCGTGGCGACCGTCGTGTCGGCGGTCTCGATGGCATCCTTTCGCCAGGCCAGCTGAGAGCCCAGGGTAATCCTCGGATCCTTCAGCGCGGCGAAGAATCCGTAACGATCCTTCTGCTGTCCGGCGCTGACCGGGAGCACGGTTCCCTTCTGGGCGGCGAACGCGCTGGCGGCGTAGCCCTTGGAATACCAGGGCGACAGGGTGAGGGTCCGGAAAAACGAGTGCCCGTTGGCCAACGGCGTGATGCTCACGCGGCCAGCGTAGTCCTTGAAGCGGTCCGTCTCGCGCGAGCCGTAGCCGGCGCCGTTGTTGACCACCGCGTAGACCTCGCCGTGGTGGTTGGGCAGCGTGACGGTGGTGGCGGCACCCATGTCCGCGGACGACTGGAAGCCCGCCTGCTCGATGGCGACCTGCGAGAGGCCGCGCGGCCAGAACTGTTCCTCGTAATCGATGATCGGCGTGTGGAGCATGCCGAGCCGGGCGTTGGCCTTCAGCTCCGTGCCCACGCCGCGGAGGAAGTCGTACTGGACGTAGGCGTACTTGGCGCGGAACGCCCAGCCCCGGTAGAAGCCGTCCTTGGTGCTGTCGCGTTGCTGGTAGATATCGGCGGTGACGCGGATGCCGACGTTGTCACCGGCGGGAGCGCGGAAGGTGAGGTAGGCGCGGTCGAGCTCGAAGCGATTCTGCGCGCGGGCACCCCTGGCGCCACCGGACTGCAGGCTGGTGTAGATGACGCCGCTGAAATCGAACGGATAGGTCGGCGCGGGGGCGGGTGGGGGCGCGGCGGCAGGCTGCTGGGCGGCCGCCAGCACCGGCCCGGAGATCGAGGCGACCAAGAGGATCGCGGACTTCCTGAGGTGTCGATGCATGGCTCGTGGCGTGGGCGTTGACATCGTGTGGGATCCGTTCGCGAAGGCTCCGGAGTGCGCGCTCCGGTGCCGAGCGGAATTGTCACGAACGCCTGTAACGGAACTGTGACCGCGATGTAACGTCACGGTCTTGCTTCCGGCCGGTCACGACTCGGGCCACCATCGTGACCAGGTCGATCCGGGCGGGCTGTCAGAGATGATTGGCGTAGCTCAGGAACTTGAATCGGCCGTTGCGCTGTATGAGGGCCCCGAAGAGCGCCTCCGTGACAGTGTCACCGGGCGCCTGGATCCGGCGCACCAGGCAGTTGCCGTGGATCAGGTTCTGTCCCTGGCGCACGGGCGGATCGCACGAGAATCCGACGTAGCCGAGCGGCCGCCCGCCCCGCTCTTCCAATGCGTGCCCGAGCCCCTTGGCGCTGTGGCCCTGCATCTGGAACCACATCAGACCGGGGCTGAGGTCGTACGGTGGGTGGGCGATGGGACTCGTGTCGTAGTACAGCCAGGCGAACTCGGCGCGCGAGAGGAGCATCGGCGCGAAGCCCGCGCTGTCGCGCCGCTCGAGCGCGGACGCGAATTGCCTGACGAGGGCGCCGGCGGTCGCTGCCCCGCCGGTGAGCGCCGCGGCCGGGGCCAGGCCGTCCCGAAAGCGCCGCACCTCCTCGGCGCGCGGGACGGCGCTGTCCACGTGTTCGGGCGGCCGTTGGGCGACCGGTCGGCGCTCCCTGGCATCGGCGCGGTCGCAGGCGGCGGCCGCGAGCAGGAGCGCGAGTGGGCAGAGCAGGGCACGTCGAGCGGTCATCTCTGATGGAATGAAGGGGAGGCGATGCGACCGGCGCCTTCCCGGCGCCGGCCGCATCCACATCATTGGAGCCCGAGCGGGCGGCTCGCGATCAGTTGATCACGTAGCGCGTCCACCCCTGGTACCAGAGCGTGCCCACGGCGGCCGGATCGACGGCGCCGAGGTAGGTGGTGTTCACCCAGGTGCCGCCGAAGTAGCCGGCGACGCGGGCGGCGGGCGCCGTCTCGCCGCCGGTCAGCGCCGGATTGGCGCCGCCGCCGGTGATGGTCGCGCGCAGCGTCCAGTCGAGGCCGGCGGGGTTGAGACTGGTGAAGACGTCAGCGGCCGCCGGGACATAGCGGAGGTTGTTGGTGAGGAAGGCGGTCGAGTCGCTGAGACCGCCGAGCGCGTTGAAGTTCGAGCCGTTCTCGCCGAGCACCAGACCGCGGATGGAGAGGCTGTCCACCTTGCGCAGCGAATCGGTGAACGCATCACGCACGTTGATACCGATTCCCTTCCAGCGCATCAGGATGCCGTTGCGGAAGGTGCCGCCGGTGCCCCGGCGCAGCACGGCGCCGTTGCCGTCGGTGGGGAAGCCCGCCAGCTGGCCGGTGCCGACCATGCTGAAGTTCGCGAATACCGGCATGGAGTAGGGCGCGCTGGTCGCAGTCGCCGTGACGACACAGCCGGAGACGGCGGGGTCGCAGCCGTCACCCTCGAAGCCGCGCGGGTCGCTGGAGAACGTGCCGGCGCCCGCGCGGGGCGTGAGCTTCTGCGTCTGGAGTGCGATCAGGAACTGGTTGCGTCCGGCAAAGCCCTCGGTCCAGTCGTAGTGATCGTCGCCGGACTCGTACGAGATGAGGTAGCGACCGTCGACGGCGCCGCCCCACCACTCGAACGAGTCATCGAGACCGGACATCGCTTCGATGTACTCGTAGGTCGTCCCGCGCCCCACCGCATAACTGGACAGCGTGTTCAACTCCTGGCCGCCGCCGTTGGAGATGTCGTAGCCGGCGAACTCGATGCGGACGTACTTGATGGTGCCACTGTTGTCGTTGTTGTCGGTGCCACCGGCGTAGTTCTCAGCCTGGCCGGCCGCCGAGCCCTCGGTGAGGATCGTGGCGCCGGTGCGGTTGATGATGCCGTTCCCGACGATGATGATCCCGCCCCAGTCGCCGGGCTTCCGGTTCCCCGCGCTCCGGGCCGAGGTGAAGACGATCGGGTCGGTCGCGGTGCCGATCGCGCTGATCTTCGCGCCGCGGGTGATCCAGAGCGAGCTGCCGAGCACCAGCGTGTCGCCGACGACCACCGTTCCGGCCTGGACCGTCAACGTGGCGCCGTTCTTCACCTTCACGAAGCCGCTGAGCGTATACAGCGTGTCGGAGTAGAGTGTGCGGCTGGTCGTCATGTCACCCGTCAACGTCGCGATCTTCGGTCCGGCCACGCCGACCGTGACCGGGGCTTCAGCGCTGTACGGCCCGAGCTCGGTGGCGCGTGAGCCGGCCACCCGGTACCGATAGGCCGTACCGGACACCACCGTGTTGTCGGTAAAGGTGGTATCGGTGAGCGTTCCGCCGAGCTGGCCGAACACACCGCCGGCGGCTCCGGTGGCGCGCTGCAGGATGTATCCGGTGGCGCCGGTGACGGACTTCCATTTCACGGTCGCGCTGGTCGGTGTCGACGTCACGCTCACCGAGACCGGGGCGACGAGCGCCGCGGTGCCGGTGGTGGAATCACTGCTGCACGCCGCGAGGAGGGTCACGATCGCGGCTGCCGGGAGAAGCGGCAGAACGTGGCGAGGAGAGATCGTTCGCATGGGTCACCTGGGAGATCGGGTGGATTCGCCGGCACCGGTGCCGGCGCGCCACCCGAAGGAAGCCCTCCCGTGTCGCGGCCGGATCGCGGGCGCGTCACGCACCTGTCACGTGATGCTCGCGATCGGTCGTGACATGGGCCCGTTACGGAGCCCAGGTAAAGCCAAGGGAGAGGACGCGTCCAGTGCGATAGCGGCGCCGATCGAGCTCGCCGGTCTTCTCCACGAATGGCGCGTCGAGCAGGTTCCTGGCGTTGAGCTTGCCGCGCAAGCCCAACGGAACCGGGAACTGCGCCGAGACATCCAGGATGTGGCGCGGCGACTCGTACGTGTCGGGCACGGGATCGACGCCGGCAATCGTTATGCGCCGTCCGACCACGTTGTAGAGCAGCGTCGCGTTCCACTGGCCGTCGCCGGGGGCGTAGTCGAGGCCGGCGTTCACGACGAACGGCGCCTGGCCCACCATCGGCCGCCGCGGGTTGAACGCGACCGACAGCGGATCGTCGATGCGGATGCGGCTCCGCATCACCGTGAGATTCGCGAACGTCGTGAAGGGCGCGGCCACGCTGCCGAGCGGGGCGAGACTCTTCCGCGCGTCGACCTCGAGGCCGAAGTTGGCCGCCCCGGCGGCGTTGGTGAAGCTGATGACCGACGCGCCGGTGGTGCCGCGATACACGCGCTCGATGGGATGATCGAATTCCTTGGCGAACAGACCGACGCTGAAGACCTCAGCCGCGGACGGATACCACTCCCAGCGCAGGTCGTAGTTCCGGATGAGCGAGCGTCGCAGCGCGCGGTTGCCCACCTCTTCGTCGTCGCCGCCCACCTCGGTGTAGGCGACTTCCGACAGCTCGCGGTACTCCGGGCGGGACAGTGTCTGGGTGGCGGAAAGGCGGAGATTCTGGAGCTCGGTGAGGCGGAGCGTCAGCGCCACGGAAGGGAGGAGATCCGTGTCATCGAGGGCGGCCGGGGTGCGCACGTTCTGTGCCGTGACGGTCGTGACATCGATCCCGGCGTGCTCGATACGGGCGCCGGTGATGGCCCTGACCCGCGGAGCCAGCTCCGCGTCGAGCATGACGTAGCCCGCGGTGACGCGCTCGGTGGCATTGTAACGCCCGCCGAAGGAACTCCGGGCGATCAGGAGATTGGTGTCGGGGCCCGCGGCGTACTGGCCGCCGAAGATGCGCTCGGCGGCCTGCGTCCGATCGGGCACATCGAGCTTCTGGTTGATGACGTCGTATGCCAGCGTGTTGGCGTCCCGGTGTACGTCGCGCTGCGCGGCTCCCACCTTCACGACCATCGGGTGCGAGGCCGGCGCCAGGGTCACCTGGTAGTTGAGCGCGCCTGACGAGGCGCGCTCGGTGAGGTCGCTGAAGGTTCGTGTCGCATCGTTGGCGCCGCCCTTCCACGCCAGCTGGCCCAGCTCCCGGTCGTAGACCAGGTCGGCGCGGTCGGGTTCATCGCGGGTGACGGAGGAGTACGAAGCGCTCCAGTCGAGCCGCTGCCGCTCACCCAGAACATGATCGCCGCGGAGCTGACTGGAGACGACGCTGCGCTCCACGAACGAGAGGCGGGACTTCCGCAACTCGCCGTACTGCTCGTCCACGCCGGCCAGCCGCATCGCGCTGTTCTCGGCGCTGCGCGTGTAGGTGTTGTCGACCGAGAGCCGCGACCGGGCGCCGAGCCAGGTGCCGGCATTGAAGAGCCCGCCCCAGAGCACACTGGTGCGTCCGGTTTCGCCGTCAAACGTGCTCAGCGCGCGCGCGCCCCCCTGTCCATCGCCCACGGGCACGGCCCGGTGCTCATCGTGGCGCACTTCCTGGTTGGTCGAGTAGGTCGTCGACAGGAGGTAGCCGACCCGGTGGCCCAGGACGGGGTCCTCCCCGCCGAGCGTGAACGTGGTCGACCCGTTCGCCTGACCCGTGGCGTTCGATGGCGTCCACGCGTTGCGGAAGGTGCGGAGCAGCGCGTTGGTGGGCGCGCCCTCCGCCACCGTGGTAAGATCCCCGGCGGCGCGAACCGCGCTGGGCAGCGATCGCGCGCCGCCGGCGAATCCGAGCCATTCACTGCCGACGGTGGGCGCGCCGAGTACCCGACGACCGGTGGCGGCCGTGTTGAGGCCGGCCGACACCGACAGGGTTGAGGTCCGGTGGGCGGGGAACTCCCGCGTCCTGATGTTCACCGCGGCGCCGCTGAAGTCGCCGGGCTGGTCGGGCGTGAACGTCTTGGAGGTGGAGATCGCTTCGATCAGGTTGGCGGGGAAGAGGTCGAGCGGAACGAGCTTCTTCTCCGGTTCGGGGCTGGGGACGCGCGCGCCGTTGAGCGAGGTGGTGGTGTAGCGCTCGCCGAGGCCTCGCACGAAGACATACTTCCCGTCCTGCACGGTAACGCCGCTCACGCGTTGGACGGCCTGGGCGGCGTTGGCGTCGGGGCTGTGGCCGATCTGTTCGGCGGTGGTGGAGTTCACGATCGCGCTGGATCCGCGCTGCTCATCGAGCGCCTTGCTCACCGAGCCGCGCTCGGCGAGCGCCGTGACGACGGTGGCCTGGAGCTTGATGGTGGCGGCGGCCAGCGTCACATCCTGCTCGATGGCGCCGCCGGCGGGCAGCACGATGCCGGTGACGGTCTTGGCCTGGTAGCCGATGCGGCGGAGGTGCAGGGTGACGGTGCCGGCCGGGATGGTGGACAGGACGTAGCGGCCGTCGACGCCTGACGAGGTGCCGATCGTGGTGCCCACGACCTGGATGCCGACTTCGGCGAGGCCGGCGCCGGTGGCGGCGTCGATCACCCGGCCGACGATCCGGCCGGTATCCTGGGCCCGGGCCGGCACCGCGGCGAGGGCGATGAGGGCGCACGCGACCCAGGCCATCCGGGCGCGGGTGGACGAACCGAAGAACACGGCTGACATGGAGATCTCTCGCTCGAATGGGGAACGCCATCGCCGGCGTTGGCGGCGGATGCGACGCGTGGAGATTGCGGCCACGCGGTGTCGAGCGACCCACGGACGTGCAACGGTTACGTCACGGGCTGGTGTCGGGGAAAAACGCGGCGATCGTGGTGCCCTTGCCGGCGATGCTCTCGGCGCGGACGCGTCCGCCGTGCGCGTCCACCAGGTGCTTGACGATCGCGAGGCCGAGCCCGGTGCCGCCCGCCTCACGAGAGCGGGCGGGGTCGACGCGGTAGAAGCGCTCGAAGATGCGCGGCAGGTGCTCGGGGGCGATGCCGATGCCGGTGTCGGACACGCCGACCCAGGTGCCGCCCTCACCGGCCTCGGTGAAGACGGTGACCGTTCCGGCGTGGGTGTGCCGCACGGCGTTGTCGATCAGGTTGCCGAGGATCTGTCGCAAGGCGGTGGGATCGGCGCGAACGGTGGCCGCGTCCTGGCGCACCGCGACCTCGAGGGTAACGCCCTTGGCGGCTGCTGTTGCGGTGGCCGGCGCGGCCGACTCGGCGGCCGCCGCGCGGACGTCGGCGTCGACCGGCACCGGGCGCCACCCGCCGCTCTCGATCCGTGACAGGTCGAGCAGGTCGTCGACGATCCGCTGCATGCGGACGGTGCTGGCGTGGATCGCCTCGGCGAACTGCTTGCGCCGCGCCGGCGGCGGATCGTCAGTGGCCAGCGTCTCGGCGAAACCGCCGACGACCGTGAGCGGCGTGCGCAGCTCGTGCGAGACGTTGGCCACGAAGTCGCGGCGGATCGTCTCGAGGCGCCGGATGGTCGTGAGGTCGTACACGGCGAGCACCGCGCCGCCGCCCGGCAGCGGCTCGGCGGTGAGGGAAAGAGTCCGCTCGCCGATGCCCACCTCGACCGGCCCGGTCGGCGCGCCACCGAGCGCGGCGCCGAGCGCTTCGCGCAGGGCGCGATCGCGGGGGAGGCGGTCGGCGGCAAACGGCACCGGCTCGGGGACCGCGAACAGCTGCCTGGCGACCTCGTTGATCCGGATGATCTGCTGCCGCTCGTCGACCGCGAGGATGCCCTCATTGAGCGATTCGATCACCGCGGCGAGCAGCGCATCTTCGTTCTGCAGCGACGCGAGCCGCCCCTCGAGCTGCTCGGCCATGCGATGCAGGGCGGTGGCCAGGTCGCCGACCTCGCCCGGGGCGGTGAGCACGGGGCGCCTGGTGAGGTCGCCGGCCGCCATGGCCTGGGCGACGTCGCGCAGATCGATGATCGAGCGCGAGAAGGTGCGGGCGAGCGCGCTGGCGAGCACCAGCGCGGCGAGCAGGGCGATCGCGCCGGCGGCGAAAACGTCGCGCCGGGACGCGGCGAACAGCTCATCGAGGGTGCGGGTGGCGACCGAGACGCGGGCGATACCGAGCGACGCGCGGACCGCGACGTAGAGCTCCTGGTCCCCCTCCGACGGACTGGTCCGGCGCGCCGAGCCCATTCCGGTGGCGCGGGCCTGGATGACCTCCGGCCGTGAGGCATGATTCTCGAGACGGGCGAGGGCATCGCCGTCGAACTCGGAGTCGCCGGTGACGTGTCCGGCTGGATCGATGAGGGTCACCCGGTGGCCGAGCGCGGCGCCGGCGGTGTTGGCGAGGGCGTCGGGGTTCACGGCCGGCGTCCACTGGGTGGCGACGAAGCGGGCTTCACTGGCGAGCTCGCGCACGGTCTGCTCGGTGATGCGGGCGTACAGCCGCCGGTCGAGCAGCACCGCGATGACCACTACCAGCACACCAACCAGGATCAGCGCGCCGAGCAGGAGGCGTTGCGACAGCCTCACGCGGAACGACTCCGGCTTGCCCCCAGCCGGTATCCGAACCCGCGCACGGTCTCGATCAGGCCGCCGGCCTCGCCCAGCTTGGAGCGCAACCGCTGGACGTGCATGTCGACGGTCCGCGTCTGGATGTCCGGCGACGCCTCCCAGACCGACTCGAGCAGGTGCGAGCGGCCCTGCACGCGGCCGCGCCGCTCGGCGAGGGTGAGGAGGAGCTTGTACTCGGTGGGCGTGAGCTCGACGGTGCGTCCGTCAACGCTGACCCGGTGGGCGGAGCGGTCGATGCGGATGGGACCGGCGGTGAGAACGTCCGGCGCGGCGGCGCCGGCCGCCGACACGCGTCGGAGGATCGCGCCGACGCGCAGCACCAGCTCCTGCGGCGAGAAGGGCTTGGTGAGATAGTCGTCGGCGCCCAGCGAGAGCCCCTGGATGCGATCGACCTCCTCCTTGCGGGCGGTGAGCATCAGGACCGGCACCGCCCGGGTCGACTCGGCGGCGCGCAACTGGGTCAGCACGTCGAATCCCGACATCCCGGGGAGCATCAGGTCGAGGATCATCAGGGCGGGCGCCTCGCGCTGGGCGAGTTCGAGCGCATCGGTGCCTGACGACGACGTGCTGACGCGATAGCCGGCCTTGGCCAGGTGATAGGCGACGAGCGCGACGATGTCGGGCTCGTCGTCGACGACGAGGATCCGCTCGCCCGCCGGCGGGCTGCTCACGAACCGGTGCCGTCGAGGCGGCGCTGGATGTTGGCGACCAGCATGTCGACCGCGACGTCGTTGTGGCCGCCGCGCGGGATGATCACGTCGGCGTAGCGCTTGCTGGGCTCGACGAATTCGAGGTGCATCGGCTGCACGAAGGTCAGGTACTGCTCCAGGATGTCCTCCAGCGATCGTCCCCGCACCGTCAGGTCACGCCGGATCCGCCGGATGAGGCGGACGTCGGCGTCGGCATCCACGAACACCTTCACATCGCACCGCTCGCGCACCCGCGCGTCGGCCAGCAGCAGGATCCCATCGATCACGATCACATCGGCGGCCGGCACCGGTTCGGTCCGCGCCGCACGGGTGTGGGTCACGAAGTCGTAGACCGGCTTCTCGATCGGCTGGCCGGCGGCCAGCCGCGCGAGCTGGGCGCAAAGCAGATCCCAGTCGAATGCCGCCGGGTGATCCCAGTTCACCCGGCGCCGCTCCTCCATGGGCAGCGACGAGAAGTCGCGGTAGTACGCGTCCATGTCGATGAACGCCACCGAGGCGCCGCGCAGCGCGTCGGTGACCCGGCCGGCCACCGTCGACTTCCCGGATCCCGAGCCCCCGGCAATGCCGACGATCAGCGGTCGCACGTCAGCGGGCCGTCGATGTGATCCGGCGGGCAACACGGTCCGTTCACCGCGGGGAACGAAGGGGAATCTGGGTAACGGAACATGTTGAGATTCGGTCACGATCCCGTAACGCGGAGCCGCCCCGTTGGCACGGATGGTTCCGCAGCGTCGACTGAAAGTGGCCGGCGTCGCGAGGTGGCGTCAACACTCCCGACGCCGCTGGCGGGCCGCTACCTTGTTGCCATGTCACGACCTGCCTGCGCCACGGCGGTGCTGATCGCGGCTGCCCTGCTCCTTCCGGCCGGCTCACGCCTGTCCGCCCAGGCCCCACCGCCGCCACGGGCCGGCGCCGGCCCGGATACCGTGGATCTGGTGGTCGCGGCGACCACCGATGTGCACGGCCGCCTCCGCGGGTGGGACTACTATAGGAATGCCCCCGACTCGGCGCGCGGGCTGGCGCGCGAGGCGACGATCATCGATTCGCTCCGGCGCGCGCACCCCGGCCACGTGGTGCTGGTCGATGCGGGCGACTTCCTGCAGGGGAACCCGCTGGCGTTCGTGGCGGCGCGGATCAGTCGCCGGAGCGCGCACCCCGTGATCGCGGCGATGAACGCGATGGGGTACGACGCGGCGGCGATCGGGAATCACGAGTACAACTACGGCGTTCCCCTGTTGCGCCGGGCGGCAGCCCAGGCGCGCTTCCCCCTGCTGTCGGCGAACACCTGGCGGGCCGCGCCATCGGGCGGGCGCGCGTTCCCGGCGTTCCGCATCGTGAGGCGATCGGGGGTTCGCATCGGGATCGTGGGCGCGACCACGCCCGGCGTCATGGTCTGGGACCGCGACCACGCGCGCGGGCAGGTGCGGCTGGGCGACATCGTGCCGGCCGTGCGGCAGGCGGTGGGCGAGGCGAGGCGGGCGGGCGCGCAGGTCATCGTGGTGGCCGTGCACTCGGGGCTGAACGAGCCGTCGAGCTACGATACGGTGACAACCGGTGTGCCCAGCGAGAACGTCGCCGCCCGGGTAGCGCACGAGGTGGCGGGCGTGGACCTGGTGGTGTACGGACACTCGCACCAGGAGATGGCCGACACGGTCATCGGGTCGACGCTTCTTGTGCAGGCGAAGAACTGGGCGACCAGCGTCGCGGTGGCGCACCTCACGGTGGTCCGCGATGGCCACAGCACGCGGGTGACCGGCCGTCGCGGCGCCATCGTCCGGGCGGCGGGGCACGCGGAGTCGCCGGCGGTGCTGGCGGCCACCGACTCGTCGCACCGCGAAACGGTTCAGTGGGCCGGCGCGCCGCTCGGCTCGACGCCGGTGGCGTGGCGGGGCGACTCGGCGCGGGTGCGCGACACGCCGCTGATCGATTTCGTGCTCGAGGTGGAGCGGCGGCACGCCGGCACCGACCTGGCGTCGACGGCGGCGTTCACCCTCGATGCCGGCCTCGACTCCGGCGCGATCACGGTGGCCGAGCTGGCGCGCCTGTATCCGTACGACAACACGCTGCGGGCGGTGCGGATTTCCGGCCGGCAGCTGCGCGAGTACCTCGAGTTCAGCGCGCGCTACTACGCCGACCCGCGGACACCGGGCCGGGCACTCGACCCGCGCATCCCGGGCTACAACTTCGACATCGTGGCCGGGGCGGACTACGCGCTGGACATCTCGCGGCCCATCGGCCAGCGCCTGACGAGACTCGAGGTGCATGGCCGGCCGGTGGCCGACGCGGACTCGTTCACGATGGCGCTGAACAACTACCGGCAGACCGGGGGTGGCGGCTACGCGATGCTGCGCGGCGCGCCGCTGGTCTACGACCGGCAGGAGGACATCCGCCAGCTGCTGATCGACGAAGTGCGCGGCCGCGGAACGCTGCGTCCGGCGGACTACTTCACCCGGAACTGGACGCTGGAGCCCGACGCCGCCGTGAGCCGGGCCTGGGGCGAGATGACCGGCCTGGGGACCACGCAGCTGCGGATCATCGCCACGAACGATTTTCATGGCGCGCTCGAGCCAAGGCCGGACGCGCGCGGCGTGCTTCGCGGCGGGGCGGGGGTGGTGGCCGCCCAGCTCGCGGCGGCGGCGGCGGAGTGCCGGCCCGGGTGCGAGACGCTGCTCGTGGATGGCGGCGACCTCTTCCAGGGGACGCCGGCGTCGAACCTCGCGTACGGGCGGCCGGTGGTCGACATCTACAACACCGACGGCTACGCGGCGACGGCGCTGGGGAACCACGAGTTCGACTGGGGCACCGACACGCTGCGGGCGCGGATGCGCGAGGCGCGATTCCGGATCCTGGGCGCGAACGTGCGCGACACCGCCGGCCGCGACGTCGACTGGATCCCGAATGACACGATCGTGGCGCGCGGTGCGCTGCGGATCGGGATCATCGGCGTGGCGACGGTGGTCACGCCGCGCACCACCAAGGCGGCCAACACGGTGGGGCTGCGGTTCGATGAGCCGGCGCCGATCGTCGACTCGATCGCCGCCGCGCTGCGGGCGCGCGGTGCGCAGGCGATCGTGGTGGTCGCCCACGCCGGGGGGTTCTGCGCCCGCGACGGCGCCACCGACTGTGGCGGCGAGATCGTCGACCTGGCGCGGCACCTGCACGAGCGAATCGATGCGATCGTGAGCGGCCACACGCACTCGCTGGTGGACGTGGTGGTGAACGGGATTCCGATCGTGCAGGCGCGTTCGCGCGGGCAGGCGATCGCGGTGATCGACCTCGCGATCGGCGCCGGCGGCTCCACGATGCTGTCGCACCAGGTGCGCGACGTGGTGGCGGGCGCGGGCGGGCCGGCGCCGGATGCGCGCGTGGACTCGATCGTGACGCGGGCGGTATTGGCGGTGGCGACGCTGGCGAACCGCCCGGTGGCCGAGATCGCGGGGCCGATGCGCCCCGACGGGCCGCAGTACGCGCTCGGCAACCTGATCGCCGACGCCCAGCGGTGGGCCGGCAAGGCCGACGTCGCGGTGATGAACAACGGCGGCATTCGCGCGCCGCTGCTGGCCGGCACGGCCACCTACGGTACGCTGTTCGAGGTGCAGCCGTTCGCGAACGTGCTCGTCCGCCTCACGGTGACGGGCCGCGCGCTGCGCGCCTATCTCGAGCGGCTGGTGAGCGGCGCCCACCCGGGCGTGCACGTCTCCGGAGTGGTGGTCAGCTACTCGACGGCGCAGCCGGCCGGGGCGCGGATCACCGGCGTGAAGCTCGCCGACGGGCGCGCGCTGGACGATGCGGGCACCTACACGGTGGTGATGAACGACTTCATGGCCAGCGGCGGCAACGACCTGTCGTTGAACGCACAGGCGACATCGGTCGAGACCCTGAGCGTCAGCGACCTGGACGCGCTGATCGGCTACCTCACCTCACGGCCGGGTCCGGTGCCGCCACCGGCCGACGCGAGGCTGATCGAGGTGGCGCGGTGACCGTGCCGACGGTCCGCGTGTACGTCAACGAAAAGGGCGTCGACGTGCCGGCCACCGCCCGCGCGATCGACGCGGTGCGACTGGTCGACGGCACGGCCGCCGACGGCGTGCAGGCGGGCACCCGGGCGGTGACCGACAGCCGCGGCCTCCCGATCCCGGCGGATTCGCCGGTGCACGGCGGCGCGATCTACCGGGTGGTGAGCGGGCGCGCGGCGCGGGACGCGACGTGAGCCTGGACCGCATCCCCACCCGCGAGCTGCTGCAGCGGCTGCCCAAGGCCGAGCTTCACTGCCACCTGGACGGCTCGGTGCGCCCGTCGACGCTCCTCGACCTGGCCCGGGAGTACGGCGTCCCGATGCCGGCGCCTGACGAGGCCTCGCTGCGCGAGTACATGCGCGTGGACGATGCCCGCAACCTGGACGACTACCTGGCGCGCTTCGCCGTGACGCTGAGCGTGATGCAGACCGCGCCGGCGCTCGAGCGGATCGCCTGGGAGCTGGCCGAGGATGCGGCGCGCGACGGCGTCCGCTACCTGGAGATCCGGTACGCCCCGGTGCTCAACACCCGCCAGGGGCTCTCCGCCGGCGAGGCGCTGGAGTCGTCGCTCCGCGGGCTGGCCCGCGCCGAGCGGTCGCTGGGCGTGATCGGGCGGGTGATCGTGGTCGCTCTGCGCAACCGACCGCCGGACGACTCGCTGGAGCTGGCGCGTCTGGCGGTGGCCTACAAGCACCGTGGCGTGGTGGGGTTCGACCTGGCCGGCGGCGAGTTCGGGTTTCCGGCCTCGGCCCACGCGGCTGCGTTCGCCTTCGCGCGGGAGCACGACCTGGCCTGCACCTGCCACGCCGGCGAAGGGGATGGCGCCGGCTCGGTGCGGCTGGCGGTCCACGCCTGCGGCGCCCACCGGATCGGCCACGGCACGCGGCTGTTCGAGGATCCGTCGCTGACCGACTACGTCAACGACCGCCGCATCCCGCTGGAGATCTGCCTGACGAGCAACGTCCAGACACGCGCGGCCGCGAGCTACGCGGCGCATCCCTTCCGCGACTACTTCGACCGCGGGCTCAACGTCGTGCTGAACACCGACAACCGGCTGATGAGCGGCACCACCCTCACCGACGAGTACCTGCACGCGGCGCGGCACCAGCGGTTCACCTTCGACGAGCTGTGCGACGTGGCGATGAACGGCTTCCAGAGCGCGTTTCTCCCGTGGGCGGAGCGCCGCGCCCTGCTCGAGCGCGTCACCGACGACATCGCGGCGCTGCGAAAGGGAGCACCGTGAACCGCGGATCGCGCGCCCAGCCGCGGGCGCCGGTGACGTTCGGCCCCACGGAGGCAAAGGCCGCGGCCGGAGTGATCGCCGACCGGCTGAAACTCGGTCCCCCACGCGCCGCGCCGGCCGCCGCCCTCATCCTCGGCTCCGGACTGGGCAGCCTGGCGTCGCGGCTGGACTCGCCGCGGCGCCTGCCGTTCAGCGAGATCCCCGGCTTTCCCGCGGCCACCGTCACCGGGCACGACGGGGCGCTGGTGGCCGGCTCGCTGGAAGGGCGCGACGTGCTGGCGCTCGCCGGCCGGTTCCACGTGTACGAGGGGCACCCGGCCTCGCTGGCCGCGTTCCCGGTGCGGGTGCTGCACGCGCTGGGCGCGCGCGTGCTGTTCGTGTCGAACGCGGCCGGCGGGATCCGGCGCACGTTCCGCCCCGGCGACCTGATGGTCATCGAGGACCACATCAACCTGATGTGGCGGAACCCGCTCATCGGACCGGTCGGGCCGGGGGAAGCGCGCTTCCCGGACATGTCGGCCCCGTACGATGCCGAGCTCCGCGCGCGGATGCGTGAGGCGGCCGCGCGCGCGGGCATCCCGCTGGAGACGGGCGTGTACTGCGGCCTGCTGGGACCGAGCTACGAGACGCCGTCCGAAGTCCGGATGCTGGAACGGATGGGCGCGGACGCGGTGGGGATGTCGACGGTGCCGGAAGTGATCGTGGCGCGGGCGCTGGGGATGCGGGTGGTGGGCGTCAGCTGCATCACCAACCTGGCGAGCGGTATCTCCTCCGCGCCGATCGATCACACCGAAGTGCTGGCGACCACGACCCGGACGGCGGAGCGGTTCCAGACGCTGGTGAGGGAGTGGGTCAAGCTACTGAGTACTGAGTACTGAGTATCGTTGCGGTGTGGGGGCGGGGACGTGGCGCGACGCCGAGTACTGAGTACGCAGTACTGAGTATCGCTCCGATATGGCGGAAGGGGGCAGGGCGCGATCCTGAGTACTGTGCGGAAGGGGACGTGGCGCGCGGCACCGTCATGACCACTGAACGATACTCAGTACTCAGTACTCAGTACTCAGTACTCAGTACTCAATACTCAATACTCAGTAGTTCCTCACCTGGCAAAGTGATTGAGCGGTCCGTGCCCCGCTCCCAGCCCCGGCGCAGATGCAATGGCGCGGTGCACGAAGTCCAGGGCGCGCGCCACCGCGCTGCCTAACGTTTCGCCGAGCGCCAGCTGGGCGGCCGCCGCCGCCGACAGGGTACAGCCCGTGCCGTGGGTGCTGGTCGTCTCGATGCGCGGGCTCCGGAAAACCCGGATCTCGCCGTCGTAGAACACGTCGAACACCTCGGCGCCGGCCAGGTGGCCCCCGGTTACCAGTGAGGCACCGGCCCCCAGCTCCCGGACCAGCATCGTGGCCGCGGCGATCATCCCGTCGACGTCCCGTACCGAGGTGCCCAGCAGGCGGCCGGCCTCATCCAGGTTGGGCGTGATCAGGTCGCAGAGCGGCACGAGGTCGCGCCGGATGGCCAACACCGCGTCAGGCTCGAGCAGGAGGTCGCCGGAGGTGGCGACCATGACGGGGTCCAGGACGTAGGGACGCAGCCCGTGCTCGCGGAGGCCGGCGGCGACGGCCGCGACCACGCCGGTATTGGCGAGCATGCCGCTCTTGAGCGCCGCCGGCCGCAGGTCGGTGGCCACCGCATCGAGCTGGGCGCGGACCAGCGCCGGCTCCACCGCCGACCAGCGCGTCACGCCGAGGGTGTTCTGGGCGGTGACCGCGGTGATCACCGACGTGCCGAAGACCCCGAACCGATGAAAGGTCTTGAGGTCGGCCTGGATGCCGGCGCCGCCGCCGGAATCGGAGCCGGCGATGGTGAGGGCGATGGGGAGGGTCAGCGGGCCGGCGGCGGCGAGGGCGGCAGCGACATCAGTCGCTTCTTGAACGACTGGAAGTTCGGCGAGTCTTCCGTGAGCCCCACCAGTTTCGCCGGCTCGACCTGGGCGATCATCGCCTGCGCGGCCGCGATCCGGTCCTCCTCCAGCGGGTGGGTCGCGAACCACGCGTCCAGCCCCTCCGGCCTCCGTTTCCGCTCATCGAGCAGGATGCGGAACATCTCGGGGATGCCGTTGGGGGATATCTTCGCGGCGATGGTATACTTCACCCCTTCGGCATCGGCTTCGGCCTCGTCCTGGCGCGAGAACTTCGCGAACAGGGCGCCGGCGCCGAGCTGGATGCCGGCCTGGGCCGCCTCGCTCTGGCACACCCGCGTGAGGACGCAGGCGAGCGTGAGGCCGATGTTCGCCCTTTGCTGTTTCTGCATCTGATCGATAGAATGCCGCCGGGTCACGTGGCCGATCTCGTGACCTACCACGCCCGCCAGCTGATCCATCTTGGTCGCCCGCTCGATCAGGCCGCGATTGACGTAGATGAAGCCGCCGGGGATGGCGAACGCGTTCACTTCCTTGCTGTCCACCACGTAGAAGTGCCAATTGAGATTCCGGGTGTCCGCGATCCTCGCCAGCGAGTCGCCGAGGATGTTGATGTAGCGGTTGACCTCGGGGTCGGCGATGATCGGCAGCTGCTTGTTGATCTGGGCCGCGTAGGTCTCGCCCATCTCCACTTCCTGGCGGGTGGAGACGGCGCAGGACAGGGTCAGGGCCAAGGCCAGGGCCAGTGTGGCAGGGCCCCTTGGCCGACGGCGGAGCTCGCGGGCGGGCGAGACGCGGCAAGAGGTGGCGGAATGCTGGAAGCGGGCTGACATCGATGTCATGGCGTGAGGTCTGATGGTCGCAACGTACACGGCGTGAAGCTTCTGACCCTAGCCCGCGATCTCCGGCGACGCAAGGCGCGCGAGCGCCAGGGACTATTCGTCGTCGAAGGAGTGCGTGCCGTCGAGGAGCTGGCGCGCTCGCGGCTGCGGACGGTGGGGGTGCTGGTCGCGCCGCAGCTCGCCGAGGCGCCGCGCGGGCAGACCCTCCGTTCGGCGCTCGGGTCACGCGGACTGGACGTAGCGGAGGTCACCGAGCGGGAATTCGCGTCGGCGGCCGAGACGGAGTCCCCCCAGGGCGTGCTGGCGATCGCCGAGATCCCGGACCGGTCGCTGGAGACGCTCGAGGTCGGCGACCACGCCCGGATCCTGGTGCTCGATGCCGTGCAGGACCCCGGCAACGTCGGCACCCTGCTCCGGACGGCCGCCGCCCTGGGTGCGACCGCGGTGTTCTCCCTTCCCGGCACCGTCGACCTCTGGAATGCGAAGGTGGTCCGCAGCGCGATGGGGGCGCAGTTCCACCATCCCGCCCTGGCTGGTACCTGGGAAGATCTGGAAGCGTTCCGCGCCAGTCGGCAGATTTCTCTGTGGGGCGCGGACGTCGCCGGCGACGCGGTCGGCCACGGCCGCGCTGGCGGGGCGGCCCCGCCCGCGCGACTGGCGCTCGCGGTGGGCAACGAGGGATCCGGGCTCAGTGCGCACGTCCGCGCGCGCGCCGAGCGGCTGGTCTCGATACCGATCGCGCCGCACGTCGAATCGCTGAACGTCGCCGTCGCCACCGGCATCCTCCTGCACGAGCTTCGTCCATGAACGGACTGTTCGGCCCCGTCTTCGCGTTCCTCGTCGGCGCCTGCGTGGGCTCGTTCCTCAACGTCTGCATCACCCGCTGGCCCCACGATCTGTCGATCGTCACCCCGCGGTCGCGCTGCCCCAAGTGCGAGCAGCCGATCGCCTGGTACGACAACCTCCCGATCGTCAGCTGGCCGGTGCTGCGGGGAAAGTGCCGGCACTGCGGCGAGCCGATCTCGGTGATGTACCCGCTCGTCGAAACGGCCGTCGCGCTCTGGTGGCTGTCGGAATACCTCGTCTTCGGACCCACCCTGACGATGCTCCGGGTGGCGGCGTTCGGAACGCTGCTGCTGGGGATCGCGGTGACTGACGCGCGGCACTACCTGATCCCCGACGGCTTCACCGTGTCCGGGCTGGTCTGGCTGTTCGCGACGGCGCTCCTGGCCTCGATGCTCGGTGACACGCGCTTCTTCGCCACACCGTATGAAGCCATCATTGGGGCGTGCGCCGGCGCCGGCGCCATCACCATCATTGGATGGCTGGGCGAGGTAGCGCTGAAGAAGGAGGCGATGGGGTTTGGCGACGCCACGCTGATGGCGGTGGTGGGGATGGGACTGGGGGCCGGTCGGGCGCTGCTGACGATCTTCGTGGGTGCCCTGCTGGGCGCGCTGACTTTCCTGCTGGTGGTGTATCCCATCATCTGGCTGAGGAGCCGGCGGACCGGGACGGCGTTCGAGGCGCCACTGGTGCCGTTCGGGGTGTTCCTGGCGCCGGCCGCGATGCTGACGCTGCTCTGGGGACACCAGGTCGTTTCCTGGTATTTTGAAACCATCATGGGGCGTTGACCTTGGCTGCATGCTTCGCGTGACCGACGGCATCCTGGCCCGATTCACCCGCGACCTCACCGCCGACGCGCGCGTCGGCCGGCTGGAGACGGTGCGCTGCCGCGCCGACGAGATCGAGCGCGTCATGGACATCCTCCTGCGCCAGGGGAAGAACAACCCGGCGCTGGTGGGCCCGTCCGGCGTCGGCAAGACGGCGATCGTCGAAGGACTGGCGCAGCGGGTGGCCGCCGGCACGGTGCCGCTCTCGCTGCGCGACATCCGGATCCTGGCGGTGGACCACGTCTCGCTGCTGGCCGGCACGACCTACCGCGGCCAGTACGAGGAGCGCATCCGCGCGCTGGTGGCGGAGACCTCGGCGGCCAGCGACGCGGTCCTGTTCATCGATGAGCTCCACAACCTGATCGGCCAGGGGACGGCGATGGGGGTGGCGATGGACGCGGCCAACATGCTCAAGCCGGCGCTGGTGCGGGGCGAGTTCCGGGTGATCGGCGCGACCACCGACGATGAGTACGAGCGCTGGGTGTGCGGCGATCCGGCGCTGGAGCGGCGCTTCCAGAAGGTGGCGGTGCGCGAGCTGACCGCCGAGGAGACGCTCGACATCCTGCGGAGTCGCCGCGAGCGGCTGGAGCGTCACCACAACGTGGTGATCGCCGACGAGGCGCTGGAGGCGTCGATCCGCCTCACCGACCAGCACCTGGTGGACCGCCACCGCCCCGACCGCGCGATCGACGCGCTGGATGAAGCGGCCGCGCACACCCACGGCGCGGCCCGCTACTCCACGGGCACCGAGGCGCTGATCCTGGAGCGTCGTGAGGCGCTGCGCGAGGCGGCGCGCCGGCGCTCCGGCTCCGAGGGAGGGCGCCGTGACGGCCAGGCCACCGACCGCGACGTCGCCGGTGAAGACAACGGTGACCGGCTGGACCAGATGGCGCGGAACGGGTTCAAGGCGCTGTCGGAGTTCGGCGCCGAGCTCGAAGCCATCCTGGTGGGACCGGTTCAGGCGCCGCGGCCGGCGGCGTCGCAGCCGGCCGCCGCCGACGCGCCGCCCGCTGCCTCACGAGCCGCCGGTTCGCACCGGACGCTGGCCGAGCTCGAGGCCGAGCTCACCCGGCGCCTCACCGAAGAGGGGATCGTGGTGCGCGGTCACGACGTGGCGCGGGTGGTCGCGCTCACCTCGGGCAAGACGGTGACGTGGGACGGCTGAACGCGCGGGTCGGGGCAGCGGTCGCACTGGTGGCGGTGTGGGCCGCCGCCTGCCGTCCCCAGGAGTCGAGCCCCGAGAAGGGACCGGCCGGCTTCGAGCGCGAGGTCGCCAAGGCGATCCCCGGCATCGAGAAACAGGTCGGCCTGCCCTTCAAGACTCCGCCGAAAGTGGAATCGCGCTCCAAGTCCGAGGTGCGCCAGTTCCTGCTGCGGGAATTCGACCAGAGCGCGGCCGCGAAGGAGTTGGCCGAGAGTGAGCTCGCCTACAAGCGGTTCGGACTGCTGCCCGACACGCTGCACTTGCGCCAGCTGCTGCTCAACGTCCTCACCGAGCAGATCATCGGATTCTACGATCCCAGGACGAAGACGCTGTACGTCGTCGACGGTTCGGCGCCGGAAGTGGTCGCGATCACCGTGCAACACGAGCTGGTGCACGCGCTGCAGGACCAGTACCTGAACCTCGACTCCGTACAAAACGTCACCGGCGAGAACGACCGCTCGGAGGCCGCCCAGGCGGTGATCGAGGGAGAGGCGATGTACGAGCAGCTGTCGATGATGGTGGGGGAGAACAACCTCGCCACCCGGCTGCAGGGCGGATGGGACCGCGTGCGCGACCTGATCCGCGACCAGCAGAGCAGCATGCCGCAGTTCTCGGCGGCGCCGATGCTTATCCAGGAGACACTTCTTTTTCCGTACCTGAGCGGCGCCGAATTCATGCGGCGATTCAAGGACCGGAAGTCGGGGAGCGCGCCCTTCGCCGACCTCCCGGCGTCCACGGAACAGGTCCTGCACACCGACGCGTTTTTCGGGCGCCGCGATCCACCGATCACCGTTACGATCTCCGCGCCGCGCGGCGCCACCGTTCGGTACACGAACACGCTCGGTGAGTTCGAGACGCGGTTATTTCTCTTCCAGCACCTGGGGAGCGCGCCTGACGCGGCGCGCGGCGCGGCCGGCTGGGGGGGCGACCGCTACGCGATGGTCGACACGCCGGGCGGCAGCGGGCTGGTCTGGGTCACGGTGTGGGACACCGGATTCGACGCGGCCGAGTTCAACGACCTGCTGGCCCAGGCCGTGCCGAAACGTTACCCGGGAGCCGTCGAACAGGCCTCGCAGCCGTCGATTCGCGTGTGGCGTGCCGGGAATAGAACGGTTCGTGTCAGCGCCGTGACGGTCGCGGGCCATTCCGGCGTGATATACACCGACATGCCGGCAACTTTCGCCGGTGAGGTCCTCGACCCCTCGGGGATCACCGCGCGCCCCTAGCGTTGCGCGTCAGGCTCTCGTCTCGTCGTTCATCTGTCGATACTCAAATGCAAAGCCGGTGGCGAACCGGCTTGGCGCCGACGCGGCGGGAGACCGCGCGGTGAGGACCCATCGCCAGGAGACAGAGACGACATGATCGCTTCGAACTTCCCGCGGCGTGCGCTGGCCGCGACCCTGATCGGCGCCGCCCTGCTGGGCGCGTCGTGGGCGTGCGCGGGCGTCCGCGTCACCGATGCGCAGCCGAAGATCCAGGATTTCATCAACCGGGTGACGACGCTCGACGGAAGCGTCGTGGCCACGCTGGTGACGGGCAATGCGCCCGCGGCCGGCTCGCCGGCAGTGACCGTCTACGCTCCGCCGGCGGTGATCGTGGGCGGGAGCGGGCAGGTGACGGTGATCGCGGCCGACTCGGTGCAGAAGGTGATCATCGCGATGGAGAACGTGTCGAACTACTACGAGCTGACGCTGCCGGCGACGGTGGCGCAGACGCCGCTGCTGTTCATCGTGAACCAGCAGATGCCGCTGGGGACGTTCAAGCTGTTCATCAAGTACGGCGCGGTGACGGGCTCCAAGGGCGTGGGCCAGTACTCGGTGCTGCAGACAAACGTGATCCAGGTGGGGACCGGCGACATCCAGGTGAGCGTCTCGTGGGACTCGGTGACCGACATCGACCTGCACGTCGTCGACCCGAACGGCGACGAGGTCTACTACGGCCAGGACTCGGTGGCGAGCGGCGGCCGGCTGGACCTGGACTCGAATGCCGCGTGCAACGCCGACTACAAGAACAACGAGAACATCACCTGGCCGTCGGGCAAGGGGCTCGCGGGCTCGTACACGGTGCGGCTCGACTACTGGAGCGCGTGCACCAAGCCGAAGACGAATTACGTGGTGACGATCCACACGAAGAACATGAGTGTACCGATCACCTACTCCGGGACGTTCGTCGGCAGCGGTGATGGTGGGGGGTTGGGGGCCGGGATTGTGATCGGGACGTTCACCTTCTAGGCCGTTCCTCAGCAGGACCGCGGGGCCGCAGCGCCATTGCGCGCTGCGGCCCCGCGTGCATCCCGGTCAGGCGTCGGCGGGCAGCTGGTCGTCGTCGGCGTGCTTGGCCGGGGCGGCGTCGGCGACCAGCGGGCCGATGCTCGGCTGGTCGGCCAGGGTGGGCTCGGCCTTGGGGAGCAGCCCCAGCAGCAGCACCTCATCCATCGTCTGCACGAAGGTGAACGCCATGTTCTTGCGCACCTCGTCAGGCACGTCGCGCAGGTCCTTCTCGTTGAGCTTGGGGAGGATCACCTCGCGCAGCTGGGCGCGATAGGCGGCCAGTACCTTCTCCTTCACCCCGCCGATCTCCAGCACCTTGCCGCGCAGCGTCACCTCGCCGGTCATCGCCAGGTCTCGTCTCACCGGGCGCCGAGACAGGACGCTGGCGATCGCGAGGGTGATCGCGACGCCGGCGCTGGGCCCATCCTTGGGGATCGCGCCGGCCGGGAAGTGGATGTGGAGGTCGCTCTCCTTGAACTCGTCATCGGCGATCCCCAGCGTCACCGCGCGCGACCGCACGAACGAGTAGGCGGCGTCGACCGACTCGCGCATCACGTCGCCGAGCTGCCCGGTGACGGTGAGCTTGCCGCTCCCGGTCATCCGCAGTGCCTCGATCACCATCAGGTCGCCGCCGGTGCTGGTCCAGGCCAGCCCGGTCACCGCCCCGATCTCGGGCTCCATCTCGGCTTCCTCCACTGCATAACGAGGAACGCCGAGCACTTCTTCGACCTTGGCGGTGTCGATGATCCAGGCGCCCTCCTCGCCGTCGGCTTTCTTGCGCGCCCGCTTGCGCATGATCGCCGCCAGGTTGCGCTCGAAGTTGCGGAGCCCCGCCTCACGGGAATAGCGATTCGACACGTACCCCAGCACCTCGTCGGTGAACTGGATGTCCTTGTCGGTGATCCCGTGCTCCTCGAGCAGCCGCGGCAGCATGTAGCGCCAGGCGATCTCGACCTTCTCCTCGATCGTGTACCCCGCGATCCGGATCACTTCCATGCGGTCGCGGAGCGGGGCCGGAATGTCGAACAGGGTGTTGGCGGTGCAGATGAAGAGGCAGCTCGACAGGTCGAACGGCAGGTTCAGGTAGTGGTCGACGAAGTCGTGGTTCTGCGACGGGTCGAGCACCTCGAGCATCGCCGCGGTCGGGTCGCCTGACGGGCCGCCGCCGGTCATCTTGTCGATCTCGTCGATCATCAGGATCGGGTCGCGGGCCGCGACCCGGCGCAGCGCCTGGATGATCAGCCCGGGCATCGACCCCACGTAGGTGCGCCGGTGGCCGCGGATCTCGGCCTCATCCCGCACCCCGCCCACCGAGATCCGGTAGAACTGGCGCCCGATCGCGTGGGCGATCACCTCGCCGAGCGACGTCTTGCCGGTGCCCGGCGGCCCCACGAAGCAGAGAATGGGACCGTGGGGGTCACCGCCGCGGAGCTTCCGGACCGCGAGGAACTCGACGATCCGCTCCTTGGCCTCCTGCAGTCCGTAGTGCTTGCCATCGAGCGCATCCTCCACCGACTTGAGCGAGATCTCGGTGTCACCGCTGGATGACTTCTTGTGCCACGGCAGCGAGAGGACCCAGTCGAGGTAGGTGCGCACCACCTGGTACTCGCTCGACGCCGGCGAGAGCATTCGCAGCCGGTCGCACTCGCGCCGGGCTTCCTGCGCCGCCTTCTCGGGGAGCTTCGCCTCCTCGATCTTCTTCAGCGTCTCGACGACGTCTTTCTCGCCGGGATCGGCCTCGCCCAGCTCGGCCTGGATGGCGCGCAGCTGCTGGCGCAGGTAGAACTCGCGCTGGTGCTGCTCGATCTTGATCTCGGTCTGGCGCTTGACGTCCTCCATGACGCGGGCGCGCGCGACTTCGCGCTCCAGCCGGCTGAGGACGAAGCGCAACCGCTGCCCCACATCCAGCCGCTGGAGGACTTCCTCCTTGTCGGCGATCCGGAAGTTCATGTTGGTGGCGGCCAGGTCGGCGAAGCGCCCCGGATCGGTGATGTTCATCTTCAGGATCGCGGGCACCTCGTCCGGGATGCGGTCGATCAGCTCGGCCAGCGTCTCGGACGCGGAGACGACACGAGCCACCAGGCTGTCGAGTTCTTCGGGGTCGGCGGGCGTTTCGCGGGCCGGCTTGATGCCGGCTATCGGGAAGGGGTCGGTCTGGGCGACGTCCTCGATCGTGATCCGTCGGAGCCCCTGGAGGGTGATCTGGACCGTGTCGCCCGGGAGGTTGATCCGCTCGTGGACGCGGGCGGCGACGCCGACGCGGCCCACGAAGCGCGCGGGGTCGATGGGCTCGTCCTGCTCGCCTGACGCGACCACGAGTGCGACGATGAGCCCCGCGTCCTCGTTGGCGCGGAGGAGGGAGAGGTTTTCCGGGGCGCCCATTTGCACCGCGATCGTCCCCAGGGGGTAGACGATCGTCGAGCGCAGCGCCATGAGGGGGAGGGTGGCGGGGAGCTCGGACTTCAAGATTTCTTCGGTGCGCTGCGGTTTGGGCATTTCAGCGGTCAGCGGGCGGAGGTCGGAGGTCGGAGGTCGGAAGTCGGAGATCGGAGGTCGGAGATCGGAGATCGGGCGCTCCGGAGCGCAGGACGCAACGGGGGGAAAGATAGCGCGCCGTGCGAGGGGGGCGCGAGGGAGGTGCCAGGGGCGCGCCCGGCGCGTGAGGGCGCGCGTGCGTCCGGGTTTGAGCCTGTGCCGGCACTCAAACCGCCGGCGCTTGCGATCAGGCGGCCCTGCGGCAATCGTGAGGCGTTAGACAGATTGGTACTTGACAGGAAGTTGGGGGGGGGGGGTAGCCTGGAATCGCCACCGGCATCCGGCCGGCGGGACTCCCGGGGGGACGATGCGGACTCGTGAGGCAGGAGGGCGGATCATGCTCATCGTCGCGACCTGTACACTCGTGTTGGGGATCGGCTGTCAGGACCGGGATCCGGCGGCGCCGCGACAGAAGCCGAGGGCCGCGGTCGAGGCCGGCCCACTCGTCTTCCCGCGCTCGGTGGGGATCGACTGCCGCCGGGCCGGCGTGGGCAACTTCGTGTGCACCGTGAGCGGGGCCGCGGTCGCCTCGCCCGACAGGGCCCGGCCGGCGGTGGTGATTCCCCCAGTGTGGCCCAACGGCTACCTGAGCCTCAGCGTCCGGAACAAGCGCTTCGATGGCGACACGCTGAGCGTCGAGATCGGGGTCGTGAACCTGCTGGGGCAGCCGATGGGGACGCTGGACGGGGCGACGGCGCTGGGGATGAAGGTCTTTCTGTGGGAGCCGCCGCAGGCGCTGGATGGGTCGGGGGCGGTGACGATGGTGGGGGCGGAGGGGAGCGAGGCGTTCCGGACCGACACCACGGGGGTGGAGCCGTACCTCACCTATGCGGGGATGGTGGCGCCGCAGGACACGTCGGCGGAGCGCACCTGGCGGTTCCTGATGCCGCCGGGATTGCACTCGATGCACTTCGCGCTCGGGGTGAGCGCGGCGATTCCGGCGGAGACGAATGTGGCGCTGACGCCACCGACCAGTATCCCTGCGTGGGTACACGCAGATTCGAATGTTGGAGGCCCGACGAGTGTCTTTCACGGCCGATTTGCCCGGGGCATCGTTGTCGTGCGCTTTCGTAACGGCGCGAGTCTGGTGGACCGACAACTCGCGGTTGCAATGATCGGTGGAACCGTAGTTGGTGGTTTGAGCTCGGAGGCCAATGGCGATGGCCCCTACTTCGTGCACATCGCCGATCCGGACCTCTCCGGGCGCGCGATGCTGGCTGCGGCCCTCAGGCTTCGCGACTTCCCCCAAGTGCTAAGTGCGGGAATTGATCCAGCTGTGTCGATTCAATGGCTGGATCCCAAGGATGGGCAGGACTGGCGCTTGTGGAAGCACAGCCCCGATCGCGCGGATACGGCGTCGCCGCGCTGGGCCCTGGAGATGATTGACGCGCCGATGGCGTGGGGGTGCAGCACTGGGGACTCGACCTTGAAGATCGGCATTATTGATCATGGCTTTCGCAGGCCCGCCGATCTCGTCGGAATCCTTCCTGCCAGCGGCTATGTGTACAATGCCACGGACACAGTCACCCACGCGACGGAAGTTAGCAGCGTCCTTGGTGCACGCGGCAACAATGACTCCGGAATGACTGGGGTCTTGTGGCGCAGCAAGTTGCTGGTGCAAGACGTGCAGCTGGATACCGGCGTCGTAACGGGCGGCATCGAAGTTCGGACGATGTTCCCGGAAGCTATTGGGGACCGCGTGATTCGCCTCGCCGGTTCTGGTGCTCGAGTCGTGAACATCTCGCTCGGCGCGGACTGGCGAGACAGCTCCGGGAACTACTACGCCCCGCGCGATACGTCGCGGTCCGATAGTCTGATCGCGAACGACATCGCGCGACGGCTCCTGGAAGCAACTCGTTCCGCTCGCAAGGGAGCGATCATCAACGGTGCCTTCGTCGCTTATTCTGGACCGCTTCCACTGCTGGTCATCGCAGCGGGTAACTTCTTCTACACTGGAAACAACGCCAGAACAGACTCCTGGTGGAGCGGTTTCCCACAACTACGCGACTCCCTCGGAGACTCCGTGCTTGTCGTGGGCGCGAGCACCAAGAGTATCAGCCCTGCGTGGTTCAGCGGCGCCAATATCAACCACAGCTATGTCGACATCATGGCGCCCGGCGAAAACGTCTTCGTGATGGGCGGGGACGGCAACATCCTTGCGGACAACGGTACCTCCTTCGCGACGCCGCACGTCACGGGCGTCGCGGGCCTGGTGCTTTCCTTCGATCCGGGATTCACCGGCGGCCCGCCCGAACTGAAGCGCCTCATCCTCGCCGGCGCCGACAGCAACAAGGGGCCGGATGGCCAGCCTCGCCGCGCCGGCGCCTATCGCTTCCTGAACGCCTATGAGACGCTCAAGCAGGCCGCCCGCCGCCCGGGTGCACCGCTCTGCGGCAACCGCGTCTGGGCCGCGAACGGCGCGATCTTCGCCGAGCGATCCACCGGGCCCGAGCAGGTCGGGACCACGACCGCCCCGCTCACATACCTTTCGGTCGCACACGGCGGCCGACGAATCGACTTCGCGGACACGGCGTTCCGGGCACTGTTGTGGAACAGCTCCGGCACGTGGCAGGTGAGTTCAAGCAACCCGCCGAGCGATCAGCGCGACGGCGGCGCGACGCTCGCCGCCTTCGGCATCTCCCACAACCTGGATTCCACGGTGGCAGTAACCATCGCCACTACCGAGTCCGATCCGGCGGTGCCCGCGAGCACGCAGCGCGTGCGGGTCACGCTGAATGGCTCGACGCCACTCGGGACACTGGACGTCGCCCTGGGCCCGGCCGGTCAGACGATCTGTCGAATCCGGCAAACCGACAACGGCGTATGCCTGGAGACGCGGCAGCTCCCGCCCACGGAGCAGATCCGGTCATCGTCGTTGGCCTATCCGCAGAACGCCGGCGGCATCGTCGTCGCCCTCAATCGCTATCGTGCTACTGTCGACCTGTACGCCGGTTCCGCCGAGGACGATCTCGGCATCCAGTACACGCTCACCGGCGCGCTCTATCGGTGGGTCCCGATCGAGTCCGACGTGTACACCGTGTCGCCGCAAGGCGGATCTCTGACGAGCACCGGCACGCTCACTGGATCGGCGGTGTTCCGGATCGCACTCGCCGAGGCGGGGGATGAGGTGGCGGTGGGCATGGGCCGCGACAGCGTGGTGACCGACTACGGCTTCAGCGGGCAGGATGCGCGGGTAGTGACGACGTGCGCGGCGCAGTTCCGGCCCATCGCCTATGGCGCGACCGGGACGTGGGGCGCGGCGGTAGCCCCGGTCGCTGATGCCCAACTGTGCGCGAATCTGTCGGACGGCTTCACCCCGGTGTTCGGCGGGACGTACTCGCCGGTGATCGCGGGGGGCAGTGGCGGGAGGGCCGCCCCCGCGCGGCTCTCGTCGGCCCGCATGAACCAGTTGCTGCGACGCCTCGGCTACCCCACTCGCACGCGCTGACCTCTAGGGGCGGGGAACGATGACGGGAGGGGCCGGCTGGATGGCTCCTGCTCTCCGCCCACCTTGTGCGAGGGGAGCGGGTGCGCCTTCGTCGGATGTCGGCGATCGAGGTCAAAGAACTGTTGCTGATCTCGGACCCTCGACGCTGACCTCCCGACTCGTCATGCGCCGAGCGGCAGCCTCAACGTTGCGACGCAGCCCCGCGCCCCAGCGCGGTTCGCGACGGTGAGCGTGCCGCCGTGCGCCTCGGCGATTTGCCGGCTCAACACAAGCCCGATCCCGCTGCCTGCCGGCTTGGTGGTGAAAAAGGGGACGAACAGGTTGGCGCTGGCGGGCAGCCCGGGCCCATCGTCTTCCACGCGCACCTCCAGCATCCGCGCGGCCACCGACCAGGCTATCCGCACACCGCCGACGCTCCCACCGCCGGCACCGCTCCCAGCCGCGCGGCCGGCGCCCTCGTCCGGGCCGCCGTCGTGCGCGCCAGCATCCAACGCCGCGTCCACCGCGTTCCCCACCAGGTTGATCAACAGCTGGTCGAGCTGATCGCCGTCGGCGCGGATCGTCACCGCCGGCCCGCCGCAGACGGTCACCGCCAGCCGCTTCTCCAGGTCGGCCACCCGCCGGATCCAGGCGTCGACCACGATCGGCTGCGGCGCGGGGCGCGGCAGCCGCGCCATCCGCGCGTACGACGCCATGAACCGGCCTAACGAATCCGCTCGGCCACCCACCACCTCCAGCCCCCGTCGCAGGTCGCCGTCCAGGTCGGCCGGCGGGGGACGGCGGTCGAGCAGCTCCCGCAGGCTTCCGGCGATCGACTTGATCGGCGCCATCGAGTTGTTGATCTCGTGGCTCAGCACCCGCACCAGTCGTTGCCACACCTGCCGCTCCTCCTCCCGCAGCGTCCGGCTCAGGTCGGCCAGCACCAGCAGCTGGTGCGACAGCCCGCCCTGCCGGAAGGTGCTCCGCCTCACCTCCCACCGGGTGCCGCCGGCCGCGCCCGGAAACCCCGCATCGATCACTCGCGGCGCCTCATCGCTCAGGCACTCGGCCAGCCCCAGCGCGTCGGCCGAGCGGCCGAGCAGGCGCTCCGACGGCTGGGCCAGCAGCCGCTCCCCGTAGCGGTTCACCAGCCGCAGCTGGCGCTCGCCGTCGAAGGCGAAAATGGCGACATCGATCTCCGACATGACGCGACGCAGCAGCGCGGTGGCCTCGAGTGCCCCCAGCCGCTGCTCGCGCAGCGCCGCGCTCAGCGCGTTGGCCTCCTCCAGCGCCAGGTCCAGCGCGTCGCCGGAGCGGGTGCTGCGGGCGCGGAGCGAGTAGTCGCCTTCGCGCTGCGCGGCCAGCAGGTTGGACAGCGTCTGGAGCGGCCGCACCACCCGGGTCCGGACGGCCGCCGCCGCCCCCAGCCAGCCACCTAACACCAGAACGGTCACCGTCCAGATCACCTTCGGCGCGTGGTCGCCGGACCAGAGAAAGCCGAGCGCGGCCACCACCGCCGGCGCCCCGCCCGCCAGCGCGATCCAGAAGACCGTCTGCTCGTGACTGAGCGGCCGGCGCCGGCGCGGACTCACAGCCCGAACTGCTGCATGCGTCGGTACAATGCGCTGCGGCTCAAACCCAACGCTTCCGCGGCCTTGCTCACGTTCCCCTCATACCGCTCCAGCGCCCGCCGGATCAACACCTTCTCGGCGTCGTCGAGCGTCATCTCGTCCAGCCGCGGCACGCCATCGGCGCGCGGCTTCAGTCCCAGGTCGGCGGCCCGCACCATCGGGTCGCGCGCCATCAGCACTGCCCGCTCCACCGCGTGCCGCAGCTCGCGGATGTTGCCGGGCCAGGGATGGTCCAGCAGCGCCTGCATCGCCTCACGATCCAGCTCGGCCGCCGGCCGCCCGTAGCGCCGCGCCACTTCGCGCAGCACCGCCGCCGCCAGCGGCGCGATGTCCTCACGCCGCTCCCGCAGCGGCGGTAGCCGGATCTCGACGGTGTTCAGCCGGTACAGCAGGTCCTCGCGGAAGCGGCCGGCTGCCACTTCGGCCCCCAGGTCGGCGTTGGTCGCCGAGAGCACCCGGACGTTGGTGCGGATGACGCGCGCCGAGCCGACGCGCTGCAGCTCACCCGACTCCAGCACACGCAGCATCTTCGCCTGCTGCCGGGCGGGCACTGTCGCGATCTCGTCGAGAAAGAGCGTCCCGCCGTCGGCCGCCTCGAAGCAGCCGATCCGGTCCGTCTTGGCATCGGTGAACGCCCCTTTCACGTGGCCGAACAGCTCGCTCTCGAAGAGCGTCTCGGCGATCGCGCCCGCGTTCACCGTCACCAGCGGCTTGGCGGCGCGCTGCGACGCGGCATGCAGCCACCGGGCGGCGATGTCCTTGCCACTCCCGTGCTCTCCGGTGATCAGGACGTTGGCGTCCGACGGCGCCACCCGCTCGAGCTGCCGCAGCACCGGCTGCATGGCGCGCGACTCGGCGATCATCGGCGGCAGGTCGGCGCCGCGCAGGCGCTGGTTCTCCGACTCCAGCCGTTCGCCGCGGCGCAGGGCGCGCCCCAGTTCCACCTGCGCGCGGATCGTGGCGAGGAGGCGGGTATTGTCCCACGGCTTCTCGATGTAGTCGCGCGCACCGCGGCGCATCGCCTCCACCGCGCTCTCCACGCTCCCCCACGCCGTCATCACGATCACCGGCAGGTGCTCGTCGAGCGCGAGGACCCGCGGCAGCAGGTCCATCCCCTCTTGCCCAGAGGTGGTGTCGCGCGAGTAGTTGAGGTCCATGAGCAGCGCATCGAACGACGCCGCTTCGAGTGCCGCGACCACACCGGCCGGCGAGCTGGCGCTCTCGGTGCGGTACCCCTCGCTCTTGAGGAGCAGGCGCAACGCTTCGACCACGTCAGGCTGGTCGTCGGCGATCAGGACGGAGAGCGCGGGAGCGGGCATGGGGGTGGCAGGCGGGAATCGTGCCGCTAAACGTCATCTTGCGCGCCGGGCGAGTCTAGGGTGGAGAAACGGAAGCAGGAAGCAGGAAACCAACCCCCGAGACTTGCGTCCAGCCCCAGGCCGTCGATCCTCGACCTCCGACCTCCGACCTCCGACCTCCGACCTCCGACCTCCGACCTCCGACCTCCGACCTCCGACCTCCGACCTCCGACCTCCGACCTCCGCTATTCCGTCCTCAACGCCCGCACCGGATCCACCCGCGCCGCGGCCCGCGCCGGAACCCAGCTGGCGAGCAGCGCCACACCGACCATCAGCGCCGCGGCCGAGAGGAAGGTCGCGGCATCGGTGACCCCGACGCCGAAGATCAGCCCGGAGAGAAGCCGCGTGAGGGCGGCGGCGATCGCCACGCCGATCACGATCCCGAACATCGTCAGGCGCAGTCCCTGGCCGAGCACCAGCCGCAACACATCGCCGGTGGCGGCGCCAAGGGCGATCCGGACGCCGATCTCCCGGGTGCGGCGCGCCACCGCGTGGGCCATCACGCCATAGACGCCGATCGCGGCCAGCACCGCGGCCAGGGCACCGAAGACGCCCAGCAGCACCGACCCGTTGCGGCGGTCGCGCAGGCGATCCTGCACCACCGCGCCCATGGTCCGCATCGAGCGCAGCGGGAGGTCGGGGTCCTGGCGGTGGAGCGTCGCGCGCAACGCACTGGTCAGTGCGGCGGCGTCGCCCGAGCTCCGCACGAAGAGCGCCGTCTCGCCGGCGCGGGAATCGTTCTGCCGCAGCGCGAAATAGATGTAGTTCTGCGGCCGTTCCGACAGGTTGTCGTATTTCGCATCGCGGGCGACGCCGACGATCTCGACCAGTTCGCGGTCGCCTCCAACGACACGGAAGCGATGGCCCAGCGCCTTCCCGTCGGGCCACAGGCGGCGGGCGAGCGTCTCGTTCACGATCGCCACGGCCGGCGCGCCGGCGTGGTCGGCGTCGGTGAAATCACGGCCCAGCACGAGCGGCACGCCGACGGTGGCGAACCAGCCGGGCCACACCATCGTCTGCCGGATCGAGATCCCCCGCTCGCCGCGCGTCGCTGCGTCAGCCGCCGGACGCGTCGAGTCGTCGGGGATGATGTCGTTGCCATGCATCCAGCCGCTCATCGGCACGAGGTCCGCGAAGCTCACCGAACGCACGCCGGGCAGGGCGCCCGCGCGGTCGCGGAGGTCGCCCAGGAACGCGCGGCTACGTTGGCCGGTGTAGCCCTGCAGGCCCAGGTTGAACGAGACCGTCAGCACCCGCCCCGACGCATCGAATCCCGGGTCCACGGCCGCGGCCTTGGCCAGGCTGCGGAGAAAGAGGCCGGCGGTGACGAGCAGGACGAGCGACAGGGAGACCTGGGCGATGACGAACCCGCCCTGCAGCCGCGAACGGCTGCCGGCGCCGGCCGAGTTGTCCTTGAGCGCCGAGGTCAGGTCGGGTCGGCTTGTTGCCAGCGCCGGCACCAGGCCGAAGAGCAGGGTGGTGCCGAGCGAGAGGAGCAGCGCGAAGCCGAGCACCCAGGCGTTCGGGTTGGTCTCGATCGGGATGTCGGCGTTGAGCCAGCCGACCACCAGGTCGAGCGCCCAGAACGAGAAGAGGACGCCCAGCGCGCCGGCCAGGAGCGCGAGCGTCGCGCTCTCGATGAGCAGCTGCCTGACGACGCGCCACCGCGCGGCGCCCATCGCCACCCGGACGGCGATCTCGCGGCGGCGGGCGGCGGCCCGCCCCAGCAGCAGGTTCGCGACGTTGGCGCAGGCGATCAGCAGGACCAGCGCGGTCACCGCCAGAGCGAGCGCGGCGATCGGAATCGCGTCGCCGGCGTCACCCGGCACCACCCCGCCGCGCATCGACTGCAGGGCGACGCCCTTGATCTCGCTCCGGTCCGGATTGGCCTCGGCGATCCGGGCCACCACCGGCGCCAGCGCGGCGCGGGCGGCGTCGACCGTTACGCCCGGGGCGAGCCGGCCCACACCCTTGAGCCACCAGCTGCCGCGCCGCGTCAGCATATCCGGGTACTCCGGGATGGCGGTGCGCTGCATCATCATCGGCAGCCAGACGTCGTTCGGGTCGGTGACGTCGGCGCCGTTGAAGCGCGGCGGCGCCACGCCAACGACCGTGAAAGCCCGGCCGTTGATCGTCACCGTCCGGCCCACCACCGCCGGGTCGGCCGCGAATCGGCGCCGGAAGATCCCGTCGCCGAGGATGGCGACCGGACTGGTCTCGGGTGTCCGGTCCTCGTCAGGCAGGAACGCGCGGCCCGCCTGCATCCGCACGCCCAGCACGTCGAAGTAGTTGCTCGACACGATCTCCCCACGCACCCGCTCCGCCACGCCGCCGGCCGAGAACGAGACGTCCAGGTTGCCGAACGCGGCCATCGACATCAGCCGGGCCGCTCCCTCGCGGTAATCGGCAAAGTCGGGGTAGCTCAGGTTCGTCGGCCGGCCACGCCGGCCCTCGGTTCCCGTCACCCACACCAACCGCCCGGCATCCCGGACCCCCGGCTGCGGCCGCAGGAAGAGCCCCGACAGGATCGAGAAGAGCGACGTGTTCACCCCGATCCCGAACGCCAGCGTCAGGATCGCGATGATGGTGAACGACGGCTGGCGGCCCAGTTGCCGGACGGCGAAGCGGAGGTCGGACATCATACGTCACAGGGATGCAAAGGGTGAAGCCGGCCGCCTCACGAGGAGCGGCCGGCGGAACATCATTCGCTGCGGAGCGCGATCACCGGGTCCACGCCCGCGGCGCGGCGCGCCGGAATCCAGGTGGCCACCAGCGCCACCGCCCCCAGCAGCAGCGCGACGGCCATCAGCGTGGTCACGTCGAACGGACTCACGCCGTACAGCAGCCGGCGCAGCGCGCCCGACAGCGCCAGCGCGCCCGCCGCCCCCAGCCCCACACCGATCGCGGTGAGGACCATCCCCTGCCGCAGCACCAGGCGGACCACGTCGCCGGCGCGGGCACCGAGCGCCATCCGGACGCCGATGTCGTGCGTCCGCTGCTCCACCGAGTACGCCATCACGCCGCCCAGCCCCACCGCCGCCAGCGTCAGTGCCAGCACGGCGAACAGGCCGAGCAGCCGCAACGCCACGCCCTCGAGCGCCATCTGCCCGCTCACCAGGTCGTCGGTGGTGAGCACGTCGAAGAGCGGCAAGTCCGGATCCAGCGCACCGATGCTTGTCCGCACCGGGGCGAGCAGCGACCCGGGCGGGATCGGGCCGCTGGCGCGGACGGCGAGCACCATCGACCAGCTCACGTCCTGCGACTCGGGGAAATAGAGGCCGGGGTCGGGCTGGTCGCGCAGCTGCCACTCGCGCACGTTGGCGGCGACGCCGACGATCGTCCATCGCGTCACCGTGTCGGGCGGGAAGGTGAGCTGCTGCCCCAGCGGGTCGGTGCCCGGGAAGTAGCGTTTCGCCGCCGCCTCGTTGATCATCGCGACGTGCTGCGACGTGGCGCCGTCGGCACCGGTGAACTCCCGGCCGCGCCGGATCGGGATGCGCATCGCGGCGAAATAGCCCGGGACCACGTCGCGGTAGCGGACGTCCGGCCCCTCGCCGGGCGCCGGTGCCGGCCGGCCGGCGATCGCGAAGCTGGTCGACGAGTTCGAACCGCCGAGCGGGAAGTCGGAGGTCAGGGCGGCATCGCGGACGCCGGGGATGGCGCGCACCCGCTGCAGGGCCTGGTCGTAGAACGCGATCACCTGCTGTGGATTCGTGTAGGTGGCGCGCGGGAGGCTCATCCGCAGGGTGAGGAGGCCATTGGCGTCGAAGCCGGGGTTCACGGCCCGCAGCGCCGAGGCGCTGCGGAGGAGCAGGCCGGCGCCCACCAGGAGCAGCAGCGAGAGGGCGACCTCGCCCACCACCAGCGACGACCGGACGCGGGCGCGGCGCCGGCTCTCGCCGGTGCGGCCCCCATCCCCTAACGACGACCGCAGGTCGGCGCGCGATGCCGACAGCGCCGGCGCCAGCCCGAACAGCAGCCCGGTGAGCACCGCGATCGCCAGGGTGAAGCCGAGCACCCGGCCATCGAGCGCGATCTGGTCGTAACCGGCGATGAACCGGCGCACCGACGCCGGCACCGTCGCCCGCAGCAGGTCGATCCCCCAGGCCGCCACCAGCAGGCCGGCCGCCCCGCCGCACGCCGCCAGCACCGCGCTCTCCGCCAGCAGCTGCCTCACGAGCTGCCCACGGCCCGCCCCCAGCGCCGCCCGCACCGCCATCTCCCGCCGCCGCGCCGCCGCCCGCACCAGCATCAGGTTCGCGACGTTGGCGCAGGCGATCAGCAGCACGAAGCCGGCAGCGCCGAGCAGCAGCACGCCCACCAGCGAATAGCGGCGCGTCAGATCGCGCACCAGCGGCGCGACGGTCGCGCCCCACCCCGCGTTCGAGGCCGGATAGCGCGCGGCCAGCGTCGCCGCGATCCCGGTGAGCTCGGCCTGCGCCGCCGCCGCCGTCACTCCCGGCTTCAGCCGGCCGATGACGTTCAGGTACCGCGACTGCCGGCGAGCCAGCGTCGCCGAGTCGAGGACCAGCGGTCCCCAGAGGTCCGAGGCCGCCGGAAAGAGGACGCCGGCCGGCATCACGCCGGCCACGGTGTACGGGCGGCCGTTGATCGACAGCGACCGGCCCACGATCGCGCGGTCGGCGCCGTACCGGCGGACCCAGAGGCCGTGACTCAGCACCACGACCCGCGGCCCGCCCGGGCGGGCATCGTCGGCGAGGAATGACCGTCCCAACTCGGCGCGCACGCCCAGGACGTCGAAGAACCCGGGTGTCACCTGGAATCCCTGGACGCGCTCCGGCCGGTCGCCGCCGGTGAGGTTGGCGGTCCACCACGCCAGCGCGGCGACCCGCTCGAAACTCTTTGCCTCACGCTGGTAGTCGTCGAAATTCGCCGGCGACAGCTCGTTATGATCGTTGAGGGCGCGCGGCGTCCGCTCCCAGATCGCCACCAGACGGTCGACCTCGCGGAAGGGCAGCGGCCGCAGCAGCAGGGCGTTCACCGCCGAGAAGATCGCCGAGTTCGCGCCGATCCCCAGCGCCAGCGTCAGGATGGCGACCCCGGCGAACAGCGGCCGGCCCAGGAGCTGGCGGATGGCGATGCGCAGGTGGGTCATGGCGGTCACGCGGTGGGGGTCGGGGCGGGGGTGGACGTCCGGGCGGCCGCCGGCGGCGTGCCCTCGAGCCAGCCGTCGGCCAGCCGGATGATCCGGTTGCCGAACTTCGCGTTCTCCTCCGAGTGGGTCACCTGGACGATCGTCGTCCCCTGGCGGTTCAGCGTGCGGAAGAGCTCCATGATCTCGCGCGCCTGCGTGGAGTGCAGGTTGCCGGTGGGCTCGTCGGCGAGGATCACCGCCGGCTTGGCGATGATCGCGCGGGCCACCGCCACCAGCTGCTGCTGTCCGCCGGAGAGCTGGCTGGGAAAGAGGTCCTTCTTGCCGACGATGTGGAACCGGTCCAGGACGTCGGCGACCATCGCCTGGCGCTCGTGCTTGCGGACGTCGCGGTACGACAGCGGCACGTCGAGGTTCTCGGCCACCGTCAGGTCGTCGATCAGGTGGTACTGCTGGAAGACGAAGCCGACGTGTTTCTTGTTGAGGGCGACGCGGTCCTTGTGTCCCATCCGGTGCACGGCCTCGCCGTGCAGCCAGTACTCGCCGGTCCAGGCGTGGTCGAGCATCCCGAGGATCGAGAGGAGCGTCGACTTGCCGGCGCCCGACGGCCCCATGATCGTGACGAAGTCGCCGCCCGCGATGTCGAGCGTGATCCGGCGCAGCACCCAGGTCCGGCCCGCCGGCGTGTCGTACGCGCGTTCCAGGCCGACCAGTCGAATCAGCTCACTCATGTCGCAGCGCCTCCACCGGGTTGACGAGCGTCGCACGCCGGGCCGGTACCCAGCTCGCGAACAGGGCCACGGCGGCGAGGGCGAGCGGGATTGCCACGAAGGCCACGGCATCCGCCGGGCTCACGCCGAACAACACCAGCGTCATCAGGCGCGACAGCGCCCCCGCCCCCGCGACGCCCACCGCCAGGCCGGCGCACACGAGCCACACGCCCTGGCGCATCACCAGTCGCAGGACATCGGCGGGGCGTGCGCCCAGCGCGATCCGCACGCCGACCTCGCGCGTCCGCTGGGCCACCGAGAACGCGATCACGCCGTACACGCCGATCGCCGCCAGGACGAACGCGAGCGCGGCGAAAGCACCTAACAGTTGTCCCACGAACCGGAACCCCCAGATGCGGCGGGAGATCACGTCGGGGACGGAGTAGACGTCGAACACCGGAACCAGCGGATCGACCGCGCGGGCGGCGCTCCGGAGCGCCGGCGCCAGGGCGTGAGGATCGACGCCCGGCGCCACCCGGGCCACCAGCGCCATCTGAGCGCGCGGCGCGAGGCCATACGGGAGGTAGACCTGGGCGTCCGGCGCGTCGACCATGTCCATCCGGATCGTCGGGACCACGCCAACGATCGTGAGCCAGCCGCCGGCCGAATCGAGTCCCAGCCGGAACCGGCCGCCAATCGCATCGCGTCCCGACGGCGGCCAGTATTGCCTGGCGAACCGCTCGCTCACCACCGCCACCGGCAGGCTGTCATCCCGGCCGCGGGGGTCGAACACCCTGCCGCTGAGCGGTCGCAGCGCGTAGGTGTCGAAGAACCGGTCCGTCACGCTGAGCGAGGAAACCGACGGCTCGTCGCCGCGCGGCACCGGGTGGCCGTCCACCACCACCCGCACCGAGTTCCCGTTTCCGCTCAGCGGAAGTGGATCGACCAGCGCGGCCGACACCACCTCCGGCGTGGCCGCGAGCCGTTCCGTGATCCGGCGCGCGTACGACAGCCGTTGCGGGATGGAGTCGCGCCCCTGCGCGCGTATCACCAGTTGGGCGGCCAGCAGCGGTGCGGGCGCGTAGCCCACGTCGCGCTGCTGCAGTGACAGGAAGCCGCGGACCATGAGGGTGGCGACGATCAGGAGCACCAGCGACAGGCCGAGCTGCGTCACCACGAACCCGTTCCGGATCCGTCCCCGCGCACCGCTCGACGAGCCGCGCGTCCCGTCCTTCAGCGCTTCTCCGCTTGCGCTCGAGAGCTGCAGCGCCGGCACCAGTCCGAACGCGAGCCCGGAGAGCAGCGTCGCCGCGGTGGTGAACGCCAGCACCCGGCCGTTGATCTCCAGACGGATCCAGAACGGCAGCTCGACCGGGATGAGCGCCCGCATCGCTTCCATCCCCCAGGTGGCCAGGAGCAGGCCCAGCAGTCCGCCGGCGACGGCCGTCACCAGGTTTTCGGTGAGCAGCTGGCGCACAATGCGCAGGCGGCTCGCCCCCAGCGCCGAGCGCACCGCGATCTCCCGTTCGCGCGCGAGCGCCCGGGTGAGCGACAGGTTGGCGACATTGGCGCAGGCGATGAGGAGGACGAAGGCCACGGCGCCCTCGACCAGCGCGGCGAGCATCCGGGTGTACTCGTCGGACAGGTAGTCGCGGAACGGTGCGACGCTCGCCCCCCGGCCGGCGTTGACCGCCGGAAAAGTCTCGGCGATGCGCGACGCGATCGCCCGCACGTCGGCGTCGGCCTCGGTGAGCGAGACGCCGGCCTTGAGACGCGCGACGCCGACTCCGATGCGGTCGCCGCGCGGCGCGGTCGCGGGATTCACGCCGAAGGGGACCCACATCTTCTGCACGAACGGGAACGCGAAGCCCGCTGGCATGACCCCCAACACGGTGCGGGGGACGCCGTTCACGGTGATCGTCCGCCCCACGATGCCGGGATCGGCCTGGTAGCGATCCGACCAGAGCTCGTGGCTGAGGAGCACGACGCCGTCGCCCCCCGGCAGATCGTTGCCGTCGAGGAAATCGTGTCCGACGACGGGCGACACGCCGAGGACGCGGAACAGATTGGCGGACACCTCGGCGCCCACGATGTGGTCGGCATCCCGGCCGCTGTCGGCGACCGAGAACGCGTCCTGCGCGAACATCGCCAGCCCGTCGAGCGTCCGGTTCCGGGCCCTGATGTCGGCCAGATCCGGGTGCGAGAGCGCGCCGTGCCTGACGCCGAGCCTGGGCTGCACGCCGAACACACCCACCACCCGCGCCGGGTCGCGGAACGGGAGCGGCGCGAACAGGATGGAGTCGACCATGCTGAAGGTCGCGGTGTTGACGCCGATGCCGATGGCGATGCAGAGGATCGCGATCGACGTCGCCAGGCGGTTCGCGAGCAGCGTGCGGACGGCGAAAGTCAGGTCCTGCCGGAGGATGTCCATGTCGGTACCCTATTCGTATCGCAGCGCCGTCATCGGCTCGATCGCCATCGCCCGCCGAGCGGGCAGCCAGGTGGCGAACAGCGCCACCACGCCCAGCACCAGCGCCACGCCCAGCAGCACCGGCGGGTCCACCGGGCTGGTGCCGAACAGCATCGCGCGCAGTACCCTCGTCAGGCCCACCGCGCCGGCCAGCCCCAGTACCGCGCCCAGCCCGGCCAGCACCGCGCCCTGGCCGATCACCATCGACAGGACACGGGCCCGGCTCGCGCCCAGCGCCACCCGCACCCCGATCTCGTGGGTGCGCTGGGTGACCGAGTGGGAGATGACGCCGTAGATCCCGATCGCCGCGAGCACCAGCGCGAACGCCGCGAACGACGACAGGAACACCGCGTACAGGCGCACCGGCCAGACCGCCTCGGCCAGCTCGCGCTCCATGGTGCTGACGTGCTCCAGCGGCTGGTCGCGGTCCAGCTCATGCACGGCCCGCTCGACGTCGCGCGCCAGCGCCATCGGCTCGCCGTTCGCGGCCCGCACGCGGATCGAGAGTCCCCGGCCCGGCCACTGGGCCAGCGGGACGTACGCGTACGGCATCCGGGTCTGTTCGTGGCTGGCGGCCAACAGGCTGCCGCCGACGTTGCTCACCACGCCGATCACCGTGAGCCAGGGCCGGTTCGACGCCGGTCCGCCGAGCTTGATGCGGCGGCCCACCGCCGGCGCCCCCGGCCAGAGCGCGCGCGCCACCTTCTCGTTCACGATCACGACGTTCGCGCCGCCGGCGGCGTCGGCGGCGTCGAAGTCCCGCCCCGCGAGCTGCGTCAGTCCCAGCGTCTTCAGGTAGCCCGGCGAGACCGCGCTCGCGAACCGCGGCGAGCCGGCGGCCGGCGTCTCGGCCAGGCCGTCGACCGTGATCCGCTGGTCGCTGGCGCCGAACCCGGCGATGAACTCCGACCGCTCCACGGCGGCGTTGCGCACGCCCGGAATCGCCGCCAGCCTTTCGGCGAGCTGCATCCCGAACACGCCTGCCTGACGAGGATCATCGTATCGCGTCCCCAGCAGCGAGACGTCGCCCACCAGCAAGCCGTGGGTGTCGTAGCCCATGTCCGGGCGATGGACGCGCAGGAAGGTCTTGATCATCACCCCGGCGCCGCTCAGCAGCACCAGTGCCAGCGAGACCTCGGCCACCACCAGCGAGGCCCGCAGCCGGCCCAGCGGGCGGCCGGCGGTGGCGGCGGCGGTGCCATCCTTCAGGTCGAGCTGCAGGTCGGGGCGCGAGGCCCGCAGCGCCGGCACCAGCCCCACCAGCACGCCGGTGGCCACCGACACCACCAGCGAGAACGCGAGCACCCGCCAGTCCATCCCGAACTCGATCCAGAGCGGCACCTGGGTGGTGATCGCGGCGCGCGCCGCGTCGATCCCCCAGGCCGCGATCAGCAGCCCCAGCCCGCCGCCGGCCAGCCCGATCATCACGCTCTCCACCAGCAGCTGCCACACCAGGCGGCGCCGGCTGGCGCCGAGCGCCGTCCGGATCGCCATCTCGCGGCGCCGCCCGCTGGCGCGCGCCAGCGACAGGTTGGCGACGTTCGCGCAGACGATCAGCAGCACGAATCCCACCGCGCCCAGCAGCACCCGGAAGAACGATCCGGTCTCGTTGGCCAGGGCGCGCCGGTAGAGCGACGCCTCGGCGCTCCAGCGCGCGTTGGTCGCGGGGTGCTCCGCTGCCTGACGAGCGGCGATCGCCCGCAGCTCGGCATCCGCCTGCTCCACCGTGGCGCCGTCCTTCAGGCGCGCGATCACGCCCAGGTCGCGGTTGCCGGGCGGGAAGCGGTCGATGGCCGGGCCCAGCGGCAGCCAGAGCTGGGCGAACTCGGGGAAGTGGAAGCGCGGCGGCATGATCCCCACCACCGTGTGCGCCACGCCGTTGATCCGGACGGTGGTGCCGAGCAGGGCCGTGTCCCGGCCGAACGACCGGCGCCAGAGGTCGTCCGAGAGGACCACCACCGGCTCGCCGCCGGCACGGTCATCGGCCGCCACGATCGCCCGGCCGCTGGCCGGCGCCACGCCCAGCAACGGGAAGAGGTCGGCCGAGACCACCGCACCGGTGACGCGCTCCGCCGACTCGGCGCCGGCCAGCAGCACCGGCTGCTCGGCGTATCCCGCCAGGCCGGAGACGGCGCGCAGGCCGGCGCGCCACTCGAGGAAGCCGGGATACGACGTCCCCACGCCGCAGCCGGCGCAGAGCTCGGTGACGCTGGTCTCGTGCAGGTCCACCAGCTGGTCCACGTTCCGGTACGGCAGCCCGCGGAACTCGACCGCGTTGACCAGCGAGAAGATCGTGGTGTTGGCGCCGATCCCCAGGCTCAACGACAGGATCGCGACGATCGCATACCCGGGCCGCCTGACGAGCGCGCGGAGCGCCAGCCGGAGATCGCGCGCCAGGTGGCTCACGCCGAGACGCCGGTCGACTCCTCCACGACACGTCCGTCGAACAGATGCACCGATCGGTCGGCATGCTCGGCGTAGCGCGGATCGTGCGTCACCATGCAGATCGTCGCCCCGCCGCGATGCAGCTCGCGGAGCAGCTCCATCACCGACTCGCCGTTGGTCGAGTCGAGGTTACCGGTCGGCTCGTCGGCCAGGAGGATCAGCGGATCGCCGGCCACCGCCCGGGCCACCGCCACGCGCTGCTGCTGGCCGCCCGAGAGCTGCGACGGGAAGTGCTTCATCCGGTGCGACATCCCCACCCGCTCCAGCGCCGCCTGCACCCGCTGCTTCCGCTCCGCCGACGGCATGTCGCGGTAGGTGAGCGGGAGCTCGACGTTCTCGTAGACGGTAAGATCGCCGATCAGGTTGAAGGCCTGGAAGATGAACCCGATCTGCCGGTTGCGGACGCGGGCGCGGTCGCTGCCCGACAGCTGGGCCACCGGCCGGCCGTCCAGCCAGTACTCGCCGTCGCTGGGCGTGTCGAGCAGCCCGAGGATGGAGAGGAGGGTCGTCTTGCCGCACCCCGACGGGCCGGCGATGGCGATGTACTCGCCGGCGGCGATTTCGAGGTGCACCTCGGAGAGCGCGTGGGTCTCCACCTCGTCGGTGAGGAAGACCTTCTTCACGTTGCTGAGACGGATGAGCGGCTGGTCTGACGCGGTCATGGGGTGGGGAGAGAAAGGGGAAACGAACGAGGAACGAGGAGACGAAAACGAGAAACGAGAAACGAGAAAACAACACCAAGGCCTCGGTCGTTGACCGCTGACCGCTGACCGCTGACCGCTGCCCTAACGAATCCGGACCTTGTCCACGTTGTCCCACTGTGACATGTCCGACACGATCACGTGATCGTTCTCGGACAGGCCCTGCAGGATCTCGACGGCGTTCACCGACCCGCGGCCGAGCTTGACGTTCACCCGGCTGGCCGTGCGCCCGTCGGGATCGAGGCGGAAGATCCCCACCACGCTCTCGGGCTGGCCGTACGCCGGACGCACCATGTAGAGCGTCTTCTCCAGCCGGTCGATCTCCACCGTGCCGTCCACGCTCAGGTCGGCCCGGGCACCGTTGGGGAGCGGACCGTCCAGCGCGACCTCGAAGCCGACCGTCGAATTCGCCGCGAACGGGTCGAGCCGGATCACGTGGCCCGCCACGATGCCGTTGCGGGTGTCGATCGCCACCTTCTGCCCGACCACGATGTCCTTCGCCTGCGTCTCCGGGGCGCGCAGCACCGCCTTCAACCGCCCCGGCTGCGCCACCTTCGCCAGCAGCTGGCCCGGCACCACCCACTGCCCGAGCTCCAGCGCGATGTCCTGCAATACGCCGTGGTCGTGGGCGCGCACCTTCATCGACGCGACCCGGTCGTTCTGGAACTCGGCGATCGCCCGCAGCCGGCCCACCTGCGCCCGCTGCAGCGACAGCTGACCGTCGATCGCCTGGCTGATGATCTTCAGTCGCTGCTGCTCGATATCCAGGCGCGACGCCAGCTCCTCGGCCTTTTCCCTGGCCCGGTCGCGCTCCATCGACGTCGTCAGGCCGCGCTCATCCAGCGCCGCGGTCACCGTCGCCGTCCGCTTGGCCTCGAGATAGTCGGTCTTGACCGTCGCCACCACGCCCTGCTGCGTGAGACGCTGCGTCTCCAGCGCCGTCTGCAGGTTCACCAGCTCGGCCTGCGACTGCGTCAGCGCCCGCTGCGCCTCCAGCGACTGGAGCTGCACGTCGGGATTGCTCAGCTCCAGCAGCACGGTCGCCTCGTTCACCGTCACGCCCGCCCGGTAGGGCAGCGCCTCCACCCGCCCCGCGGTCACCGCCGAGACGAGCCGGATGTGCTCGGGAACCAGCGTGCCGGGCGCGCGCACCTGCCGCACCATCGTGCCGCGTCGAACGGTGTCGATCCAGAGCGTCCCGCGCTCGACAGTTGGCGCGGCCGGCTCCAGGCGCGACAGGGCGACGGTCACCACGACCACCGCGACCACCGCGAGGGCGGCGAAGATGAACGGCTTCCGCTTCCTGACCGGTGCGCGTTGAATGTCCACGGCTGATACGAGTCGGGTGGGAGTGTCGGGTACTACGGCATGCCGTGCGGACGTGCCACGGCGTGGCTCTCTAAAGGAAGAGGCGTGCCACCCGCCCCATCCACCCCAAGTGTCTGGCGGAGAGTGGGTTGGCCCGGACCCGGTGGGCGCCGCACGCCCCGGACGCTGTCCGCTCCCGGGATTGGACGTCCCGGAATCGGACAGCCGGGCACTGGGGTCACCCGGGCGGCTGCGAAGCCGGCCCGGCGCCCTCCACCAGCCGAAGCAGGGTCGCCATGTCGAACGGCTTCGCGACGACCGCGTCGGCGCTCCCGTCCCCCGGGCCATTCCCGCCCCGGGCGTCGCCGCGCCGCTCGGCCGGCCCGCCGCGGGCGCCGGTGGCCAGCACGTAGCGCGCCTGACCACCGCGCGGGAGCGCGCGCAGGCGGCGGATCAACTCCACTCCATCGATCCCGGGCAGGTGCAGGTCGCACACCACGACATCGAACGATGCGCCGGCCGCCAGCTTGAGCGCCTCCTCGCCGGTGGACGCGCCGACCACGGCGTGTCCACGCCCGCCCAGGTAGCGCGTCATGAAGCGCACGATCGACGGCTCATCGTCCACCACCAGCACGTCCATCGCGCGGGCCGCCGCGCCCGCGCCGGCGGCCATCGGCGACCCGGTGCCGGCGGCGCGCGTCGCGACCGGTGCGCCTGGCGGCGGCGCGTCCGGCGCCGGCTCCTCACGTTCGAGCACCAGGTGCGCCGGCAGCGTCACGGTGAAGGTCGTGCCCTTCGACGGGTCGGAGCGGACGTCGATCGCGCCGCCGTGGGCGATCACGATACCGTGCACCACCGACAGGCCGAGTCCGGTGCCTTCGCCGTCGGGCTTGGTGGTCCAGAAGGGATCCCAGATGTTCTCGAGGTGTTCCGGCGGGATCCCCGGCCCGTTGTCGTCGACCTCGATGATCACCAGCTCGCCGTCGGCGCGGGTGCGGACCGTTATGCGTGGCGGCGCGGCGGGCGGGGTCACCGACAGCAGCGCGTGGCGGGCGTTCACCACCAGGTTCAGGATCACCTGCTCCAGGCTGGCCGGGTCGGCGCGGAGCGGTGGCAGTGACGCCGCGAGGATCGTTTCGAACCGGATGCCGTGCGTCTCCATGGTATAGCGCTGAATCCGGCCGATGTAGCGCACCAGCTCGTTCAGGTCGAGGTCCTCGCGGGCACTGCCCTCCTGGCGGCGCGAGTAGTCGAGCAGTCCGCGCACGATCCGGGCGGCCCGGCGCGCCTCGTGGGCGATCGTCTCCACCGCCGACCGGTCGTCAGGCGGGAGGTCGCTCTGCAGCAGCAGCTGCGCGAAGCCGCTGATCGCGGCCAGCGGGTTGTTGAGCTCGTGGGCCACGCCGGCCAGCGACAGCCCCAGCGCGGCCATCCGGTCGCGCCGCGTATCGGGCGCCGGCGCGCCGCTCCCAGCCGCCTCCGCCGGCGCCGGCGGCCTGGGCGCGGTCATCCGGCGCTCCCGGCCGCCGCCCGCACGCCCCGCCAGGTGAACGGCGGCGCCTCACGAGTCGACGCGATGCGGGCCGCGGTCACCAGCGCGTGGTCGGCGCTCTTGATGCAGACCGGGTCGGCGTTCCGGGCATCGCCGGTGAGCGCGAACGCCTGGCACCGGCACCCACCATGGTCCAGCGACCGGCGATCGCAGCCGCGGCAGGGGTCGCGCATCCACCCCTCGCCGCGGTAGGCGCGGAACGACGGCGACTCGCGCCAGATCCACTCGAGCGGATGGTCCCGCGCGCTGCTGTACTCGAGCGAGGTGATGTGGGTTGCCGCCTGGCAGGGGAGCACGCGCCCGTCAGGCGCCACCACCAGGTACACCGCGCCCCAGCCGCCCATGCACGGCTTGGGATAGTCCTGATAGTAGTCGGGGAGCACGTAGAGAATCTGCATCCGCCCCCGGTAGCGCGCGATCGCCGCATCCACCACGCCCTCGGCGCGCGCCAGCTGCTCGCGCGTCGGCATCAGCGCGTCGCGGTTCGCCAGCGCCCAGCCATAGTACTGGGTGTTGGCGAGTTCCAGTCTGTCCGCCCCCAGGTCACCCGCCATCCTGATGATGTCGTCGATGCGGTCCAGGTTCGCGCGGTGCAGCACCACGTTCACCGTGAACGCGACACCCAGCGTCTTCACCAGCGCCGCCGCCGCCTGCTTCTTCTCCCACGAAGCCGTGCCGGCGATCCGCTCGGCGCTCGCCCGCTCGCTGTCCTGGAACGAGATCTGGATGTGGTCGATCCCCGCGTCGGCGAGGCGGCGGCACCGGTCGGCGGTGAGCCCCAGCGCCGAGGTCACCAGCGTGGTGTAGAGGCCAATGGCGCGCGCGTGCGCGACGATCGCCTCGAGGTCCCTGCGGACGAGCGGCTCGCCCCCCGACAGCCCCAGCTGCAGCACGCCCAGCGCCCGCGCCTCGGAGAGGATCCGCAGCCAGTCGCCGGTGGCGAGCTCGCCGCGGGCCAGGGCGAGGTCCACCGGGTTGGAGCAGTACGGGCAGTGGAGCGGACAGCGCCAGGTCAGCTCCGCCAGGAGCGTGGTGGGGTGACCGGGTGGGGCGGAGTCGGGCCGCTCGTCAGGCATTCATGCACCGGAGTCTTGCGGAGGGCGCTCAGCGCGCGTAGGGCGGCGTGCCGCCGGCGTCGTGGATCAGCTCCCGCTCGGCCAGCGCCGCCAGGTAGGCTGCCACGTCGTCCGTCACCTCGGCATCGTACTTCCTGCCGAGGTCGGAGGCAATGTCGGCCACCGTGCGGCGGCCGTCGCAGAGGGCCAGGATCTCGGCGCCGGTGTCGTTGAGCAGCATCGCGCCCTCCGGGTAGAGCAGCACGCGCTGGCCCCGCACCGGGTCGAACTCGATCCGGGCCAGCCGCCAGAGCGCCGGCCGCGCCGAGAGCGCCATCGCGTCAGGCACGGATCACCGGTAGGCGTGGTGGATCGTGTCGATCATCACCCAGAGCACCTGGAGCTTGAAGGCGAGGGCGTCGAACGCGGCGCGCTGGGTGTCGACGGTGGTGCAATGGGCCTGGACGATCTCGAGTCCCTGTCGGCTGTCGCGCGGCGCCTGCACCAGGCGGCTGCGGAAGTACTCCAGGCCGCGGGCATCGACCCACGGATAGTGGCGGGGGAATGCCTCCAGCCGCTTGTGCATCAGGTCGGGGGCGAACAGCTCGGTAAGCGAGCTGGCGACGGCGTCGACCCACGGCCGGGTGCGGCAAAACGTGACGTAGGCCTCGGCGGCGAACCGGACGCCGGGAAGCACGTGCCGCTCGTCGAGCATTTCCTCGCGCGGAACTCCGCACGCTTCGCCCAGCCTGACCCACATCTCGATCCCGCCGGTGCCCGGCGCGCTGCCGTCGTGGTCGACGATCCGCTGGATCCAGAGGCGGCGGACATCGGGGTCGGGGCAATTGGAGAGGATCGCCGCGTCCTTGCGCGGGATCGCCCGCTGATAGCAGAGCCGGTTGGCCACCCACCCCTGCAGCTGCCGCCGGCTCAGCTTTCCCTCGTGCATCAGCGTGTGAAACGGGTGCACGGCGTAGTACGACGTGCTGAACGCGCGCAGCGCGCCGGCCAGCGCCTCGGGGGCGAGCGGCCGGTCGAGCGCCGGAATCGGCGGCGGCGGCGGAGCCGGCAGCGCCGACAGGTCAGGCTGGCGCGGCGGGGACGCGGTGGTACGGGTCATGACGGCGGGCGGGCGCGACCGGCGCCCGGATTCGGGGGTCCCTCCGGCCGCGGCCGGCGGGTCAGAGCGTGAACCGCATGCCGTCGTCGCCGACCTCGAAGCCGAGCTCCCGCACGCGGAGCCGCTCCGGGCCGTCCTCGACGAGCACCGGGTTGGTGTTATTGATATGCGTGAACACCGTCCGCCGCGAGGGGAGGGCGGCCAGCCGCGTCAGGCTGCCGTCGGCGCCCCACATGGGGACGTGCCCCATCTCGCGCGCGGTGGCCCCGGACACGCCGGCGCGCCGCATGTCATCGTCGTGGCAGAAGGTGCCGTCGAACAGCACCAGCGAGGCCGCCGACAGCCGCGCCAGGACGGCGTCATCGATCGCGCCGCATCCGGGGACGAACGCCGCGGTGCCGCCGGTCGTGCTGTCGTGGAGGAGCAGCCCCACCGTGAGGCCGGCGGCCTCGGCGCCGGCGAAGCGCGGTGCGTCGCCGGGCACCGCGAAGGCGCGTACCGTCAGCCCGCTGGGCGCGCCGCCTCGATAGCGCAGCGGCACCGCCTCCCCCGCGATGGCCGCATCCGGGCCGTCATCGCACGGCAACGTCGTCGCCTCCACGTCGGTGAATGCGCGGGTGACGGCGAGCAGCCGCGAGTCGCGCTCCATCACGTCGAGCACCGGGGCGGTCGCGTACACGGCCAGCGACCGCGACTCGCGCAGCAGGGCCAGCCCCAGCGTGTGGTCGAGCTCGGCGTCGGTGAAGATGATTCCGTGTATGGGACTCAGTCGGCGGCCGGCGCCGGCATCAGGGGGCGTGGCGATTCGCTGCAGCTGGCCGTGGATGTCGGGGGAGGCGTTGCACAGAAACCAGCGCGCCCCATCGGTGCTCACCGCCAGCGACGACTGCGTGCGCGGGTGCGCCGACTCGGGGTGGAGACGCGCCACGCGGCAGACGGCGCACCAGCAGTTCCACTGCGGGAAGCCGCCGCCGGCCGCGGTGCCCAGCAGGACCAGCTGCACGTTTTCGGGGAGGGGGAGGGCGGAGACTCGAAGGGCCCGCCGTGGCGGGCCCTCGGTGCGTCGTCAGCGTCTTGCGACGTACGCGGTGACTTCCATGGTCACTTCGACCACGACGAATTCAGGTTTTGTCCACCGCATGCGCTGCACCTCACGGTTGAAGACGCGGCCGGCGCACGCTGGCGAATCGCCCGTCGATCGAGCGCCGACGGCGCCGCGGCCGGGGGGCCCGTGGCGCCCATATGAAGCTATTATCGGAGCAGGAGGGGGAGCGGCGCAAGGGGCGGAAACGCCGACTGCGCGGAACCAATCCCGCCGCCCGCGGATACCTGCCCCAGCATGACCAATCCTCCGCCCGCTACCGGGTCAAACGCGCCGTCCCAGTCCTCACCGGACCGGGACCGCCGCTTCGAGCGTGAGGCGCTGCCGTACCTGGACGACGTCTACCGGTTCGCGCTCTCGCTGACCCGCGACGAGTCCGACGCCGACGACCTGGTGCAGGACACCTTCCTCCGCGCCTGGCGTTCCTGGCACACGTTCGTGCCCGGGAGCGAGTGCCGGCGGTGGCTGTTCACCATCTGCCGCAATTCCTTCCTGCGCTCGCGCGAGCGCGACCGCGGCCACCTGTCGCTGGAAGACGGGAACGTCGAGGCGCTGGCCGCGATCGTGATCCACGCCGGCGCGATGAGAGAGGGCGTCGACGGGCTCCTCGCCCGCATCGACCTCGCCCCCGCCATCGACGCCGCGCTGCGCAAGCTGACCGAGCCGTTCCGCTCGGCGGTGGTCCTGGTCGACCTCGAGGACCAGTCGTACGAGGCCGCGTCGGAAATCCTTGGCGTGCCGATTGGAACGGTCCGCTCGCGCCTCTTCCGGGGACGCCGGATGCTCCAGGAAATGCTCTTCGAGTACGCGAAAGACGCCGGCTTCGCCGGCACTGCCGACAGGTCGCCGTTCAGGGAGAACCCCGATGCCTGAGACGCCCGCGATGATCGACTGCGCCACCGCCATGCGGCAGCTCTTCGACTATCTCGACGACGAGCTCACCCCCGCCCGCGAGGCCGAGGTGCGCCAGCACCTGGCGGTCTGCGCGCAATGCTACCCGCACTTCGCCTTCGAACAGACCTTCCTCGCGGCGCTGGCCACAGCGCGCTCCGATCGCGACCAGCCGCCGCCCGAGCGGGTGCGCACGCGGGTGGTGGCGGCGTTGCGCGAGGCAGGGTTTGCGCCGGGGTGAGGGGCAACGCGAACGAGGAACGAGGAACGAGGAGACGAGCGGCTTTTCTCCTCGTTCCTCATTCCTCGTTCTAGTTACACGGTAACGCGACGCTCTTTCCCGCCTCCCCGTTCAGCTCTACCCGGAACTCGATCACGATGTCGGTGGCCAGGGAGTCGCGCACTGAACAGTACTTCCCCAGCGCCAGCAGCACCGCGCGTTCGGCGTGCACGCGCTCGATCCCGGCGCCGGTGATGGCGTAATCCAGCTCCACGCGCAGCAGCCGGCGGGGGGTGGCCTCGGCCCGGTGGCCGGTGACGGCGATCGTCATCCGCTCCACCGGCGTGCGGCGCTTGGCCAGGATCTCCGTCACGTCGATCGCCCCGCACGCCGCCAGCGCCGAGAGGAGCGCGTCCACCGGCCCTTGCCCGCTCTCGCCCCGGCCGTCCAGCCGCATCACGGGGCCGGACGGACGCGAGGCGTCGAAGCGCTGATCTCCCTTCCACTCGACGACCACCCGGTTGGGTGGCCGTTTGGCCGCGGCCGGAGCGGACGCGGTTGACGGGTTGCTCACGCCTTCCCGCCTCCCTCGACGTACGTTTTCTCGATCGGCGCCCGGACCGCGTTCCCCCACTCGGTCCAGCTGCCGTCGTAGTTCCGGACGCGGGTGTACCCGAGCAGGTAGGTGAGGACGAACCAGGTGTGTGAACTCCGCTCGCCGATCCGGCAATAGGCGATGATGTCGTCGTCAGGCTTGAGCCCCTGCTCGGTCTCGTAGATCTGCCGCAGCTCGGCCGACGTCTTGAACGACCCGTCGGGGTTGGCGGCGCGTGCCCACGGCACGCTCTTCGCCCCCGGAATGTGCCCGCCGCGCAGTGTCCCCTCCTGCGGGTAGTCCGGCATGTGGGTCCGCTCGCCGGTGAACTCCTGCGGCGACCGGACGTCCACCATCGGCTTCTTCGCCTCCATGTGCGCCCGGGTCTGGGCGAAGAACGCCCGAATCTTCGCGTCGTCGCGCGCCTTGGCGGTGAAGCGCGAGGCCGGCAGCTTCGGCAACTCGGTCACCATCGACCGGTGCTCTCCCTCCCACTTCATCCGCCCGCCGTCCAGCACCCGTACGTTGGTGAACCCGAACAGCTGGAAGACCCAGAGCGCGTAGCACGCCCACCAGTTGTTCTTGTCGCCGTAGAAGATCACCGTCGTGTTCTCGTCGATCCCCTTCGACCGCAGCAGCGCCTGGAATTTATCGGCGCTGATGTAATCGCGCAGCACCGGATCGTTCAGGTCGGCGTGCCAGTCGACTTTCTGGGCGCCGGGAATGTGGCCGGTGTCGTACAGCAGTACGTCCTCATCGCTCTCGATGATCCGCAGCTTCGCATCGCCCAGATGTTCGGCCAGCCACTCGGTGGTGACCAGCATCTCCGGATGCGCGTAGCCCTTGTTGACGATGGCTGTCAGTGGTGCCGCCGGTGTCGCGGTGGCGGTGGGTGGGGTCATGCCTCCCTCCTTGCATCTCCCGATGCTGCTATCCGACGCGCGTCCCGTTGGCGACCGGCTGGTCCACCGCGAGGAGGATCACCTCGTGAGGCTGCGGGAGCGCGCCGAGCACCAGGACTTCGCTGGTGTATCCCGCGATGCGCCGTTCACCGATGTTCACGACCGCGACCACCTGCCGCCCCACGAGCCCGTCCGGCGTGTAGTGCACCGTGAGCTGCGCGCTCGACCGCTTGAGCCCGAGTTCCGGCCCGAAGTCGAGGAGCAGCTTGATCGCCGGCTTCTTCGCCTCCGCAAACGGTTCGGCGCGGAGGATCGTCCCGACGCGAACATCGATCTCAAAGAAACTCTCGGAAGTGGCCATTGGCAAGTAATTTTGTCGGGTATCCTGCGGGGGGACCGGTCGGGCGGTAAGTTCAAGCCATGGGGCAGTATCGCTACCACGTGTTCGTCTGCACGTCCGGGAAGACCTGCTCGTGGCAAGGCGGTCCGGAAGTGCACGAGACGATGAAGAAAGAGTGCCATCGAGCCGGCCTCAAGGGGATCGTCCGCGTGAACCAGTCCGGGTGCATGAACCAGTGCGGACACGGGCCGATGGTCGTCGTCTATCCGGAGGATACCTGGTACGCGGGGGTGGACGAGGCGGGGGCGATGCGCATCGTCACCGAGCACCTGATCGGGAAGCGGGTGGTGGAGGAGTACCGGTACGTCGCGCCGCCGGGCGACAACAAACTGGAGTCGGTCCGCTGACCGGCGCAGCCGGGCGCCTCACGAGGAGCGCTCCGGCCCCACGGAGGCGGTCAGGGAGGAACGGATGGGGTTCTGGCACACGCTGGCGTACGTGCAGGTGGCCATCGCCGGGCTGATCGTCGCCCTGGTGCTCTACGAGCGGTTCGTCAAGCACGCGCGCATGCTGCCGACGCTGGTCGGCCTGGCCCTGGGCGCGGTGAACGTGTCGATCGGCATCAAGCAGTTGACGGACCCGCACGACCCGCTGCGGACGGCGCTGCTGGCGCTGGCGCTCGTCCTGGCGGTGGGCGGCTTTATGATGATGCGAGAGGAACTCCCGTCGCGCCGGTCCGGAGAGATCCAGCGCCTGGACCAGTAGCCGCCGGCGCTCCCTCCGGGGCCCGGTCCACCCAGGCGGCGATCTCGGCCGCCGGCTGCTCCCACCCCGGCTCCCAGAGGATGAAGTGGCCGTGACCGGGGAATTCCAGCACCGGGACGCCGTACTTGGCGGCGATCTGGCGGCCCACCCGCGGCGCCACGAAGCGGTCGTCGGAGGCGGTGACGCTCAGCACCGGACAGCGGATGCGGCCGGCGTCCACCGTGATAAGCCCTAACGAAATCTCGAGTCCCGCCCGGCCGCTCTCGGCCACGAACCGCGCGTTCAGGGCCGGCCGCTCGGCGGCCGGGACGCGGTTCAGCGTCACGTCGTCGTTGTCCTTCGCGGTCGCGACCAGCGGCATCGAGCGGAGCAGCTCGGGGAGGTACTTGAGCTGCTTCCAGATCAGCGTCGGGCTGCTGACGATGATCCCACGCGGCGGCGCCGCGCACAGGAAGACCGCCGCCCGCACCGCGTCCGCCTCGGCCAGCTTCTGGGCGATCAGCCCGCCCATCGAATGGCCGATGATCACCGGGCGCCCGATGTGGTTGGCGGCCTCCAGCGCGTCGGCGACGAACTCGTTCACCGACACCCGGCCCAGCTCCGCCACCGGCCGGCTGCCGTGGTGGCCGCGCAGGTCGAGCGCGTAGGTCGGGTGGCCGCGCCCGGTGAAGAAGCGCTGGTACTTCTCGAAGTACCAGGCGCCGCCGAACATCCCGTGGACGAACAGAATCGGCGGGCGCGGCGGCGCGCCGGCTTCGGGGCGGCCCACGGTCATCGTCAGGCCGTTCAGCTTCACCTGCTCGAACATGGAGCCTCCAGTGGGGCCCGCGGGCAACGGCGACGGGGAGCCGGCCAGCGGTCACCGGCGCGAGCCGGCCGTCGACGCCCATACCATAAGATGGGGTGGCGCGGAGCGTCTTGCACGCCGCCCGCCGGCTGCGCACCTTCGGGCGGATGCTCTCAGCGACTTCACTGGACTCGCGATGACCGACGGCGTTCTCTACGAGCGGACGCTGGCGCACGGGCCGGTGGTGCGGATTCGCCGCACCAGCGCCGACGGCGAGCTCCCGGTCGTCGCCGTGCTGGAGGTCGACCGGCGGGCGGGGACGCCCCGCGCCGCCGCCGGCGGATTTCCGCCGCCCCTCGCCCGCACCGAGGGGGGCAGCGACGACGATGTCTGCGAGGTGCTGGAGCCCATGGCCCGTGACGACGCCACTATCGCGCGCCTGATGCGGGAGCGGGGGCTGCGCTGACCGGCGCCCGCCCGCCCGCCGACCTGCGCGTCGACTATCCGGTCTGGCTCCCCGCGCTGGTCGACTGGGATCGCCGGTACCAGTCGGACGACGAGAAGATGGCGCTCGCCATCACCCTCGCCCGCGAGAACGTGGAGCGCGACACCGGCGGCCCGTTCGGCGCCGCGGTGTTCGAGATGGCCGGCGGCGCCCTGGTCGCGGTCGGCGTCAACAGCGTGATCCGGCTCAACAACAGCACGCTCCACGCCGAGATGGTCGCGTTCATGATGGCGCAGCGGCGCGTGGGCTCTTTCACCCTGCAGGCGGCGGGCATGCCGGCGCACGAGCTGGTGACATCGTGCGAGCCGTGCGCGATGTGCCTGGGCGCGACGCTCTGGAGCGGCGTGCGTCGGGTGGTCTACGGCGCGCTCCGCGAGGACGCCTCACGCCTCAACTTCGATGAGGGGCCGGTGTTCCCGGAGTCGTATCGCTACCTGGAGCAGCGCGGGATCGAGATCGTGCGCGGCGTGCGGCGCGATGAGGCGCGGGCGGTGCTCGACCGGTACCGGGAGACGCGGGGGCGGATCTACAATGGCTAGCGGCCGCACGCGGGTCCGGCGCGCCGCCGCGCGTGCCGACGGGCGCGACCTGTGGACCGCGCTGCACGTGACCCATCCGCCGGTCCAGACGATGTACCTGCCGGCGCTCGACTTCACCTCGGACTGGCTGGCGCGCTGCGGCCGCGAAGCGCTCTCGATCCTGGCTCGTTATGCGCCCGATGCGGGTCGGCTGGCCGACGCCATGGGGATCGCGCCGGTGCTGGCAGCCGACCTGTACCCGCGCCTGAAGCACAAGCTGTCCACCGTGCCGCTGGACGACCTCCGGATCGACTTCGAGGATGGCTACGGCTTCCGTCCCGACGCCGAGGAGGACGCCGATGCCTCACGACTCGGCGAGGCGGTCGCCGAGTCGTCAGGCAGTCACGCATTGCCGCCCCGGTTCGGGATCCGGATCAAACCGTTCGGTCGCGCCACCCGGGCCCGCGGACTCCGCACCCTGGACCGGTTCGTGCGCGCGATGGTCAAGCGCGCCGGCGGACTGCCGCCGGGATTCGTCGTCACCCTCGCCAAGGTCTGTGAGCCGGCCGAGCTGACGGCGCTGGTCGCGGCGCTCGACAGGCTGGAGCGCGCCCTGCGCCTGCCGCACCGGTCGATCCCGGTCGACGTGATGATCGAGACGCCGGCGATCGTCATGGGGCCGGATGGCACGTCGCCGCTTCCCGGGGTGGCGCGCGCCGGCGCGGGGCGGCTGGTGGCCGCGCACTTCGGCACCTACGACTACACCGCCGGCTGCGGGATCGCCGCCGAGCATCAGCGGTTACGGCATCCGGCCTGCGACTTCGCGCGGCAGATGATGCAGGTGGGGTTCGCCGGGACGGGGGTGCGGGTGGTGGACGGGTCGACCAACGTCCTCCCGGTCCCGGCCACACGATCCGCCGGGGGCCCGATGGCCGCCGGCCGGGCGCCGTCGCCTGACGACGTGGCGGCCGTGGACCGCGCCTGGCGTCTCCACTTCGACGACGTCTCGCATTCGCTGGCCTGCGGCTTCTACCAGGGGTGGGACCTGCACCCGGGGCAGCTGGTGTCGCGTTACGCGGCCGTCTACGCGTTTTATCGCGGCACCTTCCCGCGCGCGGCCGCGCGGCTGCGCGGGCTGCTGGCATCGCCGGCTCCCACGGCGCGTGCCGGCAACGTGCAGGACGAGTACGCGACCGCGCAGGCGCTGTACGACGCGGTGCGGCGGGCGGTGCGGTGCGGGGCGGTGGAGCTCAGGGAGCTGCTGGAGGCTACCGGGCTCAGACCGGCGGACCTGGAGGCGGCGACGTATCGGGAGCTGGTGAGCGCGAGGGCGAGACGCCGGTAACGCTCCGTCGTGAAGCATTTGGGGAGGTGGATGGGCCCACCTCCGCACCCCCTTCCTCCCTCCTTCCTCCCTACCTCCCTACCTCCCTACCTCCCCCTCGATCACGCCAAAGGGCTCCTCCGTCGCCACGTAGACCATGTTCGGATTCGTCAGCCCGAACGGTTCCAGATTCACCAGCAGGTGGTGCTTGTTCGGCAGCGTCAGCCTGATCCCGGCGATCTCGGGACACGCCGCCAGCGCCGCCCGCCCCATCGCCCATAACGTGTGCTGCACGCTCGCGCTCTCGTGCGCCGCGAAGGTGTCGAGCAGTGCCTGACGAGCCCGCTCGTGCGCGGCGTTGAACGCCGGCTGCCGGTTGGCGTCGTCGTACCGCCACAGCGCCCGCACCACCGTCGCCAAAATCCGGTCGTCGGTCTCGGCCAGTGTCGTGTAGGTGTCGCGCACGAAGCCCGAGAATGCCGAGCCGGTGGTCTTCAGCACCAGCAGCTCGTCCACGCCGGCACGGACCGTCACCCCCTCGCGGGTCGCGGTGACCTCGGCCAGCCGTCGCTCGTTGCCGGCGCTCCGGAACGCGTGCGGATCCGGCCGGCCGCTCGCCCGCAGGCGGATCCACGACCGCTCCGCCATCCGCACCCGCACCCGCGTCACCTGCGGATTCCAGCTCAGGAAATGCTCGGCCAGCACGAAGCCGAACCGTTCGAGCGGATCGAGCGGGTGCTGCCGCGCCATCGCGTACACGGTGTTCTTCATCGTGTCGGTGGGGAGGACCTTGCTGTTGTCCCCCTCGGTGTGCGCGGTCTCGAAGTCCCCCTCGAAGCGGATGTCGACAGTGACATCGTGCAGGTCGTGACGGTCGGCGAGACGGTCGACCTTGACCAGGCGCACGCGCGACTTGCCGTAGCTGTTGCGGCCCAGGACCGGTGGCGGCGGGGCGGGGGACGGAGAGGGCACGGTGGTCAGCTCCCGCGATAGGTCGAGTAGCCGAACGGGCTGAGGAGGAGCGGGACGTGATGCGGCTTGGAGACGTCCTGCACGCGGAAGGATACGACTACCGTCGGATAGAACGCGGCGGTCCGCTGGGCCAGGAAGTAGGCCTCGGTGTCGAAGGTCAGGCGATAGGTGCCGGCGGCGAGCGGCGAGCCCGGTGGGAGCAGGGCGCGCACGCGGCCGTCGGCGTCGGTGGCGGCGGTGGCCAGTACCCGGCCGTCGTCGCCCGCGCCCACCAGCTCCAGCGTGACGGCGATGCCGGCGGCGGGCACGCCGCGGGCGGTGTCGAGCACGTGCGTCGAGATCCCGCTCATCCACTTCCTCCAGTCGCTGTCAGTAACATAGTCAGGCGCCGCCGAGTGATCTGGCGTTGTTCGCCGGCGGCGACCTTGAGCTCGGTGCCGGCGTCGTTGAGCAGCCGCGCTTTCAGTGCGTCGAGCATCTCGGCGCCACCGCGCCCCGAAGCGCGAATAATGAACTGGTGTCCGAACTTCCGCTCGTAGTCGCGGTTGCCCTCGGTGATCGCGTCCCGTATCGCCCGCTCCGACGCGGTGGCGCCGGCCTGTTCGCGCGCCGACCAGGCCGCCGATCGGGCGTCGTGCGCCGGTGCCGCCCGCTCCCCGATCCGCGGATGCGCGCGAATCGCTTCCAGCCAGTCGGGCGTCGTCAGGCGGTCGCCGGCGGACTCGGCGGCGGCCAGAACGTCGTCCACGGACTTGAACGGCCGGTGGGCCGCCATGTCGCGCGCCCAAGCGGATGCGCCGCAGCAGGCGAGCAACTCGGCGGCGGCATCGGCGGCGCTCAGCGCGTTGAGGCGCTCCAGCGCTCGTGAGGCGGGTTTGGAAAAGGCGGCCGTCACCGCCCCGCACCGGTCCCGGTGGCGCCCACGCTACTCGGCATCGTTCGCGGGCACTTTGACGACCCTCACGCGCACAGCGGCGCCGAACAGTCTGAGTCGTGCGACCCCGCCGTCCGGATATATGCTGAACCGCACGTGTGACACGCCGTTGCCTGACGAAGCGGCGACGGGCTCGAAGACGTGCCGGGTGTGCGGCTGAAGCGGCGTCAACGGGAGCAACTCCGTCCAGCGCGGGTCATCACCGGCCAGGGCGTCGCCGGGCGCGCCCGGCGCGAGTGTCCCCTCCAGCCGGCAGCTCCCCGGCGCGTTGCCGCGGTAGAAGTCGGTGTCGACCTCGATCCGCGCGATCCGGCCCGGCGCCGCCAGCCTCACGATCGCCCAGTCGTTGCCGGGCCCGCGGCGGCGCCTCGTCTCCCACCCGTCGGCCATGCTCGTGGCCCGGCCGGGCATCAGCAGGTTGTTCGGGTGGCCGTAGTGCTGGTCGCTGCACGCCACCACCAGCCCGCCCAGCTCCGCGGACGCGAGGTCGACCTCGGCGGCGGCCAGCCGTTTCGGATCGGGGACCACGTCGCCGAACACGCGCAGGCGAGCGACCCCACCGTCGGGGTGGATGGTGAAGCGGAGGTGCGTCACCCGCTCGGTGACGGCGACCGCAAATGCCTGACGAGCATCGCCCCGCAGCGGCGTCCGTGGGAGGAGGTCGATCCAGGTCGCGGTCCGGACGATCTCCTCCGGATCGGGCGTCCCGGCCACGCGGCATCCCTCCAGCGCGAACGCCTCTGGATAGTTGCCGGTGAAGAAGCTGGTGTCGACGACGACCCCGCGCACGATGCCGGGCAACCCCAGCCGGATCACGCACCAGTCGTGGCCGGGCGAGCGCCGGCGCCGCGTCTCCCATCCATCCATCCACTTCCCGCGGTCGTTGTAGCGGCCCTCGATCCACACGGGCGCGGCGGCCTTGATCAGGTTCTCCTTTTCCGCGAAGAACTCGTCGTTGGCGACCAGCACCGCGCCGCGCAGCCGCTCCGCGGCGAGGTCGATCAGCTGCGTGAAGCCGGGGAGTTCCTCCCGCGGGCCGGTCGAGGTCATGCGCCGGCGGTCCGGTGGAGCAGCGCTCCGGCGGGCTCTCCGGGGAATGCGCCATTCTGGTAAACGACCTGCCCGCGCACCATCGTCATCTCGATCCTCCCTTCCATGATCTCGCCGTCGTAGGGCGTCACCGGGTGCCGGTGGTGCAGCGCCGAGGCGTCCACGCGCCACGGCTCGTCAGGGTGCCAGAGCACCAGGTCCGCGTCGCACCCCACCGCGATCAGTCCCTTGCGGTGGGAGAGGCCGGCGAGGCGCGCCGGTCCCGCGCACATCCAGTCGGCCACCCGACGCATGGAATATCCGCGCTTTCGCGCGCCGTGCCAGATGATCCGCAACCCGAGCTCGACCGAGGCGATTCCGCCCCAGGCCCGGGTGAAGTCGCCCATCTCGAGCGCCTTCATCGCCGGCGGGCAGGGGGAATGGTCGGACGCGACCAGGTCGATGTCGTTCGCCCGCAGCGCCGCCCACAATGCCTCACGATTCGCCCGGCCGCGGATCGGCGGCGCGCACTTGTAGGCGGTGGCCCCGTCGGGGATGTCTTCGGCCGCGAAGTGGAGGTAGTGCGGGCAGGTCTCCACCGTCACCGGGAGCCCGTCCAGGCGGGCGGCCCGCAACGCGTCGACCGCGAACGCCGACGAGAGGTGGACGATGTGGATCCGCGTCCCGAAGTCGGCGCACAGCCGCAGCATCATCGCGATCGCCGCGTGCTCGGCCTCCGGGGGACGCGAGTGCAGGTACCCCTCGTACGACCGCGGGTCGCCGCCCGTCCGGTGCGCCCGCTCGAGCGGCCCGGGGAGTTCGGCGTGGACGAGCAGCACCGCTCCCAACTCGGCCAGCACCGGCATCGCCACCCGCAGCTCCCGCTCGCCCACGTGAGGGAACTCGTCCACGCCTGACGGCACCAGGAAGCACTTGAAGCCGAGCACGCCGGCATCGTGGAGCCCTGCCAGCTCGCCGACGTTGCCGGGGACCACGCCACCCCAGAATCCGACGTCGACGCGGGAGCGCGCCGCCGCCGCGGTCCGCTTCTCGGTCAGCGCCGCCGCCGAGGTCGTGGCCGGGATGCTGTTGAGCGGCATGTCGATGATGGTCGTGACCCCGCCGGCCGCCGCGGCGCGGGTGGCACTCGCGAATCCTTCCCATTCGGTGCGGCCGGGCTCGTTCACGTGGACGTGCGAGTCGACGATCCCCGGCATGAGAACGCCATCACCGGCCTCGATCACCGCCGCGCCCGCGGGCACGGGCGCGTCATATGAGGTGACCGCGCGGATGACCCCACCGCCGACGTGGATCGCCGCCGGCCCGAGGGCGTCGGGGGTTACCACGCTCTGGCCCCGGATGACGAGTTGGATGCGCGATGAGGTCATGGGCGAGCTGCGACGTACTGAGTCCGGAGTACTGAGTCTCGATTGGTGCGCGCGATGGGTCGGTACCGCACCACCACGTACTGAGTACGGAGTACTGAGTCTCGATTGGTGCGCGCGATGGGTCGGTACCGCACCACCACGTACTGAGTACGGAGTACTGAGTATCGATTGGTGCGCGCGATGGGTCTGTGCCGCACCACCACGTACTGAGTACGGAGTACTGAGTATCGATTGGTGCGCGCGATGGGTCGGTACCGCACCACCACGTACTGAGTACGGAGTACTGAGTATCGATTGGTGCGCGCGATGGGTCTGTCCCGCATTATCGGGCCCTGGTGCTACGAAGGTCGTGTGAGTACTTCCCGATACTCAGTACTCAGTACTCAGTACTCAGTACTCAGTACTCAGTACTCAGTACTCAGTACTCAGTACTCAGTCTCTTTCCACATCTGTGCCAGCAGATTCCCCGCCACCCGCCGCCGATAGTCCGCTGTCGACCGCAGGTCATCGATCGGCGCGATCTCGTCCTGCAGCACTCGCTGCGCCTCGTCGATCGAGCCGCCGCCCCCCAGGTACGCCTCGGTGCGGGGGAGGCGAATCACCGTCGGCGCCACGCTCCCCAGCGCGATCCGCGGCGCGCCCCGCGCCGGCCGCACCGCCGCCATCACCACCTTCGAGATCGCCTGCGCGGCGCGCGTCCCCACCTTCCGGAACCACTGCTTCCCGTCCGCGGGCGGGATCTCGACCGCGACGATCAGCTCGTCCGGGCGCCTGACGGTGGCGCGATAGCCGGTGTAGAACGACGTGAGCGGGACCCGTCGCTCGCCGCCCGCGCTGCGCAGCACCACCACCGCCTCGAGCGCGGCCAGCACCGGCAGCGTATCGCCGGCCGGCGAGGCGTTGGCGATGTTCCCGCCGATCGTCCCGCGGTGCTGGATCTGGACCCCACCCACCTCGGCCGCGGCCGCGGCGAGGATCGGGGCGCGCTGCTTCACGAGCCGCGATCGCTGGAGCGCGGTGCAGGTCGCCAGCGCGCCGACGCGGAGGACGTCACCGCGGAGGGCGATGCGGCGGAGCGCATCGAGCGCGGACAGGTCGACAAATCGCGTCGCCGCCAGCGTGCCGGCGTTGAGCGCGACGTACAGATCGGTGCACCCCGCGATCGGCGTCAGGGTGTCGTCGTTCCCGCCGGCGCCGCCCGGAGCGTCACCGGTGCCGACTCCCGCCGTGCCACCCCGCTCGCCTAACATCTTGAGCGCCTCGGCCAGCGAATGTGGCCGGAGCAGGATCAACCCGGACACTGCCCCCCTCACGTACCCTTCCTTGCGTCGCGCCGCCTGGCGCCGCGGCCCGCCTCCCCAGCTCCCCCACCGTCCCCGCCTCCCTGCCGTACCGCGCGGTAGATCGCCTCGTATCCCGTACACCGGCACAGGTTGCCCGCCAGGCCGCGCCGGATGGCCGCCAGCGATGGGCGCGGCCCCAGCGCCACCGACGCCATGATCATCCCCGGTGTGCAAATCCCGCACTGCGCGCCGCCCAGTCCGGCGAACGCGCGCTGCAGCGGGTGGTTTCCGCCCAGCCCTTCAATAGTTGTGACCTCGGCGCCCTCGGCCTGGGCCACCGGCACCAGGCAGGAGCAGACCGGGTCGCCGTCGATCAGCACCGTGCAGGCCCCGCACTCCCCTTCGCCGCACCCCTCCTTGGTCCCGGTGAGCCGGAGCTCCTCGCGCAGCACGTCGAGCAGCCGGGCCATCGGCGGCGCGGCCACATCGTGCGCCGAGCCGTTCACGGTGAGGCGCACGCCGCCTCCATGATCCGCTCCGGGGTGGCGGGGATGGCGCGGACATCGAGCCCCAGCTGGCGGATGGCGTTCACCACCGCCGGCGCCGGCCCATCGATAGGCATCTCGCCGACGCCCTTGGCGCCCGATGGGCCGTGCGGGGTGGGGCGCTCGACGATGTGGACGGCCATCGCCGGGGTGTCGAGCGTGGTGGGGATCAGGTAGTTGGTGAGCTGCGCGTTCGCCATTGCGCCGCCACGCATCACCACTTCCTCGTTGAGCGCCCACCCAAGCCCCTGCGCCGTGCCGCCCTCGATCTGCCCCGCCGCCAGCACCGGGTGGATCGCCTTCCCGATGTCCTGCACGGCGGTGACCCGCACCGGCCGGATCTGGTACGTGACGGGGTCGTACTCGACTTCGGCTACGTCGCATCCCCACCCGAACGCCGCGTAGGCATCGCCGCGGTACGTGGCATCGTCCCAGGTCACGTCGGCGGGCTTCCGGTACTCCCTGGTGACGACCACCGGGCCGTGCCGCCGGAAGTACTCGTCAGGCGCCAGGCCGCCCAAGCGCTCGCGCATCTCGGCCGCGCACTCCTCGAGGATCCGGCCCACCACCATGCACGTGCGCGACGCGACGGTGGGGCCGCTGTCGGGCACTTCCGCTGTGTCGGGCTGCACCGGCTCCACCATCTCGTACGGTACGCCCAGCGCATCGGCCACGATCTGGGCGTGCATCGTCCGCGTCCCCTGTCCGATCTCGGTGCTGGCGACCAGGATCCGGACCCCGGTCTCCGACAGCGCCAGCGACGCCCGCGACTTGAGGTGCACTTCGCCGCTGCCGGTGAAGCCGGAGCCGTGCCAGAAGAGCGCGACCCCGATCCCCCTGTTCGTCCCCTGCCAGGCGCGCCGCTTTCGCGCGTAGCCCGACTTGCCGGCCGCCAGGCGCAGCACCTCGCGCGCCGCGCAGTCATCACCCATCCGCTGGCCGGTGGCGGTCGTGTCGCCGGGCCGCAGCGCGTTTTTCGCCCGCAGCCGCACCGGGTCGATCTCCAGCCGCTCGGCGATCCGTTCCATGTGGACTTCCATCGCGAACTGCGTCTGCGGCGCGCCGAACCCGCGAAAGGCGCCGTTGGGCGGCGTGTGGGTCATCATCGCCCGCCCGGCAATCCGTACGTGGCCGCACCGGTACGGGCCCGCGGCGTGGATCGCCCCGCGCGACAGCACCACCGGGCTCAGCGTCACGTAGGCGCCGCCGTCCAGCACCACCTCGATGTCCATCGCCAGCAGCCGCCCATCGCGCGAGACTCCGGTCCGATGCCTGACGATGGACGGATGCCGCTTGGTGGTCGCCAGCATGTCCTCGGCGCGGTCGTACACCAGCTTCACCGGCCGGCCGCTCTTCAGCGCCAGCAGCGCCGCGTGGGCGGCGATCATCGAGGGGTACTCTTCCTTCCCGCCAAAACCGCCCCCGGTCTCGGTCTGCACCACCCGCACGCGGTCCGGCGGCAGGGCCAGTACGGCCACCAGCGCCTTGTGCACGTAGAACGGGCACTGCAGCGAGCCGTACACGGTGACGCCCCCCGCCGGCTCGGGCAGCGCGATGACGCCGTTCGGTTCGATGTAGACGTGCTCCTGGTGTCCCGTGCGGTACTCCCCCTCCACCACGATCGGCGCCCGGGCCAGCGCGCGCTCGACGTTTCCCTTCTCGATCAGGAGCGTCTTGAGCACCCGGGGCGATTGCTCCGGGTCGAATACCGGTTCCATCTCCTCGTAGTCGATGTCCACCCGGGCCCGTTGCAGCGCTTCCCGGTCCGCGTGGGCCAGCAGGATGACGGGTTCGGCCATGTGGCGCACCTCGTGTGCCGCCAGGCATGGCTGATCGTCCTCGATCAGTGCGATCGCGTTCCGTCCCGGAATGTCCCGGTGATCCACGACCGTGAAACCGCCTTCCCCCAGCGCCATCCGCAATTCGCGAATGCGTCCGTACGGCACCGTGGCCCGGATCGTCCGGCCGAACAGCATGCCGGGGAAGGTCAGGTCGTCCACGTACCGGGCCTCGCCTGAGACCTTCGCGGCGCCGTCCTTCCGGGGGACATTCCGCCCCACAGCCGTCACGTTCCTCTCCTGGTTGCAGCGCCCGGTCGCCCGCCCGTCGGCGCGGGCGCGATCCGGTTCGGCGGCGAACATGCCTGCCCCCGCTGCGGGCGGCAAGCGGCGTAACACTCCCGGCACGCGGCGTGACGGTGATTCGGCTCAAGTTCGCCTGCGGCAACGCCGACATTTGGTGATACCTGACGGATCCGTCAGGCCATTCGCCGATGTGCTCCACAGGGCCCGCCACGTCGGGCAGGCCCGTTCTTTCCCTTCCGCGACTCTCTCGACTCCGCCATGAAACGCACTCTGCTCGCCGCCTTCGCGCTCGTCGCGCTCGCCCCGCTTGCCGCCGCGCCTCTGCGCGCCCAGGGCTGGGTGGTCATCGTCAACTCGGCCAATCCGGTTTCGGATCTGTCCAAAGACGATGTGTCGAAGCTGATGCTCAAGAAGACGCCCAAGTGGAAGACCGGCCAGGAAGTCTTCCCGATCGAGTTCGGCAACGATGCGATCAAGGAGACCTTCTCGAAGGCGGTGCACGGCCGGCCGTCCGCCGCGATCAAGTCCTACTGGCAGCAGCAGCTGTTCGCGGGCAAGGACGTTCCGCCGCCGGAGATGGCGCTCGAGAAGGACGTGATCGGCTTCGTCCGCGCCAATCCCAACGCCATCGGCTACGTGTCGGCGGGCGCGGATCTCGGTACCGGCGTCAAGGTCGTCGCGGTCCACTAACCCGTCTCGTCCCGGCCGGCGCGAAGTCCAGCACGCCGGCCGAATTCCGGACGCGCCCCGCGCGCTCCGCTCCCGCGGCCCGGTTCCCCCGGATGGCCGCCGTCGATCCCTCCGCTCCGTCGCGCACAAATGCTGAAGAGTCTGACCTTCCGGTCCAAGATCGTCCTGCTCCCTGCCGTCGCCGGCATCGGATTCGTGATCACGCTCGTGGCGACGATCGTGCTCGGGAAGCGCAGCGAGCGGCAGTTGACGCTGATCGAGACCGGATACGCGCCGTCGGTGACGATGGGCCGCAACCTCACCGGGACGCTGGTCGAGGTGCAGCGAGGACTGCGTGACGCCGTCGCCGCCAGCGACTCGTCCCAGCTCCTGACGGTCGACTCCCTGGCCGGCGTCTTCCGCGGCGTGGTGCGGCAGGAGAAGAACAACCCGGTCCTCACGGCCGCCGATGTCGCGGTGCTCGAGCAGGGCTTCAATGCCTACTTCGACGCCGCCCGCTCCACCAGCATGGCGATGATCACCGGCAAGGCCGACGCCGGCGTCATGGACGGCATGAAGGCGATGACCGAGCGGTACAACGCGATCCGCCAGGCGATCGCCGCCCGCAGCGCCGAAGATCAGAAGCGCATGGCCGAGGCGTTCGCCGCCGCACGCGCCCGCCAGACGCTGCTGACCCGCGCGCTCACCGTGGTCACGGTCGTCCTCCTCATACTGCTCGCCATGATCTCTGTCTGGATCGTGCGCGGTCTGCTCGGTTCGCTGCGCAGCGTCGCCGACCGCGCCGAGCAGCTGCGCGGTGTCGCGATCGCCGGCATGGGGCGCGCCGCCGAGGCGATGGCCGCCGGCGACCTCTCGGTCACCGTCGATGCCCACGTCGAGCCGCTGCGGCTGGAGTCGCGCGATGAGATCGGCGCCCTGGCCGCCAGCATCGATGGCATGATCGAGCAGACCCAGGCGACGGTCGGCTCGTTCCAGCAGGCGATCGGCACGCTGCGGGCGATGATCGAGGAGACCAACGCCCTGATCGGCGCGGCCCGCGGCGGGCGCCTGCAGGAGCGCGGGAACGCCGAACGCTTCGCCGGCGGCTACCGCGAGCTGGTCGGCGGCATCAACGCCACCCTCGATGCGGTGGTGCGCCCGATCGACGAGGCGACCTCGGTGCTCCAGCGCCTGGCGCAGCGCGACCTCACCGCGCGCGTGCACGGCGACTATCACGGCGACTTCGAGAAGATCAAGTCCGCGGTCAACAGCGCGGCCTCGTACCTCGACTCGGTGATGGGTGACATGGCGCAGACGGCCGAGCGCGTGGCCGGCGGCGCCGCCGAGATCACCAGCGGCAGCCAGAGCGTCGCCGATGGCGCGTCGCAGCAGGCGGCCGCGCTCGGAGAGATGTCGACGTCGCTGCGCGAAATGGCGTCGATGATCGGGCAGACGGCCGAGAGCGCCAGGTCGGCGCGCCACCGCAGCGACGAGGCGCGCACGGCCACCGCCACCGGCGCGGCCAGCATGCGCCGCCTCACGTCGGCGGTCGACGAGATCAAGGCGTCGTCCGATGCCACGGCGAAGATCGTCAAGACGATCGACGAAATCGCCTTCCAGACGAACCTCCTGGCCCTGAACGCCGCCGTCGAGGCCGCCCGGGCGGGCGACGCCGGCCGCGGCTTCGCGGTGGTGGCCGAAGAGGTCCGTTCGCTGGCCCTGCGCAGCGCCGAGGCGGCGCGCAACAGCGCCGGGCTGATCGAGACGTCGGTGCGCAAGGCGGATGATGGCGCGGCCATCAACGCCGAGGTGTTGAAGCACCTCGAGGCCATCAAAGTCGAGGTCGAGGACGTCGCCCGCGGGATGGAGCAGATTCAGACCGCGGCCGACGACCAGCGCAGCCGGGTGGAGCAGCTCTCCACCGCCATGGACCAGATGAACGGGATCACCCAGCAGACGGCCGCGTCGTCGCAGCAGTCCGCCGCCTCGGCGCACACACTCGCCGACCAGGCGAAGCAGGTGGAGTCGCTGGTGCAGAGCTTCACGATCAGCGCCGCCAGGGGCCGACCGGCGCCGGCCCCGGCCGCCGACCGCGCGAAGAAGCGGCCCCGGGCGCTCGTCACCGGCTGAGCCGGACGGACGCGCGGCTACGGCCGCGCGTCGATTTCCTCCTGCACGGCCCGCAGGTGGCGGGGCCAGACGTGGATCGCCAGCCGGAAGAAGATCGCCCGGGCCCCGGGCTCGTCGCGCAGGAAGTCGGCCAGCCGCCGGTGCCCCTTGCGCACGTTGCACCCCTCGCACGCGGTCACTACGTTACCCGGCGAATGGTCACCGCCGCGCGCGCGCGGCTGCACGTGATCCACCGTCAGCCGCTCCGGCGCGAAGACCTCGCCGCAGTACACGCATCGATATCCGTCGCGCGCCAGGACTGCCTCACGCCGCAATGACCGAGCTCCCTACGTCCCGCCGGCTGATGATCGGCGCCGCCAAGCGCCTGCTTGGCCTGGGTGGCCTCGACAACCCACGCCCCGGACTCTCCGCGGACGACTCGCCGCCGCGCCTCACCCTCAACGCCCTCGAGAAGATCCGTATGTCCCGCTCCCGCGACCGCATCCTCGGCAACCTCGACGACATGTACCGCGAGGCCTTCGCTCGCGCCAAGACCACCGGCGACGACGCCCAGATGGCCACCCTCGACTTCGCCTACCGCCGCGAACAGCTATACTTCGAGATCCTCCTCGACATCCGCGACGCCATGGAGCGGCGCTGACCGGCTACCCCGCGTAGCGGAACCCCGTCTCGCGCAGCGTCAGCGTCTCCGCCACCGCGCCGCCCGCCGCCTGCACTCCCGCCTCCACGACTTCGGCGACCACCACGACGTGGTCGCCGCTCGCCACCTCGGCGCGCACGACGCACTCCAGCCACCCCGTCGCTTCATCCAGCACCGGCGCCCCGGTCACCGGGCCCGGATGGTGCGCCACCCCCTCCAGCTTGTCCGGCACGCTCGCCGACGAGCGCCCCAGCTTCCCCGCCAGCTGCCGGGCCCCGGCAGGAAATACGCTCACCGCGAGCTGCCCCGCCTTCCGGATCAGCGGCAGCGACTGCGACTCGAGCTCCACCGCCACCGCGATCATCGGCGGTTCGAACGAGACCTGGGTGAGCCAGTTGACGGTCATCATGTGCGCGGCTCCGCCGCCGTCACGAACGCCCACCGCGTACAGGCCGTAGACGACGCTCCGCAGCACCGACTTCTTCGCGTCCAGATCCATGGATCCCCTCCGCTGACCTCCGACCTCCGACCTCCGACCTGCGACACGCTCTCGTCCCGCTCGCCGCGCTGTCAAGTGCGCGTGCGCGTCCGGTCCCGATTGACGTCACCCCGCGGGCGTCGGACCTTTCACCCCGCGCGCCGAACCGGAGCGCGATCTTCCTCTCGACGCCGCGACGCCGGCCCACATGCCCACGACTCTGCTCCTGCGCGCCGGTGTGCGCGCATTCGCGCCCAGCCTGGCACTCACCCTCGCCCTCGTGATCCCCTCCGACTCCGGCCTCCACGCGCAGGCGGTGACGCTCGCCGTGGTCAACGCCCGCATCTGGACGGCCGACCCGCGCCGCCCGTGGGCCGACGCGATCGCCGTGGCCGGCGACCGCATCGCCGCGGTCGGCTCCAGCGCCGAAATCCGCAAGCTCGCTCCGGCCGGCGCGCGGGTGATCGACGCGCACGGCCAGATGGTCACTCCCGGCTTCATCGACACCCATGTCCACTTCCTCACCGGCGGCTTCAACCTGTCGTCGGTGCAGCTCCGCGATGCGCGGACGCCGGCCGAGTTCATTGCGCGCATCAAGGCATTCGCGGCCACCGTACCCGCCGGCACCTGGATCCTGGGCGGCGACTGGGATCACCAGCGGTGGGGCGGGGAACTGCCGCGCCGCGACTGGATCGATTCCGTCACGCCCAACCACCCCGTCTGGATCAACCGGCTGGACGGGCACATGAACCTCGCGAACTCGGCCGCACTGGCGGCGGCCGGCGTCACCCGCGACACGAAGGACGTGGCCGGCGGCACGATCGTCCGCGATGCGTCCGGCGCGCCCACCGGCATCTTCAAGGACAACGCCGAGGGGTTGGTCGACCAGGTGGTCCCCGACGCGACCGACCTGCTCAACGATCGCGCGCTGGACACCGCCATGGCCTACGTGGCGGCGCAGGGCGTGACCTCGGTCCACAACATGGGATCGTGGGGCGACCTCGCCGTGTTCGAGCGGGCGCGACAGGCCGGCCGCCTGCGGACGCGCATCTACGCGGCCGTCCCGCTGGCGTCGTGGGCGCGCCTGCGCGACACGGTCGCCGCCCGCGGCCGCGGCGACGAGTGGCTCCGGATCGGCGCGCTGAAAGGGTTCGTCGACGGATCGCTGGGCTCTCATACCGCCGCGTTCCTGGAGCCCTTCACCGATGCCCCCGGCGACAGCGGCCTGCTCGTCAACACGCCGGAGCACCTGTACGAATGGACGTCGGGCGCCGACAAGGCCGGACTGCAGGTCCTGGTGCACGCGATCGGCGATCGTGCGATCCGCCTGCAGCTCGACATCTACCAGCGCGTGGAGCGGGAGGATGGTCCGCGCGACCGGCGATTCCGCATCGAGCACGCCCAGCACATCGCGCCCATGGACATCCCGCGCTTCGCGACGCTCGGCGTCATCCCGAGCATGCAGCCGTACCACGCGATCGACGACGGCCGCTGGGCGGACAGGGTGATCGGGGCGGAACGGGCGCGCACCACCTACGCGTTCCGCTCGCTGCGCGACGCCGGCGCGCGGCTCGCGTTCGGGAGCGACTGGTTCGTGGCGCCGCCCATGCCGCTGGTGGGGATCTACGCCGCGGTCACCCGCCGGACGCTCGACGACGCGCACCCGGGCGGCTGGGTGCCCGAGCAGAAGATCACGGTGGAAGACGCGCTGCGGGCCTACACGATCAACGGCGCGTACGCCTCGTTCGAGGAGCGCGACAAGGGTTCGCTGGAGCGCGGCAAGCTGGCCGACTTCGTCCTCATCGACCGCGACCTCACCACCATCCCGCCCGGGCAGATCCGGGACGCCAGGGTCAGGCTCACGGTGGTCGGCGGGCGGATCGTGTTCGGCGACGCGCCCTGACGGTTCACGCCACCTGCAGGGCGCCGGCGCCTGACGACGGTGCGCCGGTGGTCCGCGACTCCTCGTCCACGCGGAAGACCCCCACCAGCTCGCGCATCTCCTCGCTCTGCGCCGTCAGCTCCTGCGCCATCGCCGCCAGCTGCTGCGCGGCCGCCGCGGTCTTCTGCGTCGACTCGTCCAGGTTGGCCATCGCCCGCTGCACCTGATCGAGCTGCGTCGCCTGCTCCCCCGACGCGCCGGCCACTTCCTGCACCAGCGTCGCCGTCAGCCGGATCGACGGCACCATCGCCTCCATCATCTTCCCCGACTGCTCGATCGTTTTCTGGCTGGAGCTCGCCAGCCCGGTGATCTCCTCGGCCGCGCGCTGCGAGAGTTCGGCCAGCATCCGGATCTCCTGCGCCACCACCGCGAACCCGCGCCCGTGCTGGCCGGCCCGCGCCGCCTCGATCGCCGCGTTCAGCGCCAGCAGGTTCGTCTGGTCCGCGATCTGGTTGATCACCGCCACCTTCTCGGCGATCCGGTGCATCGCCTCCACGCTCTGGCGCATCGCCCGCCCGCTCGCCTCGGCATCCTTCGCCCCGGCCAGCGCGATCTGCTCCACCCGGCGGCTGTGCTCGGCGTTGCGCACCACCGCCGCGCTCACCTGCTCCACGCTCGCCAGCGTCTGCTGCACGCTGGCCGCGCCGTCGGTCGCCCCATCCGAGAGCCCGCCGGCCGAGGCCGACAGCTCGTTCGCCGCCGTCGACACCGCCTGCGCCGCCGTCCGCATCTCTCCGATCAGCTGCGACAGCCACTGGGCCATGACATCGAACGCGCCGCTGAAGGCATCGGCCGACGACCGTGGCTGGATCCGCTGCGTCAGGTCGCCTGACGAGATCTGCTCGGCGGCCTTCGCCATGTCGCGCAGGTACTCGATCATGTCCCGGAACGCGTTCGCGAACGTGTCGACGTCGGAGCGTGGCACCGCCTGGACCGACAGGTCGCCCCGCGCGATCGCCGCCGCCGCGGCCGACATCTCCCGCAGGTATTCCACCATCCGGTGCATCGCCGCGATCACCTGTCCCACCTCGTCCACCGACGTCGGCGGCAGCGTCACCGACATGTCCCCTCCCGCCAGCCGGTCGGCGGCCACCGCCGCGTCGCGCAGCGGATTCACCAGCAGCGCGGTCGCGAACCGGGACAGCCAGCCGAGCGCCGCCAGGCAGAGCACCGTGATGAGGGCGGTGGCGATCCACGACGCCCGCTGCAGACGGCGCTGGAGAACGAACGCGGCGTCGATCGTCAAATCCATCCGCGCGGCGTCGGTCTCCAGCCGCGTGCGGAGCGTCCGGTACTGCTCGGTCATGTTGCGCATCGCCGCCACCACCGACACGTCCCGCCGTCCCGCGATCAGCTGCAGCGTGGTCGAGCGCGCGAGGTCGTAGTAGCCGTCGATCGAGGTGCGCAGCGCCCCCGCGTCCGTCTGGGGCAGCACGCCGGCCAGCGACGCTTCGGTCAGCTGCGCCAACGCCATGTCGCGCACCGAATCGCCGCGGGCCAGCACCGAGGTGTCCTGCGAGGCGGCGGCGTCCTGGAGCGCGCGCTGCAGCTCGCCCAGCTGGACCACCAGGCCGCGGCTCAGCTTCACCGCCGGATAGACCCGGCGCTGGATGCTGGAGGCGCGCCAGTCACTCACCATCCCGAACAGCAGGTTGACCGCGAGGACGAGACCGAGCCCGGCCGCGGCGAGGATCGGCAGGACTTCGATTTTCCGGCGAAACGGCAACTCGCGGTACTGCGACTTCCAACGTTCAAGCATGCGCGCGCGTCCAGTCTGGTGGGGTGGGTGATTCTCGGGCCGCCGAAAGCTATTCGGCGGTCAGGCCCGCGGAACCTTGCGCGCGGGGAGAGATCTCCATCGATTGGAGTATCGGCCGTTCGCGGCATCATCTGAATCCACCCTCAGGCGGGATCCCCCCCCGGGCGGCCCGCATTTCCCGCCCACCGGCACCACGACCTCCACCGGACTCCGTCCATGCTCCCCCTTCGCGCTTCCATCGCCTGTGCTCTCGCGCTCGTCCTCGGCGCCTCCGGCGCCGGCGCGCAGGCGTTCACCCTCGAACAGGTGCTCTCCCAGCCCTTCCCCTCGGGGATGACGGCCGTGCCAGGCCGCACCGGCCGGGCGGCGTGGGCCTCGCTCCAGCGCGGCGCCCGCAGTATCTGGGTCGCGGACCTCAACACCGGCCGCGCCACCCGCGTCGCCAACTGGGCGCAGGACGACGGGCAGGATCTCGGCGACCTCGCGTTCTCGGACAATGGCCGCACCATCGCGTTCGTGCGCGGGCAGGGCTACAACGGCCAGCGCGAGAATCCCAACCCCACCAGCGACCCGCGCGGTGCCGAACAGGCGGTGTGGGCGTCGGTCGGGCTGCGGCCGGCTCGCCGGCTGGGCGTGGGATTCGGACCGGTTCCCTCACCGGACGGGCAGTGGGTCGTCTTCCGTCGCGATTCGACGCTGATGGTCGCGTCCGCCCGGGGCACCGCGCCGGCCCGCCCGCTCTTCCACGCACGCGGCGCCAGCTCCGATCCGCAGTGGTCGCCTGACGGGCGCCTCGTCGCCTTCGCCTCGGCGCGCGGCGATCACGGCTACGTGGGCGTGTTCGACCGGGTCGCCAACCGGATCAAGTGGATGGCGGCCGGCGTCGATCGCGATGCGCTGCCACGCTGGTCGCCTGACGGGAAATCGCTCGTCTTCGTGCGCACCCCCGGCGGCAACGCCGGCGCGAACATCTTCGCGCCGGGCAACGGGCCCGGCTACGCGTTCTGGATCGCCGACCCCGCCACCGGACAGGCGCGCCGGCTGTATCAGGCGCCGGCCGGATCGCCCGGCCGGATGCGCGCGCCGACGTCCGGCGAGAGCTTCCTCTGGGTGGGCACGCACCTCGCCTACTTCACCGAGAATGACGGCTACCAGCACCTCTACTCGCTGGCCACCAATGAGCCGAATCCGTCGCCGCGGCAGCTGACCACCGGCGCCTGTGAAGCCGAGGAGCCGTCGCCCACCGCCGACGCGGCCGAGGTCTACGTCTCGTCCAACTGCGGCGACATCGACCGCAAGCACATCCTGCGGGTGGCGCTGGACGGCTCGCGCCCGCCGCAGATGGTCGGCGGGCAGGATGTGCCGGCCAGGACGATCGAGTACGCGCCGGCGGTGTCCGGCGGGCACCTCCTCTTCCTCCGCTCCGATCCCTGGCGCGGACCGGCGCCGGTGCTGCGTTCTATCGCCAGTGGCACCGAGCGCGCGTTGATCGGCGCCCCGGTGGCGCCCCGCGATTTTCCCGCCACCGCGCTGGTGGAGCCGCAGCAGGTCCTGTTCAACGCCGCCGACGGCACCCAGATCCACGGGCAGCTGTTCGTCCCGCGCGATGCCCAGCACGCGCCGGCGATCATCTTCATGCACGGCGGTCCCATGCGGGAGATGCTGCTGGGATGGCATCCGCGCGGCTACTACAATCGCGCCTACGGGATGAACCAGTACCTCGCCAGCCGCGGCTTCGTCGTCCTGTCGGTCAACTACCGCGGCGGCGTCGGCTACGGCCGCGCCTTCCGCGAGCCGAAGGGGCTGGGGCGGGCCGGCGCGTCGGAGTACCAGGACATCGTCGCCGGCGCCCGCTACCTCCAGGCCCTGCCGGCCGTCGACTCCACCCGCATCGGATTGTGGGGCGGCTCGTACGGCGGCTACCTAACGGCGTATGGCATGGCCAAGAACCCCGAGATCTTCAAGGCGGGCGTCGATCTCCACGGCGTCCATGACTGGAACTCGCGATTCTCGAACTTCGCGCCGGCCACCACCGCCGGCGGCCGCGAGGCCGACTCGGTGCTCGCGATCGGGCGCGCCTCGTCACCGGTCTGCTGCGTCGCGAACATCCAGGGCCCGATGCTCCTCATCCAGGGCGACGACGACCGGAACGTCTCGTTCTCCGAGACGGTCACCCTCGCCCAGATGATGCGGCGGGCGAACAAGCCCTTCGAGCTGCTCGTCTTTCCGGACGAGGTGCACGATTTCCTGCGCGACCACAGCTGGCTGGCCGCCTATCACGCCGCCGCCGACTTCTTCGACCGCACCCTGGTCAAGGGCGAGACCGTCGGCATGCGCTGAGCGGGGGACTCAGTACTTCGCGATCTCCTCGTAGGCCCGGCGGAAGTCCTCCACCTGCGGGAGGATCGCGTCCTCGAGCTGCGGCGCGTAGCCGACGAAGGTGTCGGCGCTCGCCACCCGCCTCACCGGGGCGTCGAGCCACGCGAAGCAGTCGTTGGCGATGGCCGCCGCGATCTCGGCCCCGTAGCCCCAGCTCAGCGAGTCCTCGTAGGCGACGATCACCCGGTTGGTCCGCTTCACGCTCGCGTACACCGCCTCACGGTCCCACGGCGACAGCGTCCGGAGGTCGATCACCTCGACCTCCAGGCCCTGCTCGGCCGCCTGGTTGGCGGCCGCCACCGCGCGCTGCACGGTGGCGCCGTACGTCACCACCGTGACGTCCGTCCCCGGCCGCACCGTCTTCGCCTTGCCGAACGGGATCATGAAGTTCGGCCCCGGATACTTCCCCTTGTTGTAGGTCTGCCGGTAGAGATGCTTGTGCTCGAGGAAGATCACCGGGTCATCGCAGCGGATGGCGGTCCGCAGCAGCCCGTTCGCGTCGAGCGCCGTGGCCGGACACACCACCCGCAGGCCGGGGCAGTGCGTGAACAGTGAGGCGCCCGTCTGCGAGTGGTAGACCGCGCCCCGGATGTAGCCGCCGTACGTGACCCGGACCACCGCCGGCGCGCTGAACGCGTTGTTCGACCGCCAGCGCATCGTGGCCAGCTCGTTCCGGATCTGCATGTAGGCCGGCCAGATGTAGTCGAAGAACTGGATCTCGACCACCGGCTTGAAGCCGCGCAGCGCCAGCCCGATCGCGCGGCCGGCGATGTTCGCCTCGGCCAGCGGCGAGTTGTACACCCGCACACCGCCGAACTCCTTCTGCAGTCCCCACGTGACTTTGAAGACGCCGCCCTTCCCCTTCACCTTGCCCAGGTAGTCCTCCCGGCTCACGTCGGCCACGTCCTCGCCGAACACCAGGATGTTCGGGTCGCGCCGCATCTCGTCGCGCATGCACGCGTTCAGGAGGTCGACCATCGTCGTCGGCTCGCCCGAGAACTGTGGATCGTCTTCCGTGTCGAAGTGCTCGCTGGTGGGGTCGACGTCCGGCGAGTAGACCGCGAAGAACACCGTGTCGGCGCCGGGCTGCGGCTGGAGCAGCGCATCATCGGTGGCCGACAGGATCTCGGCGTCCACCTCCTGCTCGATCCGCGACAGCTCGCCGGCCGTGGCGTGCCCCTCCGACACGAGCCACCTGGGGAACGTGGTCACCGGGTCGCGCGCCGCGTCCGCCTCGCGCTCCGCCGGCGGGCGGTACAGCGTTTCGTCGTCCGACAGCGAGTGGGAGTACGGCCGGATCACGCGGGCGTGCACCAGCGCCGGCCCGCGCCGCTTGCGGGCATGCTCCACCGCCCGCTGCATCGTCTCGTACGAGGCCAGCAGGTCGCACCCATCCACTTCCTGCACGTACAGCCCCGGGAACCCGGATACCACCTTCGAGATCGAGCCGCCCGGTGTGTTCACTTCCACCGGCACCGAGATCGCGTAGCCATTGTCTTCGATGAGATAGACGACCGGCAGCTTCAGCGTGCAGGCGCTGCTCAGCGATTCCCAGAACTCGCCCTCGCTGGTGGTGCCGTCGCCGGCCGACACGTACACGACCTCGTCCGGCTGGAATCCCTCGATGTCGGGGAGCTGCGTCGCCTTCACGATCGCCTCGGCCGCGCCCACCGCCTGCAGGAACTGCGTCCCCGTGGGCGAGGACGAGGAAACGATGTTCAACGCCTTGTGCCCCCAGTGCGACGGCATCTGCCGACCGCCGGAATTCGGGTCCTTCGCCGCGCCCACGGCCTCGTACAGCATTTCGGCCGGCGTCATGCCCAGTTGCAGGCACAGCGCACGGTCACGGTAGTAGGGGAAGAACCAGTCGTGCGACGCCCGCAGCGTCAGGCCGGCGGCCGTGAGGATCGCCTCGTGGCCGGCACCGGAGATCTGGAAGAAGATCTTGTTCTGCCGCTTGAGCTGGATCTCCTTGTCGTCCAGGCGACGCGACAGCAGCATCGTCCGGTACGCCGCCAGCATCCGCTCGCGGGAGAGTCCGGTGGCGGAGCGGCGCTCCGTGCGGGTCTGGGTGGCCATGGGTCTCCGGGGTGGCAAAAGTCGCGCCCGGAAAGATAGCAGCCCCGCGCCATGACCGTAAACCGGCCGCGCTTGACGGCGTCACGCGTCCGTCGGACATTCGACTACGGAGCCACCGGGCCCCTCCGGGCTCGTCGCGCGCTCTCCCGTCTCCCCCCTCCCCCCGCGGCATGGCTGTGCGCGACTCGCATTTCGTCCCGGCCGCTCCCCGGCCGCGAGTCCGCGCCGCGCCGGTCGTGGCCGCCGCGATCGCGATCGTCGCCCAGCTCACCTGCTCCGACGCCACCGGGCCGCGTGCCCCCGCGGTGGCCTCGCTCGCGCTCGGCCGCGACAGCGCCGTGGTCTCCATCGGCGGCACGCTGCGCATCGACGCCGTTCCGCTCGCCGCCGACGGACGCATCCTCGGCGACCGCCCGGTCACCTGGAGCATCGCCGATCCGGCGGTGGCGAGCGTCTCGCCGTCCGGCGACATCCGCGGCCTGACAGCCGGTCGCACCATTCTCACCGCGCGCGCCGGCCTCGTCGGTCGGAACATTCCGCTCATCGTCAGGCTCGCCGCCACCGCCACGGTGCTGGCCGGCGCGCCCGATACCCTCGACGCGCTCGGCGCCACGGCGCCGCTGGCCGCGTCGTCGACCGGCGATGGGCAGCCCGTGGCCGGCCGGTACGCGTGGTTCTCGGGTGACACGACCGTGGTCCGCGTCACCCAGGCCGGCGTGGTCGTCGCCGCCGGCGATGGCGCGGCCTGGGTCGTCGCTCGCGAAGATGCCGGCAGCCGCGATTCGGCCCGCATTGTCGTGAGGCAGCGGCCGGTGCGCATCGTCGTGCCCGCGGCAACGCCGGCGGTGGCCGTGGGACGGACGCTGCGCCTCGCGCCGGTGGCCCTCGATCCGGGCGGCGCGGCCGTCGCCAACCCCGCCTTCCGCTGGTTCGCATCGGCCCTCGGCCGGTTCGCGGTCGACACGAACGGCGTGGTCGCCGGCCTGGTCGCCGGCAGCGACACCGTGCGGATCGGCGCCGGTGCGGTGACCCTCGCGGTGCCGATCCTGGTGCTGCCGCGCCTCAAGCTCCGCTTCTCGCGGGACACGTTCGAGGTCGGCGCCGGCCAGTTCCCGAGCGACCCGCGCCCTCACCTTGGCGCGGACTCGGTGGACTACGACCTTCCGGTCACGCTGGCGATCGCGGACACCACCGTCGCGACTGGCCCGACGAGCTTCCCGATGGGGAGCATCGGCGCCACCCTCCTGTTCCACGGACTGCGACCCGGCCGGACGCAGGCGGTGGCCAGCGCCGCCGGCTATTTGCCCGACACCGCCGTCGTGCTCGTCTCCACTCCCCGCACCCGCGTGGTCACGTCAGACAGCGGAGGACTGTCCGCCCAACTGACCCGGCAGGCAGGCTTCTCCCTGCAGATCACCGATTCATCGGGCAGCATGGGCCACGCGCTGGCCTACACGCGCTTCTCGGTGCGCTCATCCGACACGACGCTCCTCGCCGTGTTGGATTCGGCGGTGGTCCTCGCCAACGACGTCGGCGGCGGGATCGTCACCACGCCGCTGGCCGCGGGGTGGGCCCGTGTGATCGTGACCGCGCCGGGGTATGCCCCGGACACATCGCCGCTCATCCGGATCACGCCGCCACGGGTGCGCCTCACGACACAAATCATCGCCTTCTACTCGCCGCCGGTCATTGGCGTCGGCCAGTCGGGCGGCGTGGTGTCCCTGTTCGCCCTTCCCGGCGCCGCCCCCGGCGGGGCCGGATCGCTCACCGTGGTGCAGCGGCATCCGGAGCGGCTCCGGCTTACCGCGCAGACTGGCCTCCCCTTTCCCGACACGCACGCGTTCTCCTGGGACGGTCTCGCGACCGGCGTCGACACCGTGATCGCCAGCGCGCCCGGGGCCCTCCCCGACACGCTCATCGTGCACGTCACCGCGCCACAGCTGCGCGTCGACAGCGTGCCCCTCACCGGCCGCGTCACGCAGGCCGCCGGCGTCAGCGTCTCGGTCGCCGACAGCGCCGGCGGCGCGCACGTCCCCAGCACTCTGTCCCTGCGGCTCCGCCTGCGCTCCACCGACTCGACGGTCGTGCGGTTCGCGAATTCCACCGTCGTCCTCGGAGACTCGCCCGGCGTCCCGGTGTCGCTGCGATTCACCGGTGCGGGCTCGGCGCGCCTCATCATCGAGGATTCCGCCGGCCTGTATCCGGCGTGGACATCCCCGCTCATCACCGTGCTGCCATCGCCGCTGTCGATCGCGATCTCCGGTGACACCACGCATCGCCTCACGCTGGGCACGTACCAGCGCCTCGGCACCGGTGTCGCCGAGGTGCGTCCCATCGGCGGCGCCGCGTACTCGGCCACGCCGATCACGCTGCGGAGCGCCGATCCGTCGATCGCCGCGCCCGTCCCCTCGGCGGTGACGGCCGGCGCGCCCGCCTTCGACATCGTCTCCTACGGCACGCCCGGCCTCGCCCGCATCATCGTCGGCGGCCCCGGCTGGCTCGACGACACGCTCCTCGTGACCGTGGGCCGGCCCCGCCTGCGGCTCCTCTCGTCGTCGGACGCCTTTGTCGGCGAGCCCACCAGCGCGGCCCGCGTCAGACTCTACGATCCGCTCGGCGTTCCGCGCGTCACCACCCGGCCGATCCGGGTCGCGCTCTCCAGCTCCGATCCCGCCATCGCCGACGCCGATTCCGGCGCCCTCGACATTCCCGCCGGCGCCGATGAGTCGCCGCCCACGGCACTCCGCTACCGCGGGGACGGCGAGGCCGTCATCCGCGTCTCGGATCTCGCCGTCGACGCGGCGGCCGCCGAGTCCGGCGTGGGGCCGCTCGTCACCGTGCGCCGCCCGCCGCTGATCGGCGGCCGCTCCATCCGCGGGCCCGGTGGCTCGCAGACCGGCGTGGGCCAGGAGCTCCGTCTGTACATCGGCCGGCCGCAGTCGATCGTCTCGGCGCCGGTGCGCATCACGCTGCGACACACGAACGCGGCCAACATCGTGCCGCCGCTGGTGACGATTCCCATCGGCGGCAACTACACGCCCTATATCTTCGTTGGTGGCGCGCTTGGCGAAGACACGCTGATCGCCGAATCGCCCGGCTACGTCGTCGATACCACCTTCGTGTCGGTGACTCCCGGATCGGTGTTGATCCCCTATCTGCCAGCCGTGATGCGGCTACGCGACTCGGCGCTGGTGTTTGTTGGCCTCACCGGTGCCGATGGCAGCGAGCGGCGCGTCGCGTCACGGACGACCTTTGCCCTGACAGCCAGTGAACATCTGGCGTTCTCCGACGGCCGGCGCGGGATCACCAGCATCGCGATCGCGGCCCATGCGTCGTCGTCGCCGCGCTTCTGGGTCAAGGCGGTTCAGGCGGGCACGGCGTCGGTCTCGGTGACCGCGCCGAATTACCAGCCGCCATACATCGGTAGTGTCGTCGTCGTGCCGTAGCCACGATGTGCTGTGTGACTCCGGCCACAGCCGCCAGCCCCTCAGGGCGCTTATGTTGGCCCGTGGATTGCTTGACAGGCTTGGGGCGCCCATCAACATTGGCGGTGGACGCCCGAGGTGGGGCGGCAGGACGCAAGGCTGAATCTCGCCGATGCGCCGTCGCGATCGAAAGCGGGCCCGGTTTCCGGGCGGCGCTTCCGGCGACGGCGTTTCGGCCAGCGGCACGAGGCCGCTGCTTCCGGATTCGGATGTGAAGTTTTCGACGCTCGCGCACGGACATCGACGGTGGCTGCGCACGGCAGGGCTTGTCAGCATAGCCCTGGCAGGGCTCGCGTGCCGCGACCGGTCGCTCACCGGTCCGGGCCTCACGATGCCCGCGCGCTTCGCGATCGTGCCCCGGTTCGCCACCACCGCGAGCGGCGCCCCGAAAATCACCCTCGCCGCCATCCGCGCGGCCCTCCACGCCGAGAACGGCGACTCGATCGTCAAGGTCGCGATTTTCAACGGCGACAGCGCGGTCCTCGTGTTCGACGTGCAGATCACGGGCACGGCGAACCAGTACGTCCTGAGACTGGCCGCGGTCGACGCCACCGGTGACACCGTCTACCGGGCGCTCGATACGCTCACCGTCGTGCCGGGCGACAATTCGGCGCCGCCCATCACGATGACCTACGCGTCCGCCGACACGCTCGTGCGCCTGATCCAGATCGTGCCGCGCGACACCGTCCTCAGCACCGCCGACACCCTCAAGTACCGGGTCACCGCCTGGGACGCCAACGACAACCAGGTGAACACCACGGTCCACGTCGCCTGGACGTCGCGCGACACGACGGTCGCCGCGTTCCCCGCGGTACGGGGAACCATTCTCGCGAAGGATCTCCAGGACACCGTCTGGGTCGTGGCCTCGACCTTCAGCGGAGCCGCCGACTCGACTCGCCTCTTCGTGCAGGCCGCGGTCGCGTCGGTCACGCTCAATCTCGACACCGCCAGCGTCCTCAAGCGCGACTCGATCAAGCTGTCGGCCATCCCGAAGGACGGCGCCGGTTCGCCGCTCACCCGGGCCGTCACGTGGCGCGCCGTGACCTCCAACGTCACCGTCGACACCGCCGGCTGGGTCAAGGGCATCAGCATCGGCAACAACGTCATGGTGATCGCCACGTCGGGCGCCAAGGCCGACACCGCCCGCCTGAACGTGCTGCCGCGCCCGGTCGCGAGCGTCGTCGGCGCGCCGGACAGCATCACGCTCGCATTCGGCGGCACCACCACCGTGTCCGCCAGCATCATCGATGACCAGGGCCAACCCAACGCCGACTTCAACATCGCCTGGGTGTCCCAGAACGCCGCCGTCGCGACCATCTCGCCGGCCGGTCTCGTCACCGGCATCGCCGCCGGCACCACCGGGGTCATCGCCTCCGCCGGCGGCAAGGCCGACACCATCAAGGTCAAGGTGCAGGCCGCGGTGCCGGGGGTCGACTCCACCACCATCTCGCCGCGCCTCGACTCGCTGTACTCGCTCAGCGACACCGTCCGGCTCGTCGCCAGGACGTGGAAGGGAGGCGTCCAGGTCGCCGGCAGCTACAGCTGGGTCTCGCGCAATACCGCGTTCACCACGGTGTCGGGGCTCGGTACCATCACCGCGATCGCCAACGGCGGCACCTACGTCGTGGTCACCGACACCAGCGGGACGAAGGACTCAGCGCGCGTCGTCGTCCAGCAGCGCGTGGCGCAGATCAACGTCACGCCCAGTTCCGTGGCCCGCTACCTGGGCACCACCCAGCAGTTCAGCGCCGTCGCCGTCGACGGCAAGAACAACCCGATGGGGAGCGCGTCGTTCACGTGGAGCTCCACCAACACGGCGATCGCGACGGTCGGCACGTCCACCGGGCTCGCGTCCATGGTGGGCATCGGGGTCGACACGATCATCGCCAGCGTCGGCTTCGTGAGCGGCCGCGCCGCGCTGAACGTCCGGCCGGTGGTCCAGCAGATCATCGTCTCGCCGGACAGCGTCAAGCTCACCTCGCTCGGCCTCACGCAGGGCTACACGGCGGTCGCCAAGGACACCATCGGCGCCACCATGACCGGCGTGACCTTCGCGTGGTCGTCCACCAACCCGGCCGTCGCTCCACTCAGCGGAACCACGGCCACCACGACCGTGGCCACCGCCGCGTTGAACGGCAACACGGTCGTGCGCGCCACCCTGCAGGGCGTCATCGGGCAGGTCTCGCTCTCCGTGCAACAGCAGCTGGCCTCGATCCTGGTCACGCCCGGTTCTGCCAGCGTCGGCGTCCTCGGCAAGATCGCGATGTCGGCGCGCGGCAAGGATGCCGGCGGCAGCTTCATCCCCGGCGGGGCCTTCTCCTGGTCGTCCAACAACACGAGCGCCGCCACCGTCGATGCCGCGGGCGTGGTCACCGGCGTGGCGATCGGCGCCGGCAACGCCGGCATTACCGCCACCAGCGGCGCGATCACCTCCAACACCGCCACCATCGTCGTCTCGGCGTCGGTTCCGCAGGCCATCACCTTCGCGAAGGACACCTTCACGCTTGGCCGGCAGGCGACCCTCTCCGTCCCGATCTATCTCGCCACCCCGCAGGGCACCGCGGTGACCGTCAAGCTGCGCCGGCGTTATGCGGACACCGTCGTCTTCTTCGCGCCGGCCGGCGCCGCCGACTCCATCAAGTACGTCCAGATCCCGGCCAACCAGACGAGCACCAACGTCACCATCAGCTCGCGCAACGCCGGCTTCACCTACGTCTACGCCAGCGACTCGGCCAACGTCATCGCCAACAACGACACGGCGGCGGTCGCCATCCTCTCCACCGCCAAGTTCACGACCACCGGCTACTCGCTCAACGCGAACGACAGCTATCCCACACAGGTGTTGCTGACCGATCCCGCGCCGCAGGGCGGGTCGTACGTCGCCATGACGTACGGGACACCGGGCAAGGCGCAGGTCTCGCCCGACCCGGTCTACATCCCGCAGGGGCAGCTCGCCGGCGACGTCGTGATCCAGGGACTCGCGGCCGGTTCCACCACGATTACCCCGTCGTCACCCGGTGTCGCCGGCACCGCGTCGACCACCACCGTCTATGCGGCGCAGCTCTTCAACCAGCTGACCACGTATCGACTGGGCGCCGGCCAGTATCAGCCGAGCCTGACGTACATCAGCGTCAACACCTACCTGTACGGCGGCGCCCTCACCATCGCGATGACGTCGAGCGATAGCACCATCGCCAAGACCGACAATCCGGTCGTGATCGCGAATGGCCAGTACTACCAGTACTTCTCGGCCTACGGCTTCCAGCCCGGTACCGTGAAGATCCTCAGCACCGCGCCGGGCTGGGCCCCCGATTCCGGGACGATCATCGTCACCTCGCCGCGCCTCCGCAACGTCAGCGGGAGCCCGGTGCTCCAGACGACGAGCCCCGTGACCAACATGAGCGTGTACACGACGGACTCGCTCCTGACTGCGCACTATCGGATCAACCCGCTCGTGGTCCGGGCCGCGTCCAGCGACCCCTCGATCGTGAAAGTGCTCGACACCCTGATCACCATTGCGGCCGGCCAGCTGCAGGCCACCACCCGGATCCAGGCGATCGCCGGCGGCACGGCCTACATCAAGTACACGGCCGGCGGGCACCTGCCGGACTCGGCTCTCGTCACCGTGCAGCCGCCCAAGCTGCTCTTCTCCTTCGCCCAGGTGAACGTCGGCAAGGGGCTCGAGGGCGTCAGCGTTGGATACGTCTACGTGCCGAACAACGTCACCCAGGCGCTGACCATCAACATTCGCCACACTCAGCCGACCATCGCCAACACGGCGAACCCGATCATCCTCCCCACCGGCACCTACTACAGCTATTTCAACGTCCGCGGTCTCACCCAGGGCCTGGACTCGATCATCGCCACCGCCGCCGGATACGACTCGGCCATCGCCGTGATCAAGGTCAACACGCCCAGGCTGCGCGGCAGCGGCGGCGGAACCTACCAGCAGTATTCGCCTGATGTGAACTTCGGCGTTGTCCTGCAGGATTCGCTCGGCAGCGGCGAGTACGCGTATTCCGCGGGGGTGGTCGTCTCGATGAGCTCGACCGACACCAACGTGATCGCGATCGACTCGTCGCAGGTGACGGTCCTCATCGGCCAGATCTCCGTCACTACGCCCAGGGCCCGGATCAAGAACCCGGGCACGGCCCGGATCCGCCTGACGGCGCCCGGCTTCACCCCCGATACCACGACGATCGTCTATACGATCCAGCCGGCGAAGATCAGCTTCAGTTGGACCACCACCAACGTCGGCCTCCGGATGCAGACCGGCGGATTCGCGGGCTACCTGTCGGTGCCCAACAACGTCACGCAGCCGCTCAAGGTCGCGATCGCCCAGGTCACGCCCGGCATCGTGTCGATACCGGACACGATCACCATCCCGGCCGGCACATACTATCAGTACTTCGGCTGGTCCGGCTTGGCGCTCGGCACCACATCGCTCATCGCCACCGCCCAGGGATACCTGCCCGACACGGCCAGCATCCACGTGAGCTCCACCAAGCTCGTGCAGGGTGGCCTGCCGTCCACCGCGACCACCACCCAGTTGCCGTACACCACCTACGTCTATGCCCGCGATTCCGTCGGTAACGGCTGGCAGGTGATCACCGGCGACACCGTCGTGGTGCGCGTGACGTCGAGCGACCCGACCGTCATCGCGGCGGATTCGCCGTTCGTGCACATCTTTGGCGGCCTGTCCAATTCCACGCCGATCGTCACCCGATTCCTCAAGGCCGGCACCGCCCGTCTGCGCTTCCAGGATACGCTCGGCGTCTACAAGCCGGATTCGACCAACCTCGTGACCGTGACCGGGCCGTCGTTGACCTTCAGCACCTCCGGGACCCTGACGGTTGGTATGCGCCAGCACCTCGGCCTGGGCTCCGTCTACGTGACCACGAGCAACAACGTCACCGGCCAGCCGCTCCGCGTCTACCTGTCCAGCAGCGACACCAACGTCGCCAGGGTGCCGGCATTCGTCGACATTCCGGTCGGCACGTACTACGTCTACTTCGACATCTTCGGCCAGAGCCAGACCGGTACCATCCAGATCCGCAGCGACAGCGCCGCGGGCAACTCCCCCGCCGCGCCGTTCAACGTGCAGGTGGGCCGCCCGCAGCTGGTGGTCAGCACGCCGGCCACCGCGGTCACTACCTCGCTGCCGCAGTACTTCTACGTCTACTCGCGTGACCAGGCGGGCGCCGGACGCTACCCCAGCGAGAACGTCGTGGTGAACCTCACCTCGTCAGCGCCGGGTGTCGCGTTCATCGACTCGACCACCGTCACCATCCCGGTCGATCAGCAGGTCTCGACCGCGGCGCAGGTGCACTACCTGGCGGCTGGCACCACCCAGCTCACCGCGTCCGACCCGCGGAGCGGAGCCGCGTACCAGTACACGTCGTCGTCGCAGAACGTCGCGGTCAGCATCCCGCAGCTGGCCTCGAGCTTCGCGACGCTCAGCCTCGCCGTGAACCAGTACAGCGATCAGTACGTCCAGCTGCCCAACTACGTCGTCGGGTCGCCAACCCGGATCTACCTGAACCAGACCAACGCGTCGGTCGCCGACGTGCCGGCGTCCATCCAGATCCCGGTCAACCAGTACTACACGTACTACCGCGTCACCGGCAGCGCCGCCGGCAGCGACACGATCTACTACTCCGACTCCGCGTTCGTCCACCGTCCCGACACCTCGGTGGTCAGCGTCGGCGTCGGTCTCCTCCAGTTCTCACCGCCGGCATCGATCAAGGTGGGCGACTCGGTGTTCGTCACGCTGTACACCATGACGCCGCAGAACGGATACAACAACGTCCTGCTGGCGGAGACCTTCAACGTCAGCACCACCGGCGGCATCCAGTTCCACGTCGGCAATGCGAACGTCACCAGCGTCACCGTGCCGGCGCAGAACTACTACGTCCAGTTCTACATCAAGGGGATTGCAGCCGGGTCGGCGCCGTTCAGCATCACGTCGGCGGCGAACGGACGGTACACCACGTACTCCAACATCATCACCGTCATTCCGTAGGGCGGAGTCTGCCCATGGCGCGTCCGGGAATCCCTGAGCCGGATGGCACCGGTCCTGCAGAAGCCATGACCGGACCCCAGGGAGACCCCATGAACCGTCCGGCGCCACACTGCACCTTCTGCGACCTGATCGCGGGGGCGGCTGAAGTCAGCATCTGCTACGAGGACGCGACCGCCCTCGCCTTCCTCGACATTCAGCCGGTGAACCCCGGCCACATCCTTGTCGTGACCCGGCAACACTTCGAGTCACTGCGGGACCTGCCGCACGAGACCGCCATGCACCTGTTCGACGTCGCCCTGCGGCTCGAACCGGTCGTCCGCCGCCTCACCAGCGCGGACGGGTTCAACATCGTCGTCAACAGTGGCGCGGCCGCCGGCCAGGACATCTTCCACTACCACGTGCACCTGATCCCGCGCGCCGCCGGAGACGGCTTCGACGTCCCCCTCCCGTTCCCGGGCTCGTCGATGCCAGACCGCACGATGCTCGACGCCACCGCCGTCCGGATCATCGCGGCCATGCGCGACCCGATGCGCGGCAAGGGCAAGGTCGCCGCCGCCTAGCAGGTCGTCGTCCGGCAGTTGACCGCCGACCGCCGACCGCCGACCACTGACCGCTGACCGCTGACCGCTGCAGTTCGACCTCGCCCTCCGCCCTCCGCCCCTAACTCCCTCTTGCGCGACGGCGCTTCACGGCCCAATAGTAGATCGCCTGCTGAACCAGGTCACGGAGGCCGATGCGCCGGTTTCACCAACAGCCATCGTCACGACCCCCGACGCGGCGCCGATGCGCCAGCGTCATGCGTCGCCTCCGCACTCCTGAAGACTGCCCCGCACGGGAATTCCTCCCGTGGCGGGGCGTCTTCGTTATCGGCGAGGTGCAATGTCTCGACGGAGCCTCCACCGAGTCACCCTCCCGCGCTCGCCCCGTGGCCTCTCGCGCCGGCCACGTCGCGTGCTCACCTATCACCTCAAACGCGCCCTCAAGCGTGCGACCATGCGCGACTGCGGCCGCCGCTGCGTGTACTGTGGCGCGTTTCTCCAGCTCGATGATGCCACCCTCGACCACGTCTTTCCGCTCTCCCACGGCGGTCCCCACATCGCCGGCAACCTCGTCGCCGCCTGCGCCGGCTGCAACCGGATGAAGGGCGACATGCTCCCCACCGAGTTCTTTCTCCGGTACCCGCTGGCCGGCGCGAACTTCATGCGCTACGCCCGCGCCGTGCACCGCGCGCTCAAGCGCTGCGCGCGGCGGGCGGTCAGCCTCGCGATGGCGGAGACCTGTGTGGCTGCCTAGCGGCTGAGGGCCGCGGCCCGCGCCGCCGGCGCCCGCGACCCGAACGGTTCGACGAGGCCCTCGGGCCCCTCGCCACGAGGGGCCTCGCCGAACCGCCGCGCCGACTCCCACCCCAGCATCGCCCGCTTCCGCGCGACGCCGCCACCGTACTGCCCCACATCGCCGCTCTTCCGGATGACGCGATGGCAGGGCACCAGGAACGACACCGGGTTCGAGCCCACCGCCGATCCCACCGCCCGCACCGCCTTCGGCTGCCCGATCGCCACCGCCACCTCCTCGTACGTCACCAGGTGGCCAAAGGGAATGCGCAGCAGTGCCTCCCACACTTTCAGCTGGAAGTTCGTGCCCTTCAGCACCACGCCCAACGGCCGCGCGCCGCCCCCGTCCTGTCCCGCGAAGATGCGCTCCACCAATGATCCGGTCATGCGCCGGTCTTCCTTGAGATGTGCCTCCGGCCACCGCTCCGACAGCCGCTCCACCAGCCCCCGCTCCCGGCCGCGCCGGTCCACGTACACGAAATCCAGGCCGCACACCCCGCGCTCGGTCGCCGAGATCAGCGCCTCGCCAAACGGCGTGTCGTGCACGCCCCAAACGATGTCCACCCCTTCGCCGCGGCGCTTGTACTCGCCCGGCGTCACCGCCTCCACCGTCACGAACAAGTCGTGCAGTCGCCCCGAGCTCGACAGCCCCGACTCGTACGTCGTGTCGAGGACGCTGCGCTCCTCGCGGAGCAGCCGCTTGGCATGCTCGATGGTCTGGAACTGGATGAACCGCTTCGGACTGATGCCCACCCAACGAGTGAAGAGCCGTTGAAAGTGCGACTCGCTCAGGCCGACGAACCTGGCAACGTCCTCGAGGGCGGGCTGGTGGCGAAAATCCCGCTCGAGGTAGCGGATCGCCCGCTCCATCCGGTCATAGTCGCTGTTGGCGATCACGGCGTTGGTCTCTGGCATGTCTCGGCTACCTGCGGCTGAGGCGTGGGAGGAATTCGCTGGACGATGGGTAGAGCCCCGAAATCGTCCTGGCGGTACATCAGGGTAACCCCAACCGTCGCCGCGGCCAACCCGATTCTTGCGGTTCGGAGGTCGGAGGTCGGAGGTCGGAGGTCGGAGGTCGGAGGTCGGAGGTCGGAGAGTAGGGCTCAACGCCCGGCTCCCTGACCGCTGACCGCCGACCACTGACCTCTGGGCCTGACCCTGACCCTGACCTAGTAATCCACCGGTCGCAGGTACGACTCCCCGATCGCTGTCGCGCTGAGCATCGCAACCGTCGGGAGCTTGCGCTTCCAATGCGTGGCGGCGAGGCGCTTGTTCACCAGCTCCACCTCCGCGGCCAGAAACCCGCGCGCCACCAGGTCAGCCGGGCCAAAGCCGACCAGCAGCCAGTTCAGGATCGCGTCCGCCCTGGGATAGCTGATCCCGATGTCGCCTTCGTCGGTCTGACCCACCACCAGGTCCGCCGTCGGCGGCTTGGCGATGATTGCCTCTGGCACCTGCAGGTGCCTGGCGAGCGCCCAGATCTGCGTCTTGAACAAGTCGCCCAGCGGGTTGATCGGCGGCGAATCGTCCGCGTGCCAGGTGAAGTAGCCGAACAGGCGCTCCGTCTTGTTGCCGGTGCCAAGCGGAATCGCGTGGTGCTTCGCCGACAGGTCGAACAGGGCGATCATCCGCAGCCGCGCCATCACGTTTCCGCGCCGCGCCGGTGAGGCATCCGGCTCACCGGCGAGATAGCCATCCACCGCCGGCGAGATGTCGAGCGTCCGGCTCTCGATCCCGAGCCTGTCGATGACCAGCTGCCCGTGTTCCAGGCTGTCCCGGCTCGACGTCCGGTACGGAAGGCGCACGCCCAGAACGCCGCCGGTGCCGAGCGCCCGCGCCGCCAGCGTGGCCGCGACCGCCGAGTCCACTCCTCCCGACAGCCCGACCACGACCTTGTTGAAGCCGCGACGCTCCGTCTCGTCGCGGATGAACCGTGTGAGCCATTCCTCCACGACCGGCGCATCGATCTCGAGCGGCGGTGGGCCGGCACCGCAGCCTGGTTCCGGGCGGACCACGCGGAGCGCGGCCGAACCGCCATCGTGTCCATCCGTGCCCGCCTTTGCCGTCCGCGCCACGGCGTCGCCACCCTTCGTGCCCTGCGTGGTTGGCCTTGCCGTCACCGCCTCCGCGTTCGACGGTCCATCCCAGGTATTCACGCTGGTGGTCCCCGCCTCGATCGCGTCCAGCGAGGTGCGGAGGTGCGGGAGCGCCGTGCGCAGGTCGGTGAGCAGCGGCAGGTCGGCTCGCGCCCGCGCCAGGTCGCCCAGGTCGAGCGGCGCCATCACGATCGCCTCATCCCAGAGCGGGCCGCGAATCCTGATGTCGCCGTGCGGCCCGCACACCAGCGAGTGACCAAAAAAGGCTTTGCCCCCCTCGCTGCCGACGAGGTTCGCGAGCGACACGTACACCCCGTGCTCTTCGGCGATGTCCCGCGCCAGCCGCTCCCAGCGGGGTACGTTCGCCGGCCCGGATACTCCGTCCTCGCGCGGATGGATGCCTCGCGCGGGAGCGGCGGCGCACACGAACACCACTTCCGCGCCGTCCAGCGCCGCCAGCGCGCCCGTCAGCGAGTGCCACGCGTCCTCGCACACCAGCACGGCCGTCCGTCCCCACGGCGCCGTGAACGCCCGCACCTCATATCCGCGCTCGACGAATCGCTCTTCGTCGAACAGCCCGTAGGTGGGGAGGAAGTTCTTGCGATGCACGTGCCGGACGACCGCCACCCGCGCACCCGGCGCCCCGGGATCCGTCGCGCCGAGGGTCGCGTACAGGGCGCTGTTGTACAGCGTGCCGTTCCACCGCTCGTAGAACCCGACCACCACGTCCAGCGAGCGCGGCGCCTGAACAGCTCCAACCCAGGCCTCGTTCAGGTCCTGCGCGAGGTCACCGGCGGAGCGGGCGACCTCGCGCACGCCTCCCTCCACGAAGTAGCCGGTGAGCGCCGTCTCGCCGAATTGCAGCACGTCGGGTCGCGGCGACAGCCCATCGACCTGCGCGAACAGGGCGGCCAGCCGCTTCAGATTGGCGGTGTGGGGACCCTTCTTCGGCTTGAACTGGGCGATGGCGACGTGGAGCGTGCGCGTCATGGATTGAAGTTGGTGCCCGGCGTCGGGACCGGCAACGCCGCGCCGTCCGCGGCCGGTCGCGATATCTTTCCACCATGTCGTCCGGCACTCGTTTCCTTCTGGCGCTCGCCGCCGCCGCCCCGCTGGCGCTTCCCCTCGCCCTGTCTGCGCAGCAGGTGGCCGCGGCGCCGGCCCAGGTCGACAGTGAACCCTGGAAGCTGATCCAGCCGCCGCAGTCGTCGCTCGTCTTTGGCCGCGATGGCTCACTGATCGGCGAGGTCGGCCGGGAGTGGCGCACGAGCGTCTCGATCCGGACGCTCCCGCGCTACCTGGGACAGGCCTTCATCGCCGTCGAAGACAAGCGCTTCTACCAGCACGATGGCGTCGACGTGGTCGGTGTCGCGGGCGCGATCAAGGACATGATGCTCGGCGACCCGCGGGGCGCGAGCACCATCACGCAGCAGCTCGTCGGCAACATGCACCCCTCGCTGGTCGACCGGCGGGTGCGCAGCCTGGGCCGGAAGCTGCGCGAGCAGGCGGCGGCCAGAGAGATGGAGAAGCACTACTCCAAGGAGCAGATCCTGGAGGCGTACCTCAACCAGGTGAACTTCGGGCACGGGTGGTACGGGGTGGAGGCGGCCAGCCGGCACTACTTCGGCAAGGGCGCGTCGAAGCTCACGCTCGCCGAAGCCGCGTCGCTCGCCGCCATGCCGCAGTCTCAAGTCCGTTTCGACCCCGCGCGCTATCCGGAGCGCAATCGCACCCGGCGCAACATGGTGCTCGCCCTCATGGCCGCGCAGGGGCTCATCAGCCGTGACGACGCCGCTGCCGCCCAGCAGCTACCCGTTGGCGCCCTGCCCAACGGCGGCATGTCGGTCTACGCGCCGTACTTTCTCGACGTCGTGCGCACCCAGCTCGAACGCGCGGGGATTCCCGTCGCCAACGGCGGGTACCGCATCCACACGACGCTCGATCCCGCCCTACAGCGCGCGGCACAGGTCGCCCTCATCGAGGGGACGGCGCTGGTCGAAATGCGCCCCGGGTACCGGCACCAGACCTTTGCCAGCCACGCCAAGGGCGGAAGCGAGTACCTGGAAGGTGCGGTGGTCGCGCTGGAGGCGGCGACCGGTGATGTCCGCGCGTTGGTCGGGGGGCGCAACTACCAGGACTCTCCGTTCAACCGCGCCGTGAACGCACTGCGTCAGCCCGGATCATCGTTCAAGCCGATCGTCTACGCGGCCGCGATCGCCGACAGCATTCCCGCGAACACGGTGGTCTACGACACCGCCCTCGCCATCCCGCTCGAAAACCACTCCGTGTACCGCCCGGAAAACGCCGACGGGCAGTTCCTGGGCCCCCTCACCATGCGCGAGGCGCTCGCCAGGTCGCGAAATCCGGTGGCCGTGCAGCTCGGCCTTCTGGTTGGGATGGACAGCGTCGCCGCCCTCGCGCACCGGATGGGGATTTCGACGCCCATCGCCCCGTATCCGTCGAGCGCCATCGGCGCATCGGTGGTCCGCCCGATCGACTTCGTCGCCGCGTTCGCCACCTTCGCCAACCTCGGCACGTCGGTGGAACCGCGGTTCGTGACCCGGGTGGACGACGCCACCGGACACGGTGTCTGGACCTCCCACGCGCCGGCGCCGCAATCCGCCCTCGACCCGGCCGTGGCGTTCATCGTCCGGGACATGATGCGTGACGTGATCGAGCGCGGCACCGCGACCGCTGTCCGCCGCTACCTGCCTCCCGGGATTCCGGCTGCCGGCAAGACGGGCACGACGAATGACAACTCCGACGTCTGGTTTGTCGGCATGACACCCGAGCTGGTTGGCGGCGTCTGGCTGGGTTTCGACACGCCCACCTCCATCGCGCCCGGCGCCGCCGGCGGATCGCTGGCCGCGCCGATCTGGGGGAAGATGATGGCGCGCTACTACGCGGGTCGTGCGGCCGGTATCTGGGTTCCGCCTGCCGGCGTGGTGAGCGGCGAGCTCGACCGCCTCACGGGTGCGGTCGCGGACTCGACGACACCTCCGGAGCGCCGGTATACCGAGTACTTCCTGGAGGGGACCGAGCCCGCTGCCCTCCGGTTCGACCCGTGGTCGCTCTTCAAATGGGGTCCGATCGCCCACTGATTGCCCCGAATCACTGTTGCGACGCAACAACAGGCCGGAATCGGCCGTCGACTTCGTTGCCTGGTCCAGTCGCGTAGGTCTTTTGCTGACAAAGTGTTGCCTCCATGGCCTGACCCAGCACCGGATCGGCCGTTCTGGCTCGGTCCATGCGTTCTTACTCGGCGCGATCTCATGCGACTACCTGGCGACCGACGCGGACGAGGGGAAACCAGTGACCACAGCGAGAGGGAAAGACGACCGGCGGCCGTTCGTGCGTCCCGAGGTGCTCGAACACGCGCCTCTTACGGGACTCACCCTCCAGTCCAGCACCTGTGTGGTGGATCACACCGGGACGTGCGTGACGGATCCACACAGCTCAACGGGACACTCGTAGGCAGAGAGCCCAACAGGCTGTGGGTGGAGCTCGTCAAACCGGCCCTCGGGTTTGGGCCGGCCCTTGTCCTGCCGCATGAGTCTAAGTAACAGCTATTGAAGGCTTTAGACTGTCCAGACGCGACGACCTGTGCCGAGCGTCACTTTGGGCGCGGGAGTTGCTGGCTACCGGGGTAGAGCGGGAGTAGATTCCGACCAGCGGACACGACCAATCACTGATAGTGGAGGCCACCGACGATGTCGGCACCCAAGACCAAGAAGAAGTACGTTCGGCCAGAGGTGCGTGAGCACGCACCGTTGATCGGACTTACGCTGCAGTCGCAGGTCTGTGACCCTGTCAACGACCCGAACTGCACCACTGGGGCCACCTGACGCGGTGATTGCCCTGTTGGAATGCAAAGCGCCCCGGCGAGCCAGCTCGCCGGGGCGCTCTGTTTTTTTCCGGACCCTGTCGCTCAGCGCCGGCTGGACGCGGCCAGCGTTTCACTCTCGTCGTCGGCGTCATCGGCCACGCGCGATTTCCCGTTGAGGGGGAGGATCGCGATGTCGAAGACCTCGTCCAGTGTCTGCACGAACTTGAACGTGAGCTTCGAGCGCACCTCTTCGGGAATGTCCTCGATGTCGGCCTCGTTCTGGCTGGGCAGCACGATCGTGGTGCTCCCGGCCCGGTGCGCGCCGAGCACTTTCTCCTTGACGCCGCCAATAGGCAGGATGCGTCCGCGGAGGGTGATCTCTCCGGTCATCGCGACATCCTTCCGCACCGGCCGGCCGGACATGGCCGAGACGAGCGCGGTCGCCATCGTCACGCCGGCCGAGGGGCCGTCCTTGGGAATCGCGCCGGCCGGGACATGGATGTGGACTTCGATGGTGCCCAGGCGCTCATCGGGGATGCGCAATGTCCGGGCGTGCGTGGCCGCGTACGTGAGTGCCGCGCGCGCCGATTCCTTCATCACGTCGCCGAGCTGTCCGGTGAGGATCAGCGAAACCGAGCCCAGGCCGCTGACCTGAATGCCGTCCTGTGACGGCGGCCCGTACATGCGTCGAATCGCCGCCTCGACGAACATGATATCGCCGCCGGCAGGGGTGTAGTACATCCCGGTCGCGACACCGACCTCATGCTCTTCGGCGGCGTGCTCGGGGTGGACGCGCGGCCGGCCAAGGAGATCGCGCACGTCTTCGGCGCCAATCTGGAGGTCGGCCGCCTCGCCCGACGCGATCTTGCGCGCGACCTTGCGGGCCACGGCTCCGATCTGGCGTTCGAGCTGCCGGACGCCGCTCTCGCGGGTGTACTTCGACACGATCGCCATCACCGCGTCGTCGCTGAAGGCCACCTTCTTGTCGCCGAGACCCGACTCCTCCAGCTGCCGCGGGATGAGGTATTTCTTGGCGATCTCGGCCTTTTCCCGCTCGGTGTAGCCGGCGAACTCCACCATCTCCATGCGGTCGAAGAGCGGCCCCGGGATGTTCTGGAGGAAGTTGGCCGTCGCAATGAACAGGACCTCGCTGAGGTCGAAGGGGACGCCCAGGTAGTGGTCGGTGAAGGTGTCGTTCTGGGCGGGATCCAGCACCTCGAGCAGGGCGCTGGACGGATCCCCCTGGAAGGACACGCCGAGCTTGTCGACCTCGTCGAGGAGGAAGACGGGGTTCTTGGTGCCCGCCTGCTTCATGCCCTGAATGATCCGGCCCGGCATGGCGCCGACGTAGGTGCGTCGGTGGCCCCGGATGTCAGCCTCGTCGCGGGCGCCGCCCAGGGCGACGCGCACGTACTGCCGGCCGAGCGCCCGGGCGATGGACTTGGCGATCGACGTTTTCCCGACGCCAGGGGGGCCGACGAAGAGCAGGATTGGACCCTTGGCCATGGCGCGGGCTTTTGCCTCACGCTTGTCGGTGATGGGTCGGTCCTCACCATCGCCGGACTTGAGCGCCGGGGTGGCGTCGTGCGAGTCGCCCTTCAGCCGCGAGATGGGGAACTCACCGGTGCGGTCCATTTCCTCCGACATCTGCTGCGCGCGGAGCTGGCGGACGGCGAGGAATTCCAGCACCCGGTCCTTGACGTCCTTGAGGCCGTAGTGGTCCTCGTCGAGCACCTCGTCGGCGCGCTTCAGGTCGAGCTGGTCGTCGGAGCGTTTGTTCCACGGCAGCTCGGCGATCCACTCCAGGTAGGTGCGGATGACCTGCGCCTCCATGGATTCGCGGCCGGAGCGCTCCAGCCGGCCGAGCTCCCGCTCCACTTCCGCCCGGGCCTCCCTGGGCAGCTCGAGCTTGCCGAGCTTTTCGCGCAGCTCGACGATTTCCCGGCTCTGGTCGTCGTCACCGAGCTCCTTCTGGATCGCCTTCATCTGCTCGCGCAGGAACATCTCGCGCTGGCGCTCGCCCAGCTCCTCCTGGACCTGCGACTTGATGTCTTCCTGCGCCTCGATGAGGCCGATCTGGCGCTGCACGTGGACGAGCACCTTCCGCAGGCGTTCCTCGACGCTCAGCGTCTCGAGGAGGCCCTGTTTTTCCGGGACGGCGAGCTCGATGTAGCCGGCCACGAGGTCGGCGAACCGGCCCACGTCGGTGACCGAGTCGAGGACCTGGTGGACGACCTCCTCGGGGAGGCCGCGGCGCTCGCCGAGCTCGGCCGCTCGTTCACGGGCTTCCTTGTGGAGCGCCTCGAAGGCGGGATCGTGCTCGTTGAGCGGCGCCATTTCCTCGGCGGGCATAACGATCGCCGCCAGGAAGCCGTCGCCCGGAGTGTACTGGAGCGAAGTGGCGCGCTGCTCACCCTGGAGGAGGAGCTGGACGCCGCCCAGTCCGCGCTGGACCTGGCCGATCCGCGCGATCACGCCCATCGAGTAGAGGATGTCGGGCGTCGGCTCGTCGGCGTTGTCACGTTGCGCGACCGCGAACACCAGCCGGTCGCCCTTCAGCGCTGATTCGATGGCGCGGAGGGTGCCCGGCCGGCCCGCGGCGATTGGCGCGGTGAGGCCCGGAAAGATGACGGTCCCGCGCAGTGGCAGGACGGGAAGGTTCTGGCGTTGACCCATGAAACAGCCCCGGTTGGTGGAAAGGCCCGTGATGGGGCCCTTCGATGCATGGATCGCACTCAGGGAGTTACGCCATGGCGGCGTGAATTGCAACTTTCGCCCGCCGCGCTGACGTACGGTGTGTCAGCCCAGCAGGGATTCACGAATCGGAAGCGGGAAACGGGAATTCGGGGCGAGGCGTCCCGGTCCTGCTTCCCGCTTCGCGCGTCGGGGTGGCACGGGGCGTCCTTTTCAGCGTAGTGCCAGCGTGCTACACTATCAGCACCTCGCCTCTCAGCCGCGGACCCATCGAGTGCCCGATCCCGTTTCGTCATCGTCGGACGCCGAACTGCGCTCGCACGTCGAGCGCGTGCTCAGCCAGAACTATGAGCTGGAGCGCGAGATCGGACGCGGCGGGATGGGAATCGTCTACCTCGCGCGCGACCGCCGGCTGAAACGCCAAGTCGCCATCAAGCTGCTACCCCCGGAGATCGCGTTTCGTTCGGAGATCCGGACGCGATTTCTGCGCGAGGCGGAGACGGCCGCGCAGCTGAGCCACCCGAACATCGTCCCCATCTACTCGGTCGACGAGCGCGAGGGGCTGGTGTTCTTCATCATGGCGTACATCGAGGGCGACAACCTGGCCAAGCGGCTGCACGACACCGGGCCGCTCGACGTGGAGGAGACCCGGCGGATCCTGCACGACGTCGCCGATGCGCTCGCCTACGCCCACGGGCGCGGCGTGGTGCACCGCGACATCAAGCCGGACAACATCCTCATCTCGGTGGAGGATGGCCACCCGATGGTGACCGACTTCGGCATCGCCCGGGCGGTCAGCGATGGCGATTCGCGCCTGACGGCGACCGGCATCGCGATCGGGACGCCCGCCTACATGTCGCCCGAACAGTCGGCCGGCGACCGGGAGATCGATGGGCGCAGCGACCTGTATTCGTTGGGGATCGTGGGCTACCAGATGCTGTGCGGCGACCTGCCGTTCACGGCGGGCAACACCCCCGCCATGCTCGTCAAGCACATTTCCGAGCGGCCCATGCCGGTGGACCAGAAGCGTGCCGGCATTCCGACCGACCTGTCGAACGACGTCATGCGGTTGCTCGAGAAGGATCCTGCCAACCGCTTCCCCACCGCCGCCGCCCTGGCCGAGGCGCTCGAAACCCGCCAGTCACCCGAGATGCCGCCGCGGGCGTCCACGGCGATGGCCGCGCCCGGCACCGGCGCGCCGCTCGCCTCCAACGCCTGGTCGCCGATGCCGTACAGCGCGTCGGCCATGCCCGAGCCCGGCTACGACTCGGGCGGCTCCTACGTGCCCAGCACGGAAGACTTCCGGCGTTGGAACCATCCCGACGTCCTCCGCTACCGCAAGAAGCTGGCGCCCTACATCGCGCTCAACTCGCTGTTCATGGTCTTCTTCATCGTGAGCGGCGGCCGCGGGCCCTGGCTGGCCTTCACCTCGATGTGGACCGTCTGGATCGCCTGGAAGTACGCGCAGCTCTGGTCGAACGGATTTGACTGGCGCGATGTGTTCAAGCAGCCACGCGATCGCATGTTCTTCGATGTCGTGGCCGACATCGGCGATCACGTCAGGGCGCTGTTCGATCCCCGCAAGCGCGCCGAGCTGCGCGAACGGGAGCGCAACCGGCGGCGCAGCCTGGGCAGCGCGGCGGGCCTGTTCGAAGAGTCGCTGCCGGCCGGCCTGCAGTCGGGCGTGCCGGCCCGCGGCCGCACGGTCTCGCCGGCGGTCGCCGCCGGCCTCGAAGACCTCTATGGCCCGCACGCCGCGGCGGTGCGCCAGGCGATGGGCGACCGCAACGAGATCATCCGGCTCATCGAGTCGATGCCCAAGTCCGAGCGCGCGCAGGTCGCCGACGTGATTCCCTCGGCCGACGCGCTGTCGGAGAAGATCCGGCTGCTGGCGCTGTCGCAGGCCGACCTCGACCGCAACGCGGCCCCCGGCGCGGTAGACGTCGTCGAACGCGAAATCGCCCAGCTCGAGCTGCAGGCGAATCCGCTGGATCGCGCGGCCAGTGAGGAGCGGGTGCGCCGGCTGGCGTACCTGAAGCGGCAGCGGCGCGCCCTGGCCGACATCTCGCGACGGCGTGAGCAGGGAGCCTCGAAGCTCGAGAGCTGCCGCTTGGCGCTGCAGAACATGCGGCTCGACGTCCTGCGGCTCCGGACCGGGGCGCAGACCTACCAGCACGTCACGTTGATCGCCGAGCAGGCGCTGTCGCTCGCCCGGGAAGTGGACAGCGCGATCTATGTCGCCGACGAGATGGCCCGGGTGACGGGTCGAAAATCGGGCGGCCGACCGATCTCCGATCGCGCGTGACCGACCAGATGCGCGACCGCGTGATTGCCGCGGTCGGCGATCTCTACGAGGTCGAAGACGAGATCGGGCGCGGCGGAATGGCCGTGGTTTATCGCGCGCGGGACGTGCGCCTGCGGCGCCTGGTGGCGATCAAGGTGCTGCCGCCGGACTTCGCGTTCCGCCCCGACGTGCGCCAGCGATTCCTCCGTGAAGCCGAGACGTCGGCTCAGCTGTCGCATCCGAACATCGTCCCGATCTTCAGCGTCGACGAACGTGCCGGGATGGTGTTCTTCGTGATGGGGCTGGTGGAGGGAGAGAGCCTGGCGGCGATGCTCGCGCGACAGCCGCGCCCGCCGATCGACATCGTGCGCCGCGTGCTGCGCGAAGTGGCCGATGCGCTCGCCTACGCGCACTCGCGTCACGTGGTGCACCGCGACGTCAAACCCGACAATATCCTCATCGAGCGTGAGAGCGGCCGGGCGATGGTCACGGACTTCGGCATCGCCCGCGCCGCCGAGGCCGACTCGCGACTGACCGTGACGGGTGTGGCGATCGGGACGCCGGCCTACATGTCGCCGGAACAGGCACTGGGCGAGCGGGAAGTCGATGGCCGCAGCGACATCTACTCGCTGGGCGTGGTGGGCTACCAGATGCTGGTGGGCGAAACGCCGTTCAAGGCGTCGAACACGCCGGCGATGATGATGAAGCACCTCGGCGAGGCCCCGCGCCCGATCGCCGAGCGGCGGAGCGACGCGCCCTCGTCGATGCGGTTTGCGGTGGAGCGGGCGCTGGCCAAGCGGCCCGAGGACCGGTGGCCCGATGCGATCACGTTCCGGGATGCGCTGCTGGAGGGCGCCCGGGTGGATGCGCCCCGCCCGTCGCAGGGTGTTCCTCCTTCCTCGGTGCCCGCTGCCGGCGCCTGGCCGGGGATGACGGCGATGCCGCAGCCATCGTGGGACGCCAATCCGCAGGGTGCGCTGACCCCGTTTCCGCGCTATCCGGCGCTGCCGCCGGGCTGGTTCCTGCATCGCGACACGCGCGAGGCGGGGCGGGACGCCCTGCGCGCGTGGAAGGATGCGCGCAAGGACTGGAAGCGACAGCTGAGGCAGCAGCGACACCTCGCGCGGAACGAGGGCGTGGCGGTGCCGTCGGGATTCGACCAGCTGCCTGTCGAGGAGAAGATGCGGCGCGTCCGCGGCGAGATCGTGCGGACGGTGATCATGTCCGGCTTCTTCTTCGCGATGAACATGGCCACGTCGCCGCGATTCTGGTGGTGGATCTTCCCCGCGCTCGGCATGTCGGTGGGCGCCCTGCGGCGGCTGGGGGGGATGTGGGCGGACGGCATCCACATTGGACTGATCTTCAGGCGGCGCGGCGAGGCCCCGGTGACGATCGGCGTGGTGGCAGGCGGCAACCCGGGCGGCGCGCCCCGGCTGGCGGCGGGCGGCCCGGGGGGAGCGGCACAGGCATCGTGGATCGCCGCCGACGCGGCCGGACTCGTGCCGCCGGATGTACTGGCCGGCGCACACGGCGACGCGGTGCGCCGCGCGGCCGGCGACCGGGCGGCAATTCGTGAGGTGATCGGCAAATTGTCGGACACCGACCGGAGCATGCTGCCCGACGTCGAACCCACGGTGCAGGCCTTGATGGACCGGATCGTGTCGCTGGCGCAATCGCTGCACCGTGTCGACGCCGACGTCTCACCGGAAGCACTGCGCCACCTCGATGCGCGGATCGCGGCAGCCGAGGCGGACGGGGGCGGAGGGGCGGACCGCGAGCGGCGGCTGGCGCTGCTCAAGCGGCAGCGCCTGACGGTGCAGGACCTGGCCAAGCGGCGGGAGACGCTGTACGCGCAGCTCGAGAGCGCGGGGCTGGTGCTGCAGACGATCAAGCTCGACCTGCTGAAGCTGAAGTCCGCGGGAGTGCAGTCGGCGATCGATGACGTGAGCTCGGCCACGCAGGAGGCCCGGGCGCTGTCGAGAGAGATCGGACACGTCCTCGGCGCCGCCGAAGAACTGCGCTCGTTGTAGTCACCACCCTCATTACGGCGGTCAGACCCATGATCTCCTTGGCCTGTCTCCGCGCTCCGCGCCTCCGGCCACCGACGATCGCGCGGGCGGCGCGCGTCGCGGTCCTGCTCACACTCGGCGTGCCTCCGTTGCTCATCGCGCAGGGGAGGGATGTGCCCACCCCCGCGTCGGTACTCGGCTTCGAGCCGGGCGCGGACCGGAAGCTCCCGACATGGGCGCAGGTGACCGACTACTTCGGCCGGCTGGACGCGGCGAGCCCGCGGATCTCGGTGCGCACGCTGGGAAAGACGACCCTCGGGCGTCCGTTCCTGGCGGCGTTCATCGGCGACTCGGCGACGCTCGCCGACCTGCCGAGGTACCAGGAGATCCAGCGCAAGCTCGCCGATGCCCGGCTGTACGGGCCGAGGGACCGCGCGACGTTGCTCGAGAACGGCAAGGTGGTCGTGCTGGTGACGTCGAGCATCCACTCGACGGAGGTGGGCGGGATCCTGACGCCGCTGCGGCTGGCACACCGGCTGGTGACCGGGGAGGATGCGGAATCCCGGGCGATCCGGGCGAACGCGCTGGTGATCCTGGTGCCGTCGCTGAATCCCGACGGCGTGGACATCGTCGGCGACTGGTACCGCTCCACGCTCGGCACGCCGTACGAGGGGTCGGACCCGCCGGAGCTGTACCACCACTACACGGGCCACGACAACAACCGCGACTGGTACGCGTTCACGCAGGTCGAGACGCAGATGACGATCGACTCCCTGCACAACGTGTGGCATCCGCAGATCGTCAACGACATCCACCAGCAGGGCTCGAACGGCTCGCGGATTTTCATCCCGCCGTACATGGATCCGGTGGAGCCGAACATCGATCCGATCCTCACCGCCGGCGTGAACGCGATGGGGATGGCGATGGCCTGGCGGCTGACGGCCGACGGGAAGACGGGGATCGCGACCAACGCGAGCTACGACGCGTGGACGCCGGCCCGTGCCTATCAGCACTATCACGGCGGCATCCGGATCCTCACCGAGACGGCGAGCGCGGACCTGGCCACGCCAATCAACCTGCCGTTCGACTCGCTGCGGCCCAATCGCGGCTACGATCCGCGGGTGACGTCGTGGAACTTCGTGAGTCTCTGGCCGGGCGGCCGGTGGTCGATCGGCGACATCGTGGACTACCAGACGAGCGCGACATGGGCGCTGCTGGCGGAAGCGTCACGCGACCGGGCCGGCTGGCTGGCGAGCTTCGCGCGGATCGGCGAGCGGGCGGTGCAGGGGCGTGGCGCCGCGGGCCGGGAGCAGTGGCCGATCGCGTTCGTCATTCCGCAGCAGCAGCCCGACAAGATGGCGCTGCGGGCGATGCTGCGGATTCTGCAGCGGGGCCAGGTGGAAGTCCGGCGGGCCACGTCATCGTTCGCGACCGGGAATGTCCGGTACTCGGCCGGCACCTACGTGGTGCTCACGGCGCAACCGTACGGTTCGTTCGCGAAGGCGCTCCTCGAGGTGCAGCGCTATCCCGACCTCCGCGAGTATCCGGGCGGACCGCCCAAGCGGCCGTACGACGTGACGGCCCACACGCTGCCGCTCCTGATGGGAGTGGGGGTGGGGACGATCACCGATTCCTTCCCGATCCCGGTGACGGAACCGATCGAGCCGGTGGAGCCGCCGGTCTATTCAGCCGAGGGGCTGAGCGGTGTTTCGCGGCGCCGGATCGCGCTCTATCGGAATTACGCGCCCGCCCTCGACGAGGGGTGGACGCGCTGGGTGTTCGACCAGTACCGCATTCCGTACACGCGGGTGACCGCCGGCGACATTCGCGCGGGCGGTGCCGCGCTGCGGGCGAAGTTCGACGTGATCGTCCTGCCGGACCAGTCGGCGGGGGCGCTGGCGCGCGGCCCGGTCTCGGAGCCGTACCCGGACTCGCTCCGCGGCGGGCTGGGTGAGGCGGGGGCGGCGGCGCTGCGGGCGTTCGTGTCCGATGGGGGCACACTGGTGGCGCTCAACGAGGCGAGCGTGTACGCGATCCAGGCGCTGTCGCTGCCCGTGAAGAACGTGCTGGCCGGCGTGGCGGCGCGCGACTTCTACGGCCCCGGGTCGCTGCTGCGGGTGATTCCCAACCGCTCGCACTGGATGACGCGCGGCCTGGTGGCGCCACCGGCGGCCTGGTTCGAGGACTCGCCGGCATTCGACATCACCGACTCGACGCGGGCGGTGGCGGTGGCGGTCTATCCGGCGGCGGGCGACCCACTGATCTCGGGGTGGCTGCTGGGCGGGCAGCGGCTGAACGGCAAGGCAGCGCTGGTGGACGTGACGTTAGGAAGCGGGCACGTGATCCTGTTCGGGTTCCGGCCGCAGTACCGGGGGCAGAGCATGGCGATGTATCCCCTGCTGTGGGGGGCGCTGACGGGGCCGTAGACACGGACGCGCCGTTAGATTCCGGCCATGCCGCCTCTGCCGTCACATCCGTCGGGACGACGCAGCCCCTCTGCCATCGGGAGCGGCCGGCTCCGCCGCGCGATCGCGATCGCGGCCGCGGTGGCGGCGGTGGCGGGCGCGGCCGGCGCGCAGAAGCGACCGGCCGCACCGAAGCGGCCGGCAATCCCGGTGGTGCCGCCGGAGAGCATCACCAACTGGCTGGACACCTCGGTGCACTTTCCGCTGGTCCCGATGCCGGAGCCGGTGCGCGCGCTGTACGTGAACCGGTGGGCGGCGCTGGGGAAGCGGATGGACCAGCTCCTGGAGACGGCCCGGACCACGGAGATCAACGCGCTGGTGGTCGACGTAAAAGATGATCGGGGGTACGTGCTGTACCGCTCGCAGGTGCCGCTGGCGCGGGCGATCGGCGCCGACACGGTGCGCCCGATGAAGGCGGCACGGCTGCGAGCGATCCTGGACTCGATGCGGGCACACGGGATCTATCCGATCGCGCGGATCGTGGTGGCCAAGGACCCGCTGCTGGCGAACAAGCGGCTGGCGTGGGCGATCCGGCGGCGCAACGCGCCGAAGAAGCCGTGGCTCGACAAGAAGGGCCAGCCGTGGCTGGATGCCCATCAGCCCGGGGTGTGGCAGTACGCCATCGACCTGGCTCGTGAGGCAATCTCGCTCGGCTTCAGTGAGATCCAGCTCGACTACGTGCGATTCCCGGACGAGAAGCGGCTGGTGACCGAGGCGGTGTTTCCGCTGGCGAAGGGCCGGGCTCGCGAGCAAGTGATCCGGGAACAGCTGGGATGGGTGCGCGAGCAGCTGCGCCCGTTGAGGGTCACGCTGGCGGCCGACGTGTTCGGCCTGACGACGCGCGACACGACCGACATGGGGATCGGCCAGCACTGGGAGCACTTCATTGACCAGGTGGACATCATCCAGCCGATGATGTATCCCTCGCACTACAATCCCGGCTCGTACAAGCTGCGCCGGCCGAACTTCTATCCGTACACGGTGATTGACAGCGGGCTGAAGGAGGCGCGGAAGCGCAGCGCCGGGATCAGCGGCGCCGCGCGGCTCCGCCCCTGGCTCCAGGACTTCACGCTTGGCCCGCCGCGCTACGGCCGGAAGGAAGTGCGCGCACAGATCCAGGCGGCGTACGACAACGGCGTGCGGGGCTGGGTGCTCTGGAACGCGAGCAGTCGCTACACGTTGTCGGCGCTGGTCTCGCGGGACTCGGCGCTGCGCGCCGACAGCGTGGCGCGGGTCGCGGCCGCGACCGACTCGGCGGCGGCGCCGGCCACGAAACCGCCGGATCGGTAACGCATTCGCTCCACCCGGAGACCGACATGTCCATCGCCCCATCGCTCGGCGTCCCTGAACTCGCCGGGATCGCCAGCTACCCTGATGCCGCCCGGATCGGATTCTCCGTCGAGGACAACGTCGGCCGGCTGGTGCGGCTCCACTGGGTGGAGCGGCGGCTGCACGACACGATGATCCTCCGCCTGACGGTGACGCCGGAGTGGGAAGTGAAGTGCGGGCTGGCGCTGCACCAGTGGCAGGACATCGACCACGCCGATGCGCTGCGGCGCCGGATCATGGAGATGCGCAGTCCGGCTCCGTCGCTCGACTCACCGCCCGACTCGTCGCTCGACGCCTTCCTGGATGAAGTCCTGCGCGGCGAGGACACGCTGGAGCTGCTGGCGGGCATCTACCGGGTGGCCAAGCGCGCGCTGGCGGCTGCCTATCGCCGGCACCTGGCGCTGACGAATCCGCTGGTGGACCACCCCACGCGGCGGATGATGCGGCCTGTTCTGCTGGAAGAAGAGGAGGCGGTGTCGTGGGGGGAGGCGGCGGTGGAGGCCCTGGTGGCGCGCGATCCCGCAGCGAGCGAGCGGGTGGCGGCGTGGGAGTCTCACCTGCGCGCCTACCTCGGCGCGGCCGGCGGAATCGCCGGCGATGAGACACGGGACGGCGCGGCGCCCGCACTCCCGCCGCCGCGCGCGGCGAGTCCGTTCGTCCCCGACTTCACGCCGCGCCGCGACGAGCGGTTCGACGGCCAGTACAACTTCAACTTCCCGCCCCACCTGATCTACAATGCCGAGGGCGTGCCGGCCGCCGAGCGCAACCTGGCGCTGCTCTGCAAGCGGACTCTGGAGATGGACGTGCCGGAGATGATGGCGTCGATCCTGGGGGAGCGCCGCGATCAGCCCTGGGAGTTCCACCTGGATTTCGCGCGGCAGCTGTGGGACGAGGCGCGCCACGCGATGATGGGGACGGTCGCGTTCGAGGATCGCGGCGTCGACTGGACGCGGATCCCGCTCAACGTTGGCTTCTCGCTCCGGCTCAACCGCCACGCGACCGCGCTCGAGCGCCAGCTGATGCTGTTCGCCATCGAGCAGAGCCTGATGCCTGGCGAGACGGGCAAGCGCTACGAGTACCGGACGGCGGTGGCGGCGCGCGATCCGCTGTCGGCGCACTTCCACGACTACGACTGGGCGGACGAAGTGCTGCACGCCCAGATCGGGCGGCGCTGGATCGCCCGGGAAGGAAACGGGATTCCGGTGGATGAGGCGAAGCGTCGCGCCCAGGCGGTGCACGAGCGCACGTGGGCGGCGCTGGACCGCTACAAGGAGCGCGAACCCCAGGCCGAGTGGTGGAGAGACTTCGTGCGCGAAGTGCTGGGCACCGAGAGCCGGGTCACGCCGGAGTCGCTCGGCGAGTTGAAGATCATCGCCGAGTAGCGCCCGGCGGGACGACGTTCTTCACCACCTGTCCGCCCTTCATGACGAAGACGACGCGACGCAGCGCGGCGATGTCGGTGAGCGGATCGCCGTCGACGGCGATGAGGTCAGCCTCCAGCCCCACCGCGAGCGCCCCGATCCGGTCGTCGAGCGCGAGCGACTTCGCGTTCAGCGAGGTGGCGTCGACGATCGCCCGCATCGGCGATTCGCCGGCCTCGGTGACGCGGCAGACGACGTCGTCGGCGTTGTGGCCATGGGCGCCGGCCACGGCATCGGTCCCCACCACCGTCCGGAGATTGGGCGTCGCGAGCGCCCGCCGGAGGGTGGCGATGGCGAGCGGGATCGCGCGCTCCATGGCGGCGAATCCCTCGTCGTTGTAGTTGCCGATCCCGAGGTAGTTGGCCCGGTGATCGAGGTAGTTGTGGAAGACCAGCCCGCACTGCGGATCGAAGAAGGTGCCGCGCGAGGCGAGCTCGCGCAGCGCGTCGTCGCTGGCGAAGATGCCATGCTCGACCTGGGAGCAGCCGGCGCGCGCCGCGGCGCGCACCGACTCGTCGCTGTGCGCGTGCACGAGGGTACGCAGCCCCAGCGCCTTCGCCTCGCCGCAGGCCGCCTCGAGCTGGGCATCGCTCAAGGTGCGCGCGCCGCCCTCGCGGATGCTCTTCGACGCGAAGATCTTGATCAGGTCCGCGCCTTGCGCCTTGCGTTCGCGCACCAGGGCGCGAAACTGGTCCGGGGTGAGGGCCGGATCGGTGAGCGGGGTGAGCGAGGTGAGGATGCGCGGGCCGGGGAGCCCTCCCGCCGAGATCCAGTCGCGCAGGTCCCGGTCCTGCGGGGAGCCGGGGCTCTGGATGGTGGTGTACCCCGCCTGCAGGGTCGCCCAGGCGTTGGCGGCCGCCGAGAGCATCGACTGGGCGGGCGTGTCGCCGTCGTCGTCGGTGTGGAGCCGGCCGGCGCGATTGAAGTACCAGGCGAGGTGGGCGTGGACGTCGATGAGTCCCGGGAGGAGCGTGACGCCGCCGAGCTCCCAGGAGGCGGCTCCGCCCGGCGGGCCGGTGTCGATCGAGGCGATCCGCCCGCCGGCGATGGTGATGGTGACGTTGTTCAGCAGGGCGCCGCGGCCATCGAGGGCGCGGGCAGCGTGCAGGGTGATGCGCGGGCCGGTGGCGGACTGCGCCGGGAGCGCGGCCGGGCTGGTCGCTCGTGAGGCGGAGAGAGCGGTCAGCAGCGCGAGACCGATGGAAACCCGGCGACGAGTCGTCACGTCATGCCCTCCAGCTTTGGGGAGAGGAGAAGCGAATGTACCGATTCGGGCGGAAACAGCCAGCCGGTGTGGCGCTCACGGCGCTCGTCGCGGCGGCCATCACGGGGTCCTGCCTCCCGACGGGAGGGGGCGCGCCGGCGCCGCTCACCCTGGCGGGCGCGTGGGAGGGCGCGGTTACCGTGCGGGGTGCGACCGAAAGCCTGACGGTGACCTTCACCGCCGATTCGCCGTCGGTGGCGGGCACGGTGACCGCCGCGGACGAGTACGCGATCGACCTGCCGCTCAAGGCCGCGACACGTCACGACTCGCTGGTGCACCTCGAGCTGCCGGACGCGATGCACCCCGGGTCGATCGATGCGCGCCTGGAGCGCGGCCGGATGACGGGGAGCTACCTGGGCGAGCAGGACGGCGACTCGTTGCGCGGTACGGTGGAGTTGTGGCGGCGCCCGCCGCCGGCCGCCCCGTACCGTGCCGAGGAGGTCCGGTTCCGCGGCGGCGAGGGGATGCTCGCCGGCACCCTGTTCATTCCGGCGGGGCCGGGTGCGCATCCGGCGATCGTCTTTCTCCACGGGTCCGGTCCACAGACCCGCGACAGCTACATCAGGTGGTTCGCGGACCGGTTCGCGCGCGCCGGCGTGGCGGCCCTCATCTACGACAAGCGGGGCACCGGCGCCTCGGAGGGCGTGAACTGGATGCGGAGTTCGGCGAAGTTCCCCGACTTCGCGAACGACGGGCTGGCGGGGGTGCGGTTCCTGCGGCAGCGGCCGGACATCGATCCCGCGCGAGTGGGAATGTGGGGGCTGAGCCAGGGCGCGTGGCTGGCGCCGATCGCCGCGGTGCGGAGTCCGGACGTGGCGTTCCTGGTGATTCTGTCCGGCGGGGGCGTGTCGCCCGCCGAGCAGGAGCTCTATGACGACGAGGTGCGGCTGCGCGAGCTGGGCTACTCCGAGTCGCAGATCGGCGACGCGGTGGCGCTGCTCCGGCTCGGCGACGACTTCATCCGCGACGGGCAGGACTCGACCTGGAACCGGCTGCAGAGCGACCTGGCCCGGGCGCGCCAGCAACCGTGGTTCCGCTACCTCGACAAGTTCCCGCTGATCCTTCCTCGTCAGGCATGGTGGCACGGGTCGGAGCTGGACTACGACCCGCGCCCCACCCTCCGCGCGCTGCGCGCGCCGATCCTGGTCATCCTCGGCGACCACGATCTGTCCACGCCGACGCGCCCGACCGCCGAGCGGATCACGGCCGCCCTGCGCGACGGCGGAAACCCGGACTACACGGTCACGATCGTGCCCGGCGCCGATCACGCGATGCAGGTGGGACCGGATCCGTGGGTGCGGCTACGCCTGACCGGGCAGGGAGGCGTGCCGGCGAGCGCCGCCGCCGCGGCGCGCTGGGACTGGATGCGGCCCGCGCCGGGCTGGGAGGCCGCGATGGTCGCGTGGGTCGTGCGGCGCGCCCGGGTCAGCGCGCCAGCAGCCCGGTAAGTACCTCGGTCACCGCCTCGGGGGCTTCCTCGGGCGCGAAGTGCCGCGTGTCGTCGAGCACGTGGAGGGTGGAGCCGGGCACCGCGCGGTGCATCTGCTCGCCGATCTCCCGGTCGACCAGCGGGTCGTCGCGGCCGCAGATGATCGCGGTGGGGGCGGTGATCGCGCGCAGGCGCGCGCCCAACGCGCCGGTTTCCCCCTCGTCGAGGGCGGCGAGCTGCGACAGCACGGCGGCGCGCCCTTCGGCGCTGCCGTACGGGCGCGCGTAGAGAGCGAGCGAGTGCGCGCCGCTGCGCCGGTACAGATAGCCCGGGGCGAGCGATGTATGGAGTGCGGCGATAACCCAGGCGGGCGGAAGGTGGGCGAGGAGCGGCGCGAGGGCGCGCATCACCCGCAGCGGCCGGGTGAGCCAGCCATCGAAGCAGATGGCGTTGATCAGGCAGAGACGCGACACGCGCGCGGGGGCCGTCAGGGCCGCATCGGCGGCGATCGCGCCGCCCAGTCCGTGCCCCACCATGCAGGCCCGGTCGATGCGGAGCGCGTCGAGGAGGGCGAGGAGTCGTTCGGCGTGGCCGTGGATGGTCATCGCCCGTCCGTCGGGGCGATCGCTGCGTCCGCAGCCCAGCAGGTCGAGCACCACGACGCGATGGCCGGCCGGCACGAGCGGGACCACGCCGCCCCAGAGATGCGAAGAGGTGGCCAGGCCGTGGACGAAGATCACCGGCTCCCCGCGGCCACGCGTGCCCGCCGCGTAGCAGTAGAGGCGGGCGCCGTTCAGATCGACGAACTCACCGCGCATGGGGGGGCGAACGAGGAATGAGGAACGAGGAGCGACGAAACCCGCGGCAGTCAGACGGTGCCGTGCCACTCCACGATGCGGCCAGCGATGGCGGACGCGGCCACGGTGTACGGGGACGCCAGGTAGAGCTGGCCCGGCCCCGAACGTCCGGGGAAGTTCCGGTTGATCGCCGAGATGGTGACCTCGTCCCGGGTGCGGGAGACGCCGGGTCCGGCGTTGATGCAGGCGCCGCAGCTCGGCTCGATGAAGGTCGCGCCGACCGCCGCGAACAGCTTGTCGTAGCCGCGCTGACGCACGTAGGCCAGCACTTCCTGAGAGCCGCACTGGATGAACGTGCGCACCTTCACGCTTTCGCCGCGGGTGGCGGCTTCCTGGAAGACGCGCGCGTACATGTCCATGTCCTCCTTCTTGCCGGCGGTGCAGGAGCCGGCATAGGCGATGTCGACGGCGACCTCGCGGCCGAGCTCCTCGACGTACATGCCGTTGCCGGGGTCGCCGGGGAGGGCGATCATCGGGCGCAGGGCGGCGGCGTCGATGTCGATCACCTTCACGTATTCGGCGCCGGCGTCCGACGTCAGGCCGCGGCACATCGCCCGGGCCTCGGCCTCGGTCATCCCGCGCTGGGCGACGAGGTACTCGACGGTCCGGGCATCGGGGGCGATGATGCCGGTAAACGCGCCCACCTCGGCGGCCATGTTGGTCATGGTGGCGCGCTCGTCGACCGACAGGGCCTGGACGGCCTCGCCGGCGTACTCGACGATCTGGCCGATCGCGTCGCCGTTCTTGATGTACGGGTGCCGGAGGATCTCGAGCATGAAGTCCTTGGCGGTCACATTGGCGGGCTTGCGACCGCGGACGGTGACCTTGAACGACTTCGGCACCTCGACGCGGACGTCGCGGGTGATCCAGGAGTTGAAGATCGCGGTGGTCCCGACGCCGAAGGCGATGCACCCCACGGCGCCGGCGTGCGGCGTGTGGGAGTCCGACCCGATGATGATCTGGCCGGGCAGGGCGTGCGCCTCGAGGATCTTGGAGTGGCAGATCGCCTCGCTGCCTGACGAGGTGAGCGCTCCGTGGAGGTTCAGCTTCTTCTCGAGCTCGCCGTAGAGTTTCACGCCCTTGGCGGCGGCGAAGGTGCGCTGCTTGGCCTCGAGCTGGCCGGCCACCTCGAGCAGGCCCATCTCGATGTGCTCGGGCCGCATCACCTGGTCCAGGAAGGTCAGGTGGTCCCGGAAGAAGAAGACCGACGACGGATCGTTGATCGGCTCGTCGCGCCCCACCAGCTCGTCGAAGAAGATCGCCGACATCGGGGTCACGTACTCGTGGCTGAAGCGGATGTCGGTCCGGACGAATCCCTGGTCGCCGGGCTTCACGGCGGGGACGCCGACGGCGCCGCGGCTGGCATCGGTCACCCAGCCGCGGGCGAAGATCTTCTCGGCAATCGTCATCGGGCGAGCCGGCGTGGTGACCGTCGGAACTTCGACCTTCCCCTGGAGCCGGGCGACGTTGTAGTTGAACAGTCCGCCGTACTCGATGATGCCGCGCGAGATCCCGCCCTCGCCGCGGGTGAACTCGGTAAGGGGAATCGCCTCGCCGCGCCGGACCCGCTCGATGAGCCCGAAATCGGTCGACGTGAAGACGCCGAGGTTCTGGCAGTTCTCGTTGTAGATGCGCTCGATGTTCTCGGCGATCACCAGCCGGATACCGGCGACCATCTCGGCGTACGGCGATTGTTCGCGCGAGGAGCCCTTGCCACGGCGCTTGCCGGAGACGGCGCAGACGAAGCCGCCGGCCTTCACCGAGCCGCGGATGACCGGGAACTCCTCACCGCACTTCAGGCCCAGATACGGGAATTCGCCGAGCGTCTCGTCGAAGTAGTAGCAGATCCAGGCCGGCGTGATCTCGTCGGTCGAAATGTTGTCACGCAGCTTCGGGTGCGCCGGCGAGCCCGGCGGCGCGGCGGGGTCGAAGGGCAGGTCTCCCCCCGCGAGCTGGCGCTTCACGAGCGCGGCATCTTCGGCCAGGAAGAGGATCCGCCCATCGAAGCGGACGGTGTCCGGGAGCTTCCCGACCGCGCGGGAGAGGAGACTCTTGATCATGACGGGTGAGGGAGTGGAGGGCGCCCATGGAAAAATGCTGGCCGGGGTTCCGGAGAACAAGCGGCGCGTGGTCCGGATGTCGTGAATCGCGCACCGGCCTCGCCCCGGCGGCGGAAAAAGCCAGGGGCCCGCGCGGATGCGCGGGCCCCTGCAGAACGCCGGGCGCCGAGGTTACGGCTTCTTCGTGGAGTCGGCCTTCACCGGCTCGCTCCTGTGCTTCTCGCGATCGCCCTTTTGCTCGTCACGATCGCCCTTGTGCTTCTCGCGGTCACCTTTGCGCATGCCCTCGCCCTCGCGCATTTCCTTGCGCCACATCATCCCTTCTTCGCGCTTGCGGTTCGCGTCGAAGAGCTTCTGCTGGTCGGGGGTGAGCCCGGCCCGCATCTCATCCATCATGGCCGTCATGTGGGCACGCATCTGACTGGTGTGGGCCGAGTCCATGCGGGCCATGCCGCCGCCGCCCTTCTCGCCGCCGCTGATCTTGTCCATCTCGGCGCGGTGCTTGTCGTGGATCGCGGCGACCGACTTCTTCTGGTCGTCGGTGAGGGTGATGTCCTTGAACATCCGGCCCATCATCTCGCGGTGGCGGGCGGAGTCGGCGCCGTCGTGCCGCATCATCATGCCGGCATGGGACGAGTCGCGCCGCATTCCCTTGTGCATCGAGTCGGGCTGCTGGGCGGCGGCGGCCGTCGCGAGGAGGAGGGCGGCCGCGGGAAGTGTTAGGTACTGGCGGGTCATGTGGGGGGCTCCTGGTACCGGTACGTGGGGCCGGCGGCGGGCGGAACTCGCGCGCGCCGGCGAGGCCGGAGATCCGGCCGTCTCACACTACCCGGCCACGGTCCGTGAGGTCCGTCGGCCCCTAGCGCTGGCGATGAAATGCGCTATGATTTGCGGCCCCCTGCCGGCCGGTGGAGGGCATAACACGAGTACGTTGCCGGACAACGACTTACCGAGTACCACACGACAGTGACGCTGCCCGTGACACCCGGGCTGAGCCCGTATTTCCTCCCCCCGTCGCCACCGGCGTCGGTGACCTTCCCTCTCGACTGGCTGCTGCAGCACGCGGCGCCGCCGATCCAGTTCCGCGCGCTGGTGGAGGTCGCGAGGTTGCCGGCGCCGGTGTCGGCCGAAGTCTCCGGCCTGCCGTTCCTCTACCGGCCGGCGCTGCAGCTGATGCTCCGCCAATCGCCGGACGGGACCTGGAATAACGCGATGCTGGGCGTGCCGTCGCTGCGCGCCGAGGGTTTCGAGGGGGTGGGGACGATCCCGGCGGCGCGGCGGCTGCTCGAGTACGGATGGGACCGCGAATCGCCTCCCCTGGCGCTGGCCCGGCGGCTGCTCTTCCGCCTTCTGGCCGAGGACGACGACCCGGCGTACCTGTACGAGCTGGCGCCCACCCGGGGGCGGATCGACGAGGAAACGGCGCGGCGGGGCCGCGGGACCCTTCGTGAGGCAGCGGCGGCGGCGCTGGCCCAGGCCGGATACGAGGGCGACCCTCGGCTGCGTGGCGCGGCGCGCCGGATCGTCGAGCGGATCGCGACCCACCTCCGGTCGCCGCTGGGCAAGAAGCCGTGGATCCGCGTGGGGAACCGGCAGGTGCTGGCGGCCGATGCCGCGCCGCCGTCGCTGCACGTCCTGGTGATGCTCGCGCACATGCCGCTTTTCCGCAGCGAGAACCACGAGTGGATGGACTGGCTGTACGAGCACCTGACGCAGCCGCTGCCCAGGCAGGAAGCGATGCAGCTGGTGGGCAAGCGGATCGTGCCGCAGCCGCACCTGGTGCTGGGCGACCTCGTGCCGCATCGCAACGCGGTGGATGCGGACGTGCCGTTCGCGCTGGTCTGGCTGGAGCTGATGGCGCGGCTCGGGTTCCTGCGCCGCAATGAGAACTGGAGCAAGATGTTCGAGCGGTTCCTCGAGGACCGGGACCCGCAGGGCGTGTGGCATCCGCACAAGGGGATGGCGGCGCCGCGCACCACCCACCCGTTCGTCTGGCCGAGCTACCCGCTGGAGTCCGGACACGCGGGTGAAGAGCGGTGGACGGATGTGACGTTCCGTCTGGGTGTGATCGCCCGGGCGTCGGGACGCCCGATCGAGCTGATCTGAGCGCGGCGGTCCGTACGGCGATCGCGTGTCGCGCGAGCTGAGCCGGGAGGAAGCCAGCCGGCGCTGGGGCGGCGGCCCGGGGACGCCGCGACTGGAAGGCCGCCTGCCACCCGAACGCATGTACCCCGGGGCACACGGCGACTTCCGCACGCGGTTCTTCGAGACGCCCTCGAGCGCGGTGGTGCGGGTGGTGGAGCGCGGCCCCTCGTCAGGCGCACCGGTGGTATGCGTCCACGGATGGGGCGCGAGCGTCTATACCTTCCGGAGCACGATCCCGGCGCTGGCCGCGGCCGGCTACCGCGTGTTCGCGATCGACCTCAAGGGACACGGCCTTTCGGCCAAGCCGATGGACGTGGGCGCGTACACCCTCGCGGCGATGTCGCGGCACGTGGTGGAGCTGCTCGACGCGCTCGAGCTCGGGCGCGCGCCGCTGGTGGGCCACTCGATGGGTGGCGCCGTCTGCTTCGACATCGCCCTGGCTCTGCCGGCGCGCGTGGAACGGCTGGTGCTGATGGCACCGGTGGGATTCGGGCGCGTGAACGGCTCGGCGCTGGGCAAGCTGCTGCCGCCGCCGCTGATGGACCCGGTGCTGCCGTACGTGGTGCCGCGGACGGCGCTCCAGATGACGCTTCGGTTCGTGCACAGCCGGAGCGCGGGGAAACAGGTGAGCGACGAGGATGTCGACCAGTACTGGGCGCCTACCCAGTTCGCCGAGTTCACGCAGGCCCTGCTGCGGCTGGTGCGGGAGTTCGACTGGCAGCCGGCGGCGCCGGACCGGCTGCGACGCCTCACGGTTCCGGCGCTGGTACTGGTGGGGAGCGAAGACCGGCTGGTGGACTTCACGAGCGCGTCGTCGCTGGTGGCGCAGCTGCCCGGGGCGCGGCTGGAGCGCATCGATGGGGCGGGGCACGTGGTGCCGGAAGACGGCGGCGAGCGGGTGAGCGCGATGGTGGCGGAGTTTCTGGGGCACTGACCGGAAGCGGGGAACGGGGAGCAGGGAACAGGGAGCGGGGAGCGGAGTGGCGCCTGAAGTGGGGACTCATTAGGCTTCAGGCACGACCGGCACGACCCGCGTCCTCCCCGACGAATCGGGAGGGCCCGCCCCGACGGCGGGAACGCGGAGCGGCGCCGGCCGTGGAGCCGAATCCTTCCGCTTGGGGACTTTGGCTCGCCGAAGCGCGAACGCCTGCCCCGCAGCGCACCGCGTCAGGAAAATGCAGACACCGCGAGACGGCTCCCGCGGCGCGACCGCGCCATGGAGGCCACTCGCCGGCGCCGGTTCGGACCATGCCCCGCGCTTCGCACGCGCGGGCCGGCAAGCGGTCCGGCGTACAGCAGGAGTACATGAGTCACACGGACACGGACGGACCGCCGTCCTGGAGCGCGCTCGGCCTGTCGCCGGCGACGCTCGATGCGGTGCGCGATGCCGGTTACGCGCATCCCACGCCCATCCAGTCCCAGGCGATCCCGCTGGCCATGGAAGGACGCGACATGATCGGCCTGGCACAGACGGGCACCGGCAAGACCGCCGCCTTCACTCTCCCGATCGTTGAGCGCCTGACGGGCGGCCCGCGCCGGACGCGGGCGCTGGTGCTGACGCCGACGCGCGAGCTCTGCCAGCAGGTGGAGCAGAGCATCCGGAAGTACGGCACGCACTCGGGCGTCGACGTGGCCAGCGTGTACGGCGGCGTGGCGCTGGAGCCGCAGGAGAAGGCGCTGCGGCGCGGCGTCGACGTGGTGGTGGCGACGCCCGGCCGGCTGCTGGACCACCTCGAGCGGCAGAACGTGGTGTTCGACGACCTCGAGGTGCTGGTGCTGGACGAGGCGGACCGGATGCTCGACATGGGGTTCGCGCCCCAGATCAACCGGGTGGTGTCGCAGATCCCCGCCTATCGACAGACGCTGCTGTTCAGCGCCACCATGCCGCCCGAGGTCGAGGCGCTGGCGCGGAAGTACCTGCGGCGCCCGGTCGTGGTGCAGGTGGGCCGCCGGTCGCAGGCGGTGAACACGGTGTCGCACGCGGTCTACCCGGTGCCGCGCGAGCGGAAGAGCGCGCTGCTGGCCGAGCTGCTGCGCAAGCCGGAGATGGACTCGGTGCTGGTGTTCACCCGGACGAAGCACGGCGCCGACCGCCTGGCCCGGCATCTCGAGAAGGCGGGCATCGTGGTCGGCGCCCTCCACGGCGACAAGGCGCAGGCGCAGCGGACCCGCGCCCTCGAGGAGTTCCGGGCCGGCACGCTCCGGGTGCTGATCGCGACCGACATCGCGCAACGCGGACTGGACATCAACGGGATCTCGCACGTGATCAACTACGACGTGCCCCAGCAGGCCGAGGACTACGTCCACCGGATCGGGCGGACGGGAAGGGCGGCGGCGACCGGCGACGCGTTCACGTTCATGTCGCCTGACGAGATCGCGATGGTCCGGACCATCGAGCGGATGATCGGGCAGCAGATTCCCCGCATTTCGCTGCCGGGGTACGACTTCGGGACGGTGGCGCTGGCGGCCGCCGCGTCGGGGGACTGAGCGATGGTCTCTCGGCCCTCCCGCCGGGCGCGCACCGCGCCGCTCTGGGCAGTGGTGGCGGTCGTCGCCTGCGCCGGCGTCATCGCGCCGCCGCCACCCGACACCCCGCCGATCACGGTCCTGCAGGAGGTCATCTCCGGCGTGCCGGTGTTCGTGGCTGCGAAGGCGGCCCGGGCGCTCAACGACTACGACTTCGTGACCAGGCGGTTCAGCTCGGATTCCACGTGGGGGTGGAGCGCGCGGGGGCAGGTCGCGGCCCGGCTCCGCTACACGAGTCCGTCGCGCGATTCCACGAGAGTCCTGGTGGAACTCTGGGGTCCGTGCAGGCGCACGGGCTGCCTGCGCGCGGACGGGCTGGCGATTCTGGCGAAGATCAAGACGGAAGAGGCGGCGCCTCAGTAGAAGCAGGAAGCAGGAAGCAGGAAAAGAGCTCCACACCTCAGGGCGGCAATCCACAGCGAAAGAGGGACAGGAGAGGAGCGCGCTCCTCCCTCAGGAACGGACGCGACCGAGGCGGGAGACAACCACCGTATCCACGACGGCGCCGCGCCTCACGACGATGCTCAGGTTCGCGGCGCCCCAGGCCAGGCCGGCGGGGAGGTAACTCATCGTGGCGCGGGTGCTGGTGAGGGTCACGCCGTACACCGCGCCCAGCCGCCGCACGTGCAGGGTGTCGCGGCTGCTGCGCACCATCACGATCGCCGAGTCGTCGCGAATGTCGACCGTGATGCGCCGCTGCCGCCCAATCGCGGCGGAGCGGGCCGACGCGAAGGCGGTCTCGATCTCGGTGACGGCGCCGCGGACGCCGGCGCGGTCGAGCGCCCCGCCCACCCTCGGCACGGCGAGCGCGGCGAGCACGCCGAGGATCGCCATCACCAGAACGAGTTCGACGAGGGTGTAGCCCTGCGCCCTCGTCGGTGCGCAGGTGGATGCCGGTGGCGGGGTACGGCGCGCGGACCGGGCGGAGGCGGGCGTCGAGGGCGTTCCGCGACGCGACGGACGGGAGGCACCGGGAGTCACGGTCGATTCCGTTCGTTGAAGACGGCGGTTATATAGTTGTTTCCGCCGTCCGGGCCGTCACCGTTCGGTCGCGCTCCGCATCATTCCGCCGCTCCCACCGGTCCGTCATGATCCGCCGCCTCCTGCTCTCCTTCGCGGCCGCCCTCTGCGCCGCGCGGGCCTCCGCCGCGCCGCCCGACCTCGCCCGCTTCCAGCGTCCAGACAGTGTGGCGCCCGCCCCCGACAGCGCCCGGCGCGCCCCGGACAGCCTCGTCTCGCTGCGCGTCCCCGACTTCCGTCCCACGCCGCTCTTCACGTGGGGTCCGCCCCCGGAGGGCACACCGCACCCCGAGCGGGCGCGGAGCTACGACCTCCAGCACCAGGTGGTGCGCGTCCGTTTCGACTGGCCGCGCCACGCGGTGGTGGGGAGCACGACGATCCGATTCGCGGCGCTGGACAAGCGGCTGTCGACGGTCTCGCTCGATGCGGTGGGGATGTCCGGCCTCAAAGTGCGCACCGCGGCCGGCAAGCCGCTCAAGTTCGCCTACGACGGGAAGACGCTCACCGTCACGCTGGCGACGGCACTGCCGGCGCACGCGCGAACCAGCCTGACGATCGAGTACGAGGTGGTGAGCCCGAAGAAGGGAGCGTACTTCATCGACCGCAAGCACATCGTCTGGACGCAGGGCGAGGCCGAGGACACGCGCTACTGGATCCCGACGTGGGACTCGCCGAACGACCGGACGACGTGGGAGATGTACATCCGGACGGCGGCGAACGAGAAAGCCCTCTCGAACGGGAAGCTCGCCGACTCGCGGCGGGTGGGTGGCGAGGTGGAGTGGCACTGGGTGCAGGACCGCTCGGCGGCCACCTACCTCATGACGGCGGTCACCGGCGAATTCACAGTGTTACAGGACGTGTGGCACGGGATTCCGGTCGGCTACTGGACGTATCCCGATTCGGTGCAGGCGGCGTGGCGCGGCTTCGGGCGCACGCCGCGCCTGATGGAGCTGTTCTCCACGAAACTCGGCGTGCCGTATCCGTGGGTGAAGTACGACCAGGTGGTGGTGCCCGACTACATCTTCGGCGGGATGGAGAACGTCACCGCCACCACCCAGAACGACAACGACATCCTGCATCCGGCGTGGGCCGAGCCGCAGGCGAGCAGCTTCATCCTGGTGGCGCACGAGCTGGCGCATCAGTGGACCGGCGACTACGTGACCGCGCGCGACTGGAGCCACATCTGGCTGAGCGAGGGGTTCGCGACCCTGCTGGAGCAGGTGGCGGTGGAGTCGGAGCTGGGGGCCGACGAAGGAGCGGTGGAACGCCAGTCGGCGATGGAGACGGCGCTGGAGGCGGACCTGCAGAGCCGGCGTCCGCTCGTCTACGACCGGTGGGTGGACGGCCCGATCGAGCTCTTCCTAACGGGTCACGTCTACCAGAAGGGTGGGCTGGTGCTGCAGCTGCTGCGGCATCAGCTGGGCGATTCCCTCTTCTGGTCGGGGATGCGCGAGTACCTGCATTCGCGGGCGCTGGGGACGGCGGTCACCGAGGACTTCCAGCGGGCGATGGAGCGGGCGTCGGGGCGGGACCTGGAGGTCTTCTTCCGGCAGTGGGTGTTCGGGGCGGGCTTTCCGGCGGTGCAGGTGTCGGCGGACTACGATGCGGCGGCGATGCGGCTCCAGGTGAGCGCCAAGCAGGTCCAGCCGGTGGACACGGTCACGGAGTTCTTCGAGGTGCAGGTGGACGTGGAGGTGCTGACCGACTCCGGGACGTCGCGGATGGTGCTGCCGATGAAGCGCGGCATCGGGCAGGCGGCGCTGCGTCTGCCGGCGGCTCCGCGGGCGATGCGGTTCAACGCCGGCGGGTGGATTCCGGCGATGGTGGATTTTCCGCGGGCGACGGTGATGGTGGTCTACCAGCTGGAGCACGACGGGGACGTGCTGGGGCGGATCGAGGCGGTGGACCTGTTGAGCGAGCGAGGCGGGGAGCCGATGGCGGTGTCGGCGCTGGCGCGGGCGGTGCGGGGCGACCGGCTGTGGGCGGTGCGGACGCGGGCGGCTGCGGCGTTAGGCTTGCTCGTCGCCACGGACGAGGCGCGCCAGGCGCTGCTCGACGCCACCGGCGACGCCGACTCCCGGGTGCGGCAGGCGGCGGTGATCGGGCTGCGCGGCGCGAAGGGCGCGGGGATCGCCGAGCGGATGGCGGCGCTCCAGTCGGATTCGTCGCGGTACGTGCGGGGGGCGGCGCTGGGGACGCTGGCGGTGGTCGACACCGGCGCGGCGCTGGCGGCGATCCGGACCGCGCTGGGGCAGGAATCGTGGACCGACCTGGAGCGCGCCCATGCGGTGACGGCGCTGCGGCTGATCCCGGGGCAGGAGTCGTGGACGCTCACGGCGCGCTGGCTGGCGCCGGGGACGGTGGCGGGCACGCGGGAGGCGGCGATCCGATCGCTGATGGGCCGGGTGCACCTGATGCAGCGGGAGGCGGAGCTGGCGGGGCTGCTGGCGCCGCTGCTCGACGCGGGCGAACTGGGCACCCGGCTGACGGCGGCGCAGGCGTTAGGTGCGTTGGGGCAGGCGGCCAGCGTGCCGGTGCTGGAGGCGCGGCGGGCGGTGGAGGCCGACGACTTGGTGCGTGCGGCGATCGACCAGGCGCTGGCGACGCTCAAGCGCCCGACCGAGCGGTGAGGAGCGAGTCAGCAGCGGAACGCGAAGACCTTGAATTCGGACGCGACGATCGCGCGACCGCCGGCCACCGCGAAACCGGTCACGAACACGTCGTTAGGATCGCGCATCGCCTTGGCCCCCACTTGCCGACCGTTCGCCAGGTCAAGGGCCACGATCGCGAGGAGGTCGTTCAGGAAGAGCTTGCCGCCGCACACGGCCTGTGACTCGATGCTGCTGCCGAGCCCGCGAGCCCAGAGCACGCGACCGGTGGCGACATCGAGCGCGTACGCGTACCCATCGTTCGAGCCAAGGTACGCTACGCGACCCAGAATACTGGCAGCGTGGCTGGGGCCGAATCCCGTCGGCAGGCCCGGCACGACCCACGCGCGCGCGGCCGTGAATCGGTTCACGGCGAAGATCGAGCCACCATAGAGATTGCTGGCGATTAGCACACTGTCGGCCAGCGCCGGGGCGGCTATGACATCCGCCTGGTTTTCCGGCGTCTCGTAGCGCCAGAGGACCTTCCCCGTCCCACGAGCGAGGGCGACAATGACGCCCGATTTTAGTCCGCCCAACGGATTAAGATACCGCAGGCCGGCGGCATAGACCGTGTCGCCGCTCACGACAAGACCCCTCACCGTGCTCCAGTACGGCCAGGCCTCGCCGAAGTTCGTCGCCCAGAGGGGAGCGCCGGTCCCGACCGCGAACGCGCGAACGCCCCCTCCGCGCTCTCCCACGTAGATTGCGTCGCCGTCGGCCGCGGCCTCCGCGCCCTGAATCGAGTCGGTCGCCGCTGTCCAGAGGATTCGCCCCGTTGCGGCATCGAGCGCGGTGACAGACAGCTGCTCCGGAACGAAGACCCGGCCATCGCGGACGACGAGGTTTGCGGCTCCTCCTCCACTTGTGAGCAGAGTTCTCCAGATCTCGCGTCCCGATGCCGGATCCAGCGCGACGATTGCGACCGGGCCGCTCTCGAAAAACACACGGGTTCCGTCGGTCCCAGGCAAGGCATCGAAGCCGCTGCGGCCCTGGGTCCGCAGGTCGTAGGTCCAGAGCACTTTCAGTTGGTCCTGTGCGCGTGGCCCCCACAGGTCGGCGCACGCCGTGCACGCACCCAGAGATGCCAAGGCGAGTAGCAAGAGAGAGATACGCGCGCGTCGGCCGGATCCCTCACGACGTGTTCCCGAGTTCCACCGCCGCGACCAAAGCGCGCCGCTGCTCACGGTCGGGTCGCGCGCGGAAAGTCGAAGCCTTGCTCTAAAGCGAACTTTATCTGACGGTAGGTCAGAGCGTAGCGCGTTTCGCCAACGTGTGAGGGGGCGAGATCTCCCGAGGCCGTGAATTGCCGCGACATTGGCACGCCCGGATAGAGTTGGGATGAGGACTGAACGATCCCGTCGCTCCCCTCGCCGCCGGCCGTGTATTCGTTCCACATTCGGTCGGTCGCGTTGATCCAAGCGACAGCTTTGGCGCAATAGGCGGCGGTCTTCGGGTGTCCGAAGAGCGTGAAAGCGGTCGCGCAACCTACCAGCCCCTTGTATGCGGCAGAGGTGTAGAAGACCGCCCTCACGCCGTTGCAGCTCGGACTCAAGGGCGAGCAGAGGGCGTCGCCGACGAGGCGCGCTGGCATGAACCGCTTGGACGGGAAGCTCTGTACGGCGGCGCGCTGGAACGCGGGCGGATTGGCCGCCTCGGTCGCGTTGAGCGACTGGATGAACGCGCTCTGCAACTCGATGTCTCCGGTAACCGGTACGGTCTGATCGGCCGCCCAGTCCACGCCCTTTCCTATCCCGATGAGGAGCACCTGATTCAGTATGTAGCAAGCGCTGCGGTGGCGCCAGCATCCGCCATAGGAGTCCACCGCCCCGGCAGTTCGCTCAGCGAGCCACGTCGTGAGCTCGGCCCGCGTGTGTGAGGAAAGTCGGACTCCCAGGTGAGGACTTCCCAACGTCAGGATTCCGCCAACCAGATCGGGCGCGTTCTGGGCCAGTTTCCGCGAGATCAGCCCCCCGTTCGAGTGACCGATGAAAAGGAACGTAGCGGTGGGAACCCCATTGGTGTTTCGAATCGTGCGAATCCGGTTCTCGAGATCCGCCGCCTGGTCGGCGAGACGGGAGCCGGCGGTGAGGGACTGAACCACGAACAGACCGAACGGATAGTCCGCCTTCAGCTCGGGACCCATGTTGGCCCAGGTGCAGCCGTCGCTGAAGCCACCGTGCTGGAGCACCACATTGGTCGCGCTTCCGACCCGCTCGACCATGTTATCGTACCCTCCGCACGATGCCTGCGAATTGGCCGGCGCGCCTGGCGAGATGACAGACGAGTCGCGCACTTCGGGTGTGGCGAACAGCGAGGCGAGAACGCCACGGGGCGGCCTGGTGCCCGGCGCCGCGGATGAGCGTGATGCTGGTTCAGAGCGGACGCGTGATGCGCGTGCCCGATCGCGTTCCGGGTTTTCGTGCCAGGAAACATTCGCGTAGTCGAAGGTGACGCCGCGTCGTTCTCCGCCTTCAGTGGCGCGGTCCCAGACGAGCAGGTGCTCGAGTACCCAGCGTCCGTTCCGTTGCGTGTAGTGTCGCTCGACATCGCCTGACTCGTCGGTGCTATCGGACGTGGCGGCCACATCGGCAGCGGCGATGACCAGATGGCGCGAGTCGAGCATGAAGGCGAAATCAGCGCCCGGCGCGGAACCCGTACGGGCGCGACCGAGCATCGCGCCGACGGTGGCGCTGTCGAGAACCACGCTCTGCAGCAGGCCGATGGTATCGTCGGATGCCGCGAAGTCGAGCACGTTTGGCCGCGGGGCACTGTCGAGCGTCGCGACAGGAATGACGTTGCCGCCCGCATCGTACGATGACAGCGTATCCTGGTCCAGGTGAATACGCGCGTAGTCATCGACCAGGTCCGTGAGCGGATCACCCACCGGCGGATCCGCGTAGATGTTTCCTGTGCGCTGGCCGGCAGGATCATATCCCATCTCGACGGTGAGCGACTTGCCGTCCAGCGTGATAGAACTCCCGCCACCACCGCCGCCACCGCCGGGATCGCCACCCTCATCCGCGTCGTTGGTCAGCGGCAGCGCTGCCGACAGTAGTTGCGAGGACAGAGCGTCCGCGGGTGATCCTGGCGGCCCGTTGGCGGGACGTCGAACGCGGTGGACAGACAGGTCAGCGACGATCCAGGTGTCGGTGCGATTGATAGTGGCGTCCGCGGGCGTGCGAAACGCCCTATCGCGGGTCGCCGTGGGGGAATCCTGTGAGCAGGCTATCAGCAAGAGCATGGGAAGTTTGCCCAGGCCGGTACGTATGAGCCGTCGTGAGCGGGGACCACGCGTGCTGAGTCTGTTTCCTCGCGTTTGCAGGGTGGCTCCAACGGCTGCCTCGACCTCATGCTTGTTCGACATAGGCGTCCCCTCCTCCCATCGCAGTTACCGGCTAAACGACTGTTCCCGAAAACCCTAACATGCTCATCCCGTTCGCCCGGTCAAGAAGGATTCCCTCACGCGCACGTCAGGCTTGCGCCGATCGGATCACCCGCGGCTTGGACTCAGGAAAAGCCTGACGCGAGTGCTTTGTCAGGCTGTGAAGCCCCAAGAGCCAGACACCGTGTGGCAGACATCCAAGAGCTGTCATCGCTGGCGCAGCGCGCCTTGGGATGGAGGCCGTCGCGGACAGAACCGCTCACCATTCGAGGCTGGCAGTGTCTTCCCATTGGGCGGGGCGGTACGCATCGTCTGGCAACCGACAACGGGTCACGACCAACCCCACGGCAACTTCCAAGCGAAAGTGACCGGTATGCCTGACGTTTCAAACCTTGGCACGAGCGCTGGAGCAGATGTGCGTAACGATTATCTGCGGCGCAGGAGAGGCGCACGCCCACAGCGGGGGAGCCTGAATCCCACAGCTCTCCACTGTTGCCTGACGGTGCTCCTTGTGGCAGTTGCTGCCCTCTCCGCCTGCCGTCCCGACCCGACCGCCAACACGTCGACTGCCCAGGCGCTGATCGAGCTCGGCGACGAGCTCAACGGCGTGCGGAACGACAACGCCGTGCTCCAGGAGCAGATCGACTCGCTCAAACAGGTGGTGGCGCGACAGGATACCTTGATCCAGCGGCTGGCAGCGGCGCAGGGCGTGCAGCTGCCGAAGTGAGGACGTGAGGCGCGCGCACCGGCGCCGGCCGCTTCGGCACCGCGCGAGGCGAAGTAGCGTGAGGCAGGACCGATGAGACGGATTGTTCGCGGGATCCTGACCGTACTGGTCGCGGCCTATCTGGCCGCGGCGGTGGCGTGGGCGGTCTGGTCGTGCGCGGGCGGCCCGGCCGCCGGCGGCGCCGGCAGCAGACCCGCGCCGGCCACCGCGGCGCACCGCCTCCCCTTCGACTCGTCGCCGGCGACGTGCTCCACGAGGCAATGCGGCGAACAGCGCTGGCTGGTGAAGACGCTCGCCGACGGCGACCGCGCCCGGATCGAAGCCGAGCCGCGTGACGTCACCGTGCGGTGGCTCGCCGCCCAGGACAGGCCGCCTCACCTGGACGACGACCGCAGGTCCGCTCCGGTCGAGACGTCGGTGTTCCGCGTGCACGCACTGGTGCTCGGCTGGTTCACCGAACGCGACCAGGACATCCACATCGTCCTCGCCGACCCCGAGCGGACCGACGTCACGATCATCGCGGAGATCCCGAATCCGGAATGCCACGGTGCCTGCCGGTCGGGGATGTCGCGGCGGTTCGGGGAGCTGCAGGCCAGGCTGCACGCGATGTCTCCGGGGCCGCGCCTGGACACGTCGCGCGCGACTCTGTCTGCCGCCGTGAAGAGCGCGCGGCTCGCCACCATTACCGGGGTCGGCTTCTTCGACCACAAGCACCACCAGATCGGCGTCGCCTGGAACGCGATCGAGCTGCACCCCGTCCTCGCGATCGACTTCGACCGATAGCGGACACATGGTGCCTGGTGGCGTGTGCTTCAGATGACCCATCCGCGCGTTGTCCGCTTCTTTCCGTGAAAATCCGCGTACCCGCCGTAGGAGCCGGCGAACGCACGAGGCTCAGCGCGTGGCCGATCCAGCGAACGTCCCACGGAACGCGTATCTTCATCGCCCCAACCTACCCCCCCACTCTTCTCGCGCAGGGTCCGTATGCCGCGCTCCAGCCTTCGTGCCGCCCTCCACACGCTCTCGCTCGCCTGCCTGTGCGCCGCCGCTGCCGCCACTCCGGCGCTCCAGGCGCAGCAGGCCATCGACTCGGCCTACACGGCCAAGATCCGCGAGCTGACGCCGACCGATCCCAGGTGGAAGTTCTCGACCGAGCTGGTCGACTACCTGCCGGCGTCGGCCACCGTGCCCTCGCCGCTCAAATTCCTGGGCTACGTGCCGGGGACGATCGGCAAGCTGTCGCACGTCGACGACATCAACCGCTACTTCCGGGCGCTGGCCGCCGCGTCGCCGAGGGTGAAGGTCTTCTCGATGGGGCCCTCGGATGAAGGGCGCGAGATGCTGGCGGTGGCGATCGGCGACGAGGCCGTGCTCGCGAAGCTGGACGACTACCGTACCGCGCTGGGCCGGCTGGCCGACCCGCGAAGCCTCACGAGCGCCGACCGGGCTTCGCTGCTGGCGTTCGCCAAGCCGATCTACTGGTTGACGGGCTCGATCCACTCGCCGGAGACCGGGAGCCCGGAGATGCTGATGGAGCTCGGCTACCGGCTGGCGGTGGACGAGTCGGAGCACGTGCGCGCCATCCGCGCCAACGTGATCACGCTGATCACGCCGGTGCTGGAGGTCGACGGGCGCGACCGGGTGGTGGACCTGTTCAACCAGTCGCAGGCGCTCAAGCTGGGTCCGTTCGCGGGCGGGCTGATCTACTGGGGGAAGTACACGGCCCACGACAACAACCGCGACGGGATGGTGCTGTCGCAGAAGCTGACGCAGAACTACATGAAGGGGTTCCTGTACTGGCACCCGGTGATCGCGCATGACCTGCACGAGTCGGTGCCGTTCCTGTACACGAGCACCGGGACGGGTCCGTACAACGACGAGTTCGACCCGATCGTGGTGGACGAGTGGCACTCGCTGGCGTACGAGGAGATCACCGAGCTGACGCGGCGGGGGCTGCCGGGGGTGTGGACGCACGGCTTCTACGATGGGTGGGCGCCGAACTACGTGCTGGCGATCGCCAACCTGCATAACGCGATCGGCAAGTTCTACGAGACGTATACCTCCCAGGGAGCCGGGTGCCACACGGTGAGGCTGCCGGCGTCGGCCACCGAGCGGCGCTGGGACCGGCCGAACCCGCCGGTGAACGGGATCCGCTGGTGCATCCGCACCAACATCAACTACCAGCAATCGGGCGTGCTGATCGCGCTCCGCTACGTGGCCGACCACCGCGCGACGTTCCTCGAGAACTACGTGTCGAAGGCCGAGCGGATGGTGCAGCGCGGCCGGACCTCGGCGCCGTACGCGTACGTGATTCCGCGCGACCAGCGGCACGCGGCCGAGGCGGCCGACCTGGTGAACCTGTTCCGGGCGCAGGGGGCGGAAGTGCAGGTGGCGTCGCAGGAGTTCACCGTGAAGCGGGCGGCGACCACGACCACGGTGCACGCCGGCGACTGGATCGTGCGGATGGACCAGCCCTACACGGCCACCGTCCGGACGCTCCTGTCGATTCAGAAGTACAAGGCGGACGATCCGCCGCCGTACGACGACACCGGGTGGACACTCGACGCGCTGCGGCACGTCATGACGATCGCGGTGAGCGACTCGTCGGTGCTGACGAAGCCAATGACGCCGCTGATGGCCGATGCCACGGTGGCCGGCGCGGCGACCGGCAGCGGGCCGGTGCTCATCGTCAGGCACCTGGGCGACTGGCGGTCGGCGGTGTTGCCATGGAAGGTGGGCGCGGCGCCGGTGTCGGTGGCCGACAGCGACTTCACCGCCGACGGGGCGAGCTATCCGGCCGGCACCTTCCTGGTGAGCGACGCGAAGGGCTCCACCGCGCGCGATGCGGTGCGCGAGCTGGGGCTCCAGGCGGCGGCGACCGCGGCGATGCCGGCGGTGGCCCGGCACGCGATCACCCTGCCGCGGGTCGCGCTGATGCACACCTGGCTCGAGACGCAGAACGAGGGATGGGTGCGCTACGCCTTCGACCGGATGGGCGTGCCGTACACCTCCATCTCGGACCAGTCGCTGCGCAAGCCGGCGGCGCTGGACAAGTTCGACGTCGTGGTGTTCCCGCACGTGAGCAGCTTCGGCGGCACGCTGCTGAACGGCCGGCCCATGGTCGGCCCGCCGATTCCGTGGAAGAAGACGCCGCTCACGCCCAACCTGGGGAAGTGGGACGAGACCGACGACATGCGGCCGGGGATGGGGCTGGAGGGGGCGGCCGTACTGCGGCGCTTCGTGGAGCGCGGCGGGATGCTGCTGGTGGAGGGCGCGACCAGCCGGCTGCCCGCGGACCTCAGCTTCGTGCCGACGGTGAGCGTGGTGCAGACGCGAAACCTGCGGGCGAACGGCGCGGTGTTCCGGGTGACGAGCGTGACGAAGTCGAGCCCCATCCTGTACGGCTACGCCGACGCGACCTTCCCGGTCTACTTCAACCAGGCGCCGGTGCTGGCGGTGACGCCCCGTGACACGTCGGCGAACACCGAGGGGATCGATCCGGCGGTGCTGGACCAGACCGAGCGGATGCGGGCGCGGGTGATCCTCAAGTTCCCGGACCGGCAGGATTCGCTGCTGATCTCGGGGCTGCTGGTGGGCGGGGACGAGATGGCGGGGCGGGCGGCGGTGGTCGACGCACCGTTAGGTAGCGGCCACGTGGTGATGTTCGGGATCCGGCCGTTCTGGCGGTGGGAGACGCAGGGGAGCTTCGCTCTGGCGGTGAACGCGATCGCGAACTGGAATGCGCTGGGCGGGGCTGCGGCGCAGAAGACGGTGAGCGCGGCGGGGGGAAGGTAGCCAAACGAGAAACGAGAAAACGGCTGCCGGCCCAAACGAGAAACGAGAAACGAGAAAACGGCGCCCGCGCGTGGACGCGAAATGAGAAACGAGAAAACAGCGTGCACGCCACCAGGGTTGGTGACGCGCGTCCCGGCTCCCGAGGACTCGTGTGAAACTGCCTGAACTCCGTCTACTCCTCGACTACCACTACTGGGCCCGCGACCGGCTGCTCGCGGCCGTGGAGCCGCTCACCCCCGAGCAGTACCGCCGCGACCTGCGGAGCAGCTTCAAGTCGGTGCGGGATACGCTCACCCATCTCTACTTCGCGGAGTGGATCTGGTACTCACGGTGGCAGGGGCGCTCGCCCACCACCGGGCTCGAGCCCGATTCCTATGCCGACCTGGCCGCACTCCGCGCCGAGTGGGTGGCGCACGAGGTGAAGGTCCGCGCGCTCCTCGAGAGCCTGGGCGAGGCGGGAGTGGCACGGGTCTTCGACTACAAGCTGATGAACGGGCAGCCGGGCACGTCGGTGTTCTGGCAGATGCTGCAGCACGTGGTGAATCACGGCAGCTACCACCGCGGCCAGGTCACGACGATGCTCCGGCAGCTCGGCGCCCCGCCCGCGAAGCCGATGGACCTGATCGCGTTCTACAGGGAGAGACAGACTCAGACGTAGAAGGGAAAGACAGACTCAGACCTGGACTCGGGGAAGCAGGGAGCAGAAGGGGCGGCCGCGTCCTGCGGGGAGCGACCGCCGTTTTTCCGATCTCGCCTGCGCCCGACGGCTGTTTTCTCGTTTCTCGCTTGTAGTCGTCTACTCGACCCTGAACCGCCGCGCCAGCGCGTCCATGGCCCCGGCCGTCTCGGCCAGGCGCGAGCTGGCGCGGGCGAGTTCCTCCATCGCCTGACGCTGGGTGGTGGCGGCGTCGACGTTGGCGTGCGCCTTGTCCAGCGCCGCATGGGAGAGGTCGACGATCCGGCCGATCGCGGCCCGGTGCGCGTTCAGCGTCTCGCCCTGCGCGTCGATCCGCGGCGCCATCGCGCTGAAGAACGAAGAGAGCCGGCGCACCCCCTCGACCATGGTGTCGAGCGCCGCTCGCGCGCCATCGGACACCGAGCCGACACTCGCCACTTTCCGCGTCCCGGCGTGGACCCGCGCCCGCACCTCGCTCACCGCCTCCTCCACCGCGGCCACGGCCTGCGACACCTCGCGCGCCGACTGCGCCGACTGCGAGGCGAGCTTGCCGATCTCCTCGGCCACCACCGCGAAGCCCTTCCCCTGCTCGCCGGCTCGTGAGGCTTCAATGGCCGCGTTGAGCGACAGGAGCCGGGACTGGCTGGCGATCTGCTGGATCACGTGGATGAAGTCGCGCACCTGCTCGCGCGCCTGGTCCAGCCGCTCGATCGCGTCACCGGTGCGGGTGAAGTCCTCGCCCAGCTCCACCAGCAGCGCGCCGGCCCGGCTGGCGCGCTCCGACTGGGCGCCGGCCTGACCGGCCAGCCGCTCGGCGTCGTCGGCCGACGCCAGCGCGTCGGCGCGGGCGCCGGCGTTCTGGGCGGCGATCCCCTCCACATCCTGCCGGCCCTGCTCCACCAAAGTCGCCTGCTGCTGCGCCTCCTCGCTCCCCGCCCGCGTCGTCGCCACGATCCGCTCGGCGATTTCGGCGGTGCGGCGGGCGCTGGCGGCCACGTCGCCGGCCAGCCGGGTGAGCGCGGCCGCCTGCTCCTGGATGTCCCGCACCATCTTGCCCACCGCCTCGGCGGTGCTGTTGAACGAGATCGCCAGGAAGCCGACGTCGTCCCGGGCGCGAGCCGGCAGCCGAACGGTGAAGTCGCCCTGCTCCAGTCCCGCCAGTGCCCGGCGGGCCGTGCGGACGCGCCGGGTGTAGGTGATCGGTCCCCGTGCGGCCAGCCACCCGAACACCACCAGGACCAGCCACTCGAGGATCACCACGCCCCACGGCACGGTTGTGCCGATGGACAGGAAGCTCGCGATCCGGGCCGCGGGGTAGAGCACCGCCGACAAGGCGAGCTGCACGCCGGCCGCGCGCGGCAGCCCCAAGGCGTGCGTTCCGGTCGCGACGATCAGGAAGGGAATCGCCAGGTACGCCATGCCGCCCACCAGCGACGCCGCCGCGCAGACGCTGGTGGCGTCGAGCACGATCATGAGCCAAAACTGCCACGAGGCGAACCGCCCGAACCGGTACAGCACGTCGTTGACCGCGTTCGCGAACAGCATCCCGGTGGGGATGGTCGCGAACAGCGTGGCCGATGCCGGGGTGACGTCCCACGCCCCATCAGCCAGGGCGATCGCGTAGCCGAGGGCCACGAAGGCGTACCGCGTCCGGATCGCGTAGCGGTGGTGCGCCGCCTGGAGCAGCGTCTGCTCGCGCTCGAAGAGCGCTTCGGTCTGTTGGTCGGCGGGAGAGGTCATCGGTCTCGAAGAGTGCGGCGGACAGCCCGGGAGGAAGGTGATAGGTGCGGGTCGAAACCGGAAGGCGACCGGTCTTTCCGTCGCTCGGAGCGTCAGGGGATTGAATCGTGCGGCGCGCGGGTGGAGCTTTGAGCGGACCAGCTCACCCTCGCCGCCCCCCAATGCGCATCACGATCGAATACTGCGTCGTCTGACACTACGAACCCCGGGCCGCCAGTCTGGCGGCCGAGATTCGCGCCAGGTACCCCGAGGCCAGCATCGAGATGAAGCCATCGAAGGGCGGTCGTTTCGAAGTGGGGCTCGACGGGACACCCGTCTTCGAGAAGTCGAAGCTGGGCCGCCACGCCGAGCCGGGTGAGATCGTGGGCCTGATCGCCAAGCGCGGCTAGACGTGCGGATCGCCATCTCCACCGGCGGGGGGGACGCGCCCGGCCTGAACGCGGTGATCCGCGCGGCCGTGCTGTCGGCACTCAACCGGGGATGGGAGGTGCTGGGGATCAAGCGCGGGATGGCCGGCCTGCTGGGTGAGGACGAAGTGGTCCCCCTCACCCGCGACTCGGTGCGCGGGATCGCCCACCTGGGCGGGACGATCCTCCGCACCACCAACCGCGGCAACCCGTTCACCTACCCGCGCAAGAAGCCGGACGGGACGTTCGAGGAGATCGACCGGTCGGACGAGCTGCTCGACAACGCCCGGCGCCTGGGGATCGAGGCGCTGATCTCGATCGGCGGGGACGGCTCGTTGGAGATCGCCAGGCGGCTGTGCGAGAAGGGGATGCACATCGTCGGCGTCCCCAAGACGATCGACAACGACGTGAGCGGCACGGTCACTACCTTCGGCTTCGACACCGCCGTCAACACCGCGATCGAGGCGATCGACAAGCTCCACACCACGGCCGAGAGCCACGACCGGGTGATCGTGATGGAGGTCATGGGGCGCCACGCCGGTTTCATCGCCCTCCATTCGGGGCTGGCCGGGACCGCCGACGTCATCCTGATCCCGGAAATCCCCTACGACGTCGCCAAGGTCTGCGAGAAGGTCCGCTCCCGCGACCGCGCCGGCCGCCACTTCTCGATCGTGGTGGTGGCCGAGGGCGCGTACCCGGCCGGCGGGGAGGTGTCGCTGATCGGGTCGTCGCTCCCGGGCCAGGCAGTCCGGCTGGGCGGCGTGGCCGACCGGCTGGCGACGCAGATCCAGGACGCCACCGGAAAGGAGACCCGCTCGCTGGTGTTGGGCCACCTGCAGCGTGGGGGGATGCCCACCGGCTACGACCGGCTGCTCGCCACCCGGTTCGGGGGGGCATCGGTGCGGGCGGTGGCCGACCAGCGGTGGGGGCACATGGTCGCGCTCCAGACGCCGCACATCGTCACCATCCCCATCGCCGAGGCGTTGCGGGAGGTCAAGCGGGTCGATCCCAACCACGACGTGGTGCTGACCGCGCGAGCGACGGGGATTTCGTTCGGCGACTGAGGGCGTCGTTGACGGAATCCGTCTTCGATGCAAAGTTGTGACCCCTCACGAGAACAGCGGTCAGCGCTCGGCGATCAACTGGTCGCCGCAACGGACCGCTGACCACTGACCGCCGACGCCGCCATGTCATCCCCGCGCCTCGCGCTCGCCCTCGCGCTCGCGGCCGCCGTCCGCTCCGACGGCACGTCCGTGCTCCGCGTCCTCCGCACCACGCCCGGCGACGACGCGTCGCCCGCGTCGAGCATCACGATCACCTTCGATCGTCCGGTCGCCGGCTCGCTCGACTACTCGGTGGCGGCCGACACGATCCTCAAGGTGACGCCGGCGATCCCCGGCCGGATCGAGTGGCGCGACCCGGTCACCATCCGGCTGACGCCGCGCGCGGCGCTCACGCCCAACGCGACCTACACGGTGTCGGTGGCCAACTCGTTCCGGGCGATGGACGGGAGCCGCCTCTCTCAGCCCTATACCTTTACATTCCGCGTGCGCGGTCCCACCGCGTTGACCGGCACGCCGGCGGGTCCGGACCGGTACGCCGAGTACCTGGCCGAGGATCCGCGGTTCGAGGTCATCTACAGCGCGGCGGTCGATCCGGCGCTGCTCACCAAGGCGGCGTTCCTCGAGTTCGACGCCACCTGCCAGGGCCCGCGGGTGGTGCGGCTCAAGGTGCTGGGGCAGCGCCCGATCGGCGAGAAGGATGACTGGCGCTATCGTGAGGCGGGCGGGTGGCAGCGCCAGCGGTCGGCGGACACGCTTCGCCGGGTGGTGCAACTGGCGGCGGCGGAGCGCCTCACGCCGGGCTGCCGCGGGATGCTCCGCGTGCCGGTGGAGATGGATGAGGAGCTGACCAAGCCGCTGACGAGCTGGCCGCTGGCGGTCCACGGCCAGCTGAAGATCGTCAGCGCGGGGTGCAGCGAGGCGTACTGCCCCACCGGTCCGGCGTCGATTTCGTTCTCGACTCCCGTGCGGGGGCTCGACCTCGCCCGGTTCGCGAAGCTCCTGCCGGCGGCCGACCTCACGGTGCGCGACTCGGCGGGCGAGCGGTCGACGTGGCCGCTGGAAGCGCGGCTCAGGCCGCACACGACCTACGCGATCGTGATCGACACCGGAATACGCGACATCTTCGGGCAGCGCCTGACGGGCAATCCGGCCATCGGCATCAAGACCACCGGGTACGAGCCGGCCATCGAGTACCCGTACGGGCGGCTGGTGGTGGAGCGGAACGGATTCCGGACGCTGGCGGTGCAGAGCATCAACGTCGACACCCTGGTGGCGACGATCATCCCGATCCCCGATACGCTCGAGGCCGGCTGGCTGAGCCGCTCGGCGTGGGGATACGGCGACCTCTGGGCGAAGGCTCGTCAGGCAGGGATCGCGACGGTCCAGCGCGTCGCCGTCAGCGCCCCCGAGGACCGTGGCCTGGTGACGGGACTCAGGCTGCCGGTCGCCAACGCCCAGCGCCCCCACGCGCCGACGCTGATGGCGGTGAAGGTACAGACCCGCCTGGGCGCGGCCGACAGCGCCGCCGACGCGCCGATCGCGCTGGTGCAGGTGACCGACCTGGCGGTCCACGCCCGGGTCGGCGTGGACGAGGGCGTGGTGTGGGTGACCGGGGTGAGCGATGGCCTGGCGCGCGCCGGCGCGCTGGTGACGCTGTACGACGACCACGGCCGCGACATCGCCCACGCGACCACCGACTCGTCAGGCGTGGCGCGGCTGACCGGCTTCCACGGGGCGGCCACCGACAACGCGGCCGCCGAGGAAGAGGGCGTGGAGGAAGAGGGGTATTCGAGCTTCGAGGGGTACGTGGGGGTGCTGCTGGGATCGGACCGGGCGGTGACGCCGATCAGCCAGTACGACCCCGACCTGAGCCCGTGGCGCTTCAACGTCTACTCGGCCTCCAACGACCAGCGCGCGCCGATGGCCGGCGCGGTGTTCACCGAGCGCGGGATCTACCGGCCCGGCGAGACGGTCTACGCCAAGGCGATCGCCCGCGACGGGGCGCTGGGCGCGCTGTCCGTGCCCCAGCGCGGCGACTCGCTGCGGTGGATGTTCCGCGACCGGGAGGAGGGGACGCTCAAGACCGCCACCACGCCGCTGTCGGCGTTCGGTACCGCCACCCAAACGCTGACGATCCCGGCGTCGGCACCGTTAGGGTATTACCAGGTTGAGGTGCAGCGGAAGCACGGCGGCGCCTGGCGTCGGCTGGCGTCGGCCAGCTACCGGGTGGCCGAGTACCGGCCGCCGGAATTCCTGGTGCAGATGTCGAGCGACAGCGCCCCCCACTTCCCCGGCGACACCATCCGCCCGGTGGTCCAGGCCCGCTACCTGTTCGGCGCGCCGATGGGCCGCGCGGTGGTCTCGTGGACCGCGCGCCAGGGCCCTGCCTGGTGGCTCGCCATTCCGAAAGCCGACGGCTTCGAGTTCGGCGACAACGGCTGGTGGTGGGAAGACATGTCGAACGCACCTCGGGTGAACGTCTTCGCCAGCGGCACCGACACGCTCGACCTCACTGGACACCGCCCGCTGGCCGTCGCGCTCCCGGCGCCCGAGCGCGGGCGCGCCTCGACGATCACCGTGGAGGCGACGGTCACCGACGTGAACCGGCAGGTGGTCGGCGCGTCGATCTATACCACCGTCCACCCGGCCTCGTTCTACGTCGGCGTGCACCCGCTGGGCCAGTCGTGGTTCTGGACGCAGGGGACGCCGGTGTCGATCGAGGTCATCGCCGCCCGCACCGATGGCACCCGCATCCCCGGCATCGCCGTGAGCGGCATGGTGGTGCGGCGCGAGTGGCACCAGGTGCGGCGGGACCGCGACGGGATCTCGGAGCTGGTGGGAGACTGGGTGTCGGACACCGTGGCGAATTGCGCGGTCACCACCGCGGCGGCGCCGGTGACGTGCGGCTTCACGCCACCCGGCGGCGGCGAGTACACGGTCACGTTGCGCGCCAACGATGAGCGCGGCCGGCCAGTGGTCACCTCGCTCCACCGCTGGGCCACCGGCAAGGACTGGGTGCCGTGGAACGACGAGTCGCAGTTCAAGATGGACGTCATCCCCGACAAGACACGCTACTCGGTGGGCGACACGGCCAGCGTCCTGTTCGCCTCGCCGTTCACCGACGCCGAGGCGTGGGTGACGGTGGAGCGCGAGGGGATCCTCGAGCAGCGGCGGCTCCGCCTGACGTCGGGTGCCACGCGCCTCACCTTCCCGATCACCGAGGCCTACACCCCGAACGCCTACGTCTCGATCATCGTCGCCCGCGGACGCTCGGCCCCACCCGGCCCGCGCGATGACCCGGGACGCCCGACGATCCGGGTGGGATACGCCGAGCTCCGGGTGACGCCGGAGGTGAAGCGCCTCAAGGTGGATGTCCAGCCGGTGAAGCAGGAGTTCCGCCCCGGCGACACGGCCCGCGTGCGACTCAAGGTCAAGGACACGCAGGGGCGCGGCCGGCGCAGCGAGGTGACGCTCTGGGCGGTGGACGAGGGCGTGCTCGCCCTCACCGGCTACAAGACGCCGGACCCGATCGACCTCCTGTACGCCGAGCGCGGGCTGGGGCTGCGCCTGGCGAGCAACCTGGTGTCGGTGGCGCCGCAGATGCCGGAGGGGCTCAAGGGGAAGCGCGAGCCGGGGGGCGGCGGCGGGTCCGACGCATCCGGCGTCCTGCGGACGCGCTTCCAGACCACCGCCTTCTTCCTCGGCTCGGTGATCACCGACTCGTCAGGCTCGGCGACGGCCGCGGCGCGGCTGCCCGACAACCTCACGACCTTCCGGGTGATGGCGGTGGCGGTCACCGCCGGCGACCGGTACGGGAAGGGCGAGTCGCCGATGCTGGTGACCCGGCCGTTGATCGCCAGGCCGGCGCTCCCGCGGTTCGTGCGCGCCACCGATGAGTTCGCCGCCGGCACGGTGGTGAACCAGCGGGCCGGAGGCACGCCCACCGTCACCGTCAGCGCGACGGCGGAGGGGATCACGTTGACGGGACCGCCGAGCCAGACGGCGACGCTCGAAGCGGGGCGCGGACGTGAAGTCCGGTTCGGATTCAGAGCCCTGCCCGGCGCGGCCAGCATCCCGGTCGCGAGCGGCGACAGCGCGACCTTCCGCTTCCGGGTGACCGACGGGACGAATGCCGACGCCGTCCAGCTCCGGCTCCCGATCAAGCCCGAGTACCATCCGCGGTCGCACACCATCGCCGGCGTGCTGCGCGACAGCGCCACGGCGACCTTCGTCCTTCCCGGAGACATCGACCCCGAGCGGTCGCGTCTCTCGTTGAGCGTGGGGACCTCGCCACTGACGGTGATCCGTGCCGCCTACTGGCAGCTCAAGGTCTATCCGTACTACTGCAGCGAGCAGGTGAGCAGCGCGGCGCGGGTGCTGATCGCGCTCTACAAGGTGCAGCAGGTGATCGGGGCGAGCGGATCGGCGGACTCGATCGTGCGCGGCGATCCGAAACACGAGATCGAGAAGGCGGTGGCGACGCTCAGCGCGCGGCAGCGAACCGACGGCGGGATCGGGTTCTGGTCGGCCACCGACTGGACCACGCCGTGGCTGAGCGCCTACGCCGGCGCGGTCCTGGTGGACGCGAAGGGCGCCGGCATCGCGGTGGACGACTCGGTACTCGCCAGGCTGGCGACCTACCTGGGCGACGCCATGCGCTCGCCCAAAACGCTGCTGGTGCCGGTGTCGAGCTACTACGACGACCGCTCCACGTCGCTCGGCGACCAGGTGGCCGCCGCCGACCTGCTGAGCCGGATGGGGAAGGGGGACCGGCCCACCGAGAACTCGCTGCTGCGGCTGGCGCCGCAGATGGCGTTCGAGGACCGGCTGAGGCTGGCCGAGCTCATGGCGCGGCGCGGCGCGATGAAGACCGCGCGCGACCTGCTGGCGCCGGCCTGGGCGCTGGCGAAGATCGAGGGGCGGCGCGCCTCACTCCCCGATTCGCTGCGGGGACCGTTCTATTTCGAGTCGCGGCTGCGGCCGGTGGCGCGGTTGCTGGTGGCGACCCTGGCGGTGGACTCGACGCATCCGCTGATCGCGCCGCTGGTCGAGACGCTGTCGCAGATCGGGCGGGTCGAAACCGGCGGTTACTGGTACTGGAACACGCAGGACCTGGCGTCGGCGGTGTCGGCGCTGGCGGCGTTCGAGCAGAAGACGCGCGGCGCCGGGGCGCGGCACGTGAGGGTCCGGGGCGGGGGACGCCTGCTCCTCGACGTAGCGGGACGGACCGGGACGGCGGTGACGGTGGTCAGGCCGGGCGCGGCACCCAGGCCGAATGCCTTACGAGCGCCGAGCGATTCGATCGTGTCGCTGCACGGCCTGGTGACCGACGGGCCCGACGGCACCAGGCGGCTCACCCTGTCGCTCGACACGCCGGGCGACAGCAGCGCCGGCGTGGCGTACTACTTCCTGACCGTGGGCGAAGTCCCGCTCAAGCGGCCGGTCACGCCCGACCAGGCCGGGATCCAGGTGGACCGCTGGTACGAGAACTACGAGACGGGCAAGCCGGTCACCAGCGTGGTGGAGGGCGACCTCGTCCGGGTGCGGCTGCGCCTCACGGTGCCGGCCGACCGCGAGTTCGTGGTGCTCGACGACGCGCTCCCGGCCGGACTCGAGGCGGTGGACCTCTCGCTCCGCACCAGCGCGCTGGGCGCGGGCCCGGGAGCGGCGGCCCGCGAGGGCGGCGGCGACCAGGAGGAGCTGCGCAACGAGTCGGGCGGGGGGGAGTGGTGGTACTACGGGTGGTGGGACGGCGGCTGGTGGTCGCCGTTCGATCACCGCGAGATCCGCGACGACCGGGTGGTCTACTTCGCCACTCGGCTCTGGCCCGGTTCCTACTCGGCGACGTACATCGCCCGCGCCACGACGCCCGGCGTCTTCGTCAGGCCGCCGGCGCACGCCGAGGAGATGTACAACCCGGCGGTACATGGGCGGAGTGATGGGGGCGTGTTCACGGTGATCAGGAAGAAGTAATGGCGCGGCGCCGGCTGGTGGTGACGCTCGCGGCGGCTGGATGCATCCCGCTGGCCGCGGCGGCCTGGGTCTCCTGGCCGCTGCCTGACGACGTCAGGCGCGCCGAGGCACCGGCCGGCGCCGGCGTGACCCTCACCGATCGCTCGGGCGTGGTGCTCCGTACCACCCGCGCCGCCGACGGCAGCCGCGTGCGCTGGATGCCGATGTCGGCGCTCGACCCCGACGTCTTGGCCGCGTTCGTCGCCGTCGAGGACCGGCGCTTCTTCGAGCACCACGGCATCGACTGGCGTGGCGCGGCCCGGGCCGCGCGCGACAACCTGCTCGCCGGCCGCGTCGTCTCCGGCGCATCGACGATCACCATGCAGCTCGCCCGACTCGTCAGGCCCGCGTCGCGGAGCTGGACGGGCAAGGCTCGTCAGGCGATGTGGGCGTTGCGCCTCGAGGCCCACCTCTCCAAGCAGGAGATACTCGAGCGCTACCTGAACCGGGTGGAGATGGGGCAGGGGGCGGTGGGGGTCGGCGCGGCGGCGGCGCTCTACTTCGACGCCGACGCCGGCGAGCTGAGCCTGGGACAGGCGGCGCTCCTGGCCGGGATCGCCCACGCGCCGTCGCGCGACAACCCGCTGGTCGCCCCCGCGCGCGCGGCCGCGCGCCGCGCCGTCGCGCTGTCGCGCCTCCGCGCGTCCGGCTATGCGGCCACCGCCGAGATCGCCCTCGCGCAGAGCGAGCCGCTGGTAGCGACGCGGCGGTCAGCTCCCTTCCTCGCCCCGCACTTCACGACGCGAGCCCTTTCGGTGCTGGAGGACAACCCGGAATGCGGAACGAGGAACGAGGAAACGGGAGCGCTTGTCTCCTCGTTCCTCGTTCCTCGTTCGTCCTGCGCTCCGCCGAGCGGCACGATCCGTACCAGCCTCGACCTGACTCTCCAGGCGGCACTCGAGTCCGATGTCCGCGCCACGGTGCAGACGCTGCGCGACCGCGGCGTGGAGCAGGCGGCGGCGGTCATCCTCGACAACGCCGGCGGTGCGATTCGCGCCTGGGTCGGCTCGCCCGACTTCTGGGCCGACACCGCCGGTCAGGCCGACATGGTCGTCTCCCCCCGTCAGCCGGGCTCGGCGCTCAAGCCGTTCCTGTACGGACTGGCCTTCGACCGCGGCGACACGCCGGCCTCGGTGCTCGCCGACGTCGCGCGCACCTACGCGACGGCCACCGGCCCCTACCGTCCCCGTAACTACGACCGCCGCTTCCACGGCCCGGTGCGGGCTCGTGAGGCGCTGGCGTCGTCGTACAATATGCCGGCGGTGGCGCTCGCCGACCGGGTGGGGCCGGCGGCGCTGCTCGCCACCCTCCACGCGGCCGGCTTCCGGTCGCTGTCGCGGTCGGCCGAGTTCTACGGGCTGGGACTGGCGTTAGGTGACGGCGACGTCACCCTGCTCGAGCTCGCCAACGGCTATCGCGCCCTGGCCGGCGACGGCCTCTGGCGGCCGGCGCGCTTCACCGAGAGCGAGGCGGCGCCGCTCGCCACTGGAGGCACGCGGGTGATGTCGGCGCGATCGGCGGCGCTCGTCCTGGACATCCTCGCCGATCCGGCGGCCCGCGTCCCCGGCTTCGGCGTCGAAACACCCTTCGACTTCCCCTTCCGCGCGGCGGTGAAGACCGGCACCAGCCGCCACTTCACCGACAACTGGGCCGTGGGCGTCGCCGCCGGATTCACGGTCGCGGTCTGGGTGGGGAACTTCAACGGCCGCCCCATGGAGGGAGTGAGCGGCGTGGCGGGTGCGGGCCCATTGCTCGCGCACGCGATGCTGCTGGCGGCGCGGCGGATCCCGCCCGGCGAGCTGGTGCATCCGTCGGCTGTCGGCGCGACGGCGCTCGAGATCTGCCGCGTGTCCGGGATGCGCGCCGGTCCGGCCTGCCCGCGCGTCACCGAGTGGTTCGCGCCCGGCACCGCGCCGGCGGCCGAGTGCGACTGGCACCATGACGGGACGCTGACGCTCCCGGCGTTGTACGCCGAGTGGGCGGCGCAGGCGGCGGCCGCGGGTGCTACGGCCGGCGCCGGTGCCGGCGCCGGCGGGGCCGTGGGGCAGGGCGTGGAGTCGCCATCGTCAGGCATTGATCGAGGCACGGAGGCGGGCGCGGCCGTCAGGCTCGTCTCACCCGCCGCCGATACCGCCGGCTTCCGGATCGTCTCCCCCCGCGACGGCGACCGCTACCGGATCCCGCCCGGCGTGCCGGCGCGCTACGCCACCGTGGCGCTGGTCGCCGCGGGCGCCGGCTCAGGGCGGGACCTTGCCTGGTTCATCGATGGGCGCCTGACGAGGGCCACGCGGCTGACGCTGGCGCCGGGCGCGCACGTCATCCGGGCGGTGGCATCGGGGCGGGGTGGGCCGGCCCGGGATGAGGTGCGCGTCGTGGTCGAGTAGGAACCGCTATGGGGAAGCTTGGTTCCTGCTTCCTGCTTCCTGCTTCACGACTTTCCTCATCAGCTCCGTGAACTCGATCGCGTTCGTCGTCCCGTAGTTCGCATAACAGTTGTTGAACAGGATGTGCATCTCCTTCGCGCTCTCCGCCACCTCCGCCACTCTCTCCCCCCACTCGGCCAGCTCCTTCGCGTCGTAGAGATAGCGGTAGCGCTCCACCGTCGGGACGCCGCGCGCCTCCCACGTCTCGCGATTGCGCCCGTGCATCCGCAGCACCGCCAGCGCCTTCGACGTCACCGCCGCCACCGGCGGGACGCTGCTCTCGAACCCCTGCGGCCCGTCCACCATCACGAACGGGATATCGTGCTCGCGCAGCCAGGCGAGCGTCCGCTCCGTCTTCCGCTTCTCGTCGCCGAACCAGAGCCGGTTCCGCAGCTCCACCGCGCAAGGCACATCGTGCGCCGCCAGCCGCTCCGTGGCCCGCACCAGGTCGGCCGCGTTCTCCTTCGACGGCACGAACCAGCGCGGGTACTGGAGCAGCACCGCGCCCAGCTTCCCCGACGACCGCAGGGGCTCCAGCGCGTCGACATACGTCGACCAGACCTGGTCCATCACCTCGTCAGGCACATCCCTGGGATAGACGCGCGCCTTGCCGGCCGCCGCCTCGGGCAGCGCCTCGCGGATCGCCTTGGGCAGGCTCCGCACCTGCGCCGGCTGGCCGGTCATCAGCGAGAACGCCTTGAGGTTGAAGGTGAACCGCGGCGGCGTCCGCTCCACCCACAGCGCCGCGACCCGCTCCGACGGCAGGCCGTAGTACGCCGAGTCGACCTCCACCAGCGGGAAGCGCGACGCGTAGTAGCGCAGCCGTTCTTCCGGGGAATGCGCGCCCTCGGGGTAGAACACCCCCGGCGCGGTGATCGTCGGATCGGTCCACGAGGCGGTCCCGATGAGCATCCGTCCACCGTTGCGCGTCTCGAGCACCGTCGACGCCGGATGCGCGCCCCCCGTCGCGTCGGCGCGCGCGCGGGCAGCTGCGGGCCCCGGGTCGTGGTCGGAGGAAGGGGACATGGCGGTGGCCTTGAAAGGTAGCGGTCCTGAGGTCGGATGCCGGAGGTCGAACTGCGGCGGTCAGCGGTCGGCGGTCAGCGGTCGAACAACGGAAGGCGGAGGTCGGAGGTCAGAGGTCGATGGTCAGTGGTCCGCGTGCAGATTTCAGCCTACGCTCGTCAGAATCCGATCCTTCCGATGCATCCGTTCCCCCCGCCGTAATACCTGGCCACCGTCCCGCACCCGTCCTCCCACACGAATCCAAGCCCACCGTCCGACCTCCGACCTCCGACCTCCGACCTCCGACCGCCGACCTCCGATCCGGACGGGTGTCCTCAACCCGTGAGACAATCCGAAACCCGGCGCGCCGGCCCCCGAAATCCGCCTACCGGAACCTCATGGGGTATCATAGCTTGACTTCGCGCCGCCGGATGCCGTACTCCGGCACCGGTCGTGCACTGAGAATCGCTGCCGCCCGTTCGGGCCGGCTGTGTGGAGGTATTGGATGAGTCGTGTAGTACTTGTCGCCGGTGCCGCGTGGGTGGCCCTGCTCGCGGCTTCCGCCGATGCGCAGGGGTACCGGCCCTCCACACCGTCGTCTCCTCGCCGCCAGGCCGCGGACTCCATTCCGGTGGCCTATCGGCCGCCACCGGGGATGTGCCGCATCTGGCTCAACGGCGTCCCGCCCAGCCAGCAGCCCGCTCCCTCGGACTGCACCACCGCGGTGCGCATGCGCCCGGCCAACGGGCGCGTGATCTACGGCGATGACTACGTCGACCGCCGCCGCCGGCCCGCCGACGAGGATGCCGCGCGCGACCGTGGTGATTCCGCGGACGACCGCCGGCGCGAGCCGGCGACGCGCGACTCGTTCGATGATCCGCGGCTGGCCGGCGATCCGTCGATGCCCGACGTCGGCTTCGGCGCCGGGATCCGGGCGCAGGACATCTGCCTCGACCGCAACCACGACGGGCTGTGCGACGACTTTGGCCGCTCCGGCTCGGCCTGTCTGGACCGCTACGGCGTGGGGCGTTGCGACAACTTCCCGCGCGACGCGCGCACCTGCATCGACAAGGACCGCGACGGCCGGTGCGACGAGGTGAGCCGCGACTCCGACAGCTGCGTCGACTTCGACCGCGACGGCTACTGCGACAACGCCTTCGACCGCCGCCTCCCGTCGGTACTCCCCGACATGATGAGCGCGGTGGCCTACACCCAGGGGCGCCGGCCGATCGAGGTCCAGCGCTGGTTAGGCGACATCGACCTCACCGTCCGGCTCGTCGACATCGACCGCGACGGCGTCCCCGACCGCGCCACCTGGCTGGACCGCGAGGGGAAGGTGGTCCAGGTCTGGTCCGACCGGGACCACGACGGCCGAGCCGACCGGGTGGAGATCTATCGGGATGGGGAGCGGGTCCGCGTGCTGGGGCAGTAGGAGGTCGGAGGTCGGAGGTCGGAGGTCAGCGGTCGAATGGCAGGGACCAGACAAGGGATTCGGGGAACGGGGGCGCGCATCCGCCCCGGGCGGATAACTTGGAGAGTGGGGAAGGGATGCAGTTCCTCCCTTCGCTGTCCTCCCTCCCTCCTTCCTCCCTCCCGCCCTTCCTCCCTCCCTCCCTTTGCGCAGTCCCAGGGACAAATTCCTCCCCCCCGACCACCACGCCTTCGTTGCCGCCGAGCCGCCCACCGGCCGTATCATCGTCATCGCCCCCACCCGCGCCGCCTGCGAAACGATCGAGCTCGCCCTTGGGCTGAGACTGGACACGTTTCTCGAACAGACGCGCGGGCCGGAGATCCGCGAGCTGGCCGCCGCCGGCCAGGGGTTCGGGATCGTCGCCGGCACCGGGACCGGGAAGACGCTCGCCATCCGCCCCATCGCCGAGACCATCCTCGGTACCGAGGCGCTGCGCGTCGGCGTGGTCAACCGCGAGCGCGAGGCGACGCCCGAGACGCCGACCTGGAACGTCATCATCGTCACCACCGGGATCGCCCGGCGCTGGTTCCAGGATGGCGACATCCTCCCCACCGACACGCTGGTGGTCGACGAGATCCACCAGACGTCGGCCGAGCTGGAGCTCTGCCTCGCGTTAGGTAAGCGGGTGGGCTGTCGGTTCATCTGGCTCTCGGCCACCGTCGACCCGCGCTTCTACGCGCGCTACCTGAATTCCGCCCGGGTGCTGGAGAGCTCGGCCTTCGACCCCGCGCGGGCCGCCGAGGTGAAGGTCGTCCGCCGCGAGCCGCTCGAGTTCCTCGACGACAAGTTCCTCCTGCAGGTGATCCGCGAGCGCCGCGGCGTCGGCGTCTTCCTCCCCACCCGGGCCGCGGTGGAGGCGGCCGCCGCGCTGGTGGGCGCGCGATACAGGAAGATCAACGCCGCGTTCTATCACGGCGGCGAACCGATCCGGATCATCCGTCCCTTCCTCGAGGGAACCGAGCCCAAGCCGTTCCTGCTGGCGATGACCGCCGCCGGCCAGAGCGCGCTGAACGTCCGCGGCCTGGACACGGTGATCATCGACGACACCCGCTTCACGAACCTGATCGAGCGCGGCCGCAACGTCCTCACCCGGCTCCACCTCGGCGCCAACGAGATCCTCCAGATGGCGGGGCGCGTCCACGGCCGCGTGGAAGGCGGGCGGGTGTTCATCCTCTCCGACCGCGACATCGCCTTCCAGGCGCTACGCCCCACCGAGCCCGAGTTCCAGCTGGCCGGCGATTCCGAGCGGGTCGCGATCACCTGCGCCGACCTCGGCGTGCGCGCCGACGAGCTCGACCTCCCGGTGCCGCTCGACCGCACCGCCTATCGAACCGCGCTCCAGCTGCTCGAGCGCCGCGGGATCATCGAGGGCGGCCGCCTCACGAAGTACGGCAAGGCGGTGGAGGCCATGCCGGTGGAGCGCGCCTGGGCCGAGCTGCTCGTCAACGGGGACGATGCCCTGGTGCCGCTGCTGGCGGTGATGAGCGCCGTCGACTCGCTCCACCGGATGACCCGCGAGGGGCGCGACCTGTCCGGGCTGATCGTTCCCGGGAGCGACCACCTCACCTCGTACAACGTCTACGCCGAGGCGTACACGCGGGCGGGGTACATCGGCGAGGTGTACGGCCTGCCGCGCCACCTCTTCGACGAGGACTCGGTCGCCGCCTGGGCCGAGGAGCGCGGGGTGCTGGTCAAGGCGATCGAGGATGTCGCGCTCGGCATGGCGAGCGTGTACCGGAGCCTGCAGCTCGCGCTGCCGGAGCGGCTGCCGCCGGCGCGCGACAGGGAGCTGGGCGCCTTCGCCGACCTGCTCGCCCGGATCATGCCGTTCGACCTCGCGATCGACGAGCAGACCGCCGAGGGGGGCGAGGTGCGCGTCTCCAAGACGAGCGTCTGCGGCAACTGGGGAGCGATCGCCGGCGAGATCCGTTGGTTCGCCGACCGGTTCGGGGTGCCGCGCGCGTCGATCGAGGGGACCCAGATCCCGCTCGACCTGGTCCGCCGTTATGCGGTGCGGGGCGAGCCGGATCTCGTCTACGACGGCGCCCGGAAGCAGGCGCCGCTGACGCTGCGGCGCCGGGTGGAGTACTTCGGCTTCGTGCTGGAGCGCGAGTCCGAGCGCGTCGAGCGGATCCCGCCGGAATTCGCCGCCCGCGGCCGCCGGGTGCTGGCCGAGGCGCTGGCGCGTTCGGAGGCACGGCACGCGGCCGTGGGCAGGAACCGCGCCGGGATCGAGGAAGTGCGAGAGGTCTGGCGGCGTTCGGGCGGCCGCACCGCCCCGCTCGGCTTCGAGGAGCTGGCGGCGTGGTACGAGGGGCAGTTGTCCGGCGTCGACTCGCTCGACGCATTGCAGGCCACGCCGCTCCGGTTCGATGCCGATGCATTCGTGCCGGCGGCCGAGCGCGCGCGGTGGATGGCCCTGCCGTCGCAGGTGATGCTGCGCGATCGCGAGGTGCCGATCAGCTACGAGCTGGAGCGCGCCGGCGCGGCCGGGTCCGGAAGCGCGGACGGTGCGCTGGCGGTGGCGCGGCTGCGCCTGCCCGAGAAACTGGCGCGGACGCTGGTGGAGAGCGAGCTGCCGGCGCTCGACCGGCCGCTGCGGTTCGCGGTGGCGCGCGGGCAGCGCGGGACGGTCAAGGCGGATACGTTAGGCGATCTGCAGGAGCGGCTCGACCTGCCGTGGGCCCCGGAGGAGACGAGCCGCACGGATGGTGAGCGCGAGCGGCGCCGCGGCGATGATCGGGAACGAAACGGGCGCGGCCGGGGGCGGCATGGCCCGGGCGACCGCCGCGGCGGCGATGGACGGCCCGGCGGTGGCGGGCGGCACCCGGGCGGCCGGGGCCGGCGGCGCCGTTAGCGCTCCGCCAGCGTGGAGAAGGCAGCTCTCTCGTTTCTCGTTGGTGGCGGCCGACTCGAGTCGTCCGTCACGGCACGCAGTGTTCTCGTTTCTCATTTCTCGTTTCAGTCCTCCACTTCGTATCGTTCCTCGCGGTACGGCGAGAACCCCCGCGCCAGATAGTTAGGCAGTGCCGCCGCGCTGTCCAGCGTGCAGGTGTGCAGCCAGACCCGGTTCGCGCCCGCGCGCCACGCCGCCTCCACCGCGCAGGTCAGCAGGTGCCGGCCCAGCCCCCGCCCTTCGAACCCGGGACGCAGTCCCAGGAGCGCGATTTCCACCGACCCGTCCGCCTGGCCGGCCAGCTCGAAGAAGCCGGCCACCTCACCGCCGCGGCGCAGGACCCAGGTGGAGACGCCCGCCTGCCCCAGGTACGCCGCGTAGCGGTCGTCGCTCCATGCCTCACGATCGCGCCAGTGCCAGGCAGCTCCCACCTCGCGGTACAGCCGGCGTGATGCGGCCACCGGGCACGGATCCAGGTGCTCGAGCGAAAGTGACGGATCGTCGAGCCGCGCGCCGCGCAGGGCGCCCGGCGCCAGGAGCTGGAGGTAGGTGCGGGTGACCGCGACCGGCGACACGCCGCGTCAGTACTCGATGAGCACCTTGCGGCGGTGGCGCGCCGCCTTGGCGCGGTTGCCGCAGGTGGCCATGTCACACCAGCGGCGCCGGCCGTTTTTCGTCCCGTCGTAGAACACCCGCGCGCAGCGCGGATCGGCGCACCGCCGCACCCGCGCGAGCTCGCCGTTGATCAGCGCGTCGGCCGCCGAATCGACCACCGGGATCAGGAGTCCCGCGAACGCGTCGCCCACCGGGACGAACGACCGCAGGAAGCTCCCGTCGGGACGCCACTCCACCCGGCGCGTGCCGGCGCTCCGCCCCAGCACACGATTGACCTCGGCCAGCGCTTCGAGTCGCACGCGCTCCTGGATGGCGCCGCGCTCGGCCAGCGCGCGCAACGAGGCGCGCACCCGGCGGGCGTCGACCAGCGCGGCCGATGCACCGGCGGGCTGCTGGAGGGCGCGCCGCCGGATGCTCGCGCCCCGCTCGCTGTCGAGCGCGCCCGCCGCTTCCAGCCACGTCACGAACGCGTCGAACTCGCCCAGCGCGTCATCGCCGGCGCCCGCCGCGCCGCTGCCGCCGCCGGCCGCCCGGCGGCCGTCATCGGTGTTCACGAAGTCGAGCCACAGCCGGTCGCCCACGAAGAGCGTCGGCACGCGGTGCGGGTCGGACGTGAACGGCGGCGCGGAGTGCGTGCGGGGGGACAGCGACATACTGAGCGCTAAGTTACCGGCGCGGCGCGGCCCGGCAAGCCGCGACATCCGGCCCACGCGCGTCGCCGCGGCGCGCGCCTCTTGACGATTCCACATCGACACATCTTCTTCCGCGCCGTGTCCATGCCTCTCCTCGCACTCACCCGCGTCGCGGTCGGTTCGCGCAACCCCGTCAAGGTCGGCGCGGTCCGCACGGTGCTCGCCACGGTGGCGCCGGAGGCGGAAGTGGTCGGCGTCGAGGTCTCGTCAGGCGTCGCCGACCAGCCCTGGGGCGACGAGGAGACCATCCGCGGCGCCCGGGCCCGCGCGGTGGCCGCCCGCTTGGCGCTCGATGCCGACCTCGGCGTCGGCATCGAGGGCGGCGTGGTCGAGATGCCGTGGGGATTGCGCTGCTGCGCCTGGGCGGTGGTCGCCGATCGCGGCGGCGTGATCGGCACCGGCGGATCGCTCGCCATGCCGTTGCCGCCGGCGGTGGCCGCGCGGATCCGTGACGGCGCCGAACTCGGTGAGGCGATGGACGCGCTGACCGGCCGCCGGGAGACCAAGACGCGCGAAGGGGCCGTCGGCATCCTCACCGCCGGCCTCATCGACCGCCAGCGCGCCTACGAAATGCTCGTGACCTACGCGCTCGCGCCGCTGCTGTCGCCCGGGTACTGGGGCGACGCCGGCCCCCGCCCCGCCGGCTGAGCGGGGCGGAGAGCCGACTCGTCAGGCGAGCACGCGGAGGCCGCGGTCGGGCAGCCGCGCGAACTGCGGGGTGACGATCCGCGCCGTCGAGGGCCGCATGACCAGTACCGTCTGGCCCGACACGCGCATCACCTTGTCGGCCACGCTGCCGATCATCAGCCGCGCCACGCCGCCCCGGCCGTGGGTCGCCATGGCCACCAGGTCGGGCTGCCGCTGCTCCAGCCACTCGAGCAGCGCCCGCGCCGGCGACGGATGCTCGAGCAGCACCGTGTCGGTCGTGAACCCGCGCATCGTCAGGCGGTTCGCGATCTCGTCCAGGTACCGCCTGGCATCGGTGGTCAGCCGCTCCAGGTCACCGGCGTCCGGAAACGCCAGCGGCATCGCCGGCGGCGACACCGGGAGTGACGTCGGCGTCAGCACCCGCACCAGGGTGATCGATCCGCCGAACAGCCGCGCGACTTCCAGCGCCGGCTCGACGATCTGCTCCGAGAACGGAGACCCGTCGAGCAGGATCGCGACCGTGCGAAGTCCGCTCCCGCCCGCCGGCACCGGTTTCCGGTCCGGCCGCACCAGCATCACCGGCCGCTCAGCCGAACGCACGACGCCATCGGCCACGCTCCCGATCCACGCCCGGCTCATCCCGCCGCGGCCATGGGTCGACATGACGATCAGGTCGGCGTCCACCGTGGACGCGTGCTCCTGCAGCGACTCGACCACGTCGCCCTCCAGGAGCACCGGCGCGACCGTGACGCCCGAGCCCGCGCCGGCGCGGGCGGCAGCCTGGTTCAGCCACTTCCGCGACAGCTCCAGCGAGTCCTTCTCCCACGCCGGATCGTAGATCGGGACGGCGGCCTCGGTCGGGAACGAGGCGTTGAACAGCGGCACGTGGACCCGGACGAGCTCCACCGTGGCGCCGGCAAGGCGCGCGATGTCCAGCGCGGCCGGAATCGCCTGCTCGCTGAACGGCGAGCCATCCACGGGAACGAGTATCGTGTGAAACATGGCGATCCCTCCTCTAACGCTGGAAACTGAGAAGCGTCTGGCCGCCTTCGTGCGCGATGCGCAGCGCCTCATCCCGGCCCGATGTCCCGGTGAGCAGGTGAATGGCCGTCACCTCGGAGATCGTCCGGGTCAGATGCCGCTCCGTGCCGTACAGCCCCCCCAGCATGATCTCGACCCGCTCGTCGCGCGGATCCCAGGCCACGCCACGCAGGGGGAGGTCGACTTCCTCGCGCTGCGCGCCGACGTCCAGCCCGTCCTCCTCGAGGACGGTCGACCGGCTGCTGTTGCGCTCGGTGAACTCCTGCAGGCGAACCACCCACTCGCTCCGCCGCAGCGCGCTCTGCGAACCCGTGGTGGTGCTCATCGGATGCCTCCCCGAAGGGGCGCGGCCGCGCGGCGCCCTGTCCCCGGACCGCGGGCCGTGCTGTCGTACCCAAGGTAGGCCCACCTCGACAGGCGCGTCTGTCGGGGTGCGGGGCAGGGCAGGTAGAGGATTGCCCGACGCGGATTGGAACCCGGACCGGGGCACCGGGTGTCCCATCACGGGAACCAGACCCACGCCGACTGTGGAACCGGCGGCCTATATTCTGGCCATGGCTAGGCACCCGTTCACCGTCGACGAATACGTCCGCTGGAGCGACATCGATCTCGCCGGGATCATCTTCTACGGTGCCTACGTGCGTTTCTACGAGCTCGCCGAGACCGAAATCTTCCGCGCCGCGGGGCTCCCCTACCGTGAGATGTTCGAGCGCCACGATATCTGGCTCCCGCGCAAGGTGGTCCACACCGAGTTCCACTCGCCGGCGGTGCTCGACGAGCGCCTCCAGGTGCTCACCTACTTCAGCCGCGTGGGGACGACATCGCTCACGATCAACTTCGACGTGATCGACGCCGACACCCGGCAGCTCAAGGCCGAGGCCTGGGAGGTGCTGGTTTGCGTCTCCCGCTCGGCGATGAAGAAGCGCTCGCTCCCCCCCGAGGTCGTGCGCGCGATCGAGCCCTTCCGCATGACGATCGCCGAAGCGCGCGCCGGATCGGGGCTGGCGCCACCGCCGGCCGCCCGGCCATGAGGGTTCCGTCCATGTCCTGTATCCGCCTGTCCGCGTCGTTCGCGCTGGCCCTCGCGGCCGCCTTGCCGCATCACCTCGTAGCCGTCGCGCGGGCACAGGGGTCCTCGCCGCCGGTGACGGCGGCCCCGGCCTCCGACCTGCAGCGCGCGATCGACACCTTCAACGCCCGGCACTTCGCCGACGCCCGGGTGGCGCTGCAGGACCTCGTCAGGCGCGAGCCGAAGAACGCCGGGGCGGCGTTCTGGCTGGGACGGAGCTTCCTGGCCGAGACGAGCTGGGACGCCGCCGCCGACTGGCTGGGCAAGGCCGCCGAGATGGAGCCGCGCAACAGCAACTACCACCTCTGGTATGGGAACGCGGTGGGGTCGCAGGCGGAGCGGGCGAGCAAGTTCCGCCAGCCGTTCCTCGCCAAGCGCGTGCAGCACGAATTCGAGCGGGCGGTGGAACTCGATCCGAACAACCTCGACGCCCGCGATGGGCTGATGAGCTTTTACCTGCAGGCGCCGGGCTTCATGGGCGGCAGCGAGGACAAGGCCCGCGTCCAGGCGAACGAGATCCGCGCCCGCGATCCCCAGCGCGGCGCGCTCGCGATGGCCTCGGTCCTGCTTCACGCGAAGGACACCGCCGGCGCCGAGCGCGAATTCCGGGGCGCGGTCGCGCTCACCCCGGACAGCGCCGGCCCGTACTTCCGGCTCGTCCAGTTCTACGTGGTCTCCCAGCGGTGGGACTCGGCGTTCGCGGTCGCCGACCGGCTGCTGGCGCGTCAGCCGGACAACCGGGGGGCGCGCTACACGATCGGCCGGCTGGGCGCGCAGTCCGGCCAGCACCTGGATCGCGCCGAGGCCGCGCTGCGGGAGTATCTCGGGTACACGCCAAAGCCCAACGAGCCGACGCTGGCCGGAGCCCACTGGCGCCTGGGGATGGTGCTCGAGCGCCGCGGCGATCCGGCGGGGGCGAGGAAGGAATACCAGGCGGCGCTGGCCCTGCAGCCGGACCTGAAGGCGGCGAAGGACGCGCTCGCGAAGCTGAAGTAGCGGCGCCGGCGGGCGGACTCAGCCCGCGGCCGACACCCGCGGCAGCCCGGTGGTGCGGCTCACCCGTTTCGTGAGGCGCTGCAGCCCGTCGTAGGCGGCGTACTTGTAGGCGTCCGAGAGCGTGGGGTAGTTGAAGACGCTCTGGATGAAGAAGTCGATTGACGCGCCGAACGAGAGGCAGACCATGCCGATGTGGATCAACTCGGCCGCCCCATCGCCGATGATCGACACGCCTAACAGCTTCTGGTCGCCGGGCGAGAAGAGGAGCTTCACGAACCCCTCGGTGTCGCCGATGATCTGCCCGCGCGGGTTGTTCCGGAAACTGGCCCGCCCCACCTCGTACGGGATCTCCTTCACCCGCGCCGATTCCTCGGTCTCGCCGACCATCGAGATCTCGGGGATGGTGTAGACGCCGTACGGGAGCAGCGCCGCCACCCGCTGCTTGTACTTGAGGTCGAAGGCGTGGCAGACCGCCACCCGCGCCTGCTCCATCGACGTCGACGCCAGCGCCGGAAAGCCGATCACGTCGCCGGCGGCGTAGATGTGCGGCACCGACGTCCGGAAGTGCTCGTCGACCTGGATGAATCCCTTGGCATTCGTCCGGATGTGCGACGAGACCATCGCCAGGTCATCGGTGCAGCCCGCCCGGCCGATGCTGTACAGCACGCAGTCGGCGTGCAGCACGTTGCCGTCGTTGAGCGTCACGTGGGCGATGTCGCCGTCCACCCCGACGTGCGCCGCCTCGGTGTCGAGGTGCACCTGGATCCCCAGCCGACCGGTCATCTGCGCCCGCAGCGCCTCGCTCACCTCGGCGTCCAGCTGCTGCATCAGCCGCTCGCGGGCGTTGAGCAGCGTCACCTTCACGCCGAGCGCGGCGAAGGTGCAGGCGTACTCGCAGCCGATCACCCCGCCCCCGATCACGATCAGCCGGCGGGGAATCGCCGGCAGCCGCAGCAGCGAGTCGCTGTCCACCACCACCACGCCGTCGAAGGGGATCTCCGGCGGCCGCACCGGCACCGAGCCGGTCGCGATCAGGAAGAAGTCGGCCGAGATGCGGCGCTCCGCCTGCTTGAAGCGCGAGACCTCGATGGTGTGCGTGTCCAGGAAGTGCGCCGAGCCCTGCACGGTGGAGATGTGGTGCCGGCGGAGGTTCTCGTCGATCAGCGCCCACTCGGCCTCGACCACCGCCCGCTCGCGGAACATGAAGTCGCCGATCGTGATGTCCGGCTTCACGTGGTAGTCCACGCCGTACAGGCCGCGCTGGCGCAGCCCGGAGAAATAGAGCGCCGTCTCGCGGAGCGTCTTGGAGGGGATCGTCCCGGTGTTGACCGCCGCGCCGCCCGGCTTGGGGGCGCGCTCGACCAGGCACACCTTCTTGCCGAAGTAGGCGGCCTGCGCCGCGCCCTTCTCCCCCGCGGGGCCGGCGCCGATCACCACCAGGTCGAAATGTTCGGTCATGCGGCAGACGTAGTCGTGAGGCTCTCCGCCATCGTCAGCGCATCCTCGCGATAGACGATCCACCCGGTCACCTCTTCGGCGACCAGCTCCACGTCCGTCCCCAGCGGCAGCGTGAGGTTCGGAACCTCGTGACCGGCCGGAAAATCCATCAGGATCGGCACGTTCAGGTCGGAGACGAGATCGAGCAGGAAGTCCTCAAAGTCGTCCTCCTCCGAGCGATCCAAAGACAACTGGCCGAACACGATGCCCCGTACATGACGCAGGAACCCCGCCGCGCGTAAATGGACCAGCCGCTCGTCGGCGTACGACATCGGGTCGCGCGTCTCCTCCAGGAAGAGGATCGCGTCGCGGGTGTCGATCTCGTACGGCGTCCCGATCGTCTGCTGCACCAGCGACAGGTTGCCGCCGGTGAGGCGCCCCACCGCCCGGCCCGGGCGCACCACCCGGGCGATGTCCCGTCCGATCCGGGTCCCCGGACGCGGCGTGGTGAGCGCGGTGAGCAGCGACGACATCGTCGGGTCGCGCGTGCTCGGGATCAGGTCGTCGACCGTGGGGCCGTGGAAGACGCGCAGTCCCGCCCGCCGCATCAACCAGAGGTGCAGCGCGGTGACGTCGGAGTAGCCGACGAACGCCTTCGGGTTGCGGCGGAAGATCTCGGGCTCCAGGTGAGGCAGCATCCGCACCGCGCCGTACCCGCCGGTGCCGCCGATCACCGCCTTCACCTGGGGATCGAGCCACATCCCCATGAAATTCTCGGCGCGACGCTCGTCTTCGTCTCTATGGTAGCGGCGCGTGGTCTCGAGCTCGTTGTCGAGCACCACTCCGTAGCCGGCCCGCTCCAGCGCCTTCACCCCTCGCGCCAGCCACCCCGGCTTGGGAGCGTACGACGGCGCCACGACTCCGATCGTGTCCCCCTTGAGCAGCGCGGGGGGACGGAGGAGCGGCGGCAACGGCAACGACGACTCGTCGGGTACCACGGCGTGGCTCGGGAGGGAATGCGGAGTGCGGCGCGTAGAGGGGCCGGCGCGGCCGCGGCGGAATCGAGCGGGGGAGGAATAGTATCCCCCGTGGGCGGCCTGAGGGAGGGCCATCCTCGGCGCACGGGCCTGAGGATGGACTCGATATGGTGTGGAGAGTGAGTCAGCGGAGCGTCAGGGAGCCGACTCGGACTCAGGGATCAGGGAGCGGATGGAGCGGAGAGCTGGGAACGGCAACGTTCAGAGAGTCTTTTTAAGCCATAATAGAGACAGTATAGAGCCCGTATTTACCCACTATGTCTATGGCAGGGCTAGAGTGGCGCCACCCGTCCGCTCCGCAGTACTTCCTCCACTTCGCGCTCCGCCTGCGACGCCAGGTCGACCTCCTCGCTGATCACCCGGGCGCTTTCGATCGCCGCCGTCAGCGAGGCGGTCACGGAGGCCTGGTCGCCGGCCGCGCTCCCCAGGGTGAGTCGCAGGAGGTCGAGCCGGATGCTCTCCAGCGCCGACACGGCCAGCCCCAGGCGCGACGAGGCGCGCTCCCGTCGCGCGCGCAGGTCGGTGGCCAGTCTGGTCCGCTGCCGTTCCAGGTGCGCGGCGCGGGCAACGTCACGCGGCCGCGCGGCGGTCGCCTCGGTCAACTCGCCGGGCGACGCGGCCCGCCTCCCCGGATCGTCGTCGCCGAGTGCCGCGAGGCCCTTGTCGAGCGAAGCGACCGCCTGGCGCATCTGCTGCGCTTCGTTCTCCAGCCGTTTCACCGTCGCCGGCAGGTTGCCGAGCTGCACGCGAATGGTCCGGGGCAGCGCCTTGAACAGGTTGTCGGTGGCGCGACCCAATGCGAGCTCGGTGGACTGCCTCACGACGTGCTCGGGCGTGGCGCGCTCGCCCAGGAAGTAGCCGGCGACCTTCGCGAAGTCCGCGCCCATGTTGCTCTCCCAGAACTTCAGGCGCAGCTTCCCATAGTGCTGTCGCATGTACCGTCGCAGCCAGCGCAGGAACCAGAAGGAACCGCTGATCACCGCGGCACCGGTGAAGAACGATGCGGCCACCGACCCGGTACCGGCGAAGATCAATGGCACCGCTCGCCTGACCAGGGCCATCACGACCGCCAGGCCGCCGAACCCCAGGGCCGTTCCGCCCAGGATGCGGTCGAGCGGCCCAGCCGAGCCCAGTTCGAACGCGAGGTCTTCGCGCCGCTGTATCACGTGCTGGCGGAGCGCTACCCGCAGGTCCTCGATCTCATACCCCGCCTTGAGCGCCCGCCGCGTCTGCCAGAGCCGGCCGGCAGCGATCAGGCCGGCGATGACCAGCACCGGGTAGGGCGACAGGCTGGCGCGGCTCACCATGAGGCCGATCGTCGCTCCGGTGGCCCAGATCGAGCCGAGGGCGGTGACCAGGGAGATGCGCTCGGTCTTGGCGAGCCAGACGCGGAGCGGCGCCGGGATCTCCTTCGGCTGGTCGGCGGAGATGTCGATCGCCTCGGCCAGCGCCTCGCCGGTGGCGAAGCGCTGCTCGGGTCGTTTGGCGAGGCACCGGTCCACGGCCTGGGCCAGCTTGCGGGGGACGGTGGGGGCCCAGGCGGCCACTGGCGGCGCCGGCTGGTTCAAGTGCATCACCACCAGCGACCTGGCGTCGGCCGCCTCGAAGGGGAGCCGGCCGGTGAGCGCGTAATACCCCACAACGCCTAACGAATACAGGTCGCTCCGCCCGTCCAGCGCCGACCCGGCCACCTGCTCAGGGCTCACGAAGTGCGCGCTCCCCATCACCTCGCCGCGCGCGTCGCGCGCCGACTCCTGCGACAGCCTGGCGATCCCGAAGTCCATCACCAGCGCCCGCCCGCTGCCGCGCTCGAGCAGGATGTTGTCCGGCTTCACGTCGCTGTGGACGATCCCGCGCAGGTGCGCGTAGGCCAGCGCCCACGCCACCTCGCGCAGCACCCGGGCGGCGGCGTGCGGCGGCATTGGCCCGCGCGACCGCAGCCGCGCGCCCAGCGTCTCCCCCTCGATGTATGCCATGACGAAGAAGACATACCGTCCGGCCTCGTCGACGTGGAAGATCGGGACGATGTGCGGGTGCGAGAGCTGCGCGGCCATCCGTGCCTCGCGCAGGAAGCGGTCGCGGACGTCGCCGCGGCCGGCGAGGGTGGGCGGCAGGACCTTGATCGCCACCGACCGGTCGAGGCGCACTTCGCGGGCGAGGTAGACGATTCCCATCCCGCCGCGTCCCAGCTCGCGCTCCAGGGAGTACTGGCCGGCCACCGCGGTCTGGAAGGCGACGAAATCCGCGTCAGGGAGTGCCGTGGACATGGGTGGTCGTACGCTAGGGTGACACCAGCGGTGTCGCCAGAGCGGTGGGCGTCGCTAGATTCCGCGCATGTCCGCGTCCCCCGCGCCGAACGACAAGGCGCCCACCTACGTCCGCACCGGGTTCGGGCTCAAGGCCGAGGTCCGCGAGGACCTCGCCAGCGACTACACGGGGCGGCTGGTCGACCTCCTGCGCGAGCGCGACTTCACGCTCACCGCCGGCGACGTGACCGTGCGGCTGGCGCGCGAGTTCGGCTTCTGCTACGGCGTGGAGCGGGCGGTGGAGTACGCCTACCAGACGCGGCGGAAGTTCCCCGGGCGGCGGATCGTGCTGGTGGGGGAGATCATCCACAACCCGCACGTGAACGACAAACTGCGGGGGATGGGGATCGAGATCCTGATGCCCCGCGCCCCGGACCACACCGGCGCGGGCGACCGCGGCAGTGACTTCGACTACGGCTCGATCCGCCCCGAAGATGTGGTGATCCTCCCCGCCTTCGGTGTCACGATCCAGGACTTCGAGACGCTGCGTGCCCGCGGGTGCGTGGTGGTCGACACCACCTGCGGCTCGGTGCTCAACGTCTGGAAGCGGGTGGAGAGCTACGCGCGCGAAGGCTACACGGCGCTGATCCACGGCAAGTACTACCATGAAGAGACCCGGGCCACCGCCTCACAAGTGGAGAAGTACCCGGGGGGCCGCTACCTGGTGGTGCGCGACATGGCCGAGGCGCGCATCGTCTGCGACTACATCGAGGGGCGCGGCGACCGGGCGGCGTTCCTGGACCGCTTCGCGCGCGGCGCCTCGCCGGGCTTCGACCCGGATGCCCACCTCCGGCGCGTGGGCGTCGCCAACCAGACGACGATGCTGGCCAGCGAGTCGCTGGCCATCGGCGAGGAGGTGGGGCGGGCCATGGAGCGGGCCTGGGGCGCCGCCCACCGCGCCGAGCACTTCCGCACCTTCGACACCATCTGCTCGGCCACCCAGGACCGGCAGGACGCGGTGAAGGTGCTGCTCGATGAGCCGCTGGACGCGATGATCGTGATCGGCGGGTACAACTCGAGCAACACGATGTCGCTGGCGGCGCTCTGCGGCGAACGGGTGCCGACGTACCACGTGCAGGATGCCGACGCGATCGACGCCGGGCGCGGGGTGGTGCGCTATCGTCCGATCGGGACGTCAACGGCCGAGGCGGAGCGGGCCGGCTGGCTGCCGGCGGCCGGGGCGGTGCGGGTGGGTCTGACCGCCGGCGCGAGCACGCCCAACAACAAGATCGGGGAGGCGGTGGCGCGGATCTTCGCGACCCGCGGGGTGACGCCGGCCGAGGTGGAGGGATGACGGCCTCGCGACGCGGCGGTGCAGCGGCGCGGGCCCGCACGCCTCGGGCGCGATGACGCCGCTCTTCTCCGCCTCCCGCCGCGAGGCGGCCCCGGCGCCATCCTTCGGCTACGCCGAGCTGCACGGCGGCGCGTCGCGGGTGCGGCTGATGCCCGCGTTAGGTGGCAAGATCGCCGAGCTCGAGCTGGCCGGCCGGCAGTGGCTCTGGAAGAGCCCGGTGATCCCGTTCCGCACCGGCGAGGACGGCACCTCCTACGTGGAGACGGCCGACTCCGGGGGCTGGGACGAGTGCTTCCCCACCGTCGGTGCCTGCACCCTGCCGTCGAGCGCCGGCCCCTGGGCAGGCCTCTCCCTCCCTGACCACGGCGAGCTCTGGGCACGGACGGCGCGCCTCGAAGTGCTGGCGCGCGGCGATGGCCAGGAGGCCACCTGCGTCTGGCGCGGTCTCCGGCTTCCCTACCGTTTCGAGCGCACCGTGCGGGTGTCGCCGTCGGGTACGGTGGAGATGCGGTACGCGGCGGCCAACGAGAGCGACGTTCCCCTCCCGTATCTCTGGTCGGCGCACCCGCTCCTCCCCCTCACGCCCGACACCCGCGTCGAGCTCCCCGAGGGGGCGCGGGTACGCGTCTGGGCGCAGCATGGCATCGACATGGGTGGCGCCGGCGCCGAATTCCGGTGGCCGCACGCCGCGGCTCGCGGCCGCGCCGCCGACTTCAGCCGGCCGGCGCGGGTGGCCGGCGGCCTTCGTTATGCATGCAAGCTGTTCGTCGACCTGCCGGCGGGCCGCGACGTGGCCGCCGCCGTGGTCGAGGGCGGCGTCCGGCTGGAGGTGCGCGTCGACACGCGGGAAGTGCCGCAGATGGGACTGTGGATCAATCACCGCGGCTGGACGCCCTTCCGCCGGGGCAAGCCCTACTGCAACCTCGCCTTCGAGCCGTGCATCGGCGCCCCAGACACGCTCAGCGAGGCGTTCGGCGCGTGGGACGGCGCCCATTGGCTGGCGCCCGGCGAGACGCGCTACTGGACACTGAGCTGGACCGGCTCGCGCACATCTTAATGATTGCTTGACGACCGCTGGCACCCGCTTCATGCTTGATCCCTCTCGGGAAGTGAGGGACGTGCATGACCCGGATCACTGTCACCGTCAACGGATCGCGCCAGCACCACGAGGTGGAGCCGCGGCTCCTCCTGGTGCACTACCTGCGCGAGCAACTCGGCCTCACCGGCACCCACGTGGGGTGCGACACCAGCCAGTGCGGCGCGTGTACCGTCCACCTCAACGGCCAGGCGGTGAAGTCGTGCACCGTGCTCGCGGTGCAGGCGGACGGCGCCGAGGTCACGACCATCGAGGGGATGGCGAAGGACGGCCAGTTCCATCCGCTGCAGACGGCGTTCTGGGAGCAGCACGGACTGCAGTGCGGGTTCTGCACGCCGGGGATGATCATGTCCGCGGCCGAGCTCCTGAAGCAGAATCCGGATCCCAGCGAGGAGCAGATCCGCACCCACCTCGAGGGCAACCTCTGCCGTTGCACCGGCTACCACAACATCGTGAAAGCGGTGCGGTCAGCCGCCGGCGCGATGTCGGTCAGCGCCAGCCAGGCGACGCTGCCGCAGGCCCGGTCGCGCGCCACCGCCGGCGCGCGGTGAGGAGACGACCATGGCCACCACCACCACCCCCGAGCGCCTCTTTGGCGCCAGCATCAAGCGCCGCGAAGATCCGCGGCTGATCACCGGCAAGGGCAACTTCACCGATGACCTGAAGCTCGCCGGCCAGACGTTCGCCTCATTCGTGCGCAGCCCGCACGCGCACGCGAAGATCAAGGGGATCGACATCAGAAAGGCCGCGGCCATGCCGGGCGTGGTCGCGATCTACACCGGGAAGGACCTCACCACCGCCGGCGTGAAGTCGCTGCCGTGCGGCTGGCTGCTCCCCGACCTGAAGCTCGTTCCGCACCTTCCGCTCGCGACCGACGCGGTACGCCACGTGGGCGACCAGGTGGCGGTGGTGATCGCCGAGACCGCCTACCAGGCGAAGGATGCCGCCGAGGCGGTGAAGGTGACCTATGAAGTGATGCCGGCGGTGACCAACGGCGAGCAGGCGCTGAAGCCGGGCGCGCCGCAGCTGCACGCCGAAGCGCCGGGCAACAAGAGCTTCCACTTCACGATCGGCGACAAGGCCGCGACCGATGCCGCGTTCGCTTCGGCCGCCAACGTCGTGAAGCAGCGGCTGATCAACCAGCGGTTGATCGCGAACGCGATGGAGCCGCGGGCGTCGGTGGCGAAGTACGACGCCGGCACCGGCGACTACACGCTCTGGGTGACGTCGCAGAACCCGCACGTCCACCGCCTGCTGATGGCCGCGTTCGTCCTCGGGATCCCCGAGCACAAGCTGCGCGTCATCTCGCAGGACGTGGGCGGTGGATTCGGCTCCAAGATTTTCGTCTACCCCGAGGAATGCGTCGTTACCTGGGCCGCGAAAGCGGTGAACCGCCCGGTGAAGTGGACGGCCGAACGGCGCGAGAGCTTCCTCACCGACGCCCAGGGGCGCGACCACATCAGCGACGCCGAGATGGCGTTCGACGCCAACGGGAAGATCATCGGGCTGCGCGTCCACACGGTGGCCAACCTCGGCGCCTACCTGTCGACGTTCGCGCCGCTCATCCCGACCTTCCTGTATGCGACGCTGCTGTCCGGCTGCTACACGATCCCGGCGATCTGGTGCGAGGTGGACGGCGTCTATTCGAACACCACGCCGGTCGATGCCTATCGAGGGGCGGGCCGGCCCGAGGCGACCTACCTGCTGGAGCGGATGGTGGACCTGGGCGCCCGCGCCCTGAACACCGATCCCGCCGAGCTGCGCCGGAAGAACTTCATCCCGGCCAACGCCTTCCCGTACCAGACGCCGGTGGCGTTCCAGTACGACAGCGGCAATTACGGGCCCGCGCTCGACAAGGCGCTGCAGATGGTGAACTACAAGCAGCTGCGGGCGGAGCAGGAGCGACTGCGCAAGGAAGGGAAGTACATCGGTATCGGGCTCGCGACCTACATCGAGGCGTGCGGACCGGCGCCGTCGCAGGTGGCCGGCGCGCTCGGCGCGCAGGCCGGCTTGTGGGAGAGCGCGCACGTCCGCGTGCACCCCACCGGCAAGGTCACGGTCTTCACCGGGTCGCATTCACACGGCCAGGGGCACGAGACCACCTTCGCGCAACTCGCCGCCGACGAGCTCGGCCTCCCGTACGAGGATGTCGAGATCGTGCACGGCGACACCGGCCAGGTTCCCTTCGGGATGGGGAGCTACGGGAGCCGCAGCCTCGCGGTCGGCGGCTCGGCGATCCACTCCGGCATCCAGAAGATCAAGGAGAAGGGGCGGAAGATCGCCGCGCACCTGCTCGAGGCAGCCGAGGAGGACATCGTCGCCGAGGGCGGGAAGTTCTTCGTGAAGGGCTCGCCCAGCCGGTCGAAGGCCTTCGCCGAGATCGCGCTCATGGCGTACCTCGCCCATAACCTGCCCAAGGGGTTGGAGCCGGGGCTCGAGGCGACGTCGTTCTACGATCCGACCAACTTCGTCTTCCCGTTCGGCACCCACATCGCGGTGGTCGAGGTCGACAAGGCCAGCGGGATCGTCACCCTCACGAAGTACGTGGCGGTCGATGACGTCGGCAACGTGGTGAACCCGATGATCGTGGACGGCATGGTCCACGGCGGGATCGCGCAGGGCGTGGCGCAGGCGCTGTGGGAGGGCGCGAGCTACGACAACACAGGCCAGCCGCTGGCGGCGTCGATGATGGACTACACACTGCCCAAGGCGGACATGCTCCCGTCGTACGACACCGCGCGCACGGTCACGCCGTCGCCGGTGAACCCGATGGGCGTGAAGGGCGCGGGCGAGACCGGCACCATCGCCTCGACCGCGGCCGTCGCCAACGCCGTGATGGACGCGCTCGCGCCGTTCGGCGTGACGCACATCGATCTTCCCCTCACGCCGGCCACGATCTGGAAGGCGCTGCAGGGCAGCCCCAAGGGGAGGTGAGCCATGTTTCCGGCATCCTTCGAATACCACACCCCCGGCACGATCGATGAGGCCGTCTCGCTGCTCAAGCAGCACCCTGACGACGCCAAGCTGATCGCCGGGGGGCACAGCCTGCTGCCGATGATGAAACTGCGGTTCGCGCAGCCCGCGCACCTCGTGGACCTGCGCAAGATCAGCGGCCTGTCGGGGATCCGCGAAATCGATGGGGCAGTCCTGATTGGAGCCACCACCACGCACCGGATGATCGAGACGTCGGCGGTGCTGACGCGCCGGATCCCGATCCTCCCCGAGGCGGCGCACCTGATCGGCGATCCGCTGGTGCGCAACCGCGGCACGATCGGCGGCAGCCTGGCGCACGCCGACCCCGCGGCCGACCTCCCGGCCGTGATCCTCGCCCTGGGCGCCGAACTCAAGGTCCTGGGTCAGAAGGGGACGCGCACGATCAAGAGCGAGGCGTTCTTCACCGGCCTGCTGACGACCGCGCTCACCCCGGAGGAAGTCATCACCGAGATCCGGATCCCCGACCTGCCGGCCGGCACCGGGACCGCCTACACCAAACATCCGCACCCCGCGTCGCGGTTCGCGGTGGTGGGCGTCGCCGCCGTGATCACCATCGACGGCAAGACGATCAAGCGCGCCCGGGTGGGGATCACCGGCGTCGGGGAGCACGCGGTGCGCGGGATGGCGGTGGAGAACGCGCTCAGCGGGAAGTCGCCTGACGATGCGATGCTGGCGGCGGCCGCGGCGCACGCCGCCGACGGCCTGGAGCTGCGCGCCGATTCGCAGGGCCCGGTGGACTACAAGAAGGACCTGCTGACCCGCTTCACGCTCACCGCGCTGACCCGGGCGGTGGCGAGGGCGAAGACCTAGCGAGGCGCCGGCCGGAACCAGCCGAGGACCAGGTCTCGCAGGGCCCGCCAGAGGAGCGGCAACAGCCGCACTGGCGGGCCTTGTCGCGCCCGCCACTCGGCGGTCGGCGTGCCGCCATGGAGGGACTGGCGGTCCACCACCGAGGCATCGGTCGACATCCAGGCATCGGGTGCCTCGATCGGCGCGGCGCCGGGCGTGAACGCGCCGGGCCCGTGACCGGGCGCCGTTGGCGCCGCCGCACCGGCCGGGGCGGTGGCCGCGGCCTCGTACTCGAGGCGCGTCCGCACACACTCCGTGAACTGCTGGAACATCTGCTGCGACACGCGCTCGATCATCCCGCGGCCGAACTGCACGGCCTTGCCGGCGATCTCGATCTGTGCGTCGACCCGGACTTCGCACACGCCTACCGCGCAGTCGATGACGGTGCTGGTCATCGTCATGCGGGCGGCGCCCGAGCCCACGGCTTCCGAGCCCTCGCCCAATACCCGCACGGTGCGGGCCCGCTCGTCCACCTCGAGCAGCTCCACGCGCCCCTCGTAGGCCGCCGTCACCGGGCCGATCTTCACCCGCACCCGCCCCTCGAAGGTGCGCGCGTCGATCGCCGAGGTGAGCTCGGCGCCCGGCAGGCACTCGGCGACCTGCCCGGGGTCGATCAGGTAGCGCCACACCCGGTCGGCGGGGGCGTGCACCCGGAAGGTCTCGTTGATGGTAAAGGACATGGCGGGGGGTGGGCGTTCCGGGGGGCGGGAGGTGGCGACGGTCGTCGATCGTGCGCCCGGGGTGTAGAATTAGGGGCGCTCATCGCCGGCCGCAACGTGTTGGTGCCGGTGCCGGCGCCGAATAATTCGGCCGGGGGAGGTCCCGTGCGACCGGAAATCCGCGGCATCATCGAGTTGATGGAGCGCGAGACCTACGTCTCCGATCGCGCGATCGCGACCGCGGTCCACCTCGCCATCACGCTGCGCAAACCGCTGCTGGTCGAGGGACATCCCGGCGTCGGCAAGACCGAGATCGCCAAGGTGCTGGCGCGGGCGCTGGACACCGACCTCATCCGCCTCCAGTGCTACGAGGGGCTGGACGCGAACACCGCGCTCTACGAGTGGAACTATCCCAAGCAGCTGCTCCACATCAAGCTCGATGAGCGGAGCGAGCGGCCGCTGGCCGAGCGCGAGCGGTCGATCTTCAGCGACGCCTTCCTGCTCCGCCGCCCGCTGCTCCAGGCGATCACCCACGCCGGCAAGTCACCGGTGCTCCTGATCGACGAGGTGGACCGCAGCGACGAGGAGTTCGAGGCCTTCCTGCTGGAGGTGCTCTCGGATTTCCAGGTGACGATCCCGGAGATCGGCACGCTCAAGGCGACCCACATTCCGTACGTGGTGCTGACGTCGAACCGGTCGCGCGAGCTGTCCGAGGCGCTGCGCCGGCGGTGCCTCTACCTCTGGATCGACTACCCGTCGCTGGAGAAGGAGCTGCGGATCGTCCGCACCAAGGTCGTCGGCATCGACGAGCGGCTCACCCGCGAGGTGGCGGCGTTCATGCACGCGCTCCGCGCGATGGCGCTCACCAAGACGCCCGGCATCGCCGAGACGCTCGACTGGGCATCGGCGCTGGTGGCGCTCCACGCGACCCATCTCGACGACGCGCTGGTGCGCGAGACGATGGGGTGCTTCCTCAAGGATGAGAGCGACCTGCGGACGGTGTCGGCCGAGTTGATTCCGGGCCGTCTCGAGGCAATGGTCTCCCCGCTCGCCTGACGATGACACGCGATCCGGCGGTGGCGTCGCGGCCCGCGGAGTCCGTGCCGGGCGATGGCCTGTCGGCGGCCGCCACCCGGCTCTGCCGCGCGCTCCGCCGCCGCGGCCTGCCAGTCACCCCCGCCGAGTCGATCGATGCCTGCCGGGCGCTCGCCCTGGTGGACCTGGGCGATCGCAACGAGGTGTCGCTCGCGCTGCGCAGCGTGCTGGTGAGCCGGATGGAAGACTTCCCGGTCTTCGAGGAGGAGTTCGACCGCGTGTTCGCGCCTCCCCTGCCGCCGGGCGCGATGGGCGGGCTGCTCCGGCGCCCCTCGGCGCGCCGCCGGCCGGAACCGCCCGGCACCCAGCCGCCGCCGGTGTCGCTCGAGCGGTGGATGCGCGGCGCCGACCAGGAGGGCGAGGGCGGCAAGGACGATGAGCCGGTGGGGATCCCGCGGCAGAGCGAGCGCGAGACACTGGGGACGCGCGACTTCAGCCAGTTCGACGCCGACCACCTCGACGAGATCACCCGCCTGGCGAGGCAGATCGCGCGCCGGCTGGCACGACGGCCCAGCCGCCGCTGGAAGGCGGCGACGCGGGGTGAGCGCCTGGCGCTGCGCCGGACCATCCGCCTGTCGCTCCGCACCGGCGGCGACCCGCTCGAGCTCGCCTTCCGCACCCGGAAGCCGCGCCGTGCCCGCCTGATCGCGATCTGCGACGTCTCGGGTTCGATGGACCTCTATTCCCGCTTCCTGCTCCAGGTGCTGTACGCGGTGCAGCGAAGCTTCGCGCGGGTGGAGACGTTCGTCTTCTCGACGCGCCTCACGAGAATCACCGAGCAGCTGGCCGGCGGCGACTACCGGTCGGCGCTCGACCGGTTGTCGCGCGACGTCACCGGCTGGTCGGGCGGGACCCGGATCGGCGAGTGCCTGGCGCGGGTGGTCGAGCTCCAGGGGCGGCGCATCGACCGCCGCACCATCGTCATGATCCTCAGCGATGGCTGGGACACCGGCGACCCGCGGGTGCTGGCCGATGCGCTGGCGTTCATGCACCGGCGCGCGGGGCGGGTGGTCTGGCTGAACCCGCTGCTGGGGAGCCCGGACTACAAGCCGCTCACCGGCGGCATGCAGGCCGCGCTGCCGCACATCGACGTCTTCGCGCCGGCCCACAACGTCGACAGCCTGCGCGCACTCGCCAGGCACCTGGCGCTGTGAGGCGGCGGTGACCGAGAGCCTGGAGCACCTCGCCGAGCTGCGCCGCACCGAGCGCAGGGTGGCGATGGCCACCCTGGTCGCCACCCGCGGCACCACGCCCAAGAAGGAAGGCGCCAAGATGTGGGTCGGCGACGGCGGCCGCATCCTGGGGTCGGTCACCATCGGCGGCTGCGTCGACGCCAAGGTGATCGCCGCCGCCGAGGAAGTACTCCGCTCGTCGCATTCCGCGCTCCTCTCCATGCCGCTCGGCGACGAGGATGCCTGGGAAATGGGGCTCACCTGCGGCGGCACCGTCGATGTCCTGGTGGAGAGCGTCGACTTCTCCGCCGCCACGCCGGCCGCGGCGGCGTTCGCGGCGGTGGAGCGCGAGTACGCGGCGGGCCGCGCCACCGCGCTGGTCACGCCCCTGGCCGGCGATCCGCCGCGCCCGGAGCGCCTGGTCGTACTCGCCGGCGGCTCCACCGAGGGAACGCTCGGCGATGCCGCCCTGGACAAGGACGCCGTCGCCCGCGCCCACGAGCTGATGCGCCAGGGGATCTCGCGCACGGCCACGCTCTCGTCAGGCAGCGGGCCGGTGGACGTCTTCATCGAGGTCCACGCGCCGCCGCCGGCGCTGGTGATCGTGGGCGCCACCCACGTCGCCATTCCGCTGGTGTCGCTCGCCCGCCAGCTCGGCTGGCGGACCATCGTCGTCGACGCCCGCGACCGGTTCGCTTCACGCGAGCGCTTCCCCGACGCCGACGAGCTGGTCGTCGGCATGGCCGGCGAGTTCGCCGAGCGCTTCGCCTGGACGCCGGCCAGCTCGATCGTCCTGGTGGCGCACGACTACAAGGTGGAACTCCCGGTGCTGCGCATCGTCCTCCGCCGCGAGGTCGGCTACGTCGGCGTGCTGGGCGGCAAACGGCGTGGCGCCGCGCTCCGCGACTTCCTGGTTCGCGAAGGCTACACCGACGACGAGCTCGCCCGCATCCACCTCCCGATCGGCTTGCAGTTAGGCGCAGAGTCGAGCGCCGAAATCGCGTTGAGCATCATCGCCCAGGTCACCGCGGTGAAGAACCGCGCACCCGCCGCGGCCCGGTGAAGGCCGAGCGGGTGGTGCGCGCCGACGCCAGCGCCCAGCGGCTGGCGGGCGCGGTGCTCTGTCACGACCTGGGCGATGGCGACGGACGCGCCCGCTTCCGGAAAGGGCAGCGCCTCACCGCCACCGACGCCCCGGCCCTCCTGGCGCTCGAGTGGAGTGAGCTCCACGTCATCCATCCCGACGCCAACGACGTCCACGAGAGCGATGCCGGCGCCCGGATCGCGGCGGCCGCCGCCGGTGACGGCGTCGAGGTCGGCGCGCTCTCGGGGGGCCACTGGCCGCTCACCGCGCAACGCCGGGGCGTGCTCGGCGTGACTGTCGAAGCGCTCGACCGCGTGAACCGGCTGGAGGGGCTGTGCGTCTACACCCTCTACGACGGACAGATCGTCGACAGCGGCGAGACCGTCGCCCGCGCCAAGATCACGCCGTTCGTGCTGGCGGAATCGCTGCTCGCTGAGGGTGAGCGCGCGGCGCGCGACGCCGGCGGGCTGGTGCAGGTGCGGCCCTTCCTCCCGATGCGGATCGGCGCGGTGGTCCAGGAGACGCTGGGCCAGCCGGCCATGCACAAGTTTCGCGACGTACTCGGCGAAAAAGTGCGCTGGTTCGGGTCCACGCTCCTCGACCCGCTCTTCCTCAGCGCCTCGGCCGCGGCGATCGCCGGCGGCATCGAGACGGCCAGGAGCGCCGGCGCCCAGGTGATCGTCCTGGCCGGCACCAAGGCGATGGACCCGCTCGATTCGACCTTCCTCGCGCTCCGGCAGCTCGGCATTCCCCTCGAGCGCTACGGCGTGCCGGCGCACCCGGGCAGCCTCTTCTGGATGGCGCGGGATGCGGGGGGCGACACGGCGATCGTCGGGATGCCGAGCTGCGGACTCTTCTCGCAGGCCACCGTCTTCGATCTCGTCCTGCCGCGCCTGCTCACGGGCGAGCGGGTGGGGCGCGACGCCCTCGCGCGGCTGGGGCACGGCGGCCTGCTCACGCGTGAGCTCGCCTTCCGTTTTCCCCGGTACCGGGCCACCGCGCCGCGGGGCGAGCTCGCGGTCGAGGAATGAGCGGTTCCACCCCTCCGCGGCCGCCGGCGCTGTCGATGTACAGCGGGGTGATCCTCGATCGCTTCCGGCACCCCACCCACCAGGGCACGCTCGACGCGCCGGACGCGTCGCACGAGGGGGTGAACCCGCTCTGCGGCGACCGCATCCGTGTGGAGCTGCGGTTGCGCGATGGCTCGGTGACGCGGGCGCGGTTCCGCGCCGAGGCGTGCGCGATCTGCGTGGCCAGCGCCTCGCTGCTGATGGAGCGCATCGAGGGGCACGAGCTGTCGGCGGCGCGGGACGTGACGCCTGACGACGTCCTGGCGATGCTGCACGCCGAGATCGCCCCCGCGCGCCTGCGATGCGCGACGCTGCCGCTCGAGGTCTTGCGCGCCGCCCTTGCCGGCGCGAAGCTCTGACCGACCCGGAGGATTCCATGCGTCTTCACCATCTGATCGCGGCGGCCGCGGTCGGCCTCGCCGCGATCGCCGCCACGCCGTTGGCCACGCGACGCCCGTCCGCGGTGCGCGCGCTCGAGGTCGTCGAGTACCCGATTCCGCGCGCCGGCGCGTTCCCGCACGACCCCGCGGTCTCCGCCGACGGGATCGTCTGGTACACCGACCAGGCAAACAGCTTCATCGGGCGACTCGACCCCACCACCGGCACGATCACCGACTATCCCACGCCGACGCCCAATTCGGGTCCGCACGGCATCGTGGTCGCGGCCGACGGGTTCGTCTGGTACACCGCCCAGGCGGGCGGCCGGCTGGGGCGGGTCGACCCGAAGACCGGGCAGATCACCGAGTTCCCGCTCCCCGATTCCGCCAGGCGGCCCCACACGCCGCTCGCGTTCGGCGGCCGGATCTGGTTCACCGATCAGAACAACAGCACCTACGGCGTGCTCGACCCGAAGACCGGCGCCGTGAGGGTGTATCCGACCACGTCGCCGCACGCGCTGCCGTACGGCTTCGTCGCCGCTCCCGACGGCGCGCTCTGGATCGCGCTGTTCGGCGTCAACAAGCTGGCCAGGGTCGACCCCGCCACCGGCGCCTCACGAGAGTTCCCACTCCCCGACCCGGCGGCGCGCCCGCGCCGGCTGCAGGTGGCCCGCGACGGCACCGTCTGGTACACCGACTACGCGCGCGGCTTCCTCGGCGCCCTCGACCCGAAGACGGGCGCGGTACGGGAATGGAAGTCGCCCTCCGACCGTGCCGGCCCGTACGGCATCACCATGGGCACCGACGGACGGATCTGGTACGACGAGGCGCGAACCAACAGCATGATCGCCTTCGACCCCGTGAGCGCGAAGACCGAGACCGTCCACATCCCCACCGGCCAGGCGATCGTGCGCAACATCACGACCGACTCCACCCGCCACCGCATCTGGCTCGCGCTCAGCGGCACCGGCCGCATCGGCAGGATCGAACTGGGCCGCCCTTAGGAAGTTGGGGGGAGGGGAGGGAGGGATGCCCTCCCTGTGATTTCCTCCCACCCTCCTTCCTCCCTCCCTCCCTTCCTCCCTCCCTCCCTTGTCCCGCACCCTCTCCCGCACCCTCGGCGCCGCCGACATCCTCTTCCTCGCGATTGGATCGGTGATCGGCTCGGGCATCTTCATCGTCCCGGCCGCCGTGCTCAGCCAGACGGGAGGGAACGTCGGACCCGCGCTCCTGGTCTGGGTGGTCGGCGGGGTGCTGTCGCTGTTAGGTGCGTTGACCTTCGCCGAAATGGCGGCGATGCGCCCCGAGGCGGGCGGGCTGTACGTGTTCATCCGCGACGCCTTCGGCGAGCTCCCGGCGTTCCTCTACGGATGGACGCTCTTCTTCGTGATCGGCAGCGGCGCCATCGCCACCCTCTCGGTGGCCTCGGTCAGCTACGCCAACCAGCTCATCTCCCTGCCGCCCGCGCTCCAGAAGGGCGCGTCGATCCTGCTGATCATCGCCATCACCGCGATCAACGTGAAGGGGACGCGCTCCAGCGCCACCGTCCAGAACGTGACCACCGTCGCCAAGACCGCCGGCATCATCCTGATGAGCGTCCTCCTGATCGTGAAGGGGCGCGCCGGCCCGACCTTCGCGGGGCACATCTGGCCGGCATCGGTCACCACGGGGCTGCTTTCCGGCTTCGGCCTGGCGATGATCAGCGTGCTCTGGGCGTACGAGGGATGGCAGTTCGTCACGTTTTCAGTGGGTGAGACGCGCGACCCGCAGCGCAGCTTCCCGCGCGGGTTCGTGGCCGGCACCGGGGCGCTGATCCTCATCTACGTCCTGGCCAACGCCGGCTATCTCGCCGCGCTCGGCCCCGCCCGGGTCGAGTCGGCCAACGCGGTGGCCTCGGAAGCGGTCGACGCGGTTTTCGGCGCGGCGCCGGCCAAGCTCATCGCCGTGCTCATCTACATCTCGATGTTCAGCGCCGCCAACAGCATCTGCCTCACGGCGCCGCGCGTCTACTACGCCATGGCGCGCGACGGCGTTTTCTTCCGGAAGCTGGCCGAGGTCCATCCGCGATTCGGCACGCCGGCGTTCGCGGTCCTCGCCGGCGCCGCGTGGGCGACCATCCTCGCCGCCACCGGCACCTTCCAGCAGCTCCTCACCTACGTCGTCTTTGGCGGCTGGATCTTCTACGCCATCGCCGCCGCCGCGATCTTCGCCTGGCGCCGCAGGTTCCCCGATGAGGCGCGCGCCTTCCGCGTCCCCGGCTATCCGTGGACGCCGGCGGTGTTCGTCCTCACGTCGGCCGTGATCGTGATCAACACGATCTTCGCGCAGCCGATCAACGCCGGCATCGGACTCGGCATGGTCCTGCTCGGCGTGCCCTTCTACTTCATCTGGCGCCGGCGCCGCGGCCGGCCGACCGCGGGCGCACCCGCACCCGCCGAGGGCGATGGGACCTGACCGGGCGGCCGGAATCGAGGGGATCGTCCTGGCCGCCGGCCGCGCCAACCGGTTCGGCGCGCCCAAGCTGCTCGCCCCCATCGCCGGAGTCCCGCTGATCCGCCGCACCGTCGAACGGCTGCTCGCCTCGGTGCTCGGCGAGATGGTGGTGGTGCTGGGCCAAGACAGCGATGGCGTGCGCGATGCGCTGCGCGGACTTCCGCTCCGCTTCACCCTCAACGCCCGTTATGCGGAAGGACTGAGCAGCTCGCTGGTCGCCGGCCTCGCGGCGCTGTCGCCGGGCGCCGCCGCCGCGGTCATCGCGCTCGGCGACCAGCCGGCGGTCCTGCCCTCGGTGGTCGACGACCTGGTCGATGCCTGGCGCAAGCTCCGGAAGCCGATCGTCGCCCCGCTCTACTCCGGGGAGCACGGCAACCCGGTGCTCTTCGAGCGGAGCGTCTTCGGCGAGTTGCGCACCCTCACCGGAGATCGCGGTGCCCGCGACGTGGTGGAGCGCGACCCGGCGCGGGTCGCGCGCATCGCCTTCGACTTCCCGGCGCCGCGCGACATCGACACCGAACAGGACCTGGCCGACTTCCTCCGCGAGCTCCCGAACTGACAGGCGCGCGGGAGCGCGCTACTTCCCGCCCATCCGCCGGTACAGGTACTCGAGCCAGTCGGCGGGCAACTCGTTGGCCGCGCCCGCTTCCTTGATCTCGGTCAGCGTCCGGCCCGCCTTCAGCGCCTCACGGACGAACGCCACCAGCCGGTAGGTGCGGTCGTAGCTCTTGCTCAACTCGCCCACCGGCAGGCGCCGCTCGTGTCCGGTGATCACGATCCCGTCGGGCGGCATGGCGGCGATGATCGACTGCAGCGACGCCATGAACGCTTCCGGGTTCGGGCCCGGATCGATGTAGGTCGTGGTGAGCGGGAAGAAGTCATCGCCCAGGTGCACCACCCCCGATCCCACGAACAGCACCGCGACGTCGCCGTCGGTGTGCGCGGGCATCGGGATCAGCCGCACTTCCTCGCCGTTGAAGTAGAGCGACGTGGTGCCGGCGATCGTCAGGCCGGGGCGCGCCCCGAACGGCTTGGGCGGCAGGATCACGTCGTCGATCCACGCCGTCGGCTGCGACAGCGCCTTCCGGACATTGGCGTGCGCGATGATCGTCGTCGCCGGCGTCGCCAGCGCCTCGTTCCCGCCCACGTGATCCTCGTGGGCATGGGTGTTCACGATGTACTTGAGCTGGTCGCCGCCCACGGTCTGCAGCGCGACCTTGATCGCCGCCGCCGCCTGCGGATAGCCGGTGTCCACCAGCAGCGAGCCGTCGTTGCCCACCAGCACCGCCAGGTTGGCACCGGCGCCGTGCAGCTCGAAGACGTTTCCGCGCACCCGGGTGATCGAGACGTCGATCTCGTCCTTGTGGCGCCGGATCGTCGCCCACGCGACGCCGGCTCGCAGTCTCGCGAACGCCGGGTCGACTTCGGCGAAGAAGATCATCAGGCCCTCGATCCGCTCGGTCCAGATCCGGTCCAGCGTCCGCAGTGCGTCGACGCTGCGCCCTTGCAGGGCGTAGCCGCGGGCGAGGTGGTACTGGAAGAACGGGCGGTCCAGGGCATCCGGACGGAGCATTGCGATCGCCCGCTCCAGATGAGCCACGTAGTCGTCGTAGCGTTTCTCGCGGGCGGCCTGCTCTCCGGCGCGCAGCAGGGCGCGCGGGGTGCGCGGCGTGCTGTCGACCGCGACGGCCACGACGCTGTCCGTGCGCACGGCGCGGGTGGTGTCCTGGGCCGGCGCGCGGCCCGACATGGCGGTCGACGCCGCGAGAAGCAGCGCGGCGAATCCACAGCGCGAACGAGGGCTCATGAGTGGAGTGCGGAATGGACCGTGGGGCGGCCGGCGTCAGCGCCGCGCCCCGGTGTTAGGATGACGACCTGAAGCCTGCGCCGAAACCCTGTCTACCCCACAAACGGGCCGCCGGCCCACTGGGGCCGGGGGGGGAGGCAGGCGCCGTCACCACATATGGCGACGTGCCTTCCCGCGAAGCAAGAGGCGGCGGGACGGTGAATGGAGACGGCGGAGGGGCCCGTCCGCCGTCAGCGACGCGCGGCGACCGCGCCGCTCACCGGCGGCAGCACGAGGTAGCTGTGCCGGTGCAACAGGCTGTCCTCGTCCCCGATCAGCACCAGTTCCAGCAGCCGGTCGGGGAAGGGAAGATCGGTCACGCGCAGCCGCGGGGTCGCCGCCTCGCGCGGCAGGTCGAAGACGAGCGGGGTTGTGAACGAAGCGCCGGCGGGCACCGGCTCGGTCAACGCCAGCGCGGGGCCGCGCTCGCCCTCCAACACGCGTTCGGCGGTGGCATCGCGGTGCCAGGTGCGGCCGGCGGCATCGACGAGCACCGCGTCGGGCTCGCCCAGCCGGAGCGTGGCGCGCTTCGCGTTACTGCTCACGCGAAGGGTCACCACCAGGTAGTGCCCGCCCTCCGAGGCGGTGGCCTGCGACGGCGCCACGCCGATCCGGGTGAGCGTGTCGACCGCGTCGACGCTCACCCCCATGTGGCAGTCGAGGAACGCCCCGCAGAACCGCAGCACGTCACCGGGCGCCAGCGTGCGTTCGGTGCTGCGCAGTGAAACGGTGAGCAGCACCGAGCTGTAGGCGACGCCGAGCGTGGCCAGCGCGGCGAACGCCCGTGTGGCGCGCACGAAGCGGCGGGCGGCCAGCGCGTGGATGGTGACGCCCGCGAGTGCGAAGGTCGCGAGTCCGGCGAGGAAGAGGAGGGGGAGACCCATGGGAGACCTCGGGGCGAGGCGGCCGGATGGCCACCACTGTGCCACGATACGACCCGAGGTTCGTACTGTCAAGTACTTTGCGTCAACAAGTTAATGGCTTGTCGTGCATCGGGCCGGGCGGTACTCTCCCCTCGCGCCGAGCGGCCGGTCCTCACGATCCCTCCCCGCGCCGTCCTCCTTCCCCGCGCCGTCCTCCCTCCCTGCGCCGTCCTCCCACCCTCCGCTGTCCTCCCTCCGCTCTCCTCCCTCCCTCCTTCCTCCCTCCCTCCCCTTCCTCCCTCCCTCCCTCCCATGCGCGCGCTGTCACTCGCCCTCGCCGCGACCCTCACCGCCGCCACCGCGGCCGCCCAGGCGCGCCCATCCACCGACATCTACCTGGCGCACATCGAGCGACACGGCTCGCAGCCGGCGTCGTTCCGGCTGAGCACCAACGCGACGCACCGCATCGGTTACGACAACCAGCCGTCGTTCACTCCCGACGGCCGCGCCTTCCTGTACACCGCCGTCGGCGCCGACGCGCAGACCGACATCTGGCGCTACGACCTTGGCAGGAACGCCGCCAGCCGGATCACGGATACCCGCGAGAGCGAATACTCGCCGACGGTCACACCGGACGGCGGCCACTTCTCGGTGATCCGCGTCGAGGCCGACTCCACCCAGCGCCTCTGGCGATTCTCCCTCGGCGGCCGAGGCGACCCGGAGCTGGTGCTCACCGGCGTGAAGCCGGTCGGCTACCACGCCTGGGCCGGGGACTACACCCTCGCCCTGTTCGTGCTCGGCGCGCCTAACACATTGCAGCTCGCCGACACGCGCACCGGCGCCGCCGACACCGTAGCCCGCAACATCGGACGCTCACTCAAGCGGATCCCCGGCTCGGCGCTCATCAGCTTCGTCCTCAAACTCGACGAGAAAGAGTGGTGGGTGGAGACCCTCGATCCGGCGACGAGGAAGCTGACACCGCTCGTCCGCACACTCGAGGGGCGCGAGGACGTCGCCTGGCTCGACGAGTCGACGGCGCTGATGGCGAGCGGCTCCAGGCTGTACGCCTGGAGCCGCCCCGCCGGCGGCGGATGGGTCGAAGTCGCCGACTTCGGCCCCGGCATCGCGAACATCACCCGCCTCGCGATCAGCCCCCGCGGCGACTGGCTCGCCTTCGTCGCCGACGACGCCCCGGCTGGCAAATAGGGCAGCGACGGAGACGCGACAGACCAAAGGGAGTCGAGAGCGAGTGAGCTGAGAGGAAGGGACCCGAGAGCGGGGAGCTGCGAGCGAGGGAGAAGTGAGCGAGGGAAGCGAGAGAGCGACACGGAAGTTGGGAGGGAGGGAACCCTCCCTTCGTTTGTCTCCCTCCCTCCTTCCTCCCTTCCTCCCTTCCTCCCTCCCCCCCTAGATCTTCAGCCAGCACCACTCCGTCGTATACGGCACCCGGCTCATGCGGTACGCGGCCTTCTGCCCCACGACGATCGTGTCGCTCCAGTTGAAGCCGCACCCGGTCCTGGCGTCGTACAGGCCGGGCTCCTCGGAGAAGCACATGTTGGCGCGCAGCATTGTCTGGTCGCCCAGCGACAGCCACGGCGACTGGTGCCCCTCCACCCCCGCGCCGTGCGCCGGCCGGTGGTAGATGTAGTCCTGCACTCCCTGCTCCACCTGGTACGTGTGGATCCTGTAGGCGACGCTGGAGCAGGTGACGCCCTCCACCGACTCGCGCAGCTGGATGTCGCAGCAGTCCTTGCTCACCTGCCAGAGCTTCTCCATGTGCGGGTCGACTTTGCCTGACGAGTCGGCGACGATGTAGGCCCGGTAGTTCTCGTGGCCGTAGCCGCCCACCCGCGCCACCCCCGACACCTGCAGCGCCATGTTGCGTCCGATCTTGTTGTAGTATGGCTGGTTCGGGTGTGGATAGGCGGTCACCGCGCCGGCCCGGCACTGGATGCTCACCTGCGTGTTCACTCCGTAGTGGCAGACGCCGCCGTGCAGGTCCACCTCCGAGTACAGCAGGTCGTTGATCCAGAGGTTGGTGGCGGTCGCCACCTCGAAGTCGGTGACGCCGGTGCCGTGCGCCAGGATGTAATTCCGCGCGAAGGCGTGCGCCCGGTCGAAGTAGACGTACGCCCGCCGCCAGAGCGCCAGCTCCTCGGGCGTCTTCACCTGCCGCATCTTCATCAGCGTGTCGCGCACGTTCACGAACTCCACCTTCGGCAGGATGTCGGCGATCTTGGCCAATTCGCTCGGGTAGAGCTCGCCGTCGATCCCGATCCGAGTCCCCTGGATCCCCTTCTGCTTCATCCCCTCGAGCAGGAAGCGGAAGAGGTCGACCGTCTCGCCCATCTGGACCGTGCCCTGGTGCGGGAACGCGCCGTCGCCGTGCAGGTAGTCGAAGTACATCCGCCCGCCACCGAACCACCATGTCGTGATCAGGTCGCGGTCCAGCGCCGGGTAGAGGAACCACGGCGCGGTGTCGTCGCGGTTCATCACCAGCACCTGCGGGCGCTCGGTGGTGGTGTGCCAGTAGCCCGTCAGGTAGGTGATGTTCAGCGGGTCGCGCACCACGAAACAGGCGATGTCCCGCTCGGCCAGCTTGTCCTTGAAGCGCTGGACGCACGCCTTGTTCCATTCCAGCGACAGACGGTCGGCGGTGGCCGGTGCGGGCGGGCCCTCTTCGCCGGCCTTCGGCTTGAGCATCAGCGCTTCACTGGGTCCCGCGACCTGCGCCTTCACCAGACTCGTGAGGCTCTGCGCCGGCGCCGCCGCGCCCGCGCCGTCATCCGACATCGCCGCCACGCGGTCCAGCCGCGACAGGAAGCCGGTGCCGAGCAGGGCGTACGACGCGTTGGAGAGCATCTCGCGGCGGGACGTGGACATGGGGCCTCCGAGGGCGGAACGAAGCAGGAAACAGGAAGCAGGAAACAAGCCGTCGCGGCCGGCCGCGTGACGCATTCACCGCCAGACGCCGGAATACGATGCAGATGCAGAACGCGGGGCGCGAGCCTCGCTCGCTCCCCGCGTTCCGGGACACATCTGAACCGCTCGGCTCTCAGTTCAGCCCTTCGATACCTTCGGCCCACCGCCAGGCCCCTTCGCCTTCAGCCGCCCCGCCTGCCGCAGCTCCCGTCGCAACAGGAACTCGATCTGCCCGTTCACCGACCGCAACTCCTCGGCCGCCCACCGCTGCAGCGCGTCCATTGTGTCGCGCTCCAGGCGCAGCAGGAAGGGCTTTCGCTCCGCCACGGGCCGCGCCTAGGAGTAGAGCGAGCCCGTGTTCAGCACCGGCTGGGTGCCGCGTTCCGAGCAGAGCACCACCATCAGGTTGCTCACCATCGCCGCCTTCCGCTCTTCATCCAGGTGCACGATCGACTTCTTCGAGAGCAGGTCGAGTGCCATCTCGACCATCCCCACCGCCCCCTCGACGATCTTCTGCCGAGCGGCGATGATCGCGCTCGCCTGCTGTCGCTGGAGCATCGCCGCCGCGATCTCGGGCGCGTAGGCAAGGTGGCTGATCCGCGTCTCGGTGACCAGCACCCCAGCCTTGCCCAGCCGCTCCTGGATCTCCTTCAGCAACCCCGCCGACACCTCGGCCTGGTGCGCGCTCAGTGAAATCTCCCCCTCGGCGTGGGCGTCGTACGGATAGGCCGTCGCGAGCGCGCGCAGCGCCGACTCGCTCTGTACGTGCACGTAGTTCTGGTAGTCGTCCACCTCAAACAGCGCCTCGGCCGTATCCACCACCTTCCAGACCACGATCGCCGCGATCTCGATCGGGTTCGAGTTCTTGTCGTTCACCTTGAGCTTGGCGGTCTCGAAGTTCCGCACCCGAAGGGAGATCCGTCGCTTCGACATGAACGGGTTCGTCCACCACAGCCCCGGCTGTTTCACCGTCCCGGCATAGCGGCCGAAAATCGTCAGCGCCTTGCCTTCGTTGGGATTCACGACGAAGAAGCCGGGAAGCAGGATGATCCCGGTGACGAACAGCAGCACCGCGAGAATCGCCCCGGCCGGCATGTTGGCGCGGGCACTCGCGATCAGCAGCCACAGCAAGAGCGCAAGGGCCCCGAGCAGCAGGAGGAGCATCGGGATTCCCGCCGTCGCCTTGCGCTCCACTTCGCGGATCATGTTCCTCTCCGTTGGTTGATATGAATATGATATCATATCAATATCGGCCTGTCAAGCCGCCGTCAACGCCTGGCGCGCGGGCGACTTACCGGAGATCGGATGCTGAGAGGGAGCGGCGGAGCGTGACCCCGTCCGCGGGGCTAGCGCTTCGGGAGCGCCGCCGGCGTCAGGTCGCTCACCAGGTACTGGACCTCTTCGTCGGCCACCTGCGCGCTGTAGTCGATCGAGATCGACGTCGGATAGCCGAGTGTCGGGTGGTATGTCACCTGCAGCGAGGCTGCGTCACGATCGAGCGCGTCCGCGATCACCGCGAACAGGCCGCCGACCGACCGGTACTGTGCCGCCTCGGCGGAGGTCAGCACCGCGCCCCCGGCAATGACGACCACCGAATCGACCACCCCTCCGCGGACCACCACCCGCACCGGCCCACGCTCGATGCAGAAGCAGACTCGGCGCTCCACCAGGCTGTAGGCGGCAAGGCCCTGCGCCCTCCAGCGCTGCGCATTTCGCGTCAGCTCGATGCGGGGCCCGAACAGCCGGTCGGGTCCCGCCGTCGTGCACGCGATGCCCCAGCTGCCTGTCGCGACCAGCAACGCGATCGCGACCGCCATGCGACCCCAGCTTCCACGCTCCTTCAGCGGCGACGCGCGCCACTCGGCCCACCGCGATGCGCGTGTCGATGGATGGAATGCGCCGCCGATCTTCATGCCCGCACAGACCCCGCAACGTGTCACGCCGTCACCAGGCGCGGGAGGGAAGCCTCCCTTCGCCCTTCTCCCTCCCTTCGCCCTTCTCTCTCCCTTCGTCCCTCTCCCTCCCTCCTTCCTCCCTCCCTCCCTTCCTCCCTCCCTGCACTAAGGAGAGATTCCCGGCTCGTACGTCCCAATGAACTCGAGGAAGCGCGACACTTCGATCATGTCCTTGCCGACGAACCGGATCGCGTGCGACGACGTCCGCTGCACGATCGGCAGATACGCCATCGCCTCGGCGGCGCGATAGTTCTTGAAGGTGACATCGAGCCGCACCGGGGTCTTCACGACGTACGGCTTGAACGCCGCGAGTCGCGCCGGAGCCAGCGCCGCCTTCACCTTCTCGCGGATCAGCGACTGGGCCGCCTCCGGCGTCAGCGACGCCGCCGACTCGAAGCTGATCGCGCGTTTGACCACCGCGCCTTCGAGGTCGCCGAGCAGGGCCCGCGCCTCCGCGATGGCCACGTCGTCCCCCGACATCATCACCACCGGCACGCCGAACCGGCCGGCGATCGCGGCGCTGATCCCGGACTCGGGCATGGGCACGCCGTTGAGGGCGACCTCGGCGAGGTGCGCGCTCGAGATCGTGTGGGCCCGCACTCCGGCCGGGTTGCCGGTCGAGGCGTGATAGCCGATGAACAGGACGGCGTCGAAGGTCGAGTCGATCCCCTCCATCATTCCGAGCGGCCGTGGCCACGAGCGGATCAACGTCACGTCGGCGGGGAACTTGTCGATGAGCAGGCTCTGGCCGTTGCCGTGCGAGTCGCTGACGACGATCCCGGTGGCGCCGGCCTCCTTCGCGCCGGCTATCGCCGCCAGCACGTCGCCGGTCATGAACTCGCGCGCGCGCGGGTAGTCGAACCCTGCCGGGCTGAGCTGGTCGGGCGACACGACGCCGGCGATCCCCTCCATGTCGGCGGAGATGTAGACCTTGAGCTTCTTCTGCGCGGACGCCGGCGCCGGCGCGGCGGTGAGCATCGCGAGGGCCAAGACGGTAGTGCGTGCGAGGGTGGTCATGGGTGGAGGGGAGAGGGGTGTGGCCGGACAGAAACGAGAAACGAGAAACGAGAAACGAGAAGCGAGAAACGAGAAACGAGAAACGAGAAAACAGCAACCCGCCGGGGCGGGTGCTGAAGGCGCGAATCTGGTGCACCAGGGCCGTAAGCGCCCGCTTCTGTTTTCTCGTTTCTCGTTTCTCGTTTGCCGTACGACCCGACATTACCGCCCCGGGCTTGACGTAGCGAGGGCATCGCCAATATTATACCATATGGTTGAATATCAGTCGGCCCCCCTCGACCGCGTCTTCGGCGCGCTGGCGGACCCCACCCGGCGTGCGATCCTGTCACGACTGACCCGGCGGCCGGCGACGATCAGCGAGATCGCCGAGCCCTTTGCGATGACGCTGGCAGCCGTCTCGAAGCACGTGCGGGTGCTGGAGCGGGCGGGGTTGGTACGACGCGAAGTGGAGGGGCGGGTGCACCGTTGCTCCTTCCGCGCCGCGCCGCTGGCCGATGCCGCGCACTGGATGGAGCACTACCGGCGGTTCTGGGAGGACCGGCTGGACTCACTCGAGCGCTTCCTGGTGTCGAACCGGAAACGCCGCAACAGATCACCAGGGAGGAGAGATGGCCAGGACGACGAATGATCCGGGCGCGGCGAGGGCGCCGCTCACACCGGCGGCCGGCGGGCACACCCTGACGGTGCGCAAGCTGCTCCCGGCCTCACGCGATGAGGTGTTCGCGGCGTGGACGGACGCCGAGAGCATGAGCGCGTGGATGGCGCCCATGCCGGGCGGAATGGCGCGGTGCTCGTTGGACGTGCGGGTGGGCGGCTCGTACCGGATCGACATGGTTGCCGGCGACGCGAAGTACGAACACACCGGGAAGTACCTGGTGGTGGACCGGCCGCGGAAGCTGTCGTTCACCTGGGTGTCGGCCGGCACCAATCACACCGAGAGCGTGGTGACGATCGAGCTCAGCGAGCGCGGCAGGCAGACGGAGCTGGTGCTGACGCACGACCGTCTCCCGACGGCCGAGTCGGTGACGCCGCACTCGGATGGCTGGACGGCGATCCTGGAGAAGCTCGGACAGCGGCTGGCACGTTAGCTGTCGCCGAGCAGGATGCCGAAGAGCGCCCGGAGGTTCAGGACCAGCGGCGGCGCGGCCGGGTCGGGCTGCCAGGAGAGCGTTTCCCGGAGCAGCTCCGGCCGCTCGTCGCCCGGACGCCACCGCTCCACCAGGCGCGCGTCGGCATCGATGACCCAGTACTCCGGGATGCCGGCGCGCTGGTAGCGGCCGCGCTTGACGATCCGGTCGGCGCGGACGCTCGACGGCGACAGCACTTCGATCACGAGCCGGAGCGGGCCGGCGTCCGGCCAGTCGCGCGGTGGCGGGCCGGCGCGGAACGGGGAGACGAAGATGTCGGGTTCGACCAGGCTCTTCGGGTCGAACTCGTAGTCGGCCACGGAGGAGATAACGGTCCCGAGGTCGTTGGCCCGCACGTACTGCTCGAGCTCCCAGGTGAAGGCGCGGATCGCGAGGGCGTGAAGGGGCCGCGGCGCCGGACTCACGAACAGCTCTCCGTCGACCACTTCGTACTTCTTTCCGTCGTCGGGGAGCGCGCGGACCATGTCGGCGGTCCACTCGTTCGCGGGGTTCGGCATGACCATAGTGTGCTCGGCTCGGCGCATGGTTGGCAAGCGTCCATGCGCACGAGGATGGCGGTTGGTCGCCCCCGTTATGTCATCGTCCCATTGCAGCCGCCATCGCTTCCACGCACCGCATCAGCCCATCACTTCGCCTTGCGATCGGCTCCACTCCCGTCGCCCGTCGCCGCGGCGCCCAGGATCCCGCTCCGCGACACCACCTGCGCGGCCAGCACTGCCTGGATCACGCCGGTGATGTTGCTGGTCGCCGTCTCCGGCGCGCCGCGCTCCCCTCCCGCGATCGTGATGAGGTTGGCATCCTTGAGCGCCTGGGCGATCACCGGCGCGATCTGCGGCAGCATCTCGATCTGCCGATACCGGAAGTAGGCCTCGCCCCCCGCCTGGATCGCCTGGTTCACCTTCTGGATGCTCTCGGCGGTGGCGTCGGCGATGCGACGGATCCGGATCGCTTCGGCGTCGGCCGACGCCTCCGCCTCCAGGCGCACGCGCGCCGCGTCGGCCTTGGCCTGCGCGATCTGCGTCGCGTCGAGTTCCGCCTCACGCTGCAGGCCGGCCGCCTCCTGCCGCTTGGCTTCGGCCTGCGCGACCAGGGCCGCGTTCGACGCCTTGGTCTGCTCCAGCTCGCGCTGCTTGTCGGAGATCGCCCGCTCGGCGTCGAGCTGCGCCTCCTTGGCTCGGCGCGACTGAATGGCCGAGACGATCTCGGCGTTGGCCTGCGCCTCGGCCGCCGACTGGCGGCGCCGGGCTTCGGCGACTTCCGACTGCACGATCTTGATGTTCAGCGAGTTGAAGATCAGTCCGAGGTCGGTGAGCTCGCGCGAGCACGCCTTGCGAATGATCACCGCCAGCGGATCGTCCTCGTCCTCCATGCCCGCCGCCTCGCTGTGCGCCGGCAGTGGCGCGGGCACCGCCTTCACCGGGAGCGCGCCGGAGGGGCCGGGAAGGAGCGCGCGTGATGCCGAGGGCGTGGCGCGCGCCGAGAAGAGCTGGTCGTGGGTGAGCAGGTTGATGGCGCGCCGGCCCGAGCTCGACAGCAGGTCGGTGAGGGTGCTGATCTGGTCGGCCTCACGCTTGGAGAAGAAGCGATTGGCCGCCGTCTTGACGAGGATGTCGGTATCGCCCACCGAGACGATCGCGCTCGCCAGCACGCGCACCTTGATCGGGCGCGGCGTGCCGTTCTCGTCCACGTCGGCGGTCTGGTCGGTGATGTCGAGGTCGACGTTGATCACCTTGCTCGAGATCGTGGTCCCGATGGTGAGGAGCGGGATCTCCTTCGACTTGCCGGGGCCGCGGTAGATCACCGTGCCGCCGGCCAGCCAGCTCACGAGGCGGATGGTGCCGGCCTCGACGTTGCGGAGAAAGCTCGCGACGATCAGCGGCACCGCCACGAGGACGAAGCCGACGACGCCGACGATGAGCATTCCGCCCGACAGGAAGCTGTCCATCTGAGATCCTTGTTTCGGAGAGTGAGTCGTTTGCTAGGTCAGCGAGACCGTACAGCGGTTGCGCGCCACGTCGACGTGCTCGATCCGCACCTTGGCGCCGGCGCGCACCGGCACGCCCAGGGCGCGGTCGGCGCTCTGCAGCGTGCCGAGCACCTGGAGGAGCTGTCCGTCGACCTCGACCGCGATCAGTCCCTGGCCGTTCGCGTCGAAGGCGGTCATCGCGGTGGCTTCGGACATCACCGCGCTCTCGAGGGTGAGCGCGGGATTCGACGCGAAGCGCAGCGCGAAGTTCCAGAGCGGCGTCACAAACAGGCGCTCGAACAGCACCCCGCCGGCGACGGCCGCGGCGAGCAGCAGGCCGCCGGACAGCTGGTGGCGGAGCAGCAGGCCGGTGGTACCCAGGCCGAGGCAGATGCTGAAGAGGACGCGCGGCGACATGAGCGCCAGCAGGGGACGGGCCGCGACATCGCGCAACGAACCGTGGGCGTGCGGGCCCGCGTGTCCGGCCGCGGCGGCGTGTCCGGTGGCGGCGGGCTGCCCGCCTGCGGCGGCGTGTCCGTGCGCGGCCGCGTGTCCGTGTGATGCGGCATGGCCGTGGGCGCCGGCGTGCCCGTGCCCGCGGGCCGAGCCGTGCAACCTTGCCGTGCCGTGTCCGTGGCGTCCCAAGCCGCCCACCGCCATGGCGGCGAGGCCGACGCCGCCCAGCGCGAGGGTCGTTACGTAGAGATCCATGGGTAGGCGAATACGATCTGCCGTTAACAGTACCGCGCGTGAGTGGCGAGGCAATGCCCTGTGAGGGCCGGTGGCGTGCGGTGCGCCCCCTTGCCTATGGCTCGGCGTACGTCACGGGCCATGGCGGCGCGGGGGGCGTCGAGTCCCGGGCGCGATGCGCGCCGCCAGCCGCGGACGTCGGCAAACGTTAGGAAAAACGGATTGACAAGCGTGCGCTCGCAAGGCACATTCGACATCCCTTTGCCGGCACGGACACCTGCCCGGTCATTGGCACATGTCGCGCTCATCGGTCGCCAGGTCGCGCCCGCGCGTGCGGAACGCGTTCGCCGCCCTCGTCGTGCTCGGCGGCATTCCGCTGTGGACCACCTGCGGCGGCGACGGCGCCACGGCGCCGGTGCCGGTGGCGTCGGTGAGCGTGACGGGCCCGGGCACGATGCGCGTCGGCGACAGTGTGGTCTTCGCCGCCGTGGCGCTCGATGGCCAGGGCCGGAAGTTGTCGGGACGATCCGTATCCTGGTTCTCCAGCTCGCCGGCAGTGGCGCAGGTGTCCGTGACCGGTGTGGTGCACGGCATTGCGTCCGGCACCGTGCAGATCACGGGGAGCAGTGAGGGGAAGTCGGCGCAGGCCAGCCTCACGGTCTTGCCTCCGGTAGACACGCGGGCCGTCTTCGGCGTTTCGGTCGCACCTTCATTCGACGTGCGCGTGACGGGCCAAAGCGTGACGCTCACCGCCACGGCGTTCGACTCGGCGGGCATGCTGATCACCGGCCGTCCGGTGGCATGGTCGAGCAGCGACACGACTATCGCCCGGGTCTCGGCCGCAGGCGTCGTCAGCGCCGTCGGACCCGGTCTGCCACGGATCTTCGCGCGCGTCGACACCACCACGGGCTGGATTCACGAGTACGTGCTCGCGCGCGCGGTGTCGATCAAGGTGCTACCCGATACCGACACGGTGTTCGTCGGCACCGCGACGCGGCTCCGCGCCGTGGTACGCGGCGTCGCGGGTGACACCCTCGCCCGTGTGGTTCAGTGGTGGACGCTCGACACCACGCTGGTGCGCGTCGGCCCCGACGGCCTGGTCACCGGCGTCGGCATCGGGACGGCGGGCGTGTGGGGGAGCGTCGACGCGGTGCTGGCCGTCGCGCACGTGGTGGTGCGGACGGGCCCCGTCGATACGGTCGTGCTGTCGCGCAATCCGGCGCCGCCCCTTTTCGCCGGCGACACGGTCACGCTCAGCGCCACGCCAGTTGGCCGCGGCAGCGGGCTCCCGGACCGGTCCATCAGCTGGGCGAGCAGCGACACGAGCGTTTTCACGATCTCGGCCAGCGGACTCGTCCTTGCCCGCAAGGCGGGTCGAGCCGTCGCCATTGCCATCTCCGAGGGCGTCTCCGCGAGGGACACCGTCATCGTCGATCGCGTGCCGGCGACTCTGCGGATCTCCGCGGACAGCCTGGCCCTCGTGCTGAACGTTCCGTGGCCGGTCGCCGCCATCCTCACCGATAGCGGCGGCGCCGTCCTGCGTGCCCGGCCGGTGTTGTGGACGACGAGCAATCCGACCATCGTCGCACTCGACAACAACGCCGGGAATCCCGCCGGCACCGTGTTTCTGGATCCCAGAATTCCGGGATCCGCTACCGTGTCGGCGTCGTTGCGCGGCGCCACGGCAGCGATCCCAATTCGTGTCTCGGCGGCGTCCGAAGCGCTGGTGCGGTTCACCGCGGCGCCGGCGTCGCTCACGGCCGGTGGTCCACCGGTCGCGGACTCGGCCACGCTGGTCGGCGGGTACGACGGCCGCGCGCTGACGCTTCGCTCGACCGACACGACCGTGCTCGCGATCTCACCCACATCGGGGACCCTCACGGCACCGGTGCCATTCCAGATTTTCCCGCGACGGACGGGCACTGCGCTCATCACGGCCCAGGCCGGTGGCACATCCCTGTCCTTCTCGATCCGCGTGTTTACGCCGCTCGTCCGGGTCTTCCGTATCACCCCGCGCACGCCGGTATTGACGGTCGGCCAGCAGGAGTCGCTCGCGGTGTCGATCATCGACTCTTCCGGCGTGGCGCGCTCCAATCCGGTGACGTGGACGAGCTCGGATTCATCGCGCGTGAGCGTGACTTCACGGGGTGTCATTGCCGCCGTCAGCGCCGGCGTAGCGATCATTACCGCGGCCAGCGAGGCGGGCCGGGACAGCCTCACGATCACCGCGCAATCGCCCGCATCGCTTCGCATTGCGGCCTTCGCCCCCGACACGCTGCGACCCGGTGACACCGTGGTCGTGCGCGGGACCAGCTTCGCGACGGTACCAGCCGGCAACGCGGTGTCACTGGCCGACGTTGCGACACAGGTTCTCTTCGCGAGCGATACCCAGCTCGTGCTGGTGCTGCCGCCGGCCGGAGCGTTCGGGTGTCCAGCGACGCAGTCCGCGCATCTCACGGTGGCGGCCGGGGGAGCGCTGGCGGACACGACCGCGACATTGCAGGTCCCGCGTTCCCTCACCGCGCCCGCCTTGGGCAACGCGGTGGTGTTGTCCGGACCGGAGGCCGCGTGTACGCAGATCTACGGGACGGGTCCGGCGTACTACGAGTTGAGCGTCAGCAGTGCGGCGGCGACGGCTGCCGGCGCGACCACCGTGCAGGTTCGCACCGACGCTCCTGATGTCACTCTCGCGCTCCGCGCCGGGCCGGACATCACCGGAGTCGGCGGCGCCGCACCCGCGGCGACGTGGCCCGCGTCCCGCGCTCGCGCCACCGGTCCGGGCACACTGGAGGCGAAGGGCGACGCGCCGCGCCGGCTTCTGCAGCGCTTCAACCATGCGTTCGCCCGGCGCGCGCGTGGATGGATGGTGCCGGGCACGAACGTGGTGGCAGCGCCCGCGTCCTACGACCCGAAGATCGAGGGCGCGGTTGGTTCGTATCGCGTGCCCCTGATCGATCTCACCAACTACTGCACCAACTACACCAGGGTGACGGCGCGCACCGTGTACGCAGGCTCGCACGTGCTGGTCCTCGAGGACGTGAACGCGCCGCTGGCGAGGCAGATGGACAGCCAGCTCCGTACGCAGGGCCTCGAGTTCGATCAGGGGATGTACGGCATTCTGCGCACGACGTTCGGTGATCCGCTGGCGATGGACGCGAGCCTGGCCAACGTGGGCCGGGTCATCGTCCTCTACTCGCCAGTAGTGAACGAGCAGTACGGCGGTGGCGCCTTCGTCGTCGGCTGCGATGCCGCGCCGGTCTCCGTGGCACCGTCGAGCAACGAGGCGCCGATGATCTACGCGTCCGTCCCAACGAATCCGGCCCTGGATTTCTCATCGGGGGAAACGATCGCCAGCTGGCGCCGGGAGCTGCGCGCCAATCTCATGTACGTGGCCACGGCCTTGACGACGTTCGTGACGCGCATCGCCACGGGAGCGCCGCCGGAGGAGCCGTGGCTCGCGGACGCGGAGGGCTGGACGGGTGTCGAACTCTGGACTCGCGGCGTCTACGGCACGCTCTGGAAGGGCGGCGCGGGCTACGACGCCAGCATCTACTGCGATGTCCGGCCCACCACCGATGTCTGCCGCGACCGGCCGTACGCCCTGTACGAGGCGTTCGTGCGGCTGTTCATCTATGAGCGTTACCACGAGAAGTATTCGCCGCTGGGGCCGGTGGATGCGTCCGACAGCGCGTTCTTCGCGTCGTCAGGCGCGGCATGGTGGTTCCTGCGCTGGGTCGTTGACCAGTATGGCGCGGATGAAAGCGCCTTTCTGCTCGCGCTCGCCACCGATCCTTCGCGCACCGGCGTGGCGAACGTCGTCGCGCACGCGGGCCGGCCATGGGGCGAGATGGTGACGGACTGGTCGCTCATGTCCGCGAAGGACCGCTTGCCGCCGGTGGCGCTGCTGCGGCCGCAGCTCGCCGAACCGACGTGGGACCTCAAGAGCATTTTCGCGAACATGGCCACCGACTTCCCGGCGTACTTCGGCGGCGAGATGCCGCCCCTGCCGCGGGTCACCCCGATTCCACTGGCGCCGATCACCGCCGACATCGCGGGCGGCAGCGCCATCATCGTGGAGCTCTACGGGGTATTCGGCGATCCACCGCTGCGGCTGAGAGTCACCGGGGCGGGTGGCGTGCCTCTGCCGTCGACGGTTCGCGTGGAGTTGACGCGGATCCAGTGAGGGCGGGTGGCCGAAGAGCGCGTCGCTCGTGAGGCGGCGCGTCTCCGCGCGTGGGTGGTTACGAACTGCGCGCGAGCGTGATACGGATGCCGTCCCGGTCTCAGTGGAAGTCGTGCCGCTGCGCGTGCGCCTCGCCCGCCTGTGCGGCCAGCTCGCGGAAGCGCTCGCCCCGGATGTTCACCACCCGCTCCTCCACCTGGAGCGTGCCCCGCACCAGCAGCAGCGGCGCCCGGGCGATCAGGAGCGCCTGCCGCTCGAACCGCTTCGGCGTGACGACCACGTTCACCATCCCGGTCTCATCTTCCAGCGTGAGGAAGACGAATCCCCTGGCCGTGCCGGGGCGCTGGCGGCAGATGACCAGTCCGGCGACGGCGACCCGGGCGCCATCGCGGCACTGCTGTACGGCGCGGGCGGTGAGGATCCCGTTCGGCGCCAGCAGCGGGCGCACGTGCTGCATGGGGTGGCCGTTGAGCGACAGCCCCGTGAGGCGGTAGTCGGCCTCGGTGATCTCGTACCGCCGCATGGCGGGCACGGCGGCCGGCAGCGCGGCCGAACGGGGAGACACGGTCCGTGGCGCCAGCGGGCCGGCATCGCCGCGGAACTCCTCGAGCATCCGCCACAGGGCGGCGCGCCGGCGCCGCTCGTCAGGCTCTTCCGGCACCATCGCGTCGAACGCCCCCGCCTCGGCCAGCAGCCGGAGCGACCGCCGGTCGAGCCCGGAGCGCGCGATGACGTCGGCGATCGAGGTGAACGGCCCCTGGCCGAGCGCCGCCTCGAGCCGCTCGCGCGCCCGCGGGCCCAGCCCCCGCACCAGGCGAAGGCCGAGCCTCACGGCGGGGGCTGGAGTGACGCCAGGAGGAGCTGAGGCGGGGCGGGCCGAAGTGGCCTGGCTCCTCGTTCCTCGTTCCTCGTTCTTCCGTGTTTCCAGCCCCGTCTCCCACGTCGAGCGCGTCAGGTCCACCGGCCGTACCTCCACGCCGTGGCGCCGCGCATCCTCGATGAGCGTCCCCACCGAGTAGAACCCCATGGGCTGGGCGTTGAGGATCGCGGCGGTGAACTCGGGCGCGTAGTAGTGGCGCAGGTACGCCGACGCGTAAACCAGGAGGGCGAACGACGCGGCGTGCGACTCGGGGAATCCGTAGTCGGCGAAGGCGTTGATCTGGTTGTAGATCCGGTGCGCCGTCTCCTCGGGGATCCCGTTGCGGGCCATGCCGGCGACCAGCCGCTCGCAGATCGCCGCCATCCGCTCGTGACTCCGCTTGTGGCCCATCGCGCGGCGGAGCGTGTCGGCCTCGCCGGGGGTGAACCCGGCGGCGGTGATCGCCACCCGCATCCCCTGCTCCTGGAAGAGCGGTATACCTAACGTGCGGCGCAGGATCGGCTCCAGCGACGGGTGCGGATACGTCACCGGCTCGACCCCCGCCCGCCGCCGCAGGTAGGGGTGCACCATGTCGCCCTGGATGGGCCCCGGGCGGATCAGCGCCACCTCCACCACCAGGTCGTAGAAACAGCGCGGCTTGAGGCGCGGCAGGGTGTTCATCTGCGCCCGGCTCTCCACCTGGAAGACGCCGATCGTGTCGGCCGCGCAGAGATCGTCGTAGACCGCCTGGTCGGTCATGTCGAGCCGGGCGAGGTCGACCGTCACCCCGCGCGTCGCCCGGATGTACACCAGGCAGTCCTGCAGCAGCGTCAGCATCCCCAGCCCCAGCAGGTCGATCTTCACCAGCCCCACCGGTTCCAGGTCGTCCTTCTCCCACTGGATGACGGTGCGGTCGGGCATCGACGCCGGCTCGATCGGGACCACCGTCGACAGCGGCTCGGCGGTGAGGACGAATCCGCCGACGTGGATGGAGCGGTGTCGCGGAATCTGGTGGAGCGACCGGACGATCCTGGCCAGGGCGCGCACCCGGTGGTCGCGGGGATCGAGGCCGGCGTGCGTCAACAGCGAGTCGTGGGACTGCGATGCGGAATCCGGAATGCGGGATGCGGAATCCGGAATGCGGGATGCGGAATCCGGAATCCGGGTTGGGGAAGCTGACGCGGGGGCCGATGTATTCCGCATTCCGTGTTCCGCATTCCACGCTCGATATCCGCTGTCGCCGCGCCGCGTCCGCGCCCCCTCCCGCGCGTCCTGCTTCGTCGCCCGCGCGATGGTCGTAGCTTCTGTCCCGGGCACCATGCTCCGCCCCAGCGCGTCGGCCTCCGCATTCCGCATTCCGGATTCCGCATCGCCGGTCATGGCTTCCGCGGTTTTCTTCGCCGAGAACCGGTCGCTGAGCACGCTCAGGGCATTGGCCTGCTCCACCGAGAAGCCGAGGACGCGGGCGGCATCGCGGACGGCGGACCGCCCCCGCCAGGTGATGTGCTCGCAGACCATCGCCGCGTGCTCGCGGCCGTAGCGGTCGTAGACGTACTGCAGCACCAGCTCGCGGTCGCGGTGGGCGAAGTCGATGTCGATGTCGGGCGCTTCCCGCCGGTCTTCGCTCAGGAACCGCTCGAACAGGAGGCCTAACCGGATGGGGTCGACCGCGGTGATGCCGAGGCAGTAGCAGACGGCCGAGTTGGCGGCCGACCCGCGCCCCTGGCAGAGGACGCCGGTCCGCCGCGCGAAGCGGACGATGTCCCAGACGATCAGGAAATAGCCGGCGAGCCCCAGCCGGCGGATGACGGAGAGCTCGTGGGCGATCTGGGAGGAAGCGGAATCCGGAATGCGGAACGCGGCATCGTGCGGGGCCGCCGCGGTTTGCCTGGCGTCGTTCGTCTCCTCATTCCTCGTTCCTCGTTCGGGCCCGTACCGCTCTCCCGCCCCCTGCTCGACCAGCCGCTCCAGGTATTCGTCGGCGGAGACGCCGGGCGGGAGCGGGAAGGCCGGGAGGGAGGGGCGCAGCTCGCCCAGCCGGAACGCGCACCGCGCGGCCACCTCGAGCGTGGCGCGGAGGCCGGCGGCATCCTCCCCCTGCCACCGGCGCCGCATCTGCGCCGCGCCTTTGAGGTACCACTCCCCGTTGGGACGGAGGCGCGTCCCCATCTCGTCGAGGGCCCGCTGATGGCGCAGCGCGCCCAGGACGTCGTGGCCCAGGCGCCCGCCCGGGGCGGCGTAGTGCACGTCGTTGGTCACCACCCACGGTACGCCGAGCGACCGGGCGAGCGGGATGAGCTGCCTGACGATGGCGCGCTCCTCGGGGAGGTGGTGGTCCCAGCACTCGACGGCCACCCGTCGCTCGAACAGGTCGAGGAGCGTCGCCAGCGCCTCGCACGCCCCATCGGGGTCGCCCCGGGCCACCAGCGCCGGCACCCATCCCCGCGGACAGCCGGTGAGGGCGAACAACCCCCGTGCGTGGCGCGCCAGCGTGTCGAGCGACACCCGCGGCGTCCCGCGCGGGTGGTCCATCCGCGCCCGGGTGACCAGCGAACAGAGATTGCCGTAGCCCTCGCGCGACTCGGCGAGCAGGACGAGGTGCGACGGAGCGGGGGGGAGGGCCGCGCCGCCGGTGTCCACCGTGAGCTCGGCGCCGATGATCCCGCCCACGCCCTCGTCGGCCGCCACCTGCGCGAACCGCGGCGCCCCGCCCAGGTCCTCGTGGTCGGTGAGGGCGAGCGCGGGCATCCCCAGGTCGCGGGCGCGCGCCACGAGCTCCTCGGGCGACGAGGCGCCGTCGAGGAGGGAGAAACAGGAGTGGCAGTGGAGCTCGGCGTAGCCGGAGTCAGTCATACCAGCCGTGCAGGTACCAGCGCCCGGTGCCTGACGATGCGCCGCCGGGGGCTTCGTTCCCCGGGGCGCGGCCGCGGTCGCGGAAGAGGATGAAGTAAGCCCCGCCGCCGGCGTCGCTGTCGTCGCTTTCACAGCGCCAGTAGTCGCGGGAGTAGCCATCCCGCCACCAGTCGCCGGCCAGCCGCTCGGGGCCGGTGGCCCGGGCGATGGCGATGCGCCGCCCGCGCCACCAGATCGCCCGCGGGGCTCCCTCGCGCCCTCCTCCCGCCGGCTCCACATCCACGGACTCGGGGACCTCGAGCAGCCGGCGCGGCGCGGCGGCGTCATCGTCCGGCCGGTCCGGCAACGGGGCGGGGGAGGCATCGGCGATCCCGTCGGCGACGGGCACCCAGGCGCCGGCGCGCTCCGGCCGGTGCTCGTCGCGGGCCGCCGGCCGGACGATCGCATCCGGACCTAACTCCGACCGCAGCCGGGCGAACGCCGCCTCCACCGCCGCCGGATCGCGCCAGCCGGCGTCGAGCAGGTCGCCCTGCTCTCCCGGGAGCGGCGCGGTCGCGGTCACCGCCACCGTCACCACCTCCACCGGCGCGCCCAGCGTCCATCCATCGAGCAGCGCCCGGCACTGCTCGAACAGCGGCGCCACCCGCGCCAGCGGCCGCGCCGGCCGGATTTCCCGGGTGACGGTATGGGTGCCGGTTCCCCGGCCTCCCTCGCCCAGCGTCAGGGCAACCGCGGCGGCGGCCCGTCCATCGGCCACCAGCCCGCGCACCAGCCGGTCGAGCGCCGACCGCACCAGGAAGAGGACCGGCTCCACCGTGTCGGCCGGCGCCGGCAGCTCCACGCTCACCCCGCGCGCGACGTCGGGGCGGGCCAGCACTGGCCGCCGCGGATCGTCGCCGCGGGCGAGCCGCCAGGCGGCGAGCGCCGCGGCTTCCCCCCACCGCCGCTCCACCTCCTCGCCGGCCAGCGCCGCCAGCGATCCGGCCGTCCTGATCCCTAACGCGAACAGCGTCTCCCGCAGCTCGGCATCCATCGGGATGAGCCCGAGCGGCGCCGGCGCCAGGTAGGCCGCGTCTCCTCCCGGCGGCACGATGACGTCCTCTCCTCCTCCTTCCCCTCCCATCCCCCAGGTCGCGGCCCGCGCCGCCACGCACGAGTCGGCGATCGCCACCCGCGGCCGGGGATGCCAGCGCCGCGCGATCGCCGACAGCTCGCGCGCCAGCGCCCGCTCACCCCCCAGCCCATCGAACCCGCCGGCGCCGATCCACCACATGCCGATGCCTCCGCCCCCGCTGCGCCCGGTCGCCGGCGTGACCTGCGGACTGGCCGCCAGGAAGGCCGCCGTGGCCCGCGTCAGCTCGGCCCGCACCATCACCTCATCCCACGGCAGGACCTCGAGCGCGGCGCAGATCGCCCGCGCCTCGGCCACCGTCATCCCGGCCCGGACGTGGAGCCGCCCCGCGGCCGCCGACACCGCGCGCAACCGCTGGCTCTCGGCGAGCGCCACCAGCTGCTCATCCCAGCACGGCGATGGCGAGGGGGAGGGGGGGGGCTGATGTGGGGGAAGGGAGGGCGTCGGGTTCGGCGCATCGGCGCTTGCGGGGGAGATCACGTCCACGAGCCGTGGCGCCGGATGGAGGAGCGCCGGCCGCTCGCTCTCCTCTCCCCTTCCCACCCCGGTCGCTCCCGGGTGCTCCCGCGCGCGTCCATTCCACACCGCGCCGATCGGGAACCTCGGGATACGTACACAGGCGACGCGCCACGCCGATCGCACAACTCACCTCCACGAACCGATGCCGACTTGTCCCGCTCACGCCCCCGCCCCCCTTCTCGATCGCGATCAGACATCGTCGCGATCGCCGCCCGCCGCTCATCTCCCGGATGCCCCGCGCTCCCCGCGCCTCTCTCGCCCCGGCCCGCCGCACCACCAGCCGCAGCGCGCCGCCGAGCATCGTCGCTCTCCCTCCGTCTTCCGTCCCGTCGCCGACGACGAGGAAAACCGCGCCGGCATCGCGGGCGAGACTCGTGAGGCGGGCGGTCACCGGCCGGGTGAGGATGGAGAGCGGGGCGCCGTCGAGCACGACCAGAGCGAACCCGCCGCTGCGGAGGAGCACATCGGCGCACCACGTGCCGCGGGCGGGATCGCGGGGCCGCACCATCCAGAGTGGCGCTCCCCGCCCGGACAGCGCCGCCCAGTCGCGGGGGGCCAGGGTGCGGCCGGCGTCGATGCAGGCGACCCCACCGCCGGCCGCCAGCGTCGTCCCGACGATGTGCCTGACGAGTGTCGTCTTTCCGCTCCCGCGCGCGCCGCGGATCTCGGTCAGCCGCCCCCGCGGCAGCCCCCCGCCGTCCCCGAGCATCCGGTCGAGCGCATCGATCCCGGTGGGGAGCCCGGACCCGGCGGCGGGCGGGTCGCCCACGACCACCCGCGCGAGCTGCTCCTTGAGGACGGCCAGGGAAGACATGGAAATGGGGTGCGGCTGAGTACCGAAGAAACACCGAAGTGGACCGGGAATATGAGATGCCCGGTTGGGGGGCGCAAGAGCGGCCGGAGGGGCGGGGGCGGGGTGCGCGACGGGATGCTGCCGCCGCATCTTCCAGACACTCGCGGAGGGTCGTGTTGCCCCGGTTGACTGCCTCACGATGGTGGACCCCGCGCGCCCTGGCGGCGTGCGCGCTGGGGATCGGCGCGTTCGCGCTGGTGCTCGCGGTCACCGACCCGCCCGGGCCGGGATTCGATCCCGACGCGATGTCGTACCTGGGCGCGGCCGAGTCGCTGGTGCGCGACGGGACGCTGCGCGTGCCCAGCGCCGGGTGGGACGACCCGGACAGCACCACCGCGCTGGAGCACTTCCCGCCGCTCTACTCGGTGGTGATCGCGGCGCCGGTGCGGCTGGGGATGGACCCGGTGCAGGGCGCCCGGCTGGTGATCGCGCTGTCGGCGTTCGCCACCGCGGTGCTGGTGATGCTCCTGATGAGCGACGTCGCCGGGCCGCCCGCCGGCGCGCTGGCGGTGATCGCGCTCGCGGTGACGCCGCCGGCGATCGATGCCCACGTCTCGATCCTCAGCGAACCGCTTTTCCTGGCGCTGATGGCGGCGACGCTGATGCTGATGTGGCGGCGCGCCCGACAACCATGGATGGCGGGGAGCGCGGCGGCGGCCGCCACGCTGGTGCGCTACGCCGGCGCGTCGCTGCCGGCGGCGTGCGTCGCCTGGGCGTTCGGCGGCCGGCGCGACACGAGCGCGGGCTGGCGCGCCCGGCTGGTGCGCGCCGTGGTGGCCGGCGCGCCGGCGGCGATCGGCATGGGCGCGTGGGTCCTGGTGAGCCGGCGGGCGCGCGGCGCCGAGGGGATCCGCGACGTGGCGATCTACTCCGACCTGGGGCGCTCCTTCGGGCAGGGGGCGCGCACGATCGGGGCGTGGGCGGTGCCGCGCCTGTTCGACCTGCCCGGCGGGTGGGTGGCGGCGGCGCTGGCGGTCGCGCTGCTCGCGTTGACCTGGATCGCCGGGGCGCGGGCGATCGCCGGCGGACAAACGGGACGGTGGCTGGGGTGCTGCGCGCTGGTGGCCGGGAGCTACGCCGCGGTGCTGGTGGCCTCGCGGGCGCTGGCCGACCCGGCCATCCCGTTCGACGGCCGGATCCTGCTCCCGCTGCTGCTGCTGGGCGAGCTGGCGACGGTGGCCGCCGCCGCCGCGCTCTGGCGGACGCGAGGCCTGGCGACGCGCCTGACGATTGTCGCGGCGGCGGCCGCCTGGTGCTGGGGATCGCTGTCGATCGACCGCGAGAACCTGGAGTACGCACGCCAGGAGGGGTCCGACTTCGCGGGCTGGTCGTGGCGCAACTCGGCGCTGATGGAGTGGACGCGGGCCGACCGCGGCGCGCACACCATCTACACGAACTGGCCGTCGGCGGTGTGGTTCCACACGGGCCGGAACGCGCGCGAGGTGCCGCAGCGGTATGAGGCGCGGTCGCTGCCGGAGTTTGGCGCGCGGATCAGGGGCGCGCGGGGCGCGGTGGTGATGTTCAACGCCCTGGCCGCGGACGCGCTGCCGCTGGACGCGCTGGTGCGGGCCGGAGCGCTGCGGCAGATCTACTCCGACTCCAGCGGTTCCATCTGGGTACCGGCGGGGCCGGCGCCGATCGTCCGCTCGAAGTCACCGGGGCCCGCGGCCCGGACTCCGTAGCGGCGGCAGAGCGCGTCGATCGCGCGGCGCAGGCCCTCGCGGTAGCGCGGATGGGCCATCGGGCCCCGGGCCCAGGTGGAACGGTAGCGCTGCTCGAGCTCCGGGAACTCCCGGCGCAGGACGATGAAGAAGCGTTCCCGCGCGGCCGGCGGGAGGCGGAGGGCGCAGGCCGAGACGTGGGTGCCGCCGGCCCGCGCCACCTGCCTCACGAGGTCGGCGAGCGCCGGCCGGCCGTCGGTGATCCCCGGCAGCACCGGCATGCAGTAAACGCCGGCGTCGAGTCCGGCCTCCCGCAGGCGGGCGAGGGCGCGCAGCCGCGCGGCGGGAGTGGGCGAGCGCGGCTCCAGCCGCCGGGCCAGCGCGGCATCGACGGTGATGAGCGACAGGTGAATCGTCAGGCGCGAGCGGTCGGCGAGGCGGCGCAGCACATCGATGTCGCGCGTCACCAGCGGGCTCTTGGTGATGATCCCCACGGTCAGGCCGGGGACGTCCGCCAGCACCGCCAGGAGCGCGCGGGTGATCCGGTACCGGCGCTCGGCCGGCTGGTACGGATCGGTGGCGGTGCCGATCACGATCGCCTCGCCGGCTCCGGCCGGCGGCGCGAGCAGCCCGCGCAACCGGCCGGCCCGCGACCGGAGGGCGCGGCGCAGCGCGTCGGCGGCGTTCCGTTTCACCATCACGCGCCGCTCGAACGCCAGCCACGCGGGGAGGCCCGCCAGGTCGCCGGCCAGCGCGCTGTCGAGCCCATCGGCGGCCAGTGAGCGCTCGAGTGCGTAGCGATGCGGCGCCCGTGCATAACAGTAGGCGCACCCGAACGCGCACCCCACGTACGGGTTGATCGACCAGAAGCCCATCCCGGTCGTCTCCGGCGGGTTGAGGATGCTCCGGGCGGTGACGCCCAGGTACCGGATGTCCTTCTGGTCGCCGAGCACCGGCAGGGAGCGGGATGATCCGCCGGATTCCGCGAACAGGGAGGGCTGGGCTGACGACACGGACGTCGCGAATGCGGACACGGACGCGGACTCGGGGGCGGGGAGCAGGAGGAGGCAGGTATATGGTTGTAGGGAAATACCGAACATACCCCGAAGATGCAAGAAGGGTGACCTGGCCCCTCGGCGGGATGGGACGGCGAGCGATAAGTTGACGCGACCCACGGCGAGGGAGCGGAATGATCGACGTGTTCGTGGAGTGCGCGCGGCTGGCGGGTGGCGGCGGCGTGGGCGCGCTGGCGAGCGTCGCGCGGCGGCGCGGCTCGCTGCCGATGAGCGCGACCGCGAAGATGCTCGTGACCGTGGGCGGCGCGCGCAACGGGACGGTGGGCGGCGGCTGCCTCGAGGCGGAAGTCATCGAGCGCGCGCTGGTGGTAGCCGAGCGCCGCGAGCCGGCGGTGAGCGAGCACACGCTGAACGCCGAGCTGGCGGGGGACTACGGGCTCACCTGCGGCGGGACGGCATCGATGTTCATCGAGCCGGTCTATCCCGATCCGGTGCTGGCCGATGTGTACGCGGCCTGCGTCGAGGTGCTGGCCCGCGGTGAGACCGGGGCGTTGCTGGCGACCGGGCTGGCCTGGACCGGCGCGGCAGACAAGCTGCTCGTCAGGCATTCCGGCGCGCCGTCAGGGGACACGCGTGAGCACGGCCGCGCCGGCGCGGGCCTGCGGGCGGCGCTGGCGGCGGCCGGCCCGGCCGGCGAGGCGCCGGTGCTGTCGGAGGCGGCGCTGGTGGAGGCGGTGAGCAGCGCGCCGCGGCTGGTGGTGTTCGGCGGGGGACACGTGGGGGCGAAGGTGGCCGAGGCGGCGGCGTTCGCCGGGTGGCGGGTGACGGTGGTCGACGACCGGGCCGAGTACGCCGATCGTGGCCGGCTGCCGTTCGCCGAGCGGACGGTGGTCTGCGACTATCACGACCTGCCGGCGGCACTGGGGCTGGATGCGTCGACGTACGCGGTGGTGGCGACGCGCGGACATCAGCACGATGCGGTGATCGTGGATCAGCTGGCGCGGCGGGAGCTGCGCTACCTGGGGATGCTGGGGAGCCGCCGCAAGGTGGCGCTGACCTGGCGGCTGCTGGAGCGGTGGGGGGTTCCGGCGGAGCGGCTGGGCGGAGTGCGGGCGCCGGTGGGGCTGGCGATCGGCGCCGACACGCCGGCCGAGATCGCGATCAGCGTGCTGGCGGAGATGATCGCGGTGCGGCGTTGTCGGGACGGCGAGGGGGCATTATCGTTGGCCGGAGCGCGCGCGGCCGACCCGCCGGCGGGTGGCACGCGCGCCGATCACGTCCGGAACACCTAACGGGAGCTGCGCGCGTGGCCGAGCTTCTCTCCGACATCGACATCCAGCGCGAGCTGGGCCAGCTGGCCGGGTGGGCGCGGCGCGGCGGCGCGTTGACCAAGACCTACACCTTCCAGACGTTTCCGCAGGGGATCGAGTTCGTGAAGCGGGTGGCGGACGTGGCCGAGCGCATGGACCACCACCCCGACCTCGACATCCGCTACACGAAAGTGACCTGCACCCTGAGCACGCACAGCGCCAGCGGGATCACGCGCAAGGACTTCGAGCTGGCCCGTTCCATCGAACCGCTCAGCCGCTGAGGAGAATGCATGCTCGGAGCATCGCTGGTGCGGTGGAGTGGCGGGGCGCTGGTGCTGGGTGGCGTGCTGAACGCGATCTTCCTGCTGGTGAGCGCGGGACACATCACCGGCGCGGAGCACGCGGTGAGCGCGGAGTGGATGCTGGCGCACACGGCGCACTTCTGCTCGGCGCTGCTGCTCCTGCCCGGGGTGATGGGACTGTATGTGCGGCAGGTGGAGCAGGGCGGGACGTTCGGGGCGGTGGCGTTCGTGCTGGCGCTGCTGGGCACGGGGCTGTACGCCGGCACCGGCTTCGTCACGGCGTGGATCTGGCCGGAGCTGGGGGCGAGCGCGCCGGCGATGGTCGAGGCCAGCGGACCGTTCTTCACGCCGACCCTGCCGATCTTCCCGATCGCGTTCGTGACCTTCTCGCTGGGGTGGCTGCTGCTGGGGGTGGTGACGGCGCGGGCGGCGGTGCTGCCGCGGTGGGCCGGCATCGCGCTGGCGGCCGGCGCGCTGCTGCAGGGGCTGCCGCCGCGGCCGATCGGGCCCACGCCGTGGGCGGTGATCGACGCCGGCGGGGTGCTGTTCGCGTTAGGGACGGCGTGGCTCGGCTTCACTCTCTGGGGACAGACCCAGGAGCGGATGATCGAGCGGGGATAGACCAGGAGGCACGATGAAACCTGCCACGCGCATCGCCATGGTTCTGCTGGCCCTCGTCGCCGTGGGCCACCTGCTGCGGGTGGTCTTCCGGGTGAACGTGACCATCGGCGGCACGGTAGTCCCCATGTGGGTCAGCGTGCTGGGGACGATCGTCTCGGCGGGGCTGGCGGTGGGATTGTGGCGCGAGAGCCAGCCGCCGCGCGCGGCGCCGCCCGGCTGATCATCCGGCCCCGCGCCGCGGCAACCGTGCTCCGGCGATCGACCCGCAGGTGGCCCTGAACGAACCCATCACGGCGTGGGCCCCGGGCGCGGCTCGGGCCGGGGGGTGCCCGGCTCCGGCGGTGGGTTGGTGGCAGGGAGCACGACAATCGGACCGCCGAGCTTGTTCATCGCCCAGATCAGGATCTGATTGATGTCGGGGCCGAACGAGCCGACCTTCACGGCGATCATGCAGTCGGGGCTGTCGGGATTGACCATGGCCCGGGGATCACCGCAGAGGTTTCCCGGGTCGCCGTGCACATAACGGCCCTTGCCATCCACCTCGGGCGGCGCGCAGGGGTCGGGTCCGCCGGGGACGGGACGCTTCAGTTCCCGGCACTTCGCCACCCAGGCGTTCTTCACGGCTTCCGGATCGATCTTCGCGCCGCAGGTATAGCCGGCGTCGGGATCGACGTAGATCAGCGTCGGATCCGGACAGCCGTTGATCTTGGCGAGCAGGCTCTGGCACTGGACGGGCTTCCACCCGGTGCGTTGGCATTCGCCGAGCAACTCGCGCGCGCCCTGCAGCGCCTCCTCGCACGGGGACTCGCCCGGGCCCACGGGCCGCGACGCGGTGCCGCCGCTGCCGGTGGCGGTTCCGGTGCCGCCGGCCCCGGCCGTTTGCGTCCCGCCGGTGCCGGTCCCCGTCGACGTGCCGGACCCGGAGGTCGCGGTACCGCCCGCCACCGGTGTGCCGCCAGCGGGCGGAGACTTCTTCGCCTTGTTCGGATCGTCCATCGCCTTCCGGGCCTTGTCTTCGGCCACCCGCTTGGCGGCCGCGGCCGCGTCCGCCTTGGCCTTGTCCTTCGGATTCGCCTTGGCGTCCGCGTCTTTCTCCTTCCAGTCCGCCAGGGCGTCGTCGGCGTCGCCGATGTTCTGGTGCTTGGCGTCCTGCGACTCCTTCTCGGTCAGGCCTTTGTAGCAGAAATCGGCGCCGCACTGCCCCTTGCCCCCCCAGGTGTATCCGCCCCAGTCGGTTGAGTGCGACCGATCGTTGTGATCCTGGTGAACCATGCGACCGTGGCCCAGGTCGCCGGCGGCGAGGCGCGGATCTCCCGAATGGCAGGCGGCGGTCACGCTCGCCGGATCGTAGGAGCCGGTCTGGTGACCGAACGGGCCGACGATGTCGCCGACGCCGAAGCCCTTCTGGTCGTCGGTGAGCAGCTTGGTTTCACACTCGTCCTCGATCTGCTTGAGGGGCAGCCCCTGGGCATAGCCGTTCAGGATGCAGGCGTAGAAGGAGCTCTCCGAGAAGGGCGCGCCGCGGGCGAGGACCTCGAGCACCTTCCGGGAGGGCGGCGACTTGGGGGCGCGGCCACAGGCCGGGCCGGCCGCGAGCAGCGCGATGGTGGCGGTCCAGAGCACGCTCCGCAGGATCGGCGCGCGACGGCGTGAGGCTGCGGGGGGCGAGGCGCGGCGGCGGTCGGGACGGGGCATAACGAGCACTCCGGGAGCTGGACGTGCCTCCATTCAACAGCGTCAGGCGTCAATGCGCAACCATGCAACGCACCCGAACTGGCGCTGCCTGGCCGCTCTTTGACTTTGGCTCGGGCGTGAGGCATGTTCACCGGCCGCGGGAGCCGGCCTGCCCGCGCCCGGCAGCGCCCGAACGCCGTCCGGCCGTTCCCGAGTGGTCGTCCCTTCCCCCGAGGACCGCACGCGATGACCCAGATGACCATCGACACCGGCAACACCGGCTTCATGCTCCTGTGCTCGAGCCTCGTGATGCTGATGACGCCAGGGCTGGCGTTCTTCTACGGCGGGCTGGTGGGCCGGAAGAACGTGCTGGCGATCATGATCCAGAGTTTCGTTTCGATGGGGTGGACGACGGTGCTCTGGTGGGTGGTGGGGTTCTCGATGTGCTTCAGCGGCGACCTCAAGAGCGGGACCGATTTCGCCGGCATCATCGGCAACTTCCACTGGGCGTTCCTGTCGGGGATCACGCTCAGCATGCCGTCGCCGGTGAACGACACGATCCCGCTGATCGTCTTCTGTGCCTATCAAATGATGTTCGCGATCATCACGCCGGCGCTGATCACCGGCGCGTTCACCAACCGGGTGCGCTTTCCGGCGTACATGCTCTTCCTCACCGCGTGGCTGCTGTTCGTGTACTTCCCGTTCGTCCACATGGTGTGGGGGGGCGGGCTGATGGCATCGTGGGGGGTGCTCGACTTCGCCGGCGGGATCGTGGTGCACAACATTGCCGGCATCGCGGCCCTGGCGTCGGTCATGTACGTGGGGCGGCGAAAGGTGGTGGACCGCGGGCCGCACTCCATTCCGCTGGTCGCGCTGGGCACCGGTCTGCTCTGGTTCGGGTGGTACGGCTTCAACGCCGGGAGCGAATTCCGGGTGGACTCGGTGACCGCGGTCGCGTTCCTGAACACCGACCTGGCGGCCAGCTTCGCGGCGATGGCCTGGCTGGCGATGGACTGGATGACGTCGAAGAAGCCGAAGCTGTTAGGTCTGCTGACGGGGGCGGTGGCGGGGCTGGCGACGATCACCCCGGCGGCCGGGTTCGTGTCGCCGGCCAGCGCCGTCCTGATCGGGATCGCGTCGGGGGTCGTCTGCTTCTACGCGGTGGCGCTGAAGAACAAGCTGGGCTGGGACGACGCGCTGGACGTGTGGGGGGTGCACGGCGTGGGCGGATTCCTCGGGATCGTGCTCTGTGGCGTGTTCGCCTCCACCGCGTTCAACCCGGCCGGCGTCGACGGGCTGCTCCGCGGCAACCCGCACTTCTTCTTCGTCCAGCTGGGCGCGGTGGCGCTGTCGTCGGCGTGGGCGTTCGTATTCACGTACGCGATGCTCTGGCTGATCGACCGGGTGACGACGGTGAAGGTCGATGAGGCCGGGGAAATCGCCGGACTCGACCAGGCGCTGCACGGGGAGGTCGCCTACCTGGAAGGCGTGTAAATTGTCCTCATGCCCCTCCTCCGCATCGAGATCAAGCGCGGCCGCGACGGACCGGCGACGTTGAGCTGCGTGCGCCCCGACGGCTCGCGCACGTGGCATCACGTGCATCCGTTCTTCCCGGGGCACGACCTGCTCCACTTCGCGCTCGAGACCACCCTCGGCTTCGCCCACGCGTTCTACGGGCTGATCGCGCAGGGGTGGGACCTGTCCACCTTCGAGGATCGCGAGGCGCGGGCCCGGATGGGCGCCGAGGCGATCTGGGCGGAGGGGATGGTCGGGCTGTTCGACCAGGAGCGTGGCGGCGGGCGGCGGTGGAGCGCCGGGGAGTTCAACGATGCGATCCGGCTGGAGTGCGAGATGGCCGGCCTGCCGCCGTGCCGGCCTGTGACCGACGCCGAGCTCGACGCGGTGCGGGCGCGGCACCGGGAACTGCTGAACCAGTGGTCGGACACGCCGCCGGGCGGTGTGCTGGCGCTGGAGTTCCAGCCGGCCGGGGTGACAGCCTAACCGTTCGCGGGGAGGCGGCCCGGCCCCCGCGGAGATCACCTCTGGCGCGCACGGACAGCATGCGGTCCAGCGTGGCATCCCGGGTGCGGGCGCCGTATGATTCGGTGACCCGCCCGGACGTGACGGGCGCGCGGAGGCTTCGTGTTCAGTGTAGCGCTCGTCATGCTGCTCCAGGCAGGCACCGCCGGCGTCACCGGTCAGGGTACGGTGACCGGTGCCGTGCGATCGGAGGCGACCGGAGCCGCGATCGCCCGCGCACGGATCGAGCTGCTCGATGCGCCGCTGCGGGTCGAGTCGGACACCGCCGGTGGGTACGAGCTGCGGGGCATCGCGCCGGGAACGCACCGCCTCCGGTTCGCCGCGCGCGGGTATCGGCCGCTGGAGGTCGACGTCCTGTTCGCGGGCGACGCTCCGTTGCACCTCGATATCGCCCTTGCCCAGGAGCCGGCGCAGCTCGCGCCGGTGACGGTTCTCGGGACCCGGGGTGAGGCGCGCGCCACTGATCACGCGGGCGCCCCAACCGAGGGCGGCACATGGAGCGTCTCGGGGCAGGAGGTGCGGGAGTCCGCGGCGCTCGACGACGCCGATGCGTTTCGCCTGCTGGCCACGGCACCGCAAGCGCAGATGATGGCCGAGTCGCCCGCTTCGGTGCACGTCCGCGGCGGGTCCGCCGACCAGAACCTGTTCCTCCTGGACGGCGCGCCGGTGTTCAGCCCGGTGCATCCCGGCCAGCTGCTGAGCGCGTTCAGCCCGGACATCGTCGACGGGCTGGTGCTGCACGGCGGCGCTCCGTCGGCCCGGTACGGCGGGCGCCTGTCGAGTATCGTTGACGTCCAGACCCCGGCCGCCATTCCGGACGCCGTGGGCGCGCGTGGCGCGTTTGGACCGACGGCGGTGCGCAGCGCTCTGGATATCCCGCTCGTGCCCGCGCACGCGGGTCTCACCCTGAGTGCCCGGCACAGCTACAGCGGCCTGCGGCGCGAGGACGCCGCCGAGTTGGACATGCCGGGAACGTGGTCCGACCTGTTCGGCAAGGTGGCGCTCCGGTTCGCCGGGAACGCCGTCACGCTGTCGTCGTTCACGTCCGACAACGGACTCGGCTTTCCGTCCGGTGGTGCCTCACGCGGCGCCGGAGTGATCGACGGCGGCGATCTCAACCGCTTCAGCTGGACGTCGACCACTCACGCGGCAGGCTGGCGTCGTCCACTCGGCGCGCGGGCCACGGTGGAGACGCGCCTGTGGAGCGCGCGGTTCGTCGGAGAGGCGGGATGGGCGCCGGACATCGGCGTCGTCGCTGTGCGCAACGAGCTCCGCGACGACGGGATGTCCACGGTACTCTCCGCGCCGCACGGTACCGGCCGGCTCAGCGCCGGCCTGGAGATGGAGCATCTGTCGACGCGCTACGACGTCGCACGGATGAGCCCCACTCCCGGCGCCGGCGCCGGGGCGCCCACGCTGCGCCTCTCTTCGGCGCCGGTGGTGCGCTCGGTGTTCGCGGAGGACGAGCGGCATCCGGGCGATGCCTGGACGCTCACCACCGGGATTCGCGGCACGATACCGTCCCGTTCGGCACCGCGTATCGAGCCGCGAGTCTCGGTGGCGTTCGCGCCATCCCCACGACTCGGGATCTCGACCGGCTACGCGCGCATGCACCAGTACAGTCAGTCGCTGAGCAATGAGGAGTCGGTACTCGGCACCATCGTCGGCCCCGACCTGCTGGTGGCGATCGGGTCGCCGTCGGTACCCGTGGCGCGCTCCGATGAGTTCGCGGCCGCGGCGATGGTGGCGCTGGGCGCGCACACCCGGCTGCACCTCGACTGGTATGCGCGCCGCCTGCATGGCCTCATCCTCGTGGCGCCGTCGACCTCGGCGCCGTTCGCGACGGACGGGTATGAGATCGGGCGCGGGCGCGCCTGGGGCGCGGGGACGACGATCGAACGGCGGACGGACCGCCTGACGCTCCAGGGAGGTTACGCCGTGGGCGCCGTCACGCGACGCACCGAGGGCGGACGATATCGCCCGTCGTTCGCGCCGAGCCAGTCGGCATCGTTCGCGCTCGCCTGGCAGCTCGCCACGCGTACCCGGCTCCGGTCCGTCATCTGGGCGACGACGGGCCGGCTCACCACGCCCATCAGCGACGAGATAGGCTGGGACACCCGTGACGCGTTCTCGGGTTCGCGGGAGCTCAGCGGCACGCCGGAACACACGGTCGGATCGCTCAACGGCGCGGTGCTGCCCACCTACCTGCGGGTGGACCTTGGCGTGCGGCACACGATGCCGGTGTGGCGTTCGCGAGGCACGTTCACCGGCTTCGCCAGCCTGAACAACGCGCTCCGCCGCCGGAATACCGCCGCGTACGTGATCCCCGGTGGTACGGGTGCGCGTCGCGACCTAGTGATGCTCCCGCTCTCGGCCATGCTGGGGCTGGAGTGGCGCTACTGAGCTCGCGACGCCCGCGGCCCGCACTCGCGCCCCTTCATTTGGCATGGCCCTCTGTCACAACCCGACCGGATCGGACGTTCCATGTCAGTCGCGGTTGTTGCAGGACCCATCATCCCCCGTTGCCGGAGAGCAGCTGAGGAACCGACCCGGGGACTCAGAGCGGTGACGATCGCATGACGGCGCGGGACGCGTACGAGATCGCGTTCCGGCGACTGTTCGACGAGCAGTTTGTCTCCCTGTTCCGGTACCTCGACCGGCTGTCCGGGGATCCGGAGCTCGCGGGAGACCTCGCTCAGGAGGCGTTCGTGCGACTCTATCGACGAGGGGAGATCCCGGACGACCCGCGGGCGTGGCTGGCTGCCGTGGCGTCGAACCTGTTCTGGGACGAGCGTCGACGGGCTCGCCGGCACGAGCAGCTGCTGGCGCGACAACCGCCTGACCTGACCCTGTCGGCGGCGCCACCCGCCCCGGATGCCGAGGTCATCGCCGGGGAGCAGCGGGCGCAGGTGCGGAGCGTCATGGAGCGCCTGTCGCCGCGCGACCGGCAGATGCTCCTCCTTCGCCATGAAGGATTCAGCTACCGGGAGATCGCGCAGGCGCTCGGGATACCGGAGACGAGCGTGGGCACCATGCTGGTGCGGGCCACGGCTGCCTTCCGGGCCGCGTTCACGGAGAGAGATCGTGCACCTGAGTGAAGCCGAGCTCGCGGCGCTGGCATTCGGCGAGACATTGGGCTCCGCGCGGCAGTCGGCGGTGCACGCGGCGTCGTGCCCGCAGTGCCGGGAGAAGCTGGAGGCGATGCGGCGCGCCGATCGGGAGACGGCGGAGGCATTGCGGCTCCTGGACCATGCGCCGCCTCCCGTGCGGTTCGAGGCGGTGGTGGCCGTGGCGCGGACGAGGGTGGTGCGTCGGCGCCGGTTAGGCCTCATCGCCGCGGGGGCGGCGCTGTGCGTCGCGGGGGTGGCGGCGGCGCTGCCCATCTCGCCGGTCCACCGCGCGCTGGTGCGCGTAATGGCGCGGGCGCGGGGAATGCCGCCCGCGCCGGCGGAGTCTCAGGACTCGACGCGGACGCACGCCGGCGCGGGGATCGCGTTCGGTCCGGAAGAGGAGCTCGATGTCCGGTTCGTGCGCCGCCAGTCCGGCGGGCGGCTGCGCATCGTCTTCGCGGAGGCCGCCAGGGTGTCCCTGGTGCCCGAGGGGGGCACCGCCGATCTCTCACTCCGGCGGAGTCAGCTCGTCGTCGACGACGGTGGTGCGCCGGTGAGCTTCACGCTCATCGTGCCTCGAGCCGTGCGCCGGGTGCGGGTGCAACTCGAGGAGACGGTCATCTTCCGCAAGGGCCCCGATGGGATCGTCTCCAGTACGCCGGCGGACAGCGGCGGCGTGTTCACCCTGGACCTCGCGCCCCGCGCGACGGTGCCCGCCCCGCGCGCCCCACGGGACGCGCCCCGCCCGCCGCCGACGCCTGACGAGTAGCGCGTTTCCGAAGACCGCCCACGTCCAGCACAGCCAGGCGAGTCGTTCCGGAGTGGACAGGGTGGCGAGCATGCCCCAGGCGACCGCCGGCACCGTCGCGGCCAGCGCGAAGGCCGACGCGCCCGGCGCCACCCGACGCCGCTCAAGCACGGACACGCCGTGCGACCCGTCGCGAAGCAGGCGGCGCCGAATGGCGGAATCGAGAGCCTCGGGGCGGAGCGAGCGCCAGCCGGGCACGTGCACCACCGACCAGGCGGCGGCCGTTCGCCCCCATCCATGGTTGTTGGAGCCGGCGACGAGGGCCAGGTTCTCGCGATCGGCGATGCCGCGAATCCGGGCGTCATCGTGCTGCATCTGATCGAGCGCGCGCGGCGCGCCGTCGGCGATCTCGATCGCCCGCACGAGCGGCAGGCGCGAAGGGCTCGTGAGGCTTCCCGGGATCGTCAGTAGCGCGACGGGCTCTTCGGCGGCGCGCTCCGGTGGCTGGGGGGGCCTGGCGACCCGCAGGAACGCCGGCGCGCACTCATCCGAGATGTCGCGGCTGGTGGCGCCGAGGATGACCACGTGCTGCCCCGCGCACCGCACTTCAATGGCGGGCAGCATCACGGTGCCCCCGCCCGCCAAGGCGGGATTGCGCCGGCGCCCCTCGGCGACTCCGGCGAGCGTGCCATGATCGCTGAGGTAGGCCGCGTCGAATCCGGCGTCCCGATGCCAGTCGCGGTTCGCCTCGACCGTGAAGCCGTCGCGGCCGTCCCACGACGCCCGGGTGTGGCTGTGAAAGTCGACGACGAGCGCGTCCGGGTCATCGAGGTGCAGGGCCGCCATGGGCCTCGTCATGAGCGCGCCGATCGCGTAGACGCCAACCAGCACCGCGACCAGCCTGGACCAGTGAGCCAGCTCGCCGAGCGCGGCCAACGTGACCGACGCCTGCGGTGGCGCGCGACGGCGCCAGCGCCAGGCGCCGTGCGCCGCGAGCACGGTGGCCATCAGGGCAGCGTGCTGCCGGACGGACAGCAGCGACAGGGCATCGAGCACATCGCACAGCGGCGCGAGCGCGATGTACGCGGCCGGCAGATGCAACGCCGCCGCCCCCGGCGACCAGCCGGCCAGCAGGCGAAGCGGCGCCGCGACGGCCACACCTGACCCCAGCACCAGTGCGGTGATCGCCAGCGGCCACACGAGCGACAGGCGCCGGTCAGGCCACCGACGCCCGGAACTGTGCGCGGCGGGTCGAGATGTGTGGGGGCCGAGTGTCCGTGTCGCGGGCCCGATGTCTTCGGCCTGCCGCGGGACGCTCAAGGCCGGGCCCGGATCACGGTGCGGAGCGTCGCGTCGCATCGAGCACGACCATCACGAGCGCGACAAACCCGGTCACGAGCACGGCGGTGGAGATCAGGCCAAGGCCGCAACTCATGCCGATGCCGATCATCATGAACATCGCGGCGGCATCGCGCGGGTCCTTGATGCCGGAACGGAATCGGACGAACGCGCCGAGCCCCACCAGTCCGAAGGCGCGCGCCGTGCTCTCGCCGATCACGACCACCATGACGACGCCGGCCACCGCGATCAGCAGCTGGGACTGGGCGGTCTCGTCCTGCACGGGCGTTGCGGCGGGCAGCAGCTTCCGCCACGGTCGGTAGGCCAGCAACGCGCCGAGCATCGTCGCGGCAGCAAGACGCAGGAGCGTCTGCCCCGTGTGGGGCACCTGGACGTCCTGCAGCGAAAGCAGTGCCGGGAAGTCAGTCGTGTCCATTGGTGTCGAAGAGGGGAGCGGGCACGCGTGGGGGCGCTCAGAAGCGGAGCTGCAGCCGCAGATAGAACCGGTCGTCGTGCTTGCCGAGATCGTCCCGGAAGACCTCGTAGTTCAGCAGCAGACTCACGTCATCCGATGGCAGCCCGACGTACCCGCCACCGGTCCAGCGCCGGAATCCTTCGAGCGCGTCATAGCGAAGGAGCGGCCCAGCGTTCCAGCGCGTCTTGCCCGCCACGATCGCGTAGTAGCCGACGCTGCCGCCGCCGGCATCCGGCAGGCTCGCGGGGGCCTTGTCGTTGCCCGACACGAACTCGGCGGCGAAAAAGACGCGGGGATGGTCGACCTCGACGTCCGCTCCCAGGCGCGTGAAGCCGTGCGTGTAGGCGATCACCAGGGGCGGCCCGGAGTCGAGCGGCTCCTGCTGATCTCCGCTGGCGCCGGAGACGCCGAAGCGCACCGTCCAGTCCGGGCGCTTGTAGCGAAGGCCGATCCGCCCCCAGAGGTTCTTCTTCGCGGTGCTGTCGGCCTGCACGTTCATCCCCGACCCGTTGACCAGCGTCAGTGCGTCCTCGACACGCCACCGCTCGCCGGCGGGCAACCATCCGGTCAGGCCGATCCCGATGTCTCGGAGGTTTGGCCCGCGCGACAGGTTGTCTGACACCTCGGATCGGTTCACCGTGAACAACCGGGCCGATGAGGCGGGGTTCTCGTAGCCGAACAGCGTCTTCTGCTGGCCGATCCGGATCTCGTGATGCCGGACGTAGTCGAGCGCGATGAAGGCGTCCCTCAGCACGCCGGTGATCTCCGGCGCCCTGGGATCGACCTCGAGGTCGTAGGCGGCGTGCCGGGTGACGTCGCCCTTGAACTCGATGCGCACGCGCTGGTCCCGAAAAACACTCGGCTCGACGACGCCGTCTCCGTTGGCGTCGCGCCGCATCTTGTAGAACACCTGGACGTAGCCCGACACGTCGACCTTCCGCTTTCCCTTGCCCTTCTTCGTGGAGTCGGGCGGCGCGGTGTCGGACGGCGCAGATCGGCTTGCCAGGACGGAATGGCCGGCGTGCCCGGGGGGCGTGGTCAGGCGTCCGGCCTGCGCTGCACCCACCCCGCTCCAGAGCAGGGACGTGCACGCCGGCAGCATGGCCGTCGCGAAGCATCGAAGGCGCATGTGGAGTGGAGCGCGCGAACCCTTCGATCTGTGACAAGCGGAATCCGAGCGAGCCCGGCCGGCCCCAGCGCCGGCTACCGGGGCAGTACCTAACGCATTGGCTGGTACTCGACCCCGGTGGCGCCGCGGATTTTCGCGGATACGGCGGGGGCGGGGGAACTCCCAATCGTTCCCGCCATCGTGGCTGAGCCATCAACCCACTCTGAATGGTCCGCGGTGTGTCCGCCCCTGATTCGTGTAGTCCGTGCCCCCCGCAGGAAGGGCCGGCGCAATCACTGCGCCGGCCCTGGGCGGACCCGCTCCCCGCTCCCTGCTCGCCTCGTCCTAACCCTGTTTTCTCAACGTGATCCCGCCATTCACGGTCCGCATCACCAGCCTCCGCCCGCCCTTGCCGATCGTGGCGCGGATGTGGTGCGGGTTGATACGGCCGCTGAGGGAGAGCGGGAAGTCGGAGTCGAAGCCGCCGTTGACGGTGCTCATCTCCAGCTCGGCGTCCAGCGCGGCGGGGACGTCCACCGAGATGCTCCCGTTCACGGTCTCGAAGCGCATGTCGTCATCACCGGACAGGGTGTGCATGTCGACGTCGATGCCGCCGTTGACGGTGGTGGCGTTCACGGGACCGCTGGCGGTGGTGACCCGGATGCCGCCGTTGACCGTCGACGCTTCGACTTCGGCGCCGGCGCCGTCGATGTGGAGCGAGCCGTTGACGGTCGCCATGTGGGCGCGCACGCCCTTGGGGAGCTTCACGGTGAAGTCGACCGCGACGTCGTTCCGCCGGTCGCCCCAGTGGCGATCGTTGTGAATGCCGTTTTCATCGCAGCGCGCGTCGAACCAGAGGGCGCAGATCATCACGTCACCGCCGGCGCCGCCCTTCACCACCTCGATCCGGACATCCTCGGGGTCGCCGCGGCGCCAGTGCTTGTGGGCGGTGACCTCGACCTCGGTGCCGGTGCTGGCCACGACGTCCACGTCGCCGTTCATGTCCTGGATGGTGATCCACTTTCCGGCCGGGATCGTTCCCTTCCAGGTGAAGTCCTTCTCGTCGTTCCGCTCCTGGGCGGCGGCGGGAGTCGCCAGCAGCGCCAGGGTGGCGGCGGCGAGGATGGTGCGACGCATGACGATTACTCCTTGTCGGGATTGGTGCGCGGGGAACCGCGCTCGATGGTGATGTCGCCACTGAACGTTTCGACGGTGACGTGCGCGCCGCCGCCGCCGAGCGTGAACTCCATCCGCTTGGGGGTGCGGCGTCCGGTACGGTCGCCGGGCCGCAGCGTGAGCGGGAAATCGCTGTCGATATCGCCGCTGAACGTCTGCACCGAGAGCATCGCCTGGGCCGAGCCCGGGAGGCGGAGGCGCAGGTCGCCGGAGTGCGAGTTGAACTCGTAGCGGCCGGCGGGGTCGAGGTCGCCGTCGAAGGTGATCTCGCCGCTCACGGTCTCGAGGCGCACGAACTTGCCGCGCGCGCCGGGGAGCTCGATGTCGCCGCTGGTGGTCTCGACCTCGATGTCGCCGTGGACCTCGTCGAGCTCGACGGTGCCGCTGACGCTGGAGCCGCGGGCGTCGCCCTCGACGCGCCGCACCCGGACGTCGCCGGAGACCGAGCTGAAGACGTAGTGTCGCGCCACATCGGTGACGTCGATCTCGCCGCTGATCGTCCGGGTCTCGATCTCGCCCTGGACTCCCTGGACGCTGATGTCGCCGGAGGTGGTCTCGACGATCACGTGGGTCCCGACCGGGACCGAGAGCTCGTACCGGGTGTCGCCGAGGTCGCCGCGACGCGGGTGCGTCTCCAGGGAGATGCGCGACTCCGAGCGGTCGAACTCGATGACGCCGCGCTCGCTGCTGGCGACGATGTGGACTTCGTTCTTCGACCAGCCGGTGACGGTGACCTCACCGGAGATGAGGCGGAGGTCGACGACGCCGCCCTTGACGAGGGTGACGGTGGTGTCGAGGCGCGACTCCTCATCGTCGTCCGGGGCGCGGTGCTTCCGCTGGGCACCGGCGGTGGCGGCGAGGGTGGTAGCGGCGAGGGTGAGCATCAGAAGGCGAAAGAGCCGGTTCGTGCGCATGGTCTTCCTCTAAGTGCGGGCCGGCAGCATCGCCGCGGTCCGCAGCAGCTCGACTTTCCGGTCGAGCGCCTTGTTGAGTTGACGGTCCAGGAACGGGTTGTTCGGGTCCTTCGCGAGCGCCGAACGGCTCTGCGCGATGGCGCTGTCGATGATCAGGAGGCTGCGCTCCACGACGGCGACGGTCTTGGGGTCGAGCTGCGCGCGCCGCTGCCTGAGAATCAGGCGGAGGGCGCTGATCTCACGATCGTAGGTGGCTTCGCCGGGGGCGGAGCCGGCGGCGTTCACCAGTCGGACCGGTGGCGCGACCCTCGGCGCGGCCGCGACCGGCGACGCCACGGCCGGCGTGCCGGACGCGACGGGCATGGCGGACAAGCCGGCAGGCGGCGCACCGGTGGCCGGCACGGCGGGCTGCGCGGCGATGCCTGACGACGCCGGAGAGCCCGGCGCCATGGTCCGCATCGTGACTTCGTAGGTGACACCGGCGGTGGCGATCACCAGCGCGGCCGCGGCGGCCACGGTCCAGGCGCGCCGCACCCGCGTCACGCGGGCCGGCGTGGCGATCGCGATCACCGGCGTCTCGATGCGATGGGCGATGTCGTCCCACAGGTCGCGCGACGGGTGGAGTCGCGGCAGGGCGGCGGCCTGGGCGGTGATCCCGCGCAGATCGTCCATCAACGACGAGCAACGCGGGCACGAAGCGGCGTGGGCCTCGAGCGCGGCACGGTCATGCGCGCCGAGCGTCTCCTCCAGGTAGTCAGAGAGGAGTCCGTCGACCCGCTCGCAATTCATGGCTGGTGCGTTCATCGCGTCAGTGCCTCCCGGAGGAGAAGCCGGGCGCGGTGCAGCTGCGCCTTGCTCCCTCCGCTGGTGATGCCGAGCATCTCGGCGATCTCCTCGTGCTTGTACCCTTCGATATCGTGGAGCACGAAGATCTTCCGCGCCCCCGGCGGCAGTCCCGCGATCGCCGCCTCCAGATCCATCCGATCGCCCGGGACGTGCGGCCGCTGTGGCACATCGTCGAGCGCGTCATCGTCTTCGTGTCGTGACCGCCGCCGGCCTTCACTCTTTCTCGCGTTCAACACCACGTTCACCGCGATCCGGTGCAGCCAGGTGCCGAACGCACTCTCGCCGCGAAACAGCGACAGCTTCCCCCACGCGCGGACGAACACATCCTGCGTAAGCTCCTCGGCCACCCCGCGATCCCCCGCCATCCGCATGCAGACCGAGAAGACGTGGTCCACGTGCCCCCGGTACAGGCGTTCGAACGCCCGCCGGTCTCCCGACGCTGCCAGGGCCACATCGGCCTGGACGCCGTCGCGAACCGCGAATTCGCCGCTGTGTGGAGGCGTAGGGGTAACCACCACTGCTCGAAGAGGATCCGGACTCATCGCACGGGATGAGATGCCTGATCCGCGTGGAGGGTTTGAACGAACGAGGAACGAGGAACGAGGAGAAGGGCCGCGCGACTACGGAATGCGGAATGCGGAATGCGGAAGGGCAAACGAGAAACGAGAAACGAGAAAACAGCTGCTGCCTGGTGGCGCTAGGGGCGCAGTCCTTCCCTGTGAATGTGGCCCGTTCCGGCCGCGCGGTCGAGGAGGGCGGGGAGGTCGGTAATGCGCTCCAGGAAAAACGTGGGCGCGGCGGGGATGAGGTCGGTGCGGGAGAAGGGTCCCCAGAGGGCGGCGATGGTGGTGACGCCGGCCGCGTTGCCGCTGTGGACGTCGTGGGGTGAGTCGCCGATGAAGGCGGCCTGGTGAGGCTGGGCGCCGAGTCGGTCGAGGGCGACCAGGACGGGCTCGGGGTGGGGTTTGTGGCGGGTGGTGGAGTCGAGTCCCACCACCGTTTCGAAGAGGTGGGTCATCCCGACGTGGGTGAGGCCGCGGTGGGCGAGTTCTTCGATCTTGCTGGTGACGACGGCGAAGCGGTGGCCTCGGGCGCGGAGCGACTCGAGGGTGGCGGCGGCGCCGGGGTAGCTGCGGGTGAGCCGGTCGTGGTGTTCGCGCTGGAAGGCGCGGTAGCGCTCGAGGAGGAGTGTGAGGTCGTCCGGCGAGCGGGCGAATTCGAGGAGTTGGGCGTTGAGCGGGGTGCCGATGCCGGCGATCCAGTCACCGTCCGACGGGCGGTGCTCGCGCCCCTCGAACGCGTGATGCATGGAGCTGAGGAGGAGTTCGATGGTGTCGAGGAGGGTGCCGTCGAGGTCGAAGAGCAGGACAGGGAGGGGGGGAGGAGGGGAGGAGGGGAGGTGGGGCATGCAGCGAAGCTAGTGGTGCAGGGCAGGCGCCGGTAGCGCCGGCGCGCCGACTGCCCCGCAGCGACGCGTTACCGCTGACGCGTGGCTCGGCTCACTCCACCCGGATCGGCACGCGGACCAGCAGGCGCCCTGGTGGCGCGGGAGTGCGGATCTCCAGCCGCAGCGAGCCCGGGCGCGACGGCACAAACTCGAAGTCGTACGTCTCGCCGATGCTCACGATCTGGCGCGCGCGGGCCGGCGCGGCCGCGCCCGCGGGCAGGTCGGCGCCGTCCCTGGCCAGCTGCGTCCACTGGAGCACCATCGTGTCGCGCAGGACGGTGAAGGCGCTGTCGGGCCGCCCGGTGAGCGACACAACGGCGTTGGGAAAGCGCACGGGCATGCTGACGAAGCGCAGGCGGTAGCGGCGCCCCACGTGGAGCACGGTGGTGTCCGGGCCGCCGCGGCCGTTGATCTCGAGCGGGACGGGTGCGTCGAGGCCCGCGCGAGCCGACTTGATCATGAAGATGAGATCTTCCATCGAGTCGCGCGGCACAGCATCGCGCACGATGAGCGCACCGACCAGCCCGGCCCGGTGCTGCCTCTGCTCGTCGACGTGTGAGTGATAGATGAACGTGCCGGCGCGCGGCGGCGTGAAGCGCGCCTCGAACGAGTCGAGAGGCGCAATGACCGGAGCCAGCTGTCCGCCCGATCCGGAGAACCCCGCCACGCCGTCGAAGTAGCTCTCGAGCTCGATGCCGTGCCAGTGAACCGCCGTGGGCTCGCGCAGGTGATTCACCACCATGAGCGAGACCGGCTGGCCGCGGGTAAGCTCGATCGGGGGGCTGCTCCCCGGGCCGCTCTCCAGGCGGCGGCCGGCGGCGGGATCTTCGAGCACGAATCGCATCGATGGCGCGGAGTCGGGGAACCCGGAATCCGACACGGCCACCAGCCGCAAGCGCCGCCGGCCCGGCACCGGGTCGCTGAGGGGTGCGGGCTTCCCACGGCGCGGGCGGACCTCGACGCCAAGCACCAGCCCGGCCATTCCGGTCAGGGCGTGGTTGGCGTGGATGTCATGGTCCGTATTCCTCACACGGGGGCCAATGCGGTAGGTGGCGCCATCGAGCCTCACGAGCCCCAGCGGCCCGTGGGGCTCCACGTGGATCTGGAAGTGGCAGTGGAAGAGCCAGTGGCCCTCCCGCTCGGCAACCCAGGTGAGGCGCATCGTCGAGAAGGGTGACATCCGTTCGGTGACCACCATGCGGCCCGGGGCGGTCTGCCCATCGCGAGCGGCGGAGGGGCCACCGAATTCATCGACTCGATAGTAGTGGCCGTGCAGGTGCATGGGATGCACGTCGAACGACGCGTTGATCACCCGCCAGCGCACGGTGTCGCCGAGGGTGGCGTGCAACCGCTCGGTGTGCGGCCACGACCGGCCGTTGATCGAAAAGACCGCGCGGTCGGGAATCGGAAAGCCCTGCAGGGGCTCGACGGAGTCGGTGGCGATGAGAATTACGAAGACGCGGTCGCGCGGACGGGGCGTCGCGGGCGAGGCGGTCGAGTCGACGATCACGGCGCCGCCGAGCAGGCCGCCGAGGCGCAGCTTTCGGGCGCTGGGCGTGCTCGTGACGGCACGATAGAGGAAGTCGCCGGGCGTATCCGCTCTCGCGCGAAGCTCGCGCGTGTCACCGGGCGGAATGACGAGCGAGTCGGCGGCGCCGCTCCAAGGCCCGGACATTGCCGGGAAGAAGAAGGTGAGCGTGTCGCGCTCGAGGGAGTTGCGGACCGACGCCTGGATCTCGGTTCCCGCGGGGACGCGAATGAGCGGCCCCGGGACTTGCGGCGGCCGGCCGGCCTCGGCGAAGACCTCGATCGGGATGCCGGGGAGGGAGTCGCCGTCCGGATGCCAGGTGGCGAGGCGGGCGTCGAGCGCGATCCGGAGGACGCCATCGCGGAGCCGGCCGGCCGGCGCGGTGTTGTCGTTAGGTAGTGCGGCCGGGAGCTCCCGCCCGACGCGTTTCCCCGAAGGTCCGGGAGGAAGCAGGAGCGTCAGGCCCAGGAGCAGGGCGCGCGTTCGCACTATTCGAGGGCCCCCCCCGGCAGGGCGTCGAGCTTGAGCAGCGTCTGCAGCAGGACGTTGGCGCCGTTCTCCACGTCCTTCGGGCGGGTGAATTCCTTCGGCGAATGACTGATCCCGCCCACGCTTGGCACGAAGATCATCCCCACCGGCGCGATCTGGGCGACGTCCTGCGCGTCATGGCCGGCGCCGCTGGGCAGCGACGTGTGGCTCAGTCCCAGCGCATCGGCGCTCTCGGCCACCAGTTTCCGGATCGCGGGGGCGGTAAGGGCGGGGATGTTCTCGGTCAGCTTCGCAAAGGTGAACGTCGTCCCGTTCATGGCGCCGATCTTCGTGGACTCGTCGACAATCATCTGATACAGCGACGCGATCTTCGCGGCATCGAGGTCGCGCAACTCGAGGGTGCAGGTCACGCGGCCGGGGACGACGTTCGGCGCGCCGGGGAATGCCTGGATGCGCCCCACCGTTCCAACCTGGCGGCCGGGGACGGAGCGCACGATGCGGTTCACCGCCTCGACGAATCGTGAGGCGGCGAGCAGGGCATCGCGGCGGTCGCCCATGGCGGTGGTCCCGGCGTGGTTGGCGAAGCCGTCCACGGTGACGTCCCACTCGCGGATCCCGACGATCCCCTCGACGACGCCGATGTCGAGGTGCCGCGTGTCGAGCGTGCCGCCTTGCTCGATGTGGAGCTCCAGGTAGGCGAACAGGTCGCCGCGACGGCGGCGCGCGCGCGAGAGGTTGTCGGGATCGCCACCGAGGAAGGCGATCCCCTCGCGAATGGTCTTGCCGCTGCGGCTGAGGGTCGCGAGCTCGGCGGGGGTGAGGTCGGCGGTCATGGTGTGGCTGCCCCAGAGGCCGCCCTCTTCGTTCTGGAAGACGACCACCTCCAGCGGATGCCTGGTGGTCACGCCGGCGAGTGTCTGCGCCACCTCGATCGCGCTCAGCGAGCCGACGTCGCCGTCGTAGTTCCCGCCCTCGGGCACCGAGTCGATGTGCGAGCCGAACAGGATGGGCTTGAGCGACGGGTCGCTGCCGGCACGGCGGCCGAGGACGTTGGCGCCCGCGTCGAGGCTGACGTCGAGCTTGGCGTCGCGCATGAGCTGCATGACGTACGCGCGCGCCTGCTTGTCGGCGTCGGTGTAGGCGAGGCGGGTGACGCCGCCCTGCGGGTTCTTCCCGAATTCGGAGAGGGCGGCGAGATGCGCGTTCACGCGCGCACCGTTCACGCGGAGCGAGGGCTGCGCGGCTCGCATCGGGCGGTTGGCAGCGAGCGGGTGCGCCCAGCGGGGGACGGCGAGCGTCGCGCCGGCGGCGAGGAGGGTAGTGCCGAATTGGCGTCGATGCATGGGGGAGGAGAAGCAGGAAGCAGGAAACAGGAAACAGGAAACAAACGAGAAACGAGAAAAGAACAAACGAGAAACGAGAAACGAGAAAACGGCAACTACAAACGACAGGCAGGAGCCTCAACAGCCAATCACTTGGGGAGGGCGAATGCTACCACGTAGTCACCTTTCCCCCAGTCCTCGCTCCCGCCCACGGCGACCACGACGAACTGACGGCCGCCCGGCGACACCTGGTAGGTCATGGGGGTGGCGCGCGCCCCGCCGGGGAGCGGGCCCTTCCAGAGCTCGCGGCCGGTCTCGATGTCGAAGGCGCGCAGGACGTGATCCATCGCCGCGCCGATGAAGACGATCCCGCCGGCGGTGATGATCGGGCCGCCAAGGTTAGGCGTGCCGAGCGGGGGAGCGGCCGCGGCCTGCGCCTTCATCTCGGGCTTGAGGGCGGCGGCGTCGCCGAGCGGGACGTCCCAGGCGCGGGCGCCGGTGCGGAGGTCGATCGCCACGAGCGAGCCCCACGGCGGCGGGGCACAGGGAAGGCCGGACGGCCCGATCAGGATGCGGCGGCGCATGACGAACGGCGTGCCGTGCATCCGGGTGTACTGGTCGCCCAGCCGGGATTCGTTTTGCGTTGCCTCGGCCGTGTTCAGCTGGTCCAGGCGGATGAGCTGGACGTAGGCGGCGATCCGGTTGACGGGGACGACGGCGACCTGGCGCGCCGGGTCGAAGGCGAGGCCGCCCCAGTGGGCGCCACCGATGTTCGACGGGAGCACCAGCGTCCCCTGGAGGCTGGGCGGCGTGAACTCGCCCTCGTTCCGGAGCGGGCGGATCTGTGCCAGGCAGTTCTCACGCTCGGCGGGGGTGGGGCCCCACACGGAATCGAGCGACAGCGACAGGGGGCTGAGCGCGGGGATGACGGTATTGAACGGCTGCGTGGGCGAGGCCCGCTCGCCGAAGATCGTACTGGCGGGGACGGGGCGCTCCTCCACCGGGAAGAGCGGCGTACCGGTGTCGCGGTCGAGGACGAAGAGCTGGCCGGACTTGGTGGACTGGAGGACGGCGTCGACCGACTTTCCGTCCTTCACGATGGTGACGAGCGCCGGCGGGGAGGCGACGTCGTAGTCCCAGAGATCGTGGTGGACGGCCTGGAAGCTCCAGACCACCCGGCCGGTGGAGGCGCGGAGAGCGACAATCGAGTTCGCATAACGATTGTCGCCGTAGCGCTCGCCGCCCCAGTAGTCGGGGCTGGCGCTGCCGGTGGGGACGAAGACGAGGTCGCGCGCCGAGTCGGCGGCGATCACCGACCAGGCGTTGGCGGCGCCGGTGGTGTGCGACATGGCGCCGCGCCAGGTCGTCCAGGCCGGGTCGGTGGAATCGCGCGGGACGGGATCCCAGCTCCAGCGGAGGGCGCCGGTGCGGGCATCGTACGCGCGGACCTCGCCGCTGGCCGCGTTGGTGCGATTGTTGTCGGCGACCGCCGAGCCGGTGATGACCAGGCCGTTGATCACCGCCGGGGGCGAGGTGAGCTCGTACTCCGCGGTCTCGAACGGCGCGTTGCGCAACCCGCGCCTGAGGGAGACCGTGCCGCTGTCGCCGAAGTCGGTGCATACGCCGCCGGTGGCGGCATCGAGGGCGATGATCCGGGCGTCGATCGTGCCGAGATAGATGCGGCGGCGGCAGGCGGCGCCGTGCGATACGGTCGGATCGACCCAGGTGGAGACGCCGCGGTTGGCGAAGTCGCCCCAGTTGCCGCCGCGGTCGACCCGGGCGTCGAAGGTCCAGCGCTGGGCGCCGCTCTCGGGGTCGAGCGCGATCACGCGGCCGAACGGCGTCGAGAGGTAGAGCGTGCCGTCGACCATCAGCGGCGTCGCTTCGAACTTGACCGGCTTCGTGGTGGGGACGTCGGCGTCGCCGGTGCGATACGTCCAGGCGACCGCGAGCCGGCCGACGTTGGCGCGGGTGATCTGCGCGAGCGGTGAGAAGCGGCTGCCGAGCGCGTCGTGCCCGTACGCGCTCCACTCGCCGGAGACGGCGGCGACCTGACGTGGCGGCGCCTGGGGTGCCTGCGCGGGAGTGATGCGCGCGGTGAGGATCCCCGCGACGAGCCAGGCGAGCCTCGCACCGTCGGCGAAACGGCGGGCGGCGGGACGGACTCCGGGCATGGCGGCCTGCCTGACGATGGGTTCGGGCAGAGTGGTCAAGGCTTGCGCGCCGAGAGGATGATGCTGCGCGCGGTGAGCATCGCCCGGCTGCGCATGTCATCGAGCAGCCGCGCGTTCTGGCGCAGGACGTCGGGGCTGCCGCGGCGCAGCTTCATGCGGAATCCGAGGTTGCCAAGCGTGAGCACGGGCCAAAGCAGGACGTACAGCCACGTGGCCGACGTCTTGAAGCGATCGTAGGAGACGGTGACCGACTCGGCGCCGGCGCGACGAAGGGCGTAGGAGAGATAGTAGTAACTCACGGGGTGGATGTGCCCCGACGTGTGGACCACATCGACGGTGGAGAGCGAGAGCGGGTTGAACAGGGTGGCGAATCCGGAGTGGAGGATGCGCCAGCGGGAATTGAGGTTGAGGACGTTCGGGGTACTGAGGACGGCAAGCCCTCCGGGGCGGAGGACGCGGAGGATCTCGCGGCAGAATCCGAACTGGTCCTCGACGTGCTCGACGACTTCCAGACTGCAGACGAGGTCGAAGGTCGCGTCGGGGTACGGGAGCCGGCCATCGGGGCCGATCCGGTTGCAGCGGACTGCTGCATAACGATAGATCTCGGGGGTGACGTCGCACGCCGAGATCATGGGAGCCGGCGTGGCGCCGTTGCCGGCGGCGATCAGGTCGCCCATCGCCTTCGAGAAGTATCCCTCGCCGGCCCCCAGGTCGAGCACCCGGGCGCCGGCCGTCAGGTGCGGGGCGACGAGGGCGAGAATGCGGTCGTTGGTGCTCTGGTGCGAGAGGGCCCGGATGGGCGCCGCGTCGCGGACCGGTGGGGCGGCGGAAGTCATGGAGCTATAGGGTACGATTCCTCCGGGCCGCCTGCCAGACCGTGTGCGGGGATGAAGACGACCATCACCGCGGGCGCGGCGCCCCGCTCCGGTGAAACGCCGGCGCGGCCGGCGTGGAGGTTGCCGAAGGTCCGGAGGGCGCGGAGCCAGGCATCGTCAGGCATCACCGCGGTGGCCAACTGCGACAGCACCAGCTCGGCCCCGGAGCCGCACGGCACCGACGCCGCGCGGCGGGCGTCGCCGGCGAGGGCGGTGATGGCGGGACGGAGGTGGTGCGGCGCCCGCCGGGTGATGGCGGCGATGCGCGCGATCACGCGACGGCGCGCGCGAAGCGACGCGGCGGCGCCGATGTCGGTCTCGACGGAGACGCGACGGGCCGAGAGCCAGCGGTGGAGCGCGCGCAGCGCTCCGTCGGTCACAGCCGCCATCCCGCGATCGTGGGGATCCGCGGCCGCGACCGCCGAAGGGTCTGAGTCGCTGGAGGCCGCCGGCCCGTTCGCCCACGCGACCGCGCGCGCCACGATCTGCGGCGCGTCGGTGGGCCCATCGCCGACATCGGCCACGAGGAAGGGCCGCTCTCCGTCCAGGCAGCAGGCGAGGAACCCCGCGGCCGGCGCTCGTACGACGGCGACGCGCGTCCCCGCGTTCTCGGTTCTTCCGCCCGAGCCTGCCTCACGCGACCAGCAGCGCATCGTCGCCCTGATCTCCTCCGCGGCCGACGGCGGGCTGGCAGCGGCCAGCGGGCCGATTTCGCCGGTCCGGGAAGTGCCGGGTGGCGCCAGCGACGGCAGGATCGCGCCCGCCACCCCCAGCGACCGCGCGGCGGCGCGGAGCTTGTCGCGCAGGCGGCGCTCGAGCCCCAGCAGCGACTCGGCGCTGGCCGGCGGGGTCATCGCCCAGACGTCGACGTACTCGTGAGGCGAGCCGAGCCGCGCGACCCGCCCCACCCGCTGCTCGAGGCGGGCGGCGGTCCACGGGACGTCGAGATGGACGACGACCGACGCGTCCTGCAGGTTCACTCCCTCACTCAGCAGGTCGGTGGTGATCAGCAGGTCGATGCGTTCGCTCTCCGGCGGCGGGCGGCGGCGTGAGGCAGCGGGCGCGAAGCGGGCGAGGGCGTCGGCGCGCGAGATCGTGCCACTCGCGATCTGCGCGCCGTCGGCGGTGAGGGCGGCCACGCCGGGCGCGCCGCGCAGCAGCCGCCAGAGCGCGTGCACGGTCTCGGCGAACTCGGCGAAGGCGACGATCTTCACGCCGGCGCCCCGGAGCCGCGTGAGATGGCCGGCGCGCTGCAGGTCCCGGTCGGGGCGGCGCGCGAGCTGGCGGAGCAGGGCGCCGGCGGCGTCGGCGTGGCGGCGGACGGCATCGAGGAGGGGTGCGGCGTTGAGCGATGGCGGCGGCGTGGTGAGAAAGCCGGGGAGGGCGAGCTGGACGGCGTCGTCCGCGGCGATCCAGGCGCGCAGCTCCCCGCGCGACGGATACTCGCCCTGAGTCAGGGCCGCTTCGAGGGCGGCGGCGCGGGCGAGGCGGCGGCGGAGCGCGGCGCGGAGGGCGCCGTCGCTCGAGATCCACTGCCTGACGAGTGTCCAGGCGAGCAGGGCGCCGCCGTCGCCGCCATCGCTGGGCGGCAGCGGGGGCGGGAGCGCGACGATCGCGTCGAGGAGGGCGTCGTCGTGGTCGAGCGCCAGCGGCATCGGCGCCGACACCCGCGGCAGCGCCGTCGCGGACGACACGGCGCCGTGGCGCCGGCGGATGACGCACCGGGCCAGGTCGACATCGGACAGGTCGCGCGCGCGGGCGCCCAGGAAGAGCCCGAGCAGGGCATCGAGGTCGGCGCGCCGGTTGTGGATCGGCGTGGCGGTGAGGAGGAGGACGCGCGAGCTGGTGGTGAGCGCGGCCAGGGCGCGGTGGCGCTCCGTGGCCGAATTGCGGGCGTGGTGGGCCTCATCGACGATCACCAGATCCGGGGCGTGGTCGGGATGCGGTGCCGCCGCCGATGCGTCGCCTCGACGCGCTCCCACCCTCGCGCGCGAGCGCGTCCGTCCCAGCGACTCCATGGTAACGAAGGGAGCCTCGAGGCCGGAGCGGGTGAGTGCCTCACGCCACATCTCGCGAAGGGCCGCCGGGGCGACGATCAGGCGGCGTGGATAGTCGACGGCGAGGGCCAGGGCGACGTAGGTCTTGCCGAGTCCGACTTCATCAGCGAGCAGGGCGCCGCCAAACGTGTCCAGCGCGGCCCGCAGGCGGTGAAGTGCGTCGCGCTGGTGAGGGTGAAGTGTGATGCGCGAGGGAGCGGGCGGCGGCCCGGGCGCGTCGCGCTCGCCGCGGAACCAGGCGGCGCCGATGGCCGCCCGTGCCTCACGGGCGGAGACGACTACGAACGGAACATCCACGAGACGAGCGGCTCGACGTCGCCGGGGCGGACGCGGTAGGCGAGGTTGACGGTGGCCAGGAGCTCGACGTCGCCGGGCGGATCACCGGCCAGGGCGCGCCGGGCGAGCGGCACCAGCAGGCGGCGCGCGCGCGCCCAGTCGTGAGGCACCGGCAGCAACGCGACCGTCCAGCCCAGGTAGCGCCGGTACCCGCCCCGGGCGGGCTCGGCCACCGCGTTCAGCCAGCCGGCCACCAAGGGCGAGTTGAGGAGCGCGGCCAGGGCGATGGCATCGTCAGGCTCGCGGCATCGCACCACGTAGCAGGTGTTGATCGGGACCGCCGGGTCGCCCGCGTCGAGGATGGCGGCGCGTGGACGCGTACCGAAGTCGCTCCAGACCACGCGCGGGCTCGCGGCGCCGGCGGCGCCGGTCCGGAAGAGCGCCCACCACGCGCCGCGCCCGCGCAGGTCGGTGCGAGCGGCGAGCGTGGCCCGCCAGCCGGCGAACCAGCCGGCGGCCAGCGGCGGCAGGCTGGCCATGGGCCTGTCGGTGTGGTCGTGGGTCCAGATGATGCGGGCGCTGCCGGGTGACGCGCGCCAGGCCCGGATGGCGTCGCCGCGCAGGGCGGGACGGAGCAGGCGCCGCTCGACGTGACCAGACGCCTCCCCACTCGCGATCGCGGCGACGTCGCTGTCGTTGGCGCCACCGGATTCGTCGACGAGAAAGGCGGCGTTGCACCCGCACTTGACGCCGAGCATCGGCTGGCCGATGCCGGCCTGCGACAGCGCGGGACCGGCCGAGACGAGCCGCTGAAAGGCGGCGCGCACGCCGGGCGGCACGACCAGCCAGGGGCTGCCTGGCGAGGCGTCGAAGGGAAGGTGGCCGGCGGGGGTGTCCCACCCCACCGCGCCGCGCCGCCGGTGGACGGTGACGGCCACGGGCGGCCCGGTGCCTGACGAGTCCTGGCCGCGCCGCGCCACCAGCAGCGACGGATAGACCACGGCATCGAAGGCGCTCGGCGACTCGGACCAGTCGTCGAGGGAAAGAAGCGTGGCGTCGCCGCGAAGCAGCCGGCGCACGCCGCCACCGGCCAGGGAGCACCAGAGCTTGGCGGGGAGGAAGAGGGCAATCGTTCCGCCCGGGCGCAGCAGGGCGAGCGAACGCTCGGCGAACAGGGCGGCGACATCGACCTGGGCGGCGAATCCCTTGCCGGCGCGCGCGCCGGCCGCCCCCGATTCCCACGCCGCGTGCCGGTACGCCTGGTAGTCGCGGCGCAGCGCCTCGCGCTCCGCGATCGGGATCCGGTGGAGGCGCACCCACGGCGGGTTTCCGATCACGACATCGAATCCACCCGCGGCGGCGGCATCGGCGAAGTGGCCGCTGAAGGAGAAGGGGAGCGCGCCGCCCCGTGCCAGCGCGCGCCGCTGCGCGCGCAGCTCGCGGGCGCGGGCGCGCAGGTCGAGGAGGGCGCTCCGCTCGGACGCGGCCGGCGTACGCCGCGCGCCGAACAGGTCTCGGCCACGGACGGCGAGCAGGAGGTCCCGGCGCGCCGAGGTGAGTGCGGCGAGGGCGGCATCGAGGGCGGCCAGGGCGTGCCCGCGCTCCAGGCGGTCGAGCCGGCGGGCGAGGAGGTGTTTGCCGGCGCCCGACGCGCGCGCGTAGCGGGCGCGGAGGGCGGCGACCTCGCAGCCGCCGCGCGGCGCGTCGCCGTCGGGCGGAACGGGCGGAAAGGCGCGACCGGCAAGGGCATCGCCGACGCGGATGTGGTGGTCGAGGTTGGGGAGAGGCGGGACGCGGAGCGGATCCGATTCACCGCTCTCGATCACCATCGAGAGCCAGAGGCGGAGCTCGCAGAGCCAGACCGCGGTGGGGTTGCGATCGACGCCGAAGATCGAGCGCTCCAGCACTTCGCGCCGGACCTCGTGGAGCGGCCGCGCGTCACCGCACTGCCTCACGAGACAGGCGATGCGCTCCAGGGCGTGGACGAGGAAGGCGCCCGAGCCGCACGCCGGGTCGAGGATCCGGAGCGTGCCCAGCGCGGTGCGGGCGGCGGTGATGGCGCCGTCGGACTGGCCGGCGCCCTGTCCCCGCAGCAGCGCGTCGGCGACATCGGGGGGAACGCGCGCCTCGGTGAGCGCGCTGGCGAGGGCGGCGGTGGTGGCGCGCTCGACCAGTGCCTGCGGCGTGTAGAACGCCCCCGAGGCGCGGCGG